>NZ_JACIBU010000001.1:0-1367204 GCF_014195485.1 Modestobacter versicolor
CCGGCACGGTGTTGGTCGTCGTCCCGGAGGTCAGCACCGTGGGGGTGACCGTCGTCCCGTGGGCCGGGTCGGCGAGCGCGGCGACCGCGAGGACCTGGTGGGCCAGCTCGATGGTGCTGCTCACGCCCTTCTCCGGCTCCAGCCCGGCGTGCGCGGCGCGGCCGGTGACCGCCAGCTCGTACAGCGAGGCGCCCTTGCGGCCGGTCTTCAGCGCACCGCCGTCGGCGCTGGCCTCCAGCACGAGCACCGCGCGGCAGCCGGTCGCCTCGGCGCGGATCAGGTCGGCGGAGGTGGGGGAGCCGATCTCCTCGTCGCCGGTGACCAGCACGGTCACGCCGTCCAGGTCGGTGCCGGCCGCCTGCAGCCGGGACAGCACGGTGAACGCCAGCACGATGCCGGCCTTCATGTCGAAGCACCCCGGGCCGCGCACCACGCCGTCGGTGACCGACCAGGGGATGGTCGCCAGGGTGCCCAGCGGCCAGACCGTGTCCTGGTGGCAGAGCAGCAGCAGCCGGCGCGGGCCGGTGCCCAGCCGCCACCGCAGGTGGGTGCAGCCCGCCAGCACCAGCACCTCGGGCTCGGTCCCCAGCGACCGGGTGCCCAGCCGGGCGACCTGCTCGGCGCCGGCGGCGACCGCGGCCAGGTCGGCCGACGGCGACTCGCAGGTCACCAGCGCCGCCAGGTCGGCCAGCATCGCCGGGAGGGTGTCGGCGAAGCCGTCGATGGGGAGCGTCACTGCGGTCATCGGCTCTTCCTGGGGTTGGCGCGGCCTCCGGTGTGCAGGTACTCGGTGCCGTCGGGCAGCGAGTGGAACGTCACCGCCGACCAGCCGTCCGTACCCGGTGCGCGCACGGCGAACAGTCCCTCGGCGACCGGCACCAGGGGGTGCTCCTGCACCGGCTGGCCGACCGCCTCGGCCACCGCACCGGACATCGTCTCCCGCATGACCAGCCCGCCGTCCCGCTCGAACACCTCGGTCGCCACGGAGCTGCGCTCGTAGCTGCCGGCGTACCGGGCGAGCTCGACCTGCGGTGCCTGCTCCGGGGGCTCCAGCGGCGCGGGCAGCTGCAGCCCGGCCAGCTCGCCGACCAGCTCGCCCATCACGTCGGTGTAGAGGTCCTTCATCTTCCCGCCGTTGGTGAGCAGCGCGATGACCAGCCCGTGCTCGGGCAGCACCCGCAGGAACGCGCCCTGCCCGTACGTGCCGCCGTCGTGGCCGACCAGCAGCTCGCCGTCCCAGACGTGCCGGATCCAGCCCAGGCCCCACGAGTCGCCGAGCGAGTACCGGTCCGGCAGCTCGGCCTGCCGGCTCTGCATCGCCTCGGTCGACGCCGCCGAGAGCACCCGGGTCCCGTCCGCCGTCACGCCGCCGCGCAGGTGCAGGGCGCCGAAGGCGGTGACGTCGGCGGCGGTGGCGTTGACCAGCCCGGCCGGGCCGAGCGAGCGGGGCAGCACCCAGACCGGCACCGGCGCGGGGTCGGCGCCGGGCTCGGGGGCGATGTGGCCGACGGCGGCGCGGTGCAGGACCGCCTCCTCGGGCAGCGTCGAGGTGTGCGCGAGCCCCAGCGGTTCGATGACCCGCTCGCGCAGGGCGGCGTCCCAGGTCTGCCCGGTGAGCACCTCGACCACCCGGCCGGCGAGCGTGAAGCCGGAGTTGCAGTAGGAGAAGGTGGCGCCCAGCGGGTGGTTCTGCGGCGTGTCGGCCAGCGCTGCCACGTAGCGCTCGACGCAGTCGTCGCCGCGGCCGGTGTCGGTGAAGACGTCGCCGGCGATGCCGCTGGTGTGGGTGAGCAGGTGCCGCATCGTCACCCGCTTGGCGACGTCGGGGTCGCCGAGCTGCAGCTCGGGCAGCACCTCCGCCAGCGGCGCGTCCAGGTCCAGCCGGCCCTCGTCGACCAGCTGCATCACCAGCGTCGTCGTCCAGACCTTGGTGATCGAGCCGATCTGGAAGACCGAGTCGGTCGTCGTCGCGACCCCGGTCGACCGGTTGAGGACGCCGGTGGCCAGCTCGACGAGCTCGTCGGGCCCGGCACCGACCCGCCGGACGGCGAGGGCAGCCCCGGGCACGGAGTGCCGGGCGGCGAGGACGTCGAGGCGCTGCTGCCAGTGCGCCGCGTCGATGGCCGGGCGCGGCGTGGGCACGTGCTGCTGCGCCCAGCGGACCAGCCGGCGGCTGTAGTCGACCCGGTGGCTGGGGCGGCCGCTGAGGATGAACAGGTGCGAGCCGCCGGGGTAGAGCACCAGCTCGGTGGGCACGCCGCGGGTGCGCAGCGCGGCGAACCACTGCTCGGCCTGGCCCACCGGGCAGCGCTCGTCGGCCTGCCCCTGCAGCACGAGCGTCGGCGTGCGCACCTGGTGCACCCGGCTGATCGGGGAGAGCTCGGCCAGCTCGGCGGGCGCCGTCCAGGGGTCGGGCCACTCCATCCCGCCCAGCGCGTACCCGGCGTCGCTGGTGCCGAGCATGCTGGTCAGGTCGCTGACCACCCCGCCGGCGATCGCCGCGGCGAACCGGTCGGTGCGGCCGGTGAGCCAGCAGGTCAGGTAGCCGCCGTAGCTGTAGCCGGTGAGCGCGAGCCGGTCCGGGTCGGCCACCCCCTCGGCCACCAGCTGGTCGACCGGGTCGAGGAAGTCCCGCTCGTCGGCGGTTGCCCCAGCGCCCCGGCCGCGCCGGTGAAGAACTCCAGCCCGTAGCCGTCGCTGCCGCGCGGGTTGACCAGCAGCACCGACCAGCCCGCGGCGGCCAGCGCCTGGTGGTAGGGGTGCGCGGCGTCGGCCGCCGGTGCCCAGGCGTTGTGCGGCCCGCCGTGCACGTCGACCAGCAGCGGGCCGGGCGCCGGGGCGGCCGGGTCGCGCAGCAGCCAGCCGTGCACCTCGGTGCCGTCGTGCACGGTGAAGGTGCGCGGCTCGGGGACGAGCAGGTCGACGTCCGGGAGGCCGGCGGCGGTGTTGCCGGGTGACCCGGGTCGTCGTCCCGTCGGTCAGGTCGACCACCGCGACCTCGCCGTAGGTGCCCGGGTCGGCGAGCACCACGGCGGCGCGGTCGGCGTCGGCGGCCACGGACAGCCCGGAGACGACCAGGTCGTCCCCGGTGAGCACCGGGCGGGGGGACGACGAGCCGTCGACCGCGGTGGCGTAGACGTGCGAGCAGCCGCGGTCCCGGACGCAGAACACGACCGTGCCGCCGTCGGCGGTGAGCTGCGGCAGCCCGCCGGGGTAGCCCGGCCCGCCGGGCATCACGTTTCCGGTCCAGCGGGGCGGCGAGGGTCGACCGGGTCGCCCCCGCCCTCGACCCGGCTGGACGAAGAGCCCGGCGTGGCCGACCGCCAGCCGCTGCTGCCCGGCGACCAGCAGCGCGGCGCCGTCGGCGGTCCAGGTGATCGGTCCGGCGACGTCCAGCTGACCGGCGACCCGGCGGAGCGGTCCGCCGGCGGCGGGCACCAGGTGGGCCGGGGTGCGCCAGGTGGTGTCCGCGTCCGGCTCGGGCCCGGCTGCGAGGGCGAGCTGCTCGCCGTCGGGAGACCAGGCCGGCCGGCCGGCGTGCCAGTCGCCGGAGGTCAGCTGCCGGACCTCGCCGGTGGCCAGGTCGAGCACGTGCACGTGCTGCCGGGTGCTGCGCAGCAGCCCCGCTCCGTCGGCCTTGTAGCCGAGCCGGCTGGTGCTGATCGGCGCGTGCTCGTCCTCGTCGGCGTCGCGCACGGCGGCGGTGAACGCGATCCGGTCACCGGCCCGGGCTCCACACCGGGGCTCCGGCGCCGGCGGGCAGGTCGGTCACCCGCTCGGCCTCGCCGCCGGAGACGGCGAGCAGGTGCAGCTGCGGTGGGCCGTCGCCGCCGCGGAGGAAGGCGACCCGGTCTCCGGTGGGGGAGAAGGCGGGCGAGCTGTCCGCGGTGCCCCGGGTCAGCTGGACCGGCTCGGCCCAGCCGTCGTCGGTCGCGGTGACCGACCACAGCGCCGTCCGGTCGGCGTCGGCCCCGGTGTCGGTGGTGCGCAGGACGTAGACCACCCGCCGTCCGTCCGGTGCGATCGCCGGGTCGCTCGGCAGCTGCAGGGCACTGATGTCCTCGAGGTCCAGCGGTCGTCCCATGGCGCGAGCCTGCTGGGCCGCCCCGGGGCGGTCATCGTGCACGGCGACGAACGGACCCACCGCCGACTGGCCGCGCACACAACGGGTGGCTGCCGGCCACCGCCCCTGCCACCGCGGCGGCCCGCCCGGCACGATGCACGGGTGGACGACGACGAGCTGGACGAGATCGCCGAGGAGCTCTACGGCGTGCCGCCCGAGGAGTTCGTCGAGGCGCGCACCGCCGCCCGCGACCGGGCGAAGGCCACGGACAAGGAGCTGGCCAAGGCCGTCGCCGCGCTGCCCAAGCCGACCACGGCGGCGTGGGTGTGCAACCTGCTGGTCCGCCGGCAGCCCGACGAGGTGGCCCAGCTGCGGGAGATCGGCGAGATGCTCCGCCGGGCGCAGGTCGGCCTGTCCGGTGACGAGCTGCGCCAGCTCGGCCGGCAGCGCAACCAGGTGGTCGCCGCGCTGGCCCGCCAGGCGCGCGGCCTCGCGCACGCCGAGGGGCACGACGTCAGCAGCGCGGTGGCCGAGCAGGTGGAGAGCACGCTGCGCGCGGCGGTGGTCGACCCGGACGCGGGCGAGGCGCTGGCCGGCGGGCGGCTGACCACGGCGCTGTCCTACAGCGGGCTGGGTCCGGTCGACCTCAGCGGTGCGGTGGCGACGCCGGTCCGCTCGGGGGCCGCACCGCGGGCGAAGGCGGCGACGCCGGCCCCGCAGGGCCCGGACGCCGCCGAGCTGCGGCGCCAGGAGGCCGAGGAACGCCGCCGGCAGGAGCTGGAGCAGGCCCGCCGGGACGCCGAGGAGGCCGCCGCGGTGGCTCGCGACGCGGCGGCGTCGGCGCAGGCGGCCGAGCAGGAGCTGACCGAGGCGGGGGAGCGGCGGGACCAGCTGCACGAGCGGGCCGAGCAGCTGGAGAAGGAGCTGCGCCGGGTGGAGCGCGAGGCGAAGGAGGCGGTGGGCGCGGTGCACGAGGCCGAGAAGCGCCGGGACGCCGCCGCCCGCCGGGCGGCGACCGCCGCGGCGATCCGGGACCGCTCCGCCGCGCGGGTCGAGGAGCTGGCGGCGTCCGGCGGCTGACCGGTCAGCGGCCGGCGTCGCGCCGGGAGCGCTTGCCCGCGTAGAGCTCGGCGTCCGCGCGCAGCAGCAGGGCGGCCAGCGACTCGCCGTCCCGGGCGGTCGCCGTCCCCACCGACCAGCCGATCGGCAGCCCGCCCTCCAGGCGCTGCAGGACCTCGCGCGCCGCGGCACCGTCGGTGCCGGGCAGGCACAGCACGAACTCGTCGCCGCCGTGCCGGCCGAGCAGGTCCGAGGCGCGCAGCCGGCCGCGCCAGTGGGTGGCCACCTGGCGCAGCAGCCGGTCGCCGGCGACGTGCCCGTCCCGGTCGTTGACCTCCTTGAAGTCGTCGAGGTCGAGGATCGCGACCGTCAGCGGCTCACCGGTGCGCGCCGACCGGGCCAGGCTGCGGCCCGCCTCGACCTCCCAGGCCCGCCGGTTGGCGACGCCGGTCAGCGGGTCGGTCGAGGCCTGGGTGCGCAGCCGGCCGTTGAGCCGGCCGTGCGCCTCGGTGAGCACCACGGTCGTGACGACGGCGATGAGCCACGGGACGAGGAAGTGGCCCGGCGCCGCGGCCAGGGCGCCGGCGCTGGCGGCGGTGACGGCCAGCAGCGCGTGGGCGCGGGCGGCGGGCAGCGACAGGAAGTGGGCGGCGTAGAGCCCGATGCTGATGAGCACCGGCCCGAGTCCGACGACACCGGCCGCGGTCGCCGAGCGGGCCGCGAGCAGGGCGACCAGCAGCGACAGCAGCGCCAGCACGCCGTGGTCGACCCGCGGGGGCACCCGGTCGCCGGCCACCACCAGTGCGGCGGTCATCCCGAGGCCGACGACGCCGAGGGTGGCGGCCAGCACGACCGGGGCGTCGGGGCTGGTCGGCCAGAGGGCGCCGACGAGGCAGAAGCCCCCGCCGGTGCCGCACAGCAACGCGAGCAGCGCCACGCGCGCCGGCAGCCTGCCGCCCATCGTCACCTCGTCCATGTCCCCGCGAGCATCGGCCGGTGCAGCGCCGAACAGCACCGCAGAGTGGATCACAGCGACCCGTCGGGGTGAGGTGACGGCCCTGGTCAGAGCGGCGCGTGAGCGCTCGGTGACGTCTCGTCGCCCCGCTTCCTGCGAGTGGAAGCGCCGCTGCTGCCGGCGCCCGCCGGGGCACGATCGGGGAGTACTGCTCATCGACGAGACGAGGGAGATCCATGGCACTGCTCGAGGACGGCGCGTGGCGGGGCAAGGTCTGGACCGGCGCGTGGACGGACGGCAGCGGCGGCACCTACCCCGCGGTGGAGCCGGCCACCGGCGAGCAGCTGGGCGAGGTCGGTCAGGCCACCCCGGCCGACGTGGAGAAGGCCGGCGCCCGGGCGGTCCAGGCCCAGCGCGAGTGGGCGGCGCTGCCCTTCGAGCAGCGGGCGGCGGTGCTCCGCCGGGCCGGTGACCTGCTGACCGCGAACGCCGAGGAGATCAAGGGCTGGCTGGCCCGGGAGTCCGGGGCGATCCAGCCCTTCGGCGACTTCCAGGTGCACACCTCGGCGCAGGAGTGCTACGAGGCCTCCGCGCTGCCGTCGCACCCCTACGGTGAGCTGCTGCGCTCCGGATCGCCCCGGCTGTCCTTCGCCCGCCGGGTGCCGGCCGGCGTCGTCGGTGTCATCGCCCCGTTCAACGTGCCCACCATCCTGGCCATCCGGGCGATCGCCCCGGCGCTGGCGCTGGGGAACGCGGTGATCCTGAAGCCGGACCCGCGCACGGCGATCTCCGGTGGCGCGGTGTTCGCCCGGGTGTTCGCCGAGGCCGGCGTCCCGGCCGGGGTGTTCCAGGTGCTCCCCGGTGGCGCCGACGTCGGGGAGGCGCTCGTCGTCGACCCCACCGTCCGGGTCATCGCCTTCACCGGCTCGACGAAGGCCGGCCGCGCGGTCGGCGCGCTGGCGGGGCAGCACCTCAAGCGGGCGCACCTGGAACTGGGCGGCAACTCCGCGCTCATCGTGATGGGCGACGTCGACGTCACCGCGGCCGCCTCGGTCGGCGCGTGGGGCACCTTCGCCCACTCCGGGCAGATCTGCATGGCGACCAGCCGGCACCTGGTGCACGCCTCGATCGCCGAGGAGTACACCCAGGTGCTCGCCGACAAGGTGAAGGACCTCCCGGTGGGCGACCCGTTCCGGGACCAGGCGGCGCTCGGCCCGATCATCGACGCCGGGCAGCGCGACCGGGTGCACGGCCTGGTCACCTCCAGCGTGGAGGCCGGCGCCACGGTGCGCACCGGCGGCACCTACGAGGGGCTGTTCTACCGGCCGACCGTGCTGGGCGACGTCCCGGTGCACGCCCCGGCCTACCAGCAGGAGATCTTCGGCCCGGTCGCCCCGGTGACCCCGTTCTCCTCGGTCGACGAGGTCGCCGCGCTGGCCGCGGGCACCGAGTACGGGCTCTCGCTGGGGATCCTGACCCGCGACGTCTACGCCGGGCTGCAGCTGGCCGAGCGCATCCCGGCCGGCCTGGTGCACATCAACGACCAGACGGTGAACGACGAGGCGGTCGCCCCGTTCGGCGGCGTCGGCGCCTCGGGCACCGGCTCCCGGCACGGTGGCCCGCAGGCCAACATCGAGGCCTTCACCGAGACGCAGTGGGTGACGCTGCGGGGTGACCTGCCGGCCTACCCGTTCTGACCCCACGACGACGACGGCCCGGCCCCCGCAGCTGCGGGGGCCGGGCCGTCGTCGTCGCCAGGGGCGTCAGGCGGACTTGCGCCCGGTGGCGTCCACCGACACCAGGTCGTCCTTCGGGCCGCCGGTCTTGGAGACCTCGAACGCCGACCCCAGCTCCTCCAGGGCCAGCCGGCCGTACACCTGCTGCTGGGTCGCCGTGCGCTGCCCCCGGCCGCGGCCCAGGAAGCTCACCGCCCAGCCCAGGGCGGTGGTGAAGCGGCTCTTGAAGCCGACCACGTAGAAGATGTGCACGACCAGCCACATCACCCAGGCGATGAAGCCGGTGAACTTCAGCTTGCCCAGGTCGGCGACGGCGGAGAAACGGGCGACCGTCGCCATGCTGCCCTTGTCGTGGTAGTGGAACTCGGGCTTGGTGGGCCGGCCGGCGACGCGCGCCTTGACGGCGTCGGCGGCGAAGCGGCCACCCTGGATCGCGACCTGGGCGACACCCGGCAGGCGGTTGAGCGAGATCATGTCGCCGACCACGTGCACCTCGGGGTGGCCGGGCAGCGTCAGGTCGGGCTCGACCGAGACCCGGCCGGCACGGTCGACGGCGGCACCGGACTGCTCGCCCAGCATCTTGCCGAGCGGGCTGGCCTGCACACCGGCGGCCCAGATCTTGGTGGCGGAGTGGATCCGGCGCTCGTGGCCGTCGCCGTCCTTGACCACGATCCCGTCGGCGTCGACGTTCGTGACCATCGCGCCGAGCTGGACCTCGACGCCGATCTCGTTGAGCCGCTTGTGCGCGTTCTGCCCGAGGGAGTCGGCGAAGGGCGGCAGCACCTTGGGGGCGGCGTCGAGCAGGATCACCCGGGCGCTGGTCGGGTCGATCGTGCGGAAGTCGCGCTTGAGGGTGCGGCGCGCCAGCTCGGCGATCTGGCCGGCCATCTCGACACCGGTCGGGCCGGCACCGACGACGACGAAGGTGAGCAGCCGGTCGATCTCGGCCGGGTCGGTGGCCAGCTCGGCCAGCTCGAAGGCGCCGAAGATCCGGCCGCGCAGCTCGAGGGCGTCGTCGATGCTCTTCATGCCCGGGGCGAACTCGGCGAACTGGTCGTTGCCGAAGTACGACTGGCCGGCGCCGGCGGCGACGATCAGCTCGTCGTACTCGTGCACCGTGGTGCGGCCGAGGACGACGGAGGTGACGGTGCGCGCCACCAGGTCGATGTCGGTGACCTCACCGAGCACCACGCGGGCGTTGTCCTGCTTGGCGAGGATCTCCCGGGTGGCCGGGGCGATCTCGCCCTCGGAGAGGATGCCCGTGGCGACCTGGTAGAGCAGCGGCTGGAAGAGGTGGTGCGTGGTCTTGCCGATGAGCGTGATGTCGACAGGGGCCTTCTTCAGCCGCTGGGCGGCGAAGAGACCGCCGAACCCCGACCCGACGATGACGACCCTCGGTCGCTGTCCGGTGGGCTGGGTCGCGGTGGTCACGGTGCCTCCTGATATGTCGTCATGATGACTCATCATCCCACCGCACTGTGGGTCCTTGCGCTCACCCCACCCCGGAGGTGCTGGTGAGCTCCACCCAGGACAGCGCTGAGCGGGCCGCGGCTGTTCCCGGGATCGTGCTCGTCCCCGGGCTGGGCCTGGACGAGCGGTCCTCCGCGCGGCTGCGTCAGCGCATCGGCGGGGCGGTGGCCATTCTGCCCGGGATGGGGCTGCGCCGCCCGGTCGGCACGCTGGACGAGCTCACCGCGCAGCTGCTCGCGGCGCTCCCGTCACACCCCGTGGTGCTGGTGGGGCACTCGCAGAGCTGCCAGGTCGTCGTCGCGGCGGCCGAGCGGGACCCGCGGGTCGTCGGCGTCGTGCTGCTCGGCCCGACCACCGACCCGCGGATGCGCCGGCTCCGGGTGCTCGCGGCCCGCTGGGTGCGCACCGCGGTCTGGGAGCCGTGGTGGCAGGCGCCGCTGGTGCTGGCGCAGTGGCTGCGCACCGGGCCGCGGGCGATGACGGCGCTGTGGCGGCAGGTCGCCGGTGACCGGGTCGACGAGCGGCTGCGCCGGGTGCCGGTGCCGGTCGTCGTCGTCCGCGGGGACCGGGACGCGCTGTGCCCGCACGACTGGGCCGCGCACCTGGCCGGCTGCGCGCCGCGCGGACGGCTGGTCGAGCTGCCCCGCGCGGCGCACATGACCCCGCAGACCAGGCCGGACGACGTCGCCCGGCTGGTCCGCGAGGTGCTGGCGGCCCTGTCGTAGCGGGCCGCGCCGTCAGCCGAGCAGTGCCTTGGCCTTGCGGCTCTTCCGGCTGGACTTCGCGGCCCGCTCCTGGCGGCCGACGAGCGCCTGGGTGAGCAGGCCGATGCCGATGCCGAGCATCCACACGTCCTTGGCGATCGGCAGCCCGTCCTGGGTCGGGGCGACGCTCTTGCCGGGCTTGGTCATGCCCGGGGTGCGCAGGTACAGGCCGAGCAGCCCGCCGGAGAACCCGGTGAGCGCCGCGCCGGCGACGGCGGTGGGCACGAACGGGGTGAGCAGCAGCGAGCCGATGGTGATCTCGGCGGTCGACAGCGCCTTGGCGAAGGTGGTCGGCGGGACGTTCTTGAGGAACGGGTAGGTGCCGGCGGCGAAGCCGTGCAGACCGGCCGCGGTGCCCTCGTCGGCGGCGCGCTTGCCGAGACCGGAGTTCAGGATGAACGCACCGGTGGCGATCCGCGGGGCGATCTCGCTGGGGGTGATGGGCAGGCGCATGGGGTACCTCACTGGCGACGGGGATGGTGCAGTGCTCAATGACCATCCTCGTCCGTCGCCGTCCAGGGCGCGAGGTCGGGTCGCCGGCTCCCCGCCGGCCGGGTGGCCCCGCCGGAGCGGCCCTGGACGCCGGCGGATGTGGTCACCGCTGGTTGCGGGCCACGATGTCGTCCCAGCACCGGACGCACACGGCGCGCAGATCGAGGTCGCGCTCCGACTCGTCGTTCCACTCGCCCTGCTGCACCAGCGCCGCATCGCAGGACTCGCACCAGGCCCCCGGCCGGTCGCCCGGCTCGACCGCGTCCGTGCTCGTCACCACGCCGACGGGCGAGACGGAGTCGAACAGGTGGCCGCAGAGGAACGCCGGTGGGCTCGCGCCGTGCTCACCGCAGGCGATCGTCCGCTGCTCGCTCATCCCTCGACCTCCGCCGGTCCTCCTGGTGGCCGGGCCCCGGCTGGACCGGGAGGGTACTGCCTGCGGTCCGTCGGCCACCGCCTCCGAGTGCAGTGCCCGGCCCCGACCGGGAGCCCGCCCGACGAGAACGCGCTGGTGGTCGTCCCCCGATGCGGGTGACGACCACCAGCGCGTGGTGATCAGCGAGCGGTCAGCGGCCGGAGCGGCCGCGGCCCCGGCCGGCCCCGCTCGGCGCCTGGCCGGCCCGCGCGGCGAGCTCGGCGCGGGTGCGCGCCGGACCGGCCGGACGACCCGAGCCGCGGCCGGAACCGCCGGACGACGCCTGGCCCGACGAGCCGGACGATGCGCCGCCACCGCTACCGCTGCGACGACGGCGGCCGCCGTTGGCGCCACCTCCGGCACCCTGCGGCTGCGGGGCCGCGACCGGGGCGGGCTCGACGTAGGGGGCGACCGGGCCGGTCAGCGCGACGATCTCCCGGGCACCCGGCTTGATCGCCGAGACCTCCGGGGTGATGCCGGCCTGGCGGGCCAGCGTGCGGACCTCGGCGGCCTGGTCGGGCGTGGCGATGGTGACCACGATGCCGCCGGCACCGGCGCGCGCCGTCCGGCCGGAGCGGTGCAGGTACGCCTTGTGCTCGGCCGGCGGGTCGACGTGCACGACGATCGCGACGTCGTCCACGTGGATGCCGCGGGCGGCGATGTCGGTCGCGCACAGCACCCGGGTCTCGCCGTTGCTGAACGCCTCGAGGTTGCGCTCGCGGGCGTTCTGGCTGAGGTTGCCGTGCAGGTCGACGGCCGGCACCCCGGCGGCGGTGAGCTGCTTGGCCAGCTTCTTGGCCTGGTGCTTGGTGCGGGTGAACATCACCGTGCGGCCCAGCCCGGAGGCGAGCTCCTTGACGATCTGGCCCTTGTCGGCCGCGTCGACCCGGAACACGTGGTGGGTCATCGTCGAGACCGGCGCGACGGCCGGGTCGACCGAGTGCGTGGTGGGCCGGTCGAGGTAGCGCTTGACCAGCACGTCGACGCCGTTGTCCAGGGTGGCGGAGAACAACAGCCGCTGGCCGACCTTCGGGGTGCGGTCGAGCAGCCGCTTCACGCCGGGCAGGAAGCCCAGGTCGGCCATGTGGTCGGCCTCGTCGAGGATGGTGATCTCGACGGCGCCCAGGTCGGCGTGGCCCTGCTGGATGAGGTCCTCGAGCCGGCCGGGGCAGGCGATGAGCACGTCGATGCCGCCGGCGAGCGCCTGCACCTGCGGGTTCTGGCCGACGCCGCCGAAGACGACGGCGGTCCGCATGCCCAGCGCGCGGGCCAGCGGGTCGACGACCGCGGCGACCTGGTTGGCCAGCTCGCGGGTCGGCACCAGGATCAGCGCGCGCGGCCGCTTGGGCTGCCGCTTGCTGGGAGAGGTGGCGAGCCGGGCGACCAGCGGGATGCTGAAGGCCAGCGTCTTGCCCGAGCCGGTGCGGCCGCGGCCGAGCACGTCACGGCCGGCCAGGGTGTCGGGCAGGGTCGCGACCTGGATCGGGAACGGGGCGGTGATGCCGCTGGCGGTGAGCACCTCGACCAGCGGCGCCGGGACGCCGAGCGCCTCGAACGTGGTGTCGGTGGGCAGCACGGTGGCGACGTCGCCGACGGGCACGACCGGGGCGACCGGCACGCGCTCGTCGGTGCGCGGGGCGGACTGCTGGCCCTCGGGGCGGGGGCCGGTGCCGCGGCCGCGGCCACCGCGACGGCGGCGGTTGGCGTCGCCGTCACCGGAGGGGGTGGCGGCGGTGGGCGTGCTGCGGAAGGCGGGGGAGCCGGCGCTGCCCGTGGGGGCGGCGGCCGGGCGGGTGGCGCGACGGCGCGGGCGGTCAGCGCTGTCGTTCTGGGCAGGGGTGGTCGAGCTGGTCACGGTCGGTTCCTCAACAGTCCGGTGGCCACCGTCGGCCCACCGGGTGCGGGGCCGCCACGGTGGGGCCGCATCGCTCGTCCGGGATGGACGTCGGGTCGCCGGCGCGCCTCGGTGGCGCAGCCTCGCGCCGACGTCGAGTCCACCCGCTCTCGGATGAGCAGGGGGCGGCGCCGGTGATGTCCACTCTGCCAGACGGGGTACCGCTGCGCGGGGAGGCGGAGGAGTCCCTCGTCACATGGGGGTGGGCGCCCCGCTGGCCGGGGCGGAGCCGCGGAAGGTGCGCCGGTAGGTCAGCGGGGCCACCCCGATGGCCGCGTGCAGGTGCTGGCGCAGCGAGGCGGTGGTGCCGAACCCGGCCTCGGTGGCGACCCGCTCGACCGGGGTGTCGGTCGACTCGAGCAACCGTCGGGCCAGCGCCACCCGCTGCTGGGTCAGCCACCGCTGCGGGCTGAGCCCGGTCTCCTGGCGGAACCGGCGGGTGAAGGTGCGCACGCTCATCCGCGCGTGCCCGGCGAGCTCGGCCAGGGTCAGCGGCTCGCCGAGGCGGGTGAGCGCCCAGGCCCGGGTGTCCGCCGTCCCGGTGTCGGCGGGGTCGGGCAGCGGCCGCTCGATGAACTGCGACTGGCCGCCCTCCCGCCACGGCGAGACCACCCGGCGGCGGGCGACGCTGTTGGCCACGTCGCTGCCGTGGTCGCGCCGCACCAGGTGCAGCAGCAGGTCGATTCCCGCGGCGTTGCCGGCCGAGGTGAGCACGTCGCCGTCGTCGACGAACAGCACGTCGGCGTCCAGGTCGACCTGGGGGAAGAAGCCGGTGAAGGCGGCGGCGTGCATCCAGTGGGTGGTCGCCGGCCGGCCGTCGAGCAGCCCGGCGGCGGCCAGCACGAACGCGCCGGTGCAGATGGAGACCATCCGGGCGTGCCCGGCGGCCCGGGTCAGCGCGTCGCCGAGGGTGGGGGAGAGGCCGCGGCCGTCGTACTGCGGCCCGCCGTAGATCCCGGGGACGACGACGGTGTCCGCCGTCTCGAGCAGGCGGAGGTCGTGGTCGGGCTGCACCAGGTAGCCGGCGCTCGTGCGCACCGGGGCGCCGTCCTCGGAGGCGACGCGGACCCGGTACAGGGGGTGCCCGTCGGCGTCGACCGCGCCGCCGAGGAAGGCGTGCGGCAGGCCCAGCTCGAAGGCGACGGTGGTCTCCAGGGCGAGGACGGCGACCTCGTGCGGCGTCGGCGCGGGCATGGCCGGATCCTTGCACATGCTGGCCGTCGGGCCACTGGCTCGGCCGTCGTCCGGCCGGGAGCATCTCCTGCCGTGACCACCGTCCTGCCGCCCCGCACCCACCGGGTGCACCCCGCCTGGTGGGTCGCCGGGGTGACCTTCGTGGCGCTGATCGGTGCCGCTGCCTTCCGCGCCGTGCCCGGGGTGCTCATCGACCCGCTGCACGAGGAGTTCGGCTGGTCGCTGTCGACCATCTCCGCCGCCGTCGCGATCAACCTGGCCCTCTACGGGCTCACCGCGCCGTTCGCCGCGGCGCTGATGGACCGGTTCGGCATCCGCCGCGTGGTGGTGACAGCGCTGCTGGTCGTCGCGGCCGGCAGCGGGGCGACGGTGTTCATGACGGCGAGCTGGCAGCTCATCCTCTGCTGGGGCGTGCTGGTCGGCCTGGGCACCGGCTCGATGGCCCTCTCGCTGGTCGCGACGGTGACCGGCCGCTGGTTCGTCGAGCGGCGCGGGCTGGTCTCCGGCGTGCTCACCGCGGCGGGGGCCACCGGTCAGCTGGTGTTCCTCCCGGTCGTGGCGGTGGTGGACGAGCGCTGGGGCTGGCGCCCGGCGGCGCTGGGCACCGCGGCGGCGGCGCTCGCCGTCGTGCCCTTCGTGGTGTGGCTGCTCCGCGACCGGCCGCGCGACCTCGGGGTCGCGCCCTACGGCGGGACGGCGGCCGACGACGTCGACCCGGTCGGCGGGAACCCTGCGCGGACGGCGCTGCGCGGGCTGGCCGACGCGGTGCGGACCCGGCCGTTCTGGCTGCTGGCCGGCGGGTTCCTGATCTGCGGGGCCTCGACCAACGGGCTGGTGCAGCCGCACTTCATCCCCGCCGCGCACGACCACGGCATGCCGGTGACCACCGCCGCTGGGCTGCTCGCCGTGGTCGGCGTCTTCGACGTCGCCGGCACGATCTTCTCCGGCTGGCTCACCGACCGGGTCGACCCCCGGCTGCTGCTGCTGGCCTACTACGGGCTGCGCGGGATGTCGCTGTTCCTGCTGCCGCAGCTGTTCGGCACCGACGTGCAGGCGTCGATGATCGCGTTCATCGTCTTCTACGGCCTGGACTGGGTGGCGACCGTGCCGCCCACGCTGGCGCTGTGCCGGCAGTACTTCGGCTCGCGGGCGCCGGTGGTCTTCGGCTGGGTGTTCGCCGCGCACCAGGTCGGCGCCGCGATCGCCGCGTTCGGCGCCGGCGTGGTCCGCGACGTCACCGGCTCCTACGACGGCGCCTGGTACGCCGCCGCGGCGCTGTGCCTGGTGGCGGCGGCGCTGTCCATCTCCATCCGCCGCGCCCCGGCGTCGGTCACCGGGACCACGTTGCCGGTCGAGCCCGTCCCCGCCGCCGCCGACCAGGCCCACGGCTGACGGCCCCTCCTGCGGTTTCGCGCGAACAAGTACGCGTGCTTGGACGCGCGAAACCGCGCAGGGCCGCGGGAGGTGGAGCGCGCTAGGCCGGGACGGTGGTGGTCCGGGCGCCGAGCTCGGCCTTGACCAGGTCGGACGCGCGCTCGGCGATCATGATCGTCGGGGCGTTCGTGTTGCCCCGCACCAACGTCGGCATCACCGAGGCGTCGACGACCCGCAGCCCTGCGATGCCGTGCACCCGGAGCTGCGGGTCGACGACCGCCTGGTCGTCGGTGCCCATCCGGCAGGAGCCGACCGGGTGGTACAGCGACTCCAGCGTCTCCCGGGCCTTCGCCCCCAGCGCTGCGCGGCCGCGCACGGTGCCGCCCGGTGACCACTCGTCGGCGAGCACCCGGGCCAGCGGGCCGACCGAGGCGATGTCCCGGGCGCGCTCCATCCCGGTCACCAGCGCCTCGAGGTCGCGGGGGTCGGTGAGGTAGCCGGCGTCGATGGACGGCGCCCAGGTCGGGTCGGCCGAGCGCAGCCGCACCGAGCCGCGGGAGTGCACGTGCACCAGCACGGTCGCGGCGGTGAACGCGTCGACGTCGGGGTCGACCTCCGCCTGCCGCCAGAACTTGACCGGCAGGAAGTGGTGCTGCAGGTCGGGCTCGGCGAGCGAGGCGTCGCTGCGGGTGAACAGCCCGGCCTCGGCGAGGTTGGAGGTCAGCGGCCCGCGGCGGGCGCCGAACCACTGCGCGTACCCCGACGGCGACTCTGCCCGGAACAGCGACCGCCCCGACCGGACGTGCCAGATGGTGGGCACCAGCGGGTGGTCCTGCAGCCCGCCGCCGACCCCGGGCAGGTCGTGGACGACGTCGACGCCCACCGAGCGCAGGTGGTCGGCCGGCCCGATGCCCGAGAGCATCAGCAGCTGCGGGGAGTTGATCGCCCCGCTGGCCAGCACCACCTCGGCGCCGGCGTGCGCGGTCCGCCGCCGTCCGCCGTGCAGGTACTCCACGCCGGTCGCCCGGCCGGCCTCGACCAGCACCCGGGTGACCTGGGCGCCGGTGCGCACGGTGAGGTTCGGCCGGTCCAGCACGGGCTTCAGGTAGGCGTCGGCGGCCGACCAGCGGCGTCCCCGCTTCTGGGTGACCTGGTAGGTGCCCACGCCCTCCTGCCGTGCCCCGTTGAAGTCGCGGTTGCGGGGGTGGCCGGCGGCCACGGCGGAGTCGACGACGGCGGTCGTCCAGCGGTGCGGGGAGCGCAGGTCCTCCACCCGCAGCGGGCCACCGGTGCCGTGGAACTCGTCGGCGCCGCGGGAGTTGTCCTCGCCGCGGCGGAACAGCGGCAGCACCTCGGCGTAGGACCACGCGGGGTCGCCGGTGAGCTCGGCCCACTCGTCGTAGTCGGCTGCCGCACCGCGGACGTAGATCATCGCGTTGATCGACGACGAGCCGCCCAGCAGCTTGCCCCGCGGCCAGAACAGCTCCCGGCCGCCCAGCCCCGGCTGCGGGTCGGTGGCGTAGTTCCAGTCCCGCCGGGTGCGCCAGACCTTGTACAGCGCCGCCGGGACCTGCACCTCCAGGACGTCGTCGCTGCCGCCGGCCTCCAGCACCAGCACCCGCAGCGCGGGGTCCTCGGTCAGCCGGCCGGCCAGCGTGCAGCCGGCCGAGCCCGCGCCGACGACGACGACGTCGAACTCGTCGCTCACCGGTGCCGGCCGTGCAGCAGGCCGGTGACCCGGGCCAGCGCGTCGAAGGCGGCGGCGGGGCGGCTGAAGCTGAGCAGGTCGACCGGCAGCGGGAAGCGCTGGCGGGTGATGGCCTTGGCCCGGGAGAACTCGCGCAGGCCGTCCTCGCCGTGGATCCGGCCGAAGCCGCTCTCGCCGACCCCGCCGAAGGGCAGCGCGGGCACCGAGGCGAAGGTCAGCACCGAGTTGATCGCGGTCATCCCGCTGCGCATCCGGCGGGCGAGGTCCATGGCCCTCGCCGTCGAGCCGCTGAACACCGAGCCGCCCAGCCCCATCGAGCTGGCGTTCGCCCGGGTCAGGCCCTCCTCGGCGTCGGCGACCCGGGTGATGGTCAGCGTCGGGCCGAAGGTCTCCTCGCGCACGGCCGCCGAGCTCTCCGGCACGTCGAGCAGCACGGTCGGGGCGACGTAGCCGCCGTCCACCGTGCCGCCGGCCGCGAGGGTGCCACCGGCGGCGACCGCGTCGGCCACGTGCCGCCGGACGACGTCGGTCTGGGACGCCATCGTCATCGGGCCGTAGGTGGCGCGCTCGTGCGAGCCGGGGTCGAGGTCGCCGACCCGGCGGGTGACCTCGCTGACGAACCGGTCGTAGACGGCGCTGGTCGCGTAGACGCGCTCGATGCCGATGCAGGTCTGCCCGGCGTTGCTCATCGCGCCCCACACGGCGGCGTCGGCGGCGGCGACCACGTCGGCGTCGTCGTCGACGATCATCGCGTCCTTGCCGCCGAGCTCCATGAGCACCGGGGTGAGCGTCTCCGCGCAGGTGGCCATCACCTTCCGGCCGGTCGCGGCGGAGCCGGTGAAGGCCAGCTTGCCCACGCCGGCCCGGCACAGCGCGGCGCCCGTCTCGCCGTACCCGGTGACCAGCTGGAAGGCGTCGGCGACGTCGGGGACGGCGGCCCGCCACGCCGCGGCCAGCCAGGCGCCGACGGCGGGGGTGAACTCGCTGGGCTTGAAGACGACGGCGTTGCCGGCGGCCAGCGCGTAGGCGATCGAGCCCATCGGCGTGAACACCGGGTAGTTCCACGGGCCGATCACGCCGACCACGCCGAGCGGCTGGTACTCCAGGTACGCGGCCTGGTTGGCGGCCAGCAGCCCCGGCCGCACCCGCCTCGGGCCGAGCGTCCTCGGCGCGTGCGCCGCCGCCCAGGCGAGGTGGTCGATGGCCAGGGTGATCTCGAGGATGGCGTCGTCGTGCGGCTTGCCGTTCTCCCGGTGCACCAGGTCGGCGAGCTCGTGCACGCGCCGGGCCAGGTACCCGCGGAAGGCGGCCAGCCGCAGCCGCCGCTCGGCGAACCCGAGGGCGGCCCAGCGCTCGGCCGCCGCGCGGGCCTGCTCGACGGTCTCCCGGACGGCGTCGGCGTCGTGCACGGGGAAGACCCCCACGACCGCGCCGGTGGCCGGGTTGGTCGACTCGAAGGTGCCCGCCGTGCCGTGGCGGTCCACGGTCCCGGCGGTGGTGCCCGAGACGCTGTCCAACTCCTCGCTGAGCGGCATGTGCCGCAGGTTACCCACCGGTAGCCGGGCGGCGCGACGCGCAGGGCCTTCCGTGGGGCGGATGCGGTCGTTGCGCTCGCGTGGCGCGCGTCACCAGCATCGGGGCGTCGGCCCGCGCGGGCCGCGCAGAGGAGCGTTCATGGACTTGTCGGGCAAGGTCGCCGTCGTCACCGGAGCCGGTCGTGGTCTCGGCCGCGCCTACGCGCAGGCCCTGGCCCGGGCCGGCGCCGCGGTCGTGGTCAACGACCTCGACCTCGAGGTGGCCCAGGAGGTGGTGGCCGAGATCGTCGCCGCCGGTGGCTCCGCGGTGGCCGAGGGCTCGGCGATGGGCTCGACGGAGGGCGCCGACGCGGTGGTCGGAAAGGCCGTGGCCGAGTTCGGCCGGCTCGACGTCATGGTCACCAACGCCGGGGTGCTGCGCGACCGCACGCTGCTGAAGATGGCCGACGAGGACTTCGACGTGGTGGTGCAGACCCACCTGCGCGGCACCTTCACCTGCGGCCGCGCCGCCGCCCGGCAGTTCAAGGAGCAGGGCGGCAACGGGCGGCTGATCCTGATCGGGTCGCCGGCCGGGCAGCGGGCCAGCTTCGGGCAGACCGGCTACACCGCGTCCAAGGCCGGCATCATCGGGTTGGTGCGCACCTGGGCCGCCGAGCTCGAGCGCAGCGGCACCACGGTCAACGGCGTCATCCCGGTCGCGCTCACCCGGATGGCCGCCACCATCCCGGGGATGGCCGAGCTGGTCGAGCTCGCCGACCGCGGCGAGCCGATCCCCGCCGACGTCCGGCAGGGCGGTCTGGGCACCGCCGACGACGTCGCCGGCCTCGTGGTGTTCCTCGCCTCCGACGCGGCCGCCGGGATCACCGGGCAGGCCATCGGCGCCGGTGGCGACCGGATCGCGATCTGGTCGCACCCCAAGGAGGTGGCGGCCGAGCTGCGGGACGGCGGCTGGGACGCCGACGCGCTGGCCGAGGCCTTCTCCGGCGGCGTCTTCTCCGGGCAGTTGCAGGAGTGGCGGTCCACGACCGCCCCGGGTGCCCCGGCGTCGAAGTGAAGGAGAGCTTCGCGACCGTCCTGGAGACGATCGCCGACGCGCGGGCGCAGCGGGTCGCGGTCAGCCACGGCGACGTCGACCGCACCTGGGCGGAGCTCGACGAGCGCGCCTCCCGGCTCGCCGGCTTCCTGACCGCGGCCGGTGTCGGGCACGACGACCGGGTGGCCATCGGCCTCTACAACGGCGTCGAGTACATCGAGGTGGTCTTCGCCATCCTCAAGGTGCGCGCGGTGCCGGTGAACGTGAACTACCGCTACCGCCGCGAGGAGCTCGTCGGGTTGCTGTCGGACTCCGGCGCGGTGGCGATCGTCTACGACTCCTCGATGGCCGACCGGCTGGGCGAGGCCCGCGCGGACCTGCCCCGGTTGACCACGGCCGTGCAGGTCGGCTCCGAGGTCGAGGTGCCCGGGTGGGCCACCGCGTGGGACGACGCCCTGCGCACCGACCCGGCACCGCGGATCGAGCGCGGCGACGACGGGTGGGTGATGTACACCGGCGGCACGACCGGCCGGCCCAAGGGCGTGTGGGCGCCGCACTCGTGGCTGTTCCGGACCGTGTGCAGCAACGGCTACCTGCTGCTCGGCGAGCCCGTCCCGGAGAGCCTGGACGAGCTGCGCGACGCGCTGCACCGGATCGGGCTCGACCGCGACTCGATGGTCTGCCTGCCGGCGCCGCCGCTGATGCACGGCACCGGCATGTACACCTCGCTGGGGGCGCTGGTCTCCGGTGGCCGGGTGGTCTACCTGGCCTCCCGGCGCTACGACCCCGACGAGCTGGCCGCGACCATCGCCCGGCAGCAGGTCACCGTGGTCTCCGTGGTCGGCGACGTGTTCGCCCGCCCGCTGGCCGACGCGCTCGACCGCGCCGAGGCCGAGGGGCGGCCCTACGACCTGAGCAGCCTGACCCGGATGCTGAGCGTGGGCGTGACCTGGAGCGCCGACGTGAAGCAGCGGCTGCTGCACCACGCCGACATCGTCATCCGCGACTCGGTGGCGGCGTCGGAGGGTGGCCCGTTCGCCATCGCCGAGACCCGGCGCGGCGACGAGGTGGTGACCGCCCGGTTCCGGCTGGCGCCGGGCGCGCGGATCGTCGACGAGGAGGGCCGGGACGTCGTGCCCGGTTCGGGCCAGGTCGGGATGCTCGCGGCCCCCGCCGTGGACGGCATCGGCTACGCCGGCGACGACGCCGCCACCGCCGCCGTCTTCAAGCACTTCGACGGCCGGCGCTGGGTGGTGCCCGGGGACATGGCCAGCCTGGACGCCGACGGCACCGTCGTCTTCCAGGGCCGCGGCAGCCGGGTGATCAACACCGGCGGCGAGAAGGTGTTCGCCGAGGAGGTCGAGCAGGTGCTGCTCACCCACCCCGCGGTCCGCGACGCGATGGTCGTCGGCACCCCCGACGAGCGCTGGGGCTCCCGCATCGTCGCCGTCGTCTCGCTGCACCCCGGTGCCACGCTGACCACCGAGGAGGCCCGCGAGTTCGTCGGCGAGCGGCTGGCCGACCACAAGCGCCCGCGCGACCTCGTCATCTCCGAGCAGCTGCAGCGCAGCCCCTCGGGCAAGGCCGACCTGGCATGGGCCAAGCTGGTCGCCACCGGGTCGCCCGACCCCAGCACCGACCGGCAGCAGCCGCCGCTGGTCGCCACCGACCAGGAGGTCCGATGACCACCCCGCTCACCGTCGACGGAGTCGAGGGCGCCAAGACGCTCACCGGCCAGCAGCTCGGGCCCACCGACTGGGTGGAGATCACCCAGGAGCAGGTCAACCAGTTCGCCGAGGCCACCGGTGACCACCAGTGGATCCACGTGGACGTGGAGCGGGCGAAGAAGGAGAGCCCGTTCGGCGGCCCGATCGCGCACGGCTACCTGACGCTGTCGCTGGTGCCGCGGTTCATGCCGCAGCTGATGAAGATCACCGGCTTCGGGATGGGCGTCAACTACGGCACCGACAAGGTGCGCTTCCCCTCGCCGGTGCCGGTGGGCAGCAAGCTGCGCGCCTCAGCGGTGATCGACTCGGTGACCGACGTCGCCGGCGGCATCCAGCTGCAGACCACGATGACCTTCGAGGTCGAGGGCTCGACCAAGCCGGCCTGCGTCGCGGTGATCCTGGTGCGCCAGTACCTCTGACCCGTCAGCGCGCGCGCTCCACCCGGGTGAGCCACTCGGCGACGAGCGCGCGCAGCAGGTCGGGCTGCTCGTGCGGCAGGG
The DNA here is from genome assembly GCF_014195485.1 of Modestobacter versicolor. NCBI lineage: Bacteria > Bacillati > Actinomycetota > Actinomycetes > Geodermatophilales > Geodermatophilaceae > Modestobacter > Modestobacter versicolor. The sequence goes on from NZ_JACIBU010000001.1 coordinate 21,920, forward strand.
CGTGGCCGGCGTCGTCGACCACCGCGAGCGAGGCGTGCGGGTGGGCGCCGAGCAGGTCGACGGCGGCGGCGTACCCGACCGTCGAGTCTGACCGGCCGGCCACGACCAGCATCGGCCCCGGGTACGGCGGCGCCCCGCCGTCGGTGAGCTCCCACCGCTCGCCGATCCGCGCCATGGCGGCCTGGTCGACGAGCCCGGCCGCCGGGGCGACGTACCGCTCGTACCGGTCGAGCATCTCCGGGGTCTGCTGCACGAAGTAGCCGCGGAAGACGTCGTCCCCGAGCTGCCCCGCCCCGGTGACAACGCGGTGCTCCGGGACGTCGCGGACGCCGGGCAGCAGCGGGCAGACCAGCGCCAGGCCGGCCACCCGCGCCGGGCGCCGCGCGGCCATCGCCCGGGCGAAGTAGCCGCCCGCCGAGTGGCCGACCAGCAGGTACGGCGCCCCGGCCGAGACCTCCTCGGCGAAGGCGAGCAGCATGGCCAGCACGTCGTCGGAGCTGCGCAGCGACCCCGGGGCCGGGGTGCGGCCCATCCCGGGGAGGTCGGGGTAGACCCGCCGCAGCCCGGCCGTGCCGGCGAACGCGGGCTCGAAGCAGGCCTCGACCTCCCGGTGGTCGACGTCCGCGCCGTGCAGCACCAGCACCGGCCGGCCGGACCCGTGCTCCACCGCGTGCACCAGCACCTCGCCCGCCTGGACCTCCACCGCGCCAACCAACCGCACCGGCGGCGCCCGGGCAACGGGTTCGGCGGCGGCGTCCCGGGCGGGTGTCCGGCATGCTGCGCAGGTGCCCGACCCCGCCGAGCTGCGCCGCCGCGTGCTGGCCGCCTGGACCGACTCCCCGGCCCGCTTCCGCGAGGACGCCAACGCCGAGGAGGACCTGGTCCGCGGCGGCTACCGCGACCGGCTGCTGGTCGAGCTGGCGCAGAACGCCGCCGACGCCGCCGCCCGGGTCGGCCTGCCCGGGCACCTGCGGCTCGAGCTGGACGGCGGCACCCTCCGCGCGGCCAACACCGGCGCCCCGCTGGACGACGACGGGGTGCAGGCGCTCGCCACCCTCCGCGCCTCGGCCAAGCGCGGCGCCGACGGCAGCGTCGGCCGGTTCGGCGTCGGCTTCGCCGCCGTCCTGACCGTCAGCGACGCACCCGCCGTCCTCTCCACCGACCGCTGCGTCCGGTTCAGCGCCGACGAGAGCCGCGCCGCCCTCGCGGGGGTGCCGGCCCTCGCCGACGAGCTGGCCCGCCGGGACGGCGCCGTCCCGGTCCTCCGGCTGCCCTTCGACGTCGACGGCCGCCCGGCCGACGGGTTCGCCACCGAGGTCGTGCTGCCGCTGCGGCCGGGTGCCGGGGAGCAGGTCAGGGCCGCGCTCGCCGGCCTGGACGCCGAGCTGCTGCTCGCGCTGCCCGCGCTGGCCCGGATCGACGTCGTCCTGGACGGCGCCACCCGGACGCTCAGCGCACACGCGCGGGGAGCGGACGTGGTGCTCGGCGACGGCGACCGGACGACGACCTGGCGGGTCGCCCAGCGCACCGGGGAGCTGCCCGCGGCGCTGGTGGCCGACCGGCCGGTCGAGGAGCGGGACCGCCGCGGCTACACCGTCACCTGGGCGGTCCCCGTGGACGGCGACCGGCCCCGCCCGCTCCCGGGCCGCCAGGTGCTGCACGCCCCGACGCCCAGCGACGAGCCGCTGTCGCTGCCGGCCCGGCTGGTCGCCCCGTTCCCGCTGGGCCCCGATCGCCGGCACGTCGCCCCCGGCCCGGTCACCGACGCGCTGGTCGAGGTCGCCGCCGACGGGTACGCGCAGCTGCTGGCCGACCTGCCGCCCGACCCGGCGCTGCTGCAGCTCGTGCCGCGCACCGGGCTGGCCGCCGCCGAGCTGGACGCCGCGCTCTGCCGCGCGGTGCTGGCCCGGCTGCGCGGGTCGGCGTGGCTGCCCGCCGCCGACCCCGAGGAGCCGGCGTTGCGCCCCGACCGCGCGGTCGCGCTCGACGACCCGACCGAGGAGCGGGTCGCCGCCCTCGTCGGTGCGCTGCCGGGGCTGCTGCCGGCCGCGTGGTCGCGCCGCTCGGACGCCGCGGTGCTCAGCGCGCTCGGCGTCCGCCGGGCCGGGCTGGCCGACGTGGTCGAGGCCGTGCGGGGCGTGCAGCGGCCGGGGGAGTGGTGGGCCGCGCTCTACACCGCCCTGGACGGCGCCGACCGCGACGAGCTGGCCGCGCTGCCGGTGCCGCTGGCCGACGGCCGGACGGCGCAGAGCCCGGCCGGGGTGCTGCTGGCCGACGCCACCCTCCCGGCGGAACGGCTGGCCCCGCTCGGCCTGCGGATCGGGCAGCCGGCGGCGGTCGGCGGGGCAGCGCACCGGGTGCTCGAGCGGTTGGGCGCCCGCCCGGCGACGGCCGCCGCGGTGCTCGCCGACCCCGACGTCCGGGCCGCCGTGGAGAGCTCGCTGGACCGGGCGGACGACGGCGAGGACGTCGAGCCGCTGGCGCTCGCCGTGCTGGCCCTGGTCGCCGCGGCCGGCCCGGCACCGGGCGAGCTGAGCTGGCTGGCCGAGCTGGCGCTGCCCGACGACGACGGCGGCTGGGCGCCGGCGGGGGAGCTGGTGCGCCCCGGCTCGCCGCTGGCCGACGTGCTCACCCCCGGGGCGCTCGGTGTCCTGGACCCCGAGTTCGCCCGGGCCCAGGACGTCGACGCGCTGCGGGCCGTCGGGGTGCTGGACACCTTCGCGCTGCTGACCGCCGAGGACCCCGACGAGCTGGACGTCGACCGGGTGGAGGAGTGGGTGGACGCCGTCCTGGACCGGCTGCCGGCCGACGCGCCCCCGCCGGTCTGGCCGCCGCTGACCGCCGTCCGGGACCTCGAGCTGGTCCGCGACTGGGACCGGGCGCTGCCGTTGCTCGCCGCGCTGCCCGCCGCGGCCCGGGGCGACGTCGACCTGGGCGGCACCGTCGTCCCCGGCTACCTGCGCTGGTGGCTGCGCACCTCGCCGGTGCTGCACGGCCGCCGCCCGGACCGGCTGCGGCACCCGGAGAGCACGGAGTTGCAGGGACTGTACGAAGCGGTGCCCGAGCTGCCCGACGACGTGCTCGAGCTGCTCCGGCCGCCGGCGACGGTCGCGGAGGTGCTGGCCGACGTCGAGGACGCGCTGGACCTGCTCGACCGGCTCGGAGACCCGGCGCGCACCTGCTCGCCCGCCGTGCTGCGCACCGTGCACGCGCAGCTCGCCGCCGCGCTGGAGGGGGTGGACGTCCAGCCACCGGACCGGGTGCGGGTCGGGCCGGCCGCGGTGAGCACGGACGCCGTCGTCCTGGACGCACCGTGGTTGCAGCCACTGGTCGACCAGCCCGTCGTGCCCGCCGGCGGCGCACCCGGCGCGGTGGCCGACCTGCTCGACCTTCCGCTGGCCAGCGAGCTGGCCGGCCGCGCCCGGGTGACCAGCCGGGCGGCCCGGACGGTGCCGTGGGCGGAGGTGCCCGGTGCCGGGCTGGCCGCCGCGCGGCTCGGGATGCCCGAGCTGACCGGGTCGGTCGCCGTCCACCCGTCGCTGACCGTCACCGGCGGCCGGACCGTGGCCTGGTGGCCGGGGGAGCCGGCCGCCGTGGACGGGTCACCCGCCGCGCTGGGCCGGGCACTGGCCTGGCGGGCCGGTGCCTGGCCGCTGCGGCAGGCGCTCGCCGAGGCGTTCGGCCACCCCCAGCGCGCCGCCGAGCTCGCCGCCGAGGACTCGGTGACCTGACGGTCGGCCCCCGTGCAGGGTCCCGCCCCGAGCTCGGTGAGGTGCCGGAGCGGCCCTCCTGCAGGGCCCCGCCGCGAGCTTGGTGAGGTGCTGGAACGGCCCCCTTGCAGGGGCCCGCCCCGAGCTTGCGAGGGACGGGGGGCAAGGGGGTCCTTCTAGAACCAGCGCGGGGCTGCCTGCGCGCCCGGTGCGTGACCGTGCCGGCTGTCCGCCCGCGGTCCGTGGCCGTTGCTCCGGCCGCTGGATCTCGGTGCCTGCTCGTGCGCCAGCCACGCCGTGTGCAGCGACAGCCAGTGCTCGGCGGTCAGCGCCGACGCCCGGGACATCGGGGAGATGCCCTCGGCGTGCAGCCACCGGACCCCGGCGGTGCCGGGGAGCTGGCTGCGCAACACCGCGCCGAGCGCGGGCTGCTTGGTGGCGCCGGGGGCGGACAGGACGGCGTGCACGAGCCGGTCGAATCCGGCGCGGTCGTCCTCGGCCAGCTGGGCGCGGGCCTGGGCGGCCGCGCCGTCGACGGCAGGGGTGGGTCGTGACACGGGGTGCCTCCGAGAGGGGGTGATGGGCGCCCGCGGCATCCGGCGGGCACGCCGGGGAACGGGGGAGGAGCGGTCACGGCCGGTCGGTCGAGGACCGGCGGACGGCGGGGCTGCGCGGCAGCGCCCGCGGATCAGCTCAGGAGGTGCGCAGCCGCAGCCGCAGCGAGGTGTCGCCCATGGCGAGGACCGTAGGGGGTCGGCCGGGGAGGCGTCGACCGGTTTTCTCAGGAGGCGTTCTCGCGGTTCTTGCGCGCCTGGTGCGCGGCCCAGCGGGCGGCGTCCTTCTCCCGGGCGGGGGCGTTCTTCTCCCACTTGGCCTTGCGCCGGCGGGCCCGCTCCAGCTCCCGGGCCTCGAAGTCGGGGTGGGTGTCCCAGCTGCTGGAGAGCTGGACGACCACGACCCCGATGGCACCGAAGATGAGCACGCACGCGCCGAGGACCGGGTCGGCCAGGAACGCCAGCACGGTGAGCAGCACCCAGCCGGCCCCGGCGACGACCGTCCGCTTCGACATGGCCGCCAGTATCCGCGTGTTCCCTGTGCGGCCTCCGCGGGGCATGCTCGGGGCATGCCCGACCTCTCCGGCCCACCGTTCCGCGCCGACCACGTCGGCAGCCTCCTCCGCCCGCAGGCGCTGCACGACGCCCGCGCCCGGCACGCCGCCGGCCGGCTGGACGACGCCGAGCTGCGCGGCATCGAGGACGAGGCGATCGTCGAGGCCGTCCGGCTGCAGGGCGACGTCGGCCTCGCGACGGCGACCGACGGCGAGTTCCGCCGCGCGACCTGGCACATGGACTTCATCTACGCGATCGGCGGCATCAGCAAGGTCGCCGGCGAGGGCCGCACGGTCCACTTCACCAACGCGGACGGGTCGATCGACTGGGCCCCGGCCGGGCTGCACGTCGACGGGCCGCTGTCGATCGACCAGCCGATCTTCGGCGCCGACTTCGACTTCCTGCAGTCGGTGGTCAGCGAGCAGCAGACGGCGAAGCTGACGATCCCCTCGCCCTCGATGGTCCACTACCGCGGCGGTGCGGCGGCGATCGACCCGGCGGTCTACCCGGACGAGGACTCCTTCTGGGACGCGCTGTCGGCGGCCTACCGCCAGCAGGTGCAGGGCATCGCCGCGCGGGGCTGCCGCTACCTGCAGCTCGACGACACCAGCCTGGCCTACCTCAACGACCCCGCGCAGCGGGCGGAGCTGGCCGGGCAGGGCCGGGACGCCGAGCACCAGCACGAGCGCTACATCCGCCAGATCAACGCCGCGCTGACCGACCGGCCCGAGGGGCTGACGGTCACCACGCACCTGTGCCGCGGCAACTTCCGCTCCTCGTGGGCCGCCGAGGGCGGGTACGACTTCGTCGCCGAGGCGCTGTTCGGCGGGCTGGACGTCGACGGGTTCTTCCTGGAGTTCGACGACGCCCGCTCGGGCACCTTCGAGCCGCTGCGGTTCGTGCCGCCGGGCAAGCGCGTCGTCCTCGGGCTGGTCACCACCAAGCGCCCGGACCTGGAGAGCAAGGACGACCTGAAGCGGCGCATCGACGAGGCGGCCGAGTTCGTGCCCCTGGAGCAGCTGGCGCTCTCCCCGCAGTGCGGGTTCAGCTCGACCGTCGAGGGCAACGCGCTGACCCGGGACGACCAGATCGCGAAGCTGGAGCTCGTGGTCGAGACCGCGCAGGAGGTCTGGGGCTGACACGCCCGCCACAGGGGTGTCGCGCACCCGGCGTGGCGGGGCCGCCACGCCGAGGACCCCTTGTGCACAACGGTTGCGGTCTCTAGCGTCTGTGTCGCGGTTCAACCACCAGCCGCGACCGAGTGCACGTCTGCTCGGCGCACGAGGTCGGGGTCGCTGCCCCGGCCACGACGGTCCGCCGGAGGTTCCCATGACCGCACTCCCCATCGACATCGACCCGACCCGCATCGACGTCCGCGCCGCGACGTCGTCCACGGGCACCACCGTCTCGGTGAGCGGCGAGGTCGACTCCACCACCGCCCCGGGCCTGCGCAACTGCCTGCTCGAGGTGCTCGCCCGGCCGGGTGAGACCACCGTCGAGGTCGACCTCCGCGAGGTCACCTTCCTCGACTCCGCCGGGCTCTCGGCCCTCGCGACCGCCCACCGGGCGGCCGTGGCCGCCGGCCGGGTGCTGCAGATGCGGTGCGGCACCACCCGCGCCGTCGTCCGCCCGCTGCAGATCACCGGGCTCTGGACCGTCTTCACCGTCCTCGACGACTGAGCGGCTGGGCCAGGACGGCCCGATGGACGACGTCCCACCGCAGTTGCACCCCGAGTTCGTCGCGCTGCTGCCCGAGCTCGCCGAGCTGACCACCCCGCCGGCTCGCGAGGTCGGCCTGGACCGCGCGCGCAGCCGGTTCGCCGCGCTGCTGGCCGCGGGCCTGGCCGGGGGGCCGGCGGTGGCGGTCGAGGAGCTGCCGGACGGCGGCCGGGTGCACCGCCCCGCCGATCCGCGCGGCGCCACCGTCGTCCTGCTGCACGGCGGGGGCTGGACCCTCGGCAGCGCGGCCGGGTACGACGGGCTGGCCCGGCGGCTGGCCGCCGGCATCCCGGCGGTCGTCGTCTCGGTCGAGTACCGCCGGGCACCCGAGCACCCCTTCCCGGCCGCCGTCGAGGACGCCGTGGCCGCCACCCGCTGGGCGCTGCAGAACGCGGCCGCGCTGGGTGGGGACCCGGCCCGGGTCGCCGTCGCGGGCGACAGCGGGGGCGGCAACCTGGCCGCGGTCGTCTGCCAGCAGCTGCGCGACCAGGGCGGCCCGCAGCCGGCCGCGCAGCTGCTGCTCTACCCCAACGTCGCCCGCGGTGCCGACCAGCCGTCGGTGCGCGCGTTCGGCCACCTGCCGTTCCTCTCGCTGTCGGACATGGCCTGGTACACCCGCGGCTACGTGCCGCGAGGCACCGACCTGGGCGACCCGCGGATCAGCCCGGCCGAGGGGGAGCTCTCCGGCCTGCCGCCGGCGCTGGTGGTCACCGCCGGGGTCGACCCGCTGCACGACTCGGGACGCGCCTACGCCGAGGCGCTGCGGGCGGCCGGCACCGACGCGGAGTGGCTGGACCTGGCCGGCCTGCCGCACGGGTTCGCCCACCTGGTGGCGCTCTCCCCGGTCGCCGCCGCAGCACTGGACCAGGTCCTCACCCGCTGCGCCGCCCTCCTGCACGGCACCTGACCCCGGAGATGGCCATCTCCGGGCCCCGCACGACCCCGGAGATGGTCATCGTCGGGGTCCTTGCTCAGCTGGCCGGGTCGCGGTCGGGGTAGCGGGCCCGCGCCAGGGCGTAGCACCCGAACAGCACGAACCCGGCGGCGACCGCGGTGAGCAGCCACTGCCCGGTCGGCACCGCGGCGATCACGTTCATCGCGCCGTCCAGCCCGGTCGCGGTCGACACGTCCTGGGTGGCCGCGGCGTACACCAGCAGCCCGCCGGACAGGCTGAACGCGATCCCCTTCGCCACGTAGCCCACCGACCCGACCCGCTCGATCAGCGGCTCCCAGCGGTCGGGCGCGGCGTCCAGGTCGACGTCCTTCATGAACCCGCCGGTGAACCCGCGCACCAGCACGTACAGCCCGACGGCGGTCACGCCCAGCCCGACGGCGACGACCAGCGCCGACCCGCCGGGGATCTCCAGCGTCTCGTCGGTGAGGTCGCGGAACCGTTCGGCGGCGTCGTACTCGGCGCCCGCGGCGAAGAACAGCGCGGTGACCCCGAGGACGGCGTAGACGGTGGCCTTGGCGGCGCACTTGACGCACACCACGGCCGCCCGGAGCCGGCGCTCGGGGGAGAGCAGACCGGTCCACCAGCGCAGCACCTCACCGGCCTGCCACAGCGCCAGCGCCAGCATGCCCAGCCCGATGACCCACAGCAGCACCCGGCCGCCGGGGGAGGAGGCGACCGTCTGCAGCGCACCGGTCTGGTCGGCGTCCTCGGTGGCCGGCTGGACGAACCAGGCGATCCGGAACGCCAGCCAGCCGATCAGCACGTGCAGGACGCCGTAGGCCACCAGCCCGACCCGGGCCAGGTGGGTGAGCACCGGGTGGTCGGTGACCTCGCGCGCCCGGGCGACGGCGTCGTGCAGGCGCTGCGGGACGACGTTCACCGGGCGATCGTGCCCGAGCGGCGCGGTGCCCGCGCGGTGGTCAGGTGCGCTGCGGGTAGCGGGCGCGGAAGAAGGCGAAGACGCCGAACGCGGCGATGCCGAGCGCGACCACGGTGAGCAGCGCCTTGCCGAACGGGGCGTCGAGCAGGGTGCGCAGCGCGCCGTCCAGCCCGCTGGCCTTCTCCGGGTCGAAGGTGACCGCCGCCCAGCCGACCAGCCCGCCGACCAGCGCCAGCGCGATCCCCTTGGCCGGGTAGCCGACCTGGCCGAGCCGCTCGATGAGCCGGCGCTCACCGGCCGAGGCCTGCGCGGTGTCGATCTCCTTGAGGAAGTGCTTCGTGAGGCCCTTGCGCACGTGGTAGGCGCCGACGCCGATCAGCACGAGGGCCGCGGCTCCCACGAGGAACCGCCCGCCCGGCCAGCCGAAGACGCCGGCCACGGTGTCCTGCTGCTGGCTGGAGCTGGACTGACCGCTGCCGGTGGCGAAGCGGAGCGCGGTGATCGCGAGGAAGACGTACACCGCGGCCTTGGCGACCGACTTCGCCGACCCGGTGACCGCCTTCTTCTTCCGCTCTCCCGAGCCGCGCAGCCCGGGCACCTGCCGGAAGAGCTCGGCGAGCTGCCACACCGCGAGGGCCAGCAGCCCGATGGCCAGCACCCACAGCAGCGGCTTGCCGAAGGGCTGCTCGGCCAGCGTGGCCATCGCACCGGACTGGTCGGCCGAGCCCCCGCCGCCGCCCCAGGCCAGCTGCAGCGCCAGCCAGGCGACCAGCAGGTGGACGATGCCGTAGGCGATCAGCCCGACCCGGGCCAGGGCCTCCAGACCGTCGCTGTCACCTGCCTGCCGGGCCGACGAGACCGTCCCCGAGGTGTCCATGACCCGCTCCTCCTGCCGCCGTGCGCTCGGCGATCGCCCCCCGTGGACGGATCAGCGTGGCACAGCGGACGCACTGCCGCCGGGGGAGCGCGCGCGGCGTCCGGCGCCGGATGGGGGACACTGGCGCCGTGACGAACGCCGTGACCGCCGGCCGGCTGGCCGGGACCCCTGCCGCCCCGCCCACGCCGCAGGAGGCCCGGACGACGTGGCCCCGGATGGCGGTCCTCGGTGCGGCCCTGCTCGCGCTCGGTGTGCTGGCGCTGACCTGGACCGACGGCGGCCCGCGGGTGCTGCTCGGCGCCCTGGGGCTCTTCGCGGTCGTGCGCGGCGTGGCCGTGCTGCGCGGGGTGCGGGCCGGCCTGGTCGAGCGGGCCGGTGCGGTCACCGGTGCCGGTGCCGTCTGGGTCGGTCTGGTGGCCGTCGGGCTGGCGCTGCTGTCGCTGACCGCGGCCAGCTGGGTCCTCGTCGTCGCCGTGGTCCTGGTGCTGCCGGTGCTCGCCGCCGCGCTGCCCGACCACCGCGGTCCGCTGCTGGCCGGTGCCGCGGTCGTCGCGCTGGCCGCGGTCGGGGTCGGCGTCCTCGGCGGGGTGGACGAACTGCTCGGCGCCGGTCGCACCGCCGCTGCGGTGCTCGCCGGCCTGCTCGGGCTGGCCAACCTGGCCGGCGCCGCCGGCATGGCCCGGATCGCCCGCCGGCCGGAGCCGGCCCCGGCGGCCGGGTGCGGCGGCTGCGCCTGCGGCGCGGGGGGCTGCGGCTCGCTGCGCTGACCCGCCGGTGCCCGACGGGCCCGCGGTGCCCGCCGTCCCCCAGTCGTACCCCGCAGGACACCTCCCCGTCATCCGACCGACCTAGCGTCGGTAGCGCGGCGGCCCGGTGATCCCGGGCGCGCCGGCGACGAGGCCGGGACCACCGGCCGGGCACGGAGGGACGGGACCCCATGAGCACCATCGAGAAGACCGTGTGGACCTGCGACAACTGCAGGCACACGAACGCCGTCGAGCGGAAGCGCTGCACCGACTGCGGCACCACGCGACACTGATCGACCGGCCCGCGACCGAGCGCAGCGGCGCGCCGGTCCGTGGGTGCCCGCACCGCCGGGCGACCCGATGGGTGACCTGAGCCCCGACGGGTAACGCCGCACCCCATGGCAGACCTCGCGGACGCCGCCGGCCGGGCGGTCGCCGTCCCGCTCGCCGCGCTCACCCGGGTACGCCGGGCCAAGCCGATGCACCCCCGCGGCGCGGTCTTCGGCGCCGTGCTCGAGCGGCACGGGCTCGGAGCCGGCCTCGGCTGGCTGGACGCCACCGGCACCGACGACGTGCTGGTCCGGCTCTCCCGCGGCGCCGGGCTGCCCGACCGCCTCCCCGACCTGCTGGGATTCGCGCTGCGGCTGCCCGGCGACCCCCCGGTCGACCTGCTGCTCTCCTCGTCCGGGCGCGGGCGGTGGACCCGCCGGGTGCCCGTCCTGCGCCGGGACGCCGCCACGCCCTACGGCTCGATCATGGCCTACCGCAGCGACGCCGGTCCGGTGTGGCTGGGCGCGGTGCCGCAGGGCGGTCCGCTGCCCTCGGACCGCGCCGGGCTGGCCGCCGAGGCGCCGGGCCGGGTGGTCCTGCTCTCCGCCGCCGTCGGCCGGGGCCCGTGGCAGCACGTCGGCACGCTCACCCTCGGCCCGCCGGCCGACCCGGTCGACCCGGACCTGCACTTCGACGCCGTGCTCCACGCCCCGCCCGGGCTGGTCACCGACGGGCCGATGGCGCGGTTCCGCCGGCCCGCCTACGCCGCGGCGCGCCGGGCCCGGGGGTCGGGAGAGCGGTGAACGGGCACGTCTTCGTCGTCGGCGCCGACCTCACCCGGCTGTCCTGCGACGACGTCCTGGTCCCGACCGACCGGTCGCTGCGGGTCACCGCCAGCTGGGTGCCGCTGCTGCCGGCGGAGGCGCTGGAGAGCGCCGACGACGACGGCGCCTGCGTGGCCGGTGCGTGGGCCGAGGGCGAGCGGGTGCGCGAGGTGCCCGGTTGCGGGTCCCGGCGGGCGTGGCTGGTGGACACCGTCGACCCTGCGGGGCAGGCGGACGACGACCGCGCCCTGGACTGGCTGCTCGACGGTGCCCGGGCAGCGCTGGCCGCCGTCGCTGCCCGGGAGGTCGCCGAGCCCGCCCACGGCCGCGCCCGCCGGCTGGTCGGGCTGCCCGCGCTGGGCACCGGCTGGGGCGGCGCCGCGGGCCAGCGGGGTGCCCTCCTGCAGCAGCTGCTGCCGGTGCTCCGGGAGGCCGCCGAGCAGCACGGCTACGACATCGCGCTGGTGCTCCGCCAGCCCAGCGACCTGGCCGCCGCGCAGCGGGTGCGGCGCGGCGCGGGCGGTGGCTGGGCGCTGACCGACGCGCTGCGCACCGTCGCGGAGGACCTGGGGGACCGGGCCCGGGCCGGGGAGCTGGCGGTGTTCCTCGGCGCCGGGGTGAGCGCCGCCGCGGGGCTGCCCACCTGGGAGGAGCTGCTCGCCGAGCTGGCCGCCCGCGCGGGCCTGGACGACGGGCTGCGGGCCGGGCTGTCCGGGCTCCCGCCGCAGGACGCCGCCGCGCTGCTCGCCCGGGCGCTCGGCCGCGACGAGCTCACCGCCTACGTGCAGGAACGGTTCGGGCCCGGCCCGTACTCGCTGGCGCACGCTCTGGTGGCCGGGCTGCCGGTGCGCGAGTTTGTGACCACCAACTACGACCCGCTGGTCGAGCTGGCCGCCGCCGACATCGGCCGGCCGTTGCGGGTGCTGCCCTTCGACGAGGCCGCTCCCGGCGCGCCCTGGCTGCTCAAGCTGCACGGCGACGCCGCCCACCCGGACAGCGTCGTGCTCACCCGCGAGCAGTACCTGGAGTTCGGCGACCACCGAAGCGCGCTGGCCGGGGTGCTGCAGTCGCTGCTGCTCACCCGGCACGTGCTCTTCGTCGGCACCTCGATGCTCGACGACGACCTGATCCGGATCGCCCACCAGGTGCGCACCGTGCTGCACGTCCCCGACACCGCGCAGCCCCGGCGCAGCGGCACCGTGCTCGCGCTGCGCGAGGACCCGGTGCGGGCCCGGCTGTGGGAGCGCGACGTGGAGACGGTGGCGATGACCGGCGCCGACGAGCTCCCCGACGTCCCGGCCGCGGAGGCTGCCCGGCGGCTGGAGGTGCTGCTGGACCTGGTCGGCTGCCTGTCCTCGCGGCCGACCGGCTACCTGCTCGACCCGGCGTACCGCGGCCTGCTCGACGCGGAGGAGACGGCGCTGTCCGACGCCCTGGGCGACGTCGCCGCGGCGCTGGGCGCGGGCTCGCCGCAGAGCTGGGCCGCCCAGGAGGTGCTGCGGCTGCTGCGCGAGCTCGGCCACGCCCCGGGCTGACCGGCGTCGCGCACCGTTTCCGCTCCGGCTCGCTGGGCAGTGCTGCGGGCATGGTCCGCCGTCCCCGCCTCGACCAGTCGATCCCGATGCTCGCCCAGGGCTACGCCTGGCTGCCCGACCAGCGCCGCACGGCCGGCCGCGCCACGGTGCACACCCGGCTGATGCTGGCCCGGCAGACGCTGGGCGTCGAGGGCCCGGCCGGTGCGCGGTTCCTCTACGACGAGGACCACGTCCGGCGCAGCGGTGCGCTGCCCGAGCCCGTCGTCAGCACGCTGTTCGGCCATGGCGCGGTGCACACCCTGGACGGCGAGCCGCACCGGGTGCGCAAGGCGATGTTCGTGCAACTGCTGATGGGCGAGGGCATCGGCGACCTGGTCGACCGCGCGGAGGCGGCCTGGGACGACGCCGCCCGGCGCTGGGCCGGGGAGCGCCGGATCGTGCTGATGGACGAGGCCGCCCGGGTGCTCACCCGCGCGGTCTGCGACTGGGCGGCGGTCCCGGTGACCGACGAGGAGGTGCCGGCCCTCGCCCGCGACCTGACCGCCCTGGTCGACGGCTTCGCCACCGGTGCGCCGCGGCACTGGCGGGCGCGCCGGGTCCGGCAGCGGCGGGAGGCGTGGCTGGCCGGCATCGTCGAGGAGGTCCGGTCCGGTGCCCGCACGGTGCCGGCGGGCTCGGTGCTCGGCGTCGTGTCCGCCCACCGCGACTCCGAGGGCGAGCTGCTGGAGCCGCGGGTGGCCGCCGTCGAGGTGCTCAACGTCGTCCGGCCGACCGTGGCGGTGTCCTGGTTCGTCGGCTTCGCCGCGCACGCCCTGCACCGCTGGCCCGAGCACCGCGAGCGGCTGCGCAGCGGCGAGCCGGCGTTCGCGGCGGCCTTCGCCCACGAGGTGCGCCGCTTCTACCCGTTCGCCCCGTTCATCGGCGGCCGCGCGCCCCGCGAGGTCCAGTGGGACGGCGAGATGGTGCCGGCCGGCTCGATGGTGCTGCTGGACCTGTTCGGGCAGAACCACGACCCGGACCTGTTCCCCGAGCCCTACGCGTTCCGCCCCGAGCGGTTCCTCACCGACGGCGGGTCGGCCGGTACCTCCGCCGTCCGGCAGATCGGGCCGTGGGAGCTGGTGCCGCAGGGCGCCGGCGACCCCCGCAGCGGCCACCGCTGCCCCGGGGAGGACGTCACCGTCGCGCTGCTGTCGGCGCTCGCCGTCCGGCTGGCGTGCCTGGGCTACACCGTCCCGGAGCAGGACCTGACGATCTCGTTGCGGCGCATCCCGGCCCGCCCGGCGAGCCGGGTGGTCCTCTCCGACGTCCGGCCGGACGGACAGCGGTGACGGGCCGCACGGAGGCTGGTACGGGGACGACCGGGTCGCGTACCTTCCAGCCATGAACGTCCGCACACGGAACGACGTCCGTGTGAGCGGCCAGGCGGGTGCCCGGCCGATGGTGTTCGCCCACGGCTACGGCTGCGACCAGAACATGTGGCGCTACATCACGCCCGACTTCGAGGTCGACCACCAGGTGGTCACCTTCGACCACGTCGGCTTCGGCCGGTCCGACCTCGACGCCTACGACCCGGCCCGCTACGGCACGCTGCGGGGCTACGCCGACGACGTCGTCGAGGTGATGGGCGACCTCGGGCTGACCGACGCCGTCTTCGTCGGCCACTCGGTCAGCGCGATGATCGGCGTGCTCGCCCACCAGCAGGCGCCGGAGCTGTTCGGCGCCATGGTGATGGTCGGGCCGAGCGCGCGGTACGTCGACGACGGCGACTACGTCGGGGGCTTCAGCCGGGCCGCGATCCGCGACCTGCTGGACAACCTGGACGCCAACCACCTGGGCTGGTCGACGACGATGGCCCCGGTGGTCATGGGCAACCCCGACCGGCCCGAGCTCGCCGCGGAGCTGACCAACAGCTTCTGCCGCACCGACCCCGACGTCGCCCGGCAGTTCGCCCGGCTCTCGTTCCTCTCCGACAACCGCGCGGACCTGCCCGGCGTCACCGTGCCGACGCTCGTGCTGCAGTGCTCCGAGGACGTCATCGCCCCGGAGACCGCCGGCCGGTACGTGCACGAGCAGATCGCCGGCTCGGTGTTCACCCAGCTGGCCGCGACCGGGCACTGCCCGCACCTCAGCGCCCCGGAGGAGACCACCGCTGCCATCAGGGCCTGGTTGTGACCACCTCACGGGTGACGGCGGGGGAGCGGCGCGAGGGCGGGGAGGACCGCGGGCGGCTGGCGCAGCTGCTCGAGGACGACCCGGCCGACCTGTACGAGAACGCCCCCTGCGGATACCTGTCGACGCTGTCCGACGGGACGATCGTCAAGGTCAACCGGACGCTGTGCGCGTGGCTCGGGCGCCCCGCCGAGGAGGTCCTGCGGACCCGGCTGCGCGACCTGCTCAGCGTCGGCGGCCAGGTCTTCCACGACACCCACCTGACCCCGCTGCTGCGGATGCAGGGCGCGGTCCGCGAGGTGGCCCTGGACGTCGTCCGGGCCGACGGCTCGCTGCTGCCCTGCCTGGTCAACGCCGTCGAGGTGCGGGCGCCCGACGGCACCCCGCTGATGGTGCGGGCCACCCTGTTCGAGGCGACCGCCCGCCGCCGCTACGAGCGGGAGATCCTGGCCGCCCGGCGGGCCGCGGAGACCTCCGAGGCCCGGTCGCGCGCCCTGCAGCAGTTCACCGCCGAACTCGCGGCCGCCGTCACCGTCGCCGATGCGGCCGCGGTCGTCGTGCACCGCAGCCGCCGGGCCGCCCGCGCCGCCGGGGCGGCGCTGTGGCTGGTCGAGCCCGACCCGCACGACCGGGACGCCGAGCCCGACGTCGTCCTCTCCGCGTCGGAGGGGATGCCCGCCGACCTGCTCCGCGCCCTGGACGAGACCTCCCCGGGCCGGGTGGAGGAGGTGCTGGACGCCGGCGTGCGCACCGTGCCGGTGAGCCCGGCGCTGCACGACTCGTGGCCCGAGGTGGCGCGCACCGCGGAGGCCGCCGGGTACAGCGACCTGGTCGTGGTCCCGGTGACCGCGGACGGCGACCACCTCGGCGCGCTGGCCCTGGCGCTGAGCGCGGGGTCCGACGACGACCTCATCTCGCTGGTCGACCCGGGCCAGCACCACTCGCTCAGCGAGGCCGACGCCGACCTGCTGGCCACCCTGGGCCGGCAGGCCGGGCAGGCGCTCGAGCGCGCCCGGCTGCACCAGGAGACCGCGCGCCAGGCGGAGCGGTCGGCGTTCCTGCTCGATGCCGCGCGGCTGCTGGCCCGGGCCACCGGCGTCACCGAGACCGTCGAGCGGCTGGCCGAGATGGTGGTGCCGCGGCTGGCGGACATGTGCCTGCTCGACCTGGTCGTCGAGCACGGGATGGAGCGCGTGGTCGCCCGGCACGGCGACCCGGCGCGGCAGCCGCTGGTCGACGAGCTGCGGGCCTGGGCCCCGCCGTACCGGGAGCTGCCCGCCCCCGCCCGCGCGGCGTTGGAGGCCGGGCACACCCGCTGGTTCCCGGCGATCGCCGACGAGTGGCTGGCCGAGGTGGTCCGCGACCCGGTCGAGCTGGCCGCCGTCCAGGGGCTGGAGCTGGCCAGCGTGATCAGCGTGCCGCTGGTCGCCGAGGGCCGGTCGCTGGGCGTGATGACGCTGTCGGCCGACCGCCGGCGTCCCCCGTTCACCTCGGCCGACGTCGAGCTGGCCGAGCAGCTGGCGCTGCAGGTGTCGCTGATGATGGCCAAGGCGCAGCGGTTCGAGCTGGAGGCGCGGACGTCGCACACCCTGCAGGCCACGCTGCTGCCGCCGGCCCCGCCCCAGGTGGCCGGCATCTCGGTCGCCGTCCGGTACCTGGCGGCCACCTACGGCGTGGAGATCGGCGGCGACTTCTACGACCTGGCCCCGCTGCCCGGCGACCAGGTGGCGATCGCGGTCGGCGACGTCGTCGGCCACGACATCACCGCGGCGGCCACCATGGGCCAGCTGCGCAGCGTCTACCGGGCGCTGCTGGTCGAGGCGCCCGCGCCGGCGGCGGTCATCGACCGGCTGCAGGCGAGCTGGCCGCTGCTCGGGCTGCAGCGGATGGCCACCGCGCTGTTCGCCACGTTGGACCAGACCACCGGCCTGCTGCGCGTCGCCTCGGCCGGCCACCCGCCGCCGCTGCTGATCGCCGACGGCTCGGTCGAGTTCCTGCCCGTGCTGCCCAGCCGGATGCTGGGCGCGCCCCCGGCGCCGGCCGTGGAGTGGTGCGGCGTGCTGCCGCCCGGGGCCACGCTGGTGCTGTTCACCGACGGGCTGGTGGAGAGCCGCACCAGCGACATCGACGCCGGCCTGGCCCGGCTGCGCACCGCGGCCCGCCGGCGGGCCACCACCGACCCGGACGAGCTCTGCGACCGGCTGCTGGGCGACCTGGCCGGCACCCACCGTGCCGACGACATCGCGCTGCTCGCCCTCACCCGCGACGCGTAGGCCCGCTCGGCGCGCGCCGAGTGTGCGCGGAGCGGGGTCTCCGGGCGGCTGAGCGCCCGATCCGCGCACAGTCGACGAGGTTGTGGACGACGCCAGCGGCCGGGGGCGCCGGGCGGGCAGGCTGTCCCGGTGCCCGTCCGACCCCGCGTGCCTGAGGCACTGGCGAACACGGTGTTCCGGGGCTCGACCGTCGTCCGGCAGGGCCTGCTGACCCCGGACGAGCTGCGCGGGCCTGCCTGGACCGCTCTCTTCCGGGACGTCCACGTGTCCGCGGCCCACCCGATCACCCACGCCCTGCGCGCGCGGGCGGCTGCGGCGGTGCTGTACCCGGGGGCCGTGGTCACCGGGGCCAGCGCGGCGGTGCTCTGGGGCGTCGACCTCGCGGGGCCCGAGGACGACGTCGAGCTGACCCTCCCGCCCGGTGCCCACCCGGCGCGGATGCCGGGCGTGCGTGCTCGCCGCGCGCTCCTGGACGAGCGGCACGTGCGGGTCCACCGCGGTGTGCGGCTCACCGACCCGGACACGACCGCGGTCGCCCTCGCCGGCAGCCTGGCCCTGGACGACGCCGTCGTCGCGGTCGACCAGCTGGTACACCTCGCCCGGGCGTCCCTGCCGCGGGTGCGCGCGCTGGCGGCAGCGGGCACCGGCCGCGGCTGCCGGCGGGCTCGGGCCGCGTGCGCGCTGGCCGACGGCAGGGCCGAGTCACCGCCGGAGACGCGCATCCGGCTGCTCGTGCTGCGCCACGGCCTGCCGGCACCGATCGCCCAGTTCGAGGTGCCCCGGCCCGGCCGTCGTCCCCTGCGGCTGGACTTCGCCTGGCCGGAGCACCGGGTCGCGCTCGAGTACGACGGGCTCTGGCACGGCGAGCCGGGTCAGCTCGGCAAGGACCGGCAGCGGCTCAACGTCATCGGCGACGCCGGCTGGCGGGTCGTGTTCGCCACCGCGGTCGACGTCCGTCGTCCGGCGGACCTGCTCGCCCGGCTGTCCCGGCTGCTGGTGCCGTGCTGAAGGACCCTGCTGCCCCCCACCACTCGCAGGCTCGCGGCGGGCCCCTGCAGCAGGGCCACTGGGCGGGCGGTCAGTCGGTGAGGCGGTGCAGCTCGGCCGGGAGCTCGCCGGGGTAGAGCACGGTGAGCCGCTGGGTCGGCCGGGTGAGCGCGACGTACAGGTCGCTGTGCCCGCGGACGCCCTCGTCGAGCACGCCCTGCGGGTCGAGCAGCAGCACCGAGTCGAACTCCAGGCCCTTGGCATCGGCGGGCACCAGCACCACCGGGCCGGCCGAGGAGTCGGCCGCCGGCCCGGAGGAGACCACCGGGAACGCCGTGGCCAGGCAGTCGACGACGTCGGCCACCCGGCTGGGCGGCACGATCACCGCCACGGTGCCCCCGGCCTCGACCAGCCCGGTGGTGACCGCGGCGACGCGGGGGAGCAGGTCGGCGTCGGGCACCTGCTCGGCCACCGGCGGCACCCCGGTGCTGCGCACCGAGCGCGGGGGAGCGGTCACCGCGTCGCCGGCCTCGAGCACGTCGGCGGCGACCGCCATGATCTCGGCCGGCGTCCGGTAGTTGACGGTCAGCTGGGCCAGCCGCCACTGGTCGCCGACGTGCGGGCGGAGCACCGCGCCCCAGTCGGTGGCGCCGGCCAGGCTGCCGGTCTGGGCCAGGTCGCCGACGACGGTCATCGACCGGGTGGGGCACTTGCGGGCCAGCAGCCGCCAGGTCATCGCCGACAGCTCCTGCGCCTCGTCCACGACCACGTGCCCGAACACCCACGTCCGGTCGGTGGCGGCCCGCTCGGCGGCGGACCGGACGTCGACCTCGGCGTCCCGGTCGGCGAGGGAGTCGGCGTCCAGCAGGTCGCCGGCGGTGAGCTCCTCGCCCTCCTCGTCGTCCTCCAGGTCGGTGGAGCGCGAGCCGTGCAGCAGGTCGAGGGTCTCCTGCGCCTCGTCACGGGCCTGGCGGCGACGGCGCGCCTCGCGGGCCCGGTCGGCGCTGTCGTCGAAGCCGAGCAGCTCGTCGGCCTCCTCGAGCAGCGGGACGTCGGCCGGGGTCCAGGGCGCGTCGGCCGCGCGGGCGAGCAGCGCGCGCTCGTCGTCCTCCCAGCCCTTGGTCGCCCGCCGCACCCGGGCCGGGTCGGCGAACAGCTCGCGGAGCAGCTGCTCCGGGGTGAGCACCGGCCACATCTCGTCGACCAGCTCCCGGACGGCGGTCTCCTGGCCGATCTCCGAGCGCAGCGCCTCGAGGTCGCGCTGGTCGAGCAGGCTGGAGCCGCCGCGGACGTCGGCGCCGATCCGGTCGGCGTAGCGCTGCGCCACCAGGTCGACGACGGCGCGGGCGAAGGCCGGCCGGCCGAGGTTGTGCAGCCGGGACGCCCGCCGGCCGACGGTGCGGCAGCGGGTGAGGTCGACCGGGCGGAGCGGGATGCGGACGCCGTCGATCACCAGCTCGCGGACGCCGCGGGGCACGGTCTCCCGGTCGCGGACGGCGGCCTTGAGCACGTCGACCATCGCCAGCCGGCCCTTGAGCTCGGCGACCTCGGGGGTCTCGTGCCCGCGGGCGTCCAGGCCCGGGCGCAGCTGGCCGAGCCCGGCGAGCAGCACCCCGGTCTCGCCGAGGGCGGGCAGCACGTCGGCGATGTAGCGCAGGAACGTCGGCGTCGGGCCGACGACGAGCAGGCCGCTGCGGGCCAGCCGGTCCCGGTGGGTGTAGAGCAGGTAGGCGGCGCGGTGAAGGGCGACCGCCGTCTTGCCGGTGCCCGGCCCGCCCTGGACGACCAGCACGCCGCGGGCGTCGCTGCGGATGATCGCGTCCTGCTCGGCCTGGATGGTGGCGACGATGTCGGTCATCCGGCCGGTGCGCTCGGCGGTCAGCGCCGCCATCAGCGCGGCCTCGCCGGTGAGCGGCGGCCCGTCGGTCGCCTCGACGTCGACGGTGAGCACCTCGTCGTTGACCGCGGTCACCGCGCGGCCGCGGGTGCGGATGTGCCGGCGGCGCACGACGCCCTCGGGCCGGAACGGCGTCGCGGTGTAGAACGGCCGGGAGGCCGGCGCCCGCCAGTCGACCAGCGCCGGGTCGCCCGAGGGGTCGTCGGCGGCCAAGCCCACCCGGCCGATGTACAGCGGCTGCGGGGAGGCCTCGCGGTCCAGCCGGCCGATCACCAGGCCGTGGTCGGCGGCGTCCAGGGTGGTGATCCGCTGGCCCTGGAACCGAGCGGCGGCCTCGCGCTCACCGAGGGACTGCGGGTTGATGATCGGGGTGGCCAGCGCCTGCCGGAAGCGGGTCACCGCCAGCTCGCGGGCGGCGTCCAGCCGGCGGTAGAGATCGGTGACGGCGGTCTGCTCCGCCGCCAGGTCCGGATCGGGGGCAACGGCGGGCGACGTGCTCGACAACTCGTGCAACTCCTGGGGACGGTGGCGAACGCGCAGCTCCGTGCCGCGAACGGCAGCTGCTCATCCTGCACCCCCGCCGGCCGGGTTGTCACGGCGGCTGCCCCCGCGCTGCGGTGGGTGAGCGGCCGGCCGCTCAGCGCAGCGGGACGACCTGCTGGTCGGGCGGCCGTCCCCGGCCGGTCACCCGCCGTTCACGAGCGGGACCGGTCCGTCCCGCAGGGTCCCGACTCGTGCCTCAGCGACCTCGTAGTCCCCGCCCGCCACTCGTGCTCGCCCTGGCCGCCCTGGTCGGCGGCGGCGCCCTCGTCGGTCTCGGTGCTGCCGCGCCCGCGGCGGCCGCGCCCGGGAGCCCGGTCTTCACCCGGACGGCGACCTACCCGGTCTTCCAGAACTCCGGGCTGGCGGTCGACGACGAGGCGGTCGCGGAGATCTCCACGGTCAGCCCCGACGGCCGCACCGTCGTCTACACCGACGCCCCCAACGGCCAGGTCGGCTTCCTGGACATCACCGACCCGGGCGCCCCGGTCGGCCTGGGCACGCTCCAGGTCGGTGGCGAGCCGACGTCGGTGGCGGTGCGCGGCACCGAGCTGCTGATCTGCGTCGACGACACCGACGGTGACTTCCCGAACGCCACCGGCCGGCTGGTCGTCGCCGACCTGGCCAGCCGGACCGTGCTCGGGACGATCGACCTCGGCGGGCAGCCGGACTCGATCGCGCTGACGAAGGACGGGTCCCTGGCGGCCATCGCGATGGAGAACCAGCGCGACGAGGACGTCGCCGACGGCGAGCTGCCCCAGGCGCCGGCCGGCACCCTGGCGCTGCTCGACCTGGCCGGCCCGGTGTCCGGGTGGGCGCCGGCGACCGTCGACCTGGTGCCGGCGCTGACCGCGATCGGCGCCTACGGCGCGAGCGACCCCGAGCCCGAGTACGTCTCCTTCAACGCCGACGACGAGCTGGCGCTGACCCTGCAGGAGAACAACGCGGTCGCCGTCATCACCCCCGACCGCGCGGACCTCACCGCCAGCGCCGTCGATGCCTTCGACGCCGGCAGCGTGGACGTCACCGGCGTCGACGTGGTGGAGGACGACACGATCGACCCGACCGGCAGCACCGGCGCGCTGCCCCGCGAGCCCGACGCCATCGCCTGGGTCGGCGACGGCCTGGTGGCCACCGCCAACGAGGGCGACCTGTTCGGCGGCACCCGCGGCTGGTCGGTCTTCTCCACCGCGACCGGCACCTTCGGCGACGTCGTGTTCGACTCGGGCAACAGCCTGGAGCACCTGGCGATCGCGCAGGGGCTCTACCCGGAGAGCCGCTCGGAGAACAAGGGCGTCGAGCCGGAGGGGATCGCGTTCGCCGAGTACGGCGGCGTGCCGTACGCGTTCGTCGGCAGCGAGCGGGGCAACTTCGTCGCCGTCTACGACATGACCGACCCGACCGAGCCCGCCTACACGCAGACCCTGCCGACGACGAACGGGCCGGAGGGGCTGCTGCCGGTGCCCGCGCGCGGGCTGTTCGTCGTCTCCAGCGAGACCGACGTGCCCGAGGACGACGTCCGGGCCAGCGTCGGGCTGTACTCCTTCGGCCCGGGTGCGGCGCAGTTCCCGACGATCACCTCCGACCCGGCCGCCCCGGTGGCCTGGGGGGCGCTGTCCGGGCTGACCGCCGACCCGGCCGACCCCGACCGGCTGTACGCGGTGAGCGACAGCTACTACGCCCCGGCCGCGATCCAGACGATCGACACCAGCAGCGAGCCGGCGCAGGTCACCGCGGCGCTGGAGGTCACCGACACCGCGGCGCACTCCCTCGACCTGGAGGGCATCGCGGCGCGGCCGGCCGGTGGCTGGTGGGTGGTCAGCGAGGGCGACGCCGACGAGGCCCGGCCCAACGAGCTGCTCCAGGTGTCGCCGGCAGGTGCGGTCGTGCAGCGGGTCGCCCTGCCCGCGGAGGTCGCCGGTGCGCTGGGCAGCAACGGCCTGGAGGGCGTCGCCGTCCAGCCGGGCAGCGGTCCGGAGGTCGTCTGGGTGGCGCTGCAGGTGCCCGCGACCGGGGACGCCGCCGACGTCAGCCGGCTCGGCCGGTACGACGTCGCCGCCGGCACCTGGTCGTGGCTGGGCTACCACCTCGAGCCCACCCCGGCCGGCGCCCGCGAGTTCGTCTCCGAGCTGGTGGCCGTGGACGCCGACACCCTCGCGGTGATCGAGCGGGACAACCGCCCGGGCGTCTTCGCCCAGGTCAAGCGGGTCTACGCGGTGTCGATCGCCGGGGTGGCACCGGTGGCCACCGGTGCGCCGCTGCCGATCGCACCGAAGACGCTGGCAGTCGACCTGCTGCCCGCGCTGCAGGCGACGAACGGCTGGGTGCCGGAGAAGGTCGAGGGGCTCACCGTCGGCGGCGACGGGCAGGTCTACGCGGTCACCGACAACGACGGCGTCGAGGACGCCACCGGGGAGACGGTGTTCCTGCGGCTCGGGGCGGCCTCGACGGTGTTCGCCGGTGCGGCCGGCGACGGCCCGGTCGTCGTCCCGCCGACCACCCCGGCGCCCACGCCGACGCCCACGCCCACGCCGATCAAGCCCACCCCCACGCCGTCGCCCACCCCGGGCCCGACGTACGGCGCGGGTGTGCTCCCGGTCGCGGACGACGACGACTGGGACGCCGACGGCGACGCGAGCTGGCTGGACGGCGACGAGCGGAGCGGCTCGCTGGCCTACACCGGTGCCGAGGTCGCCGGGCTGCTGAGCCTGGGCGGCGTCCTGCTGGTCGCCGGTGCGGGCGCCCTGCTGCTGGGCCGCCGCCGGCGCAGCTGACCCGGCACTCGGCCCCTCCCGGCGGAGGGGCCGAGTGGCCTGCTCGTGGACTGGTCGCGGCGGCGCCCGGCCCGGGCAGGATGACGCCATGGCCACCGCGCACGCCGGGCACACCCACCGCCTCGACCTCGCCGACGCCACGATCCGCGAGTGGGACGCCACCGTGGTCGCCGCCGACCCCGAGCAGGGGATCGTGCTGGACCGCTCCGCGTTCTACCCGGGCGGCGGGGGCCAGCCGCCGGACGAGGGCGTGCTGCTGTGGGGCGGGGTGCGCACCCGGATCGCCGGCACCCGGCGCGGCGACGAGCAGTACCTGGTGCCGGTCGAGGGCGACCCGCTGCCGCCGGTGGGCACGGCGGTGCGCGGCGCCCTGGACGACGACCGGCGCACCGCGCTGATGCGCACGCACTCCGGGCTGCACGTGCTCACCGGCGTCGTGTTCCGCGACTTCGGGGCGCTGGTCACCGGCGGGAACATGGAGCCGCTGACCGCGCGGATGGACTTCGACCTGGCCGAGGTGCCCGCCGACTTCAAGGACCGGGTGGCGGAGTCGGTCAACGCCGAGCTGGCCGCCGACCGCCGGATCGAGGTCAAGGAGCTGCCCCGCGAGGAGGCGTTCGCGATCCCGGACATCATCCGCACGGCGACCGACCTGCTGCCCCCGGACCTCGAGGTGGTGCGGATCGTGGACATCGTCGGGCTGGACACCCAGGCCGACGGCGGCACCCACGTCGCGTCGACGGCGATGGTCGGCCGGGTCGAGGTGGTGAAGATGGAGAACAAGGGCCGCGGCTTCCGCCGGCTCCGCGTCCGGATCGTCTGAAAGGACCCCGTTGCCCCCCGCCACTCGCGAGCTCGCGGCGGGCCCCTGCAACGGGGCCGGAAGCCACCGGAGACCGCTGTCGCCGTCTAAGGGAGCGTGAGCCGGGCGGTCACGGTGTCGCCCTCGTCGATCCGTTCGGCCCGGCGGACGGCGACCTTGAGCGGCAGCACGTACCGGCCGTCCTTGGGCCACAGCGACGTCGTCCACCCGGTGCCGCCGATCCGGGCCCGCACCGGCAGCATCCCCCAGCCGTAGGTGACCGCCCGGGCGACCTCCTGCAGCTGGGCGCTCTCGTCGTCGGGCACCGTGAGGAAGTAGAAGGGCGCGGGCCCGCGCCAGGTCCACACCTCGCCGCTGAACTGCAGGTCCAGGTCCAGCTCACCCATCGGGCGGTCTCCCTCTGCCGTCGGTCCGCTGGGCAGGCTACGGTCCGATCCGGACGACCGGCGTCCTGATCCGCGGAGGTCGTGCAGACGTGAACCCGACGGCGCGGGCGCTCATCGCCCTCGAGGTGCTGCAGGGCTCCCCGGGCATCTCCGCCGAGCAGCTCGCCGGCAAGCTCGGCGTCTCCGACCGGGCCGCCCGCCGCTACGTCGCCACCCTGCGCGAGGCCGGCATCCCGATCGAGTCGGTGCGCGGGCCCTACGGCGGCTACCGCGTCGGCCGGGGCCTGCGGCTGCCCCCGCTGGTCTTCACCGCCACCGAGGCGCTCGGCCTGGTGATGGCGGTGCTCGACGGGCACCACGACGCCGGCGACCCCACCGACCCGGTCGGCAGCGCGCTGGGCACGATCATGCGGGCGCTGCCGGCGCCGGTGGCCGCGCAGGCCGAGGCGGTCCGGCGCAGCACGGCACCGGCCGTCGACCGGTCGGCCGCCCGCCCCGACCCGGCGACGACGAGCGCGCTGGTGCAGGCCCGGTCCGAGCACCGCCGGGTGCGGATCCGCTACTGCTCCGAGGCCGGCAAGGAGTGGGTGACCGAGGTCGACCCGTGGGCGGTCGTCGTCCGGCACGGCCGCTGGTACCTGCTCTGCCACTCGCACTCCGCCGACGCCCGCCGGGCCTACCGGGTCGACCGGGTGCGCGAGGTGCAGGCGCTCGAGCAGACCTTCGCCGTCCCGGCCGACCTGGACCCGGTCGCCGAGCTGGAGGAGCACCTCGCCGTCGGCTGGGAGTACAGCTGCGAGGTGCTCGTCGATGCACCGCTGGAACGGGTGGCGCGGTGCGTGCCGCGCACCCTCGGCCGGCTGGAGCCGGTCGACGAGGCGACCACCCGGCTCGTGGGCAGCACGAACAACCCGTACTGGTACGCCGAGGAGCTGGCCGCCCTGCCGGCGCCGTTCCGGGTGGTGGGCGGCCCGGAGCTGCGGCACACGACCCGGGCACTGGGGGAGCGGCTGCTCGCCGCGACCGAGCCGCCGGTCAGCTGACCGGCAGCCGGCCCACCCGCGGGCGCCAGCCGGGCGGCGGGTCCTCGCCCACCAGGCCGTCGACGGCCTCGCGGAGCAGGTCGGCGTGGCCGGTGTGCCGGCCGTACTCCTCGATCAGGTCGCACAGCAGCCGGCGCAGGCTGGCGTGCCGGCCGTCGGCGTCGGTGAGGTCGACGAGCTGGTCGACGCCGCCCTCGGCCAGCGCGGCGCCGATCCGCTCGTGCGACCGGGTCACCGCGTCGTCCCACAGCGCGTACAGCTCGGCGGGGCAATGGTCGGCCGCGGAGGTGAACGCCCAGTCCTCCTGGTCGACCCAGGTCGACTCCCACGGCTCGCCGATCCGCGCGCCGCTCAGCCGCTGGGTGGAGACGTCGTCCTCGGTGAGGGCCAGGTGCTTCAGCAGGCCGCCGAGGGTCAGCGCGGAGGCGCCGATCCGGGTCTGCAGCCCGGCGGCGTCCAGGTCGGCGGCCTTCCAGCGGAACGTGGTGCGCAGCCGGTCGAGCGCACCGAGCAGGTGGGCGGTCTCGGAGCCGGCGAACGGGGGTTCCCAGGGCATGTCGTCGCTCATGGCGGCACCGTAGGACGGGTTCCGGACGATCGCCGTCCTACAGCCGCGAGGTCGTCGCCTCGTCGCGCGCGCCGCCGAAGTACTGGTCCAGCACGGCGGCGAAGACCGGCTCGTCCGGCGCCACCGCAGCGAACAGCGTCATCGACGACCGCAGCTTCTGCGCGTCGATCCCACCCAGGACGGCGACCGGATCGGCGCCGTCCAGCCCGGTGAGCGCCTCGGCGCACGCGCGCAGCCGCGGGCCGAGCACCGGGTGCGCCAGGTACGCGCGCGCCTCGGCCGCACCGTCGATCGCGTACCGCTGCGCCATCGCGCTGCGGCCCAGCCCGGCGACCTGCGGGAAGACGAACCACATCCAGTGGCTGCGCTTGCGCCCGGCGCGCAGCTCGGCCAGCGCCTGCTCGTAGGTGCCGTCCTCCTGGGCCTCGACGAAGCGCTGCAGGTCGGACGGGTCGCGGTGATCGGTCACCCGACCAGCGTGCCGTCCCGAGGTGTACTCCGCTGGGAGTACCGCGGCTCGGGGGTGGCCGCAGAGCCACATCCGCAGCACGACGCGGCGGGCCCCGCCCGACAGCGAGGGTCGTGCCATGGACCCGACCTCCGCTCCGCTCCCGCCCGGTCACCGCTCGCGCCTGACCCGCGCCCTCCACTCCCACCCCCGGCGTGCCCTGCTGGCCGTCCTGCTCTTCGTGGTCGTCGCCGGCGTCCTCGGCGGCCCGGTCGCCGGGTCCCTCGACGCCGACGGTGGCTTCGCCCCCGCGGACTCCGACTCGGCCCTCGCCGTCGAGCGCCTCGAGGACGCCTCCGGGCGGTCGCCGTCCGCCGGGGTCGTCGCCGTCGTCGACACCGGCGACGGCCGGTCGGACGTGACCGACGTCGTCGAGACCCTCGCCGGGCTCGACGGCGTCGCCGAGGCCGTGCCGGCCGGCACCGCGCGGGACGGCAGCTCCGCGCTGGTCGTCGCCGTCCTCGACGCGGACGCCGACGACGAGGCCGTCGCGACGGCCGCGGTCGCGGCGTTCGAGGACGACGACCGGGTCGCCCTCGGTGGGTCCGCCGTCACCGGGCTGCAGATCGGTGAGCGGGTCGGGGAGGACCTCGGCCGCGCCGAGCTGCTCGCCTTCCCGGTGCTCGTCCTGCTGTCCCTGCTGTTCTTCGGCGGACGCGCCGCGGTGCTGCCGCTGGTGGTCGGCGTGACCACGGTGCTCGGCACCTTCCTCGCGATGGCCGGGATCAACGAGGTGTACGGGCTGAGCGTCTTCTCCCTCAACCTCGTCATCGGTCTCGGGCTGGGGCTGGCCATCGACTACACGCTGTTCCTGCTCAGCCGGTACCGCGAGGAGCTCGACCAGCAGGGGCCGACCCTCGGCGCCGTCCTCACCACGATGCGCACCGCCGGCCGGACCGTCGTCTTCTCGGCCGCCACCGTCGCGGTCGCCCTGGCCACGCTCACCGTCTTCCCGATGGGCTTCCTGAAGTCGATGGGCATCGCCGGGGCGGTCGTCGCCGTCGTCGCCGCCGCCGCCGCACTGGTCGTCTCTCCCGCGGTCTTCGCCCTGTGGGGCCCGAAGCTGGCCCGCCGCCGGCGCCGGGCCGCCGCCTCCGGGGGCGGCTGGTACCGCCTCTCGCACGCCGTGATGGCCCGGCCCGGCGCGGTCGCCGCCGTCACCGCGATCGTGATGCTCGTCCTGGCCGCACCCGCCCTGCGGGCCGAGTGGACCCCGGTCGACAGCAGCGTCGTGCCGACCGACCTCAGCGCCCGCGTGGTCGCCGACACCCTCGAGGCCGACTACGCCGGCGCCGGCACCACCCCGGTGCTCGCCGCCGTCCGGGCCGACGACCCGGACGCCGCCCGCTCCTTCGCCGACGCGGCCTCGCAGCTGCCCGGCGTCCTGACCCCGGCCGACGCGATCGAGGTCGGACCCGGCACCTGGCAGGTCGACCTGGTCGTCGACGGTGGCCCGGAGGGCGACGTCGCCCAGCAGGTCGTCACCGAGGTCCGCGACCTGGCGGCCGACCGGGACGCCGACGTGCTGGTGGGCGGCGCCGCCGCGGAGTTCGTCGACCAGCAGGCCGCCATCGGGGACGCCCTCCCGCTCGCCGCCGCGTTGCTCGTCCTGCTCACCGTGCTGGTGCTCTGGCTGATGACCGGCTCGGTGGTGTTGCCGGTCAAGGCGGTGGTGATGAACACCCTGACCGCCGGGGTCGCCCTCGGGGCGCTCACCTTCGTCTACCAGGACGGCCGGCTCACCGGCCTGCTCGGCTACACGTCCAACGGCGGCGTCGAGCCGACGAACTTCCTGGTCGCCGCGGCCGTGGTCTTCGCCCTCTCCACCGACTACGGCGTCTTCCTGCTCGGCCGGATCAAGGAGGCCCGGGAGGCCGGTCTCGCCGAGCGCGAGGCGGTCGCGACCGGGCTGGGCCGCACCGGCAGCGTCGTCACCGCCGCCGCGATCCTGCTCGCCGTGGCGATCGGGGCGTTCAGCACCAGCTCGATCTCGTTCATCCAGCAGATCGGGATCGCGACCGCGGTCGGCGTGCTGGTCGACGCGTTCGTCGTCCGCTCGTTCCTGGTGCCGGCGCTGATGGGCCTGCTCGGCAAGTGGAACTGGTGGGCGCCGATGCCGCTGCGCCGGCTGCACGACCGGATCGGCTTCTCCGAGGGCGGACCGGCCGAGCCGGCCGACGCCGCGGACGGGCCGCCGCGGGTCCTGGCGAGTACTCCCTGAGGACGACGACCGCTGGTCCCGCCGCCGCTACCGTCAGGGCGTGACCCGCCTCCCGTCGCTGCCGCCACGCGTCCTGGACGTCGTGGCGGCAGCGGCGTGCGTGGCCGCCATGTGCGTCGAGCTGGCCCGCAGCACGAAGGGGGAGCCGAGCGTGGCCGCCGTCATCGCGATCGTGGTCGCCAGCCTCCCGGTGCTGCTGCGCCGTGACCGGCCGGTGCTGGCCATGGTCCTCGCGATGACCACCCTGCTGGGGGTGGTCAACACCGCGGCGATCTACCAGACCATCCCGATCCCGGCCGTCCTGTGCGCGTACACGCTCGCCGACCGGCTCGGCCGGACCGCGGCGCTGTGGACCGGGGCAGCGGCGGCGCCGGTGGTGCTGGCCGTCCTGCAGACCTACAGCCCACACTCGCTCCTGGACTGGAACACCGCCCGCAATCTCGGCCTGGTGGCGCTGCCCCTGGCCCTGGGCGTCGCCGCCCACGAGCGCCGTGCCCACACCGCCGCGCTGGTCGACCGCGCCGAGACCGCCGAGCGGAACCGCGAGGAGGAGGCCCTGCGCCGGGTGGGGGAGGAGCGGCTGCGGATCGCCCGGGACGTCCACGACGTCGTCGCGCACGCCATGGTGGCCATCAACGTCCAGGCCGGGGTCGGCGCCCACCTCCTCGACCGCGACCCCGACCAGGCCCGCGCCACGCTCCGCGACATCAAGCGGGTCAGCGGCGAGGCGCTCGGCGACCTGCGGTCCATGCTCGGCCTGCTCCGGGAGGACGAGCACGACAGCCCCGTCCGGCCGGTGCCGGGCCTCGCCGGGATCGACGACCTGCGCGACGGGCTCGGCTCGGCCGGGATCGACCTCGACGTCCGGATCGACCCCGACGTGGCGACGGTCCCGGTCTCGGTCGGGGCGACCGGCTACCGGATCGTGCAGGAGGCGCTGACCAACGTGCTCCGGCACGCGGGCCCCACGTCGGCGCGGGTGCACGTCAGCCGGGCGGCCGACGTCGTGCTCATCGAGGTCGAGGACGACGGCGGAGCGGCGCCGCCGGCCCTGGACGGCACCGGGTCGGGCAACG
This sequence comes from Modestobacter versicolor, assembly GCF_014195485.1. NCBI lineage: Bacteria > Bacillati > Actinomycetota > Actinomycetes > Geodermatophilales > Geodermatophilaceae > Modestobacter > Modestobacter versicolor. The sequence goes on from NZ_JACIBU010000001.1 coordinate 51,810, forward strand.
GGCTGCGCGGGATGCGCGAGCGGGCGGCCGCGGCCGGGGGTCAGCTCGAGGCGGGCCCACGGCCGGGTGGTGGCTGGCGGGTCGCGGCGTCCCTGCCGGTGTCCGTGCCGGTGACCGCCCCGTGACCGCCGCGGTCGCACGCCCTGTTCGGGTTCTGCTCGTCGACGACCAGACGCTGGTGCGCGCCGGGTTCCGGGCGCTGCTGGACTCCGAGCCCGACATCGAGGTCGTCGGCGAGGCGGTCGACGGCGAGCAGGCGGTGGCGATGGCCGTGGCGACGGTGCCCGACGTCGTGCTGATGGACGTCCGGATGCCGCGGGTCGACGGCCTGGCGGCCACCGCCCGGATCACCGGCGACGCCCGGCTGACCGGCACCCGGGTGGTCGTGCTGACGACGTTCGAGCTCGACGAGTACGTCTTCGGGGCCCTGCGGGCCGGGGCCTCGGGCTTCCTGCTCAAGGACATCGAGCCGGTGGCGCTGATCGAGGCCGTCCGGCTGGTGCACGAGGGCCAGGCGCTGCTCGCGCCGCAGGTGACCCGGCGGCTGATCGAGGCCTACGTCGCCACCGGCCCGGCGGCACCGGCGCCGCCACCGCCACCGGACTCCGCCCGGCTCGCCGAGCTGACGCCACGCGAGCGGGAGGTGCTCGGCCTGGTCGGCCGGGGCATGTCGAACCACGAGATCGCCGAGCACCTGGTGCTCTCACCGCTCACGGTCAAGACCCACGTGTCGCGGCTGTTCCTCAAGCTGGGGGCACGCGACCGCGCCCAGCTCGTGGTCACCGCCTACGAGACCGGGGTCATCGGGGCATGACCGTGTCCCGCCCCGCCGATCGGACGGCGGTCCAGGACGTCTGCGTCCGGACGCCGTCGAGGGCGATCGCCAGCACCTTGTCGCGCCGGTCGTCGTCCGGGAAGCCCGCCGACAGCACCCCGATCACCAGCCGGACCAGGTCGTCGAAGCCGAGGTCGCTGCGGGCCTCGCCGGCGGCCTGGGCACGCTCGAGCAGCGGGGCGCCGGCGGCGTACATCGCCTCGCGGCAGGCGGCGAAGACGTCGGAGTCGCGGTTGAGGCCCTCGGCCAGCGCGCGCTTGGTGGCCACGTAGTCGACGAACCGGCGCAGCCAGGCGACCAGCGCGTCCCAGGGGTGCTCGGCGTCGGCGGACCGGGCGGCCTGGCACAGCTCGCGGATCTCGCCGACGTAGACGGCCTCGACCAGCTCCTGGCGGGTGGGGAAGTTGCGGTACAGCGTGCCGATGCCGACCCCGGCCCGGCGGGCGACGTCCTCCAGGGAGGCGGCGACGCCCTGCTCGGAGAAGACCTCGCGGGCGGCGACGAGGAGGGCGTCGAAGTTGCGCCGCGCGTCGGCCCGCTGCGGGCGCCGCGCACCGAGCTCGGACAACTCGCTCACGACACCCACCTTCCCTGTTGCAACCGGAGGACCGCCTCCGCTAATCTGGAGGAGCGCCTCCACTTGAGCCGATGATAGCCCCGCCCCGCTCGCGACGGGGCCCGGTCCCGGCTCGAGCGCGCGTCGTCCCTGCCTTCCCTCGCCGGGGCTCGTGCTACCACCGAGAGGACCTCCCATGACCAGGACCTGGCTCGTCACCGGCAGCTCCCGCGGCTTCGGCCGGGCGCTGTCCACCGCCGTCCTCGAGGCCGGCGACACCCTCGTCGCCACCGCCCGCCGCCCCGAGCAGCTCGCCGACCTGACCGACCGCTTCGGCGACCGGGTGCGCACCGTGGCCCTCGACGTCACCGACCCGGCGGCCGTCACCGCGGCGGTGCAGACCGCCGTCGACACCTTCGGCCGGCTCGACGTGGTCGCCAACAACGCCGGGCACGCCGACAGCGCGCCGATCGAGCAGACGCCGGAGGAGGCCTTCCGCGCGCAGCTGGAGACCAACCTGTTCGGCGTCGTCCGGGTCACCCAGGCCGCGCTGCCGGTGTTCCGCCGCCAGCGCTCAGGCCACTTCCTGCAGTTCTCCTCCATCGGCGGCCGGGTCGGCGGGACGCCGGGCCTGGCGGCGTACCAGACCGCGAAGTGGGGCGTGGAGGGCTTCTCCGAGGTGCTGCACGCCGAGGTCGCACCGCTCGGGATCAGGGTGACCATCGTCGAGCCCGGCGCCTTCCGCACCGAGTGGGGTGGCGCCTCGATGCAGCTCGCCGAGGTCGCGCCGGACTACGCGCCGACGGTCGGCCGGGTGCACGACTACCGCCGGCAGGTCGACGGCCGGCAGCCCGGTGACCCCGAGCGCGCCGCGCAGGTGCTGCTGGACGTCGTCGCCGCCGAGGAGCCGCCGCTGCGGCTGCTGCTCGGCTCCGACGCGGTGCAGCTGGCCGAGCGGTCCTCCCGCGCCCGGGCCCGCGAGGCCGCCGTCTGGGCCGGGGTGAGCCGGTCGACCGACTTCGACACCGTCGCCGCCGTCCCCGGCCTCCCGCGCCTCACCGCCTGACCCTCCGGGGTGAGGGGGTGGGCGGCCGGCGGCTGTGGTCTGATCGCCGGTATGCCGTCGACGCTGACGCTCGCCCCGGTCGTCCCGTCCGCCGCGGCGGAGCAGGTGCGGGCCGAGGTGCGCGAGTTCCTCGCCGCCGAGCTCGCCGCGGGCACGTTCACCACCCACGTCGACACCTGGCTCTCCGGCGTCGACCCGGCGTTCTCCCGCAAGCTCGGTGAGCGCGGCTGGCTCGGGATGACCTGGCCGCGGCGCTACGGCGGGCACGAACGGACGGCGATGGAGCGCTACGCCGTCACCGAGGAGCTGCTCGCCGCCGGTGCCCCGGTGGCCGCGCACTGGATCGCCGACCGGCAGTCCGGGCCGAACCTGCTGCGGTACGGCACCGAGGCGCAGCGCGCGGAGATCCTGCCGCGCATCGCGGCGGGGGAGTGCTACTTCGTCATCGGGATGAGCGAGCCGGACAGCGGCTCGGACCTCGCCTCGATCCGCACCCGCGCCACCCGCAACGGCGACGGCGACTGGGTGGTCAACGGTGCGAAGGTGTGGACGTCGAACGCCCACACCAGCCACTACGCGATCACCCTGGTGCGCACCTCGCCGGCCGACCCGGCCCACCGGCACGCGGGGCTGTCGCAGCTGCTGGTCGACCTGTCGCTGCCGGGCATCACGGTCAACCCGATCCGCATCCTGGACGGCGGCCACCACTTCAACGAGGTGGTGTTCGACGACGTCGTCGTGCCCGGCGACATGCTGCTGGGCGAGGAGGGCAACGGCTGGCACCAGGTGACCGCCGAGCTGGCGTTCGAGCGCTCCGGGCCGGAGCGGTTCCTGTCGACCTACCCGCTGATCGCCGAGTTCGCCCGCCGGGTCGCCGACTCCGGTGACCCGGCCCAGCTCGCCACCCTCGGCCGGGTCTCCGCCCGGCTGCTCGCGCTGCGCCAGCTGTCGCTGCGGATCGCCGGCGCCCTGGACCGCGGTGAGCTGCCGGACATCCCGGCCGCCCTGGTGAAGGACGTGGGGACGACGTTCGAGGCCGACGTGATCGACGAGGTGCGCCGGGCGGTCGACGTCCCGGCATCGCTGGACAGCCCCGATCCGCTCGGCCGGGCGCTGGCCGAGGCGCAGCTGCACGCGCCGGGCTACACGCTGCGCGGCGGCACCAACGAGATCCTCAGAGGGATCGTGGCGCGCGGGCTGGGGCTGCGATGAGGGACCTGGTGGTCGCCACGGTGCGCGACATCCTGGCGGCGCACGAGCCGTTCGTGCTCACCCGCGAACGCCCCTGGGACTCCGGTCTGTGGGCGGAGCTGGCCGAGGCCGGGCTGACCGGCGTCGGCATCCCCGAGGAGGCCGGCGGCTCCGGCGGCGAGCTGGCCGACGCGGTGGCGATCGTGGCGACGCTGGCCGCCGGTGCCGCCGCCGTGCCGGTCGCCGAGCAGCTGCTGGTCGCCGCGCCCGCCGTCCTCGCCGCCGACCTCGACCTGCCCGCGCCCGACGAGCCGCTGTCCGCCGCGGTCGACGGTGCGGTCACCGCCGAGCCGCGCGACGACGGCGACGGCCCGGGCAGCTGGACGCTCATCGGGACGGCGACCGACGTGGCCTGGGCCGGGGTCGCGCAGCACCTCGTCGTGCTGGCCGGCAGCCCCGTCGGGCCGGTGCTCGCGCTGGTCGACGTCGCCGGCCGGGAGACGACGCACGCCGCCAACCTGGCCGGCGAGCCGCGCGGTTCGCTGGTGCTGCAGGGCGTCACCGCCGCCGGGGCCCTGCTCACCGAGCGGCAGGCCGACGAGCTGCGTGCCCGGTACGCGCTGGCCCGCGCCGTGCAGCTGTCCGCGGCACTGGAGCAGGTGCTGGCCTGGACGGTGCAGTACGCGGGGGAGCGGCAGCAGTTCGGCCGCCCGCTCGGGAAGTTCCAGGCGGTGCAGATGCAGCTGGCCGAGATGGCCGGTGAGGTGACGGCGGTGGCGGCGCTGGTCGACTCCGCGGTGCAGGCCATCGAGCGCGGCGACTCCCCGGTGCTCGCCGCGGCGGCCGCGAAGGTGCGCGCGGGGTCGGCCGTCGAGGTGGTCGCCCGGCTCGCGCACCAGGTGCACGGCGCGATCGGCTTCACCCAGGAGCACCGGCTGCACCACCTCACCCGGCGCTGCTGGTCGTGGCGGGACGAGGCCGGCACCGAGACGGCGTGGGCCCGGGTGCTCGGTGCGGGCCTGCTCGCCGACGGACCCGACGCGCTGTGGCCGGCCCTCACCCGGGTGCTGTGACGACGATCCGGCCCTACCGCCCGGCCGACCGGGCGGCGGTCTACGACGTCTGCGTGCGCACCGCCGACGCCGGTGGCGACGCCCGCGGGCAGTGGTCGACCGACGACCTGATGCCCGACCTGTTCGCCGGCCCCTACGTCGACCTCGAGCCGGCGATGGCGTTCGTGCTGGACGACGGCGAGCGGGTGGTCGGCTACGTCATCGGCACCGCGGACACCGCCGGGTTCGCCGGGCGGCTGCGCACCGAGTGGCTGCCACGGGTGACCGACCGCTACCCGCGCCCGCCCGACCCACCGCGCGGGCCGGAGGACGAGCTGGTCGGGCTGCTGTACCGGCCGGAGCGGCTGCTGGTGCCCGAGCTGGCGGCGTACCCGGCGCACCTGCACATCGACCTGCTGCCCTCGCACCAGGGCGCCGGGCACGGCCGGGCGCTGATCGACACGTTCCGCGCCGCCGCGGCCCGGGCCGGTGCCCCGGCGCTGCACGTCGGCGTCTCGTCGGAGAACCGCCGGGCGCTGGGCTTCTACGCGCGGTTGGGCTTCACCCCGATCCCGGTCGCCGACCCCGGCCGCGCCGTCTACCTGGGCCTCCCGACCTCCTGGGATTGACTTCCGGCGCCGAAAGTCCATCCCGAGGGTTCGCTTTCGGCGCCGAAAGCGAAGAACCAGCCACAGCTCTCGGCGGAGAGAAGGGTGGTCCTCACACGGTCTCCGGGATGCGGAGGTGGGCGACGACGAGGTCGAGCTCGGCGACCTCGGTGATCCGCCCGCCCATCTCGCGGGCGTACTCCGCCTGCAGCACGTCGGCCTGCTGGGCGGCGGCCGACATCGCCTCGTGGTCGACGTAGGTGACCGCGGCGACGGCCCGGCCGGCCAGTCGGTCGACCATCAGGCTGACGCTGGAGAAGCCGACCAGCTCCTCGATGCGGGGGAGCAGCGTCACCCGGAACGTGGCGATGTCCTCGTCCATCGTGGCCGGGTCGCGCAGCGCGCTCCAGGTGACCCGGGCCGCGGACCGCTCACCGGAGGGCCGCGCGCGGTGCATCACGGCGACCTCCCACTGACCCACCACCGGCACCGCACCGAGGATCTTGCCGAGCCGGGCGCGGCTGGCCCGCATCCCGTCGGCGCTGGCGAGCATGGACTGCTCGGTCTCCCAGCCGGTGGTGACGATGCAGCGGCCGGAGCGGTGCCCGACGAGCATCGACATCCCGGTGCAGCCGTCGAGCCCGGTGGTCGAGGGCAGCCACTCGTCGCGGACGAAGGCGATCGCCTGGTCGACGGTTCGCGGGTTCCCGCGCAGGGTGGCGGTTCTGGCGTACATCCGCGCTTCCTCTCCGGACGGGCGGCGCCCCGGCAGCACCACCGCAGGTGAACCCTCCGCCCGGAACCTCCTGCCCGGTCCGGACGCCCGGCTCGCAGCACCGGCCAGGACGGCGAGCCCCAGCGGAGCGGGGTCGGGTGGTGACGCGCAGGCAGGGCCGCTCGGAGCGGCCCTGCCCGCCCGTCGTCAGCCGAGCAGCACGTCGCGCACGACCTCGTGCAGCCGGGTGTTCGGGTAGTAGCCGGTGAGCGCCCGGCTGCCCGGGCCCTCGGCGGTCACGACCGTGGGCGCGCCGGTGTGCCCGGTCGTCGTCCAGTCCAGCGCGAAGTCGTAGCCGCCGTCGGTGCCGGCGACGTAGAACGGGCCGTCCTCGCCGGACTCCGTCGTCCCCTCGGCCGCGGTCTCCTGCGGCAGCGTCCCGCCGGGGCCGCTCTCGTCGGTGGGGTCGACGTCCTCGATGGTGAGCCCGCCGCACTCGTGGTCGCCGGTGACGATCAGCAGCGTGTCCGGGTGCTCGGCCACGTAGGCGCGGGCGACCTCGACAGCGGCGTCCAGCGAGCGCATCGACTCGAGCATCCGGGCGCCGTTGTTGTTGTGGCTCATCTCGTCCACCGCCTCCTCCTCGATGAGCAGGAAGAAGCCGTCCTCGTCCTGGGACAGGATCTCCAGGGCGCGGGTCGCCATGTCCGCCAGCGGGACGACGGGGTCGAACTCGTCGCCCTGGCCCTCGGGCCGCTGCTGGAACATCTCCTCGTTGGCGAACAGGCCGAGCAGCTGGTCGCCCTCGGCGGCGGCGAACTCCTCGGGGGTGCTCACGTACTCGTAGCCCAGCTCCTGCGCCCGGGCGACCAGGTCGCCCTGGGTGCTGCGGGAGACCTCCGGGTCCTCGGGGTCACCGGCGCGCGGCGGGTAGGTGCCCTCGTCGCCGGCGGGCAGCCACCAGTCCTCGCCGCCGCCCAGGATCACCTGGGGCTTGGTGACCTCGAGGTACTGCCGGGCGATGTCGTCCTGGGCGCTGCGGTTCACCGAGTTGCTGAAGAAGGCGGCCGGGCTCGCGTCGGTGACCTGCGCCGTCGTCACCAGGCCGGTGGCCAGCCCGGCCTGCTGCGCCTCGCCGCCGATGGTGGGCAGCGGGTTGCCGGCCAGGTCGACGCTGATCGCGCCGTTGTAGGTCTTGACCCCGGTTGCCCAGGCGCTCGCGCTGGCCGCGGAGTCGGTGATGGTGTCCTCGGGGTCGCGGGCGTCGGTGGTCTGCAGCCCGGCGATGGGCAGCGAGTCCATCGCCAGCTGCCCGTCGAAGCCCTCCTGGTCGAGCCGGGCGGCCTCCCGGTGCGCGGCGGCCATGCCGTCGCCGTTCACGAAGATGACGCTGCGCGCGTCCTTGCCGTGGCCGTGGCCGTGGCCGTGGCCGTTCCCCGGGCCGTTCCCGTGCCCGCCGCCGCCGGCCGACGCGGACGGCGCCAGGACGACGACGGTGCCGACGAGCGCGGCGGCCAGGCAGACGGGCAGTGCGCGGCGCCGCAGGCGCCGGGTGGTGGTGGTCGACATCGGACGCTCCCTGGTGCGGGCACCGTCGCCCGCGGTCGGTGTGGGTCGAGCTGTGAGCAGCCTGCGAGCCACGCCGGGCGACACGCCAGCCCCGAGCGATGACTTCCGCCGGCCGATCCGGTCTCTGCGGCATGACGACACCGCCCGATCTCGCCCCCGCCGTCGCGGAGGCCGCCCGCACGGTGGCCGGCGTCCGCGACGACCAGCTGACCGCGCCCACCCCGTGCGCGGGGATGCCGGTGGCCGCCCTGCTGGACCACCTGCACGGGGCCGCGGTCGGTCTGCGGCTGGCCGCGCTGAAGCAGCCGACGGGCGCACCGGAGCCCTCGGCCGAGTCGCTGCCGGCCGACTGGCGCACCCGCATCCCACCCGAGCTCGACGAGCTGGCGCACGCCTGGCGCGACCCGGCGGCGTGGGAGGGGAGTGCGGAGGCCGGTGGCGTGCCGCTGCCCGCGAGGTGGGCCGGCCTGGTGACGCTGAACGAGGTGCTGGTGCACGGCTGGGACCTGGCCGTCGCCACCGGCCAGCCCTACCGGCCCGACCCCGCCGCGGCGCAGACCTGCCTGGACTACGCGCACGAGTTCGCCGCGGCGGTCCCGGAGGCCCGGGACACCATCTACGGTCCGGTGGTGCCGGTGCCCGACGACGCCCCGGTGTTCGACCGGCTGCTCGGCGCCACCGGCCGCGACCCGCGCTGGACGCCGCCGGCCTGAGCGCGGCGGCGGGCGATCAGCGGCTGACCGGCTCGGGGGAGAAGCGCCGCCACTCGTCGGTCGCCGTCCCCAGACCGACCGCCGTCGTCATCCGCAGCGTCGCGGTCAGCCAGAGCAGCAGGTCGTGCAGCCGCAGCCGGGTGAGCGGGACGTCGGGGGCGAGCAGCCGCGCCACCGCCGCCTCGAGGGCGGCGAACGCCTCCGCGTTGGCGCGCAGTTCCCGGTGGACGACGGCCGCGACGCCGCTGTCGCCCTCGCGCAGGTGCGGCACCGCCTGCAGCCAGGTGGTGCGGGTGACCAGCGGCACCAGCTCGGGACGGCGGTGGTGCAGCGCGGCGACGACGTAGCGGTCGTGCGGCCCGGGCGGCTCGCCCAGCTCCCGCAGCGCCGCGCCCACGGTGCCGGGTTCGCCGAGCACCGACAGCTCGTCGTCGGGCAGCTCCCAGAACGGCCGGCCGGCGGCGTGCGCCACGGCGGCGTCGGCCCGCGGCTGCACGTCGTCCAGCGCGCGGCGCACCGCCGACCAGCCGTCCGGGTCGAGCCGGCCGTGCAGACCCTCGGCGACGAGCACGTCGTCGTCCGCGAGCGGTCCCGAGGGCACCGGCCGGCGGTCGAAGCGCTCGTAGCCGAAGGCGGCCACCTGCACCCAGCGCCCCTCGCGCTCGATCGGCGAGCGGTAGCGCAGCGGCCGCCGTCCCCGGGCGTAGCCGAGGACGGCGGCCAGGGCGGTCTCCCACGGCAGCGGGTCGGGACCCGCGGTGGGGAGCTCGAACGCCGGCCGGTCGGGGGGCATGGCGGAGCGGGTCAGCCCGCCGGGCTGACGTCGTCCACGTCGAAGGCGGCCATGCTCGCCCCACCGGTGGCGAAGGTGGAGACGTCGACCCCGGCGGCCCGCCCGGCCTCGGAGCCCATGCCCGCGGCCATCGCCTCGGCGGACTCGAAGTCCAGCTCGGCGATCAGGTAGGGCGCCGGCGTGGTCGGGTCCATCGAGGCCGGGTGGCCGATGGTGAACCGGAGCAGGCCGGGGATCGCCTGCGCGAGCCCGACGTGCACCTCCCGGTAGTGCCGGTCGAACTCCGCCGGGTCGGTCGGCTGGCCGTACTGGACGACGAGTCTGTGCACCACTGCGTTCTCCTCCTGGGGTGTCCGGGCTGCGCTGCCCGGGCGCTGGTCATCACATCAGACGGCAGGTGGTCAGCGGTGGCCGATGCCGCCCGGGCCGTGCTCGGCCGGCACCTCCTCGCCGGCGGCGACCGGGCCGGGCGGGGTGCCGTCGCCGAACGGGCTGCCGCCGAGCTCCTCGCGGTGGTGCGGGGTCAGCCAGTTCGAGGTGTCCGGCCCCTTCGGGATGATCTGCGTCGGGTTGATGTCGGCGTGGACGACGTAGTAGTGCTCCTTGATCTGCGGGAAGTCGGTGGTGTCACCGAACCCCGGGGTCTGGAACAGGTCGCGCGCGTAGGCCCACAGCACCGGCATCTCGGCCAGCTTCTGCCGGTTGGCCTTGAAGTGGCCGTGGTAGACGGGGTCGAAGCGGGCCAGCGTGGTGAACAGCCGGACGTCGGCCTCGGTGATCGTGTCGCCCATCAGGTAGCGGCGGGTGCTCAGCCGCTCCTCCAGCCAGTCCAGCGCCGTCCAGAGCCGGTCGTAGGCCTTGTCGTAGGCGCGCTGCGAGCCGGCGAACCCGCAGCGGTAGACGCCGTTGTTGACCTCGGTGAACACCCGCTCGATGACCTCGTCCATCTCCGCGCGCAGGTGCTCGGGGTAGAGGTCCGGGGCGCCGTCGCGGTGGAACTGCGTCCACTCCGAGGAGAAGTCCAGGGTCATCTGCTTGAAGTCGTTGGTGACGACGGCCCTGGTCGGGATGTCGACCATGGCCGGCACGGTGATGCCGCGTGGGTACTCCGGGTCGCGGGCGAAGAAGGCCTCCTGCAGCCGCTCGTAGCCCAGCACCGGGTCGCGGCCGCCGGGGTCGAGGTCGAAGGTCCAGCTGCGCTCGTCGTGAGTCGGGCCGCAGATGCCCATCGAGATCACCGGCTCGAGCCCGAGCAGCCGCCGGACGATCGCCGCGCGGTTGGCCCACGGGCAGGCCCGGGCGATGACCAGCCGGTAGCGGCCGGCCTCCACGGGCCAGCCGCTGGAGCCGTCGGCGGTGATCCGGTCGGTGATGTAGTTCTGGTCGCGCTGGTACTCCTGGCCGGGTGCGACGTAGCCGCTGCCGCTCTGTTCGGTGCTCACGTCCCCACCCTCCCCGAGCGGGTGCCGCAGCGCTCGGTGGGCCCGGCCGCCGTTGCGCGCGGACGCACCCGTCGCGGGCCGGGACACGTGCACCCGGGCGCAACCGCGGTGCAGGCCGCGGGTCGCCTAGCCTGGGGTCATGGCCGCAGCCCCGTTCCGCCCGCCCTGGTTCGGCAACGTCGGGGTGCAGGTGCTCGCCGGGATCGCGGTCGTCTACAACCTGTACCAGCTCGTCACCAAGGTCATCGACGAGCAGTACGGCGAGGCGTTCCTCAGCTTCGCGTGGACCGTGGTCTTCGGTTACGTGCTGCTGGAGTCGCTGCGGGCGCGCAAGGCCCAGCAGACCGCCGTCGACGACGAGCCGGCCGAGAACACCGACTGATCAGGCCCGCTCGGCGTCCGGCGCCGAGGTGGTCGCCGCCTCGTCGGGCTGGTCGCGCAGGAACAGGTACCAGTAGGACGTCGACACGAAGACCACCGCGCCGACCAGGTTGCCCACGCCGGCGAACAGCCAGTTGAGCAGCACGTCGCCCCAGCCGAGGTCCGGCACCCCGGCGAAGACGGCCGCGGGCAGGAAGAACATGTTGGCGACGACGTGGTCGAAGCCCATCGCCACGAACGCCATGATCGGGAAGAAGATCGCCAGGATCTTTCCCGAGACGGTCTTCGACGCCAGCGACATCCACACCGCCAGGCAGACCAGCCAGTTGCAGCCGACCCCGCGCAGGAACGTCTGCCATGGCGACTCGCCCAGCGCCTTGCCCTCGGCGATCGCGGCGAGCCGCTCGTAGGTCAGCCCGGGGCTCCCGCTGGCCCCCGACTCGCCAATCACGCCGGTCTGCACGGCCAGGAAGTACGCCACCACCAGGGCGCCGATCAGGTTGCCGACCAGCACCAGCGTCAGGTTCCGGACGACGTCGCCCACGCTGATCTTGCCCCGCATGGCGCTCAGCGGGACGAGCATCATGTTGCCGGTGGCCAGGTCGGAGCCGGCGATGAGCACCAGCACCAGGCCGAGGGTGAACGCCGCACCCATGAACAGCGTCGGCAGCGTGCCCCAGGTCTCCGGGTCCAGGCCCGAGGAGACGGTGATCGCCACCAGCGCGCCGAAGGAGATGTAGGCGCCGGCTAGGAAGGCGCTGACCAGCACCCGGTCCCAGCTGCGGTGGGTCTTCTTGGTCCCGGTCGCGACGGCGGCCTGGGCCATCTCCTGCGGTTCGCGGTCGGACATCGGTGCCTCCGGGGGACGCTCCCGCGGCCGTCTGCTCGGCCACCGGGACCAGCCTCGCGGGCCGGGCGCCGTCCTGCCAGGCGGGAGGGTCAGTAGGAGCCGCCGCCGTCGCTGCCGCCGCTGCTGCCGCCGTCGGAGCCGCCACCCCAGCCGCCACCCCAGCCGCCGCCGTCCCAGCCGCCGCCGGGGTGCCGGTCGTCCCCGTTCGCCCCGCCGTCCCCGGTCCAGGTGCTGCCGGTCGACCCGTCGGTGCCGTACCCGCCCTGCTGCCACTGCCGCCGGCGCTTCCAGCGGCGGTGGTCGCGCCGCGCGCTGACGACGACGAGCACCAGGACGGCGGTCATCGCCACGGCCATGAACGCGACCGGGATGAGGAAGAACGACGGCACCGGGGACCTCCGGCTCGGGGGAGAGGGTGAGCCTGCCAGCTGGACTGGCGCAGCAGCGAGCACCCCGACACGATCGCCGCGTGAAGATCATCGCGGTCCTCGTCGTGGTCGTCGTGGTGCTGGTCGTGATCGGCCGGCTGTCCAAGAGCTCCGGGACGTCGCGGCGCACGGACGCCGGCGGGTCCGGGTACGCGGGGGACGGCGGCGGGTGGCACGGGCACCACGGCGGGCACTCCTCCGACGGGAACGGCTCTGACGGGAACGGCTCTGACGGTGGTTCCGACGGCGGCTCGGGCGGCGGGGACGGCGGCGGTGGTGGTGGTGGCGGCGGGGACTGACCACCCCCTGCGCGAGTCGAGCTCTGCCCACAGGTGTGGGCAGAGCTCTAGCTCAGCGGGAGGACATGTCGCCGGCCGGGTCAGTCGTCGGCGGCGGACCGCGGCCGGGCACGGACGTGCATCCGCTCACCCTGCGGTCCGAACAGCGCCAGCAGCTCGACCGGCGCCGGGCCCGGGTTGGTCAGCGCGTGCGGCACGTGGGTGTCGAACTCGACCACCTCGCCCGGCATCAGCACCAGCTCCTGCTCGCCGAGGTACAGCACGAACCGGCCGTTGAGCACGTACAGCCACTCGTAGCCCTCGTGCGTCTTCAGCTCGAACCCGCCGGCCGGCCAGCCGGGCGGGACGATCAGCTTGTAGGCCTGCAGCCCGCCGGGGCGGCGGGTCAGCGGCAGCATCGTCATCCCGTTGCGCTCGACCGGGCGGGGGTGCACCCGGGGGTCGGACGACGGTGGCTCGTCGAGCAGCTGGTCCAGCGGCACCTGCAGCGCGCGGGTGAGCGGCAGCAGCAGCTCGAGGGTGGCCTTGCGCTGCCCGGACTCCAATCGGGACAGCGTGCTGACCGAGATGCCGGTGGTCTCCGACAGCTGGGTCAGCGTGGTGTCCTTGCGCTGGCGCAGCGCCCGCAGCCGGGGGCCGACCGCCTGCAGCACCGCATCGACGTCGCTCACCCACCCAGTTTGCCGCTGTGGCAACCCGGTTTGTCAACAAGCAACTCACTTTCGGCGCCGAATGTCAGGAGGCGGAGTTGGCTTTCGGCGCCGAAAGCGAAAGGTCAGGTGGCCTCAGAGACGGTGATCGCGGCGTTGACCAGCGCCAGGTGCGACAGCGCCTGCGGCAGGTTGCCCAGGAAGTCGCCGCTCGCCGGGTCGACCATCTCGGCCAGCAGCCCGACGTCGTTCGCGGTGGCCATCAGCTCGTCCATCAGCGCGCGGGCCTCGTCGACCCGCCCGCACAGCGTCAGCGCCGACACCAGCCAGAACGAGCAGGCCAGGAACGCCCCCTCCTCCTTCGCCGCCCCGCTGTAGCGGTGCAGGTACGGCCCGGTGCCGAGCTCGTCGCGCAGCGCGTCCAGCGTCGAGCTCATCCGCTCGCCCCGGTCGAAGCCGCTGATCGCGTGCAGCACGATCGAGGCGTCCAGCTGGTCGCTGCCCGGGAACCAGACGTAGGCGCCGCGCTCGGCAGACCAGCAGTTCTCCTCCACCCATGACCGGATCCGGGCGGCCTCGCTGCGCCAGCGGGAGTCGTCGCCGGGGACCTGCCCCGCGTCGGCGAGCTCGACGGCCTTGGTCAGCGCCATCCAGGCGCCGAGCTTGGACGTCGTGTAGTGCCGGTGCTCGGGCAGCTCCCACATGCCGGAGTCCTTGCTCTGCCACCGGTCGCAGGTCAGGTCGGCGATCTCGGCGAGCAGCCGGCCGGTCTCGGCGTCCAGCACGTTCCCGTGCTCGACGTACAGCGAGACGATGGCGAACAGGTCGCCGAACACCCCCAGCTGCAGCTGCGCGGCCGCGTTGTTGCCGCTCACCACGGGCGTCGAGCCGCGCCAGCCGGGGACGTCGCGGAACGTCGCCTCAGGCACCAGCCCGCCGTCGAGGGAGTAGACGACCTGCGGCTCGGGGCCGTGCCGGCGCACCGTGGACAGCAGCCAGCTGATCGCCCCGTGGGTCTCCTCGCGCAGGCCGAAACGGAACAGCGCGGTGAGCGCGTAGGCGGAGTCGCGCACCCAGGCGTAGCGGTAGTCCCAGTTCTTGCTCGTGGTCAGGCTCTCCGGCAGCGAGGTGGTCGCGGCGGCGACCATCGACCCGCTGGCGGCGTGGATGAGCTGCTTGAGCAGCAGGGTGCTGCGCCGGACGGCGTCCTCCCACGGGCCGGTCCAGGAGAACTCGCCCATCCAGGCGGTCCAGTTGTCGACGGTGCGGTCGACGCCCCGGTCGACGTCCTCGGCGGCCGGCAGGAACAGCGGCTCGCGCTCGGTGGCGACCAGGCCGAGCAGGTGCCGCGAGCCCGGCGAGGTGGTGAAGGTGACGTCGATCCGCCGGTCGCCGTCGGTGACCTCGTCGGCGTTGAGCGTGCGGACGGCGAGGGTCAGCCCGTCGACGCGCAGCACCGGGCCGTGCGCCGTCTGGTGCACCCACGGCGACACCGTGTTCAGGCAGGTGCCCGGCCGCACCGCGGCCCGCACCCGCACCGAGCCGGTGAGCCCCTCGATCCGGCGGGCCAGCTCGGACCACGGCAGGCGCCCGGCGATGCCGGAGTTCAGCGCGTCGGTGACCCGCACCGAGCCCGACGCGGTGGTGAAGGTCGTGGTGAGCACGTTGGTGTGCTCGACGTAGGACCGGACGACGGTGAAGTCCTCGTCCGGGCACAGCTCGATGCAGCCGCCGTTCTCCGCGTCCAGCAGCGCGCCGAACACCGGCGATGCGTCCATCTCCGGCAGCGGCAGCCAGTCGACGCGGCCGTCCCGGGCGATCAGCGCGATCGTGCGGCCGTCGCCGATCGCGGCGTAGGAGCGCAGGTCGGCGTAGCCCGCGTCGTCCCGCTCGTCGACCGGCGAGGCGACGGCGCCGTCCGCACCCCAGTGCAGGTGCGGACGGCGCCGGGGGTCGCCGGGGGTCACGGGGTCGGCATCCCACCGTTGACGTTGAGGGTCTCGCCGGTGACGTAGCTGGACTCCGGCGAGGCCAGGAAGACGTAGGCCGGGCCGAGCTCCGCCGGCTGCCCGGCGCGGCCCAGCGGGGTCTCCTTGCCGAACTCCGGCAGCGCCTCGGTGGGCTGGCCGCCGGTGGCCTGCAGCGGGGTCCAGAACGGACCGGGGGCCACGACGTTCACCCGGATCCCCTTGGGCGCGAGCTGCTGGGCCAGCGCCTTGCTCATCGTGTTGATCGCGGCCTTGGTGGTCGCGTAGTCGACCAGACCGGGGGCGGGGGAGTAGGCCTGGATGGAGCTGGTGTTGATGATCGTGGAGCCCGGGGGCAGGTGCGGCAGCGCCTCCTGGACGATCCAGAACAGCGCGTAGACGTTGGTCTTGAAGGTCGCGTCGAACTGCTCGGTGGTGACGTCGGCCAGGTCGTCGACCCAGGTCTGCTTGCCGGCGACGTTGGCGACGATGTCGATGCCGCCCAGGGCGTCCAGCGTGGTGTGCACCAGGGCGCGCGCCGCGGTCTCGTCGGAGATGTCGGCCGGGGCGAGCACCGCCTTGCGGCCGGCCTCCTCGATGAGCTGGGCGACCTCCTTGGCGTCGGACTCCTCGCTGGGGAGGTAGTTCAGGACGACGTCGGCGCCCTCGCGGGCGAAGGCGATGGCGGCGGCGCGGCCGATGCCGGAGTCGGCACCGGTGACCAGCGCCTTGCGGTCGGTGAGCCGGCCGGTGCCGCGGTAGCTCTGCTCGCCGTGGTCGGCGCCGGGCGTCAGGTCCTCCGCGAGCCCGGGGGCGTCCTGGTGCTGCTCGGGATAGCCGTCGGTGCGGTAGAGCGTGGTCGGGTCGGAGAAGGTGAACTGGTCGGCCATGACCTCAGCCGTGCCCCACCCGGCGGTGTGCCACACACCGCCCGGCAGCCGTCAGCCGTTCCCGCGGCCGCCGCCCCCGCCACCACCGGGGCCGCGCCAGTCGCCGACGTTCTCCTCGATCCACTCCTCGATCTCCTCGGGGGTGGTCGGGAAGGCCTCCTCACCGCCCCCGTCCTCCTCGGGTGCCGGCGCGGGGGCCGGCGCGGGTGCAGGGGCGGGAGCAGGGGCGGGAGCGGGCCGCGGGGTGGGGGTCGGGGTGGGCGTCGGCGGCGGCGGAGCGATCGCGTACGCCACCGTGACGATGGCGCCCGGCGTCAGCTGCCCGACCGGGTTGACCGTGAGCACCGAGTCGGCCGCCACGTCGGCGGTCTCCTGCGGCTGCAGGGCCACCTGCAGCTGCTTCGCCGTCAGCTCGGCCTGCACCTCGGCGACCGGGCGGCCGACGTAGTCGGCCAGCGCGAGGCCGACCAGCTCGACCGGCGGCGGGGCCGAGGTGGAGGTGGTCGTGGGTGCCGCGGCCGGCGGGTCCGGGCGGTCGGCGGCCACCGCGAGGAAGCCGGCGGTGCCGCCACCCACGACCAGCACGGTCAGCAGGGCGCCCACCAGGAACGGCCAGCGCCGGCGGGTGGGTTCGGGCTCCGGCTCGTCCTCGAGGGCGCGGAGCTCGGCCAGGTCGTGCACCTCGCCGTCCTGGGGGAGGACGAAGGCCCGGGTCGGCGGGAACGGCGGCGGCGGAGTGGGGGTGCGCACCGGCTCCGTCGTCCGGACCGCCGGCATCACCGCGGTCCGCGGGGCGTCGGCGCCCGCCGGCCGGCCGGCGATGACGTCGTCGATGGCGGCGCGGAAGGCGGCGCCGTCGGGGAAGCGCTGCTGCGGGTCCTTGACGATGGCCTGCTCGATCAGCCGGCGCACCGGCTCGGGGACGTGCGCCGGCAGCGGCGGCGGCACCTCGCGGATCTGCCGGAGCGCGATCTGGGTGGGCGTGCCGCCGTCGAAGCCGCGGTGCCCGGCGAGGCACTCGTAGCCGATCAGCCCCAGCGCGTAGACGTCGCTGGCCGGGCCGGCCCTCATGCCCTGCGCCTGCTCGGGCGAGAGGTAGTTGGCGGTGCCGATGACCTCGCCGGTCGCGGTGAGCGGGATGCTCGCCGCGGAGACGGCGACGCCGAAGTCGGTGAGCTTGACCGAGCCGTCGGAGCCGAGCAGCACGTTGCCGGGCTTGACGTCCCGGTGGACGACGCCGGCCGCGTGCGCGGCGCCCAGCCCGGCGGCGCTGTGCCGCAGCACCTCGAGGGTGCGGTCGACCGTCAGCCGGCGCTCGCGCTCCAGCACGGTCGACAGCGCCTCTCCGCGCACCAGCTCCATCACCAGGTAGGCCTGCTGCTCGCCGGCCGCGTCGAGCACCTCGCCGTAGTCGAACAGCGTCGCGATGTTCGGGTGCACCAGGCCGGCGGAGTGCTGGGACTCGGCGCGGAACCGGGCCAGGAACGTCGGGTCGGCGGTGTAGTCGCTGCGGAGCACCTTGACCGCGACGTCCCGGTTCAGCCGGGTGTCCCGCGCCCGCCACACCTGGCCCATGCCGCCGGTGGCGATGAGCTCGTCGAGCGCGTAGCGCCCACCGAGGAGCTGGCGGTCCGGGTCCACCTGGACATCCTGCCCCGCCCGGTACCGGGGTGGGGAGTCGGCACCGGCAGAAATGTGCGGACGGCGCCGTCCGGAAACCGCTGTTGCGCCGGCGGCCGCGCTGCCAGGCTGCCCCCGGACCACCGCCGCGGTGGCCGCGGAGGAGGACGTGTGGAGCGCAGCTGGGCGTCGTACGGGCCGATCGCGACGGAGGCACCGGTGGGTGCCGACGGCCGCCCGCTGCAGCTCGCCGACCTGGGCAAGCTCGCCCGCCGCGGCGTGCGGGCGGTGGCCCAGGCCGCGCGGGTCGACGACCGGGTCACCTTCGCCTCGCTGCTGGGCGGGCACCTGGGCCCCCGCGCCGCCGGGGCGGAGGTGGCCGAGGAGGCCTGGCCCGGCTACGAGCACGTCAACGTGCAGGCCGGGCTGGACGCCTGGCTCGCCGGGGCCGGGCGGTCCAGCCAGGTGGTCGGCGTGCTGGCCTTCCGGCACCAGCTGTTCGGGCTGGCCGAGCTGCTCACCATGACCGACCTCGGCCCGCACTCGCCGCGGCCGGGCAACGCGGCCACCGTCAACCTGCCGTGCGGTCCGGACGGCGCCACCCGGCCCTGCCTGCGCTGCGCGCTGGTGCTGGTCGAGCAGGACGGGGTGCGCACGGCGCTGCTCGTCCGCGGCCCCGAGCCGGAGATGGGGCTGGTGCAGGCCTCGGTGCAGGCGCTGAGCACGGACCCGGCGGCCGCCGGTGCGGCGCTGCGGGAGATCCGGGTGGCCGCCGACGAGCACAACGTCTTCCGGCGGCAGGTGCTCTCCTTCGGCCAGGAGGTGTTCGGCCACGGGCAGACGCTGCTGCAGTTCCACCGCCGCACGCAGCTGGACAGCGAGCAGCTGGTGCTCGACGCCGGGACGATGGCCGAGATCGAGCGGCAGGTGGTCGACGTCGCCCGGCACAAGGCGCGGCTGCTGGCCGCCGGGCAGCACCTCAAGCGCGGGCTGCTGCTGTACGGCCCGCCCGGGGTGGGCAAGACGCACACCGTCCGCTACTTGATCGGGCGGCTGGCCGAGACCACCGTCGTCCAGCTGACCGGCAACGCGCTGCACCTGATCGCCGAGGCGTGCTCGGTGGCCCGGTCGCTGCAGCCGGCGATGATCGTGGTCGAGGACGTCGACCTGATCGCCGAGGACCGCGGCATGCACCCCGGCCAGCACCCGCTGCTGTTCCAGCTGCTCAACGAGATGGACGGGCTGGCCGAGGACGCCGACGTGGTGTTCCTGCTGACCACCAACCGCGCCGACCTGCTGGAGCCGGCGCTCGCCGCGCGCCCGGGCCGGGTCGACCAGGCGGTCGAGCTGACGCTGCCCGACCGCGCCGCCCGGCGGGCGCTGTTCGACCTCTACCGCGGCTCGCTGGCGATGGACCTCGCCGGGCTGGACGACGTCCTGGACCGGACCGACGGGGTCACCGCCTCGTTCCTCAAGGAGCTGATCCGGCGGGCCGCGCTGTTCGCCGCCGATCGGACGGCGGACGGTGAGCTGCAGGTGTCGGCCGCGGACCTGACCAGCGCGCTGGACGAGCTGCTGGGCACCCGCAACGCGATGACCCGGACGCTGCTGGGCGCTCAGCCGACCAGCGCTCAGCCGACGAGGCTGGCGTAGACGACGACGTTGGTCGCGTAGTCGCCGGTCTCCGCGTCGAAGTCGCCGCCGCAGGTGATCAGCCGGAGACCGGCCCGGTCGATGTCGCCGTAGACCGTGCCGGACGGGAACTCGTCCTTGGTGTACTCGGCGACCCGGTCGACGACGAAGGTGGCGGTGCCGCCGTCGGCCCGGTCGATGAGCACCTCGTCGCCGGCGGTGAGGGTGTGCAGGCCCCAGAAGACGCCGGGGTCGCCTTCCCAGTCGACGTGCCCGGCGAGCACCGCGGGGCCCAGCTCGCCGGGCGTCGGGCTCTCGTCGAACCAGCCGGCCGGGTAGGCGCCGGGCGGCACCTCCATCGTCCCGTCGTCGGCCAGGCCGAGCGGCATCACCGCGGTCGTCACCCCGATCGCCGGGACGGTGATGCCGACCGGCTCGCTGCGCGGCAGCGGCGCGTGCTCGGCCGGTGCCGCCGGGGTCACCCGCATGCCGGCCCGGAAGGGCGGCGGCTCCAGCGCGTCGACGTCGACGGTGACCAGCGACCCGGCCACGGCGACCTCGGGGGCGGCGCCGGGCAGCAGCGCGAGCGCGGCCACGCCCAGCAGGGCAGAGAGGACGGCCGTCCCGGCCCAGGCGCGGGCGGCGCGGTGACGGGGCTCGGCGACGGCGCGGTGCGGCACCGGGGTCAGGCGCGGGACGCGCGGCGAGCGGCGACCGCGGCGCCGCCGGCCACCGCGAAGGCCAGCCCACCGACGACGTACCGCAGCGGGCTGCCGTCGTGCTCGAGCACCGGGCCGGCGGAGCTGCCGTCACCGGCGGCGACGGCACCGGCCGGCCGCGCGGCGACCTGCCCGGCGGGGGTCGCGGGCACCGGCGCGGCGGCGACGCTGCCGTAGGCCTGGGCCTCGCAGGCCTGGCCGTTGTCGTTGCCGTCCAGGTCGTTGGGGTCGGTGGGGTCGGCGTCGAGCACGACCTGCGCGGCGGCCTGGTTCGGGAAGTCCGCGCAGTCGAGGTCCGCGGCCGCGGCGGTGCCGGCCAGCGGGACGGAGACGGTGGCGGCCAGGACGGCGGCAGCGACGGCGCTGCGAACGCGCATGGGTGCTCCTCGATCGGACGGCGGATCGCGGAGAAGCTACGGAGACGCCGACGTCCCGGACAGCGGCCACCGGCGTGTCCGCGCAGCGCTGAGGCCGTGTCGTGACCTCGGCGGCTCAGCCGTCGTTCTTCCCGTTCCCCCGGCCGTTGCCGCCGGCGTTCCCGTTCCCGTTCCCGTTCCCGTTACCGGCGTTGCCGTTCCCGCCGCCCGCGTCCTCGGCTGCGTCGTCCGCGGCGTCCTCCGCGGCGTCCGCCGCGTCCTCGGCGGCGTCCGCCGCGTCCTCCGCTGCGTCACCACCGGTCGTCGGCTGGGTGGTGTCCGGGACCGGCGCCGGTGCCGGGGCGGCCGGCGGGGCGACGGCGTGGGTGACGGTGACCGGGCTGCCCGGCGCCAGCTCGCCGGTCGGGTCGACCGCGATGACCTGGTTGTCGGGCACGTCGGCCGTCTGCAGCGGGCGCAGGGTGACCACCAGCCCGCGCGCGGTCAGCTCGGCCTGCACCTCGGTGACCGGGCGGCCCACGAGGTCGGCGGTCGCCAGTGCGATCGCCTGGGGGGACGGGGTGGCCGGCGCTGCGCTGGTCGACGTCGGCGCCGGGGTGTCCGCCGCCGCCTCGCCGTCCCCGCTGCTGCCGGCCAGCTGCAGCCCGCCGGCGACCGCAGCAGCGGCGAGCAGGGTCAGCGCCCCGGCGAGCAGCCGGCGCCGGCGGCTCTGCGGGACGTCGGTCTCCGGCTCCGTTCCCGGCCCGGTGAGCGGGACGCCGCCCGGCAGGGTGCCCGTGGGGTCGGGAACGGCTGTCACCGCCGCGGTGGGCGCGAGCCGGCGGACCGGGCGCCCGGCGAGGACGTCGTCGATGGCGTCCCGGAACGCGGCGCCGTCCGGGAACCGCTGAGCGGGGTCCTTGGCCAGCGCGCCCTCGATCAGCGACCGCACCGGCGGTGGGACGTCGTCCGGGAGGGGCTCGGGGGTGCCGTTGAGCTGCAGCAGCACGACCTGCAGCGAGCTCTCCGCGTCGAACATCCTGCGCCCGGTGAGGCACTGGTAGCCGATGACGCCGAGCGCGTAGACGTCGCTGGCCGGGGTGGCGCGGGCGCCGGCGGCCTGCTCGGGGGAGAGGTAGTGCGGGGTGCCCATGACCTGGCCGGTCTGGGTCAGCGGCACCGTCGACCCGGAGACCGCGACGCCGAAGTCGGTGATCTTCACGGTGCCGTCGGAGCCGATGAGCACGTTGCCCGGCTTGACGTCGCGGTGGATCACCCCGGCGGCGTGCGCGGCGGCCAGCCCGGCGGCGCTCTGCCGGAGGACGTCGAGGGTGCGCTCGGGGGTCAGCGTGTGCTCGCGGTACAGCAACCCGGACAGCGACTCGCCGCGGACGAGCTCCATCACCAGGAAGGCGAGGTGCTCGTCGGTCGGGCCGGCCGGCGGCACCTCGCCGTAGTCGAACAGCGCGGCGATGTTGGGGTGCACCAGGCCGGCGGCCAGCCGGGCCTCGCCGCGGAAGCGGGTGAGGAAGGTCGGGTCGCCGGTGTACTCGCTGCGCAGCACCTTCACCGCGACGTCCCGGCCGAGCAGGGTGTCGTGGCCCTGCCAGACCTGGCCCATGCCCCCGGTGGCGATCAGCGCGACCAGCTCGTAGCGGCCGCCCAGGAGCCGGACGTCGGGGTGCACGCACGGTCCTCTCGTCGTCCCGCGGGCTTCCGGTACCGCTCGGGCTCGGTGCGAGCATCTCACCAGGGAGCGGCCGCGGCAGCGAGCCGGGCGACACCCGATCGTGGCCGGCCGGCGCGCGGACGCGCCGGCCGGCTCGCGATCAGACGGTCTCGGGCACGCGCAGGTGGGCGATGACCAGGTCGAACTCGGCGACCTCGGTGATCCGGGCGTCCATCGCGACGGCGAACTCCTCGCGCATGTCCGCGCCCATCTCCCGGGACGCCTCGAGCGACTCCCGGTCGCGGTAGGTGATCGCCGCGGTGGCCATCCCCGTGCCCCGGTCGACCATCAGGCTCACGCTGCAGAAGCCGGGCAGCTCCTCCATCCGCGACAGCAGGCTCATCCGGAAGGCGGCGACCACGTCGTCCATCTCCTCCCGGTCGACCTCGGCCCAGATGACCCGGGCGCAGGCTCCCTCGCCGGCAGGGTGCACCCGGTGCAGCACGGCGATCTCCCACTCGGCCACGTCGATGAGCTCGGCCCGCATGACCTCGGCGGCCTTGCTGCGGACGTCGCGGACGGTCTCCGCGCTGGCCCGCATCGCCTCGTCGGTGGCCCAGGCCGCGGTGACGATGCACCGGCCCTCCATGCGGTCGGCGAGCATCGACATCCCGACGCAGCCGCTCATGCCCTGCAGTGCCGGCCAGACGGTGTCCCGGACGTGGGCGATGCCGTCATCGACGGCCCGCGGGTCACCCCGGACGGTGGTGGTCCTGGCGTACATGCCAGTGCTCCTCCCTGGCGGTGCCCCGGCGGCATCGCCGCACCGACGACTGTCCTCGCGTGGTCGCCCGTTCGGAACCTCCCGCGTCCCCCGAAGATGGCCATCTCCGGCCGGTTCCCGGGCTCGCACCATGTGCGCTCCGGCCGGGTTGCTCGCGTCATCAGCCGGCCTCGACGCACTCTGTACGGGCGATCGACCTCAGTCGGTGACCGTCAGCGACGCGAACACGATGACGTTGTCCTCGTAGTCGCCGGAGTCGTCCTCGAACGCGCCTCCGCAGGTGATCAGCCGCAGGCCCGCGTACGGCAGGTCGCCGTAGACGTCGTCGCTGGGGAACGCGTCCTTGTCGTGTTCCTCGACCCGGTCGACCCGGAAGGTGGCGGTGGTGCCGTCGGCGCGGTCGATGACCACCTCGTCACCGGGCAGCAGTTCGCGCAGGCCGTAGAAGGCGCCGGGCTCGCCGCCCCAGTCGACGTGCCCGGCCAGGACGGCGGGACCCAGCTCTCCCGGGGTGGGGCTGCCGTCGTACCAGCCCACGGGGTAGGCGCCGGGTGGCACCTCCATGGACCCGTCCCGCTCCAGACCGAGGTCCATGACCGTCGAGGAGACGCGGAGGGCAGGGATCCGCACGCGCACCGGGTCGCTGGCCGGAAGCTGGAGGACCGGAGGTGCCACGGCTGTCGCGACCGCTGACGACGGCACCGGCACCGTGGCGGGGGCGGCGGCAGCCGCGACCGGTACGTCCTGCCGGACGGTCGTCGGCCCACCGGAGGGCGCGAGGAGGACGGCGGCGACGCCGGCTGCAGCCAGGACGCCGGAGGCACCGGCCCACAGCTGGGCGGCCCGGGGCCTGCCTTCCCGGGGAGCGCGGTGCCGCGATCGGTCGTATCGGGTGACGCGGGAGCACTGCAGCTCCGTCGACCCGGTCGACGGTCGGAGCGGCGGGGGATAGGCCCCCGTGATGCGCACCGGGCCAGCAGCCCGGGTCTCGACGAGACCCGGGCTGCTGGCCCGAGGTGCGCGGTGCTGCACGGCGAGTGGGATCAGGCGGTGGTGCGGGAGCTGCGACGCGCCGCCAGGGCTGCGCCGCCCGCGCCCGCGAACGCCAGGCCGCCGAGGACGTAGGGCAGCGTGCTGCCATCGGCGGAAGCGCTGCCGTCACCGGCGGCGACAGCACCGGCCGGACGGGCCGAGACCTGAGCGGCCCCGAGGACCGTGGTGTCCTCGCTGACTGCCTGCGCACCCGCGCCGCCGGGCAGCGTCTCGCACGCGATGCCGTCGCCGTCCCGGTCCAGGCCGTTCGGGTCACCCGGGGTCGCGTTGAACGCGGCCTGGGCGTCTGCTTGGGTGGCGAAGTCGCTGCAGTTGAGGTCGGCGGCGTTGGCCGTGCTGGTGAACCCGATGGACAGTGCGGCGCCGATCAGGACGCTCGCTGCGGCGGTGCTGCGAAGACGCATGGTCACTCCAGGGGATGGGGCGGTTGGTGACCTGACTCTCATCCGCTGGGGGCTCGATGCGTGACATCTGAACGGGTGTGTTCCGATACGGGCGCGGCGCCGAATTGGCACTTGTCGTCCTTGCGCCCCGCCTGGGAGAGGGAGGGCGCGGCCGCCGACCTGGCCCGGAAGGCGCAGACCTCGAAGATGGCCATCTTCGGGCCTCCCGCCGCCCCGAGAATGGCCATCTTCGGGGGCCGGGGAACGACGGACCGTGAGCGCTTGCACACCGGTTCCTGCCGCGCGGTCCCAGGGCATCAGCTAGACAGAGCGCATGACCGACGTGAACGTCTCCGATGCCGGCTGGCTCTCCCGGGAGGAGATGGACGCCGCCCGCGAGCGGCTGCCCATCCTCTACGTCGACGCGGTGCCGGTGCGGGTCGACGAGACGGGCACCGTGACCGCGGTCGGTCTGCTGCTGCGGATCGGCGAGGACGGCCAGGTCAAGCGCGCATTGGTGTCCGGGCGAGTGCTGTACCACGAGCGGGTCCGGTCGGCGCTGCTGCGCAACCTGGAGAAGGACCTCGGGCCGCTGGCCCTGCCGCGGGTGCCGCCCTCGCCGCAGCCGTTCACGATCGCCGAGTACTTCCCGACCCCGGGCGTGACGCCGTTCCACGACCCGCGGCAGCACGCGGTGTCGCTGGCCTACGTGATCCCCGTCGAGGGCGACTGCGCGCCGCAGCAGGACGCCCTCGAGTTGACCTGGTTCTCGCCCGACGAGGCCCGCGAGCCGGCCGTGCTCGCCGAGCTGGCCAACGGCCAGAGCACCCTGCTGCTGCAGGCGCTGGCGTCGCTCGGCGTCTGACGCGCCGGACGGCGTCGGTCATCCCCGGCGCAGCGTTGCCCTGGCCGTCCGGGTGACCGCCAGGACCAGCAGGACGGCGGCCACGGCGCCCAGAACGGTGGACCACGGGTGCGTGTAGACCCAGTGGACCATCGCTGCTGCCCTGCTGTAGTCGGGACTGCTGGCGCCCACCGGCCGGTAGAGGTAGACCTCCGCGATCGCGACGAGCCCGGTCGGCGCGACGATCTCCCCGTTGCTGGGCTCGCTGATGTACTGACCGGGGTAGGTCGACATCACCTCCAACGTCAGGGAGGAGAAGTCGCGGCAGCGCGTGGGCAGGCGCTGGGCGTCGTACATGTGGTCGCCGCCCTGCGACCGCAGCACCGTCGAGGCGCCGGTCGACGAGCAGGAGGTCCGGACGGTGACCCGCTCGGCACGATCCGCACGGACGTAGGACGCCGGGTCGAGTGGCGCACCGTTGACCACGCAGACGAGCGCGACGTCGCGCAGCTGCTGCCGGAAGTCGATGGTGAGCGTCGCGATGGGCTTCGCATCGGCGGCGGCGGCGGTCAGTGCCGCTTCCACGTCCCCCTGCGGCCGGGTGGGTACCGGCCAGGCCCACGCCGCGGTGGCCCGTCCGTCGAACGCCCAGCGGCCGTCGCGGCGGCCCTCTGCTCTGGCCTCGGACGGCCGGGGGCTGGCGCTCGCTGAACCGTCACGCAGCATCGTCGCGACGTTGACCGCCACGTAGCCCGGGTGGTCGGAGCAGGTGGGGTTGACCCGGGAGATGCCCACGGCGATCCACGGACTCAAGGCGCCGAGGGCCAGGAGGGCGACGAGCGCGTGGATCGCGGGCTTGAGCAACCACTCGGCGAGTGCGATCGCGGTGCGCCCCATGAGTGACCGCAGCGGGCGGCGGGTCGTCTCCTCGGAGCGCTCGTCGACCCACTCGTCGTCGTCCACGGAGTCCCCCGATCCCCGTTCTGCCTGCCTGCCAGCACGGTGACGGCAGAGCGGGTCCGGCGGCAGACCTGGAGTCCATCCGATTCGGATGGACAGCGAGCCGTCACGCTGCGTGTTGTCGGCTGGCAAGGCTCGGCGTATGACCTCACAGCCGCCCGGGGGTATCGACGCGGGGCTGGACGACCGATACCGGTTCTGAACAGATCCGGGAGAGGACGTCATCTGCATGTGGTCTCGTAAGCGATCCGTCGGCGACCGCATGGCCGTGCTCGCCGGAGCCCGGCTGGACGTGCTCCAGGTCGCCCCGGGGTCGCGTGCCAAGCACGTCGCGCTCGGTGGCGTGCTGCTGAGCACCGGAGCCCTGGCGGCGCTCTCGGCCGCGTTCGCCGTCCACATGGCGCTGGGTGCGCCGTGGGCGGTCGCGCTGCTGATCGGCCTGGGCTGGGGTCTGGTGATCGTCAACCTGGACCGGATGCTGCTGGTCGGGATGTCGCACGACTCCTCGGTGGCGCGCAACGTCGGCATGGCGGTGCCCCGGATCGCCCTCGCCGTCCTGCTCGGCACGGTCATCTCCACCCCGCTGACGCTGCAGGTGTTCAACAAGGAGATCGACGCGACGATCGTGACCCTGCAGGCCGAGGCGGCGGACGAGTTCACCACCGAGCTGGACGCCGACGCCAGGTACGCGCAGATCCCGGAGCTGCAGCAGCGGATCGCCGCCGAGCAGGCCGTGCTGGCCGGTGGGGGAGCGACCGACCCGAACGCCGACCCGCGGGTGACGGCGGCGACCGCCGACCGCGAGGCCAAGCGGGCTGCTTATGACGCCGCGCAGGCCCGGTTCGCCGAGCTGCAGGCGAAGGCCCAGTGCGAGCTCGACGGGTCGTGCGGGTCTGGCGAGGCCGGCCCCGGCGACGCGTACCAGACCGCCGCCGCCGCGGCCGCCCAGCAGGCGACCGTCGTGGACGACGCCAAGTCGCAGCTGGACGACGCCGAGGCCGCGCTGATCGACGCACGGACGTCGGCCGGCCAGGACGCCGCGAGCAACGGTGCGCGCAGCGTGTCGATGGCCGAGGCCGACCTCGCCGCCGACCAGGCCGCGCTGGCCGCGCTGACGTCGTCCCGGGCCGCCGAGGTGGCCGCCTTCGAGGCGCAGAACTCCCAGTCCGACGGTCTGCTGGCCCGGCTCGAGGCGATGGACCGGCTCGCCGAGGACCGCCCCGCCGCCGGCACCGCGCACCTGATGCTGTTCCTGCTCTTCCTGTCGGTCGAGCTGCTGCCGGTGCTGATGAAGACGCTGATCAACTTCGCCGAGCCGACCGCCTACGAGAAGCTGGAGAAGATGCGCGACGACGAGGACGTCGAGGCGGAGACGATCCGCCGCAACGGCCGCCAGCGCGCCGTGCAGGCCCGGGCCGACCTGGTGGTCGCGGCCGAGACCGACCGGATGGCGCGGGAGATCCTGGACCGCGAGGCCGCGGCCCGCGAGGAAGCTGCGCGCCGGGAGGCCCGTCGCCAGGCCCGCCGGGGTCGCTTCTCCCGGATCCTGCGCACCGTCGTCCCGGCCCGGACGCCGGAGCGCGAGGTCATCGAGCCGACCCTGGACACCGGCGAGCTCGAGGCGATGATGACGGCGCCGTCCGCGGTGGGCATGTGGGGGACGTCGGCGCTGCCCAAGCCCCGCCCGGCCGCCGAGCTTCTGCAGCCCGTCTCCGAGGAGCGCTGAGCTCCGACCTCCGATGAGTTCGGCCGGGGCGGCGGGTCTACCAGGACGTACCCCTCGGACCGATCACCTGGAGACCCGCTGTGACCAGCCCCGCACACCCCGGCCGCACGCTGTTCGTCAACATGCCCGTCGCGGACGTCGCGCGCAGCAAGGCCTTCTTCACGGGGCTGGGCTTCAGCTTCGATGCGAACTTCAGCGACGAGACCGCGGCCTGCATGCTGGTCGGTGAGCAGGCCAGCGTCATGCTGCTCGAGCGCTCGACGTTCATGACGTTCTCGAAGCTGCCGATGGCCGACCCCACCACGCACGCCCTGGCGCTCTACTGCTTCAGCGTGGCGTCCCGCGAGGAGGTCGTCTCGGTGGTCGACACCGCGCTGGCTGCGGGCGCCGTCGAGGCGGACGCCCTGGAGGACCACGGCTTCATGTGCTCGCGCAGCTTCTTCGACCTGGACGGCCACGGCTGGCAGGTCATGTGGATGGACCCGGCCGCGGCGGCCCAGGGCCCGGAGGAGTTCCTGGCCTCCCAGGAGGCCGGCGCCCAGGCCTGACCGCGGCTCAGTAGTGCTCTGCTCACCACGGTGAGCAGAGCACTACTCGCGCCGAACGGTGCTCAGGCGCTGCGGCGTCCGCGCAGCTGCCCACCGAGGCCGAAGTAGAACTTCCCGGTGGCGGCGCCGTCGCACGCAGGGCAGCACGCCTCCGCGCGCTCCTCGGTGTCGGCCTGCCGATGGCGGAACTGGCGGGCGGTGGCCTCGCCGTCAGTCAGGTCGTGCAGCCAGTTCTCGAGCTCGCCGTCCGCGGCCGGCACCTCGTCGTGCGCACCCTTCCGAGACCTCATGGTGTCGGTCTCGGCCGGGGCGTGCCCGAGTTGACCTGTACACCGATCGGCCGCCTCGCCCGCACCATCCGCCCCGGCTCACCAGTCGTCGGGCGGGGTGAACTGGCTGACGGTGAACTCCGCGCCCTGCGGGTCGCGCACCAGCGCGGTGCGGACCCAGTGCCCGTCCTCGGACTGCAGGACGGTGGCGCCCAGCCGTTCGGCGGTGGCTGCGGTCTCATCGCGGTCGGCGACCGAGAAGACGACGTGCCAGTGCGCCGGCTCGTCGGGGGCGACGACCAGTCCGCCGATGACGTCGGCGAACCCGGGCGGTGCCGATGCCTGCCGCTCGTGGATGCTCGGGTCGACGGTCGCGGCGAGGTGATCGCCGTAGCCGGGCACCTGCAGCATCGTGCCGGCGCGGGGGACCTCCACGCCGACCCAGCCGAACAGCGGCGCGTAGAACGTCAGCGCGGCGTCGCGTTCGGGGGTGTGCAGATCGCTGAAGTTCCAGGTGTTCGGGACGTTGACCAGCTGCGCGCCGAGCCGGCGGCGGGCCTGCCAGAGCCGAAACGGCGCCCCGGCGGGGTCGGTGCAGGCTGCTGCGCGACCACCGGGGCCGGCGTCCCACGGCCCGGCGACGATCGCCCCACCCGCCTTCGCGACCGCGGCTGCCGTCGCGTCGGCGTCGTCCACTGCGATGTACGTGTTCCAGGTGGCAGCGCCGGCAGTGGACGGTCCGAGTGCGGCGACGTCCCGCCCGTCGAGGGTGGCGATCAGGTAGGAGCCGGGGGCGCCCGGCGGCACGGCGTCGGTGAGCGTCCAGCCGAACAGCTCTGCGTAGAAGTGGGTCGCGGCGTCCAGGTCGGGCTGCTCGCTGTCGATCCAGCAGGTCACGCCGTGCGGATAGGCCCGCTGCTCGGTCATGGCACCTCCAGTTGGCGGAGCGGTCGGCCGGCGCGGAAGGCGACTATGTCCTCGACCGCGCCGGCGTAGAACGCTTCGTACGCCTCGGTGGTGACATAACCGATGTGCGGCAAGAGCAGGGTGTTCGTCGTGCTGCGCAGCGGGTGGTCGGCGGGCAGTGGCTCGGTGTCGTAGACGTCCAGCCCGGCGCCGGCGATGGCCTGCCGGTCGAGGACGTCGAGCAGCGCGGCCTCGTCGACGATGGGCCCGCGGGAGGTGTTGAGGAAGAACGCGGTGGGCTTCATGGCGCGCAGCTCGTCAGCCCCGATGAGGCCGCGGGTGGAGTCGCTGAGCACCAGGTGCACCGAGACGAAGTCCGCCGTCTTGAACACCTCCTGCTTGCCAACGGCGCGGACGCCGGCTTCCGCCGCCCGCTCTGCTGTGAGGTGCGGGCTCCAGGCGATGACCTGCATGCCGAAGGCGCGGGCGAGCGTCGCGACGGCGGTGCCGAGCCGGCCGAGGCCGACCAGGCCGAGGGTGCGGCCGGACAGCCCCGGGCCGATGGTGTGCTGCCATCCGCCGGCCCGGACGGCGCGGTCTTCCTCGACGAAGTGCCGGCTGAGCGCGATGAGCATGCCGATGACCAGCTCGGGCATCGCGTTGCCGGCGGCGCCGGTGCCGCAGACGGTGATGCCGCACTCGCGGGCGGCGGCGAGGTCGATCGAGGCGTTGCGGCCGCCGGTGGTGACCAGCAGGCGCAGGTTCGGCAGCCGTTGGAGCGTGGTGGCGGGGAACGGCGTCCGTTCGCGCATGGCGACGACGACCTCGCTGTCGGCGAGGCGGACGACCAGTTCGTCGACGCCCGCGATGTGCTCGGTCACGACGTCGAGGTCGTCGGTCACCGCTGACCAGTCGGTGTTGGTCCGGGCGACGTCCTGGTAGTCGTCGAGCACCGTGATCCGCATACCGGCGACGCTATCCCCGGCGACTGACGGCATTCCTGGCTCAGGCGCGCGCCCGTGTCCCGCCAGTCACGCGCAGGCGAGGCACATGGCCGTCGGGCACGGCCGCCGGAGGTAGCTTCGGGCGGCGATCCGCCTCCGGACTCCTGCACGCATTGCGGCGGATCTCGGGCCGTTCGCAGCCCTCGCAGGGGCTTTCCGGCACATCTTCGAGGAGTTCACACGATGGACGGCGAGATCCAGCTGATCAGTGACGGCGACGGCCTGGCGGTCATCGGGGAGTCGACGGCTGTCGAGCGCTTCCTCGCGGCGGAGGGCCTGCCGTCGAAGGACTTCGGCCTGGCGCGGCTCAAGGGCGTCGCGAGCTTCGGAGCGGCAGCCGCACAGGCAGGCTCCGAGATCGCCGAGCACTCGGGTCGATGGGTGAAGCTGACGAAGCAGTCCGCGGAGCTGGTCGAGAAGCACGGGCTGCGGACGAGCTCGACGTCCGGTCTCAGCACCGGTGTGGTGAAGGGCAGCAAGGGCCAGATCAAGGGATTCGTGGAGTTCGCGAAGGCTCCCGGCGCACAGCTCACCAACCCGGCGTTCCTCACCGGCGCCGCGGGTGTCATGGCGCAGCTGGCGATGAAGCAGACCATGGACGAGATCACCGACTACCTCGCCGGATCGACGAGAAGCTCGATGACGTGCTCCGCGCCCAGGAAGACGCCGTCCATGCCGACATGATCGGGGTGGGCTTCGACGTCGACGAGGCAACGACGATCCGGGAGCACGGGGGCCGGGTCAACGAGGTCACGTGGTCGAAGGTGCAGGCCTCGTCCTCGACGATCGCCCGGACGCAGGGCTACGCGCTGCGTCAGCTCGACGCCCTCGCGGAGAAGATGGAGCGCACCTCGAGCATCGCGGATCTCGCCGAGACGACCAAGAAGGCCGACTCCAAGGTCCAGGGGTGGCTCGTCGTGCTGGCCCGCTGCTTCCAGCTGCAGGACGCCATCGCCGTGCTCGAGCTCGACCGGGTGCTGGACGTGGCTCCGGACGACCTGGACGGGCACCGGATGGGACTCCGGGCCGTCCGGCAGAAGCGGCTGGAGACCATCACGCAGACCACCGAGCGCCTGCTCGACCGGATGAGGACCGCTGCGGACCTGGCCAACGCGAAGGTGCTCCTGAACCCGATCCAGTCTCCGGCGATCGTGAGGTCGAGGGAACACGTGGCCATCGCTGTCACCGACTTCCACGGCCGGCTCGGGATCGAGTCGGGGCGGGAGGCGCTGGAAGCGCGCGCATGGGTCGACGCCGCCTCGGACGTGAAGGACAAGGTCTTCGAGACGGGTGCCACCCAGTTCGACGCGTCCAAGCGGATGGGCATCAAGGCCTTCGGTCAGGCCAAGTCGGTGACCGGCAGGTTCTCCAGCGGCATCGCCGACCGGACGCTGCGTCGGCGCGGCGGCGGCGAGGCAGGCGACGACGCAGCGGAGTGAGCACCGGCGTGCAGCGGTGCCCGGACCATCGCGGATGATCAGCACATGCCGCTGCCTGGGGTGCCGTTGGAGAAGCTCGGGTTCCTGACCATCGGGTTGTTCGACGGGGACGACCCCGGGCCCGGGCACGAGTCGACGCTGCAGGTGATCGAGCTGGGGGAGCGGCTCGGCTTCGACAGCGCGTGGCTGCGGCACCGGCACCTGCAGTACGGCATCAGCTCGCCGGTCGCCGTCCTGGCTGCTGCCACGCAGCGGACGTCGCGAATCTCGCTGGGCACCGCGGTGACGCCGCTGGCCTGGGAGAACCCGCTGCGGCTGGCCGAGGACCTCGCGACGGTCGACGTGCTCAGCGGCGGCCGGCTGAACCCCGGCGTCAGCGTCGGGCAGCCGATGCACTGGGACGACGTCAAGGCCGCGCTCTACCCGGACACCGCCGACGTCGAGGACTTCTCCTACGAGCGGGTGTCCCGGCTGCGGCGGCTGATCGCCGGTGAGCCCGCCTCGTCGTTCCGCGGCAAGGAGGGCGTGGTCGAGGAGTGGTCGGACCGGGTGCAGCCGCACTCGCCGGGGCTCGCCGACCGGCTCTGGTACGGCGGGGCGTCGCTGCGGTCGGCGCAGTGGGCCGGGGAGCAGGGGATGAACTTCCTGACCTCCAGCGTGCTGAAGGCCGACACCGACGAGGACTTCGCGACCCAGCAGGCGACGCAGGTGCGGGCGTTCAAGGCGGCCAACCCGACCGGCCGGGTGTCGCAGGGGCTGGTGGTCATCCCGACCGACTCCGCGTCGCCGGAGCAGGTCGCCAAGTACCAGGCGTACGTCGACGCCCGGACGCCGCGGACTCTCGAGCCGCAGGGCCCGGCCCGGATGCTGTTCGCGCTGGACCTGATCGGGACGTCGGAGCAGATCGCCGAGCAGCTGTACGCCCACACCGGCTTCCGCGAGGTGACCGAGGTGGTGTTCGCCCTGCCGTTCAGCTTCGAGCACGACGACTACGTGCAGATCCTCACCGACATGGCCCAGCACCTCGGCCCGGCGCTCGGCTGGTCGCCGACCGCCTGAGCCGGCCGACGGACGAGGTGCACGGAAGCTTGTGCTCTGCTCCCCCCGGGGGAGCAGAGCACAAGCGAAGCGGGATCGACCTGTCGGCCGCCGCGAGGGCGGGTGTCAGACCGCCGCGGGCACCGTGTGCACGAGCTCAGCGATCTCCCGCTTGACCTCGTTGAACGCCGGCGAGGTCACGTCGCGATCGGCCAGCTCGACCGGCACGACCCGGCTGATGTGCCCGGGCACGCCGTGCGACGCGCCGCCGGTCATCACGACCACCCGGTCGGCGAGGTAGACCGCCTCCTCGATCGAGTGGGTCACGAAGACGACCGTCGTCCGGGTCTCGACGTGGATCCGCTTGAGCTCGGCCTGCAGGTCCGAGCGGGTCAGCGCGTCGAGCGCACCGAACGGCTCGTCCATGAGCAGCAGCGACGGGTCGTTGGCCAGCACCCGGGCGATCGCCACCCGCTGCTGCATCCCGCCCGACAGCTGCGAGGGGTACTTCGCGGCGAACCGGGTGAGCCCGACCGCGGCGATGAACCGGTCGGTGATCCCCGCGACCTCCGCCTTGGGCAGCTTCTTGCGCGCCGGGCCGTAGCCGACGTTCTCCCGCACCGACAGCCAGGGGAACAGCCCGTAGTCCTGGAAGACGACGCCGCGGTCGGGGCCCGGCCCGGTGACCGGCGTCCCGCCCACCTCGACGACGCCGGCGCTGGGCCGCTCGAAGCCGGCCAGGATCCGCAGCAGCGTGCTCTTGCCGCAGCCGCTGGCGCCGACCACCGCGACGAACTCGCCGGAGGCGATGGTCAGGTCGACGTCGGCCATCGCGGTCACCGCGCCGGCGTAGGTCTTGGTCAGCCCGGCGATCCGGACGTCGGCCATCCGGCCGGCGACGAGGTGCTCCATGTCGGCTCCTACTTGATCAGCGGTCGGTCGCGGAACAGGACGCGGAAGACCAGCATCAGCAGCCGGTCGGAGAGGAAGCCGGCGACGGCGATGCAGATCATCCCGACGACGATCTGGTCGGTCTGGACGACGTCGCGGGCCAGGAAGATCGTCGAGCCCAGCCCGGTCGGCACGCCGGTGGTCTCGCTCAGCACGAGGATCACCCAGGACAGGCCGAGGCCCACCCGCATGCCGTTGACGATCGCCGGCGCCGCGGCCGGCAGCACCACGCGCAGCAGCGTGCCGACGCCGGAGGTGCCGAGCATCCGGGCGGCCTCCAGCAGCCGCTCGGGCACCTGCCGGGCGCCGCTGATGGTGCCCAGCACGATCGGGAAGAACGCGGACAGCGTGATCAGGAAGATCGACGCCTGGTCGCCGTAGCCGATGAGCAGCGCGACCAGCGGCACCCAGGCGGTCGCCGGGATGGGCCGGAACAGGTTGATCATCGGGTCGAACAGCGCGTGCACGGTGCTGAACCGGCCCATCAGCACGCCGAGCGGGACGGCGACCAGGGTGGCCAGCGCGAAGCCGGAGAAGACCCGCAGCGCGCTGGCCGGAAGGTCCTCCCAGAGCAGGCTGCTGAAGGCGTCGTCCCGGGTGCCGATCGCGTAGTTCGCCAGCCCGCGGGCGACGTCGGCGGGGTAGGGGAGGAAGCCCATCCGGATGCCGAACGGCAGCTCCCAGGCGTTCTCCCGGCCGACGTGCCACAGCAGCAGGAACAGCAGCGGGACCGGCAGGCCGAGCAGGACGGTGCGCAGCCGGCCGCGGTTCCTGCGGACCGGCTCGGAGGGGACGGTGGGGGCCGCAGCCGAGACGGGGACGGCGGTGGTGGTCATGGCGTACCTCCCGGAGAGGAGAAGGGCGCCGGCACGGACTGCGCCGGCGCCCTCCGTCAGGTCAGGCCTCGGGTGCGAAGGAGGCGTCGACGAGGTCGTCCGCGGTCGGGGCGGTGTCGATCAGCCCGAGCTCGACCATCGCGCCGGCGAGCGCTTCGACCTGGCCCTGGTACTCCTCGTTCAGGTCGGCGCGCAGCCAGAAGTTCTCCAGCGCCGACTCCAGCACCGCCTGGTCACCGCCGAACTCCTGGACCATCTCCGGCAGCCACTCGTCGATGTTGTCGGTCATGTACGCGGTGGTCGCGGCGTGCGTGTCGACGACCTTCTGCACCAGCTCGGGGTCGTCCTCGACCAGCGAGCCGGTGGTGACCAGGCCGATGTTCACCTTGCCGATGGGGGTGTCGTACGGGTCGGTGATCGCGTGGCCGCCGGCCGCCGTGGCCAGCGAGACGGCGATCTCGGTGCCGAAGAAGGCGTCGATCGAGCCGCTGTTGAAGGCCGAGGCCATCTCCGGCGGCGGGACGGCGACCAGCTCGAGGCTGCTCGGGTCGACGTCGTTCTCGGCCAGGATCAGCCGCATCGCCACCTCGGGCGCGCTGCCCTGGATGTAGCCGACCTTCTTGCCGGCCAGGTCGGCGACGGTGTCGATGTCGTCGCCGCCGATGAAGCCGGAGCCGCCGTCGGCCGCCGACGCCACGATCGTGAGGTCCCGGTCCTGGGAGATGCCGGAGATGGTCGCGGTGATGCCGGTGATCGCGAAGTCGACGGTGCCGGAGGAGACCGCGTCGGTCAGCGCCGGGGTGCTGTCCAGCGTGACGACCTCGAACTCCACGCCGTCCACCGCGTTCTCCTCGTAGAGGAACGGTGCGTAGAAGTGCGGCTGGCCGCGCAGGGTGCCGACGGTGACCGTCTGCGTCTCACCGCTGCCCGACGCCTCGGCCTCCGAGGAGTCGGAGCCGCAGGCGGCGAGGGAGAGGACGGTCGCGGCGACGGCGGTGCCGGCGATCGCGCGGCGGACGGCGGTGGGGCTCAACGGTTCTCCTCGGGGCAGCGGTGTGGCGCGCTGGGTGTCGCCGGGGAGGACTCAACAGACCGCCTGGGTGCCGTCCGTGTCCGCGCTGTAACGAGCCCGTGAAGTGACCTCGCCGTGACCTGCCTGCCCCGGCGACCGGGCCTGCCGCACCCCTACCGTCGGGCCCGAGCCCGTCCACCTCCTGGAGGTCCCGTGTCCGGATCCGTCCACCAGTCCGCCGAGCAGCTCGCGCACGCCCTGGCCGAGGCCCGCCGCGGCCGGGACGAGGGCGGGGTGCCCATCGGAGCCGCGCTGGTCGTCGACGGGGAGGTGATCGCGGTCGGGCGCAACCGCCGGGTGCAGCAGAACAGCGCGATCCGGCACGGCGAGACCGACTGCCTGGAGCAGGCCGGGCGGTTGCCGGCGTCGGTCTACGCGCGGGCCACGATGGTGACCACGTTGTCCCCGTGCGACATGTGCACCGGCGCGATCCTGCTGTACAAGATCCCGCGGGTGGTGATCGGGGAGAACCGCACGTTCTACGGCGGGGAGGACCTGCTGCGCGCCCGCGGGGTGGACGTCGTGG
Organism: Modestobacter versicolor; assembly: GCF_014195485.1. Classification (NCBI taxonomy): domain Bacteria; kingdom Bacillati; phylum Actinomycetota; class Actinomycetes; order Geodermatophilales; family Geodermatophilaceae; genus Modestobacter; species Modestobacter versicolor. The sequence goes on from NZ_JACIBU010000001.1 coordinate 88,150, forward strand.
TGCTCGACGACGCCGAGTGCATCGAGCTGATGACGGACTTCATCGCCCGTGAGCCGGGCCTGTGGAACGAGGACATCGGCGAACAGTGAGCCGCTCGGCGCCGGTGGGCCGACAGCTCATCCGATGGACCCCGGGTGCCGGGAGCCGGCCGGACGGATCAGGACCGGCCCGACGGCGGAGCCTGACGCGTCCAGGCCGGTGACCTGCGGCGGCTGCCGCGTCCAGACGACGACCGCGCAGCCGTGGGCGGCGACCGGCAGGAACCGGGCGTCGACGCGCAGGGCGGTCACCTCCTCGGCCACGCGCAGCTCCGCCCACCAGATCCAGCCGCTCCGTCGCCTGCGCAGCCAGCTGCCCGACGTGCGTGCGGTCCCACCGCCGCTGGAGCTCACCGCCGGACTGCCCAGGTCGACCAGTCGTGGCCGGCCCCGCGTCGCGCCGTCCCCGGGCCCACCGCCGCCGCCGAGGGTCGACCAGACGCCGTCGACCAGCTCGAGGGTGTGGACGTCGAGCTCCGGGACCCCGCTGACGCCGCGGCGCAGGAACATCGTGGCGGCGACGTCGCCGTCCCGGTCCACGGCCAGCGGCAGGTGCCGCACGCGACGGCTCAGCCGTGCCGCGCCGGCCGGCGGCGCGCCCTCGAGCAGCCGCACGCTCTCGACCAGGGCGTCGTAGCTCACGCCGCCGACGCTACGGCTGCGGCCGGTGCTCGGGCGGGAGGTCGGTCGGGCGCTGCTTGCGCTCGTCCTGGGCGCGCCGCCGCCGCACCTCGGCCCGGGCCACGGCCAACGCCACCAGCACCGGGACGACGTACTTGGCCTTGTCCAGCAGCTCCCGCAGCCAGGCCGGCAGCTCGGGCAGGTCCCAGTCGGGCAGCGGGATGGAGATGTCCGGCCACGGGATCGACGGCAGGTCCCAGTCCGGCCACGGGATGCTCGGCCAGGGGATGTCGATCCGGGACAGCAGCCAGATGCCCAGGATCGGCAGCACCACGCCGAGCACGGCGGCCCCGGTGCGCCGGGCGGCGTGCAGGTTGGGGTGCTCCCGGATCCACGCCTCCCGGACGGCGGCCTTCGAGCCGGGCTCGGGGTCGAAGTCGGTGCCGCCGAGGCCGGTCTGCGCGACGGCGACCGCTTGGGCGCCGGGTGGGTACCAGGTGACCCGGCGGGCGGGGCCGGTGAACGTGGGCAGCCGGACGCCGACAGCGCCGTGCTCGCCGCCGTCCAGGACGACCTTCTCGTCGCTGGTCGTCTTGGTCGCGGCCTCGGTGCCGTCGACCGACCAGGTGAGCCGGCGGCGGAGGCCGACCTCGGCGATCTCGACCAGGTGCTCGTGCCCGTCAGAGGTCAGCAGCCAGCGCTCGGGCTGCTTCCCCGCGCTGGCCGGCGTCACGGCGTGAATACTAGAGCGGTCACTCCAGGAAAGGGAGTCCGTGGCCCGCACGATCGACCCGGCCCGGCACGAGGCGCGGCGGATGGTGATCATCGACGCCGCGCTCACCCGGTTCGCCGCCGACGGCTTCGACCGGGCGACGACCGCGGCCATCTGCCGCACCGCCGGGATCGGCTCGGGGACGTTCTTCCACTACTTCCCGACGAAGCTCGACGTCCTGCTGGCGATCCTCGAGCTGGGCACCGCGGAGACCGCCGCCTGGTTCGCCGCGCAACAGGGGCGCGCGGACGCCGGCGGGGTGCTCGGCGACTACGTCGTCCACGCCGCGACCGAGTACGCCGACCCCCGGGTGGCCGGGTTCGTGAAGGCGGTCGGTGCGGTGATGAACGACGAGCGGGTCGCCGCCGCACTCGCCCGCGACGAGGCCGTGGTCGCCGACGGGCTGCTGCCCTGGGTGCGGGCGGCGCAGGCCGCGGGGGAGGTGCGGTCCGACGTCGAGCCCGCGCGGTTGTGCGCGTGGGTGCTCGTCGTGCTCGACGGCTTCCTCGGCCGGCTCGCCGGGGAGACGGGCTTCGACGCTGCCGCCGAGCAGGACATGCTGATCGACACCGTGCAGCGGCTGCTGGCGGTCAGGAGCGGATGACCGCGGTGCCGATCGTCTTGGTCGGGAAGCCGAGCGTCTGCACGACCGTGGAGATCCCGGCGTTGGCCGCGCCGGCCACCACCACGATCACGTCGTCCGGGGTGCGCAGCGACGTCACGAGCTCGTCGTCCGGGACCTGACCGATGTCCGAGGCCGCCGCCTCGTCGAAGGCTCCGCCGCCGGGCGCGTTCTGGAAGACCGCCGTCGACTCACCGCGCCCTGCGGCGCGCAGCTGACCCGCCGTCCGCCCGCTGTGCTCGGCCAGGTACTCGCGGACGTCCTGCTTGGACATGCCGTGCGAGGCCAGCAGCTGGGCGTGCTCGGGCCCGATGACGACGCCGACCCGGCGGAACCGGCGGGTCATCGACCCGATGCGGCCGCAGGTGTCGGCGAGGTCGTTGAGGATCGACCGCGGGTCACCGGTGTTGCGGTTGTCGATGTGCTCGGTGCTGCGGGTGTGCAGCGCCGACACGGTGCTCACCCCGGCGTCGTGCCCGAGGGTCACCGACAACGGCTCCCACGGGCTCAGCTCCTCGTTCTCCGCGATGCACATGGAGAACTTGCCGGGGAACCCCTGGGTGGCCTGGTCGAGCTCGTGCGGGCGGACCCCGTAGGCGTTCATGATGATCAGCCGCATCGCCCGGCCGACCGTGGCGTTGGCCCGGAAGCCGGGCCCGAACACGTTGCCCGCGGAGTTGAAGCCGAGCGGGCCGCGCACCGGGCCGTTGACGATCAGCAGCGGACCGCCGCCGGTGGTGCTCTGCCAGCCGCCGAGGCCCGGCCAGCCCTCGTCGACGGTGGCCTCGAGCGCGGCCAGCACAACCGGGAAGTGCTCGGGCTTGCAGCCGGCCATCGCGGCGTTGATCGCCGCGGCCTGCACGGTGCAGCCGCGCTTGACCTGCTTCATCGTCCAGATGACCTCGGACGGCGAGCGGTCGGTGTGCTCGAGGAAGCGGTCGACCAGGCTCGGGATCGGCGGGACGACGGGCAGCCCGTCGGTCCAGCCGTTCTCGTAGCACTCCTCGATCGCGGCGATCAGGTCCTCAGGGCGGTACGCGGTCTGCTGCTCGGTCACGGGGCCTCTCCACGCAGGATGGCCATCACCTGGGGTGCGGCGATCTTCGCGACCGCGGCGATGCCCTCGGCGTCCAGGCTGCTCACCGGGTGGGGGACGACGGCGTACCGGTAGTCCGGTGCGCCCTGGATGACCGCCATGGCGTCGGCGCTCATCTTCAGTGCGTCGGTGCAGATCGCTGCCGACGGGACTCCGCGCTTCTCCATCAGGATGACGTCGGCCACACTGGCCGCGCTGCAGCTGCCCTAATCACCGACCGCTTCGAGGACGAGGTCGCACTCCTTCGCGATGGCGTCGAGCACCGCGTCGTCGGCGGGCCAGGTGGCGGGGACCGTCTTCCAGGTCACCGAGGACGGCGCCAGTTCAGGCTCGACGATCGCGAAGACCGCCTCGAGCAGCTCGCGGGCGTTGTGCTTGCCGTTGTCCATCAGCACGATCCGCTTGCCGCGCAGGTCGGCCGGCCGCTCGGCGAGCAGCACCGCCGCACCCTCGGCCTGCACGGTGGGGTCCAGCATCTCGAAGACGGGCATGTCCGCTCCCTCGCTCGGTGACCCGAGTCACGCTACGTCGCCGGGGCTCGCTGCGCGGGGCGTCGTCCGGAGGGCGGAAGGGTCGTCTCAGGCCGGGACGAGTTCGCGGTCTGCGGTCTTCGGCTTCGAGGTCGCGTGCGCGATGCCGGCGGCGACGATGAGCGCGGCGGTGACGGCGGGGAGCGTCATGGCGGTGGTCGCGCCGAGGGAGTCGACGACGGCGCCGGTGACCGCGGAGGAGACGGCTTGGCCGACGACGACCGCGGAGCCGAGCATCGTCATGGTGGTCGCCGAGCGGCCGGCCGGGCTGAGCTGGGCGGCGAGGCTGTACTGGCTGACCAGGGTGGGGCCGATGCCGCAGCCGAGCACCGCCAGCGCGATGACGATGGTCAGCTCGTCGCGGGCGGTGGCGTAGGCGAGGGCGGCGGCGAGCATCAGCGTCGCAAAGGTGAGCCAGCGTGCCCGAAAGCTGAACCGGGCCGGGAACGCGGCGGAGCCCAGCGCCAGTGCGGCCGAGCCGATGCCCATGACGCCGTAGAGGAGGCCAGCCCGGTCGCCGTCGCCGTCCGCGGCAAGGAAGCCGGTGAGCGAGGTGAGGGTGGCGCCGAAGAAGAGGCCGATGCCCAGTGCGCCGGCGACGACGGTGAGCAGCTTCGCGGAGGCGAGTTCCCGTGCCGGCGCCTGTTGCCGGCTGTTCTTCGTGCCGGGTTGCAGCCGGCCGGTGGGGTGCAGGGCGAACCGGGTGACGAAGACGAGGGTCAGCGCGGCGGCGCCAACGATGGCGAGCCAGGGAGCGATGGCGGTGGCCAGGATGCCGACGAGGAAGGGGCCGACGATGAAGACGGTCTCGTCGGCGGCGGACTCGTAGGCCATGGTCGAGCTGAGGACGCGCTCGCGCTCGGAAACGCGGATCTTGCGCGTGATGATGGCGACCAGGCGGGTGCGCGACATCGGGGCGATCTGTGGTGCGGAGGCGCCGATCAGCACGGACATCGCGAGGAGTGCGAGGTCAGGCGCTGCGCTCTGGACGACGAGGATGAAGGCGGCGAGCAGGGCGGCGTTGATGAGGCCGACCGGGACGAGCACCCGGCGCTGGCCGAGCCGGTCGGCGGCCGCGCCGAGGAGCGGGCCGGCGAGGGCGGTGCCGATGCCGGCGGCGGCGGAGTTCAGGCCGCCGAGGGTGACCGAGCCGCGCTCGGCGACGACGAGGGTGAGGACGCCGACGGTCATCATCGCGAAGGGGAGCCGGGCGATGAAGGCGAGCGGGAAGTAGGAGAGCCCGGCGTGCCGGATGAGCTCGGAGCTGGCGGAGCGCGTGTGGAACATGACCTCTGCTGGCGCATCAGGCGTGCCGCCTTGCTTCCTCAGCAGGTAGTTGCACACGGACTAGTTCGGACGTAACACCACCGTAACTGATGCCGTCGTGTCGCACTCAGGCCAGGACGATGGAAGTGCGTTGCCCCGCCGATCGCAGGAGGACAGGCAGGGCTCCGGCACGTAGCGGTGAGCCGACTCAGCGCTGCTCGCCACCTCCGCTTAAAGAGCCGTTTAGGAAGACGGAGAAAGTCCACTCGGAGTTGCTGCCATTCTATGCAATCCAGGGCCGGGCGCCGGTTGTGTCGGGTATTGACAGTCGGGTGCCATCAGTGTGCCGAATCGCAAGGCATGCAAGTCGAGAATCAGCAGAAGGGCTTCGTCTCCAGGGCCATGTTTACGCAGTCTGCTGGGGCGGCCGCGGGGCGGGCGCTGTCTTCCTTACCCTCTACATCGTGGTTGACCGAGCGTGAGGAAGGGCCAATTTTCGGATGCTGACGCCCGTATCAAATAGCGCGCGCGTAGCCTGCCTGTCGCAGCGTATAGCAGATCACTTGATGCCGAAATGGACCCAGCGCACAGGAGCTGGTCCATGGAGGTGTGGGACCGGGTGGGCGGCGTCGATGGCCGTCACTGAATTCGTGCCGCCTCCGCGCAGGCAGAGGCGGCACGAGACTCTGTTCCGGTCCGCTGCCGCGCGATGGGGCCGGCAGGATGTATGGGTCGGGCCTCAACACGTCAAGCAGTGAGATCTCTAATTACGGATTTCCCTGTGACCTTTTCGATCACGGCCACCAGCGCCCGGGTGCGCGCAGCGATGAACGCGTCATAGTCGTCTGCCAACATCGCATCTCGCGACTTGTTATCGATAACGTGTGTCTTGAGCAAACGGTCCCGGTTAGGTCCGATCGACCCCGTTCTCATGTCTTGGAGATAGCTGCTCGGTGCGTTGTCGCTTATCACGCGGTTTGTTTCGGCGTCAATCAGTGTGCGATTAAGAATCAGTTCGCCGCTCAGGTCGCCGGAATACTCACGCTTCAGCCAAGCTTGAGGAAAGATGTGGTGAGCGTCGATCTCCTGTGCCTGCATTTGGCTCGCCGTGATCCGCTGACGCGTGTGAAAGTCGAGAGCCCCATTCTGCATCACCAGAACCATCGTCCCGCGATAGAGCGCACGGCGGTTCGTGCGGGCGTTCGCGATCTGACTTTCGTTGAATGCAAAGTTGGCGACAGCCTCTGGGGCAGTGTCACTCTCGCCGGCCAGCCATGCTCGCAACAACAAGTAGTCTGCCTGTGCCTGACTGTTTCCGCCTTGATCGAAGTTGGCGGTGAATACGGTGCACCAAAATACTGCTTCATTCGCTCCAGGGCGACGCCCCGCTTCTTGCTGGGCGCGTCGCGGATAACGTCCCACGCTGCCGCCATGGGGACTAGAATCATACCGTAGGGCAGCCACTTCTCGGTTTGAACCCAGCATTGATCTCTAACGAATTCGAGCGCGTCAGCGTATCCCTCAATCACGGTATTCCAATGCGCTTGAATGTTCTCTGCCCGCAAATCGAGCACCTTCGCTCGTTGAGCGGACCCTGTCGAACGAAGAGTCACCGCCTGCAAGACATTATACGGGTCCACGTTGTAGTCGACCAACACTTGGTGCTGCTGCCTTGCTGACGCCCACAAATCCCTTAGATTCTGGCCATATGCCCAAACTCGCGCCGTAATCAACTCAAAGACGCTAAGTTTTACGCCCCGCAAATTGAGCGTCTCGAAGATCTTGCATACAGCAATCATGGTCGTCTGTTCATCCAGCTCAACGACCGGAAAGTTATATGATCCCAATGGTGTGAGCAAAGCTCTTCGAACGGACGACAGGCGCAGGCGACGACTAAGTTGAGTGTCTGAATCTCCGCCATGATGGGCCACTGCTTGTTCCACCCAAGCATCGAAACCGGCGTCGGCCTGTAGGTACTGATGTACGGGGAAGACCCAGTTGTCCTTCTGCCAATCAGCGTTATCTGATTGGATGGGGCGGCCAGCCTTAACGGTCTCAAATGTGACCAACGCATCGAAGTCAACGGCCTCCACATCCAGCGGACTGGCCGAATCAACGAGCGACGCCAAGTTAACCAGATATCGCGCATCACCGACGCCCCGGTGGGCCTGATAAAGGGACGTGAGTCGCTGCTGGCCGTCAAGAACGAGCATTGGGGGCGTGGCGTTGACGCTCAGGTCCGGAGCGCCGGCGAAAGCCCTAGGGGCGAAGGCGTGGATACCGGTAGAAGGCTGCCGCAGCATCAACAGCGAGCCCGAAGGAAATTTGCTCATGATGGATACCAGTAGATCGCGCGTGGCCGCCGGGTCCCAGACAAAGTCCCGCTGAAAGTCGGGCAAGGCGAGTCGCTTTGCTTCGATCTCTTGAAGCATCCAGGAGATCGGTCGGGGTTGGGTGTCGAAGATGGGGTCGCCGCCGCCGAAGACAGTCACGCCCGCAGCCTAGGCAGTCAACGGGGGCCGGCGCGGGACGAGCGTCGACAACATCACCTCCGTCGGCGTTGGTGGCCCGAGGGCAGGGAGAGGGCGCGTGGCGGCAGCGCCTTCAAGGCCGCTTGAGCTCCGACCCCGCCAGCACGTCGAGGGACCGTTCGGTAGATAGCCGGTTTCACTGATGCCGTGCCGTGCCGTGCCGTGCCGTGCCGTGCCGTGCCGTGCCGTGCCGTGCCGTGCCGTGCCGTGCCGTGCCGTGCCGTGCCGTGCCGTGCCGTGCCGTGCCGTGCCGTGCCGTGCCGTGCCGTGCCGTGCCGTGCCGTTATGCGGGAACGCCGTACGCTGCCGGGGTGCTCGAGGCCGGTGGAGAAGGAAAGCGCGTCGCAGAAGGACGGCGGACCAGGCGGTCTCGGATCAACTGGTCCACCGCCGCGAGGCCGACGCCCTACGAACCGTTGAGCAAGGTGAACCTTGGTCGTAGCGTTGAGGCCGAACTTCTCCGAAGTCCCATGCATCCTTTGAGTGAAGTCCCGCCGTTTCTCGGAGCCGGCATTTACGCCATTTACTACATCGGCGACGCCGAGCTGTACCGACCCTTATCTGGCAGTCAAACTCCTATCTATGTGGGAAAGGCAGCGCAGACGGGAGCTCGCAAGGGGCAGGTTGACCCCGAAAAGGAGGGGCATGAGCTCTGGGATCGCATCGACGAGCATCGCGCGAGTATCGATGCAGTTGAAAACTTAGAGGTCGCGGGCTTCAACGTGCGTTACCTGGTCGCGGATGAGCTGTTTATCCCGCTCGCGGAGCGGCTGATGCTCCGTGGCTTCCAACCCCTGTGGAATGTCGTGGTCGACGGGTTCGGAAACCATGATCCTGGAGCTGGACGATATCGAGGTGCTCGCCCGTCCTGGGATGAACTCCACCCGGGGCGTAAGTGGAATTTGAAGATGCCCAAGCCGAGCATGTACTCAGCTGATGTCTCCGTAGAGCGCATCAAGATGCACTTCGAGCGCGTGCCTCCGGTGATCGACGTTGATCCCTTGGCGCTGCTGCCGGCACCGTCGGACATCGATGCCCTCTCGGAAGGCTCGGCCGAGACTGGGCCCCTGTCTCTTTTCGATGGCACGACAACATCGCCTAGAGAGACTCCGTGACACCTTTAAGTTGCGTGTGCTCGATCGCGCAGCCTCCGCCAGAAGAAGGCTGCCGAAAGGGACTCCACATTGGCCCTCTGGCGCGACTGCTCTCTTGATGCACACGAAGCGGCGAGTATGCGCCATTTGGCGCCAGTGATGAGCGGGTTCTATGTTGCGGCAGTCAGGGCGATGCACCGCTCCCGCTTTCGTCCCCGCTTGATTAGATCGACACGTTAGCCTGCGCCGGATCTAGCCAGCTCAACCGTCGCCTTGAACAGTCGGCGTTGCGTTTCCGTGACCACCCAAGACGCTGAACCTGTCGTCGTGGCAGGTGGCTGCGGTATATCCGAGTGTCGAGCCCTGGCTGCACTTGCGAGATGACCCGAGCCCTGGGTGGCCCGGTCCGCCGAGGCGCCCCACGGACCTCTCCCTGGGCGGTGGCGCGTCGGCGGTGGCAGCCCAACCATGGCTGCGTAGCCGCGCATGCCGGCCGCCCGTCCAGGCGGTCAAGCCCAGGCGAGAGCCCTAGCTGGAGTGAAGGTGTCCAACTCGGACCCTTCGTTGGCGGGTCCTGTCACCCGTCCGGGTTAGCCTGCATCGTGCGCTCAGTTGAACTCTTCGCTGGAGCTGGCGGCCTCGGCCTCGGCTGTGAGCTGGCCGGCTTTCATGCGGTCAAGGTGGTCGAGTGGGACCGCTGGGCTTGCGACACAGTCCGTGAGAACCGCGCGGCGGCTCATCCCCTGGTGGCGTCTTGGGACGTGGTCGAGGGCGACGTGCGGGGGGTGGACTGGTCGGACATCGTCGAGCCGGTTGACCTAGTCACAGGTGGTCCGCCGTGCCAGCCCTTCAGCGCTGGAGGCAAGGGACGCGCGGCCGACGATCGGCGGGACATGTTCCCGGCGGCCATTGAGGTGATCCGCACGCTGACTCCGCGGGCGTTCATCTTGGAGAATGTTAGAGGTCTGACTCGTGCCGCGTTCGCGAACTATTACCAGTATATTCTCTTGCAGCTTGCTTATCCCGAGCTTGCCAGCCGACCCGACGAGGCCTGGGGCGAGCATTATGAGCGACTTCAAGTTGAGCACACGTCAGCACACGACACCGCCCTCCGGTACAACGTCGTGCCGACATTGGTCAACGCGGCCGACTACGGAGTTCCTCAACAGCGCCATCGGGTGTTCATGGTTGGCTTTCGATCTGACATCGAAGCCGAATGGAGCTTTCCAGCGCAGACGCATTCTTTTGACTCGCTCTTGTACTCGCAGTGGGTGATCGGTGACTACTGGGAGCGCCATAAGGTGCCAACGAAGGAGCGGCCCTCGATGCCAGAGCGAGTCGCGACGCGCGTCAACAAGCTGCGCAGCATCGACCCGTCGATGCTGCATCGACCGTGGCGCACCGTGCGTGATGCCCTTGTTGGCCTGCCCGATCCTCGGTCTGCCGCTGCACGAAAGCATCTGAACCACGTGTTTCAGGGGGGAGCGAAGTCCTACCACGGGCACAGTGGAAGCCCGATCGACATGCCTGCCAAGGCGCTAAAGTCCGGCGTTCACGGTGTGCCCGGGGGCGAAAACATGCTTCTCAACCCGGACGGAACCATTCGGTACTTCACCGTGCGTGAGTCTGCTCGCCTTCAAACCTTCCCGGAGCGGTACGAGCTCCACGGGGCTTGGGGAGAGGCGATGAGGCAGCTCGGTAACGCCGTGCCTGTCTTGTTGGCTCAAAAGGTTGCTGGCAGCGTAGCGGAGCATCTGACCCTGGCGGCGCTGCGCGAAGCGGCCATGGACCGCAGGGCTTCAAGCACTCAAGCGGCGTATCCCACAACAGACCAACTCCAGATGGCTCCGTTGACGGAGACTGGCGACAATGTCACGGATCCGAGGGTTATCTCGGGCGACATCGTCGGTGGCGTCCCAGGCATATGACCGACTCCTTCAACCCGCTGGACATCAAAAATCTCGGGGACAGTCTTCAGCGGGCTATCCTTAGCTCAGAGCCCATCTCTCTCGAGAACTTGCCGATGTTCCGCGGCGTCGGAATTTATGCGATCTACTATGTCGGGTATTTTCCGAGCTACGAACTGCTTGCTGAGGCTAACCGTGACGGCTCATGGGAGCAGCCGATCTACGTTGGGAAGGCGGAGCCCAAAGGTGGACGGAAGGGTGTGTTGACGGAGGAGGCTTCTGATTCGACAGCCTTGCAGAACCGATTGCGAGCTCACGGTCGCAGCATCCGCTCCGTAGAGAATCTCTATTTGTCCGACTTTTATGCCCGGTACCTCGTCGTCGAGCCCGTATGGGTTCCGCTCGGGGAGAGCGTGCTGATCAATCGTTTCGGTCCCGTCTGGAACACCATCGTCGATGGATTTGGAAGCAATGCCGCTGGTGTAGGCCGGTTCGCCGGCATGAGGTCGCGGTGGGACACTCTTCATCCGGGGCGGCCGGCAGCAGAGTCTCTGGCATCCCGCGAAGAGGACGCGGAGGAGATCGCTCAGGACGTTTGGGAGTACCTGCGGCAAAGAATGCAAGTCTAACGGCTCGAATCAGGGGCCGATATTCCGTCGTTCTCGCACCGCTCGTTCAACCCGGTCAGCCGCGCTTACCACTTGTTCGTGCTCCCACACGACGACTACCACGTATCCGGCCGCACGTAGCTGCTCCTCCGTCAGCGCGTCACGGGCGATGTTGGTCTGCAGCTTGTCCTCCCACCACTCGGCGTTGACGGAGCCTCGGCGGTAGTGATCCGGACAGCCGTGCCAGAAGCAGCCACGAACGTCTACAGCCACCCGGGGGCCAGGAAAGACAATGTCGACGGACCTGCGTCGGTCGGGGAGAAGCTTCTTGTGAAGCCGAAACCGCAACCCTCGACGGTGCAGCTCGCGGCGTAGCGCCATCTCAGGAGCTGTGTCACGGGTCTTCTGAAGCTGCATGGCCCGGCGTCGTCGGGGCGGTTCGGGAGGCTCACGCGTTTGTCGGGCCGTCACAATCGAAGGTTAAGTCAGAGTGGAGCTCCTAGGGCGGCACGGGCGCCATCCCTGACGTCAGCAGTCGTTCGGTGCACTGCTTATCAGTTGGGCGCTGATCAAGGCGGGCAGGCCGGCACTGGCGTCCGACCTCCAGCTGCTCAAACGCCGCCGACTACGGCGCCCCAAGGTCATGCGGAGGGCGCTGCTCGTAGTTTCCTCGCAGTACTCTTGTCGGCGCGTAGAAAAATTCCCGATTCCGAACCACTCAACGGGTACTCCTCGCCGCCCAGGGTGCCGGCGTTCGCGGGCCTCGAAAGGTCTCAGGCGAGTTGAGAATGTCGGCCCGTGACGTCTGCCCTTGAGGCTCACCGAGCGTCTAACGTCTGCTCCCCCCGCCGCGTTGCCGTTCGTCGTGGTTCTGAGGGGGAGCAGAAGTGAGCGGTTGCTTCGACGCTCCACGGCCGCGGCGGTGGACGCCGTGCTTGTCGAGAATGTTGCGTACCGCCGAGTGGGAGCGATCAGTCAGCTCTGCGATCTCTCGAAGCGATCTGCCGTCCCTGTACTGTTCGATCACAAACTCTTCGACAAGTGCTTGAATCCTTGGCTCCGGCCGAGAGGTGGCCGTCCCGGCAAATTCCTGCAATGGTCGAAGCTGCGGACGAGGCGGGTATGGCACGTCAACAGGATATGCGGAGCGGTTTGGCTGCCGCCAGTGTTTCAGCGAGTCGAAGTCTATTATGCACAGCTAGTTGGTCGATTCGGCTCGCGGTCTGTCAGCGCTCGTAGGCGCCAAGCGAGTCCCAGGGGCAGCGCGAGGAAGTTCGAAAGCTTCTGGTAGCTGCCGGCCGACAACGCATGGTTAGGCCCACTAGCTGTTCAACCATGCGCGCTTAGTGGCTGCGCATGGGGCGCAGAGGGAAGGCCTCCCCGTGACGCCACGACGACACCCCTGTCGGGCAAGTGCGGCAGGTGCGTTCCGAACTATGTCTGCGACTTCGGGTTGCGGGCTTTATGCGGAAATGTGCTTGATCGGCGGCAGTGGGCAGCGGGCGGCGGAATCGTCTACTAGAGCTTGAGACACGCCCAGCGCCATCACGGTGCTGCGAGGCGGCGACCTACCGGTGAGCGAACGAGCACAACGGCTGTGTCGCCTCATCTGCCCTCAGCAGGCGACCGACGTCGCGGTCGCACGCGGACGTGGCTCGGCGCGGATCTCCATCGAAGCACCCCCCCTCGACGTCTACGGCAGTGAAGTCGCTGCCCGGGAAGCTACGTCCGGCTGAGAGTCGCCCGAGCACTCCTAACCCGACTAGCTGCCGTTGCGCGCGCGGGGTACCTGGGTATAACTTCCGGTCTGGAACCGATGTCAGCTCCACCGACGCGCTGCTCACCCTCACCGGGCGGGCGGTGTAGGACAACCGATGGGTTACACCGTCGACGTTCGAAGCCGGGTCAGGCGCTGATACCGCGTCCGTCTCGTCCACGCCGGGTCGCGTATCCGGATCGACGGGTCGGGGTGAAGAGGCTCGTCCTGGCTCTCCGCCCCACAGCGCCATTGGCGCGGGGTGTGAGGGCCTCTTCGTTTTCTGGACCCCTCCACGCCGTGCCACCGGCACGGCGAACCGTCCGTGCCGGCCCGACGGATGGACCCAGTGGAGGCCCACCATGCAGGAAGCGATGAACTTCGCGATGGACAACGGCGAGACCTCGTCTGAGGTTACGGTCTCGGACGAGGCGACCGCCGCGTCGCCGGTGGTTGCGGCGTCGACCGAAGCGCCCACGGTTCGGTCGATTGACGACGAGGAAGTCGACTTCGACGAGTACGCCGACGGTGCCGTCACTCTCGGTCAGCTGCCTCGAGTGCCGAAGGCGGCCGCCGTCCGCCGGCTGGCGGAGTTGCTCGTGGCTCAGTACGGCCACTCGGAGGGCGCCGCGCGGGCCGTCGCCCGGGCAGTAGCGCGGCCGGAGGAGGTTCGCAAGCGCCTGCAGTTGCCGGTCGAGAAGCGCGTTCCGGGCGGCACGGTCCTCACCATCTCCACCTGGGTGTGGTCCCCGGCTCTCAGCACCTTTCCGGACAACCTGCGTGAGGCGGTCCAGAGGAGATACCCCTTCGCGCTCGCCGGACAGGGGCGCGGGGACTACACCCCGCTGCCTCCGGTTCACAGTCACGAGGGCGAGGCGACCGAGCTCACTTTGTCCGCTGGCAGTCGTGAAGCGGTGGTGGCGAGCCTCAACAACAGCGCGACGTTCCTCAAGAACCGAAACAACTACGACAGCAGCATCGGCACCCACGGCGTGCTGAGGGAGCTGTTGGTCGTCCCAGTGCGGTTTGAGCATAAGGACGGCAACCGATCGCAGTGGATTCTTGCGTCCGCGGACGGGAGCTCCCGGACGGCGACGGCCCACCGGTTGCTGCACATCAGTCCTGCCGACGTTGTTTACGGCTACAACGACGACGATCACCAGTTCCGGAGTCTCCTCGGCCGTGTTGCCGGCGCTGCTGCTACGCCGGCCGAAGACCTGTCAGAGGCACAGCGTCAGGAACTCCGGGCGCTGATGATGCCCGCCGAGATCGTGATCGGCTTCCGCCCGGACCCCGGGAGCAACAAGACCCTCGCGGAGGCCATCCGGTTCATTGTCGGAATCACGCACGTCGAGCCGCCGACTCAGTGGGATACGGGGTCAAAGCTCGACGCGCAGGCGGAGGCCGTGCTGGAGGATCTCTTTCACCGGGGTCGGATCACGGAAGAAGGCGCGGGCTACTTCGCGGGATTGATGACGCCGGACGAGGCGGAGGACTCCGACCACTCCCGGCACGGGGACGCTCGCGCGGCAGCAATCGTGCGGACGCTGGTAGCGCCGACGAACCGGCCGGTGAGCGCCGCTGCCATCCGACGGGTCACCGCTCGGGCCAAGATCCAGTGGCGCGACATCATGCCGGTAGCCGCCGAGCTGGCGCTCCGCGGCTGGCCGGGCAGGGCCGACCCCTCGGCCACGCGCGTGGACGGCGTGCGCTCGGCGCTGCAACGGATGTTGCTGTCTCCGGACATCGCCCGGTGCGAGTGGAGCTTGACCGGCCGGAGTCCTGACGCGCTGCTCTCGGCTTCGCTCAGCGAGACCCAGGCCGAACAGTTCGGTGGGCCGGCCGCCGTCGAGCTCGGCGTGCTCGGTGGTTGGCACTTGGTCGTGAGCGGCTTCGTGCAGCGCGAACTCAAGGACAGCCCGTCTAAGGCCGGTCTCAGCAAGGTGTTCGAGGAGCTCATCCGGTCACAGCACGGCCTGCGTCTGCTTGCTGACGCCCTGGCACGTGGGCGTCGGGGTCAGCGGCCGCGCGCGATCAACGAGGACGGGGTGCCGGTCGACCTTCGCCACTACGCGCAGAGCATTGGAGTTGATCCCGAACGGCCCTACTTCATCGATCACGGTGAGGACGACTGGGTGCGTCGCACCTTCATGGTCGAAGCCAGCCCCGAACCCGAAGAGCCGCTTGACGAGGAGAAGACCGTTCCCCCGGAGACGCAGCTCGAGGGAGCGAAGGTCTCGGTAGTGCACGCGGTCAACCGGCTCGAAGAAGCTCTCCGGGCGGTAACTCTCATCGAGGGGTACAGGCGTCCGCAGCTGATCGACGAGGCGGGGTGGCGTCCCGAGGAGGCTCAGCCTCTCGTGCAGCGGCTTCAGGACGCCGCGCGCACATTGGACCGCTACGTGTGGCTGTTCCAGGAGACGCGCGAGCCGGTGACGGCCAACGAGTAGCGGCTGAAGCGCGGGCTGAGGCTGTCCCGACAGCCTCAGCCCGCGCTTACCGCCGAGGTGGTTGACGCGACCAGGCCGTCTTGGGGAGAGCGGCACTGGCTTAGACCTGGAGGCGAGAGGTGGCGACTCACTGAGCGGGCGCCTGCCTACGCCGAGCGCTGACGCGCAACATCGTCTCGAACTGAACAACGCAGAGGGAAAAGGGCATGATCGACAAGCTTTCGGCTTCGGGGATTGTGACGATCGCGTCATAGGAGGCACGCAAGCCGGCGAAGCGGGGCGAAGGACCAGGCGAGGCCAAGGCAAGTTTCGCGGACTCCCGAGCCAAGCGCTGCGCGGAATCGTCGGGACCGCGCGTCGCCCACATGGGCCAGCTAAACCGTTGGCGGCTACCTATCAGCCGAGCGTCGTTCCCTGATATCCCCAACGGCCCCCCAGCGGGGGCGGCCGGAGATGATCGCGGAGACGACCGGGCGCTGGTGACATAGGTCGCTGCGCCCTCGAGCAAGCCGGGCCGGCGACCCTCGCCGGACTCCCGACACATCGCCCGCAGCGCCGAACAGCTCCTGTTCGTTACCCATCCTGTCGGGATGGAAAGCGCACAAAGATTGCACACAGCAAGAGACTGCTGCCCGCCACTGGCCGCGTGACTGTCCGTGTCACTCAACGCACTCTTAACGTCTGGACCCAACTCGGATACGCCTTCGCCTCAACCTCTACGTACACGTGTCCACGCCGGCAGGCGGTGCGGCTCGTTGCGGTGCCGCAGCTCCGGCGCGCGCTCGACTCTGAGGGACTCATTTAGGCGTGGACCTCGTCGTCTTGGGGCACAGGATCGGAGAACGCGGCCGCCGTCGGCCGCTGAACAGGAGGAGACCACCATGGCAGGCATGATCCGGAAGCTCCTCGTCTCGACCGTCGCGACGAAGCTCATCCAGGAAGCTCGCAAGCCGCAGAATCAGGCGAAGGCCAAGAAGTTGTTCGCCGACTGGCAGGCCAAGCGCAGCGGCAAGCGCCCGGGCGGCACCAGCCGCTACTGAGTCCACGTCCGGGGACCTCTTTCGTGGCCGGGTCGAGGCCTGCACGGCCTCGGCCACCACGAAGGAGGCACCCGGTAGCGCGATCTCGTACGAGCTGCCGACGCCTACCGGCGCCACACGTAGGGCGTCGTCGTCGAGACCTTCACCAAGCCGGCGCGCTCGAGGATCGGGCGCGAGTACTCCGTCGAGTCGCTGTGGATCAGCCTCTTGCCCAGCCGCATTGCCGAGCGGGCACGTGCCGCCGTCAGCGCGCGGTAGATGCCGCGGCCGCGCCACGCTGGATGAGTCGCGCCGCCCCAGATGCCGGCGAACGTCGTCCCGGCCACCGGCTCCAGCCGGCCAGTGCTGATCACCACCCCGTCGGCCTCGCCCACCCAGAACTCGACGGCGTCAGCCCGCGCCAGCAGGGCATCCGCACCATCCCGGGACACCGGGTCGCCGAACACCTCGTCGGCCAGCGCGCTCATCGCCCGCACGTCCGCCTCGGCCGTCACCCGCCGCAGCGCGACGCTGGCAGGCAGCGGCGCGTCGACCGCCAGCGCCGCAGCCGGCCCGATCATGATCGATTCGGCGTCCTCGGGCACGAACCCGGCGCCGACCAGCGCCTCGTGCAGCCCGGGCGCCGAGTCGTGCCCACGCGTCTTCCACTCCACCCGGTCCACAGCAGGGTCCGCCCGGAAGTGCGCCAGGGCCTGACCAACAAGCCCCGGCAGATCAGCCGACCCCAGCGATTGGTAGGTCACGAAGCCGCGCCCGCCGGGGAACGTTGCCAGCCACAGCGGCCCCACCCGGACGACGGAGCGCGCACCGACCGTCTCGGCCGACGTCCGGAGCTGCTCGTCGTAGGCCGCCAGCAGCGCAGCGGGGGAGTCCACCCCGCCGATGCTGCCCGACCGGGCAAGAGCGGCCGTCCAGCAAGGTGTGGGATCGTCGGAGGCAGCTGACGAGCGCACCGCGCCCAGCGACCCCAGACCCCGAACTCAGAACGAGGCATGCCCGCATGAGCACCGTCAGCCCCGACCCCACCCCTGCCGCGGAGACCCCGGCCGAGCAACCGGTCTCGAGCAGCGAGGGCACGCTCGCCAACGTCGAGGCCACCGAGACCGAGCCCAGCTGGGTCACCCGGCACACCACCACGCTGATCACGCTGATGGTCGCCGTCATCGTCGCGGCCGTCGCGATCGCCGGCGTGATGCTCTACAAGAACCGCATCGACGAGCAGAACTCCGACACCGAGGCCGCCTTCGCCGCCACCGTGCAGGAGCAGGGCGCCACCCTGGAGACCGTCGAGTGCGACGGCGGCACCTGCGCCGCGGTCATCAACGGGCAGGCCTACACGATCCTGGTCCAGGAGGACGAGGACGGCGACCAGCACTTCGGCGTCTCCGCCTACGCCGGCGACTGAGTCCTCACCCCGGTGAGTGACCGGAACCGTCCGGTTCCGGTCAGCACGTCAACCCCGGACGTCGCAGGCCCGATCACCGGGGAGTGAGCTGGTCGACGGCGCCTGCGGTGGCGACACCCCGGATGATGGCGCGCGTCCTGGCCACCTTCTACGTCGCGGCCGGGATCGCGGGCCTGTTCGCCGCGTGCGCCCCCGGGGCGGAGAGCGACGGCCGCTGGGTCATCCTCAGCCTGGCCGCAGGCGCCCTGAGCGCCGGGGCGGTGACGTTCCGCTGGGGCGCGCGCTGGCCGCGGCACGCCTACCACTGGCCGGTCGCCTCGGGTGCCGTGCTCGTCGCCCTCGTGGTCGTCAGCAGCCCCGGCCCGGCCACCGCGATGGCCGCCGCCGCGCTGCTGGCCTTCGCCGCCGTCGACGCCTGCTTCTTCTTCAGCCTGCCGCTGGCCTGGCTGCACATGGCCTTCGGCATCAGCGCGGTCACCGCCGCGCTGATGGTCCAGGGCGAGGTCCCGCTGTCGATCGCACTGGCGCTGGACTCGATCGTCGTGGCGCTGGGCACCGTCGTCCGCGGCCTGGTGATCCGGGCCTCCAGCGCCAGCCGCGACCCGCTCACCGGTCTGGCCAACCGGCGCGGCTTCGACGACTCGCTGCACGAGCTGCGCAGCGCGTCGTCCCGCACCACCAAGGTGCTGTCGGCCGCGCTGATCGACCTCGACCACTTCAAGCGGATCAACGACACCGCCGGCCACGAGGAGGGCGACCGGGTGCTCTGCCGGATCGCCGACGTCTGGGGGCGCGAGCTGCCGCCGGGCGCCGTCCTCGCCCGGCACGGCGGCGACGAGTTCGCGCTGCTGCTGCCCGGGGTCACCGGTCCGGACGCCGTCGCGCTGGTCCGCCGCATCGCCGCCCAGCACCCGGACATCGGGGTCTCCGTCGGCGTCGCCGAGTGCCGCCCCGGCGAGACCGCCGCCGAGCTGATGCGCCGCGCCGACCACGCGCTCTACGACGCCAAGCGCGCCGGCCGCGGCCGCTGCGAGCTCGACGGCGGCACCGACCTCGAGCTGATCCGCGACCTCGCGGCAGCGCTCGCCGCCGGCGACGTCCAGGTGCACTACCAGCCGATCGTCGCGCTGCCCGACGGCGACGTCGTCGGTGTCGAGGCGCTGGCCCGCTGGACCCACCCCGAGCGCGGCCCGGTGCCGCCGGGCGAGTTCGTCGCGGCCGCCGAGCAGAGCGGGCTGATCCACGCGCTCGGCGACCACGTGCTGCGCACCGCCTGCGCCGACCTCGCCGGGGTGCGCACCGCCGCAGGGCTGCAGGTGACCCTCGGCGTCAACGTCTCCGGCCGCGAGCTCAGCGACCCCGGCTGCGCCGACCGGGTGCAGGCCGCCCTCGCCGCGACCGGGTTCCCCGCCGGGCACCTGGTGGTCGAGGTGACCGAGAGCCTGGTGGAGGGGGAGTCGGCGACCGCGCTGGCCACCCTGCACGCGCTGCGCGCAGCCTGCCTCACCGTCTCGATCGACGACTTCGGCACCGGTTACTCCTCGCTCAGCCGGCTGGACACGTTGCCGGCCGACGTCCTCAAGCTCGACCGCGCCTTCGTCGCCACCCTCGACGCCTCGCCGCGGCGTGCCCAGATGCTGCGCAGCCTGGTGTCGATGTGCCGGGCGCTCGGCCTGGACGTCGTCGCCGAGGGCGTGGAGACGCCCGAGCAGGAGGCCGCGGTGCGCGCGGTGGGCTGCACCTTCGCGCAGGGCTGGCTGTACGGCCGGGCAGTGCCGCTGGCCGAGTTCGTGGCCGGGCCCGGCATGTCCGGCGGGCGTCGAGTGCCAAGAGATGTGACGAGCTCTGTCGCCTGACGTAACGAGCCAGAAGCACGACCCGTGGCACTGTGGAGGTCGTGTCTTCCGCAGTGCCCGGCGCCTCCGCTCCCGGCGTCACCCCACCGCCCGGTCCTCAGGACACCACCGCTCCCCGTAGTGCCGAGCACGCCCGGCTGGCCGAGTCCGGTGACATGGGCGCCCCCTGGCGCACCTGGGGGCCGTACCTCGCCGGCCGCCAGTGGGGGACCGTCCGCGAGGACTACTCCGAGGACGGCGACGCCTGGGCGTCCTTCCCGTTCGACCACGCCGTCGCCCGCACCTACCGCTGGGGCGAGGACGGCCTGGGCGGCATCTGCGACCGCTACGGCTTCCTCAACTTCTCCGTCGCGATGTGGAACGGCCAGGACCCGGTCCTCAAGGAGCGGCTCTTCGGCCTGACCAACGGCGAGGGCAACCACGGCGAGGACGCCAAGGAGCACTGGTGGGCCGTCGACGGCACGCCCACGCACTCCTGGATGCAAT
The DNA here is from genome assembly GCF_014195485.1 of Modestobacter versicolor. NCBI lineage: Bacteria > Bacillati > Actinomycetota > Actinomycetes > Geodermatophilales > Geodermatophilaceae > Modestobacter > Modestobacter versicolor. Next base: position 108,228 of record NZ_JACIBU010000001.1, read on the forward strand.
GGCTCTACCGCTACCCGCAGGCCGAGTACCCCTACGCGCAGCTCCGCGCGGAGAACGCCACGCGCAGCCGGCTGGAGCGCGAGTACGAGCTCAGCGACACCGGCGTCCTGGCCGAGGATCGGTTCTTCGACGTCCAGATGACCTATGCGAAGGCCTCGCCGGACGACGTCTGCATCACCGTCACCGCCACCAACCACGGCCCGGACGCCGCCCCGCTGCACCTGCTGCCGCAGGTCTGGTTCCGCAACACCTGGTCCTGGGGCCTCGACGACCGCAAGCCCACGCTCACCTCCGCCCCCGACGAGGACGTCGCCACCGTCGTCGCTGAGCACGGCTACCTCGGCCGCTGGGTGCTCGCCGCCGACGGTGCGCCCGAGGTGCTGGCCTGCGACAACGAGACCAACGCGGTCGCCCTGTTCGGCGCGGCGAGCAACAGCAGCGAGTACCCGAAGGACGGCATCAACCGCCGCGTCGTGCACGAGGACAAGTCCGCGGTGAACCCGGCCGTCACCGGCACGAAGGCCGCGTTCTGGTACGTCTGGGACGCCGTCCAGCCGGGCGAGACCGTGACCGTGAAGCTGCGGCTGCGCCAGGCCGAGCCGGACGCCGCGATGTTCGGGACGGCGTTCGACGAGGTGCTCGCGACCCGGAAGACCGAGGCCGACGACTTCTACGCCGGCGTCATCCACCCGGGGCTCTCGGACGACGACCGGCACGTGGCCCGCCGCGCCTACGCCGGCCTGCTGTGGACCAAGCAGCTGTACCGCTTCGACGTCGCCCGCTGGCTGGACGGCGACCCCGACGTCCCGGCGCCGGAGGCACGCAAGGCCCGCGGCCGGCGCAACACCGGCTGGCGGCACCTCGCGCTCGCCGACGTCATCTCGATGCCCGACGAGTGGGAGTACCCGTGGTTCGCCGCGTGGGACACCGCCTTCCACACCATCCCGCTGGCGCACGTCGACCCCGACTTCGCCAAGGAACAGCTCGTGCTGATGTGCCGCGAGTGGGCGATGCACCCCAACGGCCAGCTGCCGGCGTACGAGTGGGCGTTCGGTGACGTCAACCCGCCGGTGCACGCCTGGGCCGCGTGGCACGTGTACCGGATCGACGGCTACCGCGACCAGCAGTTCCTCATCCGGGTGTTCACCAAGCTGCTGATGAACTTCAGCTGGTGGGTCAACCGCAAGGACGCCGACGGCTCGAACGTCTTCGAGGGCGGCTTCCTCGGGATGGACAACATCGCGCTGTTCGACCGGTCCGCGCCCCTGCCCCCCGGCTACCGGCTCGAGCAGTCGGACGCGACCAGTTGGATGGCGTTTTACTGCCAGCAGATGCTGAAGATCGCGCTGGAGCTGTCCCGGTTCGACGTCGCGTGGGACGGCACGGTCACCAAGTTCTTCGAGCACTTCCTGTCCATCGCCGAGGCGATGAACGCGTTCGGTTCGCACGGCGTCTCGCTGTGGGACGACGACGACGGCTTCTTCTACGACGTCCTCGTCGCCCCCGACGGCGCACCGGAGCCGCTGCGGGTGCGGTCGATGGTCGGGCTGCTGCCGATCCTGGGGGCCACGGAGATCCCGTCGTGGGTGAGCGAGCGGCTGCCGGACGTCGCCGACCGGGTGCGCTGGCTGCAGAAGCGCCGGCCGGAGCTGATGGGCCCGCTGAGCGGTCGGCGCGCGCCGGAGGGCCGAAAGCTGCTGCTGTCGCTGGTGGACCGCAAGCGGCTGGAGCGGATCCTCACCCGGATGTTCGACGAGACCGAGTTCCTGTCGCCGTTCGGCATCCGGTCGCTGTCGAAGTCGACCGGGCAGGTGTTCGCGCACGTCGGCGGGCGGGACGTGTCGATCGAGTACGAGCCGGGGGAGTCGCGCACCGGGCTGTTCGGCGGCAACTCCAACTGGCGCGGGCCGGTGTGGTTCCCGGTGAACGTGCTGCTGGCGGACAAGCTGCGCACGCTGGGCCGGCACTACGGCGACTCGTTCACCATCGAGCTGCCGACCGGGTCGGGCAACCGCTGCACGCTGGTCGATGCCGCGGACCTGATCGACAACTCGCTGACCGCGCTGTTCCGGCCGGTCGACGGCAAGCGGCCGGCGGACGGCGACCGGATCGAGTCCAGCGACTCACCGCTGTGGCGCGAGCACCCGACGTTCAGCGAGTTCTTCGACGGCGACACCGGCGAGGGCCTGGGCGCCACGCACCAGACCGGCTGGACGGCGTTGGTGGCTCACCTGCTCAACCCCCGCCTCCCACCCGACCCCCGCTGGGCCTGAGGCCTCGCGGTCCCGAGGATGGCCATGTTCGTGGGCCCTACGCCCCCGAAGATGGCCATCTTCGGGGCCGTGCGGCGCCTCATGATCACGTGGCGAGGGAGTCGATCCAGCGTGCGTGCGCCTGGGTCCACGAACTCGAACGCTGTCCGGGGTGCACCAGTGGCAGGACGTCGATCGACCGATCGGGCAGCGCCACCGAGAACCGGCGACCGTACGACGGACGGCTCAACTGATCCGGCAGGCCGCCGGTGGTCAGAGCGGCCGCCACGGCGAGGGCCTCGTTGCCCAACGTGATGAGCAGCGGAGCCTCTGACCGGCCGATCTCGTCCATGAGCCGCTGGCCCTCTTCTGTCACGGCACGCTCGATCAGTCGATGGGGCGCGGGCCGGTCGGGCAACTGGTGGCGGGGGAGACCGTGCTCGGCAGCGAAGGGGTCGTAGCGATCGACCATGGCCGCACCCTGTGTGCCGGGACCCCGGTGCACGTGGAAGAAGGGCAGCGCGTCGGTCAACCACACGCTGTCGAGGCCCAACCCCAGGGGCCGGAGCACCTGGTCACGGAGAACGCGGCCAGATGAGCCGTTCAGTCGACCGGCCGGCTCAGCGCGACCCCAAGCGGGACGCCAGCCGACCTGTTCGCGCCACCGCTCGACACGATCCACCTCGTCCGCGCCGTCCCAGAAGGGCCACGGTTCCCTGTCGACCGCCAGTGCCGCGATCCGCGTGCGGGGGCCAGACCACCTGATGTGCAGCGCCGACGGGTAGACGCCCAGGACGACGGCGGCAGCGCCGGGCAGCTGTCTCGGTGGGCACCTGTCGGATCGTCGGCCGAACGGGAAGGTGCCCACCGGCTCGCCGATCACGAGCTGGCCGACTGACGAGCACCGTGACTGGTGGCCATCCGCCTCACAGGTCATCCGCTTCGTCGAAGTCGTCGACGACGGGCGGCGTGGCCCGGCGCCTGCGTGCTTCCTCGAGCTTGCTGGCGGCCTCTGCCAGCGAGAGCACCATGCCCGCGACGGCGTCGTCCTCCGTCTGATTCGTGGGAATCGGCACTGGCACGGCCACGCCGTCGCTCGTCTTGCGGCACACGTTGCCGAGAGCCTCTCGTGCGAGTCCTGCGCCAGCCCTGAACCGCAGCCAGATCGGGGTCTCGCCGTGCTCGGCCCACAGGTAGGGCGAGACCACCAGGATGGCTTGGACTCCGCCGAGCGTGAGGATCTTGCCGTAGGACAGGTCGTGTCGCTTGCTGGTCTGCCGACCGCCGGCGTGGGTGGCGACCCCGTCGCGCAGCGCTCTGCTCCGGACGCTTTCCACGAGACCCACCAGCTGGAAGATGCGCTGGGCGGTGTCCCTGTCACCCACCTGCGCCTCGGACCAGGGGACGAAGGCATGTCGGTCGACGTCGTCGACCAGACCGAGCAGCTGTCGACAGTCGGCGATGACGTCCTCGGTACCCGTTGCCATGAGGCTCGCCAGCAGTTGTTGCCACGAGCACACGGCGACCACCACGCCGTTGGGCGCGTCCGCGAAGTGCCAGTCTCCGATGCCACGCCAATCGGACAATGCGTAGAAGCCGCCGACCTTGTCCTTCACCTCGAGGACGCGTCGATTCGGGACGACGAAGACGAGCGCCCCGACGTGCGGATCGTCCGGTGCACTGGACTGCCATGCCCGGTGCAGCCGGTCGAGGTACGTGCCCATCTCTTGGGCGGGTGTGAAGCCGAACCAGTACTTGCCCTCGATCAGGACGACTTCGCGCTGCTCATCTCTCGCGACGACGTCCGGGCGACCGTCCGCGCTCGCCACCTGGGTGGAGAACTCCACCTCGACCGGTACCGAAGGGGCTCCCTGTTGGACGGCCCGCATGAGTGCGCTCGCGGTCTCGGGGCGTCGCAGGAGCACGCCCAGGGCTTCGGTTCCTGTGGTCTCTCGGCGCAGGTCCGAGATGCGGGTCGCGAGTTCGGCGAGAAGAGACATGCGTGCGGCTCCAAGGAGAGGGAGAGCGGCGACGAGGACCGCCTCCGCCGAGGGCGGTTTCCCTCGTGGTCATCGTGCGACCTGACGCAGCGACCCGCGGAGAGGCGCACGGAGCGACCTGCTCGGGTCACGAGCTCCGTGCGTGCACTGACGCCGATGTGGTGGATCCCCGCTGGCCTCGTTCTCCGGATCGGCCGCGGTCCGGCATCGGTCCACCTGCTGAACGCGCGGGTGCCTGCCGCCTGGAGGCACATGAACCGGGTGCTGCTGCGGCGGGTGTGGCGGCGGGGGCGGCTGTCCACCCATTCCGCAACGAATCGGTACGAATTGCACCGCGGCGCCCTACCGTTCGGCCAGCGCCGGACGAGCCGGCGGTCACACACGGGGGTCACGCATGTCCACGATCGACGAGCCGACGAGTCGGCCGCAGAGTGCCGGCGGGTACGCGCCGGCGCAGTACACCCAGCCGCAGCCGTACGGGCAGCCGCCGTACGCGCAGCCGCAGTACGGCCAGCCCCAGCCGTACGCGCAGCCGTTCGGTCAGCAGCTGCCCGCGGGGTACGCGCCCGCGCCGGTGGCTCCGTTCGGGCGCCAGCTCGGCCCGATCGGGAAGGTGCGCAGCACCTGGGCGGTGATCGGCCTGAGCATCATCACGTTCGGCATCTACGGGCTCTACTACTACTTCGCCACGCACGAAGAGATGAAGCAGCACTCCGGCGAAGGTGTGGGTGGCGCGCTCGGCCTGGTCCTGGCCATCTTCACGTTCGGCCTCGTGACGCCGTTCGTGCTGCCCAACGAGGTCGGCAACCTGTACGCCCGTCAGCAGCGTCCGCGTCCGGTCAGTGCGACGACCGGCCTCTGGGTCCTGCTCGGTTGGATGATCCTGATCGGGCCCCTGGTCTGGCTCATCAAGACCAACGGCGCCCTCAACGCCTACTGGCGCAGCATGGGTGCCGTCTGACCCGACGAACGGCCACGCCAGCACCCGCTCACCTCTCCAAAGGTGGGCGGGTGCTCCATGTCGCGGCCACACCGATCGGGCGCTCAGCTGACGCGGGGGGCGTCGATGACTGCGGCTCGCGAGGCTGACGGGACTGCTGAGCACCTCCGAAACGCCATCGTCCGGTTTCTACCGCAGTTGCATCACCTGATGTGTCACGGTCTGGCGGTTCGTTCGCCGGACCGTCGAGCACGCAGCCACATCGGCCACTCACGGTCCTCGTCCACGGGGAGAAGTCATGAGCCAGCCACCATTCGGGCCGCCGCCTGGGGCGCCCGGTTACGGCCCGCCGCCGCAGGGGCAGCCTTATGCCGCGCCCACTCAGCCGACGCAGAGCTTCGGGCAGGCATCGCAGGGACCGCAGACCCAGGCGTTCGCGGCTCCGGTGGGTGTGCCGCCGGTCGGTCAGCCCTGGCCCGCGCAGCCGCAGCAGGCGTTCGCGGGCGCGCCGAAGCCCAAGCGCCGGTGGCCGTGGGTGGCCGCAGCCATCGTCGTCGCCTTCGGGGTGGGCGCGGCCGCGAGCGGCAACGACAAGGCATCGGAGGCCGAGGCGGGTGCGGCCGCTCCGGCCGCCACGACCACGGTCACCATCACCGAGACGGCGCCTGCCCCCGCGCCTGCCCCTGCCCCTGCAAGCGAGACCGCTCCGGCCCCGCTGCAGGGCGCGCCGACGACCGCGGCGGACGTCGCGGCAGTCGTGGACTTCGCCATGCCGGACCTCGTGGGTCTCGACCTGCAGACCGCCCAGGACACGGTCCAGGGAAACGGCGTCTTCTTCAGCGTCTCGCACGACCTGCTGGGCACCCGTAACCAGGTCGTGGACTCGAACTGGATCGTCTGCTCGCAGAACGTCGCGCCCGGGCAGCAGGTGACCGGTGACGTGGAGGGCCAGATCGACTTCGGCGTCGTCAAGCGTGGCGAGGGATATCCCTGAGCCAGCGCTGACCGAGCTGCCCGGGGCTCGCTCCTCGGGCAGCTCGGCCGCGATGTCGGTACCCGATGGCACGGTGCAGCGGACGGGCGGAGGGCTGACGGGGGAGTGGCATGGACGAGGGCTGGATGCCGGGCGACGCGGGCCTGGCTGAGGCGCTCGGCGTGGACCCGCGGACGGCGCTGCGTGCGCTCGGCGGTGGCTGGCGACCCGCCGAGGTGCACGGACGCGCGTGGCCGCTCGACCGATGGAGCGACGCCCGGTGGTTCGTCACCGGCGAGCCGCACCAGGTCCTCGCCGGCATCGACCACGCCGCGCTCGTGCTGGCCCGGCCGGTCCTCCGCTGGGAGCCGCAGCCGGTGCTCGGCTGGACGGACGAGCGCGAGTTCTCCCGCGACGACGTCGTCTACCAGCCGGACCTGATCGCCGAGACGGTCGAGGAGATCGCCCGGCAGAGCCGCCGGCGCTTCCGGTGGTGCCGCACCTGCCACACCGTCCACGCCCCCGGCGAGATGGCCGACCGCGACGACTGCCTGAGCTGCGCAGCGGCCTACCGCGGCGTCGTCCTCCACACCCGGAGCGCCTGACCGTGCGCTTCCGGCTGGCCGACCTGATCGACCCACGGCTGCAGCCGCTCGTCGATGAGACGCGCGCCTTCTACGCGCAACGGACCCCGGGTCGCGGCCCCAGCAGCTGGGCGGACCTGCAGCAGGTCCGCGCAGCGACGCCAGCGCCCGCAGCGTCCGACCCGCCGGCGGTCGAGGAGGTCGTCACCATCGACGGCCGGAGCGTGCCCGTCCGCATCCACGTCCCGACCGGCAGCAGAGCAAGGGGCGTGCTGCTCGAGGTCCACGGTGGCGGCTTCTACCTGGGGTCGGCCGCGGCCAGCGACGTCCGCAACCGGCAGCTCGCGGACGCCCTGGGCATCGCGGTCGTGAGCGTCGACCACCGGCTCGCCCCGGAGCACCCGTGGCCGGCGGCACCCGACGACTGCGAGACGGCAGCCCGCTGGCTCGCCGCGCACGCCGAGCAGCGCTTCGGCACGACGACCGTCGCCGTCAGCGGCTTCTCCGCCGGCGCCACCCTGGCCATGACCACGCTGCTGCGGCTGCGCGACCGGGGCGCCGTCCCGTTCGCCGCCGCGGTGCTGCAGTTCGGCACCTACGACTTCAGCGGCCGCACGCCGGCCGGCCGGCTCATCGCCGACGAGTACTTCCTCGACGCCTACGCCGGGGTGGCGCCGGACCGCACGCACCCGGACCTCTCGCCGATCTACGTGGACCTGACCGGGCTGCCGCCGGTGCTCGTCGTCGTCGGCGCGGACGACGTGCTGCTGCAGGACGACCTGGCCATGGCGACGCGGCTGTCCGCCGCCGGGGTCGACGTCGACCTGCGGGTCTACCCGGCCGCGCCGCACGGCTTCACCGGCCACCCCACCCCGATGGCGCAGGCCGCGAACCAGGACATCGAGACCTGGCTGGACGCCCACCTCGACGCGGCGCGCTGAGCTCAGCTCAGAGGCGCAGGGCCGACTGGACCAGCTCTGCGACCGGCCTCGACCGGCTGTGCGGCGGCCAGGCGATCACCGTGGTGACGGGTACCGCGTCGACGACCGGGACGGCGACGAGGTCGTCGTGCAACTGCAACCGGCACGAGTCGGGCGCGACCATCAGCGCCCGGCCGAGGGAGACCAGCTGCAGCAGCTGGCTGTGGCTCTGCACCTCGGGGCCGGCGCCCGCCGGGTAGCTGCCGTCGACCCCCGGCCAGCGGGGCTGGGGCAGGTCCGCCAGCTCGCTCAGCTCGGCCAGGCGCAGCTCGCTGCGGGTGGTGAGCGGGTGCCCGGCCGGCAGCACGGCGACCTGCCCTTCGGTGACGAGCTCCTCGACGTCCAGCCCGGTCGTGTCGTCGAACGGCTGGTGCAGCAGCGCCACGTCGGCGCGGCCGGTGCGCAGCAGCCGTCCCTGCTCGCCGGGGCGGCAGAGCAGCACCTCGACGTGCACCGACCGGGGCTCCGCGGCGTAGGCGTGCAGCAGCTTCGCCAGCAGCTCGCTGGAGGCGCCGGCCTTGGTGGCCAGGACGACGCCCGGCGAGCCCGCCGCGGCGCGGGCCGCCCGCTGGGTGCGCTGCTCGGCCGCCTCCATCGCGTCCAGCGCCGCACGGCCCTCGTGCAGCAGCACGGCACCGGCGTCGGTCAGCGTCACCGAGCGGGGAGTGCGCTCCAGCAAGGGCACGCCCAGCCGGCGCTCGAGCTGGCTGATCGCCCGGGACAACGGCGGCTGCGCGATGCCCAGCCGCTCCGCCGCCCGGCTGAAGTGCAGCTCCTCCGCGACGGCGACGAAGTACCTGAGCTCGCGCGTCTCCACGGCCCGACCCTACGCGGCAGCCATACCCTCGCGGTATCGCTCCCGACCAGGACGGTCTTGGACGGTCCCGCGGCGCGCGCCGACGATCGACACCATGAACGAGAAGAGGACCGCCCTGGTCACCGGGGCGAACAAGGGCATCGGCTACGAGATCGCGGCAGGGCTGGGTGCGCTGGGCTGGCGCGTCGGCGTGGGGGCCCGGGACGACGACCGGCGGGACGCGGCGGTGACCCGGCTGCGCGAGAGCGGCGTCGACGCGTTCGGCGTGCCGCTCGACGTCACCGACGACGCCAGCGTCGCCGCGGCCGCCGAGCTCATCGCCGACCGCGAGGGCCGGCTGGACGCGCTGGTCAACAACGCCGGCATCACCGGTGGCGGGCCGCAGCAGCCGACCACCGTGGACCTGGACCTCATCCGCCGGGTGGTGGAGACCAACGTCATCGGGGTCGTCCGGGTCACCAACGCGATGCTCCCGCTGCTCCGCCGCGCGGCGTCCCCGCGGATCGTGAACATGTCCAGCAGCGTCGGCTCCCTCGCCCGGCAGTCCGGGCCGGGCGGCGAGACCACCACCGGCCCGATCGCGGTGGCGTACTCGCCGTCGAAGACGTTCCTCAACGCGGTGACCGTCCAGTACGCCCGGGAGCTGGCCGGCACGAACGTGCTCATCAACGCCGCGTGCCCGGGCTTCGTCGCCACCGACCTCAACGGCTTCCGCGGTGTGCGCACCCCGCAGCAGGGCGCCGCAACCGCCATCCGCCTGGCGACCCTGCCCGACGGCGGCCCGACCGGTGGGTTCTTCGAGGACGACGGCGTCGTCCCCTGGTGACGACGGGCTCCCGGGCGACTCGTGAGGTCCGTGTGGCGGGTGGGATGACGGCTCCGCAGCGTCGTCGCGTCGTGACCGTTTCCGGGCCGATCGGGCGCTGACGTCCTCCAGGATCCGCGCAGGGACCACCGAGAGAGACAGGACGTGGCGGGGATGCGCGGGATCGTCGTGATCGACCAGCCGGTCGAGGACCGGGTCGTCGGTTGGCAGGTCAACGTGGGCGTGGGGCGGCCGTCGGCCATGGCCGGGGCCTGGGTGCTGCCCGCTGACGATCCGCGGATCCCCAAGCTCCTCGACGGGCGGGTGCTGGTGACCACCGAGCGGGCTGCCCACCGGTTCGGCCGCGGCGCCGCCGTCCACCACCTCGCGATGGCCATCCTCGCGGAGACCAGCTGGATGACCGCTGTCGCGCCGCTGAACACCCCGCGGATCCCGACCCGGCCTCGGGCGCGGGCCGCCGCCGACCCGCGGGCCAGCGCCGCGCTCACCCTCGCCACCTGGGTCGCCGAGCTGCTGGGGGCCTGGGACCGGATCGAGCAGCAGCGCGTGGCCGAGCCGCTCCTCGTCGCGCGCGGCGGCGCGACCGCCCGGCCGCTCCCGCCGGGCTGGGCGCCCGCCGAGTCGGCCCCGCCGACCGAGGCCCCGCTGGCGGCCTGACCTCCCGACGCTCGTGCTCTGCTCCCGCCCGGTGAGCAGAGCACGAGCTCCCGGGAGGGCACCCGGTCAGCGCAGGGCGTGCTGCCCGAGGAACTCCGCCACCAGCGGCACGAACTCCTCGGCCCGCTCCATCCCCAGCGCGTGGCTGGACCCTGGGCCGGTGAACATCTCCAGCCGTGCCCCCGGGATGGCCTCGGCGACCTGCCTGCCGTGCCACGGCGGGGTCAGCAGGTCCTGCTCGCCGGCCACCACCAGGGTCGGCGCCGTGATCTGACCCAGCCGGTCCAGGGTGTCGTGCGCCAGGTCGGCGTCCCACTGCTCGGCGCAGGTCCGGATCTGCTCCGGCGTCGACGGGAACAGCGGCAGCACCTGGCCGATCAGCTCGCCGAACTCCGGGCTGTCCAGCAGCTGCGGGGAGAACGCGACCCCGAGCACGCCCAGAGCCGCCTCCAGGTCGCCGGTCCGCCACGGGTGGGCCAGCCCGGTCAGCATCGCCCGCTGGAAGCCGTCGGTGCGGGCCCAGGTGCAGTACAGGACCAGCGAGGCCACCCGCTCCGGCGCCGCCAGCACCAGCTCCTGGGCGATGGCACCGCCCAGCGAGTAGCCGAGCACGTGCGCGCGCTCGACCTCCAGAGCGTCCATCAGCGCCAGCGCGTCGGTGGCCAGCGACGCCACGCTGAACGGGTCGGCGCCGCGCTCGCTGCCGCCCATGCCGCGCAGGTCGTAGGTGATCACCCGGTGGCGGCCGGCCCACACCTCGGCCATCTCGCCCCAGAAGCCCAGCGACTGGCTGGTGCCGTTGATGACCAGCAGTGGTTCGCCCTCGCCGTACTCCTGCACCGCGACGGCGATGTCGCCGACCTGAAGTGTGCGCGGCGGGTGCGTCGTCGGTGTGCTCATCGGGACTCCCGAGCTCGGCCAGGAACGGACCCAGAGCACAGCACAGGACGCGCCGTCGCGGCTAGACAAAATGTGAGCCACGCCACAATCCGTCGGCCGACGGTGGTAGGAACGACCCCGGGACGGCGCACGACGAGGTGGGCCTCTCGCCGCGGACTGGGGGAACGGTCATGACGATGACGCAGCCGGCCAGGACGGCGCTCGACGAGCGGGTCGAGCACGTCGACGTGCTGATCGTGGGGGCGGGCATCTCCGGCATCGGGGCCGCCTACCACCTGCGCGAACGGTTCCCGGACCGGAGCCTCGTCGTCCTCGACGCGCTGGAGAGCCACGGCGGCACGTGGTGGACCCACCAGTACCCCGGCGTCCGCTCGGACAGCGACCTGTTCACCTTCGGCTACCGGTTCAAGCCGTGGCGCGGGCCCTCGATCGCGACGTCGGCGGAGATCCTGCACTACCTGGGCGAGGTCATCTCCGAGAACGGCCTGGACGCCTACATCCGGCACCAGCACCGGGTCACCGCGGCCAGCTGGTCGACCGAGGACCGCCGCTGGACCGTCGAGGTGACCCGCGGTGAGACGGGGGAGGAGCTGACCTTCACCACCGACTTCCTCTGGATGTGCCAGGGCTACTACCGGCACGACCAGGGCTACACGCCCCAGTGGCCGGGCGTGGACCGGTTCGGCGGCGACGTCGTGCACCCGCAGAAGTGGCCGGCCGACCTCGACCTCACCGGCAAGCAGGTCGTCGTCATCGGCTCCGGCGCGACGGCCGCGACGCTGATCCCGGCGATCGCCGACAGCGCGGCGCACGTGACGATGCTGCAGCGGTCGCCGACCTTCTTCTACGCCCGGCCCAAGACCCACGACCTCGCCGTCCAGTTGCGCGCCCTCGACGTCCCGGAGGACTGGACGCACGAGATCCTCCGGCGCGCCTACATCGCCGAGCTCAACGAGCTGACCCGCATCTCGGCGGAGTCGCCAGACCTGGCGCGCGAGTTCCTCATCGAGTCGATGCGCCCGCAGCTGCCGCCGGACGTCGACATCGACAAGCACTTCAACCCGACCTACCGGCCCTGGCAGCAGCGCATCGCCGTGCTGCCGGACGGCGACATGTTCACCGCCATGCGCGAGGGCAAGGCCTCCGTCGTCACCGACACGATCGAGACCTTCACCGAGACCGGCATCCGGCTCTCCTCCGGCGAGGAGCTGCAGGCCGACGTCGTCGTCACCGCCACCGGCTTCGACCTCAGCGTGTTCGGCGACATCGCCTTCACCGTGGACGGCGAGCCGGTCGACTTCGCGCAGACCGTCACCTACCGCGGGCTGATGTTCACCGGCCTGCCCAACCTCGCCTACGTGTTCGGCTACTTCCGGCACAGCTGGACGCTGCGCGCCGACCTGATCAGCGACTTCGTCTGCCGGCTGCTGGCGCACATGGAGCAGAAGGGGGCGTCGATGGTGGTGCCGCAGCTGCGGCCCGAGGACGCCGGCATGCCGCTCGGCCCGTGGGTCGACCCGGAGAACTTCAACCCCGGTTACCTCGCCCGCTCGATGCACCTGATGCCCAAGCAGGGCGACCGCGAGCCGTGGACCCACCTGCACGAGTACGCCGAGGAGAAGGACCTGCTGCCCGCCGCCGACCTGGACGACGGGACGCTCGTCTACCGCTGAGCGGAGCGGTCAGAGGTCGGCCCGCTGCCACTCACGCGGGGTCAGCCCGTAGGCGGCCTTGAAGCGGCGGGCGAAGTGGCTCGGGTCGGCGAAGCCGCAGGCGGCGGCGGTCGCGGCGATCGACCGCCGCCGTCCCGCGGGCGAGACGAGAGCAGCCCGGGCCCGCTCCAGCCGCGCGGTGATGACGTGCTGCTCCAGGCTCAGGCCGGCCTCGCTGCACGCCTGGTAGAGCAGCCGCACCGACACGGCGTGCGCGGCGGCGATCGTCGCCGGGGTCAGGTCGGGGTCGGTGAGGTGCTGCGCGACGTAGGCCCGCACCCGGCTGACCAGCGTCTGCTCGCGCACCGCCGCGGACAGCCGCGTCTCCCCGGCCGCCGAGACCAGCAGCGCCCGCACCAGCTCGACGGTCGCCGTCCCCAGCGCCGCAGCGCCGGTGGCCGCGGCGAACTCGTCGGCCCGGTTGCAGACCTGGTCCAGGTGCGCGCGCACCAGCCCGTGCAGCGGGCTGGACCGCAGCCGCGGGACCGCCCGGCGGACGACGTCCATCGGCAGGGCCAGCTGGTCCTGCGGCACCTGGAACGACCGCGACCCGCCGCCGGTCGCGCAGCCGAACGAGTAGGGCGCGGTGAGGTCGACCAGCATCAGGTCGGCGCCGCGCACCACCTGCTCGTGCCCCCGCTGCGCGTACTCGCCCCGACCGGCCTGCTGGAACGCCAGGGCCACCATCGGGACGCTCTCCTGGCGCACGTGCCGCGGCGTGCGGACCAGCCGGAAGCCGGAGGCGTCGGTGTTGAAGACCGAGGCGGCACCGAGGGGCACCAGCGTCATCCGGGCGTGCAGCCCGCCGGTGCGCGGGCGGTGCTCGACGCGGCACGGCACCGAGGCCTCCTGCATGGCCACCCGGAAGGCCTCGAGGCGGTCGGTCCGGGGGAGGGCGCTGGTGTCGAGGAGCAGCATCGGCGGTCCCTGGGTCGGCGACGTCCCCGTGATGGTGCTCAGCCTGGCAGCCGGCCGCGCGCCCGGGAACCACTCCTGGCACCCAGGGACCACAGCCGTGCACGCACAGCCGATCGGCCGCCCGGAGCCGCTGCCAGGGTCGCTCTACCTGACCCACCAGCAGAGGAGATGCCATGAGCGCGCCCGACACCATCGTCCTGGTCCACGGCTTCTGGGTGACCCCGCGCAGCTGGGAGGGGTGGCAGGCGCACTACGAGGCGAAGGGCTTCCGCGTGCTGGCCCCGGCCTACCCGGGGTTCGAGGTGGAGGTCGAGGCGCTGAACGCCGACCCGACGCCGGTCGCCGAGGTGACGCTGCCGCAGATCGTCGACCACCTGGCCGGCGTGATCGGTGCGCTGGACAGCCCGCCGGTGCTGATCGGCCACTCGGCCGGCGGCGCGGTCACCCAGCTGCTGCTCGACCGGGGGCTGGGCGCGGTCGGCGTCGCGCTCAACTCCGCGCCCACCGAGGGCGTGCGGGTGCTGCCGCTGTCGCAGCTGCGCTCGACGTGGACGGCGTTCAAGAACCCGGCGAACCGGCACCGCGCCGTCCCGCTCACCGAGGAGCAGTGGCACTACGCCTTCACCAACACCTTCGACGCCGAGGAGTCGCGGCGGCTCTACGAGCGGTACGCCATCCCGGCGCCGGGGAACATCATCTGGAGCGGGGTGCTGGCCAACCTGATGCCCGGGCCGCAGGACGCGCACGTCGACTACGGCAACGCCGCCCGCCCGCCGCTGCTGTTCGTCTCCGGCAGCGAGGACCACATCATGCCCCCGTCGGTGCAGCGCTCGAACGCCAAGCACTACCGCGGCGGCACGGTCACCGAGGTCATCGAGTACGAGGGGTACCCGCACCTGCTGCCGGCCTCACCGGGCTGGGAGCGGATCGCCGACGAGGTGCTCGAGTGGGCGCTGGCGCACGCGGCCCCGGCGAGGGTCACCGGCGCGCAGTGAGGCTCACCCACATCGGCGGGCCGACGCTGCTGGTGGAGGTCGCCGGCTGGCGGCTGCTGACCGACCCGACGTTCGACCCGCCGGGCCGGCGGTACGCGTTCGGCTGGGGCACCAGCTCGCGCAAGCTGATCGGGCCGGCGGTGCAGCCCGCCGACCTGCCGGACGTCGACGCCGTCCTGCTGACCCACGACCACCACGCCGACAACCTGGACGACGCCGGCCGGGCGTACCTGCCCTCGGTGCCGGTGGTGGTGACGACGGCGTCCGGGGCGGCGCGGCTCGGCGGGACCGCGCGGGGCGTGCGGCCGGGGGAGTCGACGGTGCTCGAGGCGCCCGGCCGGCCCGCGCTCACCGTGACCGCGACCCCGGCCCGGCACGGCCCGCCGCTCAGCCGGCCGGTCGCCGGGGACGTCGTCGGGTTCGCGCTGCGCTGGGACGACGGCTCGCTGTGGGTCTCCGGGGACACGGTGCTCTTCCGCGGGCTCCGCGAGGTCGCCGAACGGCTGCACGTCGACACCGCGGTGCTGCACCTGGGCGGGGTGCGGTTCCCGGTCACCGGGCCGCTGCGGTACTCGATGACCGGCCGCCAGGCGGTGCGGCTGTGCGGCGTGCTCGACGCGCGCACCGTCGTCCCGGTGCACGTCGACGGGTGGAGCCACTTCGCCCAGGACCGGGCCGGCGTCGAGCGGGACCTCGCCCGGGCGCCGGCGGACGTCCGGCGGCGCTTCCGCTGGCTGCCGGTGGGGCGGGCGGTGGAGCTGGAACCGGCCTGACCTGACGGCCCCGGCGGTGGGATGGTCTCGATCATGAGCATCCGGATGGTGGTCGCCGGCGGGACCGGCGTGGTGGGTCGGCACGTGGTCGAGCAGGCCCGGGCGGCGGGGCACGACGTCGTCCCGCTGTCCCGCAGCAGCGGGCAGGACGTCGTCGCCGGTACCGGGCTCGCCGAGGCGCTGGCCGGGGCGGACGTGGTCATCGACGTCACGAGCACCTCCACGGCGTCGGCGAAGGCGTCGGTCGCCTTCTTCCGCGCCGCGACGGAGAACCTGCTCGCCGCCGAGCAGGCCGCCGGCGTCGGCCACCACGTCGCGCTGTCGATCGTCGGCATCGACGGCGAGACCAGCGGCTACTACGCCGGCAAGGTCGTGCAGGAGCAGGTGCTGGCCGCCGGGCCGGTGCCCTGGACGCTGCTGCGGGCCACCCAGTTCCACGAGCTGGTGCCGCAGCTGCTGGGCCGGCTGACGTTTGGCCCGGTCGCCGTGGTGCCGGAGATGCGGACCGCGCCGATCGCGGCGGCCGAGGTGGCGACGGCGCTGGTCCGGCTGGCGGAGGGTGCTCCGCGCGGGCGGGTCGCCGACCTCGGTGGCCCGGAGGAGGCCCGGCTCGCCGACCTGGCCCGGCGCTGGTCGGTCGCCGGCGGGCAGCGCCGGCGGGTGGTGCAGGTGCCGCTGCCCGGGGGCAGCGGCCGGCGGATGCGGGACGGCTCGCTGCTGCCCGCCCCCGGCGCCGACCGCGGCCGGCAGACGTTCGCCGAGTGGCTGGCCGACCGGCGGCCGGGTCAGAGGTAGCCGGTCGGAGGCAGCCGGGTCAGAGGTAGCCGGTCGGAGGCAGCCGGGTCAGAGGTAGCCGCCCACCTCG
This sequence comes from Modestobacter versicolor, assembly GCF_014195485.1. Classification (NCBI taxonomy): domain Bacteria; kingdom Bacillati; phylum Actinomycetota; class Actinomycetes; order Geodermatophilales; family Geodermatophilaceae; genus Modestobacter; species Modestobacter versicolor. Next base: position 124,420 of record NZ_JACIBU010000001.1, read on the forward strand.
TGCACCGATCTGCCGCCCGGCAGGCTGCGCTCCTCGCGCAGCGCGTACAGCTCCGCGAGGGTCAGCCGGCCGGCCGGTGCGGGGCTGTCCGGCCCGAGCCAGACCTGGGCCTCCGCCTGGGAGAGCGGGGAGAACTCCACCGCGCTGAGGCAGCGCCCGGGCCGGGTGATCGCCGGGTGCAGGCTGCCGACGTCCTCGTTCGTGGTGAGCAGCACGAGCACCTGCAGGCCGTGGCCGAGGATGCCGTCGCAGAGGTTGAGCAGGCGGCCGAGCGAGGCGCCCGCCCGCGCCTTGGCGTCGGTGCGCAGGTACTCGTCGCAGTCCTCGGCGACCACCAGCCGCCACGGCCGGGTGCGCGCCGGCGCCTCGTCCTCGTCGCCGCCGGCCACCTCCAGCAGGTACTGCGGGTTGGCGAAGAGCTGCTCGGGGTCGGTGACGTAGTGCGTCTCGCACCAGTCCGACCACTGCCGGCTCAGCGCCCGCACCGCGGTGGTCTTGCCGGTGCCCGGCGCGCCGTGCCACAGCACCAGCCGCCCACTGCGGCCGCGCACGTCCGACAGCCGCATCAGCGGCGCGAGCCCCGCCGCCGTCTCGCCGGTGTAGTTCGCCTGCACCGCCGCCCAGCCCGGTGCCGCGACCGTGCGGCTGGACTCGACCGGGTGGTCGCCGGAACCGGACCAGAAGCGCATCCGCACCGACCCGTCGGGGACGGCGACCGCGGCCCGGGCGGCGCCCACGACCTGCACGAGGGTCGCCTCGACCTCGGCGAGGTCCGGGCCGACGACGGAGACGTTGCTGATGCCCCAGCGCACCGAGATGTGCACGATGCCGCCGCCGACGTCGGCGAGGACCGCGCGCCACTTCTCGGCGCGCTGGTCCAGCCGGACGCGCGCACCGGCGGGCAGCAGCGAGCCCAGGTCCTCGATGGCCCCGGGGACCTCGGCCGCCCGGTGGTACGGCATGGCGCCGTTCCACTGCGCCTGGAGCAGCACGGCGTCGCTGATGTCCTCGACGTCGTTCAGCGAGAGGCTGGGGACGACGCCGTCCGGGGCGGGGGTCACGCGGGTCTCCTGTTCGAGCGGCAACGAGCCTGCCGGACGGTACGGGGCAGGTCGGACGGTCTCGACCCGTTTCCCGGTCCCGGGGGCCGCAGCACGCAGCCCCCGGGACGGGTGCGCGGTCAGGCCAGGCGGCGGGCGGAGTTGAAGCCGCCCATCAGGTCGACGTCGACCACGCTGACGACGGAGCCGCTGGTCGGTGCGTGCACCATCTGCCCGTTGCCGATGTAGATGCCGACGTGGCTGACCGGGCTGTAGAAGAACACCAGGTCACCGGGCTGCAGGTCGGCGCGGGCGACCGGCGTGCCCAGCGTCGACTGCATCCGCGACGAGTGCGGCAGCGAGATGCCGGCGGCGGCGTAGGCGAACTGGGTGAGGCCCGAGCAGTCGAAGGAGTCCGGGCCGGCCCCGGCCCAGACGTAGGGCTTGCCCTGCTGGGCCAGCGCGGTGTCGACGGCGACCTGGGTCGCCGCGGTGGGGGCGGCGACGGAGGCCACCGGGGCGGCGACCGGGGCGGCGGGGCCACCGGAGGCCTGGGCGGTCATCGGGGTCAGCACCAGACCGGCGCCGGTGAGCAGGGCGATGAGCGCCCCGCGGCCGGAACGGGCAGGGCGGGGGCGTGCGGACGTGCGCATGAGCGGTGCTCCTGGTTCTCCGGAACCGCCTACCGAGTTAGCTGACGGGTTCGGGCGGGGGAACTCGCCCGGCCGGCCCGCACCTGCGTGCGGGTCGCGCTTCACCCCAGGACTGCGATGGGTCCCCGGTCCGGGCACGCGCTGCCTTGCTCGGCAGCGCCCGGTTCGGCGGTGCCCGACGGGTGTCACCACGGGGGGCGGCGACGTCGTCCCCGGCAGGCGCGACGAACGTAAGCGCGGCCGCGAGGGGCTGCTGGCGCACTCTCGGTGACCGCCACGGCGGCGCCACGCCCGGCCGTCGAGGCCGTCCGGGCGACTCGCCGGACGCGACCTGCGAGCCGTTCCGCCGGGCCCGTGCTCACTCCGGGTGACCCTGCTGTGCAGCCCTGCTCGACCCATCTGCCAGTGCCTGCGCGTGGCTGGACGCTGCGTCACCGGAGGACGACAGGCCGCCGTCGGGTGCGGGCTCAGGCCAGGGCCAGGGCCTCGCGGACGCCGGCCACGAACTCCTCGGGGCGCTCCCAGGCGGCGAAGTGCCCGCCGGCGGTCTCGTCGCGCCAGCCGCGCAGGTCGAACAGCCGCTCGGCGACCGACCGCGGCGACCGCACGAGCTCGCCGGGGAACTGCTGCACCACGGTCGGCACGTCGATCCGCTCGAACGGCGGGCTCTGCTTGGCGTAGGGGGCGAACGACGTCCCGATCGACCCGGAGACCCAGTACGCGGTGACCCAGGTGAGCAGCTCGTCGCGGGTGAAGACCTGCTCGACGTCCCCGCCGCAGTCGCTCCAGCTGCGCAGCTTCTCCACGATCCAGGCGGCGAGGCCGGCGGGGGAGTCGCCGAGCGCGACCGCGAGGGTGTGCGGCTTGGTCGCGTGCTCGTGCATGTAGCCGCCCTCCGCCGCGCGCCACTGCGTCACCCGCTCGCGGAGGTCGCGCTCCTCGTCGCTCGCCGGCTCGGAGGTGAACGCGGCGAACAGCGGCACGTCGGTGAGGTGCAGCGCGGCGACGTCGTCGGGCCGGTGGAGCGCCAGCGACGTCGCGACGAAGCGGCCGATGTCGCCGCCCGAGACGACGTAGCGGTCGTAGCCGAGCTCGGTCATCGCGGCGGCCACGTACGGGGCCATCTCCGCCGAGGAGAGGTCCCGCTCCGGCAGCGGGGCGGCGAACGGGTAGCCGGGCAGCGCCGGGACGACCACGTGGACGTCGGTCAGCAGCGGCAGCACCCGCTCGTACCGAAGCACTGAGTCGGGCCAGCCGTGCAGCAGGACGACGGCGGGGGCGGCCGGGTCGGCAGCGCGCTGGTGCACCACCCGCAGCCCGCCGGCCAGCTGCCACGGGAGCGCGCGGATCCGCTCCTCGTGCGGCCGCCAGTCGTACTCCCCGGCCCAGGAGGCGAGCAGCTCGGCCAGGTAGCCGGGCTCGGTGCCGCGGTCCCAGCCGTGCTCCCCGGTGCCCTCGACCGCGCGGTACGCCCGGAGGCGGGCCCGCAGGTCGTCGAGGACTGCCTGGTCGGTGCGCGGGGGAGCAGCGTCGTCCATGGCGGCGATCATGCCGGGCCGCGGTCGTCGCCGCTCCCGACCGAGCGCTCGGGTCCGCGGGCGAGGACGACGACGAGCAGCACTCCCGTCACCGCGACGCCGGCCCACATCGCCTGCTGCCAGCCGTCGACGAACGCCTCCTGGGCTGCCCGGACCGCCGCCCCGGACTCCCCGCCCACTGCGAGCGCGTTGGCCACCCCGGCCCGGGCGGCCTCCGCGGCGCCGTCCGGCAGGTCGACCGCGTCGGCCAGCCGGGACTCCACGGAGCTGCGGTAGCCGGCGGACAACACCGCGCCGAGCAGCGCGACGCCGAGCGCGGTGCCGAGCTCGCGGGTGACGTCGTTGAGCGCCGAGGCGACGCCCTGGCGCTCGCGCGGCAGCGCGCTGGTGATCGCCTCGGTGGACGGGGTCATCGACAGGCCCATGCCGAGCCCCATGGCCAGCAGACCCGCCAGCACCGAGCGGTAGCCGCCCTCGACGGAGACGAACGTGGCCATCAGTGCCAGCCCGCCCTCGCCCAGCAGGATCCCGGCGGCCATGGTCAGCCGGCTGCCGATGCGTGCGGCGAGCCGCGGGGCGAGGCCGGAGGCGGCCATCATCAGCAGCGCCATCGGCATCAACGCCAGCGTCGAGCGCAGCGCCGACCAGCCGAGCACCGCCTGGAAGAACGGGAACAGCACCACGAAGACCCCGGCCTGCACGCCGAAGACGGTGAGCAGCGAGAGGGAGCCGCTGGCCAGACCGCGCTCCCGGAACAACCGGACGTCGAGCAGGGGAGCGGGCTGGCGCAGTTCCCAGCGGACGAAGCCCACCGCGGCGATGACACCGACGAGCAGGACGGTCAGCGTCTCGGGCGCCGTCCAGCCCCGCACCGGCCCCTCGTGCAGGACGACGATGAGCGCCAGGACGGCGACCACCGAGCTGAGCGAGCCGACGACGTCGAACCGGTGCAGCGACGTCTCCCTCGAGTCCGGCACCGACCGCACGGCCAGGCCCGCAGCGGCGAGCACCAGGGCGACCGGCAGCACGAACAGCCACCGCCAGCTCGCCACGTCGACCAGCACGGCCGACAGGTACATCCCCAGGATCCCGCCACCACCGGCGACCGCCGTCCACGCGCCGATCGCCGTCGAGCGCTCCTCGTCGGGGAACGACGAGGTGATGACGGCGAGGGTGACCGGCATGATCATCGCCGCGCCCACGCCGCTGAGGAACCGCGCGGCCAGCATCACCTCCGTCGTCGGCGCCAGCCCGGCGGCCACGCTCGCCAGCCCGAACACCGCCAGGCCCGCCAGGAGCACCGGCCGGCGGCCCCAGCGGTCGCCGACCGCGCCGAGCGGCAGCAGCAGCGCGGCCAGGGTGAGCGTGTAGGTGTTGATGACCCAGAGCACGGTGCTCTGCGTGGCGTCGAACTCGACGGCCAGCTCGGCCTGGGCGACGTTCAGCCCCGAAACCGAGGCGATGACGGCCATCAGCGCGACGCATGCCGCGACGAGCACGGCCCGGCGTCGACGGGGGTCGGTGACGATCGGTCCGTCGGCCTGGGCGGGCAGGTTCGTCCTCATGCGGTCTCCTCCGAGGGCAGCGGTGCGAGGCGCCGGAGCGGTGCGCCGGCGCCGGTGGTGCGGTGGGTCAGCGGCGCCGGACGGCGCGGACGACGACGTCGTGCAGCGGTAGCTCGCGGCCGGGGACCGTGCGCTGCTGCTCGTCGGCGGTGACGAGGTCCCACTGGGTGCCGTCGAGGCGTGCGGTGACGGCCGCCGCGGTGGCGGTCGCCTCGGCCGGCGGGTGGTCGTCGCTGTCGTGCCCGTGCCCGCTGTCGTGCCCGTGCCCGTGGCCGCTGGTGTGCAGGTGGCCGACGACCAGCAGCGTGCCGCCGGGGGCGACCCAGCCGGCGAGGCGGTCGTAGAACTCGAGCTGCGGCATCGCGGGGTGGGCGTAGGAGGTGGTCACCAGGTCGAACGGCGCGCTCGGCTCCCAGATGGCGAGGTCGGCCTGCACCCACTGCACGCGCTCGGCGGCTCCGCTGGTGGCCGCGCGACCCGCGGCGCGGACCAGCGCCTCGGCCGAGATGTCGGCCGCGGTGACCTGCCAGCCGTGCTCGGCCAGCCAGATGGCCTCGGCTCCTGCGCCGCAGCCGGCGTCCAGCGCCGTGCCGGGTGGTAGGTCGCCCAGCTCGCGGGCCAGGTACGGGTTGGGCGGGGCGTCGCCCATCCGGCCCTGCTGCCAGTGCTGCTCCCAGTACTCCTCGTCGAACGCGTGCGTCACGGGTCGGCCTCCCTCATCTCTGGTCCGCGACCGGTCGGTCGACGTCCTCAGGTGGCTCGACGGTGCCGGGTGGACGCCCTCTTGTGCAAACGTCTTTGCTGAATGGAAAATCAGCCCATGGGCGATGCGGTGGACCGAACGCTCGACGCGGTGGGCCCGCGGCTCAAGCAGCTGCGGCAGCGCCGTGGCATCACCCTCGTCGACCTCTCCTCGGAGACGGGCATCTCCATCAGCACGCTCTCCCGCCTCGAGGCAGGGCTGCGGCGTCCTTCGCTGGAGCAGCTGCTCCCGCTGGCCCGGGCCCACGGCGTCACCCTCGACGAGCTGGTCGACGCCCCGGCAACCGGCGACCCGCGCATCCACCTCAAGCCGATCACCTCCCGGGACGGCATGGTCGTGCTGCCGCTGACCCGTCGGCCCGGGGGCATCCAGGCCTACAAGTTCGTCCTGCCGACCGGGTCCGACGACGCGGTGCCGGAGCTGCGCACCCACGAGGGGTACGACTGGGCCTACGTGCTCAACGGCACGTTGCGGCTGGTTCTCGGCGAGCACGACCTGCGCCTCCAGCCCGGAGAGGCGGCGGAGTTCGACACCCGCACCCCGCACTGGTTCGGTGCGACCAGCGCCGGCCCGGTCGAGTTCCTCAGCCTGATCGGTAAGCAGGGGGAGCGGGCGCACGTGCGCGCCGCTCCGCGGTCCTGACGATCGATGGGGCCGTCAAGAGCTGCATGTGATCTGTGGACAAGCGTCTGACCTGCGGATACGGGTGGTCGCGGCGCTCCTGTTCGGCTAGACTTCGTACGCGTGTTCGAGTCGGTCGGGAGGTGTCGTGAGCGAGCTGCGGTCGGTGCTGGACGCGCTGGCCGGCGACGACCTGCACGGCCTCGCCGACGGTGAGGTGCTGGAGCGGGTGGCGTTGCTGGTCGCTGTGGTCAACCAGGCCACCGCTGAGTTGACCCGGACGGTGCGCCACGCGGAGACGACGCAGGCGGCCGAGCACGACGGGCTGAAGTCGATGCGCTCGTGGCTGATCGGGCACCGGCGGCTGGCGCCGGCGGAGGCGTCGCGGGTAATCCGGTCGGGGCGGGCGCTGGAGCACTTCCCGGCGTTGGCTGCTGGGTTCGCCGAGGGTGCGGTCACCGCGGCACAGGTGGACGTGGTCGCCGGCGCGGTGGGCGAGCGCGAACGGGCGCAGGCGGTCGAGCAGGGCATCGACCTGGCGCCGTTCGACCAGGCGTGGACCGCGGTCGCGGTCGAGGCACCGCACGACGTGCTGAAGACCGCGGTGCAGGCCTTCGCGGCCGCCCTCGACCCCGACGGACCCGAACCGGACCCGACCGAGGGACGGCGGCTGTCGATCGCCAAGCACGCCGACGGCTCGGTCACCGGCCGCTTCGACCTGGACGCCGTGGGCGGCGAGAAGGTGCAAGCCGCGATCGAGTCGATCGTGCAGGCCTCCCGCCCGAAGGGCGATGACCGCACCCGCGGGCAGCAGAACGCCGACGCCCTCGTCCAGCTCTGCGACAACCAACTGGCCGCCGGCACCCTGCCCACGCTGCGCACGGTGAAGCCGCACGTGGTGGTCACCCTGGACATGGACGACTTCGCTGACTCAGCGGCCAGCCCCGGTGCGGCCGCGACCGGCTTCGGGGCACGCATCTCCGCCGCCCGCGCCCGCTGGCTGGCCTGCGACGGCACCATGTCCCGGATCGTGATGGGCCCCGACGGGCTCCCACTCGACTTCGGCCGCACCCACCGGGTGGTGCCCGCACACATCCGGCGGGCGGTCGAGCAGCGCGACGGGCACTGCGTGTTCACCGGCTGCACCGCCCCCACGCACTGGTGCGACGTGCACCACCTCGTGCACTGGCTGCACGGTGGAGAGACGTCGCTGCACAACTCGGCGCTGCTGTGCGAGCGCCACCACACCAAGGTCCACCACGGCTTTCGGGTCGAGCGGGATCCCGGCGGGCGGTGGCGCACCTGGCGACCCGACGGCACCGAGATCCTGCTCGCCCAGCCACTACTCGGCCCACCGCTGCTAGACCCACCGCTGCCAGACCCACCGACGACAGAGGTCAGAAGTCGACGCGCATCACCACGCGCCGTGGTGTCGGTCGGCTGACCTCGGTGAACCCGGCATCGACGAACACGCTGTGGACGCCGACGTGCAGCTCGGTCAGCAGCGCGCTCGTCGTCGTCATCGGGTAGCCCTCGATCGCTCGGGCGCCGTTCTCCCGGGCGTGGTCCACGGCGGCCCGGGCCAGCGCCCGGCTGACCCCGCGCTTCCGGTAGCCGACCCGAGTGACGAAGCAGGTCACCGCCCACACCCCGCTGTCCGCCTTGTCCTCGGTGCGGTCCACCCACGGGACGCGGTTGTTGCGCAGCAGACCCTCGTACGCAGTGCGCGGCTCGACGGCACACCAGCCCACCGGCTCGCCGTCCAGGTACGCGACCAGCCCCGTGGTCTCGGCGGTGCCCGGGCGGTCGGGATCCGTCTGCGCGCGCAGCCGGTCCGCGCGCTCCGCCACCGGGAACCCGGCGAAGAACTCCCGCGGCCGCAGCTTGTACCGCTGGCACTGGCAGCGGGCAGGCTCGCCGCGCGTGCCGAGCACGGTCTGCAGGTCCGTCCAGCTCACCGCGTTGGCCGGCACGACGGAGATGGCGGGTCCCGGAGGCGTCACCCGCTCGATCCTGCCCGTCGACCAGGCGTCGGACAGCTTGTCGGAGCGCCGCCGGCCACCGAGGATCGCCGCATGCCGACCGTCGTCGACGCGACCGCCGAGCGGTGGGACGACCTCGCCGCCGTCTTCGGCAGCCGGGGTGATGCCTCCCGCTGCTGGTGCCAGTGGTTCCGCCACCAGCGCCCCGGCTTCTACGCCACCACCTCGGAGCAGCGCCGCGCCGACCTGCAGCAACAGCTGGCGGCCGAGCCGCCACCCGGTGTGCTGGTCCACGACGACGACGGTGCCCCCGCCGGCTGGTGCGCGATCGCCCCGCGCGCCGCCTACCCGCGGCTGAGCAGCTACCCGGTCGCCGCCGCGTCCGCCGACGAGGACGGGCTCTGGGCGGTCACCTGCTTCGTGGTCCGGGTCGGCAAGCGCCGGCAGGGGCTGGCGGAGGTTCTGCTCGACGGCGCCGTCGACCTCGCCCGCCGGCACGGCGCCCGGACTGTCGAGGGCTACCCGCTCGACACCTCCGTGCGCACCGCCTCCGCCGCCGAGCTCTTCCACGGCCCGCTGTCGGTCTTCCTCCGGCTCGGCTTCACCGAGGTCGCCCGCACCAGCAAGGCCCGCCCGGTCGTCCGGCTCGCGCTGGAGGAAGGGCAGCGGTGACAGTGGGCCGGTGAGCCTGCAGATGCGCGCCGTCGAGGTCGTCATGCGGCTGGCCTTCAAGCCGCGGATGGCCACCGTCGAGCGCGCGCGGCGGCGGATCGCCGCCCCGAAGGGCAGCACCGAACCACCGGCGAAGCTGCGCGCCCGGCACGACGTCAGCAGCCGCCAGGTCGAGGGCTTCCCGGTGCACACCGTCGCCCCGCGGGGGCGGGCCGCCCGCCGCGCCGCGGTCTACCTGCACGGCGGCGCGTACATCAGCGCGATCGCCCCGCAGCACTGGGCGCTGATCGGCAGGCTCGCCGACGCCGGCGTCCGGGTCGAGGTGCCGCACTACGGCCTCGCCCCGCAGCACACGCACCGCGAGGCGTACCCGCTCGTCACCGCGGTCTACCGCCAGCTGCTCGAGCAGTACGACCCCGGTGACGTCACCCTCGCCGGCGACTCGGCCGGGGGCGGTCTGGCGCTCGGCGTCGCCCAGACGCTGACCGACCTCCCGCGGCCCCGGCAGCTGGTGCTGCTCTCCCCGTGGCTCGACCTCACCATCAGCAATCCCGACGTCCCCGCCGTCGAGGCCCGCGACCCGTGGCTGAGCAGCGCCGGTCTGCGGGTGGCCGGCGAGGCGTGGGCCGGCGGCGACGACCCCACCGCCCCGCGGCTCAGCCCGTTGAACGGTCAGCTCACCGGGCTGCCGCCGGTGCACGTGCACGTCGGTACCCACGAGATCTGCCTGCCCGACGTCCTCGCGCTGCAGGCCCGCGGCGAGGAAGAGGGCGCCGACGTCGACGTCACCGTCTGCGCGGGCGCCGTGCACGTCTACCCGCTCGTCCCGACGCCCGAGGGCCGGGCCGCCGCCCGCGCCATCGTCGCGACCATCGCCGGCTGACCGGGGACAGCAGCGGGGCCGGACACCCGTCGGTGCCCGGCCCCGCTGGTGGTCAGGCGTCAGGCCGCCTGGTGGTGGCCCTCGTCGTGGCCGTGCCCGTGGCCGTGCCCGTCACCGGAGCCGTGTCCGCCGCCGTGCCCGCCGCCGTGCCCGCCGCCGTGCCCGCCGCCGTGGCCATTGCCCCGGCCGTTGTCGGTGAGGTCCAGCGGCGTCGGGTCCTGCGCGAGCGACAGCGTCGCGTAGGCGATCGCCCGGCTGTTGATGCCCAGCGCCGTCGGGTCGACGTTGGTGAGGTCGTCGGCGGGGGAGTGGTAGTTCGGGTCGTAGGTGATCCCCGCCGTCCCGCCGAAGAGCGCGACCTCCTCCTCGGTCTTCACGCCGTCGGCACCGGTGAACAGCCCGCTGGCCGGGATGCCGGCCTCGATGAACGCCTGGTAGTCCGACCGACCGGAGAACTCCGTGTCCACCCACGGCTGGCGGGTCCGGTCGAAGTAGTCGGTGAACACCTGCTCCAGCGACGCCGAGCCCTCGGGCACCTCGACCGGCGCCTCGTAGGTCGACTGGTCAGCGTCGTAGACGCCGATGATGTAGTTCGGCGACCCGATCATGTCGAAGTTGAGGTAGCCGGTGATCTGCGCGGCCTCCTCCTCGGTGAGCGACGCGACGTACTCCGACGAGCCGATCAGGCCCGACTCCTCGGCACCCCACCAGGCGAACCGGACGGCGTTCCGGGTCGGCTTGGTGTCGGCCAGCTCCAGCGCGGTCTGCAGGATCGCGGCCGAGCCGGTGCCGTTGTCGTTGATCCCCGGGCCCTCGGGCACCGAGTCCAGGTGCGCACCGAGCATGACGACGTTGTCCGGGTCGCCGTAGGGCGTCTGCGCGACGAGGTTGAACGTCGACGTCTCGGTGATCTCCACGACGACGTCCAGCACCACCGGCTGGCCGACCTGACCCAGCAGGGCCTGCCCGGCGGCCTGGGTGACGCCGCCGGCCGGGATGCCGCCGACCGCTCCGCCGAGGGTGCCGTTGAGCGGCGCGTCGGGGACGTTGTTGTAGACGACGATGCCGGTCGCCCCGGCCGCCGTGGCGAGCTGCTGCTTGACCCCGAACGCGCAGGAGCCTCGGGAGACCAGCACCACGGTGCCGACCACGGCCGCCGGGAAGTCCGTCGCCTCGCAGCCGGGGGTCGTGTCGTCGGTGGCCAGGGCTGACAGCAGCCCGGTCGCCGTCCCGGACGGCGAGTACTCCATCGCGACGACCTCGACGGCGGTGCCGCCGACGGTGAGCTCCTCGGTGACCGTGGTGGAGGAGGTGAAGTCGAAGGCCTGCCGTTCGACCAGGTAGCCGGCCTCCTCGAGCAGGCCCTGCACGTGGTCACCGGAGGCGTCGTAGCCCGGCGTGCCGCTCGCCCGGGTGCCGCCGTTGGCGTCGGCGATCTGCTGGAACGCCTCCAGGTGCGCCATGACCTCGGCGGTCTTCACCCGCTGGGCGAAGCCGTTGGGGTTGGGGTTGCCGCCTGCGCCGGCGGGTGGCGCGAGCAGCACCGAGCCCGCGAGCGTGGCGGCAGCAGTGGCCAGGGTGAGACCTGTCCTGCGCGTACGGAGCGACATCGACGTCCTCTCGTCAGGCCGCGGGTTCCGTCCCTGCGGCCGGTCCCGGGAACGTAAGCGCGGCCGCGCGCCGCCGTCGAGGGTCGGGCCGGAGCCGGGACGCCGGCTCCGCCCTGTGTCGCGGGTCAGCACCGACTGTGAACCCGCAGGTGGGGCAGGTGTCTGCTCGGCCCCGGAAGCACGTTGATCGTCCGGACACGCCGCGTGACGACACGCCGAGCGAGGTGACGGAGCAGTACCGGTACGACCACGGGCCAGGCCCGCCGATGACGACAGGTGACCGACCACGGTCGCGCGGAGAGCCCCAGGCGACCGCGTCCGCACCGACGCAGGAGCCCGCACGTGAACGCACGTCCCGCTCGTCGCCGTCTCGCCGCCGTCCTGCTCGCCGGGGCCGCGCTCGGCGGCACCGTCAGCTGCGGCGCCGACATCGTCCCCACCTCGTCCGCCGCGCCCGCCCCGTCGACCACCCCGGCGCCGCCGCCTCCGCCCCCGCCGCCGGTGCTGTGGCCGCTCACCGGGCTGGAGAGCGGCCCGGTCGTGCCGCACCCCGCGCTCGCGGTGAAGATCGAGAACTCGCTCGACGCTCGCCCGCAGACCGGGCTGAACTCCGCCGACATCGTCTGGGAGCAGGTCGTCGAGGGCGGCATCTCCCGCTTCGTCGCCGTCTACCACTCCGTGCTGCCCGCCGAGGTCGGCCCGGTGCGCTCGGTCCGCCCGATGGACCCGGCCATCGCCGCGCCGCTGCACGGGGTGTTCGCCTTCTCCGGCGGCCAGGCCGGCTACGTCGGCGCCGTGGCCGAGGCCGGCATGCAGGTGCTCAGCTTCGACAACGGCAACGACGGCTTCTACCGGATCGACACCCGCTACGCCCCGCACAACGTCTACGCGGCCCCGCTCACGCTCGTCGCGCAGGCCGACGCCGAGCACCAGGCCGCCCCGGTGCCGCAGTTCGACCTGGCGCCGACGCCGGCCCAGGCCACCGGCGCCACCGCGGGCACCCCGGCGACCCGGCTCGACCTGCGCCTGTCGCCGTCGGCCCGCCCGAACTGGACGTGGGACCCGACCTACCAGGTGTGGGTGCGCGCCGAGGGCACGATGCCGGCCGTCGAGGCCGACGGCACCCCGCTGCGCGCCACCAACGTGGTCGTGGTCCGGGTGGACGTCGTCGCCACCAGCGCGGTCGACCCGGCCGGCAACCCCGTGCCGGAGACCGTGGTCGAGGGCCGGGGCGAGGCGCTGGTCGCCAGCGGCGGTCGCACCCTGCCGGTCACCTGGGTGAAGAACTCCGCCACCGACCGGCTCGTGCTGCTCGGGGCCGACGGCAACCCGGTGCTGCTCGCACCGGGCACCACCTGGGTCGAGCTCGTGCCCAACGAGGGCGGCGCCGTCACCGTCGGGTGACCGGCGCCGCGCCCCAGCGGACTCAGGTGCGCGACATCGCCGGGCGGGCCTTGGCCCACTGCAGGAAGCGCGCGGCCTGCTGCAGGTCGGGGATGTCGTTGCCGACCAGCGAGCGCAGCAGGTCGTTGCTCCACACGGCCAGGCGGCCGATCGTGTAGGCGCCCTTCTCCACCGGCGGCAGGTCGAGGTCGAACACCAGCTTGGCCAGCTCCTTCTTGCCGCCGGCGGCCGCGGTGTACTTGACCACCGGCAGGAAGCGCTCGGGCTCGACGACGCACAGCACCTTGGTGAGCAGGGACTCCTTGAACGACGGGAAGCCCAGGCCCTTCTTGCTGCCCTCGACGAGGTGGGTGAACCGGTCCTCCAGGGCCAGGCTCTCCGGCCCGAAGAGCAGGTAGTCGATCGTCGCCCGCACCTGGGTGGCTGCCTTGTCCGGGCCGGCGGTCTTCCACGCCCGGTTGAAGCCGGACATGTTGGCCGGGTCGGCGACCGTCGTGGAGTTGGCGAAGTGCAGCAGCTGCTCCGGCGTGGCCGAGCGCAGCCCGTCCTGGGTGAACAGCGCCGCGTAGCGCGACCGGTACGCCTCGACGTCCGGGTCGGGCTCCGGGCGGTCCATCAGGAACTCCGACGTCAGCAGCATGACCCGCTCGCGCACGTCCGGGCGGACGTCGGCGGCGGTCGGGAACGACGCGTGCAGCGAGTCGCTCGTGCGGACGGCGGGCCGGGCCGGGTCGCGCCGGGCCTCGCCACGCAGCCACTCGTGACCGCAGTCGTTGCAGTGGATCAGCAGCCGGCTGTCCGGCTGCGGCGTGCCGTTGATGTCCTCGGATGAGCAGGTGGGGCAGTTGATCAGTGCCAAAGGGAGCCCCGTTCGTCGGCGACGAGTCGGCGAGCGCGTCGTCGTCGGTCGGTACCAGGGTCCCACGCCGGACGTCCCTCCCGCGTCGCGGCGTGCGCGACTGGGACGATGGACGGCGATGGCACGCACCCCGGACGACGGCGACCAGCTCTCCCTGCCCTTCCCCACCAGCCGCACGGCCCGGGCCCGGCACGCCGCCCGCCGCGCCGGCGCGGTGCTCGGCCGGGTGCTGCAGGGCGCCGTGCGGTGGCTGCTCCGGCTCGTCCTCCCGCTGCTCGCCGCGGCCGCGATGCTGCAGGCTTTCCCGTACCACGCGACCGTGCAGGGCGTCCCGTTCGAGGTGCAGGGCACGCTGTTCACCCGCCCGGGCCTCTCCGCGGACACCACCCTGGGCAGCTGGGAGTTCCCCGACGTCAGCGGGGTGCCGTTCGGCGTGCACGTCAGCCCCGAGGACGTCGACGTCCTGGAGCTGACCCGGCTCGCCGACGGCGACCTGCCCGGGTTCGTGGAGCGGCTGCAGGCCGACTTCGCCGCCCAGCTGCCGCGGATCGCCGCCTGGCTGGTCGCCGAGTTCCTGCTCGGGCTGGCGATCGGGCTGACCGCGGCCGCGGCGATCAACATGTCGGTGCGCTACCTGCGGGGCCGGCCGCGGCGGGAGCACGAGCTGCGGTACCGGGCGCTCGAGGCCGGGGTGGCGGTGCTGGTCACCGTGGCCGTCGCGGCGTACGGCGTCCTGACCTACAACCCGGACTGGGTGCGCGACTCCCGGCTCACCGGCACGCTGGCCGCCGCGCAGCTGTTCCCCGACCAGCTGTCGGCCTACTACTCGCAGCAGTCGAAGGCGCTGGACGTGCTCGGCTCGGTGGTCGGCATCCAGGCGGCGCTGCAGGCGCAGATCGAGGACGACCAGACGCCGGAGACGGCGCTGCGGATCATGTACGTCTCGGACATGCACCTGGCCGCGAACTGGCCGCTGGTCGGGCAGTACGCCACCAACTACGACGTCGACCTGATCATCAACACCGGCGACGAGAGCGCGTTCGGCACCGAGCTGGAGCTCACGCCGACCTACCTGGCGAGCATCGCCGCGGTCACCTCGACCACCCCGATGCTGTGGATCCCCGGCAACCACGACTCCCCGGCGACGGCCACGGTGATGGCCACCGTCCCCGGCGTCACCGTGCTGGGCACCAAGACCGCCACCGCGGACGGCTACCGGGTCACCGCCGGGGTCGTGCAGGCCTACGGGCTCACCATCGCCGGCCTCGGCGACCCGCGGGTGTACGGCGGCCCGGGCCCGTACGGCTCCGACGACACCGCGGTGACCGAGCCGCTGGAACGCGAGTCGGTCGCGGACGCGGTCGGCCGCCCCGACGAGGACGAGGAGGACGGCGACACCACGTCCTCCGCTCCGGCGGACGGCGCGGCGGTCGAGCGGCCCGACCCGATCGACGTCTTCGCCGTCCACGAGCCGGTGCAGGCCGAGGCGGTGCACGAGGAGCTGCCCGGGCTGGTCCGGCAGACGGTCTCCGGGCACGTCCACGCCCAGAACGACAGCGCCGACATCCAGGACGACGACACGATCGACCTGGTCGAGGGGTCGACCGGCGCGGGCGGCCTGGACAACATCGTGCGCGGCACCGAGCGGCCACCGGTGGAGTTCAGCATCGGGTCGGTGGGCGCGGACTGCCAGTTCACCCGGGTCATCCGCTTCTCGATCGCGCCGAAGGCGGACGCGGCGATCCTGGTCGAGGGCGCGACCAGCGGGGACACCCCGCAGGCCTACGGCGACGACGTCACCGCCTCCACCGTGTACTTCCGGCCGCAGGACGTCGAGCCGGACCGCACCTGCGGCACCCAGCTCGGCATCGGCACCGAGCAGCCCTGGCCCGGGTCGGGCTGAGGGGCACCGCACCGGAGCGGCGCGGGTTCAGGGCAGCGCGGTCAGCCGTACCGCCCCGCTGTCGGCCGCGGGCGCCGGCGGCAGCAGCGCGACCGACGACCTGAGGTACCGCGGGCCGGTCGGCAGGCGACCGGCCGCCTGACGATGGGCGGGCAGCGGCGGGACGCTGCGGAGCAGGGGGCGGGCAGCTCGGGGCACGGGGTCTCCTCGGTCGGCACGGCGGGCACGCGGCGGGGTCAGGGCCGCGCTCGGACAGATGAGCGGCGCAGGGGGCCCGGTGATACACCCGGGCCCCCGCGACTTCGGGCGTGCGCGGTTCAGGCCACCGGAGAGAGCCGCACCGGCTCGTCGCCCGGCGCCCGGGGGGCCGGTGCGACGGGCGCCGGGGCGGCCGTGCCGAGCGGGTTGATGACCTCGGCCCGGCCGTCGGCGGCGTGCAGCAGCAGGTCGACCATCCGGAAGGTGTCCTCGTCCGGGCCCAGCGCCGGCCGCCAGCCGGGCTCGCGCACGATCGAAGTGCAGCTGCCCTCCATCGCCCGGTGGAAGACCTCCGCCACGATCCGCGCACCCACCCCGGCCAGCCGGCCGCCGTTGAGCTCGGCCTCGCGCAGCACGTAGAACCACAGCGGCGTCCGCTCGACGAGGGCGTCGGCCTGCTCGGTGCTCAGCCCGGTGACCACGACGTCCCCGGCCCCGGTGAGGACCTGCTCCCGGGTCAGCGGCTCGACCTGCATCATCGCGGCCAGCTGCGGCCCGCTGGCCAGGTCGACCATCGCGGCGCGCTTGAGGTTGCGGAAGGCCAGGTTCCGCTGCATCGCCGTGCTCGGCGCCTCGGGGGCGCGACCGCCGAAGCTGCCGGCGGGCAGCTGGGCCAGCGGGTCGACCAGGCCGGTGTCGATGCGCTTGGCCCGGTCCGGTCCGCCGTCCGGCGTCAGCTCCGGGCGCTGGGCCTCGGCGAAGTCGTAGAGCCGGCCGAAGTCGGCGATCCAGTTGCTCGGCAGCCGCAGCGACTCCGGCGAGGCGTCCGGTTCGTCCAGCTGCTGCAGCGACAGGTTGTCCAGCGCGCCGGAGACGCCGCTGAAGGCGAAGAGCTGGAGCAGCGTCGCCGGGCCCCCCGGGCCGCCGGTGCTGAAGACCCGGTTCCACTGGTACCGGCCGCGGACCTGGCTGTGGCCGAGCCGGAACGCCGCGACCGAGAACTCGATCGGCATCGTCGGCCGGCAGGCCGGGTAGGGCGCGTCGGCCTCGAAGAACCGGCGGCCGTGGGTGAACACGTCCTCGACGACCGCGGGGTCGCAGATCCGCGGCAGGTAGTCGGTGGCCATCATCCACTGGTAGTGCCGGACGACGATCCGGCGTGCCTGCTCGAACAGGTCGTCCTCCGCGACGCCGTCCGCGGCGAGGGTGTCGACGACCCGGTTGTGGAACCGGATGAACGCCAGGTGCGTCTGCGCGACGGCCAGGTTCTCGTCGTTGCGCGCGTCCGGGATGAGCGGGGCGCGCTTGTCCGCCGCCGTCTGCGGCCGGGTCGGGTCGACGCCCACCCGGGGCAGGTCGAAGCCGGGCTGGTCGGCCTGCGCCACCGGGTCGGCAGGCGGGAACGGGCTGCCGGCGGTGACGCCCATCCGCAGGTGCGCGTCGCCGGAGTAGTACTTCCGGTCGTAGAGGTGCCACGGACCCCGCCCGTACAGCGAGTCGAGGTCCAGCGTCGGCGAGCGGCCCTGCAGCAGCGCCTCGACGGTGAGCTCAGTGCCCAGCGCCTTGCCGGTGACGTCCTTGGTCAGGTCGTGGTCGACGAACTGGCCGAGGTAGGTGTAGCCGGCCGGCACACCGTCGGCGTCGGCGTGCTCGACGGTGGGCGCGGTCATCGCCTCGGCGACCGCCTGCAGCACGGCGTCGTCCAGGTCGGCACCGCCCTGCGGGCCGAGCCGGGAGAACTGGAACCGGCGTTCCCGCTCCACCGTGGTGGGCCGGCGGCGGCACGGCGCGCCCTGCCCGTCCTGGCCGACGATCCCCTCGCCGACGACGTGGTACTCCTCCTGCGCGTGACGGTGCACGGTGCTCTCCTCCATCGGGTCGCTGGACGCGGCGGGGGCACGGCCGCGCTGCAGAGGAGAGCGCCGCGGCCCGCCCGGTGATACGGGCGGACCGCGGTGGGTTCAGGCGGCGGTCGGGGCGGCCTGCTGCTGGTCCCAGGTGGCCAGCCGGACCACCGGGACGGCCGGGACGGCGCCGTCGGGACGGGTCCACCCGGAGGAGTACGCGCCGCTGCGCAGCGCCGCGACGGCCTCCTTCGCGGTGAGCGGCCGGCGACCGGTCATCAGCCGGGCGATCGCGCCCGCGGCGACGGCGGCGGCGAACGACGTCCCCGACCACCGGGCCCAGCCCTCGTAGCGCAGCTGCTCGCCGTCGGTGGTGGCGACCGTGCCCTCGACGAACGTGCTGACCAGCCGGGACCCGGGTGCGGCCAGGTCGACCCAGCGGCCGCGGTTGCTCCACTCCGCCCACCGCGTCGACGTGGGCGTCTCCACGGCACCCACCGCGACGACGTCGCGCAGCGCGGCCGGCCAGAAGTCCTCCGGCGTCGCCGGCTCGCCCGGGCCGCCGAGGTTGCCCGCGGCGGCGACGACCACCATCTCCGGGCTCACCGCGTGCAGGTCGTCGACCAGCTGCTGCATGACCTCGCGGGAGTTCGGGTCGTCGGCGAAGCAGCCCAGCGACAGGTTCAGCACCTGCACCCCGCGCCGGGCCAGGGTCATCGCCGCCTCGGCGACCTGGCTGGACAGCGCCTCGCCGGTCGGGCCGAGCGCCCGCTCCACCCAGACGCCGGCGGCGGGGGCCTGCTGGAGCACCAGCCCGGCGATGAACGTGCCGTGCCCGACCTCGAGCGGCTCGGTCGGGCCGGCGCCGTCGCCGGCGGCGGGGTGCGGCTCGAAGTCCGACGGTGCGGACAGGTAGCCGCCGGCCAGCCACGGGTGCGGCTGCACACCGGTGTCGACCGTGCCGACCAGCACGCCCTCGCCGGTCCACGCGCCACCGGGGGAGTCGCGGCGGTCGCGCAGCTGGGCGCGGGTGGGCATCGGTGCACCCTCGCCGCGCATGTGCATCGGTGCGCCGGAGACCGGCACGGCCATGACCCGGTCCTCGTCCACCCCCGTGCAGCGCTCCCGCGCCGAGGCGTAGACGGCGTCGGGCAGGTCGATCCGGCGGAGCCCGCCGGTACCGACGGACGTCCAGCCGTCGCGCCGGCCGATCACGTCCCGGACGAGCGGGACGGCGCGGTCGACGACGAGGAGTGCGGGCACGGGGACCTCCGGGGTCTCGAGGGGTGGGGGAGACGTCGGCTGCCACCGTGGCACCGGGGGCCTCGTCACCGGGGGAACGGCGGCGTGGCACGTGCCGGTGCCACGGGGCAGGCCGGGTCGTGCGCGAGGGAAGAGCGACGAGATCGGCCGCTGATACACCGGTGACCGAACCGCGCGCGACCCCTACGCTCGGCGGCACCCCCGTCCCCTGGAGAGGTGATGACCGCAGCGCGCACGCTCGCCGAGCAGGCGCTGCGGGAGTACCTCGCCGACCCGGTGGCCGGACGGGCCGCGGCGACCCGGGCGCGGGACGAGGCGCTGGCCGAGCGGGACTGGTCGACGGCGTCGCTCGCCGAGCGCGTGCTGGCGCTGATCGCCGGTCACCTCGCCGACAGCGTCGCCGCCCAGCGGCACGGCGAGGCCGCCGTACGGCACGGCACGCGGGCCGGCGACGCCGGGGCGGTGGCGCTGGCGCGGGCCGACCTCGCCTACGTGCACGCCCGCTGCGGGCGCACCCAGGCGGCGCTGCGCGAGCTCGCCCGGGTGCCGGACGTCCCGGGCCCGGACGCCGGCAGCCTGCTGATGAAGCGCGCGCTGGCCCTGGAGACCCTCGGCCGCTGGAACGCCGCGCTGGAGACCTACGAGCGGGCGCTGCGCGTCGTCCGGAGGTCCGGCGACGGGCAGGAGCTGGGCCTCCTGCTGGCCAACCGGGGCGTGCTGCACATCCGGCTCGGCCGGGCCGGCGCGGCCGAGCACGACTTCCTGGAGGCCGACGCGCTGCTGGCGACCGTCGGCTCCGGCATGCACCGCACGATCGTCCAGCACAACCTCGGCTACGTCGCCGCGCTGCGGGGCCACGTACCGCTCGCGCTGTCCCGCTACGACGACGCCGAGCGCGGCTACCTGGAGCACCGCGAGGTCCCGCTCGAGCTGTGGATGGACCGCTGCGAGCTGCTGCTCGCCGCCGGTCTCGGTGCCGAGGCGCGGGCGGCCGCGCAGCGGGCCGTCGAGCTGGCCACCGCGCGCCGCGAGCCGGCCGAGCTGGCCGAGGCCCGGCTCCGGCTGGCCCAGGCGGCCCTGGCCGACGGCGACCCGGCGGCCGCCCAGGACCTCGCCGACTCCGCCGCCCGCGCGCTGTCCCGGCAGCGGCGGCCCGGCTGGGCGGCGCTGGCGTACTGGACCCGGCTGCAGGCCTGCGCCGTCCAGCAGCCGGACGGCGTCGACGTGCCGCTGCTGCGCCGGGCGGCCACCCGGCTGGAGCGGGCCGGCTGGCCGGGCACCGCGCTGGAGGCCCGGCTGCAGGCGGCGCAGGTGGCGCTGGCCCTCGGCCGCCGGGACACCGCGCTGGCCGACCTGGCGCAGGTCCGGGCGGCGCGCTCGACCGGCCCGGTCTGGCACCGGCAGCTGGGCTGGCACGCCGAGGCGCTGCACCGGCTGTCCACCGGCGACCGCACCGGTGCGCTGCGGGCGGCGGCCCGCGGCATCGCCCTGGTCGACGAGCACCGGGCCACCCTCGGCGCCACCGACCTGCGGGCGGCGGCCTCCGGGCGGGCCGAGGCCCTCGCCGCCCTCGGGCTGGAGCTGGCCGTGGCCGGGGGCCGGGCGGAGACGGTGTGGTGCTGGACAGAGCGCACCCGGGCCGCGGCGCTGCTCCGGCCGCCGGCGCAGCCCCGCGACACCGAGGACGTCGAGACCGACCTCGCCGAGCTGCGTGCCCTGGTCCGGCAGCACCAGCAGGCGGCGCAGGCCGCCGAGCCCGACCCGGCGCTGGTGCGCCGCCAGGTGCAGCTGGAGGAGCGCATCCGGCGGGCTCCCCGCCGGGCCGACGGCGACGGCGGGCCGGGGCAGCGGTTCGAGCCGCGGCAGGTGCTCGCCGCGCTGGGGGAGCGGGCGCTCGTCGAGTTCGCCGTCGTCGACGGCCGGCTGACCGCGGTGGTCGCCGTCGCCGGTCGGGTCCGGGTGCACCGGCTGGGGCCGGTCGACGCGGTCGCCCGGGAGATGCACCACCTGTTCTTCGCGCTGCGGCGGATGGCCGGGCCGGTGGCCGGGCCGGGGCTGCGGAGCCGGCTGGCCACGGCGGCCGCCCGGATCGACGCCGCGGTGCTCGCGCCGCTGGCCGCGGAGTTCGGTGACCGCGACCTCGTCGTCGTCCCCACCCAGCCGCTGCACGCGCTGCCCTGGTCGGTGCTGCCCTCCTGCCGGGGCCGGGCGGTGTCCGTGGCGCCGTCGGCTGCGCTCTGGCTCACCGCGACCGGCCGCCCGATGCCGGCCGGCGGGCGCACCGTGCTGGTGGCCGGGCCGGACCTCGTGCACGCCGAGCTGGAGGTCAAGGAGCTGGCCGAGCTGCACCCGGGCGCCACGGTGCTCACCGGCGACCGGGCCCGGGTCGCCGACGTGCTCACCGCGACGGCCGGCGCCGCGCTGGTGCACCTGGCCGCGCACGGCCGCTTCCGGGCCGACGCCCCGCAGTTCTCCGCGCTCGACCTGGCCGACGGTCCGCTCACCGGGCACGACGTCGAGCGGCTGCCGGTGGCCCCGGGGTGCGCCGTGCTGTCGGCCTGCGAGACCGGCACGACCGCCGTCCTGGCCGGCGGCGAGCTGCTCGGGCTGGCCGCCTCGCTGCTCGCGATCGGCGTGCGCACGGTGATCGCCCCGGTGCTCCAGGTGCCCGACGCGGAGACCGCCCCGCTGATGACCGGGCTGCACTCCGGGCTCCGGGCCGGGCAGCCGGCCGCGGCCGCGCTCGCCGCGGCGGCCGAGCGGGCGGCGGCGGGTTCCGACGCCGACGCCGCCACCGCGGCGGCCTTCATCTGCGTGGGTGCGTGACCGGTGTATCAACCGGCGCCCCCGCTGCTCTCCTCGTCGTGCAGACAGCTCCCGACCCGCCGCCGCGCGCGGCCTGGCTCGTGACCGCGCCGGAGGTCTCGACGGCGGACCTGGTCCGGGCTGCCGCCACCGGCGACCGCGGCGCCTGGGACACGCTGGTCGGGCGGTACGCCGGGCTGGTCTGGTCGGTGGCCCGCGGCCACCGGCTGCAGGGGGAGGACGCCGCCGACGTCTTCCAGACGACCTGGCTGCGGCTGGTCGAGCAGTTGCCGCGGATCCGCGAGCCCGAGCGGGTCGGCGCCTGGCTGGCCACCACCGCGCGGCGGGAGTGCCTGCGGGTGCTGCGCCGGTCGGGCCGGGAGACCGTGAGCCGGGCCGAGGTGCTGGAGGCGGTGCCCGACGACGTGCCGGGGTTCGACGAGAGCCTGGTGCGGGCTGAGCAGCGAGAGGCCCTGTGGCACCACCTGCAGACGTCGTCCGACCGGTGCCGGCGGCTGCTGCGAGTGCTGGTCGCCGACCCGCCGCTGAGCTACACGGAGGTGGCGGAGGTGCTGGAGATGCCGATCGGCAGCATCGGGCCGACCCGGCGCCGCTGCCTGGAGCAGCTGCGCCGGCGGCTGGAGGAGGCGGGCGTCGATGTCGACCTCTGACCTGCCCGACGACGAGCTGGTGCGCCGGCTCGCCCGCGCCGTCGCCGTCCACGACCCGGTGCCGCCCGAGCTGCTCGCCTTCGCCCGCGAGGCGTTCACCTGGCGCACGGTCGACGCCGAGCTGGCCGAGCTGGTCGCCGACTCCCGCGAGACCGCCGGCGCCGGGCTGCGCGGGCCGTCCGACGTCCGGCTGCTCACCTTCAGCGCCGGCGACCAGCAGCTGGACCTCGAGCTGCTCGTCGACGGCGCCACCCGGCGGCTGGTGGGGGAGCTGACCCCGGCCGGCCCGGCGCACGTCGTCGTCGAGCACGCGGGCGGCACGCTGACCGAGGACGCCGACGAGCTCGGCCGGTTCCTGGTGGCCGGCGTCCCGCCCGGCCGGATCCGCGTGCGCTGCGAGCCGGCCGGCGGCACCGCGGTCGTCACGCCCTGGCTGGACGACTGACGGCCGGTCTCCCTCGCGGGAGACCGGCCGCTGCTCAGTTGCCCTTGACGTTCACGATCTGGCGCAGCGTGTGCCGCACCTCGACGAGGTCCGCGGCGTCGGCCATCACCTGGTCGATCGGCTTGTAGGCGTCGGGGTGCTCGTCGAGGAACGCGTCCGAGTGCCCCCAGGCGATGCCGCTCATCCGGGCGTCCAGGTCGGCCCGGCTGAACAGCCGCCGGGCGGCGTTCCGCGAGTGGTTCCGGCCGGCGCCGTGCGGTGAGGACATCAGCGAGGGCACGTTCCCCTTGCCGGTGACCACGTAGGACGCCGTCCCCATCGACCCCGGGATCAGCCCCGGCTGCCCGGCCCGCGCGGAAATCGCGCCCTTGCGGGACAGCCACACGTCACGGCCGTAGTGCCGCTCCCGCTCGGTGTAGTTGTGGTGGCAGTTCACCGTCTCGAGCCGCTCGACGTCCCGCCGCAGGAACCGGCCGACCTGGTCGACGACGCGGTCCATCATCTCCTCGCGGTTGAGGTAGGCGAACCGCTGCGCCCAGCGCAGTGCCTCGATGTAGGCGTCGAACTCCGGGTCGCCCTCCACCAGGTAGGCGAGGTCGGGGTCGGCGAGCTCGATGAAGCGCTGCCGGCAGAGCTCCTGGGCCTTCCGGATGTGCCGCTGGGCCAGCTTGTTGCCCACCCCCCGGGAGCCGGAGTGCAGGAACAGCCACACCTGGTCGGTCTCGTCGAGCGACACCTCGATGAAGTGGTTGCCCGAGCCCAGCGACCCGAGCTGCTGCGGCCAGTGCCCCACGGCCGTGTCGGCCTGGTGCGCACCGGGCATCGCGCGCAGCTCGGCGATCCGCGGCTCGGCGCTGTGCCGGATCTTGGTGTTCCGGCCACCGGCCGACAGCGGGACAGCCCGGGAGATCTGGCCGTGCAGCACGTCGAGGTCCTGCCCGGCGAGGTCGCCGGCGCTGAACTGGGTGCGGACGGCCATCATCCCGCAGCCGATGTCGACCCCGACCGCCGCCGGGATGATCGCGCCCTCGGTCGGGATGACCGAGCCGACGGTCGCGCCCTTGCCGAGGTGCGCGTCGGGCATCAACGCCAGGTGCGGGTGGATGAAGGGCATCGCCGCGGTGCGCTCGGCCTGCTCGCGGGTGGTGGGCTCGAGGATGGACGCCCAGTTCAGCAGGCGTCCGTTGATCTTCTCCATGGTCCTTTCTCGTCTCTGGGTGCGGCGCCCTCGTGGCCACGAGCGCGCCGCCGGGGGAGTGGGTGGTGCCCCGGGGCCGGTGCAGTCAACGCGCCAGGCGCCGTCCGCGCACCTGCTTTACCCCGGGGGCCGCCGTGGAAAGCTGCTCCGGTGCCAGTCACCAGGAGCGCCGGGGTCCTGCTCTACCGGCGCGCGGGCGGCGGCGGCGTCGAGGTGCTCATCGGGCACATGGGCGGGCCGTTCTGGGCGCGCAAGGACGCCGCCGGGTGGTCGATCCCCAAGGGCGAGGCCGGTCCGGACGAGGAGCCCTTCGACGTCGCCCGGCGCGAGTTCGCCGAGGAGCTGGGCTCGCCGGTGCCGGCGACGGAGTTCCTGGACCTGGGTGAGCTGCGGGTCTCCGGCGGCAAGCTGCTCACCGTGTGGGCGGCCGAGGGCGACCTCGATGCCGCCGCCACCGTGAGCAACACCTTCGCGATGGAGTGGCCGCCGCGCTCGGGCCGCGTGCAGGGGTTCCCGGAGATCGACCGGTCGGCGTGGTTCCCCGTCGACGCTGCCCGGGAGAAGCTGGTCCGCGGCCAGGTGCCCTTCCTCGACCGGCTGCTGGTGGCCCTCGGGTCGTGAGCGGCGTCAGGGCCCGAGCGGGTCCGGGCCGACGTCGCCGACGTTGCGCGCGATCGCGGACAGCAGGTCGGTGAGCCGCTGCCGGTCGGCGCTGCTGAGCCCGACGACGGTGCGTCGTTCGAGCTCGGCCCAGATCTGCTCGACCCGCCCGCGCAGGTCGCGCCCCTTCGGGGTGAGGGAGACCAGCACGACCCGGCGGTCGTCGGTGGACCGCTCGCGGGTGAGGAAGCCCGCCTCCTCCAGCCGGGCCACGGCCTTGACCGCGGTGGGCGGCTCGACGCCGAGCTCCCTGGCCAGCTCGCCTGGGGAGCGGGGTTCGTGCGCCCACAGCAGCATCAGCAGCAGTTCCTGGCCCGGATAGAGGCCGACCTCGCGCAGCAGCTGCCCGGCGAGGGTGCGGTGCGCCCGGGCGACCGCGGGGATGAGCGCGCTGATCGGACCCACCCGCTCGACCGGTCCTGGAGCCAGTTCGTCCACCCCCGGAATGTATGTGGTCGGCTATCAGTTAGTCGGCTACAGAAACCGCACGAGGCGGCTTCCACCCGAGGGAGTACAGCATGAGCACCGATCAGGACACCCCGCTCGTCGCCGTCGTCGGCGCCACCGGGCAGCAGGGCGGCGCGACCGCCCGGGCGCTGCTGGCCGACGGCGGCCGGGTGCGGGCCCTCGTCCGCGACCCGGCGAAGCCCGCCGCCCGCGCGCTGGCCGAGCGCGGCGCCGAGCTGGTCCGCGCCGACCTCACCGACCCCGCGTCGCTGCGCGGTGCGCTCTCCGGCGTCGACCGGGTCTTCGCGATGACCACGTTCGCCGGCAGCCGCGGCATCGAGGGCGAGGTGGCCGACGGCCGCAACCTGGCCGACGCCGCCGTCGCAGCGGGCGTGCGGCACCTCGTCTACAGCAGCGTCGGCGGCGCCGAGCGGCACACCGGCGTGCCGCACTTCGAGAGCAAGCGCCGGGTCGAGGAGCACGTCGAGGCCCTCGGCGTCCCGCACACCTTCCTGCGGCCGGTGTTCTTCATGGAGAACCTGGGCGCCACCGTGGAGGACGGCGTCGTCGTCCTCCGGCTGCCCCTCCCCGGCGACGTGCCGCTGCAGATGGTGGCGGTGCAGGACATCGGGGCCGCCGCCGCGACCGTGCTGACCGACCCGGGCCAGGTGGCCGGCGGTGCGATCGAGCTCGGCGGTGACGAGCTGACCGGCGACCAGATCGCCGCCCGCCTCGGGGCCCGGGCCGGGCTGCCGGCGCGCTACGAGGAACTGCCGCTGTCCGTGCTCGGTGGCGACGAGGACATGACCCGGATGTTCAGCTGGTTCGCCCAGCGGCCGGCCTACCAGGCCGACCTGGCGGGGACCCGGGCGCTGGTGCCCGGCGTGCACGACCTGGCCGGCTGGCTGGAGAGCACCGGCTGGGCGCCGGCGGCCTGACGGCCCCCGCTGCCTCGTTCCGCCGCTTTCCTGCCATCCGTTCGGCGGAGGAGCATGCGGGGCACGGGCGGGCGGCAGACTCCGCCCGTGCCTCCCGCTCTCCTCGATGCCGTGCCCGACACGGCCGCCGCCCGGTCCGCCCTCCAGGTCGCCGGGGCCTTCCACTCACCCGCCCTGCTGCACCACTGCCGCCGGTCCTACCTGTGGGCCGCGGAGTACGGCCGCTCGCGTGGCATCGGCTTCGACGACGAGCTGCTGTTCGTCTCCGCGATGCTGCACGACATCGGCCTGGTGCCGGTGTTCGACAGCGCCAACGTGCCGTTCGAGGAGGCCGGTGGCGCGGTCGCCTGGGTCTTCGCCGCGGGCGCGGGCTGGGACGCCGACCGGCGCCGGCGGACGGCCGAGGTGATCGTCGCGCACATGGCCGACGAGGTCGACGTCGCCGTGGACCCGGAGGGGCACCTGCTGGAGCTGGCCACCGGGCTGGACATCTCCGGGCGCAACCCCGGCGACTGGCCCGCGGAGTTCCGCGCCGCCGTGCTCGACCGGTTCCCGCGGCTCGGGCTGATCGAGGAGTTCGTCGGCTGCTTCGAGAGCCAGGCCCGCCGCAAGCCGACGTCGCTGGCCGGCCGGTTCGTCGGCTCGGGCTTCGCCGCCCGGGCCCGGGCCAACCCGCTCGACGCCGGCTGAGGGGACCCCGGCGCGAGTAGTGCTCTGCTCCCACGTGGGGAGCAGAGCACTACGTTCGGCAGGGCGGGGTGGTCCTCCGGCTCAGGCGGTGACCAGGCCGTTCGGCTGCTCGGTGAGCCGGCCGCGGGCGACGGTCGCGACGAGCGCGGCCTCGAGCAGCGGGAGCAGCGCCGGGGTGCGGCGCCGATACCCGAACACCTCGAGCGTGCGCAGGTGCAGCTCGTCGCGGGCCATGCCGGCGCTGGCCCGGCAGAGCGCGACCATGGCGTTGCCGATCTCCTCCGGCGCGACCTGGTCCAGCGGCCGGTCGGCGCTGGTGGCCTGACGGCGGAAGAACGTCCAGGTCTCGCGGTCCAGCCCGGGCGGCCACACGAAGTCGCCGTCGGCCGTCGCGTTCTTCGGCAGCAGCGCGAGCAGCGCGTCGCGCCGGGCCTCGGTGACCCGGGTGAGACCGAACGCGGCCGCGGTCAGCCGGGTGAGCCGGTCGCGGTGCACCGGGCCCTCGGCCTTGACCCCGGCGGTCAGCACCCGGCGCACCAGCCGGGCGACGGCGGGGTCGGACAGCTGGTCGAGCTGCTTCTTCACCCCGGCCGGCTTTGGCGCCCAGGGGAAGAACGGCAGCTCCTCGTCCAGCGGCGCGGCCACCGTCGTGGCCGGGGCCTTCGGAGCGGCCTTGCGGGGAGCAGGCGGCGCCGGGACGGCGGCCGGCTCGGGCTCGACCACGGCGACGGGCTCGGGCTCGGTGGGCTCGGGCTCCACGGCGGCGACGGGCTCGGGCTCCACGACGACGGGCTCGACCACGGTGACCGGCTCGACGACAGCGACAGGCTCCACCGGCGCGGGGCGCAGCTGGATGACGTCAGCGAGCGGGCCGTCGTAGGCGGGCTCGGGCTCCACCGCGGCCGGCTCGGGCTCCGGGGTGATGGGCTCGGTCGGCTCAGCAGCGGTCGGCTCAGCAGCGGCGGGCTCAGCAGCCGACTCGACGGCGGCCGGGCCCGGGGACACGGCCTGCACGGTCGCGACCAGCCGGTCCAGCACCTCGTCGCGCTCGGCCAGCCAGGTGGGCAGCCAGACCCGCTCGACCGCCGGCCAGCGCAGCAGCTCGCCGAGCACCTCGACCGGCAGGCCGTCGCGGTCGCCGACCGTCTTCCGCCGCGCCCAGGCGGGGCCGTCGAGCAGCACCGCGAGCAGCGGGGCGTCCGGGGCCTCGGTGCGGGCGACGGTCAGGTCGACCCGGAAGTCCGACAGCCCGACGTCCGTGCGCACCACCAGCCCGCGCTCGCGCAGCGCGGCGGCGATCTCGTCGCGGTGCCGGTCGCGGGCACCGGCGGCCCGCGGCGGACGCGGCAGCGCGTCGGCGCCGAGCGCGGCCACGTCCAGGTAGGCGCGCAGGTGCTTGATGCCCACCGAGGCGGTCTCCTCGGCGCGCAGCTGCTCGGGGTCGAAGGAGGTGAAGACCACGACCTGGCGGCGGGCCCGGGTGATCGCCACGTTGAGCCGCCGCTCGCCCCCGCTGCGGTTCAGCGGGCCGAAGTTCAGCGGCAGCCGGCCGGAGCGGTCGGGGCTGAAGCCGGTGGAGAACAGCACGACGTCCCGCTCGTCGCCCTGCACGTTCTCCAGGTTCTTCACGAACAGGCCCTCGCCGTCGCTGCGGTCCAGCGCCTCGGTCACCCGCTCGTCGCCGGAGTCGCGCAGCAGCGTCTCGATGAGGGTCCGCTGCGGCGCGTTGAAGGTGACCACGCCGATCGAGGGGACGGCGGAGCCGGCCAGCGAGAAGCGGTGCAGCACCTCGGCGACGACCGCCTGCGCCTCGACCGGGTTGGTGCGCAGGCCCGGGCCCGAGCGCAGGAAGGTGCCCTCGACCCGGACCAGCGAGACGCCGCGGCCGTCGGGGCCGGGGGAGGACGGGCCGTGCACCGGCGCCGGGAACGAGGACAGCCGGTTCTCGTAGTACTGGGCGTTGCTGAAGGCGATCAGCGTCTCGTCCTGGCTGCGGTAGTGCCAGGACAGCCACTGCCGGGGCACGCGCGCCTGCACGCACTCGGACAGGATGCTCTCCTCGTCGGGCACGGCGTCCTCGCCGGTGCCCTCGACCGCCTCGGCCGAGGCGTCGTCGTCGGAGCCGGTCGACTCACCGAAGCTCGTCGGCGGCATCTGCTTGCTGTCGCCGACGACGACCGCGGCGTGCGCCCGGCCCAGCGCGCCCACCGCGTCGGCCACCCGGATCTGCGAGGCCTCGTCGAACACGACCAGGTCGAACAGCCCGGCGGTGGCGGGGAAGAAGCGGGCCACCGAGTCGGGGCTGACCAGCACGCACGGCATGACGGCGGTGACCAGCTCGCCGTAGGTCGACAGCAGCCCGCGCACGCCCAGCCCGCGACGCTGCTTGCCCAGCTCGCGCTGCAGCGCGCCGACCTGGCCGTTGCCGGTGGCGGCGTCGAACGGCCGGGCGGCGAGCACCCCGGCGGGCAGCGCGGCGGTCAGGTGCGAGCGGACCGCGCGGGAGGCGGCGGCGAAGCGGTTGATGGTGCGCTCGTGCAGCCCGGCGTCGAAGGCGTCCAGGCCGGTGGCCGCCAGCCGCTCGGCCACCGACGCCTCGGCCAGCCCGCGGTCGAAGGCGCGCACCGCGTCGTCTGCCCGCACCAGGCCGTTGCGCAGCCGGCTGCGGGCCTCGACGAGCCCGGCCAGCCGGAGCGGCTCGAGGGTGTCCAGCAGGCTCACCCAGCGCCGCAGCGACATCGGGTGCACGTACTCCACCCCGCGCTCCGGGCGGGTCATCGTCCAGCGCAGCACCAGCCCGTGCTCGCCGCACCAGGCGGCGAGCAGCTCGGAGTCGCTGGAGCAGGCGGTGAGCAGGTGGGTGACGGCGTCCCGGAGCTTGGCGACGACCCGCGCGCTGGAGGCGTCGGCGACCGGCCCGGCGGCCAGGAACCGGCGCAGCGCACCGGCGAAGCCGGACGTCCCGTCGACGGAGGCGGCCGCTCGGCGCAGCCAGCGCATCTCGGCGTCCAGCACGAACCGGCCGCCATCGGTGAACGGGTTCCACGACGCGGGCACCTGCAGCCCCGGGACGGTCGCCGCGCGGGCGGCGATCCCGTGCACCGCGGCCTGCACGCGGCCCAGCGACTCCAGCAGCGCCGGCACCTCGCGGGGCTTGAGCGAGGAGCCGGGCAGCAGCACCGGGGTGAGCTCGTCGCGCAGCGCGGCGAGCTGACCCCGTCGGGCCCACCAGCCGGCGTCCGAGGCCGCCTGCGCCCGGGCGGCCAGGTCCGCCAGCGGCAGCGTGAGCGCCTCGGGGCCGACCACCTCGAACGACGGGTGCAGCGCACCGGTCAGCGCCGCGACCTCGCCGGACACGTCGGCGGTGGCCGCCGCCCAGCGCTGGGTGCGCACCTCGTCGAGCACGTCGAGCCCCACCCGGGGCCCGGCGAGCAGGTGCACCAGGGCGTCGAGCTCCTCCGGCGTCCGGGCGGCGCGCACCGCGGCGGCCAGCCCGCCCTCGCCGGGCACGTCGCGCACCGCGGTGTCGACGGCGACCGCCGCCTGCTGCACCTCGGTGATGTCGATGTCGATGGTGTCCAGGAAGCCCCAGGCGTGGCCGGCCGAGGGGCGGGCCAGGTCGGCGATGTCGGGCAGCAGCGCGAGCGCGCGGCGGACGGCGGTCACCACGTCCGCGTCCGCGCGGCCGGCGAAGGCGGCGGTGACCGGCAGGGCGTCGATGCCCTCGCCGGCGGCCAGCACGGCGGTGCGCGCCGAGTAGAACGACAGCCCGGCCGGGTTCAGGGCGTGCAGCCGCTCGGCGTAGCGCTCCAGGCTGCGGGAGGCCGAGCGCAGGTCCTCCGCGTCGGCGGCTAGCCCCTGGTCGTCGACCTCCACCGCGTGCTCGAGCGCCGCGCGGATCTGCGCCCGGACGACGGCCGGCCGGCTGCCCTTGTCGTGCAGGTCCAGCGCGAACGGCCCCATGCCCACCGCGTCCAGCCGGCGGGCGACGACGTCGAGGGCGGCCCGCTTCTCCGCGACGAACAGCACCCGTTTGCCCTCGGCGACCGCGCGGGTGAGCAGGTTGGTGATGGTCTGCGACTTGCCGGTGCCGGGCGGGCCCTCGAGCACGAACGTGCGCCCGGCCAGCGCCTCGGCGACGGCCCGCAGCTGCGAGGCGTCGGCGGGCACGGGGCACTGCGCGGCCAGCTCGTCGAGGTCGACGCTCCCCGCGGTGTCCGGTGCCGGGTCGGCGAACGGCTCGTCGGGGTCGGTCAGCAGGTGGGCGACGAGCGGGTTGGCGGCGAACTCCGACCAGTGCTCGTCCAGGTCCTTCCAGAGCCGGAACTTGGCGAACTGGAGGACGGCGAGGTCCGCGGTCGACTCGACCCGCCAGGGCAGCTGGTGCTCGGCCAGCACCGTGCGCACCGCTTGCAGCGCCGCGGTCAGGTCGATGCCGGCGCCGTCCTCGGCCGGTGCGGCCAGGCCGGGCACGCTGAGGCCGTGCAGCTGGCGGAGCTTCTCCAGCAGGCACCAGTTGGGGGTGGCCGCGCCGGCCTCGTCGGCGGTGAGCCGGTAGGCCCCGGTGCGCGAGGCGGGGGTCAGCACGACGGGCACCAGCACCAGCGGCGAGCGCAGCGGGCGGCCGTCGAGCTCCCAGACCAGGCTGCCCAGGGCCAGGTAGAGGTTGTTGGCGCCGGTCTCCTCGACCACGGTGCGGGCCCGGTGGGCCAGCCCGCGCAGTCGCGGCAGGTAGCCGGCCTCCGGGACGTCGACGTGCACCGACCGGCGCTCGGTCAGCAGCTCGGTCAGCTGCTGGGGCGGCAGGTCGCGGGCCGAGCGCAGCCCCCGCTCCACCTGCACGCCGGCGATCCGGTCGCCGGGCAGCAGGGTGACCGTCGCCCCGTTGCCGACCAGGTCCTCGAGCGTGGCGAGGGCGTCGTGCGGCACGGTGAGCGGCAGCCCGGAGCGCTCGGTGTAGTTGATCAGCCGGTTGCGCAGGCTGAGGTCGAGCAGCGCGTTCTTCCACTGCTGCACCCGGGCCGGGGCCTGGGGGGCGGCGTCCGGCGCCGGGGCGGCCGGCCGGGCCGGCTCGTGCGCCGGGGCGCTGTGCTCGGCCGGCCGGTACTCCACCACGTGCACGGTGCCCTCGTCGTCGCGGGTGCGGGCCGGCAGCGGCAGCACGCCGTCGCGCCGGGCGCGGTGGACGTCGGTGACGCCCAGGACCCGGGAGAGGTCGCCGGACAGCCAGGCGTAGGCCGGGCCGTGCAGGTCGGTGCGGGTGTCGCCGCGGTCGGTGAGCAGCGTCGTCTCGACCAGCCGGACCAGGCCCAGGTCGACGAGGTTCACCAGGGCGGAGACGTCGGTGGTGGCGGCGGTCTCGGCGCTGCGCTCCTCGCGCCAGTAGCCGAGGAAGGCGTGGCCCTCGACGATCCAGAGCAGCGGGCGGATGCCGGCCTGCTCGAAGGCGGCGGCCAGGGTGACCACGGTGTCCAGGCAGGTGCCCACCCGGCCGTCGAGGACCTCGCCGGGGGTGCGGACCTGCTGGCCGGTCTCGCCCCAGCTGGCCGGCGGCTCGCTGTAGCGGATGCCGCGCCGGCGGACGGCCCAGGTGAGCGCCTCGGCCACCTCGTCGACGCGCTCGGCGTCGTCGGCGTACCCGGCCATGCTGCCGCTGCCGGTGCCCTCCTCGAGCAGCTCGGCGGCCTCGGCCAGCAGGGCCTGCACGGCGGGGTGGTTGGGCTGGACGTGCGCGGCGAGCATCTCCAGCGCGAGCGGCAGGGGGGTGGCCAGCCACTGGGCGGCGGCCAGCACCTGCACCGGGACCCGCTGCTCGGCCAGCACCCGCCCGTCGGCCACCAGCTCGACCCGCACCGAGCCCGGGCGCGGTTCCTCCAGCTGCAGCATCGCGGCCGGGTCGAGGGTCAGGCCGACGTCGTTGAGCACCGTGGTCTGCCCGGCGTCCAGGTCGACCAGCCGCTCGACGCCGGCGCCGATCGCGCCCTCGGCGTCGGCCACGGACAGCCGGAGGGTGGCGCCGCGCAGGGTCGCGGTGCCGCTGGTCAGCGTGACCCGGGAGACCACCGGGACCGCGTTGTGGGCGAGCGCGTAGCTCACCACCGGGGTGGCCGTGACGTCGACCGAGACGACCGGAGACGACGGTGGCACCGGGCCCTCGGTTGCCCACTGCAGGTCGGCGGCGTTCCCCATGGGGCCTGTCTACCCGCTCGGACGGACCGTTCCCGTCAGGCCGGGTGGTCGGGTGGGGCTGCTGTGACAGCAGGGGTCCGGTGGTGACGGAATTCGCCGGATCGCCCCCGGCCGGAGCGGTCCGGCCGGCCGGTCAGAGCCGGGCGAGCTGGTCGCAGTCGGGGCAGAGCGCGGTGCTGGCCTCGCTCTGGGGCGGCCAGGGGACCTCCTCGTCGCGGGCCACGTAGGCGCCGCAGAGGGCCTTGCGTCCCCGTGCGCCGGAGAGGCCCAGCGTGGCGTGCGCGGGTCCGATCAGCCGGGCCGTCTGGCCGGCCGGGTCGCTCAGCGACCCGACCATCATCACGGCGCGTGCCGTGCGGTACGGAAAGCCCATGCCCCCACCATGGGAGGCGGGGGCGGCATCGTCGGCGCAACACGCTCATCGCGCCAGTGCTGCCGCCCCACTCGCCTCACGGGTCACGCTGCGGGGCAGGTGGCCCCGGACGTGCAGGAGCCGTACCGCCGCCGCTGGCCTTCCCCCAGGCCAACGGTGACGGTACGGCTGGTGTGCACCGGTCAGGCGTCGAAGCCCGCCCGGTCGACCTTGCGGTGGAACCGCTCGCCGAGCTTGCCGCCGAGGACGGCGCCGATCAGCGTGACCACCAGGACGGCGACCAGCGCCACGATGCCTGCGGTGGTGGCGGTGCCCTCGTCGATCGGGATGCGCGGGAGGTTCAGCTGCGACAGCACGTTGTACTTCGCGCCCAGCACCGCGCCGAGGACGGCGAGGGCGATGACGACGAGCAGGCCGATGACCCACACCGCGATGCCCTGGCGGATCCCGTCGAAGCGGGACATCCGGCCGGCGACGTAGCCACCGGCCAGGTAGGCCAGGAAGAGGATGACCAGCATCGCGATGCCGCCACCGATGCCGATGCCGCTGGCGTTGTCCGTCGCGGTGTCGGCGGCGGTGTCGGCCGACGGCAGGCCCTGGGTGAGGCCGATGGCCACCCCGCCGGCCGACAGCGCGGCGATGAGCAGCACCGCCAGACCGTTGGCGGACAGCCAGCCGAAGAACGCGGCGCCCCACTTGATCCCGCCGAAGCGCTCGTGCTGGGCGTCGACGGCGTCGCGCGCGACGCCCTTGCTGGCGCGGGCGCCCGAGCTGGCGGTGTTGTTGCGGAACGTCGTCTCACGGGCGCTGGTCGCGCTCGAGGACTCCGGGGACGAACTGGTGGCCATGGGTCTCTCCAGGGAAGGGGGTGAGGTCGGCGCGGCCGGCGGGCGAGCAGCCGCTCGCCGGCCGCGCCGAGATCAAGGGGCCGGTCAGCGGCGGTTGATGTCCGTGATGCCGTCGGTGTCGGCCTCGATCTGCTCCTTGCGGACCGTGTCGGTCACCGTCTCCTGCTCCGTGACGACCTGGGTGTCCAGCCGCACGCGCTCGACCGGGACGGCCTCCTTGGCGACCACCGGGCGCTCGGCGTGCAGGACGACCTCGTGCTCCTCCTCGGAGATGGCCGGGCCGTCGAGGGCGTCGCCGATGTTGGCGTCGGTGATCGGCTCGCGCTCGATCCGGACCTCCTCGTGGGAGACCGGGACCGTGGTCGTGACGTTCTCGGTCACGATGAACTTGCGGAGGCGGGCGCGGCCGGCCTCGACCTGCTGGGTGCCGACGCGGAGCTGCTCCTCGGAGCGGGTCATCGCGCTGTCGGTCGTCGGGCCGGAGGTGTCGTGGCCGACGGTGCCGTGGCGGTTGGTGTCCGTCGTGGTGTCCGTGTAGCCGGCGGTGGTCGTGTCCGTGTAGCCCGCGGTGCCGGTCGTGGTGTCGGTCGTGGTGTCGGTGTAGCCGGCGGTGCCGGTGCCGATGCCGTAGTAGCGGTAGAGCTCCTCCTCCTCGGCGGGGGAGAGGTGGCCCTGGTCGGCGTCCACGCGCGGGGCGTCCTTGACCTTGGCCTTCTCGTAGGGCACGCGGAGGGTGCCGCCGCTGACGGTGGCGTCGGTGAGCGGGACGAAGGTCTCCGAGGTCCCGAACAGGCCGGTGCTGACCGTGGCCCACTCCGGGCGGCCGGTCTGGTCGTCCAGGTAGACCTGGCCGACCTTGCCCAGCTTGTCGCCGTCGTTGTCCACGGCGTTGCTGCCGATGATGCTGGTGATGTCCTGCTGGCTGATCACGGGGTTTCCTCCAGGGGGGTCTGGGTGGGGTGCAGGCCTCCGCCGTGGTGCGCGGTGGCCGCTGGACCCCCCTGTGCCCCCGCCGTTTACAACGTAAACGGCTTCTGGACGACGATTCGGTGAACGCCGCTCGATGCCGGGCGGCGGCGGACGTCCTCCTGGTGGACTCCCCGCGCACGACCCCGGGGGGACCACCGCCCGGGTCCATGGTCAGGCGAGGTCGCCGACCTCGCCATCCGAGTTCTTCGCCTCGTGCAGCACCCGCTCCAGCCGGTCCAGCAGGTTCTCCAGGGACTCCTCGAACTCCGCGGCCGACTTGTCCTGGCCGAGCAGCTGCTCGGTGCGCAGGAGGTTCGGGTACTCGGTGAGATCGGTGCGCTCCTGGGCCTCCGGGTCGCCCTCGGGCTGGTCGAGCAGGCTGACCTGGGCCCCGATCTGGGTGACCTCGAGCAGCAGGTGGCCGAGCAGGAAGCTGGAGTAGGCGCGGTAGGCGGCGACCGCGGCCGGGTCGGAGAAGCCGGCGTCGTGCAGCGTGCCCAGGAAGGACTCGACCAGGCGCAGGCTGCGCAGCGGCGGGCGCACCCACGGGGCGGCCGGCGGGCGGCTGGCGATCAGCGGGAAGACCGCCGGGTGGGCCAGGGCGATCCGGCGCATGCCGTGGGCCAGCCGGACCAGGTAGTCCTGCCAGCCGTTGTGGTCGGTGATGAAGACGTCGTCGCCGTCCTGGTCGTCGAAGAGCGTCTCGACGACCCGGTCCACCACGCCGTCCAGCAGGTCCTCGCGACCGGGCACGTAGCGGTAGAGCGCCATCGCCTCGACACCGAGCGAGGAGCCGAGGCGACGCATGGTCAGCGCGGCCAGACCCTGGTCGTCGATGAAGTCGATCGCCGCCTTGAGGATGCGCTCGCGGTCCAGCCCGGCCGGGCGGGTCAGCTCCTGGGCTGCCTGCGGGCCCTCCTGGACGGCGATCAGGTCCGGATCGCGCTCGTCGTCACTCGTCGTCGCCATGGTGCACCTCCTGGTGTCGGCCCCACTGTCCTCGTCGTCCCGCGTCGGTGGGCAGGCCGCCCTGGGCGGCTACCCCCCGTGAGGTAGACGTGCGCCGATCGGGTGTGACGACGGACACTGCTAGCACCACGCTTGCTGGAGTTAGCAGTGGGCCGCGA
The DNA here is from genome assembly GCF_014195485.1 of Modestobacter versicolor. Lineage (NCBI taxonomy): Bacteria > Bacillati > Actinomycetota > Actinomycetes > Geodermatophilales > Geodermatophilaceae > Modestobacter > Modestobacter versicolor. Next base: position 160,578 of record NZ_JACIBU010000001.1, read on the forward strand.
GTGGGCAGTAGGGAGGAGTCAGGTCACACCCGACCCCTTGGAGTCCCCATGACCGACGCCACGCTCATCACCCAGCTCCGCGTACTCCTGACGCTGACGCAGACCGAGGAGCAGATCGCCCGCATCCGGGTCGGCCAGGCCCGCACCGACGCCGTCCGCCGCGAGCTGCAGCAGAACGCCGACAACGCCGCCGAGCGGTCGACGGCCATCACCGAGCAGCTCCGCGAGCTGGCCGGTTTCGGCGACGTCGTCGCCCCGGTGCTCGGCCGGCTGACCGCCCTGGTCAAGGGCACGCTGGAGCAGGCCGAGCCCATCGACGAGGCGCTGCTGCAGGACCTGCAGCTGGAGCACCAGCTGCTCGACCGGGCCACCTACGTCAAGGTGCTCGCCGAGGCGGCGGGGAAGCCCGCGGTCAAGGCGCTGGCCGAGCGGTTGATCGTGGCCCACTCGGCCACCGTCGAGTGGTTGACCGTCGTGCTGGCCGAGCAGGCCCTCGGTGGCCCCGCCGCGCTGCAGGCCACGCCGTTCCAGCGCGTTGCCGGCGGGGCGACCAAGCTGGCCAACCTGCCGGTCCGGTTCGCCGCGAACACCGTCAACCGCGCCATCGGCAGCACCCAGCAGGCCGGCGGCACGCTCAACTCGGTCGTGGACGACGTCGCGCACCGGGCGACGGCGTTCTCCGGCGCCGTCCGGGAGACGCTCACCGTCGGCCGGGTCGCCTCGCTGCGCCGGGCCGAGCGGATCGCCGAGCGGGAGGGCAACACCACCGCGGCCGAGGCCGTGGCCGCCACCCGGCGCGAGCTGGGTGACGTCTCCGCCGACGAGCTGCCGATCAAGGGCTACGACTCGATGTCCACCGCGCAGATCGCCGCGGCAGTGAAGCAGCTCGACGACCCCGCCGACATCACCACGGTCATCCGCTACGAGGAGGCCCACAAGGCCCGCTCGAGCGTCGTCAGCGCCGTGCAGACCCGGCTGGCCGCGCTCGCCAAGCAGGCCGTCGGCGTTCCCGACTGACCGAGCGTCACCACGGGGGGCCGGCACCCACCCAGCCGGGTGGCGGCCCCTCGCGTGCCGTCCCAGGTCGAGCACGCGGAGCGAGCGAGGCCCGGCACGGCGCCGAGAGGAACCTCACGTTGCGTTACAACTCGTCGACTTCCGGCAATGCTGTGCCTCATGACCACTCTGCCCGAGGTCGCCACCACCCCCGAGGTGCTGGAGAGCGAGTTCTCGCTCCTGACCGCAGTGACCCGGCTGGACTTCCTCAGCCGTCGTGACAACGTCGTCGTCGACGAGCCGAACGACAGCGCGGACGACGACGACGACTGGATGCGGATCAAGGACGTCACCACCACGCTCGACGTGGAGGAGGCGCTGGAGCTGCTGGCCCTCGGCGAGGTGGTCGCCCGCAAGGCCCACGAGCACCGCCAGCTGGGCATCCGAGCCGCCCTGCGCGGCGGCGCGGACTGGGCGCAGGTCGGCCGGGCGATGAGCATCTCCGCGCGGGCGGCCTGGGAGCGCCACGTGAGCTGGCTCAACGAGCAGGCCGCGGCCCGCCGGGCCGGCGACCCCACCGCGCTCGACGAGGCGGAGCTCGCCCAGGCCCGGGAGCTCGCCGGCCGCCGTCCCGCCTAGCCCGGCTCGAAGTACCGCCGCGGGGCCTCCACCAGCATCTGGTCCAGCTGCTCCGCGGTGACCCCGTGCTCGGTCAGCATCGGCAGCACGTCGCGGGGCACGTGGGTGTACGTCCAGTTCGGCATCGCCCGGGCCACCGCCGTCCGGGCCTCGCCGGGGAACCAGTCGATGTAGCAGCTGGCGTCCTGGGAGAGCACCATCCGGTCGGCGTAGCCCTCGCCGGCCAGCGTGGCGATCGTGGCCACCCGCGCCGGGGTGGGGTTGTAGACGTCGAGGCCGAAGCGGTCCATGCCGAGCAGGCAGCCGGCGTCGGCCAGCTCGCGCAGGTAGTCCAGGTCGTTGCTGTCCCCGGCGTGCCCGATGACGACCTTGGTGAGGTCCGCGCCCTCCTCGCGCAGCACCCCGACCACCAGCCGGCCGGTGCGCGCCGCCGCCGAGGTGTGCACGGTGATCGGCGCCCCGGTCTCCCGGTGCGTGGCGGCCACGGCGCGCAGCGTGCGCTCGACGCCGGGGGTGAGCCCCTGGGCCTCGACGGCGCACTTGAGGAAGGCGGCGTGCACCCCGGTGTCGGCGATGCCGGTGACGACGTCGCGGGTGAAGTCCTCGACCATCGGGTCCGTCGGGGTGTCGACGAGCGTGCCCGGGCCGCGGTGCGCGTACTGGAACGGGACGTCGGCGTAGGTGTAGAGCCCGGTCGCGACGACGATGTTGAGCTCGGTCTGCGCCGCCACCCGTTGCACCCGGGGCAGGTACCGGCCCAACCCCCACACCGTCGGGTCCACGATCGTGTCGATGCCCAGCGCCTTGAGCTCGTCGAGCTTGGCGACCGCGTCGGCGACCCGTTCCTCCTCGTCCCACCAGTCGCCGGTCCCGTAGTTCTGCTGGTGCTCGGTGGACAGCACGAAGACGTGCTCGTGCATGAGGGTGCGGCCGAGGTCGGCGGTGTCGATCGGGCCGCGGACGGTCTGCACGGTGGGCACGGCTGCCCCAGCTCAGCGGTGGAGCACGGCGAAGGTGGCGACCGCGTGCACCAGGGTGCGGCCCTCCTGCTCGACGTCGGCCTCGCAGACCGTGAGGTGGTCACCGGACTTGCTCACCCGGCCCGTCACCTCGAGGAGGCCGGGTCGGCCGGGGCGCAGGTAGGTGACGGTCAGCTGGCTGGTCGCCGGGACGTCGGCGTCACCGGTGGTGCTGCGCACCGCCTGGCCCATCGCGGTGTCGACCAGGGTGGCGAGGACGCCGCCGTGCACCGTGCCGGCCTCGTTGAGGTGCTGCTCGGTCGCGTCGAGCTCCAGGCGCGCCGTCCCGTCGTCCGCCGTCCGGCCCCGGACGCCGAGGGTGTCCGCGAAGCTCGCGTCGTCTGCCATCCGCGGCAGCTACCCGGAGTCGACTCGTCGACACGTCGACCGGGCACCCGCGTGGTCTGATGGGGCACGCGACGTCGAGGAGGACACCGTGCAGGCAGTGACGCTCGCCTACGGGCGCGGAGGGCTGACCGTCGAGCTGCCCGACGACGCGGCGGTGATCACCCCGGTGCAGCACCCCGCCGCCCCCGACGTGGCCGCCGAGCTGCGCCGGGCGCTGCGCGAGCCGGTGGGCGGCCCACCGCTGCGCGAGCGGGTGCGCCCCGGCCAGACCGTGGCGATCTCCGCCTGCGACGGCACCCGCGCCCAGCCCCGGCACCTGATGATCCCGGCGGTGCTCGAGGAGCTCGACGGCATCGTGCGGCTGGAGGACGTCGTCGTCCTGGTCGCCACCGGCACCCACCGGGCCAACACCGACGCCGAGCTGCGGGCGATGTTCGGCGACGAGGTCGTCGACTCGGTGCGGATCGTCAACCACGACTCCCGCGCGGGCGACACGCACCGCTGGGTGGGCACCTTCGGCGACGGGGTGCCGGTCTGGCTCAACGAGCAGTGGGTGGACGCCGACGTCCGGCTGACCACCGGCTTCGTCGAGCCGCACTTCTTCGCCGGGTTCTCCGGGGGGCCGAAGATGGTCGCGCCCGGGCTCGCCGCGCTGGACACCGTGCTGGTGCTGCACGACGCGAAGCGGATCGGCGACGAGCGGGCGACCTGGGGCGTCACCCAGGGCAACCCGGTGCACGACGACGTCCGGGCGATCGCCGCGGCCACCGACGTCACCTACTCCTTCGACGTCGTGCTGAACACCCGGCAGGAGGTCATCGCGGCGTTCGGCGGCGACGTGCTGGAGATGCACGCGACGGCGATCGAGCGGGCCCGCGAGGTGGCGATGGCCCCGGTGGACGCCCCGTTCGACGTCGTCGTCACCACCGGCTCGGGCTTCCCGCTGGACCAGAACCTGTACCAGTCGGTGAAGGGGATGTCCGCCGCCGCGCAGGTGACCAAGCCCGACGGGCTGATCGTCTGCGCCGCCGCCTGCGAGGACGGCTTCCCCGACCACGGCTCCTACCGCGAGGTGCTCACCTCCGCGGCGTCCCCGGAGGCGCTGCTCGAGCTGATCAGCGCCCGCGAGCAGACGGTGCCCGACCAGTGGCAGGTGCAGATCCAGGCCCGGATCCAGTCCGCGCACCGGGTGGTCATGCACACCGACCACCTCAGCGACGCCCAGCTCGCCGAGGCGCACCTGGAGCAGACCGCCGACATCGCCGCGACCGTCGCCGAGGCCGTGGAGAAGGCCGGCCCGGGCGCCCGGGTGTGCGTGCTCCCGGAGGGCCCGCAGACGATCCCCTATGTGAGGAGCTGAGAAAGGACCCCGTCGCCCCCACCCCTCGCTCCGCTCGGGCCGGGCCCCTGCGACGGGGCCGTCAGAGCTGGGACGCGGGGAGGAGCAGGGCGCTGTCGGGGTAGCACCACGCCCAGTGCTCGCGGGGCTCGGCGGAGGCGACCACCGGGTGGGCGGTCGCGCCGGCGTGAGCGGTGGCGTGCCGGTGCGGTGAGGAGTCGCAGCAGCCGACGTGGTCGCAGGTCAGGCAGCGGCGCAGGTGCACCCACTGCCCGCCGGTGCGGAGGCAGTCCTCGCACGCCGTCGCCGGACCCGGGGCGGGCGGTGCGTCGGCGGCGTGCGCGCAGGCCACCCCGTCCTGCACCGCCCAGCGGCTCACCCGCGGGTTCGGCTGCGCGGCAGCCGCACGCAGAACGTCGTCCCCTCCGGCCCGGTGGTGTAGCTCAGCGAGCCGCCGTGCCGGCGCTCGACGATCCGGCGGGCCGTCTCCAGGCCGAGCCCGCTGCCCTCACCGGCCGGCTTGGTGGTGACGAAGGCGTCGAACAGGCTGGTGCGCACCGACTCCGGCACGCCCGGCCCGTCGTCGCCGACCTCGACGAAGACCGCGTCGGCGTCGGCCCGGGTGCGCAGGGTGAGCAGGCCACCGCCGGCCATCGCGTCGGCGGCGTTGTCGATGAGGTTGGTCCACACCTGGTTGAGCTCGGCCGGGTAGCCGGGGACGGTGGGCAGGTCGGCCGCGTACTCGCGGTGCACCTGGATGCCGTTGAGCTTGCGGGCCAGCATCACCAGCGTGCTCTCGATGCCGGGCTTGACGTCGAGGTCCTGGTGCTGGGCCTGGTCCATGTGCGAGTACTGCTTGACCGCGCCGACCAGCGAGGAGATGCGGGTGGCCGCCTCCTCGATCTCGTCCATCAGGGTCTCGGTCTCCAGCGTGTAGCGCAGCCAGCCGAACGCCGCGCTCCACTCCAGCCCGGAGTCGACCTGCTCCACGACGTCGTCGACCCACTGCGCGTCCATGCCGGCGGTGGCGAACACCGGGGCCAGGTCGTAGGCGTTGTCCACGCCGACCTCGTCGAGCCGCTCGGCGATCGACTCCTCGAGGTCGCTCTCCTCCAGCGCGGTGAGGTCGGGGCGGGGCTTGCTCGCCCGCTCGACCGCGATCTCCTGGGCCTTGACCAGCCGGCCGACCAGCTCCGGGGACAGCCCGCTGCCGGCGAGCAGGCCGAGCTTGTGCCGGATGCCGCTCAGCCGGCCGCGCAGCTGCTCGGTGGCGCGCACGGCGGCGGCCGCGGGGTTGTTCAGCTCGTGGGCGAGGTTCGCCGACAGGTGCCCGAGCTGGACCAGGTGCTCGCGCTGGCGCATGGCGGACTCTGTGGCCCGCACCCCCTCGTACAGCCCGTCGAGCAGGTGGACGGCCATCGGGCACTGCTGGGTCACCAGCGTCGCGAAGTCGGCGGCGGACAGCCAGAGGAAGCGGCTGGGCCGGGTGGTGCGCAGCGTGGTCTGGTACTCCTCCGGGTGGCCGGTGGCGTAGGCCCGCACCGCGCCGGAGTACGCGCCGCGAAACGTGGTGTCGTTGATGACGACGTCCTCGCCGTCGGCGTGCTTGGTGAGCAGCAGCCCGCCGTCGAGCAGCATGTACAGCGCGTCGGCCGGCTCGCCCTCGGCGAAGACGACGACGTCGCCGTCGAAGACCCGCACCTCGGCCCGCTCGGCGACCCACTGCAACTCGGGGTCGCCGAGGGACTCGAACAGGAACAGCGTGCGCAGCTCGGCGATGTCGACCTGCGGGGTGGTGGCGGTCATGCGTGGGCCTCCAGGTAGCGGTGCACGAGCGTGACGGCCATGGCGCCCTCGCCGACCGCGGACGCGACGCGCTTGACCGAGTCGGCCCGCACGTCGCCGGCGACGAAGACGCCCGGCACGGAGCACTCCAGGTGGAACGGGGCCCGGGACAGCGGCCAGTCCGCCGGCGGGCGGCCCTCGGCGTCCAGCAGGTCGGGGCCGGTCTGCAGGAAGCCGCGCTGGTCGCGGGCGAAGGCGTCGCCCAGCCAGCCGGTCGGCGGCTGGGCGCCGATGAAGACGAACAGCCGGGACGCCGGCACGGTGTGCGTGGCGCCGCTCTGCGAGTTGGCCAGCACCAGCCGCTCGACGTGGTCGGAGCCCTCGACGGCGACGACCTGGGTGCAGGTGAGCACCTCGATCGCCGAGTTGGACTCGATCCGGCTGACCAGGTACTCGGACATGCTGCGGCGGATGTCGGTGCCGCGGCACAGCATCACCACCCGGCTGGCGAACTTGGCGAAGTGCAGCGCCGCCTGGCCCGCGGAGTTGGCCGCGCCGACCACGTAGACCACCTCGCCCTTGCAGTCGGCCGCCTCGTGCGCGGCGGCGCCGTAGTAGACGCCGCGGCCGGCGAACTCGGTGGCCCCGCGGGCGGGCAGCATCGTCCAGGAGACGCCGGTGGCCAGCACGACGGCGTGCGCGGTGACCTCGCTGCCGTCGGCGAAGTGCAGCGCCCGGCCGTCGCCGTTGGGCGAGATCGAGGTGACCTCGCTGGCGGTGAGCACCTCGACGCCGAAGCGGACCGCCTGGTCGCGGGCGCGCTGGGCGAGCTCGGCCCCGGAGACGCCGTTCGGGAAGCCGAGGTAGTTCTCGATCCGGCTGCTCTGCCCGGCCTGGCCGCCGGTCGCGGTGCGCTCCACCAGCAGCGTGCGCAGGCCCTCGCTGGCGGCGTAGACCGCCGCGCCCAGCCCGGCCGGGCCGGCGCCGACGACCACGACGTCGTAGAACGGGCTGCCCGCGGTGGTGGCCAGCCCGCACTTGTTCGCCACCTCGCGCAGCGACGGGCGGCTGAGCACGGTGCCGTCGGGGAAGACGGTGGCCGGCAGCTGGGCGTCGTCCTCGAGCTCCGCGGCCTTGCGGATGCCGGCGGCGTCCTCGCCCTGCAGGTGCCGGTAGGGCACCTGGTTGCGGGCCAGGAACTCCTTGAGCTCCTGGGTCTCCGCCGACCACTGGTGCCCGAGCAGGGTGAGCCCGTCGAAGGGGGCGCGGGCCGCCCGGCTCCAGGCCTCCAGCAGCTCGTCGAGCACCGGATAGAGCAGCTCCTCCGGGGGGTCCCACGGCTTGAGCAGGTAGTGGTCGAGGTCGACGTCGTTGATCGCCCGGATGGCGGCGTCGGTGTCGGCGTAGGCGGTGAGCAGCACCCGCTTGGCGGTGGGCACCAGGTCCATCGCCTGCTCGAGGAACTCGACGCCGGTCATCCCGGGCATCCGGTGGTCGGCCAGCAGCAGGGCGGTGGTCTCGCCGCGGGCGGTGAGCTCGCGCAGCACGGCCAGCGCGTCGGCGCCGCTCTCGGCGCGCACGATGCGGTAGCGGTCGCCGTAGTGGCGTCGCAGGTCACGGGCGACGGCGCGGCTCACCGCGCGGTCGTCGTCGACGGTGAGCAGGACAGGTCGAGCGGGCACAGCACCTCCGGTCAGCGCCGTCGGGGGTGGCCGCCCGGGTGAGCGGGCCCCCGGTGGCCCCTCCATCCAACCCGGGAAAGGTGAACAGCGGTAGTCCCGCGGTCAGGCCGCCGGACGCGCCTGGCGGGGCATCGCCAGGGCGGCGAGCAGGCCCAGCCCCAGCACGGCCGCGCTCACCGCGAACGCCACCTGGAAGGAGAACGCGTCGGTGAGCCAGCCGGCCACCAGCGGCCCGACGACCGCGCCGAGGTCGGCGACCATCTGGAAGACCGCCACCACCCGGCCGCCGCGGGCCGGGCTCACGTCGCCGACCACCGCGGCCGGCACGCTGGCCAACAGCGAGGCGCCCAGCCCGAACGTGGCCATGGCCAGCAGGAACGCGCCGGTCGCCGGGGGGAGCACCAGGACGGCGATCGACGCGGTCGCCAGCCCGGTGCCCACCACCAGCGACGGTCGCCGCCCCCAGGAGTCCGACAGCCGGCCGGCCCGCAGCAGACCGACCGCCTGCGCCACCGACCCGGCGAGCAGCCCGGCGCCGGCCCAGGCCACCGTCTGGCCGAGCTCCTCGGTCACGTACAGCGGCACCAGCGAGTTGCGCACCCCGAACAGCACCCAGCCGACGCCGAGGTTCGCCACCAGCGCAGCGACGTAGGCGCGCGAGCGCAGCGCCGACCGCAGCCCGCCGTCCCCGGCGCCGGGCGGCGGGACGGCGGCGGTCGAGGGCTCCGGGCCGCCGCCGTCGTCCACCGCGGGGCCGGCCGGCGGGTCGGCCGGGGGCAGCGCCGCCGGCCGGAGCAGCACCAGGGCGACCGCCCCGGCGATCAGCAGGAACCCGGCGTAGACGAAGAACGGCACCCGGGGGGAGATCTCGGCGAGGAAGCCGCCGGCGGCCGGGCCGGCGATGCCGCCGAGGATGAAGCCGCCCTGGTACGTCGCCGCGGCCCGGCCGCGCTGCGCCGCCGGCGCGGTCCGCAGCAGCAGGGAGAGGGCTGCCACGGTGAACATCGCGCTGCCGATGCCGCCGGCGGCGCGCAGCGTGACGAACAGCGGGAAGTTGCCGGCCAGGCCGGCCAGCCCCGTGGTGACGGCGACGACCGCCAGCCCGGCGGCCAGCACGGCGCGCTCGCCGGCCCGCTCGACCAGGGCGCCGCTGCCGAACGCGGAGACGAACCGGAAGAAGGCGAAGGCGCTGACCGCGAACCCGACCGCCGTCGTCCCGACGCCGTAGTCGCGGACGAACAACGGGATCGCGGGGGCGACGACGCCGAAGCCGAGCGCCACCACGAAGGCGACGATCGCCAGCACGCCGACCTCGCGGGGGAGCGAGCCGTCCTCGCCGCGTCGTCGCACGAGGGCCGATCCTCACACGCGCCGGCGCGCGCCCGGTCGGCGCCTGCCGGCCCGGTCGTCCTGGCACGCTGCACGGGTGTCCGGAGTGCAGGCGTGGGCGGTCACCGCCCTCGGCGCGGCCGTGCTGGCCGTCGGGTTGCGGGACGTCTTCCACACGCTGTGGCACCCCAGCGGTCACGGGGGCGTGAGCCGCCGGGTGATGGCCGCGGTGTGGCGGGCCGGGCGGCGCGCCCGGCAGCAGGGCCGGTCTAGCGTGCTGGCCGGCCCGCTGGCGATGGTGGTCGTCGTGTTCACCTGGGTGACCCTGGTGGTGCTGGGCTGCACGCTCGTCTACTGGCCGCACCTGCCCGCCGGCTTCGTCACGAGCAGCGAGCTGGAGTTCCAGGAGGGGCCGCTGTTCCTGGACGCGCTCTACCTGTCGACGGTCACCGTGGCCACGCTCGGCTTCGGCGACATCGTGCCGGTGTCGGAGTGGCTGCGGGTGCTCGTCCCGCTGCAGGCGCTCATCGGCTTCGCCCTGGTGACGGCCGCGGTGACCTGGGTGCTGCAGATCTACCCGGCGCTGACCCGGCGGCGGGCGCTGGCGATCCGGCTCTCCCTCCTGCACCGGGTCGACGCCCGCCGGCTGGTCGACGACGCGGACAGCGACCTGGCCGCGCCCGTGCTGGAGAGCCTGGCCACCGAGCTGGTGCAGAGCCGGGTCGACCTCACCCAGTACTCCGAGACCTACTACTTCCGGGACGGCGACGACCAGGCCTCGCTGCCGGCGATGCTGGGCGTGGCCGTGCACCTGCGGGGAGCGGCGCGGGAGGCGCCGCGCTCCGACGTCCGGATCGCCGGGGAGCTGCTGGGGCACGCGATCGACGACTTCGCCCGGATCGTGGCCCTGCAGTTCCTGCGTGACGGCCTCCCCCCGGACGACGTGGTGGACGCCTACGCCGCCGACCACGGGCACCAGGTCACCCGCCCCTGACCCGACGGGCAGCGGGGCTCAGGGCAGCGGGGCTCAGGGCAGCGGGGCTCAGGGCAGCGGGTCGACCCGGCGCAGGAACGACCGCAGCGCGAGGTGGTGCGACAGCGGCTCGCGGTGCTCGGCGCACGCCGTCCACACCTTCTCCCGGTCCGGCGCGTGCAGCTTCGGGTTGTTCCAGACCAGCGCGAAGCCGGCCGGTTCGCGGCAGCCCTTCGCAGAGCAGATGACCGTCTCCTCGCCCACGTCCAGCAGTCTCGTCCCCGGCACCCAGGGAACTGTCAGGGGGGAGTGCCAGCCTCACCGCAGGCCGTACCCCCTGCTCCCGGGTGCGGCGCCACCGTCCGCCGGGCGGTGCCTGCGCTCCGGGTGAGAGGACCGTCGATGACCGCTCCGACGATCGAGTCGGCCCTGCTGGTCTCCGCCCGCCAGCTCGCCGAGGAGGCCCGCGAGCGCCGCTGGGCCGGCCCTGCGCAGCGCCGTCGTCCGGTCCCGCTCGTCGTCCGCCCGGGTCGCCGCACCGCCGGGCGCTGACGCCCGGATCCGTCCTCGGAGCGGGTTCGGCCGGCGCGGCGGAGGGGTACCCGGGCCGACATGACGCAGAACGTGACAGAGCCCCAGATCAAGCCCCTCGCGCTCGTCACCGGTGCCTCCAGCGGCATCGGGTTCGAGCTCGCCAAGCAGTTCGCCGAGCACGGCTACGACGTGGTGGTGAACGCCGAGGACGCCGGGATCGAGAAGGCCGCGATGCTCGTGCAGGCCTCCGGCGCCCAGGTGATCCCGGTGCAGGCCGACCTGCGCACCGAGCAGGGGGTCGCCCAGCTGTGGTCCCGGGTGCAGGAGCTCGGCCGGCCGCTGGAGGCCGCCGCGATCAACGCCGGCGTGGGCCAGAGCGGGTCGTTCGTCGACACCGACTGGGCCGACGACCTGTCGATCATGCAGCTGAACGTGGTGTCCACCGCCGCGCTGCTCAAGCTGGCGCTGGTCGAGATGACCGCCCGCGACTCCGGCCGGGTGCTGGTCACCTCCTCGATCGCCTCGACCATGCCCGGCGCCTACCAGCCGGTCTACAACGCCTCCAAGTCCTTCGTGCAGTCGCTGACCGAGGCGGTGCAGACCGAGCTCAAGGACAAGAAGTCCTCGGTCACCGTCACCGCGCTGATGCCCGGGCCGACCGACACCGACTTCTTCGACCGGGCCGGCCTGGACGACACCTCGATGGGCCAGGGCCCCAAGGACCCGGCCGACGAGGTGGCTGCGCAGGGCTTCGAGGCGATGATGGCCGGCGAGCGCAAGGTGGTCGCCGCGTCGAAGGCCGTGAAGGCCCAGGCAGCCGCGAACAAGGTGCTGCCCGACGCCGTCAAGGCGGCCGCGCACAAGGTGATGGCCAAGCCGAAGGACTGACCTCGGGGCTGCGCGTCACGTCCCTCGGGAGGGGGACGTGACGCGCCGACTGTGGGCGGACGGTGCGCTCCCTGAGCGCTGATGAGACAAGATCTGCCCCGACCGCACCCCTGAGACCAGGAGATCGATGTGAGCACCCCCGGCCCCGGCGGCCCCCAGCCGCCCGAGCAGAACCCCGGCCAGCCGGGCCAGCCCGCGAGCTGGGGTCAGCAGCCGCCCGCCGGCCAGCAGCCGCAGCAGCCCTGGGGCACCCCCGACCAGCCGGCCGCGCCGCAGGGCTTCGGCCAGCCGGCCGGTCAGCCCTTCGGCGGCCAGCCGGGTGGCGCGACGCCGTTCGGCCAGCCCGCCGAGCCGCAGAAGCCCAAGCGCAAGTGGCTGCCGATCGTCGGCGGTGTGATCGCCCTGCTCGTCGTCCTGGGTGCGCTGACCACCTTCCTCGGCGCCGGCGAGCCGGAGGTCGGTGACTGCATCCAGCAGACCGACGCCTCCGAGTTCGAGACCGTCGACTGCGACTCCGACGAGGCGCAGTACCGGATCGAGGGCACCGACTCGGACATGACCGGCGACGAGTTCAACGCCGCCGCCGACACCGACCTCTGCGAGGACGTCCCGAGCACCACGTTCGTGCTGTGGTCGGGCACCGACGAGTCCGAGGACGGCAACGTCTACTGCGCGTCGGACGTCTGATCCGCCGCTGAGCACCGCTGCGACGCCCCTCCCGGTCCGTCCGGGAGGGGCGTCGTCGCGTCCCGGGCCGGTTCCGGCTTCCACCCAGCGGTCGGTCGGGCTGCGCCGGGGTGGGGGAGCGGTGGCAGAGTTGGGGCATGGACGACGTCGTCATCTGCTCCCCGCTGCGCACCCCGGTCGGCCGCTTCGGCGGGGTCTTCGCCGGGTTGAGCGCCAACCAGCTGGCCGCCGCCGCGCTCCGCGGGCTGGCCGAGCGCACCGGGCTCGGTGAGGGCGAGGTCGACGACGTCATCCTCGGCAACTGCAGCCCGAGCGGGGAGAACCCGGCCATCGGGCGGATCGCCGCCCTGGACGCCGGGCTCGGCGTGCAGGTGCCCGGGCTGCAGATCGACCGGCGCTGCGGCTCCGGGCTGCAGGCGGTGATCTACGCCGCGATGCAGGTCGCCGCCGGTGCCGGGAAGGTCGTCGTCGCCGGTGGCGTGGAGTCGATGAGCAACGTCGAGCACTACGCGCTGGGGCTGCGCACCGGCGCCAAGGGCGACGGCGTCATGCTGCACGACCGGCTGGCCCGCGCCCGGGAGACCGCCGGCGGCATCCACCACCCGGTGCCCGGCGGCATGCTGGAGACGGCGGAGAACGTGCGCCGGGAGTACAAGATCGACCGGCTGGAGCAGGACGCCTGGGCGCTGCGCTCGCAGCAGGCCGCGGGCGCGGCGATCCGCGAGGGGCGCTTCGCCGACGAGATCATCGGCGTCGAGGTGCCAGCCACCCGGAAGACCCCGGCCCGGCTGGTCACCGAGGACGAGCACCCCCGCCCGGAGACCACCATCGAGGACCTCGCCAAGCTGCGCCCGGTCATGGGCGCGGTCGACCCCGAGGCGACGGTGACCGCCGGCAACGCCTCCGGGCAGAACGACGGCGCCGCGGTCTGCCTCGTCACCACCCGCGACGAGGCCGAGCGCCGCGGCTGGGAGCCGATGGTGCGGCTGGTCGGCTGGTCGGTGGCGGGCGTGCCGCCGGAGACCATGGGCATCGGCCCGGTGCCGGCCACCGCCGCGGTGCTCGAGCGGACCGGCCTGCAGCTGTCCGACATGGACCTCATCGAGCTCAACGAGGCCTTCGCCAGCCAGGTCCTCGCCTGCCTCGGCGAGTGGGGCCTGGAGGGCGAGGACCGCGACCGGGTGAACGTCAACGGGTCGGGCATCTCCCTCGGCCACCCCGTCGGCGCCACGGGTGCCCGCATCCTGGCCACCCTCGCGCACGAGATGCGCCGCCGCGAGGCGCGCTACGGCCTGGAGACGATGTGCATCGGCGGCGGCCAGGGGCTCGCCGCGGTGTTCGAGCGGGTCAGCTGACCCGCGGCGGCGCGGTGGAGCCGCGGACGACGAGCAGCGGCTCCACCAGCTCCGCCCGCCGCACCGGCTCGTCGACGCCCGCGCCGGTGAGCTGGGCGAGCAGCAGGGCCGCCGCCCGCTGCGCCTGCAGCGCAGCCCGGTTGTCGACCGTGGTCAGCGGTGGCGACCACCAGCTGTAGAACGGCTCGTCCTCGGTGCAGACCACCGACAGCTCACCGGGCACCTCCAGCCCCCGCTCGCCCAGCGCGGGCAGCGCACCGAAGGACGCCTCGTGGTTGCTCACCAGCAGCGCGGTCGGCGGCTCGGGATGGGCCATCAGCTCCTTCGCCGCGGCCTGGCCGACGTCGGGGGTGAACGGGCCGCGGTGGACGAGGTCCGGGTCGACGGGGAGCCCCGCGGCGGCCATCGCGGCGGTGAAGCCGGCGTGGTGCAGCCGGCCGGAGGTCACCTCCGGCGGGCCGCCGATCACCCCGATGCGCACGTGCCCGAGCCCGATCAGGTGCTCGGTGGCGAGCCGGGCGGCCTGCTCGTAGGCCGACATGACCGACGGGGCCAGCGACCCGGGCACCTCGCGGTTCATCGTCACCACGGCGCGGCCGTCCTCCACCAGCCCGTTCACCAGGTCGGTGTTGGCGCCGGACCCGGCCACCACCACGCCGTCGAAGTGGTGGGCGCGCACCGACCGCAGGAAGTCGGCCTCGCGGTCGGGGTTGCCGCCGGTGGTGCAGACCAGCACCTGGTAGTCGTGGTCGCCGGCCCAGGACTGCAGCGTCTCGGCGATCGTGTGGAAGGTCGCCGTCCGCAGGTTGTTGACCACCAGCCCGAGCAGCCCGGTGCGCCGGGTGCGCAGCGCGCTGGCGGTCCGGTTCGGCTGGTAGCGCAGCGCGGCGGCGGCCGCCTCCACCCGGGCCCGGGTCGTGGGCAGGACGCTCGGGTGCCCGGAGAGGGCGCGGCTGGCTGTGCTGGTGCTGACCCCAGCGGCCACCGCGACGGAGTTCAGCGTCGCCGGCACAGCTGATTCCTACCGGGACGCATCCGTGGCGAAACGGCTGCCCCGGCCGCCCGCCGGGGGTCGTAGGTGTGCTTCCGGCCGGGGTGCACGAGGCGATGTGCCGATGTGCACACGGGTCGTGTGCCACCCGGTGCAGCCCGCCCGGACCGGCGGCGGGGGAGGGCCCGGAACCGTCGGACCCCCGCCGTACGGTCGGCTGCGGCTCCTCCACCGGGGGTCGGGACAGGGGGCAGCGTGTACGAGTCCGACGCCGCACTGGTCGTCAGCGCCAGCGACCTGACCGGCTTCCTGGAGTGCGAGCACCTCACCCGGCTCTCCCTCGAGGTCGCCCGGGGCCTCCGGTCCCGGCCCGCGGCGGTCGACCCGATGACCCAGCTGGTCGCCCAGCACGGCATCGACCACGAGGCCCGGCACGTCCAGCGGCTGCGCGACCGCGGGCTGTCGGTCGTCGAGATCGACGCACCGACCGGCAAGGACGCCGCCGGGCTGCGCCGCGCCCAGGCCGACACCCTCGCCGCGATGCGGGCCGGCGCCGATGTCGTCTACCAGGCCACCTTCTTCGACGGCACGTGGCGCGGGCACGCCGACTTCCTGCTCAAGCGCACCGACCGGGCCAGCGACCTCGGCCCGTGGGCCTACGACGTCGCCGACACCAAGCTCGCCCGGCGGATCAAGGTCCCGGCGCTGCTGCAGATGGCGCTCTACGGCGACCTCCTGGCCGGCCTCCAGGGCGTGCCCCCGGAGCTGCTCACCGTGGTCACCGGCGACCAGCAGGAGCTGGTGTTCCGCTACTCCGACGCCGAGGCCTACGCCCGGGCGGCCCGCGACCGCTTCCAGCAGCGGCTGGCCGACGGCGAGCTGGCCGCGCCCTACCCCAACGCGCACTGCGGCGTGTGCCCCTGGCGGGAGACCTGCACGGCCCGCTGGGAGGAGGAGGACTCGCTGTCGCTGGTCGCCTTCATGCGCCGCGACCACGCCACCGCGCTGGCCGAGGCCGGCATCACCACGGTCGCCGAGCTGGCCGCCCGCCGTCCCGAGGAGCTGCCCGACGCGGTCGGCCGCACCTCCCGGGAGCGGCTCACCCAGCAGGCGCGGCTCCAGCTCGCCGAGCGGGTGACCGGCGCCCCCTCCTACGAGTTCCTGCCCCGCGAGCACGGCCGGGGCTTCGAGCTGCTGCCCCCGCCCAGCCGGGGCGACCTGTTCTTCGACATCGAGGGCGACCCGTTCGCCGGCGACGCGGGCCTCGAGTACCTCTGGGGCGTGCTGGACACCGCCGGGGAGTTCACCGCCTTCTGGGGCTGCGACCCGGCGGCCGCCGACCAGTCCGCGGCCGAGCGGGCCGCGTTCGAGGCCCTCGTCGACCACCTGAGCGCGGTGCACGCCGCCGACCCGTCGATGCACGTCTTCCACTACGCGCCGTACGAGCCGACCCGGCTCAAGACGCTCTCCGCGCGGCTCCAGACCCGCGAGGCCGAGGTCGACCGGCTGCTCCGGGCCGACGTGCTGGTCGACCTGTACGCGGTGGTCCGCCAGGGGCTGCGGCTGAGCAAGGCGTCGTACTCCATCAAGCAGGTCGAGGACTTCTACCGCGGCCACACCCGGGCCCACGACGAGGAGGTCTCCGACGCGGGCGAGAGCATCGTCGCCTTCGAGCGATGGCTGGCCACCCGCGACCAGGCCCTGCTGGACCAGATCGAGGCCTACAACCGCGACGACTGCGTCTCCACCCGCGAGCTGCGCGACTGGCTGGAGGGGCGGCGCACCGAGCTGCTCGCGTCCGGCGCGCTGCTGCGCCGGCCCGAGGACGGCGACCCGGACGGCTCCGCGGAGAACGCCGCGGCCCAGGGGCTGCGCGAGGAGCTCGAGCAGCGGCTGGTCGCCGACCTGCCCGACACCGGTCGCACGCCCGAGCAGGAGGCGACCTGGCTGCTCGCCCAGCAGCTGGGCTGGCACGCCCGCGAGGCGCGGTCGGCGTGGTGGGAGTACTTCCGGCTGCGCGACCTGCCGGCCGACGAGCTCGAGCGGGAGACCGCCGCCCTCGGTCCGCTGGAGGGGCCGGAGCTGGTCGGTGCGGACAAGCGGTCCCAGCACTGGCGGTACCGCTTCCCGCCGCAGGAGACCAAGGTGTCGGCCGGCAGCCGGTTCGAGCACCTGCTGCCCGCCGCCGACGGCACCCGGATCACCAGCTCGGTGGTGGAGGTCGACCCCACGGCCGGCTGGGTGGTGCTCTCCCGCGGCAGCAGCTCACCGCACGACCACCCGACCGGGCTGCTGCCCACGTCGCCGCCGAGCGACAGGCTGTTCCGGGCGGCGCTGCACGACCTCGGCGAGCAGGTGGCCGGCTGCGGGGTCGACGGGCCCGGTCCGTGGCGGGCGGCCCGCGACCTGCTGCTGCGCCGGCCACCACGGCTCGCCGCCGGCACCGCGCTGCGGCTCCCGGGCGAGGGGGCCGCCGAAGCCGTCCGTCGGCTGGCCGGCCGGCTCGACGGTGGGGTCCTCGCCGTGCAGGGCCCGCCCGGGGCGGGCAAGACCTACACCGGTGCCCGGGCCGTCGTCGACCTGGTCCGCGCCGGCAAGCGGGTGGGGCTGACCGCCTCCAGCCACAAGGTGATCGGCAACCTGCTCGACGCGGTGATGGCCGCGGCCCGTGAGGCGGGCGTGCCCGTCCGCGCCCTGCAGAAGGCCGACGACCTGCAGCGGTGCAGCGACGCCGACGTGCAGTGCGTGGGCAGCAACGGGCAGGTCGTCGACGCCCTCGACGGCGGCGACGTCGACCTGGTGGCCGGCACCTCCTGGCTGTTCGCCCGGCCCGACCTGGCCGGGCGGCTCGACGTGCTGGTCGTAGACGAGGCCGGCCAGCTGTCGCTGGCGAACACCCTGGCGGTCAGCCGCGCGGCGGCGAACCTGGTGCTGCTCGGCGACCCGCAGCAGCTGCGCCAGCCCGGCCGCGGCATCCACCCCGACGGCGCCGACGTCTCGGCGCTGCAGCACGTGCTCGGCGACGACGAGGTGCTCACCGACGACCGCGGCGTCTTCCTCGACCGCAGCTGGCGGATGGCCCCGGCGCTGTGCCGGGTGGTCTCCGAGCTCTCCTACCGCGGCGAGCTGCAGCCCGCGCCGGTGACCGCGGGCAACGCCGTCGACGTTCCCGCGCGCTGGGCCGCGCCGGCCGGCATCGGCTGGGTGCCGGTGGTGCACGAGGGCAACGGGTCGGCGTCCGCGGAGGAGGCCGCCGTGGTCGCCGCGCTGATCACCGACCTGATGGGCTGCAGCTGGCGCAGCGCCGGGGTGGAGGCGGTCATGCGGCCGTCCGACGTGCTGGT
The DNA here is from genome assembly GCF_014195485.1 of Modestobacter versicolor. Classification (NCBI taxonomy): domain Bacteria; kingdom Bacillati; phylum Actinomycetota; class Actinomycetes; order Geodermatophilales; family Geodermatophilaceae; genus Modestobacter; species Modestobacter versicolor. The sequence goes on from NZ_JACIBU010000001.1 coordinate 178,487, forward strand.
CGTGACGCCGTACAACGCGCAGGTGAACCAGGTGCGGGGTGCGCTGGCCGCGGTCGGGCTGGGCGGGGTGGAGGTGGGCACGGTCGACAAGTTCCAGGGCCGCGAGGCCGCGGTCGCCGTGTTCACGCTGGCGGCGTCCAGCGGTGCGCACGTGCCCCGGCGGCTGGACTTCCTGCTCGACCGGCACCGGCTCAACGTGGCGCTGTCCCGGGCCAAGACGGTCGCCTACCTGGTCGGCAGCCCGGCGCTGCTCACCTCGCCGGTGCAGACCCCCGAGCAGCTGCGCCTGGTCAACGGCCTCTGCCGGCTGGTCGAGACCGCCACCGCCGCCGCGCTGGCCCCCGCCGGTCGGTGACTGACGACCTCCGGGTCGCGCCTCCGCCCAGCTCGGCGGTCGTCCGCGACCGGTTCCGCCGGCAGGGCCGCCGGGACACGGTCGTCGAGCGCATCTGCGCGGAGGTGGCCGCGGGGAGATCTCCGGCCGGCCGTTCCGTTCCCGGGCCTGGTTAGGCTAGCCTCACCAAGGTCGGTCCCCGCTGGAGCCGGCAGGACGAGCACCGGGAGACGAGCGATGACGACGGCCACCACCGAACGGCCCGCGGCGGCGCTTCCCGTCCAGCAGCCGGTGTCCGCGCCGGAGTACCGGTTCTTCTCCGCCACCGTCGCCCGCGTGCAGCGGCTGAGCCCCAGCTTCCTCCGGCTCACCTTCGCCGGCCCCGAGCTCACCGGCTTCGGCGCCGGCGGGGCCGACCAGCGGATCAAGCTGGTCCTCTCCCGCGACGGCGCCCCGGTCGGCGACCTGCTCACCGACGGCCCCGGCTGGTACCAGGACTACTGCGCCCTCCCCGACGATCGCCGCCCGTACCTGCGCACCTACACCGTCCGCGACGCCCGCCCGCAGCTCGGCGAGATCGTCGTCGACGTCGTGCTGCACGGCGTCGACGACGGCCACCCCGGCCCCGCCGCCGGCTGGGCAGCCGCCGCGGTCGTCGGCGACCCGGTCGTCGTGCTCGGCCCCGACCGCCCCGGCACCGGCCGCGCCTGGGGCGTCGAGTGGGCCCCGCCGGCCGAGGGCACGCTGTTCCTCGCCGGCGACGAGACCGCGGTCCCGGCGATCAGCGCCATCGTCGAGGCGCTGCCCGCGGGCCGGCGCACCGTGGCCGTGCTGGAGGTCCCCGACGCCGGCGACGTGCTGTCCCTCGTCGTCCCGGCCGGTGTCGAGGTCCGCTGGCTGGTGCGCGGCCGGCGCGCCCGCGGCGAGGCCCTCGGCCCGGCGGTGCACGCCGCGCTCTGCGAGCTGGGCGTCGCGGCACCGGCCGCCGGCGTCGAGCCCGAGGACGTCGACCTCGACGGCGGCATCCTCTGGGAGGTCCCCGAGGCCGGCGCCGACGGCTGCTACGCCTGGCTCGCCGGTGAGGCCGGGATGGTCAAGAAGCTGCGCCGCCGGCTGGTCCGCGACCTCGGCGTCCCGCGCACCTCGGTGGCCTTCATGGGCTACTGGCGGCTGGGCGCCGCCGAGGGCAGCTGACCGCCCGCTACGGTCGGACCGTGGCCCGCTTCCTCCTCCTGCTGCTCGCCGTCTGGCTGGTCCTGATCGTGGTCGGCTGGGTGGTCAAGGGCCTGTTCTGGCTCGCCGTCGTCGGCCTGCTCTTCTTCATCGGGACCGCCGTCCTCAGCTCCTCGCGGCGCCGCTGACCCGGTGACCGTCGTGCTGGTCGACGTCGCCAACGCCGTCGGCTCGCGGCCCGACGGCTGGTGGCGCGACCGCGCCGGGGCCACCACCCGGCTGCTCGACCGGCTGGCACCGCTGCTCGGCACCGAGTTCACCGGGCCGGACGGCGCCACCGTCTCCGTCGGCGCTCTCGTGGCGGTCGTGGAGGGCCGGGCCCGGCACGTCGCGGCACCACCCGGCGTGCGCGTGGTCCGGGCCGAGGGCAACGGCGACGACGCGCTGGCCGCTGTCGCCGCCGAGTTGGCCGACGGCGGCGACGCCCTGCTGGTGGTCACCTCCGACCGCGGCCTGCGCGACCGGCTGCCGGCCACCGCGCGGGTCACCGGACCCGGCTGGCTGCTCGCCGCGGCCGACGCGGCGGCCGGGTAGCCCCCCCGCCCGGCGGAGACGGTTCCCCCGCGCGGGGGAGCCCCGGCGCCGCCGCCGCCCCGAGGCTGGACGTGCCCCCGGGACCGGCCCGGGCCGCACCTCCGGAGGTCCGCGGTGACCGTCACCCCCACGCCCGAGGCACCACCCCGCACCACGGCTGCACCCCCGTCCCGCACCGTGCAGCGATTGCTGCTGGGCGCGGCCGGCTGGAGCCTCGCGCAGCTGCTGATCGCGCTGCGCTGGCTGCTCGACCCGGGCAGCTGGCCCGGCTTCGACGACGACGGGCGGGTGGGCCTCCTCGCCGTGCTGCACCGCGTCCCGTCGGCGTGGGCGCTGATCGGGCTGGCCGCGGCCGGCCTGCTGCTCGCCGCCCTGGCCACCCGGCGCCCGGCGTCCCGGGCGGTCGCCGGCGCGCTGGCGGTCCAGACCGGGCTGCTGCTGGTGGTCTCCGCCGACGTCGGCGTGCTGACCCTGCTCGGCTACCTCTGCGCGATCGTCGGCCCGGCCGCCTTCCTGGTCGTCTTCCTCGTCGGTGCGGTGCGCGCCCGGCGGGCCCGGCCGTGGCTGCTGGGCGTGCTGGCCCTCGTCGTGGCGGGCGTCGCCTCCGGGGTGCTGCGCCCCGGCACCGTCGGCCGGCTGGCCGGTGAGCTGGGCGACGGCTTCGCCCGCCATGCCGGCCCGCCGGCCCACCTGGGGCTGGTGCTCGTCGGTGCCGCGCTGTTCGGCACCGCCGCGGTGCTGCTGCGGCGTGCGGCCACCGGGCGCTGCCGCGCGTGCGGCCGGCCCGGCGCCCGGTGGACCGAGCCGGACGCCGTCCGCCGGTGGAGCCGGATCGCCACCTGGACAGCCGTCGCCGGCCCGCTGCCCTACGCGCTGGTCAGGATGACCTGGCTGACCCCGTGGCCGCTGGGCATGCCCGAGGGCGGCGACCTGGAGCCGGCGATGCGGCTGTTCGGCCTCGGGCTCGGGTTCGCCGCGCTGGGCGGCGCCGTGCTGACCGCCGGGCTGGTCCGCCCGTGGGGCGAGGTCTGGCCCGGTTGGGTGCCGGTGCTCCGCGGCCGCCCGGTGCCGGTCGCCGTGCCCGTCCTCGCCGGCGGGCTGGTCGCCACCGTGCTGCTGGTGTCGACCCCCGGGATGGTGGCGCTCGCCGTCGAGGGGATCGGGGACGAGGACCCGATGGGCTGGCTGATGCTGCTGGTCTTCCCGACCCTGCCCTGGGGGCTGGCGCTGGCGGCCGCGGTCACCGGCTACGCCCTCCGCCGCCGCGGCACCTGCCGCAGCTGCGGGCGGGGCGAGCCGGCCCGGCCGGTCGGTGCCTGAGACCGCCGTCCGGTCCGGTCTTCCCGGACCGGACGGCGGCGGCCAGGATGGCGCGGTGGCACACGCGGCGCGGGGGGCTGCGGTCCGCCGGTCGCTGCTGCGCTGGCTGTACCTGCTGATCGGCGGGGCGCTCGGCATCTCGGTCGGGCTCGTGCTGGCCTGGCCCGCGGAGGCGCTCGCCACCGCGGGCCTGCCGCCCGTGGTCGCCGGGCTGCTGGTGCTGCTGCTGGTCGGCGCTCCGGTGCTGGCGATCGGCGCGCTGGGCGAGGTCCGGCCGGTGGAGGCGGTGGCCGTCGGCGGGCTGCTCGCCCCGGGGTACACCGAGCGCCCGGGCCCGGCCACCACCTGGCGGCAGCGGAGCCGCACCGCGCTGCTGCTGGCGCTGCACGTGCTGGCCGGCTCGGCCGCGGGAGCGCTGCTCGTCATCGGGTTCCCGTCCGCGGTGCTGGTCCTGGTCGAGCCGGACGGCGGTGGGGGAGTGGACCTGCTCTCCTGGGCGAGCCCCGGGCCGTGGCCGCTCCGGCTGCTGCTCGCCGTCGGCGTGCTCCTGCTCGGCGTCGTCGGCGGGGAGCTGCTCGGCCGGGGGCTGGCCGCGCTGGCGCCCCGGCTGCTCGCCGGCCCGGCGGCCGAGCGGCTGGCCGCCGCCGAGGCGTCGGTGTCGGTGCTGACCGGCCGCGACCGGCTGGCCCGCGAGCTGCACGACAGCGTCGGGCACGCGCTCAGCCTGGCCAGCGTGCAGGCCGGCGCCGCCCGCCGGCTGCTGGTGCGCGACCCGGCCGCGGCCGAGCAGGCGATCCGGGCCACCGAGGACGCCACCCGCCGCGCGCTCGTCGACCTGGACCACGTGCTGGGTCTGCTCCGCGAGGAGGAGGCCGGGCCCGGCGCGGTCGCCCCGGCCCCGGACCTGCGCGACCTCGACGCCCTGGTCGCCACCGCCCGCGCCGCCGGGGCCGCGGTGACCGTGCAGGTCAGCGGAGCGGTGGACGCCCTGCCGGCGGTGGTCTCCCGGGAGGCCTACCGGATCGTCCAGGAGGGGCTCACCAACGTGCTGCGGCACGCCCCGGGCGCCGGCTGCGCGGTGCAGGTGGACGCCGGCGGCAGCGACCTGGTGCTCCGGCTGACCAACAGCACGGCCGGCGCGGTCGTGGGGGAGACCGGCGGCGGGCGCGGCCTGCTCGGGGTGACCGAGCGCGTCCGCGACCTCCGGGGCAGCGTCACCAGCGGCCCGGACGGCGACGGCCGGTGGCAGCTCGCCGCACGGCTCCCGGTGCACGCGCGGGGGGCGGCGCGTTGACGATCCGGGTGGCCCTGGTGGACGACGAGCCGCTGATCCGCAGCGGGCTGGCCGCGGTGCTGCGCAGCGAGGACGACCTGCTCGTCGTCGGCGAGGCCGGCGACGGCGCCGACGTGCTGGACCTGGTGGGCCGCACCGCGCCCGACGTCGTGCTGATGGACGTGCGGATGCCCGGCGTCGACGGGATCGCCGCCACCCGCGCCCTGGTCCGGGCCGGGTCGGCCGCCCGGGTGCTGGTGCTGACCACCTTCGCCAACGACGACCACGTCGTCGAGGCGCTCGCCGCGGGGGCCGACGGGTTCCTGCTCAAGCGCTCGTCGCCGGAGGAGCTGCTGCACGGCATCCGCACCGTCGCCCGCGGGGAGTCGCTGCTCTTCCCCGACGCGGTGCGCGAGCTGGCCCGGCGGCACGTCCGGGCCCCGGACCCGGCCGGCGCCCCCGGGCTGGACCGGCTCACCGCCCGCGAGCAGGAGGTGCTCCGGCTGATGGCCGAGGGGCTGAGCAACGCCGAGATCGCCGAGCGGCTGGTGCTGGGCGTGGAGACCGTGCGCAGCCACGTGGCCGCCGTGCTGGCCAAGACCGGCACCCGGGACCGCACCCAGGCGGTCGTGCTGGCCTACCGCTCGGGCTTCGTCGGCTGACCGGCCGCAGCCCGGGCGTAGCGGGCCGGTGGCTCGCCGACGACCCGGGCGAAGTCGCGCACCAGGTGCGACTGGTCGGCGTACCCGAGCTCGGTGGCCAGCGCCGCCCAGGCCACCGGGCCACCGGACGCCCGGGCCGCTGCCTCGTGCAGCCGGGCGCACCGCACCAGCCAGGTCGGGCCCACGCCCACCCACTCCGCGCACAGCCGCTGCAGGCTGCGCACGCCCAGCCCGGCAAGCTCGGCCAGGTCGGCGGCCCGCCGGATCGACGGATCGTGCTGCACCTGCTCGACCAGGCCGGCCACCCGGTCGACGGTCGGGTCCGGCGCCGGGCGCAGCGGCACCAGGGCGGCGTCGACCAGGGCGGCCGCGGCGGCGGCGTCCGGGGCGTCCTGCACGGCGGCGCTCAGGGCTGCGGCGTCCAGCTCCGCCAGCTCGCGCACCGGTGCCTCGCGGTCGGTGAGCGCCGACACGGGGCCAGCCAGCCACGGCCGGGCCCCGCCGGGGCGGAACCGGACGCCGATCACCCGGCCGGCGCCGGTGAGCCGGTACTCGAACGCCGCCCGGCGCCGGCTCAGCCCGGTGACCCGGGACAGCGCCGGTTCGAAGGACAGGTGCACCGAGGGGTTGGGCAGGATCCGCTGCACGTGCGCCGGCCGCCCGGTGCGGTCCCACTGCACCGACCACAGGTACTCCACGAACGGCGCCAGCTCGGCCGAGGGCGGGTACCGGCCCAGCGCGAACGCGTCGGCCGCTGCCCGCGCGTGCAGGATGCCGCGCGGGTCGCCGGCCGGCTCGGGGACGCCCACGCCCGGGATTGTGTCGCGGAAGTGCAAGACCGCGGACGGCGGCGAGGGCAGGCTGGGGCCATGACCGAGACCCTCACCCCCACGTCCGCGGTGCGCGCCGCCTCCGACCTGGCGGCCGGTCCGCTCCGCGCCGTCACCGCCGGCCAGCTCACCGCGGCCACCCCGTGCCGCGACTACGACGTCCGCGCGCTCGTCGACCACCTGGCCTGGGCGGCCGTGCTCTCCCAGCGGTCGGCCACCCGCACCCCGTTCGAGCACGACTGGAGCAGCCTCACCCCGGCGCCCTTCCTGGACGGCGTGCCGGTGGAGCAGTGGGCGGCCGCCGTCCCCGCCGAGCTGGACACCGCGGCCGACGCCTGGGCCGACCCGGCCGCCTGGGAGGGGGAGACCCTGATGGGCACCGCACCCATGCCCGCGGAGGTGGTCGGGCCGATGATGCTCGCCGAGTTCGTGCTGCACGGCTGGGACCTGGCCCGGGCGGTCGGGGCGCCCTACGACGTCCCGGCCGAGCTGGGGGCGGCCGTGCTCGCCGCCGTGCAGCCGCTCGCCCAGATGGGCCGGGACGGCGGCTGGTACGGACCCGAGGTGCCGGTGCCCGCCGACGCCCCGGCCTTCGACCGGGCGCTCGGGCTCACCGGCCGCGACCCGGCCTGGGGCGGCTGATCCCTCAGCCGGCGGGCACCAGGGTCAGCCGGGTCGAGCGGCGCCGGCCGGGCAGGCAGGCCACCGCGGCGAGCAGCAGCGCCGCGCCGTCCTCGACCAGCGCGGCCTGCAGGTCGGGCACCCGGGCGCCGGCCCACTTCCGCCAGGCCAGCCCGCCGAACGACCCGGCGGCCGAGCCGGCGATCCCGGCGAGCACCGGAAGGGCGGCGTTGGCGCCCTGGCGGCGGGCCAGCAGCGCACCGCCGCCGGCGCCGCTGGCCAGCCGCGCGGGCAGGGCGCCGGCGCTGGTCCGCTCCGGCGTGGCCGGCTGCTTGTCGGCGTAGAGCTCCCCGGCCAGCGAGGCGAGGGAGGCGAGCTTCTTCACCGCGCCGGTGTCCGCGGCGCTCAGCGTGGGCCCGGCGATGCCCAGCGAGCTCCGGCCGCCGGCGGCGACGCCCAGCAGCAGCGACCGGCCGACCAGGCCGCCGGTCGCCTTCTGCCGGGGGAGCACCCGCTCCTTCGGCGTCGGGATCGAGGAGACCACCGCCTGCGCGACCGCGCCGTAGGCCAGGTGCGGGACGGCGTCGGCGATCCAGTCCTCCCGCGACCACCTCCGCGGGTCGCTGACCCCGAGGGCGGCGACCGGGACGTCGGTGGCCGCCATCGCCGCGGCGCCCTTCACGACCGCGCCGACCGGGAACGGCATCCGCACCCCGGCCGACCGGACCAGGCTGAACACCACCCCGAGCCCCACCCCGTTGGCGATGCCGGCGAGCTCGCCCAGCCCCCGCCGGCGGGCGTCCCGGGTCGAGCCGTGGCCGGGCACCGCGGTGCCGGTGGCGTCGGCTACGGCGTCGACGAGCTGCTCGGGCACGGTGCTGGCCGGCCGGCCGCGCAGGGCCATGTCGAGGTAGGTGACGGCGTGCAGGGCGGCGGTGCCGGCAGCGCCGGCGACCAGTCCGCGGGAGAAGGTCCCGGTCATCACCGGAGCCTCTCCGGGCTCGGCGGCTGCGGCAACCGCAGGGGCGCTCGGGCCCGGCTGTGACGGACGTGACGGCACCGTGGCCACACTCACGCGCCCCGCACCCGGTCCCGGCCCGCACGGCTCGCGTGCGGCTGGCACCGTGGAGGCAGCGCCCGAGGTCGTGTGCTCCTCCGACCCCCGCCCACCGCACTGCGGTGCCGGCCGCGTCCCCTCCCCGTGAAGGTCCCCATGCTGCGTTCCGTCCTGTCCCGTGCCCGTGCCACCCCGCCCTCGCTGTCCCGGCTGCGTGCCGCCGTCGCCGTCCTGTTCGCCCTGGACGGCTTCGTCTTCGGCAGCTGGGCCGCGCGGGTCCCCGACGTCAGCGCCGCGACCGGCGCCGGTCACACCGCCCTCGGCGTCGCCCTGCTGTGCCTGTCCCTCGGTGCGCTGGCCTGCATGCACCTCACCGGCGCCCTGTGCAGCCGGCTGGGCACCGGGCTGACCGCCGCGCTGGCCGGCGTGCTCGCCAGCGTCTGCGCCGTCCTGCCCGGCCTGGCCACCGGCGTCCCGGCCCTCTGCGCCGGGCTGCTCGTCTTCGGCGCCGCGACCGGCGCGGTCAACGTCGCCGCCAACAGCGTCGGCGTGCAGGTCGAGGCCCGGGCCGGCCGGCCGCTGCTCTCCGGGCTGCACGCGGCCTTCAGCGCCGGCGGGCTGCTCGGTGCCCTGGTCGGCGGGCTCGCCTCGGCGGTGGTCGGCGTGGAGCCGCACCTGGCCGCCGTCGCCGTCCTGGGGCTGGTGGTGATGGCCTGGGCCGGCCCGGTGCTGGTGGGGGCCGATGCCGGTTCCCGCGCTGCCGCCGCCGGCCGGTCCGCCGGGGCCGACGCCGGTCCGCGGCCGACGGCGGTGCTGATCGTGCTCGGCGCCGTCGCCGGGGCCACGGCCTACGGCGAGGGTGCGCTGTCGGACTGGGGCGCGCTGCACCTGCGCGAGCAGCTGCACGCCGCCCCGGCCCTGGCCGCTGCGGGCTACGCCGGCTTCTCCTCGGCCATGGCCGCCGGCCGGCTGGCCGGGGGCCGGCTGGTGGCGGCCGTCGGCGAGCGGCGGCTGCTCGTCGGTGGCGCGCTGCTGGCCGCCGCCGGTGCGCTCACCGCGGTGACGACGGCGTCCCTGCCGGTGGCGCTGGGCGGCTTCGTGCTCGTCGGGCTCGGCCTGGCCAACGTCTTCCCGCTGGCGATCGCCCGGGCCGGCGCGCTGGGCGGGCCCTCGGGCGTCGCGCTGGCCACCACCGTCGGCTACACCGGGCTGCTCGGCGGCCCGCCGGTCATCGGCTTCCTCGCCGAGCACGCCGGGCTGCCGACGGCGCTCGGCACGGTCGCGCTGATGGCGGTGCTGGCCGCGGTGCTGGTGCTGGGCATCGAGGGGTCGGCACTGCGCCGGCCGTCGCTGCCGCGGGGCGGCTGGGCCCAGCCGGTGCTCTTCGGCCGCCGCCCGGTGGCCGTGGTGCTCGCCCCCGCCGCGGCCCGGGTGCGCCGCGGCACCGGCAGCTACGTGCGCGACCTGACGCTGCTCGAGGTGGGCTGACCACCTGGCAGGCTCGCCGGGTGACCACCGCCCCCGTGCGCCTCTCCTCCTGGCCCACCCCGCTCGACCCCGCGCCCCGGCTGGCCGCCGCGCTCGGCCTGGCGCCGGACGACCTGTGGGTCAAGCGCGACGACCTCACCTCCTTCGCCGGGGGCAACAAGGTGCGCAAGCTCGAGCACCTGGTCGGCGAGGCCGAGGCCGCCGGCGCGACGGTGCTGGTGACCAGCGGCGGGGTGCAGAGCAACCACGCCCGGATGACCGCGGCCGCCGCGGCGGTGCGCGGCCTGCGGGCGGTGCTGGTGCTCAGCGGCGAGCCCGACCCGGCACGCCCCGGGAACCTGGCGCTGGAGGAGCTGTTCGGTGCCCGCGTCGTGGTGGTGCCCCCGGGTGCGGACGTCGACGCCCGGGTGGCCGCGGTGGCGGACGAGCTGCGAGCCGCCGGTGAGGTGCCCGCCGTGCTGCCGCTGGGCGGGTCGACCGCCACCGGTGCCCGCGGCTACCTCGCCTGCGCCGCCGAGCTCTCCGAGCAGCTGCCGGACCTGCGGACGGTGGTGGCCGCGGTCGGCTCGGGCGGCACCATGGCCGGGCTGGTCGCCGGCCTCGGGGCGGAGCGGGTGCTCGGCGTGGACACCGGCGCGGTGCCCGACCCGGCGGAGCGGGTGACGACGCTGGCCACCGCGCTGGGCGCCACCCCGGGCCGGCTGGACCTGCGCCGGGACCAGGTCGGCCCCGGCTACGGCGCGCTCACCGAGGCCGGCGCCACGGCGATGACCACCGCGGCCCGCACCGAGGGCCTGGTGCTGGAGCCGGTCTACACCGCCAAGGCGCTGGCCGGGCTCACCGCCGCGGTCGCCGACGGGACGATCCGGCCCGGGCACCGCACGGTGTTCCTGCACTCCGGAGGGCTGCCCGGGCTCTTCGGGCACCCGCACGCCGCCCGGCTGGCCGGAGACCTGCTCGCCCGCTCGTGAACAACGTGTTCCGATGCGTCGCACCCCGTTGACCGGCGGAGGGGAGGGGAACACGCTGGCCGCGCGCCCGGACCGGCGGGCGCCGCCGAGCCGGAGGACCCGAGATGACCGCCGAACCCGTATCGCCCCGCGCGCCCCACGGACCCGGGCGGGGGGTCGAGGCCGAGCAGGTCGACGCCGGCTACCTGCAGAAGCGGGAGCTGCGCTCCGGGACGGCGGGGTGGCTGCTGCTCGCCGGGCTCGGCGTCTCCGCGGTCATCTCCGGTGACTACGCCGGCTGGAACTTCGGGCTGGCCGAGGGCGGCTTCGGCGGGCTGCTGATCGCCGTCGTCCTGATGGCGGTCATGTACACCGCGATGGTGTTCGGGCTGGCCGAGCTCGGCTCGGCGCTGCCGACCGCGGGCGGCGGGTACACCTTCGCCCGCCGGGCGCTGGGCCCGTGGGGCGGCTACGCCACCGGCATCGCGGTGCTGATCGAGTACGCCATCGCGCCCGCTGCCATCGCCACCTTCATCGGCGCCTACGTCGAGTCGCTCGGGCTGTTCGGCATCACCGACGGCTGGTGGGTCTACCTGGCGGTCTACGCGCTGTTCATCGGCGTCCACCTGCTCGGCGTCGGCGAGGCGCTCAAGGCGATGTTCGTGGTCACCGTGATCGCCGTCGTCGGCCTGGTGGTCTTCCTGCTCGGGGCGATCCCGCAGTTCGACGCCGGCAACCTGCTCGACATCGCCCCCACCGACGCCGCCGGTGCCTCGGACTTCCTGCCCTACGGGCTGATCGGCATCTGGGCGGCGTTCCCCTTCGCGATCTGGTTCTTCCTGGCCGTGGAGAGCGTGCCGCTGGCCGCGGAGGAGGCGCGCGACCCGGCCCGCGCGATGCCCCGCGGGATCATCGCCGCGATGGGCGTGCTGGTGGCCCTCGCCGTCCTGATGCTGGTGCTCACCCCCGGCGCGGGCGGGTCGGCGGCGATGGCGGAGTCGGGCAACCCGCCGGTCGACGCGCTGGCCGCGGCGGGCGCCTCCGAGGGGCTCACCCGGGTGGTCAACTACGCGGGTCTCTTCGGCCTGGTGGCCAGCTTCTTCTCGATCATCTACGCCTACTCGCGGCAGACGTTCGCGCTCTCCCGGGCCGGCTACCTGCCCCGGTCGCTGTCGGTGACCAACGCGCGCAAGGCGCCGGTGCTGGCGCTGCTGGTGCCCGGCGCGATCGGCTTCGTGCTCTCGCTGACCGGGCAGGGCGCGATGCTGCTGAACATGGCCGTCTTCGGCGCCACGGTCTCCTACGTGCTGATGATGCTCAGCCACATCGTGCTGCGCCGTCGCGAGCCCGAGCTGCCGCGGCCCTACCGCACGCCGGGCGGGGTGGCGACGACCGGCGTCGCGCTGGTGCTGGCCGCCGCGGCGGTGGTCGCCACCTTCCTCGTCGACGTCGAGGCGGCGGTCTGGACGCTGGTCGCCTACGCCGTCTTCCTGGCCTACTTCGCCCTCTACAGCCGGCACCACCTGGTGGCCTCGGCGCCCGAGGAGGAGTTCGCCGCGCTCGCCGCCGCCGACGAGGAACTCCGGTGAGACGCCGGACGACGCTGGGCGGGCACACCTACGAGTTCGCCTCGCTGTCGGACCTGCTGGCCAAGGCGACCCCGGCCCGCTCGGGCGACGTGCTCGCCGGGGTCGCGGCGGAGTCGCAGGCCCAGCGGGTCGCCGCCCAGGTCGTGCTCGCCGACGTCCCGCTGGCCACCTTCCTCGACGAGCAGGTGGTCGGCTACGACGAGGACGACGTCACCCGGCTGGTGCTGGACACCCACGACGCCGCCGCGTTCGCCCCGGTCGCCTCGCTGACGGTGGGGGAGTTCCGCGAGTGGCTGCTGGCCCGGGCGGCCGAGCGGGACGAGGCGGCGATCTCCGCGCTGGCCCGCGGGCTGACCCCGGAGATGGTCGCCGCGGTGTCCAAGCTGATGCGCAACGCCGACCTGGTCGCGGTCGCCCGGCGGACCCGGGTGGTCACCGGCCTGCGCAGCACGCTGGGGCTGCCCGGCCGGCTGGCCTCGAGGCTGCAGCCCAACCACCCGACCGACGACCCGGTGGGCGTGACCGCGTCGATCCTCGACGGGCTGCTGCACGGCAGCGGCGACGCCGTCATCGGCATCAACCCGGCCACCGACTCCCCGGCGCAGACCGTGGCGCTGCTGGAGCTGGTCGACGCGGTGATCAGCCGCTACGAGATCCCCACCCAGTCCTGCGTGCTGGCCCACGTCACCACGACGCTGCGGGCGCTGGAGCAGGGCGCCCCGGTCGACCTGGTGTTCCAGTCGGTGGCCGGCACCCAGGCCGGCAACCGCGGGTTCGGGGTGACCCTGGACCTGCTGGCCGAGGCGCGAACCGCGGCGCTGGAGCTCGGCCGCGGCACCGTGGGCCGCAACGTCACCTACTTCGAGACCGGGCAGGGGTCGGCGCTGTCGGCCGACGCGCACCACGGCGTCGACGGGCCGGTGGACCAGCAGACCCTGGAGTGCCGCGCCTACGGGGTGGCCCGGCACTTCGACCCGCTGCTGGTGAACACCGTCGTCGGCTTCATCGGCCCGGAGTACCTCTACGACGGCAAGCAGGTCATCCGCGCCGGGCTGGAGGACCACTTCTGCGGCAAGCTGCTCGGCCTGCCGATGGGCGTCGACGTCTGCTACACGAACCACACCGACGTCGACGGCGACGACACCGACACGTTGACCCTGCTGCTCGGCGCGGCGGGCTGCTCGTTCGTCATCGCCGTCCCGGGCTCGGACGACGTGATGCTGCACTACCAGTCGCTGTCGTTCCAGGACGTGCTCACCGCCCGCTCGGTGCTGGACCTGCGACCGGCGCCGGAGTTCGAGGCGTGGCTGGCCCGGATGGACCTGCTGGACGACGCCGGTCGGGTGCGCGAGCTCGCCGCCGACGCCCCCGCCGCCCGCGCCTTGCTCGCGGCGGCCCGCTGATGACCCCCCTTCCCCCCGAAGACGGCCATCTCCGGGCTCCGCTGGACCCCGGAGATGGCCATCTTCGGGGTGGGGACGACCCGTGGGCGCTGCTGCGCAACGCCACCCGGGCCCGGGTCGCGCTGGGCCGGGCGGGCGACGGGCTGCCGACGGCGCGCGAGCTGGAGTTCCGCGCCGCGCACGCCGCCGCGCGGGACGCGGTGCACACCGCGCTGGACGCCGATCTGGTGCGTGCCGCGCTGACCGCGGCCGGCGTCGGGCTGGAGGTGCTCGAGGTGCACAGCCAGGCACCGGACCGGACCACCTACCTGCAGCGGCCCGACCTCGGCCGCCGGCTGGCCGAGGGCACCGAGCTGCCCGCCGGGTCGCACGACCTCGCGCTGGTGCTCGCCGACGGGCTCTCCCCGCGGGCGGTGCACGAGCACGCGGCGGGCACGGTCGCGGCCCTGCTGGAGCGGCTGCCCGGCTGGTCGGTCGCGCCGATCGTGCTCGCGCACCAGGCCCGGGTGGCCCTCGGCGACCCGGTCGGCGAGGCGCTCGGCGCGGGGATCGCCGTCGTGCTGGTGGGGGAGCGGCCGGGGCTGAGCTCGGCGGACAGCCTGGGCCTCTACCTCACCTCCGGCCCGCGCCCGGGGCGGGCGGACTCGGAGCGCAACTGCATCTCCAACGTCCGCCCGCCGCACGGGCTCGGCTACGCCCAGGCCGCGGACACCCTGGTCGCGCTGCTGCAGGCCTCGCGCCGGCTGGGCGCGTCCGGCGTCGTCCTCAAGGACGAGGGGACCGCGCTCCCGCCGGCTTGAGGCCCCTAGGCGGCGACGTAGGAGCCGGAGCTGAGGTCCTCCAGCAGCGTCGGGCCGGTGGGCTTCCAGTCCAGCTCGGCGCGGGCCTTCGCGCCGGTGGCCTGCTGGTCCAGGGCGAGCGCGCCGGCCAGGGCCCCGAGCCGGGCCTCGGTCTCCGCGTCCGTGGAGGGCACGGTGGCCGGGTCCAGGCCCGCGCCCCGGCTGGCCGCCTCGCCGATCTCGCGGACCGTCGGGTTGGCGCCGCTGACGCCCAGGTAGTACGAGCCGGGGGCGGCGTCGGTCAGGGCGCGGACGTAGAGCCGGGCGAGGTCGTCGGTGTGCACCGTCGTCCAGTGCTGCTCGCCGCTGCCGGGCAGCACCAGCGCGCCGTCCTCGGTGCGCGGGCCGTCCTTGACCACGGTCGGCAGGCCCAGGCCGCGCCCGTGCACGATGCCGGGCGCGATCAGCACCGAGCGCACGCCGTCGGCGGCCGCGGCGCGCACCCGCGCGTCGAGCGGCAGTCGCCAGGCGGTGAGCTGCGGCGGGGCGAACGGGGTGTCCTCGTCGATCTCGCCCGAGCCGTGCGCCCACACGCCGCTGGTGTGCACGTAGGGCTTGCCGGTGCCGGCCAGCACCGGGAGCACCGCGTCGAGCAGGGCGGCGTCGCGCTGCGCGTCCTCGCCGTCCGCGGCGGCGGCGGTGTGCACGAAGCCGTCGGCGGAGCGGGCGGCCTCGGCCAGCAGGGCCGGGTCGCCGACGTCACCGCGGACGACGATCGCCGAGGTGCTCGCCAGCACCCGGGCCGACCGCTCGCTGCGCGCCAGCGCGTGCACGGTGTGCCCCTCCTCGAGGAGGGCGAGCAGCACCGCGGAACCGACGAGACCGGTGCCACCGGTGAGGAAGACGTCCATGTGCGCGACAAGCCGGTGCACCGGCCGGCTGTTCCCGGTCAGAAGCGGCGCAGCGGGCCGATCTTCATCACCGTGGACAGCAGTGCCTCCATCGGGTGCCGCTGCGGGCGCTCGACCTCGGCGGGCCAGTCGGGCACCAGGTCGGGGTCGGCGTCCGCGGTGGCGACCTCGGCCACCCGGCCCTGCAACCGGGCCCGCACCTCCTCGGCGGAGTAGGCCCGCCGGTGGCGTTCGTGGCGGACCAGGACCGCACCGGTGGCCGCTACGCCGACAATCCCGGCGACTCCGAGCAGCTTGGAGAGGCGCATGGCCGCTACCGTAGTGGTGTGGCTCACTCCCGTGTCGTGTCGCGTACGTCCGCCGGTGCCCTCCCGCTGCACGAGGCCGTGGAGCTGACGCGCACCGGCGACGTCTGGGTGTTCCGCGGCGCCTCGCTCGCCGACCGGGCCATCCAGACGGTCACCAACGCCCCGGTCAACCACGTCGGGATGGCCGTGGTCATCGAGGACCTGCCGCCGCTGCTGTGGCACGCGGAGCTGGGGCACTCGCTGGCCGACGTGTGGTCCGGGCGGCACCAGCGTGGTGTCCAGCTGCACGACCTCTCCGACGCGGTCTGCGTCTGGAAGAAGCGCTACGGCCAGCAGGGCTGGATGCGGCAGCTGGTCGGCCCGGCCGAGGACGGCGGGGTGACCCGGGAGATGGAGGACGCCGTCCTGCGCACCATCGCCCGGCTCGACGGCAAGCCGTTCCCCACCACCCGGCACCTGGCCCGCGGCTGGGCCAACGGCAAGCTGCGCCGGCACCAGACCAACGACACGATCTTCTGCGCCGAGCTGGTGGCGGCCACCTACACCGCGATGGGGCTGCTGCCGAAGAACCGGCCGCTCAACGCCTACGACCCCGGCAGCTTCTGGTCCGGCGACGACCTGCCGCTGGTGGACGCCGAGCTGGGCCGCGAGATCCGGGTCGACGTCCCCGCCGGGCCGCCCTGCGACTGAGGGTCAGACCTCGATCCAGCGGCCGACCAGCGCGACGATCGCCGCCTCCTCGGCGGCGACGTCGGCCGGGTCGCCCAGGGTCAGCACGGCCCGGTCGGTGGCGACCCAGCGGAGCAGCCCGGCGTCGTCCCCGAACACGAAGCCCTCGGTGTCCTGGGGCTTCGCGCCGCGGTGGAACACCAGCTGCAGGTGGTCGGCGGGGAACAGTCGGAAGGTGACCCGGTCGACGCCGTCGGAGCAGAAGCTGGGCGCCTTCCACTTCACGTGCTCGGTGAGCGACGGGTTGCCCGCCATGATCGCCGCCCGCAGCCGGCGGACGTCGTCCGCGCGCGGGTGGTCGAGCTCGGCGAGGAACTCCTCGACGGTCGGCTGTGCCATGCGCCCAGCCTGCCCCATCCCGGCGCCCGGTCAGCCGCCGCCGGGCCGCCCTGCGACGTCGGCGGCCCCGATCCGCCCGCTCACGAGGTCGGCGGCCACCGAGTCCACCGACCGGCCGGCGGCGTAGGCGTGCGCGCGCAGCAGGGCCAGCGCCTCCGGGGCGGCCAGGTCCAGCGCGGCGCCGGTCCGGCCGACCGCCTGCCAGACCACCGCGCGCCGCTCGGCCGCCGGGCTGTGCAGCCAGTCCGGGCCGGCCGCCTCCGACCAGGTCGACCAGACGGCGGCGTCGGCGAGCGCCGAGGTGACCAGGTCGCCGACCGCGAGCGCGTCGAAGACGTCGAGCCGGGCCACCCCGCCGGGGTCGACGGTGAACAGGTCCAGCGCGCCGCAGATCGGCGGGCGGAGCGGCAGCGAGACGATGCCGCGGAACGGGGTACCGGTGAGCAGCAGGTCGGCGAATCCCGGCCACCGCGTGCGGATGTCGTCCTCGACCACGAACACCGGCTGGCCGGTGGCGTGCGCGAGCCGGCAGGGGCCGACCCCGGCGGTGAACTGCAGCCGCTCGGCCCGGGCGGCGTCCGGCGAGCTGGCGCCCAGCGGCGAGCGGCCGTGCGGACCGGCCAGCACGCTCAGCCCGGCGCCGTCGACCTCCAGCACCCGGGCGGTGGCGCGGGCCAGCCGGTCGGGCAGCAGGTGGCCGTCCTCGTCGTCCCCGCCGGTCTCGGCGAGCGCGGTGGCGAAGTGCTCGGCGAGGGTCATCGCCCCACGGTCCTCGCCCCGGTGGGGCGGGCTCCGGCGGGGGGTCGGTCAGCGGCGCGCCGGTGCCGGTGCGTGCGCGCCGAGTGCCAGCACGCTGTCCTGCTCACCGGCCACCGCCGGGTCGTGGGTGACGCAGACGACGAGCCGGCCGGCCAGGGCCCGGCGGAGGTCGGCGACGAGCGCGGCCGCGGTCGGCGGGTCGAGGTGCGCGGTGGGCTCGTCGAGCAGCACGACGTCGCGGTCGGCCAGCAGCGCCCGCGCCACCGCCAGCCGCCGCCGCTCGCCGCCGGACAGCGAGGTGCCGCCGGCGCCGACCGGGGTGTCGAGCCCGTCGGGCAGCGTCCCCAGCAGGCCGCCCAGCCCGGCGTCGGTCAGCGCCCGGCGCATGGCCGCCTCGCCGTCCGGGCCGGCCAGCTCGCCGCGGGGCCGGGCGAGGGCGAGGTTGGCGCGCACCGAGGCGTCGAAGACGTGCGCGTCCTGCGGGCACCAGGCGATCGCGGCCTGGACGTCGGCTCGGGTCAGCCGGTCGACCGGCACCGGACGGCGGCCGTCGCCGAGCACCAGGTCACCGGAGGTCGGGCGCAGCGCGGCCATCAGCACCGCGAGCAGCGTCGACTTGCCCGAGCCGGACGGCCCGGTGACCACCAGCCAGCCGGCGCCGGCGGTGGCGAGCAGGTCGAGGTCGTGCAGCACCGCCGGGCGGCCCGGCCAGCCGGCGGTGAGGTGCTCGGCGGCCAGCTCGCGCACCGGTGACGGCGCGGGCAGCCGGTCGGCCGGAGCGGGGTCGGCGGCCACCGGCTCGGCGAGCACCGCCTCGACCCGGGCCCGCGCGTCGAGCCAGGCCAGCCGGTTGCGGCGGGCGGCCCCGATGGCGGTGAGCGGCTCGAGCAGGGCCAGCGGGGCCAGCGCCAGCACGGCGGCCACCGGGGCGGACATCTCCCCGGCGCGCACCGCGGCGGCACCGACGGCGAGCGCCAGCACGGCGGCGGCGCCGGTGGCCAGCACCGCGATCGCGTCGCCGACGGCAGCCGCGGCGGCACCGGCCTGCGCGGCCCGCCCCTGCCGCCGGCCCAGGTCGTCGAGCCGGTCGACGGCGGACGGCGCCAGGCCGTGCACCCGAAGGTCGCCGGCGGCCTCCAACGTCGCGGTGGTCTCCCGCAGGGTCACCGTCTGCAGCTCGGCGGCGGACCGGGCGACGCCGCGGTCGGCCCAGCGGTGCACGCCCAGCACGGCCAGCACGGCGGCTACGAGCACCGCGGCGACCAGCCCGCCGGCCAGCGGGTCGAGCACGGTGAGCACCGCCGCGGTCCCGGTGAGCACGACGGCCGAGACCAGCGGCGGGGTCACCACCCGAACCGACAGGTCCTGCAGGAGGCCGACGTCGCCGACCACCCGGGCCAGCGCCCGGCCGGGGGTGCGGTCGGCCGCCGGGCCCTGGGCGACCAGCGCCGTCCACAGCCGGAGCCGGGTGGTCGAGGCGAGCCGGAAGGCGGCGTCGTGGCTGGCCAGCCGCTCCAGCCAGCGGAGCACCGCGCGGCCCAGCCCGGACCCGCGGACGGCGACGATCGCCACCATCAGGGTGAGGATCGGCGGCTGCTCGGCGGCCCGGACGATGAGCCAGCCGGAGACCGCGGTCAGCGCGATGCCGGCCGCGCTGGAGGCCGCGCCGTACGCGACCGCCCGGGCGACCGCCCGCCGCGGCCAGGACAGCCCGGTCTCGGCGCCGAACTCCGGGCCGGATCCGGCGCCGAGAGCTGGTGCAGGGGTGCTGGCGGCCGGGTTGGGGGTGGTGGCCGCCGGGACGGTGGTCAGCGGGGGCAGGTCGGGGTCGGCGCCGGGCAGGTCGACGGTGCGGTCGGCGAGCGCGGCCAGCGCCGGCTCGTGCGTGACCAGCACGGTGACCAGCGAGCCGCGCAGCCGCAGCAGCAGCTCGGCGACGACCGCGGTCGACTCGGCGTCCAGCGAGGCGGTCGGCTCGTCCAGCAGCAGCACCCGGGCGCCGCGCAGCACCCGCACCAGCGCCCGGGCCAGTGCGACCCGCTGCAGCTCGCCGGGGGAGAGGGTGCGGCAGGCGCGGTCGCGCAGGTGCACGCCCTCGACCCACTCCAGCGCGGTGTCGGCCAGGTCGGTGGCCCGCGCGTCGTCGACGTCCCCGGCGTGCCGGCGCAGCTCGTCGACCACCGTGCCGGCGACGGTCGTGGGGAACTGCGGGACGACGGCGACGTCGGCCGGGCGCAGCACGGTGCCGCTGACCTCGGCGGCGCCGCCGTCGAGCAGCTGACCGGCGAGGACGGCGAGCACGGTGGACTTGCCCGACCCGCTGGGTCCGCGCAGCGCGACGAGCTCACCGGGGGCGACGGTGAGGTCGAGGCCGGAGACGGCGGGGGCGCCACGGCCGGGGAAGCCGACGGTCAGGCCGGTGACGGCGATGCCGCGCAGCTCGCCGGCCGGTGGCTCCTCGACCAGCGGTCGCGGCGCGGGGGTGGCCAGCACGGCCCGGGCGGCGGCGGCGGCCTCGGCGGCGTCCTCGGAGGCGTGGTGCGCCGAGCCCAGCGCGCGCAGCGGCGCGAACGCCTCGGGCGCCAGCAGCAGCGCGAGCAGGCCGACGTCCAGGCCCATGGAGCCGTGGGTGAGCCGGATGCCGACGGTGACCGCGACCAGCGCGACCGACAGCGTGGCCAGCACCTCGAGCACCAGGGAGGACAGGAACGCGATCCGCAGCGTGGCGATCGTGCGGCGGCGGTGCGCCTCGCCCAGGTCGGTGAGCGCGGTCAGCTGGTCGGCGGCCCGGCCCAGCCCGACCAGCACCGGCAGGCCGCGGACCAGCTCGGCGACGTGCCCGGCGATCCGGTCCAGCGCGCGGGCGGCCTCGGCGGTCTGGTCCCGGGTGTGCAGCCCGACGAGGGCCATGAACAGCGGCACCAGCGGCAGGGTCACCGCGACCAGCAGCGCGGAGAGCCAGTCGGTGACGCCCAGGACGACGAGCAGCACCGGCGGGACGACGATCGTGGACGCCAGCGCGGGCAGGTAGGTGGCCAGGGCGGGCCCGAGGTCGTGCAGCCGGGTGGCGGCCAGCACGGCGGCCGGGCCGGTGCCGCCGGCCGCGGTGACGGCCTCGCCCTCGCCGTCCAGCAACCGGGTGAGCAGCCGGCGGCGCAGGGTGTCCTCGGCCCGGCGGGCGTCCCGGGTGGCGACGACGCTGCCCAGCCCGCCGGCGGCCGCCCGCACCGCGGCGCCGGCCAGCGCCACCAGCAGCGGCGTGCCCGGGGTCGTCCCGGCGGCGACGTCGGCCACCGCGCGGGCGAGCCCCGCGGCGAGCAGGACCACGCCGGCCGTCTGGACCAGCGCCAGCACGGCGGCGCGGGCCAGCGCCCCGGTCAGCCCGGGGACCCCGGCCAGCGCGCCGAGCGGCCCGCGCGCGCGGTCGGAGCTCATACGTGCACCGGCTCCGCGGGGGTCTCCGGCTCGGCGGTCAGCCGCTTGCGGAACACCCAGTAGGTCCAGGCCTGGTAGCCCAGCACCACGGGCAGGCCGACGCCGGCCGCCCAGGTCATCACCGTGAGCGTGTAGTCGCTGACCGAGGCGTCGGAGATGGTGACGTCGAAGGCGGGGTCGATCGTCGAGGGGACGACGACCGGGTAGGCCGACCCGAAGATGGTCGCCGCCGAGCCCAGCAGCACCACGGCCCAGGCGGTGAAGGCCTGGCCCTCGCGGTCGACGCGGACGCGGGTCCAGGTGACCAGCACGGCGAGCGCGGCGACCAGCCAGAGCACCGCGGTGGCCGTCGTGCCGTCGCGCAGCTGGACCAGCCCGGCCCAGACCAGCAGCGGCACGGCGGCCACCGGCGACCAGCGGCGGGCGAACCGGCGGGCGGCCAGCCGCACCGGGCCGTCGGTCTTCAGCGCGAGGAAGACCGCGCCGTGGACCAGCGAGAACGACAGCACCGCGACGGCGCCGAGCACCGCAGGCCAGCCGACGCCGGCGAAGGCGCCGCCGACCCGGTTGCCGTCGGCGTCGACCGGCAGGCCGAGGGTGGTGGCCCCGAGCGCGGCGCCGATGCCCAGGGCCGCGATCAGCGACCCGCCGGTGATGACGTGCGTCCAGGTGGTGTCCCACTGGGCGGTGTGGTGCGAGTGCCGCCACTCGAACGCCACCGCCCGGATGATCAGCCCGAACAGCACCAGCACGAACGGCAGGTACAGCGCGGGCAGCCAGGTGGCGTACCAACCCGGGAAGGCGGCGAAGACCGCGCCGGCCGCGGTGATCAGCCAGACCTCGTTGCCGTCCCAGAGGGGGCCGATCGAGCGGAGCATCAGGTGCCGGTCGGCGGGCTTGCGGCCGAGCACCGGCAGCAGGGCGGCCACCCCGAAGTCGAAGCCCTCCAGCAGCAGGAAGCCGGTCCAGAGCACCGCGACGGCGACGAACCAGACGGTCTGCAGGTCCATGGTCGGTCTCTCCTAGTAGGCGAACGAGAGGACGTCGTCCTCGTGCTTGTCGCGGCCCCCGGGCAGGTCGTCGTCCGGCGTGCCCTCCGGGGTGTGCCCGGGCGTGGGCGCCCCGTCGCCGGAGGTGACGCCGCCGCGCACGAAGCGGACCAGCAGCCACAGCTCGACCACCGCGAGCGCGCCGTAGACGGCGGTGAGGGTGATCAGCGAGGTGAGCACCTCGCCGGCGCTGACGCCGGGGGAGACGGCCTGGGCGGTGAAGAAGTAGACCTGGTCGGCCCGGGGGACGTCGGGGTTCGGGTAGACGACGAAGGGCTGGCGGCCCATCTCGGTGAAGATCCACCCCGACGCGTTGGCGACGAACGGGGCACCGATCGCCAGCAGCGAGCCGTACACACCGGTCTTCGACGTCGGGACCCGGCCCTTGCGGGTGGCCCACAGGGCGTAGGCGCCCACCGCGGCCGAGGCCATGCCCATGCCGATCATCAGCCGGAAGTTCCAGTAGGTGACCGCCAGCAGCGGGGTGTAGTCGATCGGCTCGCCGGCCAGGTCCCCGTACGACGGGTCGTCGGGGTAGGTCTCGCCGTAGGCGGCCTCGTACTCGGCCTGCAGCTCGTTGACGCCGGGGACGGCGGTGGAGAAGTCGCCGTGGGCGAGGTAGGAGAGCAGGTAGGGCACCGTCCACGAGTGGACGTCGTCGCACTCCTGGCTGCCGAACTTGCTGAACGCGAAGATGGAGAAGGGCGCCGGCGCCTCGGTCTCGCAGAGCGCCTCGGCCGAGGACATCTTCAGCGGCTGCTGCTCGTACATCAGCTTGCCCTGGATGTCGCCGGTGACCGCGGTGAGGAGGAACGCCGCGACCGAGACGTAGCCGCCGAGCCGCACCGAGCGGCGCCACACCGAGTGGTCGACGTCCGTGGTGGGCGCGCCGGCCAGCGCCCGCTTGCGCAGGTGCCACAGGCCGATGCCCACCAGGGCGGCGCCGGCGACCATCAGCGCGGCGACGATGGTGTGGCTGAAGGCGGCCAGCGCGGTGTTGTTGCTCAGCACGGCGAGGAAGTCGACCTGGACCGGGCGGCCGGTGGCGTCGTCGGTGACCACCCCGACCGGGTGCTGCATCCAGGAGTTGGCCGCGATGATGAAGTACGCGCTGACCACCGAGCCGATGACCGCGGCCCACAGGGTCGCCAGGTGCGCCTTCTTCGGGATCCGGCCCCAGCCGAAGATCCACAGGCCCAGGAAGGTCGACTCGAGGAAGAACGCGAGCAGTGCCTCCAGCGCCAGCAGCGAGCCGAAGACGTCGCCGACGAAGCGGCTGTACTCGCTCCAGGCCAGGCCGAACTGGAACTCCTGGACCAGGCCGGTGGCCACCCCGAGGACGAAGTTGATCAGGTAGATGCGGCCCCAGAACCGGGTCATCCGCAGCCACTCGGGCTTGTCGGTGCGCACCCACATCGTGTGCATGACCGCGACCAGGATCCCCAGGCCGATGGTCAGCGGCACCATCAGGAAGTGGTAGACGGTGGTGATCCCGAACTGCCAGCGGGCGATGTCCAACACGTCCACCGCGGTCTCCTCTGCTGCTGTCGTACGATCGACACGTTCTTTCTACGCCGAGTAGAAGACCCTTTCTACAGTTCGTAGAAGACACGCCGTGTGAGCTGGCCGACAGGAGGACCGTGAACACGCTGGGAGAGCTGGAGCGCACCGTGCTCGAGCACCTGTGGGCCGTCGAGGGCCCGGTCACCGCCACCCGGCTGCGCGACGACTTCGCCGGCCGGAACCTCGCGCTCACCACCGTGCACACCGTGCTGACCCGGCTGGAGCAGAAGGGCTTCGTCGAGCACGACGACGCCCGCCCCCGCCAGTTCCGCGCCCGGGGCAGCCGCGAGGAGCACGTCGCCGACCTCATGCACGAGGTGCTCGGCCAGGCCGGCGACCGGCAGGCGGCGCTGGCCCGGTTCGTCGGCAGCGTCGGGGACGACGAGGTGCGCATGCTGCGGGAGCTGCTGGCCGCGGCCGACCCGGACGCCGCCCCGCAGCGCTGACCGTGCTCCCCGCGAGCGCGATCGCGCTGGGTGTGCTGGCCGCCCTGCTGGCGTGGCCGGTGCCCGCGGCGCTCGCCCGCGCGGCCTGGCCCCGCCGCGATCCGCTGGTCGCGCTGGTCTGCTGGCAGGCGATCGGGCTGGCCGGCGGCCTGTCGATCATCGGTGCGCTGCTGGTGCACGGGCTCGCCCCGTGGGGCCACTCGCTGCCGGAGGCCTGGTGGCACTGGGTCAGCCGGCAGCCGGCGCAGGAGGCGGTGCGCGGGGACCACTGGGTCGCCCAGACCCTCGCCGCCGTGCTGGCCGTGGAGCTGCTGGGGGTGCTGGTGCTCTCCGGCGTCCGCACCGCCCGCACCCGGCGCCGGCACCGCGCGCTGCTGGAGCTGGTGGTGCGACCGGGGGTGGCGACGCCGGCCGCGGAGACGCTGCTGCTGGACCACCCCGCGCCGGTGGCCTTCTGCATCCCCGGCGTCCGGCCGCTGCTGGTGCTCTCCTCGGGGATGGTCGACGAGCTGGACGGCGCCCAGGTCGAGGCGGTCGTCGCCCACGAGCGGGCGCACCTCGCCGAGCACCACCACCTGCTGCTGCTGCCCTTCGTCGCCTGGCGCGCGGCTCTGCCGGTGCTCCCCGCCGCCGACCGCGCCCACGACGCGGTGCGCGACCTCGTCGAGATGCGCGCGGACGACGTGGCCCTGCGCTCGCTGTCCGGGCCCGACCCGCGCCGGACGCTGGCGGCGGCGATCGTCGCGGTCGCGGCCGGTGCCGGCGGTCAGCTGCCGGACGGCGCGCTGGCGGTCACCGGCGGTGCGGTCGCCGTCCGGGTGCGCCGGCTGCTCGCCCCGGCTGCGCCGCTGCCCGCCGCCGGGCGGTGGGCCGCGCTGACCTGCGCGCTCGCCCTGCTGCTGCTGCCCACCCTGCTGCTGGTGCTGCCCGCCCTCGTCCAGCTGTAGCCCCCGGGGTCGCCTAGCGTCGGGGGATGGACGCAGCAGTTCTGCCCGAGCCCGGCACCCCCGTCTTCACCTCCTTCGACGAGCCGGCGGCCGGCCCCGGCCAGGTCGTGGTGGACGTGCGCGTGGCGGGGGTCAACCCGGTCGACGTCGCCACCGCCGCGGGCGCGTTCGTCACCCGGCCGCCGTTCCCCTCGGTCGCCGGGCGGGAGGGCGTGGGCACGGTCGAGGGCCGGCGGGTCTACTTCAACGGGTGCGTGGCGCCCTTCGGCGCGATGGCGCAGCGCACCGTCGTCCCGGCCGACTCGCTGCTCGACGTCCCCGAGCAGCTCGAGGACGGCCTGGCCGTGGCGATGGGTATCGCCGGGCTGGCCGCCTGGCTGCCGCTGCAGTGGCGGGCCCGCCTGCAGCCGGGGGAGACGGTGCTGGTGCTCGGCGCCAGCGGGGTGCTCGGCCAGATCGCCGTCCAGGCCGCGAAGGTGCTCGGTGCCGGCCGGGTGGTGGCGGCCGCCCGGGACGCCGGCTCGCTGCAGCGGCTGGCCGACCTCGGCGCCGACGCCACGGTCGACCTCTCCGGCGAGCCGTCGGTGGCCGAGCTCGCGGAGCGGATCCGGACGGCGGCCGACGGCGGGGTCGACGTGACCATCGACCCGGTCTGGGGCGTACCCGCGCTGGCCGCGATGGGCGCCGCCCGGCGGGGCATGCGGCACGTGCAGATCGGCCACTCGGCGGCGGCGTCGGCCGAGCTGGCGGCGGGCGGGTTCAGGGAGTCGATGGTCGACCTGCTCGGTTACACGACCCGGCACGTGCCCCGCGACGTCGTGGCCGCGGGCTGGGTGGAGCTCACCGGCCACGCGGCGGCCGGCCGGATCGCGGTGGAGGTCGAGCGCGCGCCGCTGGCCGACGTCGCCCGGGTGTGGCAGCGGCAGGTGGCCTCGGCGCACCGCAAGCTGGTGCTGGTGCCCTGAGGACGCCGAACGGGCACCCGTCCGCAGGCGTGTGGCCTGCAGTCGGGTGCCCGTGCGGGGGGGAGGCGCGGCCGGTGCGGCCGTGCGGCGGATCAGCGAGTGCGGTGCGCCTCGGTGGTCGTGGAGTCGTCCCA
Organism: Modestobacter versicolor; assembly: GCF_014195485.1. NCBI lineage: Bacteria > Bacillati > Actinomycetota > Actinomycetes > Geodermatophilales > Geodermatophilaceae > Modestobacter > Modestobacter versicolor. The sequence continues at coordinate 204,145 of NZ_JACIBU010000001.1, forward strand.
GTCGTCGTCGCCCTCGGGCTCCTTGGCCAGCAGGCCGGCCCCGACGGACCAGACGATGCCGCCGAGCAGGCCGATCCAGGCGCCGATCTCGGTGGACAGGTCGGCGCCGCGCTCGAAGGCGCCCGGCACGTCGATGACGTAGCTCAGCGACAGCAGGACGGCGGCGATGCCGACGGCCATGGCGGTCAGCGACAGGCCACGGTGCTGGCGGCCCCGGGCGCGGTTGGCGGCGTACTGCAGGGCGACGGCCAGGCCGACGCCCAGGAAGGCGACCAGCGGGATGGTCGTGTCGGTCTCGTAGCCGGAGCCGGAGGTGCTGTCTGCGCCCTCGGTGGACACCCAGTCCAGGAACGTCGCGATCAGGAAGACGACGACGCCGGCGGTGGCGACGTGCGCGCCCGTGGTGTTCGCCGGGCGGGTGTGCTCGAGTGTGCGACCGTGCGTGGAGTTGCGATCACTTGTTGCCATGGCCGGTCAGTGCCCGGCGAGTGGATCTTCCACACGCTTTGGTGGGTTCTGTGACCCATCTGTCACTTGGCTGTGAGTGTTCGCCTGCTCACCGGCGACCGGATGACGGTCTCGGAGGGCCGCGTCGCGCTGGTCCCGGGCGTCGGCGAGGTCGTCCTCCAGCTGCACGATGACCTGGGCCGAGGCGAGGAGGTGGCCGTCGTCCAGCAGCACCCGGACCCGGGCGGCGAGCTGCAGCTGGTGCCGGGAGTAGCGGCGGTGGCCACCGGGGGAGCGGTGCGGGTGCAGCACGCCGCTGGAGTCCAGGCTGCGCAGGAAGGCGGCCTGCACGCCGAGCAGCTCGGCGGCCTGGCTCATGGTCAGCACCGGGTGGTCGGGGTCGTCCAGCGGCTGGAGCGGGTCGGTGGTCATCTCGTCTCCCGGGAACGCGAGGAGGGGCGGGACCACCGGTCCCGCCCCTCCCTCGGGGTGGTGCTGATCAGCTCTCGACCGCGGGCTGCTGGCCCTCGATCGTGTGCGCCTCCACCGCGGCCGGGGTGTCCGCCCGGGTCACGGTGATCTTGCGGGCCTTCGCCTTCTCGGCGACCGGGATGCTCACGGTCAGCACGCCGTCGTGGTAGCTCGCCTCCAGCCGCTCGGTGTCCAGGCTGCGGCCCAGCACCAGCTGCCGGGTGTAGCTGCCGAACGGGCGCTCGGCGACCTGCCACTGCGCGCCCTCGATCTGCGGGACCGAGCGCTCGGCGCTGATGGTCAGCGTGGTGCCCTCGACCTGCAGGTCGATGGAGCCGGGGTCGACGCCGGGCAGGTCGAAGTGGGCGACGAAGTTGTCACCCACCCGGTAGGCGTCCATCGGCATCCCGGCCAGCGGGCGGGCGGTCGTCGTGCCCCCGCGGCCGGTGAGCTGGTCCAGCGCGCGCAGAGCAGCGGACGTGGCGGCGAACGGGTCGTTGGAAGTCAGCATCATGGCTGCGGCCTCCGGGAGATCGTGCGGTGGTTCGGTGTCCAGTTGTCTGCCGCCCGAGGCGAACCTCCAGCGGCAACTGGAGATTACCTCATCCGGCGTCTGGAGTAAACATCTCCACCGCAGAAATCTTCCAGTGACGCCTGCAGGTTCAGTACCGCCAGCGGACGGCCCGGGTGACCCCCTCCGGCGAGGTGCCCGCGAACAGCGCGATCTCGCCGCGGCGCACCTCGACGATGGTGGTGGCGAGCTCGGTGCCGAACACCCCGGTCAGCTCGGTGTCGGACTCGAAGGCGCGGACCGCCTCCTCGAGGGAGGCCGGGAGCGCGGTGATGCCGGCCTCGCGGCGTCCCTCCTCGGACAGCGACCCGGGGTCGATGCCGACCGGGTCGGGCAGCGTCGCGCCGGCGCGCATCCCCGCCCGGCCGGCGGCGAGCAGCCCGGCCATCAGCAGGTACGGGTTCGCGGCGCCGTCGACGCACTTCACCTCGACGTTGGCCGCGGCCTGCCGGTGACCGCTCGGGCCGGTGACGAAGCGGACGGCGGCCTCGCGGTTCTCCAGCCCCCAGACGGCGAACGCCCCCGCCCAGTGCGAGGGCACCAGCCGCAGGTAGGAGGCGACGCTCGGGGCGCCGATCGCCAGCAGCCCGGGCAGGTGCTCGAGCAGGCCGGCGGTGAACGCCTCGCCCTCGGCGGTCAGCCCGAAGGTGCCCGGCCCGCCGCTCATCAGGTTCTGCCCGTCCCGCCACACCGACAGGTGCACGTGCCCGCCGTTGCCCACGCCGTCGGCGGTGACCTTGGGGGAGAAGGAGGCCCGCAGCCCGTGCTCCATGCTGACGGCGGTGATCGTGTGCCGCACCAGCAGCGCGGTGTCCGCGGCGGCCACCGGGTCCTGCGCGGCGACGGAGACCTCCAGCTGCCCGGCGGCGTACTCGGGGTGGAACTGGTCGACGGCGACGCCCTGGTCGGCCAGCGCCTGGAGCAGGTCGCGGGCGTAGTCGGAGACCTCGACGTGCCGGGTCATGCCGTAGGCCGGGCCGGCCAGGGCGGGGACGAAGGCGTCCGGGTCGGCGCCCTCGGGCAGGCTGCCGACCCCGAGCGCCCACTCGACCTCGACCGCCGCCTTGAGGGTCAGCCCCTCGTCGGCGTACCCGCCGACCAGCCGGCGCAGCAGCGAGCGCGAGCACTGCACGTGCGGTTCGCCGTCCTGGGTGTACCGGTCGACCGGCGCCCAGGCCCAGCCGGGCTGGCCGGCCAGCACCGTCAGCCGGGAGAGGTCGGGGTGCAGCCGCAGGTCGCCGATCGCGCTGCCGGCGTAGCTGCCGGCCACGATCGAGTCGTCGACCAGGAAGCCGTCGAAGACCGGGCTCATCCCCACGCCCCACTGGGCCGCGCCGGGCAGCCTCGCCAGCGGCACGGACTTCACCCGGGTGATCCCGCTGGTGTCGACCCAGGGCAGGACGACGCCGACCACCCCGGCCTCGGCCAGCTCACCCAGCACCGCCTCGGCCGCGGCCCGTCGCTCGTCCCGCTCGTGCAGCTCCATCGGTGCCTCCGTGTCTCCTCGCTCCGGCCGCGCGCCGCCCCGGGTCCGTGCCCAGCCTCGCGGGGGCGGTGTCACCGTCAGGTGAAGAGTGCATGACGACCTCCCCCGGAGGCCCCGGGCCGGGCACACTCTCGCCACGCGCCGTTGCCCGGCGCAACCGGTGAGCCCGAGGAGCGCTCCGATGGCCGTCTCGACCCCCCGTCCCGACGGGGCCACCAGCAGCCAGCAGCCCACGTCCGGCGGCCTGACCCGGTCGCTGTCGGTCTGGCAGGCGGTCGGTCTCTCGGTCGCGCTGATGGCACCGTCCATGGCGGCCAACATCAACCCGCAGGGCACCGCGGGCACCGTCGGCCGTGCCGTCCCGCTGGCCTTCCTGCTCGCCGCGATCGGCGTGCTGCTGGTGGCCTACGGCTTCGTCCGGCTGTGCCAGTACTTCCACCACGCCGGCTCGGTCTACGCCTTCGTCGGCGCGACGCTGGGCCCCCGCGCGGGGCTGGTCTCCGGCTTCGGGCTGCTCGGCACCTACTGCTTCTACGGCGTGGTCACCTCCAGCGCGACCGGCATCTTCGGCACCGCGTTCCTGCAGGAGGTCGGCATCTGGCCGAGCCCGCCGTCGTGGGCGCCCTTCCTGCTCGCCGGCGTCGCCCTCGTCGCCGCGCTGGCGCTGACCATCGTGCCGGCCCGGCGCGGCACGTCGGTGCTGCTCACCGTCGAGGGCCTGACCATCGCGCTCATCCTGGTGATCAGCGCGATCGTGCTGGTGCGGCTGGTGTCGGGCAACGTCCCCGCCGGCGCCCCCTCGCCGGACGCCGGTTTCACCCTCGACGTCTTCACCGTCGCCCCCGGCACCGAGCTGTCCGCGGTGTTCCTGGGCGTGGTCTTCGGGTTCCTCTCCTTCGCCGGCTTCGAGGCCGCGGCGACCCTCGGCGAGGAGGCCCGCAACCCCCGCAAGGACATCCCGCGGGCGATCCTCGGCACGGCGGTCTTCGGCGGCGTCTACTTCGTGGTGGTCACCGCGATCGAGATGATGGCCTTCGGCACCGACGAGGCCGGGGTGGCCGCGTTCGCCTCCTCCCCGTCGCTGCTCGGCGACCTGGGCAGCAGCTACATCGCCGGCTGGGTGGGCGACCTGATCACCCTCGGCGCGGCGATCAGCGCGTTCGGCTGCTGCCTGGCCTGCGTGGTCGGCGCCTCCAGGCTCACCTACGCCTTCGCCCGGGACACCCGCCGCGACCCCGCGCGCGCCAGCGGTCTGGCCGCCACCACCCCGGCCGGCACCCCGGCGGTCGCGGCGATCGCCGTCACCGCGGTCATGGCGCTGGTCCAGGTGGTGTGCGCGGTCGGATTCGACGCGGAGGCCTTCGACACCTTCCTGTGGTCGGGCACCATCGGCACGCTGATCCTGCTGGTCGCCTACCTGCTGACCACGGTCGGCGCGATCCGCCTGGTCTTCATCCAGCGCCGGATGCCGGCGGTGCCGAGGTGGCAGGTGGTCGTCCCGGTGCTGGCTCTCGTCGTGCTCGGCTACACGATCTACCGGAACGTGGCGCCCTACCCCGCCCACGAGGACGGGCCGGCGTTCTGGTTCCCGATCGTCGCCGGGGGCTGGCTGCTGGTGGGGCTGGTGGCGGTGCTGGTGGCCCCGGCGATGGCCCAGCGGGCCGGGGCCGCGCTGACCGCTGCCGAGCTGGGCGCCCGCGAGGAGGAGCAGCTCGCCGAGGGTCAGGCCCCGCGGGACTCCGCCACCCGGCGCATCCAGTAGCGGAACCAGGCCGGGCCGTAGGGCAGGTACACCCGGGTCGGCACGCCGCGGTCGCGCAGCTCGTCGAGCACCTCCGGCCGCACGCCGAACAGGTGCTCGACCGGCACGGTGCCGACGGCCATCAGCAGCGCCTCGCGGAGCCGGCCGTCGTGGGTGGCCATCGACCAGGGCGCTCCGGTCTCGGCCAGCCGGGCGCCCAGCCGGAGGAACGCCAGGTCGGTCGGCTCGCCGTGCGGGTACGCGCCGGCGGCCTCGAGGTAGGCGCCCTTGACCAGCCGCACGTGCACCCCGGCGGCGGTCAGCGCGGGGAGGTCGTCGGGGGTGCGCCGCAGGTTGGCCTGCAGGGTGCCGGCCAGCCGGTGCGCCAGCCCCCGCCCGGCCACCTCGAGCAGGCAGCCCTGGACGGCGTCGGTGCGGCCGGCGTCCTCGGCGCCCACCTGCAGCCGCCTCCCGGGGGGCAGCGCGGCGGCGACCGCGGCGAGCCGGTCCGCCGCACCGGCGGGGTCGACGTCCAGGGCGAGGTGGCTGAGGTCGATCGAGAGCCACACGTCGCCGGCCGGGAGCTCGGCGGCCAGCTCCAGGTAGTCGTCGCGCACCCGGTCGGCCTCGGCGGGGTCGTCGACGAGCTCGCCGAAGAGGTCCACGCTCACCCCGTGCCCCTGGGCGAGCAGCCCGGCCGTGGCCTGCACCGCCTCGGGCCGGGTGCGGCCGGCGACGTAGCGCGAGGCCGCCCGCCAGGCACGGGCCTCACCGCCCGGGGCGGCCGTGACCAGCTGCTCCCAGCGCCGGCTGGTGGCGAGGCGGAACAGCAGCGCGCGGTCGACGGTCACCCGGTGCAGCCTGCCAGGCCCGCGGCGCTCAGGAGCTGGTGCTGCGATCGGGCGGGTCGAAGGTGACGTGCACGGTCTCGAAGCCCTTCTGGCGCTGCGCCTTGGCCTGGCCGGTGTAGCTGCGCCGGTCGCCGGGGGTGAGGTCGACGTCGTCGGTGAACGGGGTGAGCAGCGCGCGGGGCCACAGCCGCTGGACGTGCACCACGTTGATCTCCACGCACAGCACGCCCACGACCGCGGCCAGGTAGAGGAACGCCAGCAGGCCGAGGACCAGGGCGAACACGCCGTTCGTCGCGCTGGCGGTACTGATGACGCGGCTGACGTAGGCGACGCCGAAGGTCTGCAGCAGCTGCCACAGGACCGCCGCGATCAGCGCCCCGGGGGCGACCTGCCGGATGGTCAGGTGCCGGGCGGTGGCCAGCCGGAACGCGAAGACGAAGACGATGCCGTTCACGGTGATCGAGCCGACCAGCGCCAGCATCCGCAGCACCGTGCCCAGCGAGCCGGCATTGCCCGAGCCGAGGGTCGACAGCGCCGTCGTCCCCAGCACGGCGATCCCGGCGGTGCCCAGCAGCAGCAGGCTGCGGCCACGGGCCAGGAAGGGGTTGGGCCGGCTGTTGCGCGGCACCGACCAGGCGGTGTTCATCGCGTACTGGACCGCCTGGGCGACCCCGAGCCCGCCGTACAGCGCGCCGAGGATGCCGACGACGACACCGACGACCCCGCCGCTGAGCTCCTCCGGGGTGCCCAGCTGGTCGCCGACCACCGGGAACTGGCTGAGCGCGGAGTCCAGCAGCCGCTGCTGCAGCTCCGGGTCGCCGGCCAGCACGCTGCTCAGCACCGTGGAGAACAGCAGCAGCAGCGGGAAGAGCGAGACGAAGGCGTAGTAGGTGATCAGCGCGGCCAGGTAGGGGCCGGAGTCGTCGACGTACTTGTAGACGACGGCGATCGGGAACCCCGCTGCCCGGTGCCGGCGCTGCAGGCGGTCCAGCTTGTCTGCGACGGACACGCGCCCACTGCACCACGCCGTCCCGTCGCGCACCACGGGACCGTGTCCGCCCCGTGACGTCAGCGGGCCACGATCCACCCCGCCGCGAGCCGCCGGGCGCGGCCGAACGGGTCGTCGGGGGGCAGCTCCGGGGTGGTCGCGGTGCGGGCCTCCCGGCTCAGCGCCCCGTCGTAGAGCAGCAGCAGCGTGGCCGCGGCGTCGTCGGGGTCGGGCAGGCCGGCGGCCGCGGCGAGGTCGCGCAGCCGTCCGGTCAGCAGCGTGGAGTCGGCCACCAGCCACCGCTGGCCGGGGTGGCCGGGCGGCAGCTCGGTCGCGGCGGCGAGGAAGGCGCAGCCGCGCCGGTTGCCCTGCTGCTCGCGGTAGCGGGTGACCGCGTCGAACAGCGACAGCAGCCGCTCGACCGGGTCGCTCCGCTCGGCGAGCACCGCGTCCCAGGTCTGCCGCCAGGTGGTGTGGCGGTCCTCGAGGTAGGCGGCGACCAGGCCGTCCTTGCCGGCGAAGTGGGCGTACATCGTCGCCGGCGACACCCTGGCCCGCGCCAGCACCGCGTCGACCCCGGTCGCCGCGATGCCGGCGGCGTAGAACAGCTCGCCGGCCGCCGCGAGCACGCGCTCGCGCGCCGATGTGGTCATGGCCCTACTGTAACGAGCGTTATGGTGAAACGATCGTTACAGCGCCCCGCAGCCGGACTGGTGCCCGCCGGCCTGGCGGTCATCGCCGTCACCTACGGGCTCGCCCGCTACGGCTTCGGCCTCTTCCTCCCGCAGTTCCGCGGCGAGTTCGGCGTCACCGCGGCGACCGCCGGCGGCATCGCGGCCGGCAGCTACCTCGCCTACTGCCTGACCGCCCTGCTCGCCCAGCGGCAGGTTGGCCGGCAGCGCGCCCGCACGGCGCTCTGGCTGGCCGGGGGGACGGCCGCCGTGGGGTCGGCGGTGGTCGCGTCCGCCCCGTCGGCCGGGGTGCTCGCGGCCGGGGTGCTGGTCGCCGGCAGCGGTGCCGGCGCCGCGACCCCGGCGCTCGTCGCGGCGGTGACCGCCACGGTGCGGCCGGCGGTCGAGCAGCGGGCCCAGGCGGTGGTCAACAGCGGCACCGGGGCCGGCGTCGTCGCCGGCGGCCTGCTCGTCCTGGCGGCGCCCGGGCTGTGGCGCTGGGCGTGGGCCGGCTTCGCGGTGCTCGCGCTGGCGGCGACCTGGGCGGCCGACCGCCGCACCGCCTGGGCGCAGGTGGGCCGGCACGAGGACGGCGACGACGACCGGAGCGGCCTGCCGCTGGGTCCGCTGGCGCGGCCGCTGGTCGCCGCGGTCCTCGGCGGCGCCGGGTGCGCTGCGGTCTGGACGTTCGGCCGCGACCTGCTCGCCCGCGACGGCGGGCTGCCCGACTCCACCACCGGCCTGCTGTGGTGCGTCCTCGGCGCCGGGGGGTTGGCGGGCGGGCTCAGCGGCGACCTCGTCGGGCGGGCCGGCCTCCGCCGGGCGTGGGCAGGTGCCGCCGCGCTGGCCACCGCCGCCGTGCTGCTCCTCGCCGCCCTCCCGGGCGCAGCCGTCCCCGCCGGGCTCGCCCTCGCCGCGTTCGGCTGCGCCTTCGTGGTGCTCAGCGGCGTGCTGCTCGCCTGGGGAGCGCATCGGGTGCCGGCCGCGGCCCCGCAGGCGGCCGCCGTCCTGTTCGTCGGGCTGACGGTCGGTCAGGCGGCCGGCGCGCTGGTGCTGGGCGTCGTCGCCGACCGGGCGGGGGCGCCCGCGGCGTTCGTCGTCGCGGCCGTGCTGCTGGTCGGCGCGGCCCTGGCGGCCGAGCCCCGCACCCGGGTCAGCGCGGCAGCGACGCCGGGAAGTCGACGCCGCTGAGCTCGGCCGACGCCGTCCACAGCCGGCGGGCCGTCCCGTCGTCGAACGCCGCCGCGCTGCGGTCGACCAGGGTGGGGGCGCCGCGCAGCAGCCGGCCGCCCGGGCCGGCGAAGCTGCCGCCGGGCACGTCGGCGACCGCCGCGTACAGCGTGGGCAGCGCGCCCTGCTCGGCGCTGACCGCGACCAGCCGGTTCCCCAGCGCCATCGCGGCGTCCGTGACCCGGCTGCCCGACCTCCCCTGCAGGTTCGTCGCTGCCCAGCCCGGGTGGGCCGCGGTGGCCCGCACCGCTGACCCGGCGTCGGTCAGCCGGCGCTGCAGCTCCAGCGTGAACAGCAGGTTGGCCAGCTTCGACTGCCCGTACGCGCCGGAGGCGGAGTAGCGCCGCCGCTCCCAGTTGAGGTCGTCCAGGACGATCCGCCCCGAGCGGTGCAGCATCGACGAGACCGTGACCACCCGGTCGGTGACGTGCGGCAGCAGCAGGTTGGTCAGCGCGAAGTGCCCCAGGTGGTTGGTGCCGAACTGCAGCTCGAACCCGTCGGTGGTGCGGGCCTGCGGCACGGCCATGATCCCGGCGTTGGCCACCAGGACGTCGAGGTCGCCGGTCCAGCCGGCCGCGAACGCGCGCACCGAGGACAGGTCGGCGAGATCGAGCCGCCGCACCTCGACCTCCCCGGGCAGCGCGGCGGCCGCCGCCGAGCCGCGGGCCTCGTCGCGCACGGCCAGCACCACCCGGGCACCGGCCGCGGCCAGCGCCCGCGCGGTCGCCAGCCCCAGCCCGCTGTTGCCGCCGGTGACCACGGCGGTGCGACCGGCCTGGGAGGGGATGTCCGCCGTCGTCCAGGAGGTCGCCATGCGGCCGACTGTAGGTCGGTGCCGGCCCCGGGCCAGACTGTCCCGGTGAGCGACCAGCACGTCCACCTGGACCCCGACCTCGCCGACCTCCCGCTCGTCGACCACCACTGCCACGGCCTGGTGCGGCGCGACCTCGAGCGGCCGGAGTTCGAGGCGATGCTGACCGAGGCGGCGGGCCCGGGACCGCTCGGCGGCTCGCTGTTCGACTCGCAGATCGGCTTCGCCGTCCGCCGCTGGTGCGCGCCGGTGCTCGACCTGCCGGCGCACGCCCCGGCCGAGGAGTACCTGGCCCGGCGGGCCGAGCTGGGCGCCGACGAGGTCAACCGCCGGCTGATGGCCGCGACCGGCACGCAGACCTTCCTGGTCGACACCGGCTACCTGCCCGAGCCGATCACCACGCCCACCGAGCTGGCGGCGCTCGCCGGCGGGCAGGCCCGCGAGATCGTCCGGCTGGAGGCCCTCGCCGAGGAGGTGCTCGCCGAGGGCGGCAGCGCCGCGGGCTTCGCCGAGCTGTTCCGCACCCGGCTGGCCTCGCGCACCGAGCACGCCGCCGGGGTCAAGTCGATCGCCGCCTACCGGGTCGGCCTCGCGCTGGAGGGCGCCCGGCCCTCGGACGCCGAGGTGGCGCTGGCCGCCGCGTCGGTGCTCACCGAGGTGGCCGCCGGTGGCCGGCCGCGGATCGCCGACCCGGTCCTGCACCGGTTCCTGGTCTGGAGCGGCATCGACCTGCGGCTGCCGGTCCAGTTCCACGTCGGGTACGGCGACGCCGACGTCGACCTGCACCGCTGCGACCCGCTGCTGCTCACCGACCTGCTGCGGGCCACCGAACCCGCCGGGGTGCCGGTGACCCTGCTGCACAACTACCCGTTCCACCGCAACGCCGGCTTCCTGGCCCAGGTCTTCGGCCACGTGTTCGTCGACGTCGGGCTGGCCACCCACAACCTCGGGCACCGCTCCGGGGCGCTGCAGCGCGAGCTGCTCGAGCTGGCCCCCTTCGGCAAGGTGCTGTTCTCCTCCGACGCCTTCGGCCTCGCCGAGCTGTACCTGCTGGGCACCGGGCTCTTCCGGCGCGGCCTGGGCCGCTACCTGGCCGAGGGGGTCGCCGAGGACGCGTGGACCGCGTCGGACGCCGCCCGGGTCGCCGCGATGATCGGCGCCGGCAACGCCCGGCGGGCCTACCGGCTGGACGCCTGACACCTGCCCGCAACGCCGGTCCGGGAGGATCGCCGGGTGAGCGCACCCGACGTCCATGCCCCCGTGCCGCCCGGTGAGCCCGACCCCGCGCTGGAGACCTGGTTCGACCGGCTCTCGGCCGCGGTGGCCGAGGAGCTGCCGGCCGCCGTCGAGCTCCGCCACCGGCTGCACGCCGACCCGCGGCTGTCCGGCGAGGAGCAGGACACCGCGGACGCCGTGGTGGCCGCCCTCGGCCTGGGGGAGGGGCGCCCGGTGGCCGGCACCGGCCGGCTGGTCCGGGTCGTCGACGGGCCCGGCCGCTGCGTCGCGCTGCGCGCCGAGCTGGACGGGCTCGCCGTCGACGAGGCGACCGGCGTGCCCTGGACGTCGACCACGGGGGTGATGCACGCCTGCGGGCACGACGCGCACCTGGCCGGCCTGGTCGCCGTCGCCCGCGCGGTGGCCCGGGTGGGCGGGCCGGCGCCGCTGGTCCTGCTGCTGCAGCCGCGCGAGGAGCGCTCGCCGTCCGGGGCCGCCGACGTGGTCGCCTCCGGCGTGCTCACCGAGGAGCGGGTCGACTCCGTCGTCGCCGCGCACGTGCAGCCGCAGCTGGCCGCCGGCGTCGTCAACGCGACGCCGGGCCCGGTCAACGCCGCCACCGACGAGTTCACCGTCACCGTCACCGGCCACGGCGGGCACGGCGGCTACCCGCACACCACGCTGGACCCGGTGCTCGCGCTGGCCGCGATCGTGGTCAACCTGCAGCAGCTGGTCAGCCGCCGGGTCGACCCGACCGTCGGGGCGGTGCTGGCGGTCACCCAGCTCGACGCCGGGGCGTCGTTCAACGTCGTGCCGGACACCGCCCGCGCCCGCGGCGGCCTGCGGGTGATGCGCGAGGAGGACCGGGAGCTGCTGCTGCAGGCGCTCACCGACGTCGCCGAGCACACCGCGACCGCCTACGGCTGCACCGCGACGGTGCACAGCGAGAGCAACGAGCCGGTGCTCGCCAACGACCCGGAGATCGCCCGGGCCACCGTGCCCTGGCTGGCGCGCGGCGGGGTCACCGTGGACGACGGCTGGCGGTCCTTCGGCGCCGACGACTTCTCTCACTTCTGCACCGGCCACCGGGGGCTGATGCTCTTCCTCGGCGTCGACGGGGGACCGGAGACCGCCGACGGCCGGCGGCCCGGGCTGCACTCGCCGCGGTTCCTGCCCGGCGACGAGGTCGTCGGCGAGGTGGCCGCCGCGCTGCTCGCGGGCTACCTGGCCGGCGCCGGGCTGCTGGGGCCGGTCGAGGCACCCGCCGGCTGACCGGCGAGTGGCGGACGCGACCTCCGCTCCGGGCCGTCGGGGCGGTGATCGGTGCCGCCGGGACCTAGCCTGACGAGGTGCCGGCCCACTCCCACAGCCACGGACCCGAGACCGGAGCGGCCCTCCCGGCGGACCCCGCGGTCACCGCCCGGCGGCGTCGCGCCGTCCGGCTGATGCTCGTCGTCCTCGTGCCGATCGGGCTCGCCACCCTGGTCGGGCTCGGGCTGCTGTGGCCCGGCGGGGAGAAGACGGCGGCCCAGCAGGCCGCCGAGTCGTTCCTGCCGCCGGGCACGACCTACCCGGAGGCGACCATCGCGACGCTGGAGACCTTCCAGTGCGCCGAGGCCACCGGCAACGCGCCGGCGCAGACCTGCGGCACCGCGGTGATGGTCATCGCCGACGGCGAGAGCGCGGGGGACTACGTGCAGGTCGAGGTGCCGCCGGAGGTCATCGCCGAGGGCGTGCGGGTCGGCGACGAGCTGGTGCTCAACCGGGACCCCGGCGTGGACACCGGCCAGGCGACCTACGCCTTCCAGGACTTCCCCCGCAGCACCCCGATCATCGTCCTGGCGCTCGCCTTCACGCTGGTGGTCGGCGCGGTCGCCCGGCTGCGCGGGCTGCTGGCCCTGCTCGGGTTGGGCTTCGCCTTCGTCGTCCTGCTGCAGTTCATGCTCCCGGCGCTGCTGGAGGGCTCCTCGCCGATCTGGGTCAGCCTGGTGGGCTCCTCGGCGATCATGTTCGTCGTCCTCTACCTGGCCCACGGCTTCTCGGCCCGGACGACGACGGCGCTGCTGGGCACCCTGTTCGGGCTCGCGCTCAGCGCGCTGCTGGGCTCGCTCGCGGTGGCCGCGGCCAAGCTGACCGGGTTCGCCAGCGAGGACACCGTCCAGCTGCTGCAGTTCGACCCCACCCTGGACTTCTCCGGGCTGGTGCTCGCCGCCACCGTCGTCGCCGGGCTGGGCATCCTCAACGACGTCACGATCACCCAGTCCTCGGCGGTGTGGCAGCTGCACGAGGCCGCGCCGACCGCCGGCTGGCGGGAGCTGTTCGGCCGCGGCATGTCCATCGGCCGCGACCACATCGCCTCGACGATCTACACGATCGTCTTCGCCTACGCCGGCGCCGCGCTCCCGCTGCTGCTGCTCTTCGACCTCTACGAGCGCCCGTTCTGGACCGTGCTGACCGGCAGCGTGATCGGCGAGGAGGTGGTCCGCACCCTGGTCGGCGGGATCGCGCTGGTGCTCGCGGTGCCGGTGACCACGCTGATCGGTGCCCTGGTCGCCACCGTCTCGACGGTGACCACCGCGGCCGCCGAGCCCGCGGCCGAGCGCACCGAGGAGGAGCTCGCGGCCGAGCGCCGCCGGGAGCGCCTGCGGGCGGCGCGCGAGGAGCAGGCCGCCGGCCCGCGGGTCGACCCGCCGCGGCCCCGGGACCCGCGGTGAACCTGCTCGAGGCCGCGGCCGCCGCCCCCGGGTTCATGCCCCCGGACGAGGGCCGCGCGCTGTACGAGGCGGCCCGCGCGGTCGCCGTCCCGGGCCCGCTGCTGGAGGTGGGCAGCTGGATGGGCAAGTCGGCGCTGTACCTGGCCGCCGCCGCCCGGGAGACCGGCCGCCAGGTGGTCACCGTCGACCACCACCGCGGCTCCGAGGAGCACCAGCCCGGCTGGGAGTACCACGACCCGTCGCTGGTCGACCCGCTCGTCGGCCGGATCGACACCCTGCCCGCCTTCCGCCGCACCATCGCCGCCGCCGGCGCGGAGGACGTCGTCGTCGCCGTGGTCACCCGCTCGGAGGTGCTCGCCCCGCTCTGGTCGACCCCGCTGGCGCTGCTGTTCCTCGACGGCAGCCACACCGAGGAGTCCGCCCGGCGCGACCAGGACGCGTGGGTCGCCAAGCTCGCCGTCGGCGGCACGCTGGCCGTCCACGACGTCTTCCCCGACCCCGCCGACGGCGGGCAGGCGCCGTTCGGCGTCTACACCCGGGTGCTCGGGTCCGGTCAGTTCACCGAGCTCCCCGGCACCGGGTCGCTGCGCCTGCTGAGCCGCACCTCGTCCTGACCTCCGCGTGGGGGACGATGTCAGCCGTGCCCGTCCGCATCTGCCTGCTCGGCCCGGTCGCCGTGCTCGGCGAGGACGGGCAGCCGGTCGACGTCGGCGGCCCGCGCGCCCGTGCCCTGCTGGCCCGGCTGGCGGTCGAGCCCGGCCGGGTCGTCGGCCTGGACACGCTGATCGAGGCGGTCTGGGACGCCGACCCGCCGGCCGCCCCGGGCAACGCCGTCCAGGCGCTGGTGTCCAGGCTGCGCCGGGCGCTGCCCGCGGTGCCGCTGCGCGCCCAGGCGCACGGGTACCTGCTCGACCTGCCCGCCGACGCGGTCGACGCCGGCCGGTTCGAGGCGCTGGTCGCCCGCGCGCGGGAGGACCGCGACCCCGACCGCGCGCTGGCGCTGCTGCGGGAGGCGGAGCAGCTGTGGCGGGGGCCGGCGCTGGCCGACCTGCGCGACCTGGCGTTCACCGGCCCGCTGGCCGCCCGCTGGGACGAGCTGCGGCTCACCGCGGCCGAGCAGCGGCTCGGCGGCGAGCTGGAGCGCGGCCGCGCGGCAGCGGCGCTCGCCGAGCTGGAGGAGCTGGTCGCCGCGCACCCGCTGCGCGAGCCGCTCTGCCTGCTGCAGGTGCGGGCCCTGGCCCGGCTCGGCCGCTCGGCGGAGGCGCTGGCCGCCTACGAGCGCTGCCGCGACCGGCTGGCCGACGAGCTGGGCATGGACCCGTCCGCGGCGCTGCAGGCCGAGCACCTCGCCGTCCTGCGCGGTGGGGCATCGGCACCACCCCGGGATGGCGGCCCGCTGCGCACCCCGCTGACCAGCTTCCGCGGCCGCGACGGCGAGCTGGAGGCGGTCGCCGGGCTGCTCGACGGCGGGCGGCTGGTCACCCTGCTGGGCCCGGGCGGCGCGGGCAAGACCCGGCTGGCGCTGGAGGCCGCGCACCGGCGCCGGGCCGACGTGCCGGACGGCGTGTGGTGGGTCGAGCTGGCCCCGGTCGCCGACGCCCGGCTGCTGCCCGCGGCGGTGCTGTCCGCGGTTGGGCAGCGCGAGGGCACGTCGCTGGAGCGGGTGCCCACCCTGGTCGAGGCCAGCGCCCGGCTGCAGGAGACGTTCGCCGACCGGCGGGCGCTGCTGGTGCTCGACAACTGCGAGCACCTGGTCGCGGCGGTCGCCGCGTTCACCGACGACCTGCTCGGGCACTGCCCCCGGCTGCAGGTGCTCACCACCAGCCGCGAGCCGCTCGGGATCCCGGGGGAGGCGGTGCTGCCGGTCGGCCCGCTGGAGGTGCCCGCTGCCGACGACGAGGCCGCCGCCGGCTCACCGGTGGTCCAGCTGTTCGCCGACCGGGCCGCGGCGGTGCGCCCGGACTTCGCCGTCACGCCGGCGACGCTGCCGGCCGTGCTGGAGGTCTGCCGCCGGCTGGACGGCATGCCGCTGGCGCTCGAGCTCGCCGCGGCCCGGCTGCGCACCCTGGGCATCGGGCAGATCGCCGCCCGGCTGGACGACCGGTTCTCGCTGCTCACCGGGGGCAGTCGGGTGGCGCTCCCGCGGCACCAGACGCTGCGCGCGGTGGTCGAGTGGAGCTGGGAGGCCCTGGACGAGCGCGAGCAGGAGGTCGCCCGGCGGCTGTCGGTCTTCGCCGGCGGGGCCACGCTGGACACCGCCGAGCAGGTCTGCGGCGACCCGGGCTGGGGCACCGGAGCGGTGCTGGACGCGATCACCGGGCTGGTCGAGAAGTCGATGCTGCTCGCGGTCGCCGAGGACGGCCAGGACGGCGGTGTCCGGTACCGGATGCTGGAGACGATCCGCGCCTACGCCGGCGAGCAGCTCACCGCGGCGGGGGAGCGCAGCCGGGTCGAGGCCGCCCAGACCGCGTGGTGCCTGCAGCTGGTCGACGAGCTGGACCCGCAGCTGCGCGGCACCGGCCAGCTGGCCGCGCTGCAGCGGATGCACGCCGAGCACGACGGGCTGCTGGCGGTGCTGCAGCGCTGCGTGGCCGCCGGGGACGGGGAGGCCGCCGTCCACCTGGGCGCCCGGCTCAGCTGGTACTGGCTGCTCACCGGCCGGCAGGTGGCCGCGGGCCGCTGGCTGACCGAGGTGATCAGCGTGCCCGGCGGGTCACCGGCGCTGCGCGCGATGTGCGAGGCGTTCAGCGCCATGGGCCGGGCGGAGGGCGGTGACTGGCAGTCGGCGGTGCCGGCGCTGCGGGCGATCGGCGACCTGCCGCCCGAGCGCACCTACCGGTCGACCGAGCCGCTGGGGGCGCTGGCCTGGGCGATCGCGATGGTGTTCTCCGGCGACTTCCGCTCGCTCGAGGCGCTCCTGCTGCTCGAGGGCCACCCGGACCGGTGGGTGGTGGCCGCGGCGCGGGCCATCCGGGCGCAGCTCGCGGAGAACCTCGGCGAGCTGCACGGCATGGCCGAGGACCTGCGGGAGGCGCACGCCGAGTTCGTGCGGCTCGGCGACCGCTGGGGCCGCTCCTTCACCGCGGCCGCGCTCGGCGGGCTGAGCTCGGTCGACGGCGACGCGGCGGGCGCGATCGGGTGGCTCACGGAGGCCGTCGAGCTGTCCGAGGAGCTCGGCACCACCGACGACACCCCGATGATGCGGATCCGGCTGGCGATGGCGTACGCGCTCGCCGGTGACCTCGTGCGGGCGGATGCCGAGGTGGCGCAGGTGCTCGCCGAGCTGAGCCGCGACGGGGGTCTGCACCTGGCCGGCGCCGAGGCCGCGGCCGGCGCGTTCGCCCTGCTGGCCGGCCGGCTGGACGACGCCGAGCGGTGGCACCGCCTGGCGCTGGAGCACGTGCGGGCCACCAGCGGTGGGCCGCCGCAGATCGAGGCGATGGTGCTCGCCGGCACGACCGGGGTGCTGGCCGCCCGCGCCGAACGGGAGCCCGCGGCGGCATCCGATCTGATCACCGAGGCGTACCGGCTCCTGGAGCCGGCGCTGCGGCTGGCCGTGGAGGGGGCTGGTGACATGCCGGTCGCGGCGAACGTGGTGCTGGCCCGGGCCGCGGTCGTCGGGGTCGACGGTGACCACGAGCAGGCCGCCCGCCTGCTGGGCATGGCGACCGCGGTCCGCGGCCGGCGCGACCTCGGCGACCTGGGGGCGCGGGTCACCGAGCAGCGGCTGCGCGCCGCGCTGGGCGACCCGGAGTTCGACCGGCTGCGGGCCGCCGGTGAGGCCGTCCCCCGCGACGAGGTGCTCGCCGGGCTGGGGGTCGACCCCACCGGCGGCTGGCGCCCGGTGCCGGTGCCGGCCGACGGGGGTCAGACCCGGCGCCGGTAGGCCCGCATCGCCAGCGGCACGAAGACCACCAGCAGGACCGCGCCCCAGCCCGCCGTCCAGGCCAGCGGCTCGGCCACCGGCCCCCCGAGCAGCAGTCCCCGGACCGTGTCGATCAGGTGGGTCACCGGGTTGTTGCGGGTGAAGCCCTGCAGCCAGCCGGGCAGGGTGTCGACCGCGACCAGCGCCGAGCTGCCGAAGGTGAGCGGGAACATCGCCAGGAAGCCGATGCCCTGCACCGCGCCGGCCGAGCGGACCGTGAGCCCGATCCAGACGAACACCCAGGACAGGCACATGGCGAAGGCGATGGCCACGACCACGGCCAGCAGCAGGGCGGGGAGGCCCTCCGTCGTCCGGAAGCCGAGCGCCGTGACGAAGGCCAGCAGCACGACGATCGCCGTCAGGTAGCGGACGACGTCGGCGACCACCGCGCCGACCAGCGGGGCCGATCGGGCGATCGGCAGGCTGCGGAACCGGTCGAACACGCCCTTGGTGATGTCGTTGTTCAGCGCGACCCCGATGCCGCCGGTGGCGAACATCAGCGTCTGCGCCAGGATGCCGGGCACCAGGTAGGTCAGGTAGTCGCGCCAGTCGCCGGCGATCGCGCCGCCGAAGACGAACACGAACAGCACCGTGAAGATGATCGGCTGCAGGCTGACGTCCATCAGCGCCTCGGGCTGGTGGCGGATCTTCACCACGTTGCGCCAGGCGAGCGTGAGCGACTGCTGCACCGCGGAGCTGCCAGTGGCCCGGGCGGCCGGGCGCGGTGCGGTGGTCGGGGGTGCGGCGGTGGCGGTGGTCATGCCAGGGCCTCCTGTCGGGTGTCGGTGGGGGTCTCGTCCTCGGCGCCGTGGCCGGTGAGGGCGAAGAAGACGTCGTCCAGGCTGGGCAGCCGGACGGCGAGCTCGGAGACGGCGATGCCCTGGGTGGTGAGCCGGTCCAGGACGGCGCCGAGCAGCGCCTCGCTGGGCACGGGCACCGAGGAGGTGCCGCGGGAGTCGGTGGTGGGCACCGCGCCGCTGACCTGCTCCAGCACCTCGAGCACGCGGGGGGAGTCGGCGCGGTCGCGGGGGCGGACGGTGAGCGTCTGCGCGCCGGTGCGCGCCTTGAGCTCGTCGCTGGTGCCGCGGGCCACCACCCTGCCGGAGTCGAAGACGACGATGTCGTCGGCGAGCTCGTCGGCCTCCTCCAGGTACTGGGTGGTGAGCAGCACGGTGGTGCCGTCGTCGACCAGGCCGCGGACGGTGTCCCACACCCCGTTGCGGCTGCGCGGGTCCAGCCCGGTGGTCGGCTCGTCGAGGAAGAGCACCCGCGGGCGGTTGACCAGGCTGGCCGCGAGGTCCAGCCGGCGCCGCATGCCACCGGAGTAGGTCTTCGCCGAGCGGCCGCCGGCGTCGGTGAGGCTGAACTGGGCGAGCAGCTCGGTGGCCCGGGCGTGCGCCTCGGGCCGGGAGAGCCCGAGCAGCCGGCCGATCATCACCAGGTTCTGCCGGCCGGTGAGGTCCTCGTCGACCGAGGCGTACTGGCCGGTCAGGCCGATCAGCTCGCGCACCCGGTCGGGCTCGGTGGCGACGTCGTGGCCGCAGATCCGGGCGCTGCCGGAGTCGGCGCGGAGCAGGGTGGCCAGCACCCGGACCGCGGTCGTCTTGCCGGCGCCGTTGGGGCCGAGGACGCCGAGGACCGTGCCGGCCGGGGCGGACAGGTCGACCCCGGCCAGCGCGCGGGTGTCGCCGTAGCTGAGCTCGAGGCCGGTGGCCTCGATCGTGTTCTCCATCGGTCCTCCTGGACGTCGGTGTGTGCACCGCAGAGGGTCGGCGGCGGCGCTGACGCGGCACCGACGGCGCACTGACGCCCGCTGACACGCGCTGACGGGGCACGATGGGCCGGTGACGGCAGCACAGGACCTGGCCCGGACCCGGGCGGAGACCCTCGCGCAGATCGCGGCGCTCACCGCGGAGTTCGACGAGGTCGTGGCGGCATCGGCGTCGTCCAACGCCGACGACGAGCACGACCCGGAGGGGGCGACGATCGCCTTCGAGCGGCAGCAGGTCGCCGCGCTGCTGGACCAGGCGCGGCAGCGGCTGGTCGACGTCGACGACGCGCTGGCCCGCGCGGCGGCGGGCGACTACGGCCGGTGTGCGGAGTGCGGCCGGGAGATCGCCGCCGAACGGCTCGCCGCCCGGCCGCAGGCCCGCACCTGCATCGACTGCGCGCGCTGATGCCGCCGCAGGTCGAGCCGTACGAGACCGGGATGCTCGACGTCGGCGACGGGCACTCGCTGTACTGGGAGGTCCTCGGCAACCCCGACGGAAAGCCGGCGGTGATGCTGCACGGCGGCCCCGGGGCCGGTGGCACCCCGGGCATGCGGCGGGCGTTCGACCCGGCGCACTGGCGGATCGTGATCTTCGACCAGCGCAACAGCGGGCGGAGCACCCCCTACGCCGGTGACCCGGAGGTCGACCTGTCGGCCAACACGACCCCGCACCTGGTCGCCGACGTCGAGCGGCTGCGCGAGCACCTGGGCATCGACCGCTGGCTGGTGTGGGGCGGGTCGTGGGGCGTGACGCTGGGGCTGGCCTACGCGCAGGCGCACCCGGAGCGGGTGACCGAGCTGGTGCTGGTCGCGATCACCTCCGGCGACCGGCGGGAGACCGACTGGATCACCCGGGACATGGGCCGGGTGTTCCCGCGCGAGTGGGAGCGGTTCCGGGACGGCGTGCCCGCGGCCGAGCCGGACGGCGACCTGGCCGCCGCCTACAGCCGGCTGCTGCACGACCCGGACCCCGCCGTCCGCGCGAAGGCCGCGCAGGACTGGTGCGACTGGGAGGACGTGCACATCTCCCTCGCCCCGGACGCCGCACCGCGGTTGTCGCTACGGCCGCCGGAGTTCCAGCTCTGCTTCGCCCGGGTGGTCACCCACTACTGGGCCCACGGCTGCTTCCTGGCGCCGGGCCAGCTGCTCCGGGATGCCGGCCGGCTGGCCGGCATCCCGGGGGTGATGGTGCACGGCCGCTACGACGTCAGCGGCCCGCTGGAGACCGCGTGGCAGCTGCACCGGGCGTGGCCGGGCAGCGAGCTGGTCGTCATCGGCGACGCCGGGCACTCGAGCGCGAGCATGGGCCCGGCCATCGGCGCGGCGATCGAGCGGTTCGCCGGCCGCTGACCGGTCGCGTCCAGATGCGGCCCGCTGCGGTGTCCGGCGCTCCGGTCACCGCACTGAGCCGTATCTCGACGAGCCCCCGCCGACCGCCGCAGGCTCAGCTGACGTAGCGGCGGGCGTTCGAGTTCTTCTGCGCGTCCTCGAGCGCGGCGAACCGGGCCTCGGCGTGCGGCGGGAGCACCCGGCGCTCGCGCAGCACCCACGGCATCCCGCGGACGGCGGCGAGCAGCCCGCGCGCGGTGACCCGGTCGCGCGGGACGGTGCGCAGCAGGTGCACGGTGCGCCGGAGCGCCGGCCGGACCGGGCGGCGCAGCCACGTCGTCCAGAGGGTGTTGCGGATGCCGTCGGCCCGGCGTTTGTGCGGGTCGCGGGCGGTGCTGGCCTGGTGGTGGATCGTCAGGCTGGGCAGGTAGCAGAGCTCCCACCCGCGGGCGGCGAGGTCGCCGGCCATCAGCTCCTCCTCACCGCCCAGCCACAGCCGGTCGTTGAAGCCGCCGACCTCGTCGAAGGCGTCGCGGCGCAGCACGCTCGCCCCGGCCAGGAAGCTGCCCAGCGCTGGGCCGGGGAGCCAGTCGGCGCCGACGACGGGTGAGTCGCGCAGCTCGGCGACGATCGGGTCCTCGACCCCGCCGGGCTCGACCAGGATCCGCGCGGTGAGGACGGCGAGCCGGGGGTGGGCGTCCAGCGCGTCCGCGGCGGTGCGCAGCGAGCCCGGGTCCCACCAGGTGTCGTCGTCGCAGAAGGCGACGTAGGGGGTGTCCAGCCGGGCGACGCCGAGGTTGCGGCCGACCGCGCCCAGGTTGGTGGGGCTGGCGATCAGCTCGACCCAGGGGTGCTGCTCGCGGACGGCGGCCGCGGTGCCGTCGGTGGAGCCGTTGTCGACCACCACGACGTGCGGCTGCTCGGGGAGCTGGCGCAGCCGGGAGAGCGCCAGCAGCAGCTCGTCCCGGCGCTGGTGGGTGATCACGACGACCGCGACCCGGGGGTCGGGCCCGGAGCCGGTGGTGACCGGTTCGGCCAGCTCGCTGGTCACCGGGACAGCTCCCGGACGCCGGCCATCACCGGGCGGGGCAGCACCCGGCGGCGGCGCAGGGCGGCGGGCACCCGGGGGACGGCGCCGACCAGCCCGCGCCAGCCGGGACGACCGGCCCCGGCGGCCCGGACCAGCTGGCCGAGCAGGTCGCGCAGCGGGTAGCGCATCAGCGCGGTGAGCACCCGGCTGCGCCAGATCCCGGCCTGGCGGACCGTGTTCGGGTCGCGGCTCGTCGACGGGTGGTGGTGGACGGTGACCTCATCGACGTAGGCCAGCCCCCAGCCGGCGGCGGCGAGGTCGAGGGCCAGCCGCTCCTCCTCGCCGGGGAAGCGGACGACCGGGTCGAAGCCGCCGACGGCGGTGAAGGCCTCAGTTCGCACCAGGGCGGCGCAGGCGACGAAGCCGAGCAGCGAGGGGCCGGGCAGGTCGGGATCGGTGCCGAGCGGGCTGGCGGCCATCTCGGTGCAGACCGGGTCGAGCTCCTCCTCGGTGCCGACCAGGATCCGGGCGGCGAGCAGGCCCAGCCGCGGGTGCGCGCGCATGATCTCCGCGGCGCGGGCCAGGTCGCCAGGCGCCCACCAGGAGTCGTCGTCGGTGAAGGCCACGAAGGGGGTGCCGGCCCGGGCGGTGCCCAGGGTGCGGGCGACGGCGCCGGCGTTGCGGTCCAGCGGGACGACGGTGACGTCGGGGTGGGCGGCGCGGACCGCCTCGACCGTGCCGTCGGTGGAGGCGTTGTCGACAAGGACGACGGGGGCCTCGTGCCGGGGCAGGCTGGCGAGCAGGTCGGCGCGGCGGTTGCGACTGGCGACCACGCAGGTCACCGCCGGGCGCGGTGGGTGGAGCTCAGTGATCACCCCTGCAGCCTGCCCCATCCGTGCTCCAGTCAACCCAGGAGCTGCCGCACACCCCAGCTGTTCACCGGCCGGCGCCGGGTTCGGCGACCGGGGCGGCCGGCCGGTCGAGCGCCGCTGGGTCGGCGAACAGCGCGGCGGCCGGGCCGGTGCCGGCGATCGCGTCGGCGGCCAGCACCACGGCGGCCGCCGTCCAGGTGGTGCGCTCGACCGGCCAGCGGGCGTCGTCGGCGTAGACCAGGCCGGTCCAGTAGGAGCCGTCGTCGGCGCGCAGGTGCTGCATGGACGCCAGCTGCTCGGTGGCGTCGTCGACCCGGCCGACGGCGGCGAGGGCCAGGGCGAGCTCGCAGGTCTCCGCCCCGGTCACCCACGGCCGGTCGGCGACGCAGCGCACGCCCAGCCCGGGGACGACGAAGGTGTCCCAGCCCGCCGCGAGCCGCTCGGTGGCCGCCGGGCCGGTGACCGCGCCGGCCAGCACCGGGTAGTACCAGTCCATCGAGTACCGCGACCGGTCGGCGAACGCGGCGGGGTCCTCGCGCAGGGTGCGGCCGAGGTCGGCGGCGGCGAGGTCCCAGTCCGGCTGCTCGTGGCCGACCAGCCCGGCGAGGGCGATGCCGGCCCGCAGCGCCTGGTACAGGCTCGCGTTGCCGGTGAGCAGCGCGGTGTCGTCGGGGGTGCCGTCGGGGCGCAGCGCCCAGCTGATCGCGCCGCTGGGCAGCTGCATGGCCGTCACCAGGTCCAGCGCGCGGCGCACGGCCGGCCAGAGCCGGTCGACCAGCTGCTCGTCGCCGGTGCACAGCCAGGAGTGCCAGACCCCGACGGCGAGGTAGCCGGCGTGGTTGCTCTCCACGGCCGGGGCGGTGACCGCGCCGTCGCGGTACTCCGCGGCCCACGAGCCGTCGGGGCGCTGCCGGCCGGCCAGCCAGGTGTAGGCGGCGCGGGCCCGATCGTGCCGGCCGCCGACGTCGAGGGCCATCGCGGCCTCGACGGAGTCCCAGGCGTCCAGCTGCCCGCCGCGGAACCAGGGCAGGGCTCCGTCGGCGGCCTGCTCGGCGGCGATCGCGGCGACGGTCTGGTTCAGCTGGTCGGCGCTGAGCACCCCCGGCACCTCGGGCAGCGCCGGGACGAGCTCAGGCACTCGCCAGGGCCTGGCCGGGGTCGGCCGGCTGCGCCGCCGTGGCCGCCGTGGCCGCCGTGGCCGCCGTGGCCGCCGTGGCCGCCGTGGCCGCCGTGGCCGCCGTGGCCGCTTGCGCCGCCGGGGTCGCCGGCTTGTCGGCGTAGATGACGAAGCTCTTGCCGAGCAACGGGTCGAGCAGCCGCTCCGCGGTGCGGGTCAGCCACGGCCGCCGGGTGAGGTCCCAGACGAGCAGCCGGTGGTAGGCGCGCACGGCAGCGGTGTCCCGGTCGACCCCCACGGCGCACTTGAGCCACCAGTACGGCGCGTGCAGGGCGTGCGCGTGGTGGGTGTCGGTGGGCTGCAGCCCGACGGTCGCGAGCCGCTCCCACAGCTGGTCGCCGCGGTAGATGCGGATGTGCCCGCCCTCGTTCGCGTGGTACGCGTCGGACAGCGCCCAGCAGATCCGCTCCGGGCCGTACCGGGGCACGGTCACCGCCACCCGGCCGCCGGGGCGGAGCACCCGGGCGATCTCGGCGAACGCGGCCCGGTCGTCGGGGATGTGCTCCAGGACCTCCGACGCGATGACCCGGTCGACGCTGGCGTCGGGCACCGGCAGCGCGCGCAGGTCGCCGCGGGCCACGGCGGCCGAGGCGCCCGCGGGTGCCTCGCCGGCTGCCGCGATGGCGCCGAGCCACTCTTGGGTGGTGGCCACCTCGTGCTGACCCCAGTCGACGGCGAGCACCGAGGCGCCGCGGCGGTAGGCCTCGAAGGCGTGCCGGCCCTCGCCGCAGCCCAGGTCCAGGACCCGCATGCCGGCCCGGACGTCGAGCAGGTCGTAGTCGACGGTCAGCACGCGGCGCTCCCGGTGGCCCGGCCCGTGCCAGGTCCGGTGCCGCCGTTCGCTTCGCCGGTGCTGCCGGTGCTGCCGGTCGCCGCCCGGCGGTCGAGGACCTCCGCGTACCACTCGGCGGTGCGCTCGGCCGTGCGCCGCCAGGTGTAGGCGCCCAGCACCCGGGCCCGGCCGGCCCGGCCCAGCTGCTCCTGCAGGGAGGGGTGGTCCAGCACCAGCTGCAGGGCCTCGGCCAACCGGCCGACGTCGCCGGCCGGCACCTGCACCCCGGCGTGCGAGCCGACGACCTCCGGCAGGGCACCGGCGTCGGTCGTCACCAGCGGGGTGCCGCACGCCATGGCCTCGACGGCGGGCAGCGAGAAGCCCTCGTAGAGCGAGGGGATCGCGACCACGGTGGCGGTCTGCAGCAGCCGCACCAGCTCGTCGGTGGGCACCGGGCCGGTGAAGCGGACGGCGTCGCCGAGCCCCAGCCGGTCCAGCGCCGTGGCCGCCGGCCCGCCCGGGCGGGCGGTGCCGACGACGGTCAGCCGGACGTCGCGCTCGGTGCGCAGCTTCGCCACCGCCTCCAGCAGGTGCACCAGCCCCTTGAGCGGCACGTCGGCGCTGGTGGTGACCACGATGGAGGCCGGCTCCCGCACGGCGTCGTCCGCCGGGGGCCGGAAGACGTCCGGGTCGATGCCCACCGGGATGACCTGCACCGCGGAGCCGGGCACGCCCATGTGCCGGGCGATGTCGCGGCGGGAGCTCTCCGAGACGGTGGTGATCCCGTCCAGCCGCTGCGCGACCCGGGCCTGCATGGCGGTGAAGGCGTACCAGCGGCGCAGCGTCAGCCGCTTGCGCAGGCCGGCGGCCGCGGCCAGCTCCAGGTCGCGGTCGATGGCGATCGGGTGGTGCACCGTCGCGACGGTCGGCAGCCCGCGGCGGCGCAGCTGCAGCAGGCCGTAGCCCAGCGACTGGTTGTCGTGGACCAGGTCGAACTCGCCGGTGCGCCGGCCGAGCAGCCGGGCCGCCCGCAGGGTGAAGGTCAGCGGCTCGGGGAACCCGGCGGTGCACATGGTCGCCCACTCTGCGACGTCGACCAGGCTCCGGAACTCGCTGGGACGCGGCGTCCGGAACGGGTCGGGCTCCCGGTAGAGGTCCAGGCTGGGCACCCGCGTCAGCGGGACGCCCTCGTCGAGCTCGGGGTAGGGCTGGCCGCTCAGCACCTCGACCCGGTGCCCCAGCTCGCGCAGCTCGCGGGACAGCGCCCGGACGTAGACGCCCTGGCCACCGCCGTGGGGCTTGCTCCGGTAGGACAGCAGTGCCACCCGCAGCGACCGTCCCATGCCCGGACTCTAACCAGCCGCGCCCGCCGCTCCCGGAGCCCTCCCGGACGCCCCGGCCGCCGCGCCGGGCCGCCGGGGACCGCGCTCGCCGGCGGCCGACCGGGCCTGGCAGGGTGCGGGCATGCTGCGTCACGTCGTGCTCTTCACCTGGACCGAGGACACCGACCACGAGACCCGGGAGGCCACGCTCGCCGCGCTGCGCCGGCTGCCCGAGGAGGTCGGCGGGATGACCGCCCTCGCCGTCGGCCCGGACGCAGGCCTGGTTGAGGGCAACGCGCACACCGCGCTGGTGGCCGACTTCCCCGACGTCGAGGCCTTCCGTGCCTACGCCGGCGACGCCCGGCACCTGGAGGTCATCGCCGAGCACGTCAAGCCGCACCTGGCCGGCCGGACCGCGGTCCAGTACGAGGTCTGAGCGGTGGTCCGCTGGCCTGACGCCAGCGGACGGAACTAGGGTCCGGGCATGATCACCACTGCTCGGCGCCGTCAGCTGGGACTGCTCTCCGCCGGCCTGCTGGGCGCCGCGGCCCTCGCCGGCTGCGGCTCCGAGGTGGCGGGTGACGCCTCGGAGGGCACCCCGTCCAGCTCGGCCGGGTCCTCGTCGGCGGGTGGGAGCACCGGCGCCCTCGACGACGTCGAGGACCTCTCGGCCGGGCTGCTGCCCGCCGACGCGTTCGGCGCCGGCGCCCAGGCGACCCCGATCACCGCCGACCAGCTCGAGGGTCAGACCCAGCTGGGGATCGGTACGGAGGACCTCACGATCACCCCGGAGAGCTGTGCCCCCGCGGTGAAGTCGGTGCAGCCGGGCCTGGAGGACATCGAGGGCCTCGGCGCGCAGACGGTGACGGTCGGCTCCGGTGCGACGGTGCAGGTCCTCGCCTCGGGCGAGGGCATCACCGAGGGGGTGGACCAGCTGGCCGGCACGGTGGACTCCTGCCCCGAGGCGACGATCAGCTCCCCGGAGATCGGCACCGCCACCGTCACCTTCGCCGCGCTGGAGGTGCCCGACGTGGGCGACGGGTCGGCCGGGCTGACCATGACCGTGTCGATCCCCGGACCCGGTGGCCAGCCGGTGACCGTGCCGGTGCTGCTCGGCATGGCGCGGGACGGTGACCGGCTGGTCAGCCTGACCTCGACCGACCCGACCGGTGCGCTCGACGCAGCCGCGTTCGCCGACCTGTTCCAGCAGGCCTACGACCACCAGGCCGATGCGCTCGACTGAGCCGGCGGGCCGGTGGCGGGGCGGGGTGCGCATGTCCCGACCCTGCCCCCACCGGCCACCCCGGTGCTGCCCGCCGTCCACAGGCGGGGGCTCCGTCCACAACCTCGGCTGAGCCCTCCCGCCGCGGCGGCCGCCGCAGCAGCGTCTCCGGCATGCCCGATGCCGACCCGCCGCTCACCGTCCGCCTCACCGACCCCGGGGACGTCGCCGCCGCGCTGCCCCACCTGCTCGGCTTCCGCCCGGAGGAGTCGCTGGTGGTGGTGAGCCTGCGCGGCGCCACCGGGCTGCGGCTCGGTCTCACCGCACGGGTCGACCTGCCCGCGCCCGAGCACCGGGAGCTCGTGCTTCGCGGGCTGGTCCGGTCCCTGGCCACCGACCGGCCCGACGCCGTGCTGCTCCTCGTGGTGAGCGAGGACGAGGACGACTCGGCCGTCCCGCCGGAGCGCCCCTGGGCCGGTCGCCTCCCCGAACTGCCGCACCGGCCACTGGTGCACGAGGCGGTGCTGGCCTTCGACGGCGCGGGGATCGCCGTGCGCGAGGCGCTGCTGGTGCGGCGGGGTCGGTGGTGGTCCTACGACTGCACCGGCGGGTGCTGCCTGCCGCACGCCGGCACACCGCTGCCGGCCGGCACCAGCGAGCTCGCCGCGGCCGCCGCGTTGACCGGTCAGGTCGTCGAGCGCGACCGGGCGGCGCTGGTCCGGCGGATCGCCCCGGTCGGCTTCCTGGCCGCCGCCGGGATGGCCCAGGCGTGCGACGAGGTCGGCGACGACCTGGCCCGCCGCGCCGCCGAGCTGGGCTGGGACGAGGTGGTCGAGGAGGGCTGGGCCGCGGTGCAGGCTGCCGTCGAGGCCGCCGGGCCCGGCTCGGTCGAGCGGTTGACCGACCGGCAGGTCGCCCGGCTGGCGTGGGCGCTGCGCGACGTCGACCTGCGCGACCGGGCCCTGGGCCTGGCGCTGAGCCGCTCGGCCGCCGCCGCCGAGGCGGTGTGGACCGAGCTGACCCGGCGGGCGCCGGCACCGCTGGACGCGGCGCCGGCGACCCTGCTGGCGGTGACCGCCTGGGTGCGCGGTGACGGGGCGCTGGCCAACGTGGCGCTGGAGCGGGCGCTGGGCAGCGAGCCCAGCTACAGCTTCGCCGTCCTCCTCCGCTCGGCGCTGGACGCGTGCCTGCGACCGGCCGAGATCCGCCGGCTCATCCGGGAGGCGGGTGCGCCCCGGGACGCCCGGCGGTGACCGGTCACAGCAGCTCGGGGCGCTGCCACTCCTCGCCGAGCACGTGCTCGGCCAGGAACGCGATGACCGTCTCGTACCAGACCTGGGCGTTCCCGGGGGTGAGCACCCAGTGGTTCTCGTCCGGGAAGTAGAGGAACTTCGACGGGACGCCGCGCTTCTGCAGGTCGTACCAGAGCCGCAGGCCCTCGCCGATCGGCACGCGGTAGTCCTTGTCGCCGTGGATGACCAGCATCGGCGTCCGGATGGCGTCGGCGTACCGGTGCGGCGAGTTCTGGTCGTACCGCTTGGGCTCGGTCAGCGGGTCGCCGAACTCGCGCTGCCAGTACCAGGCCGCGTCGGTCGTGCCGCTGAAGCCGTCCAGGTGCCAGAGGCTTGCGTGGGTCACGATCGCCTTGAACCGGTCGGTCTGGGTGGCGACCCAGTTGGCCATGTAGCCGCCGAACGACCCGCCCATCGCCGCGGTCCGGGTCTCGTCGATCTCCGGCAGCTGCTCCGCGGCGTCCACGGCGGCCATCAGGTCGGTGTAGGGCTCGGCGCCCCACTCGCCCCAGCCACGGCGCACGAAGTCCTGGCCGAACCCCTGCGACAGCCCGGGGTTGGGCAGGAGCACCGCGTACCCCCGGGCGGCGAGCACCCAGGGCGTCCAGCGCCACGACCACGAGTTCCAGCTCATCAGCGGGCCACCGTGGATCCACAGCAGCAGCGGGGCGGGCTGCTCCGCGCTGGCCCCCTCCGGCAGCACCAGCCAGGACTGCACCCGGCTGCCGTCGGCGGCGGTGGCGTCCAGCTCGCGCAACGTGCCGGGCAGGCTGCTGATCGTGCCCGGGTTGGGCAGCGGCGCCGGGTCCTGCCCGGTGGCGTGCGGGTCGAGCCGCACCGGCACCGGCGGGGTGTCGTAGCCCGAGCGCAGCGCGTACAGGGCGCTGCCGTCCCGGGCGACCTGGAGGTCGCTGTAGGCGCCCTGGTCGGTCAGCCGCACCGGGGTGCCGCCGTCGAGGTCCACCCGGAACAGCGCGTGCCGGCCGTCGTCGTCGGCCAGGAAGTACACCGCGTCGCCGTCCGCCGCGAACTGCGGAGCGCTCGGCCAGCGGTCGAAGCCCGGGGTCAGCTCACGGGTCTCCGCGCTCGCCAGGTCGACCAGCAGCAGCGTGTAGTCCGGCGGCTCGGCGAACGAGGACCGGGACTCGCGGACGCAGACGACCCGGCCCGAGTCGGGGGAGAAGGCGGCCGAGTGGACGTCGGCCTGCGGGTCGTCGACGAGCACCCGGGTGTCCCCGGTGGCGACCTCGACCACGACCAGCCGCGAGCGACGGCCGGCGGGACCGTCGGGCACGTCCTCGCTGCGGACCAGGGACCGGCCGTCGGGGGACAGCGCGACGTCGTCACCGGCGCCGAGCGGCGGCCCGGCGTCCGGGGTGAGGTCCCGCCACTCCGGGGCGTCGGCCGTCGCGCCCGGGCCCGGCTCCGCCGGCAGCTGCCCCACCCAGTAGACGTGCGGCACGGCGGGGCCCAGGTCGTGGTCCCAGAAGCGCACCGGGTAGCTCTCGTGCAGCACCGCGCTGACGCCGGCGTCCTTACGGGCGGCCCGGCGCTCCTTGTCGGCGTCCGCGTCGGCGGCGCCCGGCATCGTGGAGGCCACCACCGCGAGGTCGCCGGTGTCGGCGGCGACCGCGACCCCGCTGATGCCGTGCGGCCGCTGCAGCACCAGGCGCGCCTCGCCGCCTCCGGCGGGCAGGCTCCACAGCGACCCGGTGGGCTCGCCACCGTCCTTGCCGGCGTCGGGGTCCGGTCGGGTCGAGGTGAACAGCAGGTCCCCGTGCGGGGTGAACTGCGGGGCGGACTCGCCTGCGGCCCCGCGGGTGAGCCGGCGTGGCTCCCGCTGCCCGGCCGGGTCGACCTCCCACAGCGCCGACTGCCACTTCTTGCCCTCGGCGTCGAGGGTGGCCACCGAGGTGACCAGCCGGGTGCCGTCGGGGGAGAGGGCCAGACCGCCGAGCCGCGGCAGGGCGACGAAGTCGGCCAGCCGGTGGAAGGGGCTGGGCGGGGGCGTCTCGACGGTCTCGTCGGCAACGGGGGAGTCGCTCACCGGGGCCTTCTCTCTGCGCGTCCGGACGGGTCGGGGCCGAGCGTAGTGAGCCAGGTCGTGAGCGGTGCGAACGACCTGGCCGGAGGAGCTGCCCGGGACGACGAGAGCCGCGGTCCCGGAGGGGACCGCGGCTCTCGTGGAGCGGTGCTGGGGGGTGCTGCGTCAGCCGACCGCGGCGGTGGCCTCGGCGGCCTCGACCGGGGAGAGGTCCTCGTCGACCGCGCTGACGAACACGTGCTGGGCCACCCCGGGCTGCAGCGCGACGCCGTCGACCAGCACCGTCCCGTTGGCCAGCGTGGCGGTCACCGTGGAGCCGGGGCGGACACCCTGGTCGGACAGCGAGCGCAGCAGCGTCGCGTCCTCCTGCAGCTGCTCGCTGATCCGCCGGACGACCACCTGGCGCCCCTCGGCCGTGGCCGTCGTGGAGAGCAGGGTGAGCGCGTCGAGCACCGCGGAGGTGTCACCGCCCAGCGCGTCCAGCCCGGGGATGGGGTTGCCGAACGGGGAGACCGTCGGGTTGTTGAGCAGGCTGAGCAGCTTGCGCTCGACCGCCTCGCTCATCACGTGCTCCCAGCGGCACGCCTCCTCGTGGACGTCGGCGTAGTCCAGGCCGATGACGTCGACGAGCAGGCACTCGGCCAGCCGGTGCTTGCGCATGACCGCCGTCGCCAGCTCGCGGCCCTCGTCGGACAGCTGCAGGTGCCGGTCGCCCTGCACGGTCAGCAGCCCGTCCCGCTCCATCCGGGCGACGGTCTGGCTCACGGTCGGGCCGCTCTGGTGCAGGCGCTCGGCGATCCGGGCTCGCAGAGGGACGATGCCCTCCTCCTCGAGCTCGAAGATCGTCCGGAGGTACATCTCCGTGGTGTCGATGAGGTCGTTCACGTCCACTCCTCCGTCAGGTGCCCACGATCTTACGAGGACCGCGCCAGCTCACGGGGAGATCGAGACCGACGCGTTCCACCGGGGCGGTGCCGCCCGCCCACCGGTAGCGTCGGCGCGGTGACGGAGCCTGCCTGCTCGACGACGAGCACAGCGGCACCGGCGTCCTCCCCGGTCGCGGCGGAGGACCTCCGGTGAGCGACGCGGTGACGGTCGTCTGGGACGACAGGCTGCTGGGCTACACGATGGGTGGCGACCACCCCATGCACCCGGTCCGGCTGGACCTCACGGTCCGGCTCGCGGAGTCCCTCGGCGTGCTGGACCGGCCGCGGCTGCAGGTGGTCGCCCCGACCCCGGCCGCCCCGGAGCTGCTCGAGCTGGTGCACGACCGGGCCTACCTCGAGGCCGTCCGCCGCGCCCCGGAGGACCCCTACGGCGTCGGCCACGGGCTGGGCACCGCGGACAACCCGGTCTTCCCCGGCATGTACGACGCCGCCGCGCTGATCACCGGCGGCAGCGTGCTCGCCGCAGAGCAGGTCTCCAGCGGCCGGGCGCAGCACGCGGTGAACATCTCTGGCGGCCTGCACCACGCGATGCGGGACGCCGCCTCCGGCTTCTGCGTCTTCAACGACGCGGCCGTGGCGATCGCCTGGCTGCTCGGCCAGGGCTGGGAGCGGATCGCCTACGTCGACCTGGACGTCCACCACGGGGACGGCGTGCAGGCCGCCTTCTACGACGACCCGCGGGTGCTGACGGTCAGCGTCCACCAGACCCCGCTCACCCTCTTCCCGGGCACCGGGTTCCCCGAGGAGACCGGCGACCCGCAGAAGGCGCTGGGCAGCGCGGTGAACCTGGCCCTGCCCAACGGCACCGACGACTCCGGCTGGCTGCGCGCGTTCTCCGCGGTGGTGCCCAGCGTCGTCCGGGCGTTCCAGCCGCAGATCCTGGTCACCCAGTGCGGGTGCGACGCCCACCACGAGGACCCGCTCGCCGACCTCGCCCTCACCGTCGACGGCCAGCGGGCCTCCTACCGCGCGGTGCACGACCTGGCGCACGAGGTCTGCGAGGGCCGGTGGGTCGCCCTCGGCGGAGGTGGCTACGGGGTGGTCCGCTGCGTACCGCGGGCCTGGACGCATCTGATCGCCGAGGCCAGCGGCGACCGGCTCGCCGCGGACACCGAGATCCCGCAGAGCTGGCAGGACGACGTCCGGGCGCGGGGTCTGCGCACGCCGCCGCCGGTCAGCATGACCGAGGGCGCCTACGTCGGCTTCCACCGCTGGGACCCCTTCACCGAGAACCGTGTCGACCGGGCGATCCTGCGCACCCGGACCGCCTCCTTCCCCTACTTCGGACTCGACCCGGACGACCCCCGTGATTAAGGACCATCCAGCCCCCCACCACTCGCGAGCTCGCGGTGGGCCCCTGCTGGACGGCCGGGAGAACCTGTGACGACGAGCGATCAACCGACCGCCCCCGCCCCGCCCCCGCCGCACTGGGAGGCCGACGTCGTGGCCGCCGACGGCGGGACCGTGCACCTGCGCCCGATCACCCCCGAGGACGCCGACGGGATCGTCGGGCTGATGGACCGCAGCTCCGACCAGACCCGCTACTACCGGTTCTTCGGGCCGATGCGCCGGCTGTCGGACAAGGACCTGCACCGCTTCACCCACGTCGACCACGACGCCCGGGTCGCCTTCGTCGTGCTGCTGGGCGACCGGCTGATCGGCGTGGGCCGCTACGACCGCTACCCCGACACCGACGACGCCGAGGTCGCCTTCCTGATCGAGGACGCCCACCAGCGCCGCGGCCTGGGCTCGGTGCTCCTCGAGCACCTGGCCGCGGCCGCGCGGGAGCGGGGGATCACCCGGTTCGTCGCCGAGGTGCTCAGCCAGAACAGCCAGATGGTCCGGGTGTTCATCGACGCCGGGTACTCCGCCGAGCGCTCCTACGCCGACGGCGTGGTGCACCTGACCTTCCCCATCGCCCCCACCGAGCAGTCGCTGGCCGTCGCCCACGAGCGCGAGCAGCGCAGCGAGTCCCGGTCGATCGGCCGGCTGCTCAACCCCGGCTCGGTCGCGGTCGTCGGAGCCAGCAACGACCCGGCCAAGGTCGGCTACGCGGTGCTGCACAACCTGCTGCAGTACGGCTTCGCCGGCCCCATCTACCCGGTCAACCCCGCGGTCCGGCACGTCCGCGGGGTGCCGGCCTACGCCGACATCGAGTCGATCCCCGACGACGTCGACCTGGCCGTGCTCGCCGTCCCCGCCGACGAGGTGCCGGGCGTGGTGGAGGCCTGCCGGCGGAAGAACGTCCGCGGGCTGGTGGTCATCTCCGGCGGCTTCGGCGAGACCGGGCCCGAGGGCCGGGCCGCCGAGCGGGCGCTGGTCGCCTCCGCCCGGGCCTCCGGCATGCGGGTGGTCGGACCCAACTGCCTGGGCATCGTCAACACCGACCCGGCGGTGCGGCTCAACGCCAGCCTCGCCCCCGACGTCCCCGGCCGTGGCCGGGTGGGGTTCTTCGCCCAGTCCGGTGCCCTCGGGGTCGCGCTGCTGGAGCGGGCCCGTGGCCGCGGCATCGGGCTGTCCAGCTTCGTGTCGGCGGGCAACCGGGCCGACGTCAGCGGCAACGACCTGCTGCAGTACTGGGCCAGCGACCCGGGCACCGAGGTGGTGCTGCTGCACCTGGAGAGCTTCGGCAACCCGCGCAAGTTCGCCCGGCTGGCCCGCGGCATCGGCCGCACCAAGCCGGTCGTCGCGGTCAAGAGCGGCCGGCACGTCAGCATGACGGCGGGCCTGGCCGGCACCAGCGTCGCGGTGCCCGAGCAGTCGGTGGCGGCGCTGTTCGCCTCGGCCGGGGTCATCCGGGTCGAGACGCTCGCCCAGCTCTTCGACGTCGGCACCCTGCTCGCGCACCAGCCGCTGCCGGAGGGAGACCGGGTGGCGATCGTCGGCAACTCCACCGCGATGGGGGTGCTGGTCGCCGACGCCGTGCTGGAGCAGGGGCTGCAGCTGGCGCACGAGCGCCCGGTCGACATCGGGACCCAGGCCGGCCCGGGCGACTTCCGGGTCGCGCTGGAGGCGGCGCTGGCCGACGACGGCGTGGACGCGGTGGTCGCGGTGTTCCTGCCGCCGCTGCTGCGCGGCGAGCAGCCCTTCGGCCGGGTGCTGCGCGAGGTCTCCCGGAACTCCACCAAGCCGCTGGTCGCGAACTTCCTATCCACCGACGGCATCCCCGACGAGCTGGTCGTCCGCGACGAGCAGGGCATGCCGGGCCGCGGCTCGGTGCCCTCCTTCTCCACCCCGGAGCGCGCCGTCATCGCGCTGGCCAAGATGAGCGAGTACGCCCGCTGGCGCCGCCGCCCGCTGGGCGTGGTTCCCGAGCTGGACGGCGTCGACGAGGCGGCCGGCCGCGCGGTGGTCGAGCAGGCGCTGGCCGGGTCACCGGCGGGCCGGGAGCTCACCGACGACGAGACGATGGCGCTGCTGCGCGCCTACGGCGTCCCGATGCTCGGCACCCAGCGGGTCGAGGACCCGGACGCCGCGGTGGCCGCCGCCGAGCAGATCGGCTACCCGGTGGTGCTCAAGTCGACCGCCCCCTGGCTGCGCGACCGCCGCGACCTGGGCGGCATGCGCTTCGACCTCGCCGACGCCGACGACGTCCGGGCTGCCTACGCCGCGATCCCGGCCGGCGACCCGGTGATCGTGCAGGAGCAGGCCGCGCCCGGCGTCGGGACGGTCGTCGAGATCGTCGACGACCCGTCCTTCGGTGCGCTGGTGAGCTTCGGGGTCGGCGGCGTGGCCACCGACCTGCTCGGCGACCGGGCCTACCGCACGCTGCCGCTCACCGACCTCGACGCCCACGAGCTGGTCCGCGAGCCGCGGGCCTGGCCGATGCTCAACGGCTACCGGGGCAGCGACCCGGTCGACACCGACGCCCTGGAGGACCTGCTGCTGCGGGTCGCCCGGCTCGGCGACGACCTGCCCGAGGTGCTGTCGCTGAGCCTCGAGCCGGTCATCGTCGGACCGGCCGACGCCTGGCACGGCGGCCGGTCGCTGGTGGTGGCCGGCGCCGCTGTGCGGATCGGCCAGCCCACCGCCCGGCTCGACGCCGGCCCGCGCCGGATGTTCCGCCCCGGGACGTGACAGAGCCGGGTCGCCCTCAGGGCGGCCCGGCTCTTGGCCCCGTCCGGAGGCTTCCCCCGAGCCTGCGAGGGGTGAGAGGGACGGGGTCCTTCCTCAGCCCAGGTAGTCCCGCAGCGCGTCGGCGCGCTGGGGGTCGCGGAGCTTGGTCATCGTCTCGCGCTCGATCTGCCGGACCCGCTCGCGGGAGAGACCGAACTGCTTGCCGATCTGCTCCAGCGTCCGGGGCTGGTTGCCGTCGAGGCCGAAGCGCATGATCACGACGTCGCGCTCCCGCTCCTCGAGGGTCTCCAGGACGTTGCGGACGTCGCCCTTCATCATCTGGAAGGCGACGGCGTCCTCGGCCACCGCGGCGTCGGCGTCCTCGATGAAGTCACCGAGGCGGGACTCCTCGTCGGCACCGACGGTCTGGTCCAGGGAGACCAGGTCGCGGGAGTACTCGAGCAGCTCGGTGATCCGCTCGGGCGTCATGTCCAGCTCGAGGCCGAGCTCCTCGGGGGTGGGCTCGCGCTCCAGCTCCTGGTGGATCCGGCGGCGGGTGCGCACGACCTTGTTGACCTGCTCGGCCAGGTGGACGGGCAGCCGGATCGTGCGGCCGGAGTCGGCCATGGCGCGGGTGATCGCCTGGCGGATCCACCACGTCGCGTAGGTCGAGAACTTGAAGCCCTTGGTGTAGTCGAACTTCTCGACCGCCCGGATCAGGCCGACGTTGCCCTCCTGGATGAGGTCCAGGAACGTCATGCCGTGGCCGGTGTAGCGCTTGGCCACCGAGACGACCAGGCGCAGGTTCGCCTCGAGCAGGTGGGCCTTGGCGGCCTTGCCGTCCGCGGCGAGGGTCTTGTAGTCACGCTGCAGCGCCGGGGTCAGCTGCTTCTCGTTGAGCAGCCGCTCCGCGTACAGGCCGGCCTCGATCCGCTTGGCCAGCTCGACCTCCTGCTCGGCGGTCAGCAGCGCGGTCTTGCCGATGGTGTTCAGGTAGACGCGCACCAGGTCCGTCGACACCAGGCCACTGGTGTCCGGGGCGCGGCGCGGGGAGCGCACTCCGAGGGTGTCGGTGGGGGAGGACTGCAGCACGGTCACGATGAGTCTTCGTCCTTGCTTCGGGGTCCGGATGCGTCGGCGCCAGATGTGGCGTCCGGTGCACCCCGGTGGAGGCGGTCAGAGCGTCGACCCGGGATCGTCCGGGGGGCTCTCCAGCCGTTCTGTCCGGTGTGGTACGTCGTGTGCAACGGACCGCACCCACGGGGTGTTCCGGGGCGGCGCAACTCACAGGCAACGTCCAGGTGTGTTGCTGCAACGGCGAACTACATCGGTGTGATACCCGGACCGGCCGGGGCCGGAACCTCCAGCTGCAGGGTCATCGGGCCCTCGTTCACCGACGCCACCGACATCCGGGCACCGAAGCGGCCGGTCGCCACCTCGGTGCCGCGCCGCCGCAGCTCCGCGACCACCTCGTCGACCAGCGGCTCGGCCAGCTCACCCGGCGCTGCATCGGCCCACGAGGGACGGCGGCCCTTGCGGGTGTCGGCGTAGAGCGTGAACTGGCTGACCACCAGCACCGGCAGCCCCAGGTCGCCGATCGAGCGCGCCCCGTCGTCGGTGGGGAACACCCGCAGCTCGTGCACCTTGCGGGCCATCGCCCGGGCCCGGTCCGCGTCGTCGTCCCGGCCGACGCCCACCAGCGCGAGCAGGCCGGGCCCGATCGCGCCGACCACCTCGCCGGCCACCGTCACCGACGCCTCGCTCACCCGGGTCACCACAGCGCGCACCGGGCGATCCTGCCCGGTCCCGCGTCCGGCAGGATCTCCGGCGTGCCGAGCCTCCACATCGCCCAGGACGACGCCGCCGACGAGCTGCTGGGCCGCGACCCGCTGGCCCTGCTGATCGGCATGCTGCTGGACCAGCAGTTCCCGATGGAGCGGGCGTTCTCCGCGCCCCGGCTGCTCGCCGACCGGCTCGGTGTCCAGACGCTGTCCGCGGCGGAGCTGGCCGACTGCGATCCCGAGGTGCTGCAGCGCCACTTCCAGGGCCCGCCGGCGCTGCACCGCTACCCCGGTTCGATGGCCGCCCGCGCGCAGGACCTCGCCCGGGTGCTGGTCGAGCGCTACGACGGCCGCGCGGACGGGCTCTGGGCCGACGTCCCGGACGGCGCCACGCTGCTGCGACGGATCGGCGAGCTGCCCGGGTTCGGCGCTCAGAAGGCGAAGATCTTCGTGGCCCTGCTCGGCAAGCAGTACGGCGTCACGCCGCCGGGCTGGCGCGAGGCCGCCGGCGACTACGGCCAGGAGGGCTCCCGCCGCTCGGTCGCCGACATCACCGGGCCGGTGTCGCTGGCCGAGGTGCGCGCGTTCAAGCAGGCGGCGAAGCAGGCCGCCAAGGACGCGAAGGCCGCCGCGCAGGGCTGATCGGCAAGGTCACACCCCGGGTCCCCGGAGCCGCTGCATCGCGCACGATCGAGTGGCACGATGGGCCGCAGGAGCCGGGGGCTCCGGGGGCCGGTCGAACCATCGACGCACCGACCACCGCCGCCCTTCCCCCGGCCAGTCCAGGGAAGGGCGACCGTGGCCTCCAGCCAGTCCTCGAGCCGGTACGACCGGAGCGAGCCCCTGCTCATCACCGTGGCCGAGCCGAGCCAGGCCGACCAGCACGCGGCCCGCAAGAGGCGCTACTCGATCACCATGGCGATCCGCTGCACGAGCCTGGTCATCGCCGCGTTCACCGCGCAGTACTCGCTGTGGCTGATGGCGGTCTTCGCCGTCCTCGGCACGGTGCTGCCGTGGGTCGCCGTGGTCATGGCCAACGACCGGCCGCCGAAGAAGCAGGTCGACCCCAACCGGTACCGGCCGCCGGCACCGGACCGGATCCTCGAGTCCGGCAGCAGCAAGGCCCGCGTCATCGACATGTGATCCTCAGCGGGCCCCGGGCCGCCCCACCACGGTGGCGGCCCGGCCCAGCCCGGCCTCGAGGGCCTCGGCGGGATCGGGCCGGCCGCCGGTCGCCGTCCACACCGAGAGCACCCCGGCGGTGAAGGCGTCCCCGGCGCCGGTCGTGTCGACGACGTCGGCCGGGTGCGCCGGCCGGTGGAGCAGCAGCTCGCCGGCCGCCCACAGCGCGCCGTCGGCGCCCAGGCTCACCACCACGACCGGGTGCCGCTCGGCCAGCACCCGGGCGGCCTCCGCCGGGTCGGTGCACCCGGTCAGCAGCCGCGCCTCGTCGGCGTTGGGCAGCAGCAGCGTGGCCGCGGCGGTGTCGGCCAGCCACCGGTCGACCCCGTACCACCGCAGCGGGCCGGTCGAGGCCGGGTCGACCGAGACCGTGCAGCCCGCGTCGCGGGCCGCGGCCAGCGCGGCGAGCCCGGCCGCCCGGGGGCCGTCGTCCAGCAGCGTGTAACCGGACAGGTGCAGGTGCCCACCGCGGGCGGGGACCGGCACGTCCGCCGGCCGCAGCGCCAGGTTCGCGCCCCGGTCGGCGAGCATGCTGCGCTCCCCACCCGGCTCGACCAGGCTGATGATCGTGCCGGTCGCCGCCCCGGGCACGGTGCGCACGGCCAGCGTGACCCCGCCGTCGGCCAGGTCCCGGCTCAGCGCCTGACCGGGCACGTCGTCGCCGACGCAGCCGGCCAGCACGACCGGCGTCCTCAGCGCGGCCAGGTGCGCCGCGACGTTCGCCCCGGCGCCGCCGCCCCGGGTGGCGATCGCCGCCGGCCGGTCGGAGCCCGGGCTGGGCTCGCCGGCGAGCAGCGCGACGACGTCGGTGCAGACGTCGCCGACGACGACGACCCGCGGAGCGGTCACGTCAGCGGGGGAGCGCGGCGAGCTCGGCGGCGATCTGCCCGGCCAGCTCGGCGTTGCGCAGCACCAGCCGCACGTTGACCTCGAGCGAGGCGCCCTGGCTGGCCTCGTGCAGGTGCCCGAGGATGAAGGGGGTGACGTCCTTGCCGCGGGCCCCGGCGGCGTCGGCGGCAGCGAGCGCGTCGGCGATCACCCGGTCGTGCAGCTCGGCGTCCAGCTGCTGGTCGACCGGCAGCGGGTTGGCCACCACGACCGCACCCGGGGCGAGCTCGCGGCGGGCGGCGAAGACCCGGGCCGCCTCGGCCGGCGTCTCGACCGCCCAGTCGATCGAGGAGCCCGAGTCGGCGACGTAGAACCCCGGGAAGCGGAGCGTCCGGTAGCCGACGACCGTGACCGACAGCGACTCCAGCCGCTCCAGGGTGGCCGGGACGTCGAGGATCGACTTCACGCCGGCGCAGACCACCACCAGCGAGGTGCGGGCCAGCGCGGTCAGGTCGGCGGACTCGTCGAAGGTGTCGCTGGCGTGCCGGTGCACCCCGCCCAGCCCGCCGGTGGCGAACACGCCGATCCCGGCCCGGGCGGCCAGCAGCGCGGTGCTGGAGACCGTGGTGGCGCCGCTGCGGCCCAGCGCGGCGGCCACCGGCAGGTCGCGGACGCCGAGCTTGGCCAGCTCCGGGTCGGCGCAGACCCGGTCGACCTCCGCCGCGGTCAGGCCGACGTGCGGCACGCCGTCCAGCACGGCGATGGTCGCCGGGACGGCCCCGCCGCGGCGGACGGCGTCCTCGACCTCGTCGGCGGCCTTCCGGTTCTCCGGGCGGGGGAGCCCGTGGGCGAGCAGCGTGCTCTCCAGGGCGACGACCGGCCGGCCGGCGGCGAGCGCGTCGGCGACCTCGGGGGAGAGCACGGGAACGGAGACGGGGGAGGACGAGTTCTGCACCCTGTCATCATGGTGGGCGGTCCGCAGCCGACCGGTCACCGGTCCTGCCCCCGAGCCAGGGAGAAGACGTGAGCAGCAGCGACATCCTCGAGCGGCCCGACGTCCGCGACGCCGACACGGGCAACGCCAACGAGGTCTTCCACTACGTCAAGAAGAACAAGATCGCCGAGAGCGCGGTCATGGGCACCATGGTCGAGGCGCTCTGCGGCGAGGTCTTCCCGGTCACCAAGACCCCCAAGCCCGGCAGCCCGGTGTGCCCGGCCTGCAAGGAGGTCTACAACCAGCTCAAGAAGTAGAAGGACCCCCGTGCCCCCCCCCCGACCCTCGCTCCGCTCGGGCCGGGGCCCCTGCACGGGGGCCGATCCAGTTCGTCACCGGAGGCCGAGCTTCTGGGCCTCGAGCTCGATCTTGGCGGCGCGGCGCTGTTGGCGGCGGGCGTCGTGCCGCCGGCGCTGCGAGGGCCAGCGCGCCTCGATGGTGGCGTTGAGCTCGGCGCCGAGCAGCAGCGACATCCCGAGCAGGAAGCAGAACAGCAGCGCCGCGATCGGGGCGGCCAGCGCACCGTAGGGCAGCGCCGTGGTCAGGATGTCGGCCACGTAACCGCGCAGCACGACCGCCGCGACGACGAAGAAGACGACGGCGAACATCGCCCCCGGCAGGTGCCGGTGCCACGGGATCCGACGGGGCAGCATCACGTGGTAGAAGCTCGTCAGGAACACGATCAGCCCGACCACCACGATCGGCCAGTACACGGCGTTGACCAGCAGCGTCGCGGTGTCCTGCCAGTCCCGGGGCAGCAGCCCGACCAGGGTCTCCCGGCCCAGCACCAGCAGCGGCAGGGTGATCACCGCGGCCACCAGGCCGATGATGAACAGCCACAGCGCCATCAGCCGGGTGGCGATCGGTCCGCGCACGTCGCGCTGGCCGTAGGCGATCACCGAGGTGTTCATGAACGTCGCCGTCGCCGAGGAACCGGCCCAGAGCGAGAGCAGGAAGCCCAGGCTGACGACGTCGAGGCGCCCGGAGCCGAGGATGTCGTCGAGTGTCGGCTGCACCAGGCTCTCCACGACGCCCGGTGTCAGCGCCTCGGCCGACGCGCTGACCAGCTGCTCCTCGATCTCGGCGACCGCGTCCTCGCCGATCCAGGCGCTCAGGTAGCCCAGCGAGCCCAGCAGCCCGATGAGCAGCGGTGGGATCGAGAGGATCTGCCAGAAGGCGGCCTCGGCCGACAGCCCCAGGATCCGGTCCTGCCAGGCCTTGGCGATGCTGCTGCCCAGTACCTGCAGGGGCACCCGGATCGGCGCCGGCCACCGGCGCAGCCGGCCGGTGGGTGCCGGTCGGGGTGCAGGCTCGGCGGCACGGGTGGGGGCCTCCGGCGCGTGCGGCACCACCGGTGCACCCTC
Organism: Modestobacter versicolor; assembly: GCF_014195485.1. Taxonomy (NCBI): domain Bacteria; kingdom Bacillati; phylum Actinomycetota; class Actinomycetes; order Geodermatophilales; family Geodermatophilaceae; genus Modestobacter; species Modestobacter versicolor. The sequence continues at coordinate 245,249 of NZ_JACIBU010000001.1, forward strand.
GGCGAGCTCACCGGCGGGCGCCGTTGAGCTGCGGGGGACGGCGGAGGCCACGCCCCCAGTGTGCACGGCGCCCCCCGCGGGCGGGCGCTGCTGACCTGCGGACACCCACCCCGAGGGGGGTGGCGGGGTCAGGGCCGTCGCCGGCGCACCCGCGCGCGCACGTCCTCCGCCGTCCGGGCACCGGGCCGGCGTCCGGTCGGCGTGGCCGGCGGCGTGGCCCCACCGGCGGCCGGCGGGGTCGCGGCCGGATCGGCCGGCGGGATGCACCGGATGACCGCCTCGGCCGCGTAGGTGGTGTTGAAGTTCTCCCGGCGCAGCTCCGCACCGGTCTCCAGGTCCTTGAACACCCGGGTGACGGTGATGTCGAAGCCGGTCGACCCGGACTGCGGGATGCAGCTGCCGTCGTCGACCTTCTCCTGGGTGGCGGGCTGGCGCAGGTTGCGGCGCTCGCTGCTCACCGACTCGATGTCGTAGTACCGGGTGCCCCAGAAGGTCACCGTCAGCGCCCCGGGCACCCACTCGGTCTGCACGTAGATGCCGGTCTCGGTGTCGTTGCGCCACTGCAGGTCGATGGCGCCCTCGTAGACCGTGGCCTCGCGGCCGGCGGGGTAGCGGCTGATGTAGAAGCTGTGCGGCTTGTGGTAGACGTCCTCGAGGCCGGCGAAGAAGACGGCGTTGAACATCGTGGTGGCGAACTGGCTGATCCCGCCGCCGACGGCCTGGGAGAGCTGCCCGCCGCTGATCACCGCAGCCGGCACGTAGCCCTGGGCCGTGCCGCGCGGGCCGGTGTACTCGTTGAGGCTGAAGGTCTCACCGGGCCGCACCAGCGCACCGTCGACCTCGGCGGCGACGACGCGGATGTTCGTGCCGCTGGCCGAGCTGGTGAAGTTCGTGGTGAAGGTGCTGACCTGCTCGGTGATGCCGAGGGCCTGGGCCTGCTCGGTGGTGAACTCCGCCGGCACCGGGCCGAGGGTGGCGGTCACCGACCGGGGCTCCGGGTCGTCGAGCACCGGCAGCAGCTGGGCGGCGAGGTCGGTGGGGTTGATGCCCTGGCCGTCCACCGAGGGGACGACGGCGATGGTGTCGCCGGAGACCTCGAAGCGGGCGTCCTGCGGCGGCGAGCCGAAGGCGGAGAAGTCCTCGCCCATCGCGGTCTGCAGCGCCGCCGGGTCGACCGCCACGGCCAGGGTGCCGTCGTCCTGCGGGGTGAAGGTCAGCGAGGCGGCGATGGCGGTCTCGGGGACGTCGACGGACTCGGTGCCGTCGGTGCCCACCACCGTCACCGGCGCGGCCAGCGCCGGGGTGACCGTCTCGTCGAGCACGCGCTGGGCCTCGGCGGTCTCCACCCGCACCGGGGCGATCTCGACGGGCAGCTCGATCGGGGTCGTGGGGTCGCCACCGGACGCCAGCGCCGCGGTGATCGCCTCGGCCGCGGCATCGCGGTCCAGCGTGCGCCCCTCGACGGGCTCGACCAGCGACGCGGTGGTGCCGTCGAGGGTGATCGTGGCGTCCACCGGGGCGCGGTCGACCGTGGTGGCCAGCTGCTCGATCTGGGCATCGAGCGAGGTCGCGTCCGCGGTCAGCACCGGGTCGACCGAGCGGTCGGAGAACAGCGAGGTGAGCCGGGTCCAGGGGTTGAGCGGCTGGTCGTCGACGGCGTCCACGGTGCCCGGGACGTCGAGGCTGATGCCGGCCGACGGCGGGTGCAGCACGCCCTGCACGTCCGCGGCGACCAGCGGGTGGTCGGCGGCGACGCGGGGCGCGAGCTCGCTGGTGAGCCGCTCGGACGCCGCGGCGGGGGAGAGCCCGCCGACCTCCACGCCGGCCACGACCGTCCCGCGGGGCACGTCGTCGCCGGCGGCGAGCAGGTCGACGCCGTAGACGGCGCCCAGCGCGAGCACCGCGGCGGCCGGCACCAGGACCGCGCGGCGGCGCCACCACGGCCGGCCGGCCGGGCGGTCGTCGGCCGCCGGGGGCTCACCGGGGCCGTCCCCGGAGCCGTCGCCGGCGGAGGGACCGTGAGCGGGGGAGGAGGGCGCAGCGGGGAAGGGGTCGGCGGCCGGGAGGCCGGCGTCGGTCGCCGGGCCGCTGGCGGCGGGGCCGATGACCTGGGTCTGCGAGGCGGCCGGCTCGTCGACCGGGCGGATGACCTGGGTCTCCGAGGGTGCGGGCTCCTCGACCGGCGGGATGAGCTGCGTCTCGGAGGCGGCCGGCTCCTCGACGGGGCGGATGACCTGGGTCTCGGAGACCGGCCGCTCCTCGACCGGGGCGACGGCCGGCGTGCCGGCCGGTGCGCCGTCGTCGACCGGCGGGATCAGCTGGGTGTCCGACGCGTCGGGTGCAGCGGCTGCGTCGTCCGGCGCCGGGGCGGCGGGCGCGCTCGACGGCGGGACGGACGGCGGGCCGGAGCGGCTCCGACCGAGCGTGCCGTCGGGCTCGAGGCGAACCGTGTCGTCGCGAGTGGGGTCCTGCGGCATCGGTCGTTCTCCGGCTCGGCGGGGACCGGAGCCCGGTCCCGAGGACGACGAAGCCGCCGACTCCCCGTTCCCGCGGTGCGGGTCAGGGAGGTCGGCGGCTTCGTCGGGTGAGGGCTTCATCGCTGGCGCGACGATAGTTGCCTCGCTCAGCTGGAGACGCGCGCCTCGCCGTCGGTCTCGATGATGTCGACGGCGATGTCGCGGAGCTTGCTCTCGTACTCACGGGCGTGGTGCCCGCAGAAGACGAGGTCGCTCCCACTCGGGAGGACCACTCGCACCTTGGCCAGAGCACCGCAGCGGTCGCAGTGGAAGGGAACGACGAGGTCTTCGGTGGGCGGGGTCGTCGTCAGCGTCTGGGTCATCTGGCTCATCACTCGCTCTCTACCGCACGGACCCGCGGCTGCGGATCGGCCTCCTGCACAGCGCCAGGATGGCCCCTCGTGTTCCCGTTCCGACACCTGGTGTGCACGGACTCGCCGAAAGAGATGAGCTCGTGACACGGGAGGTGCTGGTGGAGCGGTTCAGCAGGGGACGTCACTGGTTCGGAACTGGGTCCGGGTGGTGCACGTGCTGGTGGTGCTGGTCACCGGCCGGGCCGGTTGTGGGTCCGCTGCTGTTCTGACACCGCCCACGCTACGCCGTCTACCCGGCCCGTGCCGCCGTACACCGATCCGTCACCCCTTGGGAGCGAGAGGTTCCCGGAGGCCGGACAGCGCAGTGGCCGGCGACCCGGGTGGGTCGCCGGCCACTGCGGACGTTCGTGCCGCCGCTAGTCCAGGTAGTCGCGCAGGACCTGGGACCGGCTGGGGTGGCGCAGCTTGGACATCGTCTTGGACTCGATCTGCCGGATCCGCTCGCGGGTGACCCCGTAGACCTGGCCGATCTCGTCCAGCGTGCGCGGCTGGCCGTCGGTGAGCCCGAAGCGCAGCCGGACGACGCCGGCCTCCCGCTCGGAGAGGGTCTGCAGGACGCTGGTGAGCTGGTCCTGCATGAGGGTGAAGCTCACCGCGTCGACGGCGACGACCGCCTCGGAGTCCTCGATGAAGTCACCGAGCTGGCTGTCGCCCTCGTCGCCGATGGTCTGGTCGAGACTGATCGGCTCCCGGGCGTACTGCTGGATCTCCAGCACCTTGTCCGGGGTGATGTCCATCTCCTTGGCCAGCTCCTCCGGGGTGGGCTCGCGGCCCAGGTCCTGGAGCAGCTCGCGCTGGATGCGGCCGAGCTTGTTGATGACCTCGACCATGTGCACCGGGATGCGGATGGTGCGGGCCTGGTCGGCCATGGCGCGGGTGATGGCCTGCCGGATCCACCAGGTGGCGTAGGTGGAGAACTTGTAGCCCTTGGTGTAGTCGAACTTCTCGACCGCGCGGATCAGACCGAGGTTGCCCTCCTGGATCAGGTCCAGGAACGCCATGCCGCGGCCGGTGTAGCGCTTGGCCAGGGAGACCACCAGGCGGAGGTTGGCCTCCAGCAGGTGGTTCTTGGCGCGCTCGCCGTCGCGGACGATCCAGTTCAGGTCGCGGCGCATCTGCGGGGAGAGCTTCTGGCCCTCCTCCTCGACCTGGCGCAGCCGCTCGGCGCCGTAGAGCCCGGCCTCGATCCGCTTGGCGAGGTCGACCTCCTCCTCGGCGGTGAGCAGCGCGACCTTGCCGATCTGCTTGAGGTAGGCGCGGACGGAGTCGGCCGAGGCGGTGAGCTCGGCGTCCTTGCGCGCCTGGCGCAGCGCCTCGGACTCCTCCTCGTCGTCCCACTCGAAGTCGGTGCCGCCCTCGGCGTCCTTCTCGTCGGTCTCGGCGACGGCGACGCCGTCCTTGCCGGTGACGACGGTCTCGTCGAGCTTGAGACCCTCGGGGCCGCCGTCGACGACGGCGACGGTCGAGCCGTCGGAGGCGACTGCGGTCAGCACGGTGCCCTCGCCGGAGCCCGGGGAAGGGGCGATCGTCGGCTTGCGGGCTGCGGTCTTCTTGGCGGCGGCGCCGGCGGACTTCGCCGGGGCCTTCTTCGCCGGGGCCTTCTTGGCTGCCGTGGTCACCGGGGCGGTGGCGGGCGACGAGGCGCTGGAACGGGCGGCGACCGTCCTCGGGCGACTCGGGCTGCTCACCGTGGTTGCTTCCGGTCCTGGCTGGTCGGCGGGCACTCAGGTTCCTTCCCGTACTACTGCGGTGCGTTCCTCGAGGACCGTGTGGCCCGCGGGCAGCGGCCCCGGGCCGCACCCGGCAGCTGCGGCCCACCGACGCGCCCGGCGGGGTGACACACCGAAGGGCGTTTCACCGTGCTGGGAGAGGGGGATGACCTGCTGGCTGGGGGTTGACGCGGTGGGGCTCCTCCATTGTAACGGCGCGCACGCGACGGTCCACCGGTTCAGTGCCGGAAGCGGCCCGACGACCCGCGCGCTCCCCCCGCCGAGGGAGACCGGTCGGTGGCCGGCCCCCGCGGCGGAGCTGCCTCACTGCCCGATGTGCTGCTCCGCGGCGAGCGCGGCACCCACGATGCCGGCGTCGTTGAGCAGCTCGGCGGCGACCACCCGGGTGCGGGTGGACAGCAGCGGCACCCACTTCTCGGCCTTCTTGCTGACCCCGCCGCCGACGATGATCAGGTCCGGCCAGATGCTCTTCTCGAGCGTGTCCAGGTAGCGGTCGACCCGCTTGGCCCAGTGGGGGTAGCTGAGCTCCTCGCGCTCCCGGGCCGAGGCCGACGCGCGCTTCTCGCCGTCCTGGCCGTCGACCTCGATGTGCCCGAACTCGGTGTTGGGCACCAGCCGGCCGTCGATGAACAGCGCGCTGCCGATGCCGGTGCCGAAGGTCAGCATCAGCACCAGGCCGCGCTCGCCCTTGCCCGCGCCGTAGGCCATCTCGGCGATCCCGGCCGCGTCGGCGTCGTTCAGCGTCTGCACGGTGCCGGGGATGACCGCCTCGAGACCGGCGGCCATGTCGGTGCCGATCCACGACTTGTCCATGTTCGCGGCCGTGAAGGTCACGCCGTGCTTCATGACGCCGGGGTAGGTGACGCCGATCCGCCCCTCCCAGCCGAACTGGCCGACGATGTCGGCCACCACCCCGTAGACCGGGTCGGGGAGGGCTGGTTGCGGCGTGGGGATGCGCACCCGCTCACCGACCAGCTCGCCCTTGTCCAGGTCGACCACGCAGCCCTTGATGCCGCTGCCACCGATGTCCACTCCGAAGCCCTGCACGCGGCAGAGGCTAGCGACCGGCGACGGCGGTGGCGCGGAGGTCCGGCAGGATCCCTCTCCGTGATGACCTCCGGCACCGCCCAGCCCGACCTGCCGACCGAGCTGCTCGAGCTCGCCCGGGCCACCGCGGAGGAGGCCGCGCTGCTCGTCGGTGCCGGTCGCAGCACCGCCGCGGACCAGGTCGACACCAAGTCCAGCCCGGTCGACGTGGTCACCGCCGTCGACACCGCCAGCGAGGCGCTGATCGTGCGCCGGCTGACCGAGGCCCGGCCGGACGACGGGGTGCTGGGGGAGGAGGGCGCCGCCCGCGAGGGCACCAGCGGCGTCCGCTGGGTGGTCGACCCGATCGACGGCACGGTGAACTTCCTCTACGGGCTGCCCGCCTACGCCGTCTCGATCGCCGCGGAGGTCGACGGCGAGACCGTGGCCGGGGTGGTGCTCAACGTGGCGACGGGGGAGCTGTTCACCGCCGTCCGGGGACGGGGCGCCTGGCTCACCGCCCCGGGTGCCGCCGCGATGCAGTTGCACGGCAGCGCGCCGGTGTCCCTGGAGCAGACCCTGGTGGCCACCGGGTTCGGGTACCGGGTCGAGCAGCGCCGGGCGCAGGGCGCCGTGGTCGCCCAGCTGCTGACCGAGGTGCGCGACATCCGCCGCAACGGGTGCGCCTCGCTGGACCTGTGCGCCGCCGCCGCCGGCCGGGTCGACGCCTACTACGAGCTGGACCTCAAGCCCTGGGACCACGCGGCCGGTGCGCTGGTGGCCGCCGAGGCGGGGCTGGTGGTCACCGGGCTGGCCGGCCGGCCGTTCGCCGAGCCGATGGCGGTGGCCGCCGCGCCGAGCGTCGCCCAGCCCCTCCTGGAGCTGCTCGAGCGGCTGCACGCAGCCGGCTGAGCCGGACGCCGGAGGGCGTCAGCAGGCCCCTTCGGCGTCGGCGATCGGCACGAGCGCCGCGTCGACCTGCTCCTGCGAGGCCAGGCCGGCGAAGTCGGGGCCCAGGACGACGTCGACGACGGCGGTGGCCCGGGTGTCGGGGCGGCTGGTCGCGCCCGGCAGGTACAGCGCCATGAACTCCGCGGTGCTGGCGCCGCGCGGACCGAACCGCAGCTCGCCCACGCCGACCACCTCGTTGCCGCTGGCGTCGTTCGCGATCTCCTCCACGACGAACCCGCGGCTCTGCAGCGTGGTGGCGACCTCGCCGGCCCGGCCGGCCACGTCGCTGGCGTTGAGCACCCGCAGCGTCACCGTCGCGGGGTCCAGCGCCGAGGGGGCGGCGCTCGCGCTGCTGCAGGCCGCGGCCTGCGCCTGGTCGCGGGCGTTCTCGTCGCTGAGCACGTTCCACCACACCGCCAGTGCGGCGAGGGCGAGCACCAGCAGGAAGATCAGCGCCGGGAGCGGACGACGCCGGCGGCTGCCCGCGGGGCGCCGCTCGGCGGTCTCGCTCACGGTTCGCTCACGTCGGCGAGACTGCACACGGGGCAGACCCTAGCGGCGTGCGGGACTGCTACAGCGCACCGTCCTCGAGCGCGGCGCGTCCCAGTTCGACGCACGGATCGATCTTGTCGGCGTAGCCCGTCGTGTCCTTGCCGGCCATCGCCCCGGCGGCGGAGCGGGCGACGATCCCGGCCACGATCGCGGCGAACTTGAAGTAGGCGAAGCCGACGTACCAGCTGAGGTCGGCGAGGTCGGCGCCGCTGCGGACGGCGTACCGCTCGGCCAGCTCCCGCCGGGTCGGGAACCCGGGCAGCGTGGTCACCGAGGACACCGACACGTCGCGGTCCTCACCGGCCTGCGGCCAGTAGACGAAGAGCATGCCGAGGTCGGTGAGCGGGTCGCCGAGGGTCGACATCTCCCAGTCGAGCACCGCCCGGACCCGGCCCGGCGTGGCCGGGTCGAGCAGGCAGTTGTCCAGCCGGTAGTCGCCGTGGGTGATCCCCGAGCGCGCGGAGGCGGGCACGGTCGCGGCCAGCCGGGCCGCCAGCGCGTCCAGCGCCGGGCGGTCGGTGTCGCGGGTGGCGTCCCACTGCTTGGTCCAGCGGCGCACCTGCCGCTCCAGGAAGCCCTCGGGGCGGCCGAAGTCGGCCAGGCCCACGCCCGCCGGGTCGACGGCGTGCAGGTCGGCGAGGGTGTCCATCAGGCCGTCGGCCACGGCCCGGCGCTGGCCGGGCTCGTCGGCGTAGCCCGGGGGCAGCTCGCCCACCACGTGCACGCCGACGACCCGCTCCATCACGTAGAAGGGGGCGCCGAGCACCGAGGTGTCGGTGGCCAGGTGCAGCGTGCGGGGGACCGGGACCGGGGTGCCGGCCAGCGCGGAGATGACCCGGTGCTCGCGCACCATGTCGTGCGCGGTGGCCAGCACGGCGCCGGTCGGCGGCCGGCGGAGGATGACCGCGTCGTCGGCCGGACCGCCCGCCGGGGTGACCACGTAGGTCAGGTTGGACATCCCCGCGGCGATGAGCTCGACGCTCACCGAGCGCCACTTCTCGTCGCCCAGAGCGGTCGCGAGGTAGGGCCCGACGACCCCCGGATCAGCACCCACGGTGGTCGCCACGGCGGCAGGGTAGCCTCTGGCGCTCCCACCCTCGGCCGGCCTCCCGGCAACCCTGATGTGTCGCCTTCGGGGAGGCGGGCACAAACGGGGGCCTGGCGACGTTGGGCGGCTGGCCGGAGCGCGCACAGGAGCGCGCCAGGGCGGTTCTGGAGGTGCACGTACCGACGGAGCGGCCCCGGATGCGTCCGGTGCACGACCGTGCGAGACCGGCCGGGAGACCCACCACTGGGCCACCGGGCCGGGGACAGACCACCGGCCGCTGCGGCGGCCGGCACCACCGGCCGAGGCGCTCCGGCGCCGGCGGCGAACGAGCGGGCCGCGAGCCCGCGCTGAGAGAAGAGAAGGGGCACACCATGGCCACCGACTACGACGCCCCCCGACGCAACGAGGCCGACGAGCTCGGCGAGGACTCCCTCGAGGAGCTCAAGGCCCGCCGGGCCGAGGCGCAGAGCTCCTCGGTCGACGTCGACGAGACCGACTTCAACGAGAACCTCGAGCTCCCCGGGGCCGACCTCTCCAACGAGGAGCTCACCGTCCGGGTGCTGCCCAAGCAGGAGGACGAGTTCACCTGCTCGCGCTGCTTCCTGGTGCACCACCGCAGCCGGCTGGCGACGACCCGCAACGGTCAGCCCGTCTGCCGCGACTGCGCAGCCTGAACAAGGACCCCCTCGCCCCCCACCGCTTGCGAGCTGGCGGTGGGCCCCTGCGAGGGGGCCGTTCCAGCACCTCACCTCGAGGGGAAGGCCTCTGATGACCTCGAAGCAGCCGCGGGACGTGCCTCCGCCGCGGCCGGTGCAGGAGCCGGTCGAGGGCGAGGTCGTCGGGGGCGAGTCCGGGCTCGGTCCCGCTGCCCGGGCGCTGGCCGACGCCGTCGCCGGGCTGCTGGGCCGGGACACCCCGGCCGGGCAGTCGGCGACGGGGCAGCGCGCCGCTGCGGGGGCGAAGGCCGCCACCGGTGTGCTCACCGACGTCATCGCCGCGGTGGCCGCCGCGGCGCGGTCGGCCGGCAACCCCAGCGGCTCCGGCAGCGGGTCGGGCAGCGGGTCGGGCTCCGCGGGCAGCTCCGGTCGGGGCTTCGCGCCGGGTGGGCTGCTCGGCGACCTGCTCGACGCCGCGGCACCCCGGTTGCCGATCCGGGACCGCGACCGGCTCCGCCGGGCCCACCCCGGGCTGACCGACGCCGAGATCGCCGACGCGCTGGTGGCCCGGGCCACCCGGCTCACCGGCGGGATCGGCGCGGCCACCGGCGGCCTGGCCGCTGCGCAGTGGTTCGCCCCGCCGTCGATGGTCGCCGTCCCGCTGGAGCTCGGCGCCCAGACCGTGCTGGTCGCGGCGGTCGAGGTCGTGCTGGTGGGCGAGCTGCACGAGCTGGCCGGCCGGCGGGCACCCGGCGACGCCCGGGCGCGGGCCGGCGCCTACCTGAGCAGCTGGACCACCCAGCGCCCGGTCGGCAGCACGCGCTCGGCCGGCCTGTTCTCCGTCATCAGCACCGCCGGCGCGACGGCCCTCCGCCGCCGGATCACCCAACGGCTGGCCCGCAGCACGACGTCCATGGCGCCGCTGCTGGTGGGCGCCACGCTGGCCGCCCGCGGGAACCGCAAGGCGACCGCCGCGCTCGCCGACCGCCTCCGGTCCGAGCTGGGGATCGGGCCGGCCGACCGGTCGTCCTGACCGCGGTCGGCCCGCCCCCCGTGCGCCGGTCCGCCGCGGCTAGCCTCGCCGCCGTGCCCGTACCCCGCTCCGACCCCGCGCCGCCGGTGCCGGACGTCGAGGTGCCCGTCCTGCTCACCGCGCCGGACGGCGTCCTCCCCGCCTACGCCCTGCCCGGCGACGCCGGCGCCGACCTCTGCCTGGCCGAGGACGTCGTGCTCGCCCCGCACCAGCGCGCGCTCGTCGGCACCGGGGTCGCGGTCGCCATCCCCGACGGGTTCGCCGGCTTCGTGCACCCGCGCTCCGGGTTGGCGCACCGGCTCGGGCTGAGCCTGGTCAACGCGCCGGGCACCATCGACGCGGGCTACCGCGGCGAGATCAAGGTCAACCTGGTCAACCTGGACCCGAGCGCGACGATCACGCTGCACCGCGGCGACCGCGTCGCCCAGCTGGTGGTGCAGCCGGTCGTGCGGGCGCGGTTCGTGCCGGTGGCCGAGCTGCCGGCCAGCGAGCGGGGCAGCGGCGGGCACGGTTCCACCGGTGGGGCCGCGGCGCTCGCCGCCCCCACCTCCTCATCCCTGGAAGGACGGGCCTGACGATGCCGCTGGGACGCCGGCGCAACCGGATCGACCGCAGCCTGCGCGAGCGCGGGGTGCCCCCCGAGCCGCAGCTGCGGGAGCGCGAGGAGACCGGCACCACCGGTCCCTGGGACGACGCCGACGCACCCGACGACGGCGTCACCCGGATCGACCTGGGCTCGCTGCGGGTGCCCGCGGTCAGCGGCATGGAGCTGCGGGTCGACGTCAACGCGTCGCAGCAGGTGGTCGGCGCGAGCCTGCGGTCGGGCGACTCGCTGCTGCAGCTGTCGGTGTTCGCCGCCCCGCGCGCCGGGGGCCTGTGGGACGACGTCCGGGCCGAGCTCGCCCGCGGCGCCAGCGGCCAGGGCGCCTCGCTGCAGGAGGTCGAGGGCCCGTTCGGTCCCGAGCTCGCCGGCACCGTGCTGATGCCGGTGGCACCCCAGCCGGGCCAGTCCGGCACGCCCAAGCCGGTGCGCCGGCCGGCCCGCTTCCTCGGCGTCGACGGGCCGCGGTGGTTCCTGCGCGGCATGCTCACCGGCCCGGCGGCCGCCGACCCGGCCGGGGCGGCCGCGCTGGAGGCGGCGTTCCGCGCGGTCGTCGTCGTCCGCGGCTCCGGCCCGATGCCGGTGCGTGACCAGCTGCCGCTGACCCTGCCACCGCAGGCCGCCGAGCAGATCGCCCGGCAGCAGGCCGCCAACCGGGCCGCGGGCCCGGGGCCCACGCCCGGCGCGGCCGGGTGACCGGCCCGGTCGCCACCGCCTACGGGCCGGGGCCCGACCAGTTCCTCGAGGTCACCCTGCCGGACGGCGACGGGCCGGCGCCGGTCGTCGTGGTGCTGCACGGTGGGTTCTGGCGGGCCCGCTACGGCATCGAGCTGGCCCGGCCGCTGGCGGCGGACCTGGCTGCCCGCGGCTGGGCGGCGGTGGCCGTGGAGTACCGCCGGGTCGGCGCCGGCGGCGGCTGGCCGACGACCCTGGAGGACGTCGCCGCGGCGCTGGACGCGCTGCCCGACGTGCCCGGTGCCGCCCGGATGGACCTGGCCGACGTCACCGTGGTCGGCCACTCCGCCGGTGGGCACCTGGCCGCCTGGGCGGCTGCGCGGCACCGGCTCCCCGCAGGCGCCCCCGGTGCCGCGCCCCGGGTCTCCGTCACCGCCGCGGTGCTGCAGGCCGGCGTGCTCGACCTGGCCGCCGCGGTCGCCGCCGACCTGGGCGCCGGGGCGACCGTCGAGTTCCTCGGCGGGACACCCGAGCAGCTGCCCGAGCGCTACGCCGCGGCGGACCCGGTGCGGCTGCTGCCCACCGGTGCGGCCGTCCTGTGCGTGCACGGCGCCGACGACACCACCGTGCCGCTGGTGCAGAGCGAGCGCTACGCGGCCGCCGCGGGAGCCGCCGGCGACCGGGTGGAGGTGAGCGTCGTGCCCGGTGACCACATGGTGGTGCTGGACCTCACGCACGAGGCGTGGCGCCGCACGGTGGACTGGCTGGGCGCACGACGGACAGCCGGCCGAGACCGCACTACGCTGGGATCGTGACCGAGACCAGGGCCGACTCCGCGGCGGGGCAGGGCGCGCAGCCCGGCGCCCGCGGCTGGCTCTCCCGCACCCTGCAGAAGCTCACCGCCGACGACCAGACGGTCGACGCGCGCGAGCTGCAGTCCGACGTCGTCTCCTCCGGCTGCGCGCCGGTGAGCGCCTGCCGCAAGGGCGAGGTGGTCACCGTCACCGGCCGGCTGAAGTCGGTGGTCTACACCCCGCGCGAGACCGTGCCGACGCTGGAGGCCGAGCTCTTCGACGGCTCCGGTTCGGTCACCCTGGTCTGGCTGGGCCGCCGGCGCATCCCCGGCATCGAGCCCGGCCGCCGGCTGACCGCCCGTGGCCGGTTCGCGGCCTTCGAGGGCCGCCAGGTGATCTACAACCCCTGGTACGAGCTGAGCGCCGGGTGACCTCGGGCGCACCGACCCGGCCCGGGGGGAGCCGGCGGTGAGTGGCTCGTCGCACGGCGGGGGGATGACGTTCGACCGGCACATGGTGCTGGACCAGCTCGGTGGCTGGCGCGGGATGGTCGACGCCTCGCTGCCCACCATCGCCTTCATCGTCGCCAACGGCATCGGCGGGCTGACCGTCGGCATCTGGGCGGCGGTCGCCGCGGCCGTGGTCGTCTTCCTGCTGCGCCTGGTCCGCCGGGAGAGCATCCAGCAGGCGATCAGCGGGCTGTTCGCGGTCGCGGTGGCGGTGGTGATCGCCGCCCGCACCGGGGAGGCCCGCGACTTCTTCGTCCTGGGCATCATCCGCAACGCCGGCATCGGCGTCCTGCTGCTCGGCTCGCTGCTGTTCCGCTGGCCGCTGGTCGGGGTGGTCGCCGAGTTCCTCGCGCCCAGCCACCTCGGCACGATGTCCGGCCACCGGCTGCCGTCGCTGCGCAGCCGGCTGAGGCGCGGGCCCGAGGACCAGGCCGAGGTCGAGCTGCCCGACCGCACCCCGGATGCCCCCGCCGAGCGGCACTGGCGGCAGGACCGCCGCATGCTGCGCGCCTACAGCTGGCTGACCGTGCTGTGGGGCGGGGTGTTCCTGCTGCGCGCCGTGGTGCAGTTCGTGCTCTACCGCCAGGACGAGGTGGAGCTGCTCGGGACGTCGTCCCTGGTGCTCGGCCTGCCGCTCACCGCGGTCGAGCTGGTGATCACCCTCTGGGTGGTCGCCCGCCTGCACCGGCACCGCGCCGACGACGCGCCGGCGCAGGAGCAGCCGCCCGCCTGATCGGCGGGTCAGCAGCTCCCGTCCGGGCACATGATCTTCTGCAGCTGCTCCTCGATGTCGCCGTGGGTGACGAACAGCAGCTCGTCGCCGGCCTCGAGGGGCTCGTCGGGGTCGGGGCTGATCACCCGCTCGCCGCGCAGGATCGTGGTGAGCACGGTCTCCCGCGGCAGCGGCACGTCCCGCACCGGCCGGCCCACCCACGGGGTGTCCTCGGCCAGGGTGATCTCGACCAGGTTCGCCGCGCCCTTGCGGAAGCTCATCAGCCGGACGACGTCGCCGACGGTCACCGCCTCCTCGACCAGGGCGGCCAGCACGCGCGGGGTGGAGACGGCGACGTCGACCCCCCACGCCTCGGTGTAGAGCCACTCGTTGCGCGGGTCCTTGACCCGGGCGACGACGCGGTTGACCGCGAACTCGGTCTTGGCCAGCAGCGACACGACCAGGTTGGCCTTGTCGTCGCCGGTGGCGGCGATGACCACGTCGCAGGTGGCCAGCTGGGCCTCCTCCAGCGAGGTCACCTCGCACGCGTCGGCCTGCACCCACTCGGCGCCGGGCACCGACCGGGGTTTCACCCGGGAGCCGTTCTTCTCGATGAGCATCACGCTGTGCCCGTTGCCGAGCAGCTCGGTCGCGATCGACCGGCCGACCGCACCGGCGCCGACGATGGCCACGCGCATCAGTGCTTCCCTCCGGAGGGGCCCTGCTCGACGGCCTGGTGCACCCGGCCGGTGAACTCGTCGGTGGTGGCCACGACGAGGTGGTCGCCGGTCTGCAGCACGGTGCTGGTGGTGGGCAGCTGCGCCTCGCCGAAGCGGACCAGCCACGCCACCCGGGCGCCGGAGACCGCCTCGAGCTCGGTGAGCGGCCGGCCGACCCAGCCGTCGGTCACGGTGACCCGCATCAGCAGGACCTTGCCGGTCGGCTCCCGCCAGAGCTCGCTGACCTTGACCGACAGCAGCTCGCGCAGCAGCCGGCTGACCGTCCACGGCACGGTGGCGACGCTGGGGATGCCCATCCGCTCGTAGACCTCGGCCCGCTTGGAGTCGTAGATCCGGGCGACGACGTGCTCCACGCCGAAGGTCTCCCGGGCGACCCGGGCGCTGATGATGTTGGAGTTGTCGCCGCTGCTGACCGCGGCGAAGGCGCCCGCGGTGTCGATGCCGGCGTCCAGCAGGGTCTGCCGGTCGAAGCCGAGCCCGGTGATCTGGCGGCCGGCGAACTCCGGGCCGAGGCGGCGGAAGGCCTCCGGGTCCTGGTCGATCACCGCGACGCTGTGCCCGATGGCCTCGAGCCGCCGGGCGATCGCCGAGCCGACGCGGCCGCAGCCCATCACGACCACGTGCACCTTGTCCCACCCTGTCTGCTCGCCAGTCCTGCAAGCGCTCGCCGTCCCCGCGGACGGCGGGGGCGTACAGCGCGCGAACGTACACCCGACGGGTGGCGCCGGGGCGTCGTCCCACCCCGTCCGGGGGCCCCGGCGGGTGAGGTCGCCCCGGGGCGGCGCACCGGGGCCTCCGACGTCCGTACGATCGCCGCGTGCCGACCCTGTCCGACCTCGGACAACTCCCGAAAAGGCTCGTCCTCGGACGGCCGGTCCGCAGCGACCGCATGGGCGAGTCGTTGCTGCCCAAGCACCTCGCGCTGCCGATCTTCGCCAGCGACCCGCTCTCCTCCGTCGCCTACGCGACCCAGGAGATCCTCATCTTCCTGACCCTGGCCGGGACGTCGTTCCTGTTCCTGACGCCGTGGCTGGCCGCGGTCGTGGTCCTCCTGCTCACCGTGGTGGTGCTGTCCTACCGCCAGGTGGTGCACGCCTACCCCTCGGGCGGCGGCGACTACGAGGTCGCGATGAAGAACCACGGGCAGTTCGCCGGCCTGGTCGTGGCCAGCGCGCTGCTCACCGACTACGTGCTCACCGTGGCCGTGTCGGTCAGCTCCGGCACCGACAACATCATCTCGGCGTTCCCCGGTCTCGACGAGCACCGGGTGCTGATCTCCGTCGTGCTGGTCGCCGTCCTGGTGGCGATGAACCTGCGCGGGGTGCGGGAGTCGGGCCGGACCTTCGCCGTCCCGACGTACGCGTTCATCGCCTGCATCATGGTGATGATCGTCACCGGGCTGATCCGGGAGCTGGTCGTCGACAGCCCGGTGGTCGCCGAGAGCGCGCAGTACGGCATCACCCCCGAACCGGGGTACGAGAACGTCACCGGGCTCGCGCTGATCTTCTTCGTGCTCCGCGCGTTCGCCTCCGGGTGCACCGCGCTGACCGGCGTGGAGGCCATCGCCAACGGCGTCCCGGCGTTCCGGCCGCCGAAGAGCAAGAACGCGGCCACCACGCTGGCGCTGATGGGCGGCATCGCCGCCACCATGTTCGCCGGGGTCACCGCGCTGGCCCTGATGTCGGACGTCAAGTACGTGGAGAACACCTGCGACCTCGAGGGCTTCGCCAACTGCGAGACCGAACCGCAGCGCACCGTCATCGCCCAGGTGGCCGCGGCGGTCTTCGGCGGGTCGGACTCGCTGGGCTTCTTCTTCGTGCAGGCCGCGACGGCCCTCGTGCTGATCCTGGCCGCCAACACCGCCTTCAACGGCTTCCCGCTGCTGGGCTCGGTGCTGGCCCAGGACCGGTACATGCCCCGCCAGCTGCACACCCGCGGCGACAAGCTGGTCTACAGCAACGGCATCCTGCTGCTCGCCGGCTTCGCCATCCTGCTGCTGGTCGTCTTCGACGCCGACTCGACCCAGCTGATCCAGATGTACATCGTCGGCGTCTTCACCAGCTTCTCGATCGGCCAGTGGGGCATGGTGCGGCACTGGAACCGCGAGCTGCGGACCCAGACCGATCCCGCGGTGCGCGGCCGGATGCAGCGGTCCCGGGTGATCAACGCGATCGGCGGCACGCTCACCACCGTCGTCCTGGCCATCGTGGTGGTCACCAAGTTCACCGGCGGTGCCTGGATCGTCATCGCCGCCATGCCGGTGATCTTCCTGCTGATGCGCTCGATCAACCGGCACTACTCCAACGTCGCCCGCCAGCTGGTGCCCGACAGCGACGTGCGGATGAAGCCCAGCAAGGTGCACGCGGTCGTGCTGGTCTCCAAGGTGCACAAGCCCACGCTGCGGGCGCTGGCGTTCGCCCGGGCCACCCGGCCCGACGTGCTGACCGCGCTGACGGTCAGCGTGGACGACGATGAGACCCGCGCGCTGCAGGCCGACTGGGAGCGCTACGACATCCCGGTGCCGCTGACCGTGGTCGAGTCGCCCTACCGGGAGATCACCCGCCCGGTGCTGGACTTCGTCCGGGACATCCGCCGCTCCAGCCCGCGCGAGCTGGTCGTCGTCTTCGTGCCGCAGTACGTCGTCGGGCACTGGTGGGAGAACCTGCTGCACAACCAGAGCGCCCTGCGGCTGCGCACCCGGCTGCAGTTCCAGCCCGGCGTGATGATCACCAGCGTGCCGTGGCAGCTGGAGAGCTCGCTGGACCGCGAGCCCAAGCTGGACGGCGCGGGCCCGGCCCCGGGCGACCTGCGCCGCGGCCTGACCGACGACGTCGAGCAGACGCCGTATGGATGAAGGACCTCGCCGCCCCCCACCACTCGCAGGCTCGCGGCGGGACCCTGCGGCGAGGCCGAGGAGCCGACGGCGACCGCAGGCGGACAAGGGTGCGGGTTGGGAGGGTCGGCGGTTCGAGGTGACCGTCGGGCCGGTGGCCCACGGCGGGCACTGCGTCGCGCGGCACGAGGGCCGGGTGGTCTTCGTCCGGCACGCGCTGCCCGGCGAGCGCGTGGTCGTGCAGGTGACCGAGGACAGGCACGCGCGGTTCTGCCGCGCGGACGCCGTCGAGGTGCTCGAGGCTGCCGCGGACCGGGTCGAGCGGCCCTGCCCGTACAGCGGCCCGGGCCGGTGCGGCGGCTGCGACTGGCAGCACGTCAGCCACGAGGGGCAGCTGGCGCTCAAGGCCGACGTCGTCCGGGAGCAGCTGTCCCGGCTGGCCGGGCTGGACCTGCCGGTGGAGGTCGAGGCGCTGCCCGGCGGGCCGCTGCGCTGGCGGTCGCGGGGCCGGTTCGCCGTCGAGCGCACCGGGGAGCCGGGGCTGCGCCGGCACCGCTCGCACGACGTCGTGGTGCTCGACGACTGCCCGATCACCGTCGAGCCCGCCGCGCAGGCGGTGCTGGCCCGCCGCTGGCTGGACGCCGGTGCCGTGGACGTCGCGATCGACTCCGCCGGCGTCGTGACGACGACGGCGCTCGACCGCAGGGGCCGCGCCCAGGAGACCCAGGTGCTGCGGCCGGGCGCCGACGTGCCGGAGGAACCGGCCGGCCGGGCGCTGCGCTCGGCCGGCGGCCGCGACTGGGAGGTCGAGGGCACCGGGTTCTGGCAGGTGCACCCGGCCGCCGCCGACGCACTGGTGGGCGCGGTCGCCGCGTTCGCGGCCGTGCAGCCGGGGGAGACGGTGCTCGACCTCTACGCCGGGGCCGGCCTGTTCGGCGGTGCGCTCGCCCCCGGGGTGGGTGCCGGCGGCCGGGTGGTCTGCGTGGAGTCCGACGCCGCGGCGTGCGCCGCCGCGGACGCCAACCTGGCCGACCTGCCGCAGGCCGAGGTCTGGCAGGGCGACGTCGACGCACCGGGGCTCACCGAGCTGCTCGGCGACCTGGGCCGCCCGGACGTCGTCGTGCTCGACCCGCCGCGGGCCGGGGCCGGCCCGGAGGCGAGCCGGGTGATCGCCGGCGCCGCGCCGCGGGCGGTGGTCTACGTGGCCTGCGACCCGGCGTCGCTGGCCCGCGACGTCGCGGCGTTCGCCCAGGCCGGCTACCGGCTGGCGGAGCTGCGGGCCTTCGACTGCTTCCCGATGACCGCCCACGTGGAGTGCGTCGCGCTGCTCGTGCCCGCCTGACCTACCGCCGGACGGCGAGCAGGTAGGCCTGGCGGCTCTTCTCGTACGGGCTGCCGTCGGGCTCGCGCAGCACCCGGACCTGCACGCCGAACCCGGCCCTGGCGAGCTGCCGCTCCACCCGGTCGGGGTCCAGCCGCCACGTGCGCAGCGAGATCTCGTGGCCGTAGCCCTGCCGGTGGTGCACCGGGACGTCGTCGCCGGCCTGGAACGCGGTGAGCAGCGGTGCCCCGGGCCGCAGCACCCGGGCCAGCTCGGCGATCACGGCCGGCTGGTGCTCGGGCGGGGTGTGGATCAGCGAGTACCAGGCGAGCGCCCCGGCCAGCCCGGCGTCGGGCAGGTCCAGCGCGGTCAGCGACCCGACCTGGAACCGCAGCCGCGGGTGGCGCTGCCGCGCGACCTCGACCATGCCGGGGGAGAGGTCCACGCCGAACGCGTCCAGCCCGAGGCCGGCGAGGTGGGTGGTGAGCCGGCCCGGCCCGCAGCCCAGGTCGCCGACCGGACCTCCCGCGCCGGCCAGCACCTGCTCGGCGAAGACGCCCAGCAGCGCCCGGTCCATCGGGCTCGCCGCGAGGGCGGGTTCGACGAGCTCGGCGTAGGAGGCGGCCACCGTGTCGTAGGCGGCCCGGGTCTCGGTGAGGTGGTCGGGGTCGGTCACCCGCGGCAGGCTACGGCCGGGCACCGACAGGTCACGCTTCGAACACACGTGCGATCCGAGGTCGAGGTGTCGCGCACCGGGCCGCACACTGACCGGGTGGACGTCGCACTGCCGCCGGGCTGGCCGGACGAGGTGGCACCGCCCGGCGCCCCCGACTGGGAGCGCACGGCGGTCGCGTGGCTGTACGACCTGGTGCCGCACGACTACCGGGCGCACGAGGTGCTGCGGCGGTACCCGGTGCTGCTGGCCCGGTTCGCCGCCGACCACGTCGCCGCCGGCCTCGAGGCGGCGCGCGCCGGCTGGCGCACGGTGCGCGTCGAGCTCGCCGACCAGCTGCCCGCCGACGCCATGGAGGCGGCCATCAACGCCTACGAGCGCGAGGGTGCCCGGCTGACCCGGGCGGCCCGCGGGGTCGAGGTCGTCGCCGGGGCGCTGCGCGGCGAGCGGTGGGTGCCCCGGCTCTGAGGTGCTCCCGCTCACCGGGCGGCTCGCCGGTTCGCAGTTACAGTGGGACCCCCACCGGTTGCGCCCCACCGGACGCCGCCGACGTCGAGAGGACCCTGCCCCGTCGTGTCGTTGCTCCGCTCGCTGACCGGGCCCGATGACCTCCGGGCGCTGCGGCCCGACCAGCTCCCCGTGCTGGCCGCGGAGATCCGCGACGCCCTGGTCACCAGCGTCGCCAAGACCGGTGGCCACCTCGGGCCGAACCTGGGCGCGGTCGAGCTGACCATCGCGCTGCACCGGGTCTTCCACTCCCCGCGCGAGCCCATCGTGTTCGACACCGGCCACCAGGCCTACGTGCACAAGCTGCTCACCGGCCGGCTGGAGGGCTTCACCCAGCTCCGCCAGCGCGGTGGCCTGTCCGGCTACCCCAGCCGCACCGAGAGCGAGCACGACTGGGTCGAGAACAGCCACGCGTCCACCTCGCTGTCCTACGCCGACGGGCTGGCCAAGGCCTTCGCCGTCCGCGGCGACTCCCGCCCGGTGGTCGCGGTCATCGGCGACGGTGCGCTCACCGGCGGCATGGCCTGGGAGGCGCTGAACAACATCGCCGCCGCCCAGGACCGCCCCGTGGTGATCGTCGTCAACGACAACGGCCGCTCGTACTCGCCGACCATCGGCGGGGTCGCCGACGCGCTGGCCACCCTGCGGCTGCGCCCGGGCTACGAGGAGGCGCTGGCCGCCGTCCGGCAGGCGCTGCACAAGGCGCCCGTCGTCGGCACCAAGCTCTACGACGCGCTGCACGCCATCAAGAAGGGCCTCAAGGACGTCCTGGCGCCGCAGGGCATGTTCGAGGACCTCGGCATGAAGTACGTCGGCCCGGTCGACGGCCACGACGTCGAGATGATGGAGTCCGCGCTCCGCCGGGCCCGCTCGTTCGGCGGCCCGGTGATCGTGCACGCCGTCACCACCAAGGGCTTCGGCTACCCGCCGGCGGAGACCGACACCATCGACGCCTGGCACTCCACCGGCGTCTTCGAGCCCGACAGCGGGCTCTCCTCGGCGGCCGCCGGGCCCGAGTGGACCGACGTCTTCTCCGACGAGCTGGTGCGGATCGGCACCGAGCGGTCCGACGTCGTGGCCATCACCGCGGCGATGCTGCACCCGACCGGCCTGGCCTCCTTCGCCGAGCGCTTCCCGGAGCGCACCTACGACGTCGGCATCGCCGAGCAGCACGCGCTGACCTCCGCGGCCGGTCTGGCGATGGCCGGGCTGCACCCCGTCGTCGCCGTCTACTCGACCTTCCTCAACCGCGCCTTCGACCAGCTGCTGATGGACGTCGCGCTGCACCGCCAGCCGGTCACCGTGGTGCTCGACCGTGCGGGGGTCACCGGCTCCGACGGCGCCTCGCACAACGGCATGTGGGACATGTCCATCTGCTCCGTCGTCCCCGGCCTGCAGCTGGCCGCGCCGCGCGACGAGCCGACGCTGCGCGAGGCGCTGCGCGAGGCCGTCGCGGTCACCGACGGCCCCACCGTCGTCCGCTTCCCCAAGGGCGCGCTGCCGGTCGAGGTGCCCGCCCTGGAGCGGCGCGGGCCGGTCGACGTGCTGCGCCGCGGGGCCACCCCGGAGGTCCTGCTCGTCGCCGTCGGCTCGCTGGTGCCGCTGTGCCTGGCGGTCGCCGAGCGGGCGGCCGACCACGGCATCGAGGTCACCGTCGTCGACCCGCGCTGGGTGCTGCCCGTCTCGCCCGAGCTGGTCGCGATGGCGGCCGAGCACCGGCTGGTGGTCACCGTCGAGGACGGCGGCCGGGCCGGGGGCGTCGGGACGACGCTCTCCCAGGCGCTGCAGGACACCGACTGCGACGTGCCGGTGCGCACCCTCGGGCTGCCGCAGCGGTTCTTCGACCACGGCAGCCGCGGTCAGGTGCTCGCCGACGCCGGCCTCACCGAGCAGGACGTCGCCCGCCGGATCGTCGAGTGGGCGGCCCGGGTCGCCGACCGCGCACCCGAGCCGGCGGAGGCACCCGAGCGGGCCGAAGGTCAGCAGTGAGCGGCACGGTGATCGCCGAGATCCAGGTCGCGCCGTCACCGCCGGGTACGCCCGAGGACCCGCACGCCTTCGTCGAGGCCGCGATCGCGGTCATCCAGGCGTCGGGGCTGCGCTACGAGGTCGGCGCCCTCGGCACGACGCTGGAGGGCGACGCGGACGCCGTGTGGGCCACCCTGCGCGCCGCGCACGAGGCGATGGTGGCCGCGGGTGCCACCGGCGGCATCTCGCACGTGAAGATCGCGACGGTCGCCCGGACGATGGACAGCCTCACCCGCAAGTTCCGCTGAACCCGGCCGCCCCCACCGCCCGGCCGCCGACCTCGCGCTGAGGTGCGAGGTCGGCGGCCGGTGGGTGAGGTCGGCGGCCGTCAGGCCGGCAGGGACGCCACCCCGCGGGGCAGGAACCGCGTGCCGCGGACGGCCTCGGAGACGCCGGCCCGGTCGAGGTGGGCGGAGATGCCACCCAGCCAGAACGGCCAGCCCGCGCCCAGCAGCATCGCCAGGTCGACGTCCTGCACCGCCTGCACGACCCCCTCGTCGAGCATCAGCCCGATCTCCTCGGCCAGCGCCCGCTCGGCGTTCGCCCGCAGCTGCTCGGCGGTGAGCGGCGAGTCGCCGCTGTCGATGCCGGCCAGGTCCGGGTCGACGACGCCGGGCTCGGAGAACACCGACGTCCTGCCCAGCTCGACCATCCGCCGCAGCCCCTCGCCGACGCCGAACCGGTCGGGGAAGGCCTCGTGCATCCGCTCGGCGACGTGCAGCGCGACCGGCGGCCCGACGAGGGAGAGCAGCTCGAACGGGGTCATCGGCAGGCCCAGCGGGTCGAGCGCCCGCTCGGCCACGGCGACCGGCGTGCCGGCGTCGACCGCGGCGGTGACCTCGCCCAGGAAGCGGGTGAGCAGCCGGTTCACCACGAACGCCGGGGCGTCGGCGACCAGCACGCAGGACTTCCCCAGCGCCTTGCCGACCGCGAACCCGGTGGCCAGCGTGGCGTCGTCGGTCTGCCCGGCGCGCACCACCTCCAGCAGCGGCAGGACGGCGACCGGGTTGAAGAAGTGCAGGCCGACGACCCGTTCCGGGTGCCGCAGCCCCGCCGCCATCTCGGTCACCGAGAGCGCGGAGGTGTTGGTGGCCAGCACGCACTGGTCGGAGACCACCGCCTCCACCTCGGCGAAGACCTGCTGCTTGACCGACAGCTCCTCGAACACCGCCTCGATGACCAGGTCGGCGTCGGCGAAGGCGTCCTTGGTGAGCGAGCCGGTGACCAGCCCGGTGAGCCGGTTCAGCGCGTCGGGGGAGAGGCGCCCCCGGCCGGCCAGCTTCTGCAGCTCGCCGTGCACGTAGCCGACTCCCTTGTCCACCCGCGCCTGGTCGACGTCGGTGAGCACGACGGGCACCTCGAGCCTGCGCACGAAGAGCAGCGCCAGCTGGGAGGCCATCAGCCCGGCGCCCACGACGCCGACCTTGGTCACCTTTCGGGCGAGCTTCCGGTCGGGCGCGCCGGCGGGGCGCTTGGCCCGCCGGTTGACCAGGTCGAAGGAGTAGAGCCCGGCCCGCAGCTCGTCGCTCATCAGCAGCTCGGCCAGCGCGTCGTCCTCGGCCGCCGTCCCGGCGGTGAAGGCCTCGTCGCCCACCCCGGCCCGGGCCAGGTCGAGCAGCTCGACGGCGCGGAGCGCACCCGGGGAGGCGTTGCGGGTGCGCGCCGCCACGATCCCGCGGGCCCGGGCGATCGCGTCGTCCCAGCCCGAGCGGTCGACGTCGGGACGGCGGACCGTGACCTCGCCGGCCAGCACGCCGACCGCCCACTCCAGCGACCGTTCCAGGAAGTCGGCCGGCTCGAACACCGCGTCCGCGATGCCCAGCTTCGCCGCTCGCGGTCCCGGCGTGATCTTGTTCTGCGCCAACGCGTTCTCGACGATCACGCCGACCGCGGCGTCGATGCCGATCAGGTCGGGCAGCAGCTGCGTGCCGCCCCAGCCGGGCACCAGGCCGAGGAACACCTCGGGGAAGGCGACGACCGCGGTGCTGGCGATCGTGCGGTGCTGGCAGTGCAGCGCCAGCTCCAGGCCGCCGCCGAGCGCCGCGCCGTTGACGAAGGCGAACGTCGGGATGGTCGAGTCCTTGAGCCGGCGGAACACCCGGTGGCCGGTCTCGGCGATCTCCCGGGCGTCCTCGGCCGAGGCGATCTGCGGGACGCCGGAGAGGTCGGCACCGACGGCGAAGACGAACGGCTTGCCGGTGACCGCGATGGCTGCCGGCGCCGGGGTGCGCGCCTGGATCTCGTCCAGGGCGGCGTCCAGCGAGGCCAGCCCGCCGGGGCCGAACGTGGACGGCCGGGTGTGGTCGTGCCCGTTGTCCAGGGTGACCAGGGCCAGCTCACCGGCCAGCCCCGGCACCCGCAGGTACCGCACCTTGGCCTCGCTCACGACCTCGTCGGTGAAGACGGCGCTCACGCCCGTGCCCCTTCCCAGTTCGGGTTCTCCCAGATCACGGTGCCGCCCATGCCGATGCCGATGCACATCGCGGTGAGCCCGTAGCGCACGTCCGGACGCTGGGCGAACTGGCGGGACAGCTGGGTCATCAGCCGGACGCCGGAGGAGGCCAGCGGGTGACCGACGGCGATGGCGCCGCCCCAGGGGTTGACCCGCTCGTCGTCGTCGGCGATGCCGTAGTGGTCCAGGAAGGCCAGCACCTGGACGGCGAAGGCCTCGTTGAGCTCGAACAGCCCGATGTCGGAGATGGACAGGCCGGTGCTGGCCAGCGCCTTCTCCGTCGACGGGATGGGCCCGGTGCCCATGACCTCGGGCTCGACCCCGGCGAAGCCGTAGCCGACCAGTCGCATGCCGATCGCCAGGCCCAGCTCGACGGCGACGTCCTCGGCGGCGAGCAGGCAGCCGGTGGCGCCGTCGTTGAGGCCGGCGGCGTTGCCCGCGGTCACGTGCCCGTGCGGGCGGAACGGCGTCTTGAGCGTGGCCAGCCCCTCGAGGGTGGTGCCCGGCCGCGGTGGCTCGTCGGCGGTGGCGAGCCCCCAGCCGGCCTCGGCCGACCGGGTGGCGACCGGCACCAGCTCCGGGCCGATGTGCCCCTCGGCCGCGGCCTTCGCGTACTTCTGCTGGCTGGCCACCGCGAACGCGTCGGCGCGCTCCTTGGTCAGGTGCGGGAAGCGGTCGTGCAGGTTCTCCGCCGTCGAGCCCATCACCAGGGCGGAGCCGTCGACGATCTTCTCGCTGACGAAGCGCGGGTTGGGGTCCACGCCCTCGCCCATCGGGTGGTGGCCCATGTGCTCGACCCCGCCGGCGATGGCGACGTCGTAGGCGCCGAAGGCGATGCCGCTGGCCGTGGTGGTCACCGCGGTCATCGCGCCGGCGCACATCCGGTCGATGGCGTACCCGGGCACCGACTTCGGCAGACCGGCGAGCAGCGCGGCGGTGCGGCCGATGGTCAGCCCCTGGTCGCCGATCTGGGTGGTGGCGGCGATCGCCACCTCGTCGACGCGCTCCGGCGGCAGCGACGGGTTGCGGCGCAGCAGCTCCCGGATGCACCGGACGACGAGGTCGTCGGCGCGCGTCTCGGCGTAGATGCCCGTCGGGCCGGCCTTGCCGAAGGGGGTGCGCACGCCGTCGACGAAGACGACCTCGCGCAGCTGGCGGGACATGGGACCTCCGCGATGAGTCGAGGTGCCGGCCGGGCGGGTCGGCACGCGGTCAAGTTACTCGCTGGTAATGGGAAGCCGCGAGACCTGCCGGGAGGGTCGGTGCAGAGCTCTCCGGAGCGGCGTCGCAGGTGAACGCGCTGGTGGCAGACGTCTGGGACGTCTCCGGAACTTCTCGGTCACGGGCTGGTAACGGTGATCAGATGTGCTTGCCGCCACAGTCGTGACGCGCGCAACATCACGCCCGGCACTCTGTCCCCACTCCAAGAAACGGCAGGACCTGATGGCGCGACGGCGCACCCTCATGACGGCTCTCGCAGCCACGCTCGTGTTCGGGCTGGCTGCCTGCGGCAGCGACGACGACGGTGGCAGCGGCGGCGGTGGTGGTGGCGGTGAGGAGGCCGCCGGCAAGGTCGGCGTGATCCTGCCCGACACCGAGTCCTCGACCCGGTGGGAGTCCTTCGACCGTCCGCTGCTCGAGCAGGCCTTCGAGGACGCCGGCATCGAGTACGACATCCAGAACGCCGAGGGCGACGCCCAGCGGATGGCGACGATCGCCGAGCAGATGATCACCGAGGGCGTCACCGTCCTGGCGATCGTCAACCTGGACAACGCCTCCGGCGCGCAGATCCAGCAGCAGGCCGCGCAGCAGGGGGTGCAGACGATCGACTACGACCGGCTCACCCTGGGCGGCTCGGCGGAGTACTACGTCTCCTTCGACAACACCGAGGTCGGCCGGCTGCAGGGCCAGGGCCTGGCCGACTGCCTCGGCCCGGAGGCCGCGAACATCGCCTTCCTCAACGGCTCGCCCGACGACAGCAACGCCACGCTGTTCGCCGCCGGCGCGCACGAGGTGCTCGACGAGATGACCCAGTACACCCAGGTCGCCGAGCAGGCCGTGCCCGGCTGGGAGCCGGAGCAGGCGGCGACGATCTTCGAGCAGATGTACACCCAGGCCGGCGGCAACATCCAGGGCGTGCTCGCGGCGAACGACCAGCTCGGCAACGCCGCGATCCAGACCCTGGTGCGCAACGGCCAGGCCGGCCAGGTGCCGGTGACCGGCCAGGACGCCTCGGTCGAGGGCCTGCAGAACATCCTCGCCGAGCGCCAGTGCATGACGGTCTACAAGCCGGCCGCCGAGGAGGCGGGCGCGCTGGCCGAGCTGGCCATCTCGCTGATCAACGGGGAGGACGCGCCGGACATCATCAACGGCGAGTCCGAGGACTCCGAGGGTGACCGCCAGGTCCCGTCGGTGCTGCTGGACCCGGTGTCCATCAACCGCGACAACGTCAAGCAGGTCGTCGACGACGGTCAGGTGACGGCAGCGGAGCTGTGCACCGGCGAGTACGCCGCCGCCTGCACCGAGCTCGGCATCCAGTAACCCCATCCACACCCTCGGGGCGTCCTCCAGACGGAGGGCGCCCCGAGGCTCGTCGCAGGCAGGAAGGCCAACCATGAGCGTTCCGCAGTCCGGGGACGGCACGCCCGTCCTCGAACTCCGTGGCGTGAACAAGAGCTTCGGTGCGGTCCAGGTCCTCCACGGCGTCGACCTGAAGGTCTACACCGGCAAGGTCACCGCACTCGTCGGCGACAACGGAGCCGGCAAGAGCACCCTGATCAAGTCCATCGCCGGCATCCACCCCATCGACAGCGGCGAGATCCTCTTCGAGGGCCGCCCGGTCCAGGTCGCCGGTCCTCGTGACTCCGCGGCCCTCGGCATCGAGGTCGTCTACCAGGACCTCGCGCTCGCCGACAACCTCGACGTCGTGCAGAACATGTTCCTCGGGCGCGAGCGCACCAAGGGCATCCTGCTCGACGAGGCGTCCATGGAGCAGGCCGCCCGGGACACCCTGGCCCGGCTCTCGGTGCGGACGCTGAAGTCCGTCCGCCAGCTGGTGTCCAGCCTGTCCGGTGGCCAGCGGCAGACCGTGGCCATCGCCAAGGCCGTGCTCTGGGAGTCCAAGGTCGTCATCCTCGACGAGCCCACCGCGGCCCTCGGGGTGGCGCAGACCCGCCAGGTCCTGGACCTGGTGCGCCGGCTGGCCGACACCGGGCACGCCGTCGTGTTCATCTCGCACAACATGGTCGACGTCTTCGAGGTCGCCGACCGGGTCGCCGCCCTCTACCTGGGCCGCGTCGCCGCCGACGTGCCCATCTCCACGGTCGACCGCAGCCAGGTCATCGAGCTGATCACCGCCGGCCGGTCCGGTGACCTCGGCATGGCGCCCGCCGCCGCAGCAGAAGTTGGGATCTGAGGACACCGATGTCGACGAGCACCACCCCCACCAGCAACGTCGAGCCCGGCGGAGCCGCGCCGGCCGGCTTCGAGGGCGACCGCACCGACGACTCCCTCGGCGGCGTCGTCCGCGGGTACCTCAACCGCATCCGCGGCGGTGACCTGGGCGCGCTCCCCGCCGTCCTGGGCATCGTCGCGCTGACCCTGCTCTTCTACGCGCTCCGGCCCAACACCTTCCTGACCCCGCTCAACCTGACCAACCTGCTGGTCCAGGCCGCGCCGATCACGCTGCTGGCGATGGGGCTGGTCTTCGTCCTGCTGCTGGGCGACATCGACCTGTCCGCGGGTGTGGTCAGCGGTGTCTGCGCCGCGGTCTGCGCCCAGCTGCTGGCCGACGCCGGGTCGCCCTGGTACGTCGCGGTGCTGGGCGCGCTGGTCACCGGCGCGGTCATCGGGCTCTTCACCGGCACGGTGGTCTCGCTGATCGGGATCCCGTCGTTCGTCGTCACCCTGGCGCTGTTCCTCGGCTTCCAGGGCGTGACGCTGCGGCTGATCGGCCAGGGCGGCACCGTCCCGATCCGGGACGAGACGGTCCGGGCGATCACCAACAGCAACCTGCCCGTCGGGCTGGGCTGGGCGCTCACCGCGGTCGCGATCGTGCTGTACGCGCTGCTGCAGCTGAACCGGTGGCGGCTGGCGAACGCCCGCGGCCTGTCCAACCAGCCGCTGGTGGTCGTGGTGGCCCGGATCGTCGTGATCGGCGCCGTCCTGGTCGGCATCACCGCGGTGCTCAGCGTCGACCGGGCGCTGTCGGCCGCCGTCGACCTCAAGGGCATCCCGTACGCGGTGCCGCTGGTGGTCGTCCTGCTGCTGGCGCTCACCTTCCTCGCCGGGCGCACGACCTTCGGCCGGCACGTCTACGCCGTGGGCGGCAACACCGAGGCCGCCCGCCGCGCCGGCATCAACGTCACCAAGATCCGGGTGCTGGTCTTCGTGCTCTCGTCGTCGATGGCGGCGGTGAGCGGGCTGGTCGCGGCCTCCCGGCTGAGCTCGGTGACGCCGGGGTCCGGTGGCGGCAACACGCTGCTGTACGCGGTGGGCGCCGCGGTCATCGGCGGCACGAGCCTCTTCGGTGGTCGTGGCCGGGTGCGGGACGCCGTCCTCGGCGGTCTGGTCGTGGCGATCATCGCCAACGGGCTCGGGCTGCTGGGCGTCGACGCGTACCTGAACTTCATCATCACCGGTGCCGTGCTGCTGCTGGCCGCCAGCGTCGACGCGCTGGCCCGCCGCCGGGCAGCCGCGACAGGGCACTGAGGCCCGGCCGTCCGGGGTGCCTGCGGGTGCCCCGGACGGCCGGGCTGCGGCAGCGCCCGCACGTCCCGGGGCCGACGGAGCTGCGGCTGCGGTTGCGGCCCGGGGCGGTGGTCGGCCTGGACGGCCGGCCGGTGGAGGCCGAACGGCTGCGCTCCTTCGCCGACGACCCGCGCCGCCGTCCGCGAGCTGCGGGCACGCCAGGCCACCGGGTGACCTGAGCGCTCTCTGCGGGGAGTCGAGCTCTGCCCACCACGGTGGGCAGAGCTCGACTCCGCCGACCCCCACCCGCCGGTCGGCCGGCGGGGCGCGGTCAGCCGGCGGCGATCGCGTCGGTGAGCGGGTCGCGGGTCAGCTCGACCTGCCACTCCCGGGCACCGCCGGCCCGCAGCGCGTCGGCCACCGCGTCCGCGGTCGCCGGCGTCGGCGGGGTCCACATCAGCCGGCGGACCAGGTCGGGGGAGAGCAGGTTCTCCACCGGCACCGACCACTGCTCGGAGAGCGCGGCCAGCGACGCCCGGGCCGCCTTGAGCCGCACGGCGGCGGCCGGGTCGCGGTCGGCCCAGCGGTTCACCGGAGGCGGCCCGTCTCCCGGCTTGCTGTGCAGCGGCAGCTCGGCCTCGGGCAGCGCCCGGCCGCGGACGATCGCGCCGAACCAGGTGCTCACCAGCTTGCGGTTGGCCCGGCCGCGGAACACCGGCAGATCGAGCAGCGCGCCCTCGTCCTTGGGATCGGCCTGCACGGCCGACACGATCGCGGCGTCGGGCAGCACCCGGCCGGGGGCGATGTCGCGCCGGCGGGCGAGCTCGTCGCGGGCCTGCCACAGCGCCCGCAGCACACCGAGCTGGCGGCGGCTGCGCAGCCCGTGCATCCCCGACGTCTTCCGCCACGGGTCGACCTTCGGCGCCGGCGGCCCCGCGGCGAGGATCGCCTCGAACTCCTGCCGGGCCCACTCGGTCTTGCCCTGCTCCTCGAGGATCGCGGCCAGCGCGTCGCGCAGGTCGACCAGCACCTCGACGTCCAGCGCCGCGTAGACCAGCCAGTCCTCGGGCAGCGGCCGGGTGCTCCAGTCGGCGGCCGAGTGGCCCTTCTGCAGCGAGAAGCCGAGCAGCGACTCGACGACGGCGCCCAGGCCGACCCGGGGGAGGCCGGCCAGCCGGGCGGCCAGCTCGGTGTCGAACAGCTTGCGGGGGACCAGGCCGATCTCGGCCAGGCACGGCAGGTCCTGGTTGGCCGCGTGCAGCACCCACTCGGCGTCGCCGATGGCGGCCTGCACCGCGGAGAGGTCGGGGAGCGGGACGGGGTCGATCAGCCCGGTGCCGGCGCCGGCCCGGCGCATCTGCACCAGGTAGGCGCTCTGCCCGTAGCGGTAGCCGGAGGCCCGCTCGGCGTCCACCGCGACCGGGCCGCTGCCGGCGGCCAGCGCGTCGGCGTAGGCGACCAGGGCCGTCGAGGTCTCGATCACCGGCGGCAGGCCGTCGCGGGGCGCCAGCAGCGGGATCGCGGTCGGCGCGTCCTCGGCAGCCGGGGCGACCTCGCCGGCCGGGGCCTCGCCCGTACGGGCCTCGGGAGCGGGCGCCGGGACGGCGGCAGGCGCCTCCGCCGGGGGCGTGGGCTCGGTGAACTCGACCGGGTGCACGGCACGAGTCTGCTCGGTGCTCAGTTGATGACCCCCGAGCGGATGCCCAGCGCCACCATGTGCGCCCGGTCGCCGGTGCCCAGCTTCCGCGCGATGCGCGCCAGGTGGCTCTTCACGGTCAGTGCTGACAGGTCCACCTTCTCGCCGATCTCCTTGTTCGTGTGCCCGTCGGCGACCAGCCGCAGGATGTCGCGCTCGCGGGCGGACAGCTCCCCGACAGCCTCCTCCACCCCGGTCTGGGTCAGCCCCTGGGCCAGGCTGCTGGCGATCCCCGGGTCGGCGAAGACCTCCCCGGACAGCGCCGCCCGCAGGCCCTCGGTGAGGACGGCGAGCGGGCTGGTCTTCAGCACGTACCCCTGCACCCCCGCCAGGAACGCCGCGCGGACGACGGCGGGGTCGGTGACCGAGGTGAGGACGACGGTCACCGGCCAGCCCTCGGTGCGCAGCGTCGGCAGCAGGTCCAGCCCCCGCCCGGGGTCGCCCCCGCGCCCGGCGTCCGGGCCGGCCTCGGGCAGGTCGACCTCCAGCACGCACAGCGCCCGGGGACCGGAGACGTGGGCGCGCACCCGGGCCTCCTCCAGCGAGGCGGCCTCCTCGACGTCACGGGCACCGAGCGACCGCAGCCGCCCGGCGAGGGCCTCGCGCACCAGCGGGGACGGGTCGACGACCAGGGCACCGGCGTGCGGGCCGAACAGCACGCCGTCGGACCAGAGACGGCCCAGGGACATCCAGCCTCCCGTCGTCGGACCGGTCGACGGAAGCGGTCGGGCTGACCACTCGACGGATGACCGGCGTGTCCGAGCACTCGGCCCACGTCCCGTTACGCCGAGTGGAGTACGGCGAGAAGTCTAGGCGCCGCTGTCGGCGGGCTGCCCGTTCGAGCTGAGCAGGTGGATCCCGGGCGGCGGCAGCCCCGCGGCGTTGCCCAGCACCTCGAGGAAGGCGGTGAGGTGCTTGTCCAGGTCGGTGCCCTCCGCCGTCCAGGACGCCCGGATCTCGACGTCGACGGAGTGCTCGGGAGCGGCGATGGAGCCGAAGCGGGTGGAGGCGGTGCGGGTGACGGTGCCGCCGACCGAGTGGTGGACGGCGCCGTGCTCGACCAGCGCATCGGTCAGCCAGCTCCAGGCGACCTCGGAGAACATGCTGTCGTCGACCATCTCGGAGTCGGTCTCGGCCGAGACGTAGCCGACGCAGCGGGTCGTGCCCTGCCAGGCCTCGTGGCCCTCCGGGTCGAACAGCACGATGAACCGGCCGCTGGCGATCTCCTCGTCGTCGTCCAGCGGGTCGCCGACCCGGATGCCCACCGCGTGCGACCACGGCGCCAGCCGCTGCGGCGCCGGGATGTGCTCGACGACGACCTCCGGCCGCGGGTGTACGGTCGCCAGCGCCTCGAGGGCGGCCTGGAACTCCGCGGGCGCCTGCGCCGGCGGCGGAGTGGCGTCGTCCGGGCGAGTGCGCTGCTGGGCCACGTGCGCAGGGTAGGTCGCCGGGCCCGGGATGCGGCGTCCCGACGCGCCGCCGTGACCGGGCTGTGCGCCCGGCGGGCGTCCTCAGCCGCCGTCGGGGACGTCTGGGAGGATCGGCGGTCGTGGGA
Organism: Modestobacter versicolor; assembly: GCF_014195485.1. Classification (NCBI taxonomy): domain Bacteria; kingdom Bacillati; phylum Actinomycetota; class Actinomycetes; order Geodermatophilales; family Geodermatophilaceae; genus Modestobacter; species Modestobacter versicolor. Next base: position 276,920 of record NZ_JACIBU010000001.1, read on the forward strand.
ACAGCAGCAGGACCGGCCGCCGACTCCGACCTGGTCCGGGCGGCCCGAGGCCTCCCGGTCAGCCGCACCCCCGTGTGGTTCATGCGCCAGGCGGGCCGCTCGCTGCCCGAGTACCGCGCGCTGCGCGCCGGCACCGCGATGCTGCAGGCCTGCCAGGACCCCGACCTGGTCACCGAGATCACCCTGCAGCCGGTGCGGCGGCACGGGGTGGACGCCGCCATCCTCTTCTCCGACATCGTGCTGCCGCTGGTGGTGGCCGGCGTCGACATCGAGATCAAGCCCGGCATCGGCCCGGTGGTCGCCTCCCCGGTGCGCACGGTCGCCGACGTCGACGCCCTCCCGCCGCTGGAGCCCGACCGGCTGGACTTCCTGGCCACCGCCGTCCGCCGGCTCGTCGGCGAGCTGGGGGCCACCCCGCTCATCGGCTTCGCCGGCGCCCCGTTCACCCTCGCCACGTACCTGATCGAGGGCGGGCCCTCCAAGGAGCACGCCCGCACCAAGGCCTTCATGTACGCCGAGCCGGAGGCCTGGCAGCGGCTGCTCGAGCGGCTCGCGGTCAGCGCCGCGACCTTCCTGCGGGTGCAGGTCGACGCCGGGGCGAGCGCCGTGCAGCTGTTCGACTCCTGGGCCGGCGTGCTCTCGGCCACCGACTACGCCGCCCGGGTGCTGCCGCACTCGCGCGCGGTCTTCGACGGGCTCGCCGCCCCGGAGGTGCCGAAGGTGCACTTCGGCGTGGGCACCGGTGAGCTGCTGCCGCTGATCGGCGAGGCCGGCGTGGACGTCGTCGGCGTCGACTGGCGGGTGCCGCTCGACGAGGCCGCCCGCCGGGTCGGGCCCGGGTACTCGCTGCAGGGGAACCTCGACCCCGCCGTGCTGCTCGCCGACCGGGCGACCGTCGACCGCGAGGTGCGCCGGGTGGTCGAGCAGGGCCGGGCCGCCCGCGGGCACGTGTTCAACCTCGGCCACGGCGTCCTCCCCGACACCGACCCGGGCGTCCTCACGCACGTGGTCGAGCTGGTGCACGAGCTGTCGGCCAGGTGAGCCGCCTCGTCGTCGTCGGCGCCGGCATCACCGGGCTGACCGCCGCCTGGGAGTGGCGCCGCACGCACCCCGACGACGAGGTGCTGGTGCTGGAGGCCGGCTCGCGCATCGGCGGCAAGCTGGACCGGGTCGACCTCGCCGGCCGCTGGTACGACACCGGGCCGGAGGCGGTGCTCGCCCGGGTGCCCGAGGCGGTCGAGCTGATCGAGGCGCTCGGCCTGGCCGACCAGCTGGTGCCCGCGCAGACCACCCAGGCCTCGATCGTGCTGCCCGAGGGCCGCTTCCCGCTGCCCGCCGGCACGCTGCAGGGGGTGCCGACGTCCGCCGACGGCCTGGACGGCGTGCTCACCCCCGCCGGCGTGGCCCGGGTGCGCGCCGAGGCCGACCTGCCCCCGCTGCGGCTGGACGGCGACGTCTCCGTCGGCGGCCTGCTCCGGGAGCGGCTCGGCGACGAGGTCGTCGACCGGCTGGTCGAGCCGCTGCTCGGCGGGGTCTACGCCGGCCGCCCCGACGACCTCTCGCTCGCCGCCACCATGCCCGCGCTCGCCGCCCAGCTGCCGGCGGCCACGTCGCTGCTGGGCGCTGCGATGGCCGCGCGGGACGCCGGTGCCCGCAGCCGGGGCGACGTCGACGGACCGGTCTTCGTCACCGTCCGCGACGGCATCGGGTCGCTCCCGCAGGCCCTGGTCGACGGTGCGCGGGCGGACGTCCGGCTGGACACCGCGGTGGCCGCGCTGCGTCGGGTCGCCGGCGGCTTCGAGCTGGAGCTCGAGGGCGGAACGACGCTCACCGCCGACGCCGTCGTGCTGGCCACCCCGGCGAGCCCCACCGCCCGGCTGCTGGCCGACGTGGCGCCGGATGCCGTCGAGCCGCTGCAGGGCATCCCGTACGCGTCGATGGCCGTGGTCGCGATGGCGTTCCCCGAGCAACAGGTGGCCGCGGGCTCCGGGCTGCTGGTGCCGCCGGTCACCGGCCGGCTGGTCAAGGGCGTGACGGTCTCCTCCTCGAAGTGGCCGCACCTGGGCGGCGCGCTGCGGGTCCGGTCGTCGGTCGGCCGGTTCGGCGACGACGCCGCCCTGCAGCGCGCGGACGACGACCTCACCGCCGCGGTGGTCGCCGACGTCGCCGAGCTGCTGGACCTGGAGCGGCCCGAGCCGGTGCAGACCGAGCTGGTGCGCTGGGTCGACGGGCTGCCGCAGTACCTGGTCGGGCACCCGCAGCGGGTCGCCGCGGTGCGGGCGGCGGTCGCTGCCGTGCCGGGGCTGGCGGTCGCCGGTGCCGCCTACGGCGGGGTCGGGGTGCCCGCGTGCATCCGGGACGCCCGCCGGGCCGTCGCCGCGCTGGGCTGAGGCGCAGCGGGCTGGTCAGCGCGGCGGTGATCACCTCCCGTCCAGTGCCGCCTCCGCGGCGTGGAGACCGCCCTCAGCGGGAGGTGATCACCGCGCGCTCAGCGGCCGCGTCGCTCGGCCAGCGCCACCACCGTGGGGCGCCGCGGCAGCTCGTCGTCCACCCGGTCAGTGTCACAGCCGCCCGGTGTCAACTGACAAGTCTGACGCGTGACAATGGGGGCATGAGCGAGCAGACCGAAGAGCGCAGCATCGGCAAGCGGGCCAACGAGCTCAACGCGATGATCCGCTACACGATGTGGTCGGTGTTCAAGCTGGCCCGCCCGCTGGGCGACGACCAGCGGTCCGCGGCGGCTGACGAGGTCACCGCGCTGTTCGACGAGCTCGCCGGCAAGGACGTCGTCGTCCGCGGTGTCTACGACGTCGCCGGCCTGCGCGCCGACGCGGACCTGATGATCTGGTGGCACGCCGAGACCCCGGAGGCGCTGCAGGAGGCCTACGGCCGGTTCCGCCGCACCACGCTGGGCCGCCAGCTGGACCCGGTGTGGTCGCAGATGGCCCTGCACCGGCCGGCCGAGTTCAACCGCAGCCACGTGCCGGCGTTCCTCGCCGACGAGGAGCCGCGCCGCTACGTCTGCGTGTACCCCTTCGTCCGCTCCTACGAGTGGTACCTGCTGCCCGAGGAGGAGCGGCGGGACATGCTCAAGGAGCACGGCATGCAGGCCCGCCCCTACCCGGACGTGCGGGCCAACACCGTCTCCAGTTTCGGGCTCGGCGACTACGAGTGGATGCTCGCCTTCGAGGCCGACGAGCTGCACCGCATCGTCGACCTGATGCGCGACCTGCGGGCCAGCCGCGCGCGGCGGCACGTCCGCGAGGAGGTGCCGTTCTACACCGGCACCCGCAAGCAGGTCGCGGAGCTCGTCGCCGACCTGCCATGACGATCGAGCCCTGAACGCCAGTGGCCCAGGACCCGACGGGTCCTGGGCCACTGGCGTTCAGGGCTGCGTAGCTCAGGCCTCGCTGGGCGCGAGGGTGATGCTCACCGAGTTGATGCAGTAGCGGTCGCCGGTGGGCGTCTGCGGGGCGTCGGCGAAGACGTGCCCGAGGTGGCTGTGGCAGGTGCCGCAGAGCGCCTCGGTGCGCAGCATCCCGTGGCTGGTGTCGTCGCGGAGGACGACGTTGTCGCTGGTGGAGGGTGCGTAGAACGACGGCCAGCCGCAGTGCGAGTCGAACTTGGTCTCGGAACGGAAGAGCTCGGCGCCGCACGCCCGGCAGGAGTAGACGCCGACGGTCTTGGTGTCGACGTACTCACCGGTCCACGGCCGCTCGGTCCCGGCCTCGCGGAGGACGGCGTACTCCTCCGGCGACAGCTGGGCGCGCCACTCCTCGTCGCTCTTGACGACCTGGGGCTGGTGGGCGGATGTGGTCATGCCCCCACGGTACGGCGCGCCCGCCACCGGTGCCGCGCACGGGACGGCCCCGCCACCCGAGTGGGCGACGGGGCCGTCCTGCCTGCTCAGCGGCTCGTCACCGCGGTCTGCCGATCAGCCGCGGAACAGCCGGAGCAGCAGGTCGCGGAGCTCCTGCAGCGCCGTGCGCAGCGCGAAACCGGTGCTCGCCGTCTCACCCGAGGTGCCGGTGAGGCGGACCTCCTGGTCCCCCGGGGGCAGCGCCACCGGGACGGTGAACCGGACCGAGACCCGGCCCTCGGCGTCGGCGGTCGCGGAACCCAGCTGACCCCGCACGCGGGACGGCAGCGAGGCGGTGACCCGCTCGCCGGGCGCGAAGCCGGTGCCGGTCACCGTGATCCGCTCGCCGCGGAACGGCCGCGGGTCGCTGATCGTGGCCGTCGCCGGCACGTCCGGTGCCACCGTGGCCAGGCCGACCAGCGTGGGGTTGTGGTCGCTGGCGCGGTACGGGTACGGGGCGAAGAGCGGCTCGTAGCCGTCGTACTCGTAGGCGAAGGACTCCACGGCGTTGATGTCCCAGACGCCCAGACCGGTCAGCTTGGGCACCATCGACCCCGAGGCGAAGACGTGGTCCAGCGAGCCGGAGCCACCGTCGAACACGTAGCTGTACTGGTCGGGCGCGAGCACCGGGCCCATGTCGGTGTAGCCGGCGGCCACGACGACGTCGATCGGGTCCTCGTAGCGGTAGGCGTTGAAGTCACCGGTCAGCAGGACGTCGGGGTCACCGGCGGCCGCGGCGACCCGGGCGGCGAAGTCGACCAGCACGGTGGCCTGCTCGACCCGGTCGGGGTTGGACGCGCCCTGGCCGTCACCGGCGTCGGCGTTCTCGCCGGTGCCGCTGCCCTTGGACTTCAGGTGGTTGGCGATGATCGTGAAGACCTCGCCGTCCGCGTCGAAGGTCTGGGCGATCGGCGTGCGGGCGTTGGCGAAGGCCGCGAGCTCGGCGTCGGTCGGCACGGCCGGGCCGCCGACCGCGGTGACCCGGTCGGTGCGGTAGACGATCGCGTTGGTGATCACGTCGGTGTCCTCGCGGGCCCGCACGTAGTCCCAGTCGTGGCCGTCCTCGGCCTCGATCGCCGCGAGCAGCGTCTCGACCGCGCGGTACGGCGTCTCCGGGGTGAGCACCGCGGAGTTCTCGATCTCGTGCAGGGTGAGGACGTCGGCGTCCAGCGCGGTGATCGCCGTGACGATCTTCGCCTGCTGCTGGGCGAGCTCGGCGGCGTTCGCCGCACCCCGGGCCCGGTCCCCGAACTCGCTGGGGAAGTCGACGAAGTAGTTGAGCACGTTGAAGTCGCCGATGGTCAGGTCGCCGCCCACGGCCGGGGGTGCGGCCGGACGCGGGTTGGTCGCCGGGAACGTCGTCCCCTCGGCCGTGCCGTCGGCGGGCTGCAGCCGCCAGGCCCCGAAGCTGTAGCTCAGCACCACCGGCTGGTCGAAGCTGGCGGTGTCGCCGACGCGCACCGGGTCCTCGAGGGTGAGGAACGGCGGTGCCTCGCCGGCGGTGGAGAGGTTGGTGCTCCGGCCGTCGTCCAGGGTGAGCGAGCGCGCTGCGTTCTCGGCCTGCACGGCCTGGGCGGCGGCGCCGGGCTCGGCCGCCTCGGTCGGCGCGAGCAGCCGGCCGCCCTCGGCGAGCAGGATCTCGCCGTAGCGGTTGAGGTCGTAGACCTCGGTGACGGTGAGCGTCTGCGCCGGGGTGACGAGCATGCCCTCGAGCACCTCGCGCTGCTCGTCGGTGGCGGGCAGCGAGAGCGGCGCCGCCTCGGGCAGCGGGCCGGAGCCGCACACGGAGACCGTGACGTCGGTGATCTCGGTCAGCCCGTTGAACTCGGCGACGGTGCCGGAGACGACGACCTGGTCGCCGAGCTCGACGGCGGGGGCGTCGGTGTCGTAGACGAAGACGCCGTCGGAGGTCGCCGGGAGGCCGTCGCCGGCGTCCTGGACGTGGAACCCGCCGAGGCCACCGCTCTGCAGGTCGGCGACGACCGTGCCGCCCACGGTGACGACCTCGCCGGCGAGCGGGCTGGCCGCGCCGGGGCCCTGCACCGACCCGATGGTCACGGTGGCGACGTCGCAGCCCGGGCCCGGCTCGGGCTCGGGGTCCGGGTCGGTCGGGGTGTTGACGGCGCCGAACGTGGCGGCCAGCGGACCGGTCCAGTCGTCGGTGCCCGGCGTGCGCTGCAGCGACAGCCCGGCCGCCTCGGAGCCCGCCTCGGCCACGCCGATGTCGGTGCTGGTGCGGCCGTCGGCCGGCCCGCCCACGGCGGTCAGCGTGCCCTCGTAGCTGAGGAACTCGATGACGGCGCCGTCCGGGCCGACCAGGGCCACCCCGTCGGGGGCGCCGTTCTGGATGCCGGCGTAGCTGACCACGGCGATGCCGTCGCCGTCGGCGACCACCGGCAGGGTCGCGTAGCGGACCCCGCCGGTGCCGTTGTAGAGGACGAGGGAGAGGCCGGTCAGGTCAGCGGTCGAGGGGGCGGTCACCTCGATCGCCTCACCGGTGTCGGCGCCGCCGTTGTCGTAGTGGATCTCGGTGATCCGGGCGTCGGCGGGAGCGGCGAGCGCGGGGGCTGCCACGGTCACCAGACCACCGGCGGCGAGGGCCCCGACGGTCAGGCCGAGGACGGCGGAGCGGGGGGTTCTGCGGAGGGACACGTGACTCCTCGGCGGCCAGGCGCGGGCCGGTCAGGGCGGAGGGACCACCCGATCCTGTCAGTGCCCTGAGCGACGGCCGATGAACTTCCGGTAACGAACTTAGCCGCGCTGATGAACTGGCGGGAGAGGTCCGGCGCCGTCCGCGCGACGGTGCCGGGCGGGGTGCTCGTACCGTGGCCCTGGCGCCGCGCCCGGTGGCGCCGCCGTCCGCCGAGAGGACCCATGAGCACCCCGCAGCCCCTGGCAGACACCTGGTTCACCCGCGACCTCCCCGTGCTCCGGGCGGTCGTCCGGCTGATCGACGAACCCCCGCACGGCAGTGCCCCCTACCTGGGCGCGGTGGTGCCGGCGAGCGGCCTGCCCAAGCCGCAGGTGGTCTCGGCGGCCAACGCGCTGGTCACCGCCGGCTACGCCGAGGCGCTCACCAACCACGCCGGCGAGATCGTCCGGTTCACCGCCGTCTCGGCCGAGGCGCGCCGGCTCACCGGGCTCTGGCCGACGCCGCAGGGGGAGTGGGACCGGCTGCTCGAGCAGCTCGAGGCCCGCGCCACCGGCGCGCTCACCGACGTCGAGCGGGCCCGCTGGCGGGCGTTCGCCGACGCGGCGGCCGCGGTGGGCCCGGAGAACGGGGCGTTGCTGATGGCGGCGCTGATCGGCGGGTACGTGCCGCGCGGCCGCTGACGGGCGGGAACGCGACAGCGCCCCCGCCCGGTGTCCCGGGCGGAGGCGCTGTCGGTGGTTCGAGGGCTGCGTTCAGCTCCTCGGTCTGGGATCAGACCGGGTTGACGTTCGCCGCCTGCGGGCCCTTCTGGCCCTGCTCGATGTCGAACGAGATGCGCTGGCCCTCATCGAGCGAGCGGTACCCGCTGGTCTGGATGGCCGAGTAGTGGACGAAGACGTCCGGGCCGCCGCCATCGGGGGTGGCGAAGCCGAACCCCTTCTCGGCGTTGAACCACTTCACTGTTCCTTCGGGCATTGCTCGCTCCTAGCTGAGGTCGTGCGTCGGGGTCCTGCCAGAGCGCAGGGCCTTCCCGACGAACTGAACCCTAGCGGCTCACGGGCCTCCGTGGGAGACCAGGGCGCAGAAGATCCTCGGCGAGCCGTGCGGCGGGGGCGGCCGACGGTCAGAGGAGCCGTCGCGACCGGTCCGTCCCGGCGTCCTCGGGCCAGGCCTGGCGGGCGTAGGCGTTGTCGGCCTGGGCCCTCGCGGCCGGCGGCGGTCCGGCCGGGAGCGCGCGCGGCTGGGGGAGCGGTCCGGGGCGCCACGAGGGGACGGTGATCGGGCCGGGGCCGGCCCACTCCTCGGCGGCGAGGCGGGCCTCCTCCAGGCGGACGGCCTGCAGGTGGCGGCGCCAGCGGTGGCCGAGCACGTCGACGGCGACCAGCACCGCGACCAGCACGGCCACGGTGAGGAAGGCGTTGGTCAGGGCGGTCGCCACGTCGAGGGGGGTGATCTCCGGCCAGCTGACCTGCTCCAGCTGGTACCCCACGACCTCGATGACGACGTACAGCACGCCGTACACCAGGAACGCGACCCTCATGACCTGCCTCTCGTGCCGTGGACGACCTGACGTGGACGACCTGCCGTGGACGACCTGCCCCCTCCAACGACACGAGGTGACCGTGACGGGAGCCCGGGAGCCGTCTGCGCGGCCCGCCGTCACCCGTCCGGGTGAGCGATCAGGGGGCGAGGACCTCGTCCCAGGCCCGCACGCCCCACTCGGCGACCACGCCGTGGAGCACGAACGGGTCGCCGGCGATGAACTCCTCGGCGGCCTCCCGGCTGGTGAACACGCCCATGGCCTCGCCGTCCACCGGCTCGGCCATCGTCCCGACCATCAGCAGCACGCCGCGGTCGTGGAACTCGTGCAGCCGGGCGACGTGGGCCGCCCCGTGCTGCTGGGCCAGCGGCAGGAAGTCCTCGACGGCGCGGTAGGTCATCACGTACTTCATGCGCCCGCATCCTGGCCCGGCGCGCGGGCGGGCGACAGACCCGCGCCCCCGATCCCGAAGCGATCGGAACCGGGCGGTCCAGGAACCCCCGCTGGCGCCCGGACGCCGCTAGCGTCGCCGCCGACCCGGATGCGCCGCCTCTGTCCATCACGCACGGCTGCCCCAGGGAGCACGTTGTGGAGTCCCTCGCTCGATTCGTCCTGCGCCATCGCCTGCTCGTCGTCCTCGGTTGGGCGGTCCTGCTCGTGGCCGGTGGCGTCGCCGCCGGACCGGTCGCCGACCGGCTGACCTTCGACTTCTCGCTGCCCGGCCAGCCCGGTTACGAGGCGGAGGAGGAGCTGATCGCCACCTTCGGCGCGAGCACCGCCGACACCCTCGTCCCGGTGCTGACCGTGCCGGCGGGCAGCACGGTGGCCGACCGCGCCACCGAGATCGCCGGGGTCTTCGACGCCGTGCGCGCCGCCGTCCCGCAGGCCCGGGTCGTCGACCTGGCGAGCACCGGCGACGACCGCTTCGTCACCGACGACGGCCGGAGCACCTTCGCCCTGGTCCAGGGGCCGATGCCGGAGGGCTTCGGCCCCGGGCTGGAGGCCGCCCTGCTGCCCGCCGTGGAGCAGGCCGCCGCCGCGGCCGGGCTGGAGGCGGGGCTCACCTCGTACGTGACGCTCGCGGCCGGCGGGGAGACCGAGGGCCCGAGCGTGCTGGTCGAGACGCTGTTCGGCGCCGTCGGGGCGCTGGCGGTGCTGCTGTTCGTCTTCGCGTCGTTCCTGGCGTTCGTGCCGCTGCTCATCGCCGCGGTGTCGATCCTGACCACGTTCCTGCTCGTCCTGGGGCTCACCTATCTGACCGACGTGAGCTTCGTGGTGCAGTTCCTCATCGCCCTGGTCGGCCTGGGTGTGGCGATCGACTACTCGTTGCTGCTGGTCTCCCGCTGGCGGGAGGAACGCGCGCACGGGCAGTCCAACGACGAGGCCGTCGTCACCGCCATGCGGACCGCCGGCCACGCGGTGGTCGCCTCGGGCGTCACCGTCGCGATCAGCCTGCTGGCGCTGATCATCGTGCCCGTCCCGTTCCTGCGGAGCATGGGCCTGGGCGGGATGCTCATCCCGCTGGTCAGCGTCGCGGTGGTGCTGACCCTGCTGCCGGCGCTGCTGTCGAAGATCGGCCCCCGGGTCGACTGGCCGCGGATCCGGCACGACGCCGTCGCGGCCCGGGGCTGGACGGCGTGGGCGCGGCTGGTCGTGCGCCGGCGCTGGATCGCCACCGGCGTCGCCGTCCTGGTGCTGACCGTGATCATCGTCCCGGTCTTCGGGCTCAAGATCGGCCAGGCCGACACCGAGTCGCTGACCCGGAGCGGGCCCGCCTTCGACTCGCTGCAGACGCTGGAGGACGGCGGGGTGGGCAACGGGGTGCTGACCCCGATCGCGCTGCTGGTGCCCGACGGCGAGGCCGACGCAGCGGTCGCCGCGGCCCGCGACGTCGACGGCGTCCGGATGGCGGTGGTCGGCGGCAGCAACGACGGGACCACGGTCATCGACGTCGTCCCGGACCAGGAGACGGTCGACAGCGCGAGCAACGAGGTCGTGGACGACGTCCGGGCGGCGGTGGAGGGCGCGGTCGACGGCGACGTGGGCGTGGCCGGCACCGGCGCGATCGTGCAGGACTACTTCCGGGCGGTGTACGACAACTTCCCCTACGTGCTGGCCCTGATCGCGGTCATCACCTTCGTCCTGCTGGTGCGCACGTTCCGCTCGCTGCTGCTGCCGATCAAGGCGGTGCTGCTGAACCTGGTCTCGCTGGCCGCGGTGTTCGGCGCCGTCACCTGGTTCTGGCAGGAGGGCAACGGCTCGGACGCGCTGTTCGGCGTCTCGCCCACCGGCGCCATCACGTTCTGGCTGCCGGTGATCATCTTCGCGTTCCTGTTCGGGCTGTCGATGGACTACGAGGTGTTCATCCTCGCCCGGATGCGGGAGGAGTACGACGACACCGGCAACACCCCGGACGCGGTGATCACCGGGCTGGGCCGCACCGGCCGGCTGGTCACCTCCGCCGCGCTGATCCTGTTCTTCTCCTTCGCCGCGCTGGCGTCCTCGCCGGGCGTCGACATCAAGGTGCTCGGGACGGCGCTGGGCGTCGGGATCCTGATCGACGCGACGCTGATCCGGGCCCTGCTGGTGCCGGCGCTGGTGAGCCTGCTGGGGAAGTGGAACTGGTGGCTGCCGGCCGGGCTGGCGAGGGTGCTGCGGGTGGAGCCCTCACCGCTGCGCGACGAGCGCCCGCTGGAGGTGCCCGAGGAGCGGGAGCTCAGCCAGACCTGACGGTGTCCCGGCTCGTGGGCGCCCGGCCGGTCAGCAGCCAGGTGAGCCCCGCGGCGGTCAGCCCGACCGCGCAGGTGGCCAGCCCGATGACCGGGCCGGTGCTCGCCCCGACGTCCCCGGCCGCCGGGGAGGTCAGGTCGAGGACGACCGCCGTCAGCGCGCTGCCGAGCGCGAACCCGGCGTAGCGCAGCACCTGGTTGAGGGCCATGGCGCTGCTGCTCTCCGAGGCGGGGACGGCGGCGATCACCAGCCCCGGGACGGTGGCGAACGCCCCGCCGACGCCCACCCCCAGGACGGCCATGGCCAGGAACAGGTGCCACAGCTCGGTGTCCAGCACGGCGAAGCAGGCGCCGGCCACGGCGACCACGAGCGCGCTGCCGGACACGACGCCGCGCCCGCCCAGGCGCTCGGCGAGCCGCCGGGCCACCTGCCCGGCGGCCATCGTGGCCAGCGAGTACGGCACCAGCAGCAGCCCGGCGACCAGCACCGACGTCGCCAGCCCTCGGGGCTGGGGTGCCTGCGCCAGCACGGTCACGCAGCCGATCAGCAGGTAGTTGGCCACGGAGACCAGCAGGATCGCCAGGTGCCCGCCGGCGGCCCGGCGGCCCCGGGCCAGCCGGACGTCGACGAGCGGGGCGGGGGAGCGGGTCGCCGAGACCACCCAGCCGGTGAGCGCGACGAGGCAGGTCGCGACCGTGCCGAGGAACAGCGGCGAGCTCCAGCCCCAGTCGCCGCCCTCGCTCAGCGCGAGCAGCAGCGCCGCCAGGCCGGTGCCCAGCAGCACGGCGCCCGGCCAGTCGAAGGGACGCCGCGGTGCCGCGGCCGGTGCCGGGAGCACGACGGCGGCCGCCACCAGCGCCGCTCCGCAGACCGCGGCAGCCGCCCAGAACGCGGCCCGCAGGCCACCGAGCTCGGCGACCAGTCCGGCCAGCGGGTAGCCCAGGCCGACACCGGAGACGACGGTCACCGACAGGACGGCGATGGTCGGCCCGGACCTGCCCGGCGGCAGGGCCTCCCGGGCCACGGCCATCAGCAGGGGCATCAGCGACAGGCCGAAGCCCTGCAGCGCGCGCCCGGCGAGGAACGCCGGCAGCGGCAGCGGCAGCGCGGTCAGCACGCCGCCCAGCACGACGAGGGTCAGCGCGCCGAGGACGACCACCCGCCGGTACGGGCCGTCACCGAGCCGGCCGAGGACCGGCGTCGCGACGGTGCCGACGAGGAACGGCAGGGTCAGCGACCACTGCGCGAGCGCCAGGGGGGCGTCGTACAGCTCGGCGACCGCGGGGATGAACGGGACGCCGACGCTGCTCGTCACCGCCACCACGGCGGCCAGCAGGACCAGCACCGGCGCCAGCAGGCGAGGGGCCCGGCCGCCCCTCACCGGCGCGTCGCGACCGGCCGAGGCGGTGCTCACCCGGTGCTGATCAGGCGCGCCGTCCGCAGCGCCTGCTCGCCCCACCGCCGGGTAAGCTCGGGGGTGAGCCGGCTGGCCGGTGCGGCGATCGCCAGCGCGGCGCGGGCCGTGCCGAGGCCCTCGGGGACGGCCACCCCGATGGCCCCGATCTCGACGTCGGTCTCGGTGTAGGCGACCGCGTAGCCGGTCTGCCGCACCTCGGCGAGGACCTCGTCGAGCTCGGCCGCCGTCGGGGCGCGGCTGCCGGAACGCCCGCTGGGAGCCGGGTCGGGGTACAGCTCGCGGACCTGGGCGGGCGGCATCGCGGCGAGGATCGCCAGCCCGGCGGAGGTGCTGTGCGCGGGCAGGGCCAGACCCACCCGGCCACCGACGCGCAGCGCCTTGGTGGTCTCGACGGCATCGACGAAGCGGACGTCGCGGCCCTCCTGCACGACCAGGACGACGGTCTCGTCCACCTCGTCGCGCAGCGCCTCCATGAACGGCCGGGCCCGGGCCCGGACGTCGAGCCCGCGGACGGCCGCCAGCCCGAGCGACAGCAGTGCCTCGCCGGCGCGGTAGGTGCGGTGGGCCGGGTCGCGCCGGAGGAACCGGTGGTGCTCGAGCATCGCCAGGAGCCGGTGCGCCGTGGACCGGGCGACGCCCAGCTCGGCGGCGCACTCGGAGACCCGCAGCTGGGGGCGGTCCTGGAGCAGCAGCAGCAGCCGCAGGGCGTTGCCGACCGACTCGATCGGATAGGCGGGGGGCGCCTTCTCCGCGCTGGTCATGCCGCCGCCTTCCTTGCCGGGGGGACTGACCTCATGACACTGTTATGGATAGCAGGACGGTGTTCTGCTGTAAAGAACATGTCGTTCGACAGAGCCGTCGACACCACGGGAGACACCACCGCATGAACCGCCTGGAGAACGTCACCGTCGTCGTCACCGGTGGGGGCCGGGGGATCGGCCGGGCCGGCGCCGTGGCCATGGCCGCCGAGGGTGCCCACGTCGCCGTCCTCGACCTGGACGGCGACGCCGCCGCCGAGGTCGTCGCCCAGATCGAGGCCGCCGGTGGCCGCGCCCGCGCCTGGCGGACCGACATCACGTCGCCGGAGCAGGTCGGCTCCGCGGTGGCCGAGGTCGTCGAGTGGAGCGGTGCGGTCGACGTCCTGGTCCACTCGGCCGGGATCGTCGCCCCGGCGATGCTCAAGGACATGACGCTCGAGTCGTTCGAGCGGGTGGTCGCGGTCAACCTCACCGGCACCTTCGTCTGCCTCCAGGCCGTCCTCCCGCACTGGATGGAGACCAAGCGGGGCAAGTTCATCGCGCTGACCTCGCCCGCGGCGCTGCGCGGGCAGGTGGGCGGCGGCAACTACGCCGCCGCCAAGGCCGGCGTCGTCGCCCTGGTCAAGACCGCCGCGGTGGAGCTCGCCCGCTACGGCGTCACCGCGAACGCGCTGCTGCCGATCGCCGCCACCGAGATGTCGGCGAAGGTCCGCGAGGACCCGAAGCTGGAGGAGAAGTTCCTCAGCCTCATCCCGCTGCGCCGGTGGGCCACGGCCGAGGACATCGCGCCCAGCCTGGTCTACCTGGCCTCGTCGGACTCGGACTACATGACCGGCAGCGTCCTGTCCATCGACGGCGGCCGCACGATCTGACCCGCGGCGAGCGCTGAGGAGGGGACGCGACATGGTGGAGACGGTCTCCGGGATGCGGATCGCGCTGCCGCCGGCCCACCGCGAGTTCCAGGAGCGGCTGCGGACCTGGCTCGCCGAGCACGTCCCGCCCGGCGGGCTGCCCGACGCGGACACCGACGAGGGCTTCCGCGCGCACCGGGCGTGGGAGCGGACGCTGCACGACGCCGGGTACGCCGGCCTGTCCTGGCCGCGGGAGCACGGCGGAGCGGGCGGGGACCTGCTGCACGAGGCCCTCTTCGCGGAGGAGTACGAGCGGGCCCGCGGTCCGGTGCGGATCACCCGGCCGGCCCTGCGGTTCCTCGGCCCGACGATCATGCGGTTCGGCACACCGGCCCAGCAGCAGCGCTGGCTGCCGCGGATGCTGCGCGCGGAGGACATCTGGTCGCAGGGCTTCTCCGAGCCCGAGGCGGGCAGCGACCTGGCCGGCATCCGGACCCGCGCCGAGCTGCGCGACGGCCGGTACGTCGTCGACGGGCAGAAGACCTGGACCACCTACGGCCGGTTCGCCGACTGGGTGTTCGCGCTGGTCCGCACCGGCCCGGCCGGCGGTCGGCACCGCGGGCTCACCTGCCTGGCGATCGACCTGCGCAGCCCGGGCGTGCAGGTGCGCCCGGTCCGTCAGGCGCACGGCCGCACCGGCTTCGCCGAGGTCTTCCTTACCGGCGTCGAGGTGCCCGCCGACCAGCGCATCGGCGACCACGACGACGGCTGGGCGGTGGCGATGGCGCTGCTGTCCTCCGAGCGCGGCCCCGACGCCGGTGGACCGGTGCGCACCGAGCAGCGGTTGCTCGCGCTCGCCGGGCAGGTCGCGCGGGAGCTGCCGGCCGACCAGGTCGCCGCGGCGACCCGCGAGCTCGGCGCCGCTGCGGCCCGGCTGCACGCCTACCGCGCGCACACCCACCGCCGGGTCGCGGCGGGGTGGCAGGGAGAACCGGCCGGCGTCGAGTCCAGCGTGGTCAAGCTCTACTCCTCCGAGCTCGACCTGGACCTGGTCGAGCTCGGGGTGGACCTGTTCGGTGACCGCCGGCTGGCCGAGGGCAGCGCGGAGTACCTGGACTTCTGGCACTCGCGGGCGGGCCGCGTGTACGGCGGCACCGCCGAGGTCCAGCACAACGTCGTCGCCGACCGGGTGCTCGGGCTGCCGCGGTGAGGGCGGAGGAGATGCTGCTGTTCCGGCCCACCGCCGACCAGCTCGAGCTGGCGTCCTCCGCGGGGGCCGTCTTCGCGGCCGCGGCGCGGGCCTCGACGTCGGCCGGCGGCGACCCGGGCCCGGACGCCGGCTGGCGGCTGCTCGGCGAGTCCGGCTTCCTCGGTGCCGGCGTCCCCGAGCAGCAGGGCGGGCTGGGGCTGCCGCCCTCGGACCTCGCGCTGCTCTGCGAGGAGGCCGGTTCCGCCCTGGTCCCGGGCCCGGTGGTCGAGACGCTCTGGGTGGTCGCCCCGGCCCTGGCCGCGCTCGGCCCGGCGGGGGCGGACCAGCTGGCGTCGGTGCTGGCCGGCAACACCTGGGGCACGGTCGTGGACGAGGCGCTGCGGGGGCCGGAGCTGGACTCCGCTGCCGTGGTCGTCGTCCCGACCGCCTCGGGCGACGTCGTCGTGCCGGCCGGCGCGGTCACCGGGCGCGCGCCGGTGCCGACCGCCGACCTGCTGGAGCGCTCGTCCCAGGGCACGTCCGTCGACCTCGCGGCCGGCCGGCCGGTGCCGGCCCTCGCCGGGGTCGGCGCGCTGACCCTGGGCCGGCTCGGGGGCGCTGCGGTGCTGGTCGGCACCACCCGCCGCCTGCTCGAGCTCGCGGTCGCGCACGCCACCGACCGCACCCAGTTCGGCGTGCCGATCGGGAGCTTCCAGGCGGTGCGGCACCGGCTGGTCGACGTCCACGTGGAGCTGGAGTTCGCGCGGAGCGCCGTGTGGAGCGCCGCCTGCGAGGTGGAGGCGGGCCTGCCCTCGGCGGCGACCTCCGTGCTCTGCGCGGCCGTCACCGCCCGGCGCGCCTTCGCCCTCGCCGACCGGCACTGCCTGCAGGTGCACGGCGGCATCGGCTTCACCTGGGAGCACCCGCTGCACGTCCACCTCAAGCGGGGGCACACGTTCGCCGCGAGGTCGGGCACCCGCCGGTCGCTGGAGGCGCTCCTCGGCGAGCAGCTGCTCGCCTCCGTGGCGGGCACGCCCCCGGGGGCACCGCCCCGACCGGCCATCTGAGCCGCCGGGCCCGGACGCCGTCCGGGCCCGGCGGGCGGTCAGGGGCCGAACTGCGCGGGGTCGGTCATCACCTCGACCAGCGTCGGGTGGTCGGCCCGGCGGGACCGCTCCAGGCACTCGCGGAGGTCGGCGAGGGTGTCCACCCGCTGGCCCGGCACGCCGAAGGCCGTGCTGATGTCGGCGATGTGCGGGCCGGCGATGTCGACGCCCGGGTAGTGCTGCCGCTCGACCGCCACCCCGCCGAAGCGGCGCAGCGCCGCCCCGACCGCGGCGTAGCTCTGGTTGTTCATGACCACGTAGGTCACAGGCAGACCGGTGCGGGCCGCCGACCACAGGGCGGGCATGCCGAACTGGAACACCCCGTCACCGAGCACCGCGGCGACCTGCCGGTCGGGCATGCCCATCGCGATGCCGAGCGCGGCGCCCATGCCCCAGCCCAGCGAGCCCGACGTGGAGACGAAGTAGTCGTCGCCGGTGTGCTGGTGGGCCTGCTGCTGCAGGATGCCGCCGGCGGTCGTCGCGTCGCCGACCAGCGCCGCGCCGCGCAGCGACCCGGTGACCACCTCGACGACGTCGGCCGGGTGCAGCGGCGCCCCGGCGGCCGTCCTCGGCCGGCGCTCCACCGGGGGAGCGGGCGGCACCTCCCGGGAGGTGCTGGCCGGGAGGGCCGCGGCGAGCGCCTGGAGGACCAGCCGCTGGTCACCGACGAGCGCGGCGTCGACGCCGTGGACCATCGCGATGTGCTTGGGATCGGTGTGGCTGTGCACCAGGGGCACGCCCGCGGGCAGCGGCGGGGCCTTGGCCGGCTCGAACTCGTTGAACACCCGGGCGCCGAGGAAGACCAGCAGGTCGGCCTGCTGGACGAGCGGGTGCCCGATCTCGTACTGGCCGCGGAAGTGCGGGTGGTCGGTGGGGAAGCCCGGCCGCTCGAACCCGCGCCGGTCCTCGTGCACCACCGGTGCGCCCAGCTGCTCGGCGAGCGCCACGAGGTCCTCGACCGCGCCGACCCGGGCCAGCTCGCTGCCCGCGACGAGCAGCGGCCGCTCGGCCGCGGCGATGAGCTCCGCCGCCCGCTGGACGGCGTCCGGGGAGGGCGCCGTCCGGGAGTCGAACCGGAAGCGGTCGACGGTCGGCGCCGAGACCGGTGCACCGCTCTCCAGCAGGTCCTGGGCCAGGGCGACCCAGACCGGGCCGGCGGGTTCGGTCACCGCCGTGCGGAAGGCCCGGTTCACGTCCTCCGGGATCGCCTCGGTGGTGAGCGACTGCCAGTCCGACTTCACGTACTGGTGGACGAGGTCGCGCATCCGCCGCCCGGTGGTGAAGCCCTCCCGGGCCTGGATCGAGCTCGCCTTGACCCCGTTGAGCACGACCACCGGCGAGTAGGCCAGCTGGGCGGCGTACAGGTGGCTCAGACCGTTGGTCAGCCCGACGTTCGCGTGCAGGTAGGCCACGCTCGGCGACCGGGTCACCCGCGCCAGGCCGTCGGCCATCGAGACCGCGACGCCCTCGTGGGTGGTGAGCACCAGCTCGACGTCCGTGCGGGTGACCAGCGCGTCGAGGACGGCGGCCTCGGTGCTCCCCGGGCAGGTGAACAGCTTGTCCGCCCCCCAGTCGCGGATCACGTCGAGCAACGCCTCGGCGGCAGGTCGGGACATGCGGGGGCTCCTCGGGTGGGGCGGTCCTGGCGGGCGGTCGCGGGGCTCAGTGGTGAGCGGTGACCAGCTCCATCAGGTGCCGGCGCAGCTTCCCGAAGGTCTCGCTGGAGCGGGTGGACAGCTGGTTGCGGGGCCGGTCCAGGGGCACCTGGACGATCTCCTCGACCGTGCTCGGCGCACCGCTCAGCACGACGACCCGGTCGGCCAGGTAGACGGCCTCGTCGATGTCGTGGGTGACCAGGACGACGGTGATGTCCAGCTGGGCGCGGACCTCGAGGATGAGGTCCTCGAGGTCGAACCGGGTCTGCGCGTCGACCGAGGCGAACGGCTCGTCCATGAGCAGCATGTCGGGCTGGTGGGCCAGGGCGCGGGCGATCGCGACGCGCTGCTGCATGCCACCGGAGAGCTGCCACGGGTAGTTCTTGCCGACGTCGCCCAGGCCCACGGCGCGCAGCACCTCGGCGATGCGCTGCTCTCGCTGCTCCTTGCCCACGCCGGCGACCTTGAGCGGCACCGCGACGTTCCGGTTGATGGTGAGCCAGGGGAACAGCGACCGGCTGTAGTCCTGGAACACGACGCTGAGCCGGTCGGGCACGGACACCAGCGGCGTGCCCTCGAACCGCACGTCGCCCGAGGTGGGCCGGAGCAGGCCGCTGAGGCAGCGCAGCAGCGTCGTCTTGCCGGCGCCGCTGGGGCCGACCACGCAGACGAACTCGCCCTTGGCGACGTCGAAGGTGACGTCCTCGATGGCCAGGCGCTCGTCGGGCTTGCCGACGTTGTAGGCCTTGCGGAGGTTGCGGACCGACAGCACCGGCTCGTCGCCGATCACGGGCGGGGTGGAGGTGGGCATGGGCTCGGACAACGGGATCAACCCTTCTGCTCGACGGCGCGGGCGCCGATGTACCAGGCCAGGACGACGCGCTCGACGGCGATGAACAGGAAGGTCAGCACGCTGCCGACCAGGGCCAGGACGATGATCCCGGTCCACATGGTGGTGATGGCGAAGCGCTGCTGGGCCTCGAGGATGAAGAAGCCGATGCCCTCGGTGGAGGCGATGAGCTCGCTGACCACCATCATGATCACGGCGATCTGCAGGCTGTGCCGCAGGCCGGCCATGATCTGCGGCATCGCCCCGGGCAGCACCACGGTGCGCACGGTGGTCAGCGAGGACATGTGCAGGACCTTGGCGGTGTCCAGCTTGATGGGGTCGATGCCGCGCATCCCGTCCAGCGTGTTCAGCATGGTCGGCCAGATGGCCGCGAGGACGACGATCGTGATCTTCATCGGCGACCCGATGCCCATGATCGCCACGATCGCGGGCAGCAGCGCCGCGGTGGGGATGACGTAGACGAAGTACAGCACCGGGCTGACCGCGTGCCCCACCCGCTGGAACTTCCAGAGCAGGGCACCGATCCCGACGCCGAGGATGCCGGCGATCGTGTAGCCGATGGCGAAGTGCCGCAGGCTCGAGTACAGGTCGCTGCGGGCCTCCCCGACGATCCAGGTGTCGTACAGGCTCTGCACGATGTTCTGCAGCGGCGGGAAGAACGTCGACGTGCTGTCCGCCGACAGCACCCACCACAGCACCAGGACCAGCGCGAAGAACCACAACCGCCAGATGCCGGCCAGCTTCTGCAGCGGTTTGCGCGAGCGCCGCGCCGACCGGGCGGCGAACTGCTGGGACGGGGTGGTGCCGGCCGCCACGACGGCGTCGGACGTCGACGGGACGTCCGCGGAGCCGGTGAGCCCCGCCGTCGTGCGGGTGGGGGCTTCGGAGCCCGTGGGCGTGGTCATGTCAGGCCGCCTTCGACGCCACGTTGCGCTGGCTCTCGTGCCAGTGCAGGAGGCGCTGCTCGAGGTAGGCGAACGCACTGGTCACCAGCACCCCGGCGACGCCGGTGAGCAGGATGAACGCGTACGTCGCCGGGAGCCGGTCGGGGCCGGCGTTCACGGACGTCAGGATGCTGAGGCCCAGGCCGCGTGCGCCGCCGATGAGCTCCGCGATGATGGTGAGGATCAGGCCGACCGCCGCCGCCACGCGCACGCCGGTCGCGATGAACGGGGCGGCGCTGGGCAGCGTGACGGTGGTGAACTTCCGCAGGCCGCGCAGCCGCAGGACGGCGGCGGTGTCCCGCACGACCGGGTCCACCGCGCGGACGCCGTAGATGGTCTGGATCGTCAGCGGCCAGAAGACGCCGAAGGCGACCAGGAAGACCTTCATCTCCAGGGTGGCGCCCCACACGACGATGGCCAGCGGCAGGATCGCGATGACCGGCACCGTCTTGAGGAACTCGACGACCGGGATGACGCTGAGGTAGGCGAAGCGGTTCAGCCCGAGCAGCGTGCCGACCACGATGGCCAGGGACCCGCCGATCAGCACCCCCAGCCCCCAGCCGCGGACGGTCTCCCAGACCGCCTCCCACAGGTCGGGGCGGGTCAACTGGCGGCCGAGCTCGGCCATGGTGTCGGTCATGCTGGGGAAGGACGAGGCGTCCAGCACGCCCGCGACGCTGAGGTACTGCCAGCCCGCGAGCACCGCTGCGATCACCCCGACCCGGGCGAGCAGGCGGAACCAGCCGGTGTCGACGACCTTCACGGTCGACCTCCGGGGACGTCCAGGGAGCCGTGCACGCGCATCCGGACTCCGTCCTCTCTGTGGTCGGGGTGGTCGGGGCTGGTCGGCGGTCGGCTCACCGGTTCGGGCCGGGGAACCCCGAGACGTCGACGTGGTCGGCGATGGTCTGCAGCTCGGTGCAGGCCTCCAGCGCGGTGATGCCGTGGCCGCGCCCGATGCCGCTGCCCTTGAAGCCGCCGAAGGGCATGGACACGTCCGAGGCGCCGATGCGGTGGACGTTGAGGAAGACGCTGCCGCACTCCAGCCGGCGGGCGACCCGCAGCGCGTGCTCCCGGTCCTGGCTCCACACCGAGGCGGCGAGCCCGAACTCGCTGTCGTTGGCCAGCGCGACGGCCTCGTCGTCGGTGTCGAAGGGGAGCACCGGGACCACCGGGCCGAACTGCTCGCAGGTGACCAGCTCGGCGCCGGGCTCGACGTCGGTGACCACGGTGGGCTGCAGGAAGTACCCGTCGTCCCAGGTGTCCGGGTCGAGCCGGCGCCCGAGGGTGGTCACCGTCGCGCCGGCGGCGCGGGTGCGCTCGAGCAGGCCCTTGACCCGCTCGAACTGCGGGCGGTTGTTGACCGGCCCCATGGTGCTGCGGGGGTCCAGGCCGTCGCCGACCACCAGCCGGTCGACGGCGGCGGTGTAGCGCTCGACGAACTCGTCGTGGTGCGACCGGTGGACGTAGATCCGCTTGACGTTGAAGCAGATCTGGCCGCTGGCGGTGAAGACGCTCTGCACCAGCTCGTCGACGAGCCGGTCGTCGACCACCGCGCTCTCCAGCACGATGGCCGGGTCGTTGCCGCCGAGCTCGAGGCTGATGTTCTTGAGGTTGCCGGCCGCCGCGCGCATGACCTGCTGGCCGGTGGCGGTGCTGCCGGTGAAGAAGACCTTGCGGATGCCGTGGTGGGCGGCGATCGCCGCACCGGCCTCGCCACCACCGGGCACCACGCCGACCACGCCCTCGGGCAGGGCGTCGGCGAGGACCCGGAGCACCGCGCTCAGCGTGAGCGGGGCCAGCTCGGAGGGCTTGACCACGACGGTGTTGCCGGCCAGCAGGGCCGGGGCGATCCCGAGGAAGGCCAGGTAGACCGGGCTGTTCCACGGGACGATCACGCCGGTGACGCCCATCGGGCGGCGGCCGGACCAGATCGTGCCGCGGGCGTCGGAGCGGAACACCTCGTCCTCGGCCAGCCGGTCGGCCAGCCCGGTGTAGTACCCGAGGATGTGCGCCGCGCCGCCGACGTCCACCCGGGACTCCCACAGGACCTTGCCCTGCTCGCGGGTGAGCAGTTCGGCGAGCGGGCCGGCGGCGGCGGTGATCGCGGCGGCCGCGTCGCCGAGCCGGGCGGCGCGCTCGTGCGGGCTCAGCTGCGACCAGGCCGGGAAGGCGGCGGCTGCGGCCGCCACGGCCTGGTCGACGTGCTCGGCGGTGCCCAGGGCCACCCGGCCGATGACCTCGGAGAGCCGGGCGGGGTTGACGACGGGCTGGAAGTCGGAGGCGAGCCGCTGCCCGGCGACCAGGACGGCCGCCTCGTGCGGTACGGCGTCGTCCGGTGCGGTCAGGACGGTGCCGGCGGGCGTCTGCTCCATGGTGGGGGTCCCTGTGCTCTCGACGGGCGGGGTGCTGCGGGGTTCACGCGGTGGTGGGCGGTGCGGTGGGGCGGGCCCTGGAAGACCCGCCCCACCTCACCGGTGGGTGCCGGTCAGGGCTTCCAGACCAGGTCCGCCGGGTCGACGGTGCTGTCGATGGAGCCCTGCTCCTCCATGAGGTCCTGGATCTCGCCGATGGACTCCAGGTTGATCTCCGGGTCGAAGTTCGACGGGAGGATCTGCGCCTGGGCCTGCTCCTCGGTCAGCTCCAGGTTCTCCACGAGCGTGGCCTTCGCCTCGTCCTCGTGGTCCTTCGTGTAGAGGATCGCCTCCTCCATGGCGGCCGCGAAGCCCTCGGCGACCTCGGCGTTCTCCTCCAGGTAGGAGGCGGTGGCGGCGTAGCAGTAGATGGTCCCGCCGGGGAACAGGTCCGAGCTGGGGTTGGCCAGCGTCACGGCGCCGGCCTCGACGGCCTGCTCGACGTACGGCGAGGTGATCACCGCGGCGTCGACCCGGCCGTCGGCGAGCGCCTGGGGCATCTGCGGGAACGGCAGGGCGACGTACTCGGTGCCGGTCGCACCGGCGTCCTCGATGAGCTTCTTCGCACCGATGAGGTTGATGCTGGCGAGCTGGACGACGGCCACGCTCTTGCCCTCGAGGTCGTCGAGGGAGTCGATGCCGCTGTCCTTCGCCGCGACCAGGGCGCTGGAGTCGCGGTCCGGGCTGACCTGCCCGTCGATCGCGGACACGCACTTGATCGCGGTGCCCTCGCGGTTGGCGTTGATCAGCACCGGCGTGGTGACGAAGCCGAACTGGGCCTGGTCGGCGACGAGCGAGGCGACGACCGGGATCGGCGAGGCGGCCCGCTCGAGGTTCACCTTGATGCCGCGCTCCTCGAACATGCCCTTCTCCATCGCCAGGAACAGCACGGCGTTGGGGCTGAACGGGACGATGTTGACGGTGACCTCGGTCAGCTCGCCGTCGCTGCCACCCCCGGACGCCGTGGAGTCGCCGTCGTCGCTGCCGCAAGCGGCAGCCATGGCCACGACCGCGGCCAGCGCGGTGACCTTCAGACCTGTACGCACTCAGTCCTCCGTTGGGTGTCGTGCGGACGCCGTGGGCTGCGGCCAGAGGTTCCGGGACTGCTGCCACGGACAGCTCGTCGATGAGCTCCCGCGTGGTGACGCGCCGAGCGAGACGCAGCTCACACACTATGGCGCAGATTTCGCCCGTGTCCACGCATGTGGACGAATCGACGATAGAATTCCGCAGAGAAGAACGATGAGGCCTGAAGATGGCGGATCAGGCCGGGACGCGGAGGCGCTCCTCGATCACCGCCGCCCCGCGCAGCACCGCCGGCGCCAGGGCGGCGATCCCTTCCCGGCTGCTCACCCGGCTGGTCGGGGCGACCACGCCGAGCCCGGCCAGCGGCTGCCCCACGGTGTCCCGCAGGGCCACGGCGACGGCGCAGATGCCGTCGGTGCTCTCCTCCCAGTTCAGCGCGTAGCCCCGGACGCGGATGTCGGCCAGCTCCTCGTGCAGCAGCCCGAAGTCGGTGATGGCTGCGGCGGTGGCCCCGGAGGGCAGGTCCCCGCCCGGGTAGCGGCGGCCCAGCTCCGCCTCGGAGAGGCTGGCCAGGATCGCCTTGCCCACGGCCGAGGCGTGCGCCGGCCGGACCACCCCGGTCCGGTTGCCGACGCGCACCGAGCGCTGGCTCTCCGCGCAGTCGAGGAACCGCACGGTCGTGCCCTCGAGCACCGCGAGGCTGACGGTCTCCTCGGTCTCCGCGCGGATCTGCTCCAGCACCGGCCGGGCGACCTGGCGGATGTCGATCCGGCTCACGGCGGCCAGCGCGATCTCGTAGAGCGCGGGCCCCGAGCGGTAGGCGCCGTTGGGGCGGTCCTGCAGCACGAAGCCCCGGCGGCGGAGCGCGGTGAGCAGCCGGTGCGCGGTCGAGCGCGCCACCCCCAGCAGCTCGGCGGCCTCGGCGACGCGGAGCACCTGGTGCTCGCCGATGAGCTGGAGGAGGAGCAGGGCCCGGTCCACGGACGTGCCGGCCGGCTCGGCAGGGGACGTCCCGTCGTCCGCGGCGGTCGACGGCGGGGTGGTCGGTGAGGAGTAATTCTGCACCGCGAAATGGTAGGCCGTTCGACGTCCGAGCGGTGGCCGTGGCGGCTGACTCCTGTAGCGCCGGGCGGACGATCTGCGCCGATCATTCCGTGGTGCGAAACGAACAGGTGACCCGGACCGGTCGGCTGTTGTAGCGTGCGGAACGTCCGCGTCGGTGAGCTGGATCACGTGCCCAGGTCGGGCTGACGTGCCACCGGGCGCGGGCCCGGCTCGTGTCGAGCGGCTCGCCCCTGGGTGCGCTCGGCCACCGGTGCCGGACGTGGAGCGCCACCCGCCCGTCTCTCCCCGAGGAGCAACCCGTATGAGCACCGACCCCGCCACCCCCCGGACCGGCGGCCAGCAGGGCTACCTCCGGATCGCGACCGAGGAGGCGTTCGCCACCCAGGACCTGTTCGACGCCTGGGCCCGGACGATGGACAGCCCCGACGTCGACCCCGGGTTCGCCGGGCTGGCGGGCTTCTACACGACCAGCCAGGCCGAGCGGCCGCGGGCGATCAAGCGGCGGCTGCTCGACATCGGCGAGCAGCGGATCGCCGACATGGACGCCGCCGGCATCGACCGGGCGCTGCTGCTGCTGACCGCGCCGGGTGTGCAGTGGCTGGACCGGGCCGAGGGCGTGGCGCTGGCCGCCGGGGCCAACGACGAGCTCGCCGACGCCTGCCGCCGGTTCCCCGACCGCTTCAGCGGCCTGGCCGCGGTGGCTCCGCAGGACCCCGCGGCCGCCGCCGACGAGCTGCGCCGGGGCGTGACCCAGCTCGGCCTGCACGGCGGGGTCATCAACGGCCACACCCAGGGCCGGTACCTCTCCGAGCCGGAGTTCTGGCCGATCTTCGAGGCCGCCGAGGACCTCGACGTCCCGATCTACATCCACCCGACCGGTCTCCCGAAGACGATGCTGCCGCCGTTCCAGGAGGCCGGGCTCGACGGCGCGATCTACGGCTTCGCCGTCGACACCGGGCTGCACCTGCTCCGGATCATGACCGCCGGGGTCTTCGACCGGTTCCCGCGGCTGAAGATCGTCGTCGGCCACGCGGGGGAGGGGCTGCCGTTCTGGCTGTTCCGGCTGGACCACATGCACGCCGCGACCGTCCGAGCGCAGCGGTACGAGTCGATGAAGCCGACCCAGCGCACCATCAGCGAGTACATGCGGGAGAACGTCTACGTCACCACCAGCGGGATGGCGTGGGGCCCGGCAGTGCAGTTCTGCCAGCAGGTGCTCGGGGCCGACCGCGTCATGTACGCGATGGACTACCCGTACGAGTACGAGGTCGAGGAGGTCCTCACCTACGACCGGCTCGACGTCGACGACGAGACCAAGCGGATGCTCTTCCAGACCAACGCCGAGCGGGTCTTCGGCCTGCCCGTCGCCGCGCGGGCGTGACCCGGACCCCGGCGGCCCGGTGACCGGCGGGCAGGTCCGGTCCCAGGTCGTCGTCGTGGGCGGCGGGCCGGTGGGGACGGGGCTGGCCATCGGGCTCGGCCAGCTGGGCGTCCGCTGCGCCGTGGTGGAGCGCCGGGCCGAGCCGCAGCCCGTGCCCAAGGGGCAGAACCTGACCCAGCGCACGATGGAGCTGATGCGCGCCTGGGGCGTGGAGGACCGCGTCCGTGCCGGCCGGACCATCCCGGTCGAGCACGGCTCGCGGGGCCTCACCGCCTACGGCACGCTGCTCGGGGAGCACACCCACGAGTGGTTGCGCCGCAGCGCCGTCCGCCGGTTCTACGCGACCGACAACGAGCGCCTCCCGCAGTACGCCACCGAGCGGGCGCTGCGCGAGCGGGTCGCCGAGCTGCCGGAGGTCGCGGTGCACCACGGCTGGCGGGTGGAGGACGTGCAGCAGGACGACGCCGGTGTCCGGGTCCGCGCCCGGGACGCCGCCGGTGAGGTGCTGGAGGTCGACGCCGAGTACGCGGTGGGCTGCGACGGCAGCCGCTCCGTGGTCCGCGAGGCGGCCGGCATCACCCAGCACGGGACCGACCACGAGCAGCTCATGGTCCTGCTGGTGTTCCGGTCCAGCCGGTTGGAGGACCTGGTCGCCCGCCACCCGGGCACGTCGTTCTTCAACGTCCTGCACCCCGACCTGGCGGGGTACTGGCAGTTCCTCGGCCGCGTCGACGCCGGCGGGACGTGGTTCTTCCACGCCCCGGTGGCGCCGGGCACCGACGACCGCTCGACGGACTTCCGGCCGTTGCTGTGGGCGGCGGTCGGGGCGGAGTTCGACGTCGACGTCGAGCACGTCGGCTTCTGGGACATGCGGTTCAGCCTCGCCGACCGGTACCGGCAGGGCCGCCTGCTCCTGGCCGGCGACGCGGCGCACAGCCACCCGCCCTACGGCGGCTACGGCATCAACACCGGGTTCGAGGACGCCGCGAACCTCGCCTGGAAGCTCGCCGGCACGCTGCAGGGCTGGGGTGGGCCGGGGCTGCTGGACTCCTACGACGCGGAACGCCGGCCGGTCTTCGCCTCGACCAGGGACGACTTCATCGCCCGCTCCATCGAGGTCGACGGGGAGTTCCTGGCCACCTACGACCCCGTCGCCGACCCGGCGGCCTTCGAGGCCGCGTGGGCGGCGCGCGCGCCGGCTGCTGCCGCCGAGGTCGCCACCTACGAGCCGCACTACGAGGGCTCGCCGGTCGTCGTCGGCGGCGGTCCGGGCCGTCCCGGTGCCCGCGGCCGGCACGAGGTGCGCGCCCGCCCGGGCCACCACCTGGCGCCGCAACCGGAGGGCACCGACGTCGACCTGTTCGACCAGCTGACCGGCGGTGGGTTCGTGCTGCTGCGCGCCGGGACGGCGGGCGGCGAGCTCGTGGCCGCGGCGGGGCGGGCGTCGGTCCCGCTGCGGGTGGTGGACGTCCCCGCCGAGGTCCGGGAGGCCTACGGTGCCGACCTCGTGCTCGTCCGCCCCGACCAGTTCGTCGCCTGGGTGGGGGACGCCTGCCCGGACGCCGACGCGGTCGTCGCCACCGCCACCGGCCGCGCCCGGTGCTGACCGGCAGTGCGGTGGCTCAGCCGGTCGGGCCGGCCGCGCCGGCCAGCCGGTCGACCTGCACCCGCAGCCCGGCCACCAGCGTCTCGAGGCTGAAGGACCAGGCGGCCTCGGGGTCGTCGGGCTCGTCGAGGTCGCGCAGGCCGTGGAAGCGGGGGAACCCCTCGCGCGGCAGCGCCTCGATCGCCGTCGCGGGCAGCGGGCCCCGGGTCGACATGCTCCGCTCCAGGCCCACCACCAGCGCGGTCAGGGCGGTCGCCTTCACCGCGTTGTAGGCGTCCAGGTCACCGAGGCCGGCGTCGGCGAACGCGCCGAGCGCGACCTCGAAGGACGCCGCGGCGCGCGGCCCCTGGACGGGGCGGCGCTGCAGGGCGGCGTAGGCCCCGGGGTGGGCGGCGGCGAGCGTCCCCATCGCGGTGAAGAAGGCGCGCACCCACTCCTCCCAGCCGACCGCGTCGGCCGGCAGCCCGGCCTCCTCCAGGAGGGTCTCCACGATGCCGTCGGTCACGGCGTCCCGGGTGGGCACGTGGTTGTACAGCGAGGTGACGTGGACGCCGAGCTCCGCGGCGATGCGCCGCAGGGTCACCGCGTCCAGCCCGTCCTGGTCGGCCATCGCGACGGCGGTGCGCAGGATCCGCTCGCGGGTGAGGGGCGGCACCGGCGCAGCGTATCCGCCGTTGACCGTACCTACAGTGTAGGTCCATGCTACCTACACTGTAGGTCACCCGCTGGGAGGAGAGCCCGTTGCTGACAGCCGACATGCTCCAGGAGAAGCTCGCCGAACTCGTCCACCGGCACGGCGTCCCGGGCGCCCAGCTCGCGGTCGTGGACGGCGACGAGATCACCGAGGTGGCGGCCGGGGTGCTCAGCCTGCGCACCGGCTGGCCCGCGACGCCGGACGCCCTGTTCCTGCCCGGCTCGATCGGGAAGCTCTACACCGCGACCCTGGTGATGATGCTGGTCGACGAGGGGCTGCTCGACCTGGACCTGCCGGTCCGCAGCTACCTGCCGGGCTTCGAGGTCCGGGACCCGCGGGCCCGCGACGTCGTCACCGCCCGCGACCTGCTCAGCCACACCAGCGGCTTCGACGGCGACCACTTCACCGACACCGGGCGGGGCGACGACGCCCTGGCGCGGTACGTCGACGGCTGCGCGGACCTCCCGCAGATCGCCGCCCCCGGCACGATCTGGAGCTACAGCAACAGCGGCTACTCGATCCTGGGCCGCATCGTGGAGGTGCTGCTGGGCACGACCTTCGAGGAGGCGCTGCGCGACCGGATCACCACCCCGCTGCGGCTGGCGCACACCGTCTCCTTCGCCGAGGAGGCGATCGTCCACCCGACGGCGGTGGGCCACGTCCCCGACCCCGAGGACCCGGCCCGCCTGGTGGTCAGCCCGACCTGGGCGCTGTGGCGGGCGTTCGGGCCGATGGGCAGCGCGGTGGTCTGCAGCGCCGGTGACGTGCTGCGGTTCGTCCGGCTGCACCTGGACGGCGGGGTGGCCCCCGACGGCGCCCGGCTGCTGGACGCCGGCCTCGCCGCGAGCATGCTCGAGCAGCAGGTGGCCCTGGTCGACGACTCGGTGCTCGGGCAGGCCTGGGGGCTGGGCTGGATCCTCGACCACTGGGGCGACGTCGCCGTCATCGGCCACGACGGCAACTCGATCGGGCAGAACGCCTTCATGCGGGTGGCCCCGCAGGAGCGCTTCGGCTTCTGCCTGCAGACCAACACCGAGAGCGCGCTGAACCTGTACCGCGAGCTCGCGGGCTGGCTGTTCGGCGAGCGCCTGGGCGTCGGCCCGCGACCGGACCCGGCGGCCCTGGACGACGAGGCGGTGGCCGACCCGGCGCGGTACACCGGCACCTACGAGCGGGAAGGCCTCACCTTCCAGGTCCGGGCGGACGACGACGGCCGGCTGCTGGCGACGGTGACCCCGACGCACGCGGTCGCCGAGAGCCAGGGCTGGCCGCCGATGGTCGACCTGCCGCTGCGGCCGGTGGCCCGGGACGACTCGTTCCTGCTGAAGCTGCCGGTCGCCGACGCGGACCTGCTGGCGGTCTTCTTCGACCCCGAGGACGCCGGGGGCCGGCCCAGCCACCTGCACTACGGCGCCCGGGCGCACCGGCGCATCGGCTGACGCAGGCCGGCCCGTCCCCGGCGGGCGGGCCGGCGCTCAGGCCTCCGCGGCCGGGACCTTCTTCGCGCGGCTGGGTTGCACGCGCATCGGCTCGCCGGGCATCTTGGGGTAGTCCGGCGGATAGGGCATCTCGCCCAGCCCGAGGTCGCGCTCCTGCTTGTCGGCCAGCTCGACCAGTGGGGTGATGTCGAAGGCGTGGTCGGCCAGCCCGGCGTGCTTGTCGCCCACCTCCCGGAACCGCGCCGGCATGGTGAGCACGTCGAAGTCGAACGGCGTGACGTCGGGCAGCTCGTCCCAGTCGAGCGGGGCGGAGACCGGCGCGTGGGGCTTCGCCCGGATGGAGTAGGCGCTGGCGATCGTCCGGTCCCTGGCCATCTGGTTGTAGTCGATGAAGATCTTCTCGCCGCGCTCCTCCTTCCACCAGTTCATCGTCACGCGGTCGGGGATGCGCCGCTCCAGCTCTCGGCCGAAGGCGATGACGGCGCGGCGGACCTCCGGGAAGGTCCAGCGCGGCTGGATGGGCACGTAGACGTGCACCCCGCGGCCGCCGGAGGTCTTCGGCCAGCCCTCCATGCCGAACTCGTGCAGCAGCTCGCGGACGTGCGGCGCGACCCAGACGGCGTCGGAGAAGTCGGTGCCGGGCTGGGGGTCGAGGTCGATCCGGATCTGGTCCGGGGACTCGACGTCGCCCTTGGAGACCGGCCACGGGTGGAACGTCAGCGTGCCCAGGTTCGCGCACCACGCGACGACGGCGACCGAGTCCGGCGCGATCTCGTCGGCCGTCCGCCCGCTGGGGAAGGTGATGTGCGCCGTCGGCACCCACTCGGGGGCGTTCTTGGGGACCCGCTTCTGGTAGAACGCGTCGCCGGTGTTGTCCATCCGGGTGGAGAGCCGGGCGCCCTCGAACACCCCGCCGGGCCAGCGCTCCAGCGTGGTCGGCCGGTCCCGCAGCGCGAAGAGGATGCCCTCGCCGACGGCGACGAAGTACTCGACGACGTCGATCTTCCGGATGCCCTTGTCCCCGAAGTACGGCTTCTCCGGGCTGCTCACCCGCACCTCGTGCCCGTCGACGTCCAGCACCACGGCGTCCTTGCTGCTGGCCATCTCGGGGCTCCTTCGGGTCAGGCCGGGCAGGTCAGCCCGTCTTGGGGTGCGGTCAGGTCGATCAGGTACGCGTTCACGGCCGCCGTCACGCAGTCGGTCTTGGGGTAGGCAGTGTGCCCGTAGCCCTGCCAGGTGAGCAGCACCCCGCTCACGAGGTCCTCGGCCATGTCCACCGCGCCGGGCAGCGGCGTCACCGGGTCGCCCTGCGTGCCGATCACCAGGATCGGCGCGCTGCCCTCGGCGTCCCGCTCGGGCAGCGGGGTGCGCGGGGCGTCCCAGGCGGAGCAGGTGTAGAGGCCCAGCGCGGCGTCGGCGCCGAACAGCGGGTACTTCGCGTTCCAGTCCGCGATCAGCCCGCTGACCTGCGCCCGGGTGAACTCCTCGTCGGTGTCCGCGCAGTTCACCGCCACGTTGGCGTCCACGACGTTGCTGTAGGTGCCGTCGTCGTTCCGGCCGGTGTAGGTGTCGGCCAGGGTGAGGATGCCGGCGGCGTCGCCGTTGCGGGCGTTGGTGAGCGACTGGGCCAGCTGCGGCCAGGCGGTGGGCTGGTAGAGGGCCGAGCGCACCGCGTTGAGCACCAGCCCGGGCGTCGCCTGGCGGGTCTCGCCCTGCCGGCTGCTCGGGATCGGGGTGGCGGCCGACTGGGCGAGCACGTCGTTGACGTAGGACCGCGGGTCCGGGCCCAGCGGGCAACCGCTGATCAGCCCGGTGCAGTTCTGCGCGAAGTTCTCGAACGCGGCCTCGAACCCCTGCGCCTGCGCCTCGGCCGACTCCTGCTGGCCGGCGTCGGGGTCGACGGCGCCGTCGAGCACGAGCGCCCGCACGTTCTCGGGGAACAGCTCGGCGTAGGTGGAGCCCAGCGTGGTGCCGTAGGAGTAGCCGAGGTAGGTCAGCTGCTCGTCGCCGAGGGCCTGCCGCACCAGGTCCATGTCCCGAGCGCTGTCGACGGTGTCGAAGGCACCCAGCGCCGCCTTGTACTTCTCCGCGCAGGCCTCGGCCACCTCGTCGACCCGCCCGAAGGAGGCCTCCAGGGCGGCCGCGTCGGTGGCGCGCGGGTCGGCGGCGAACAGCTCGTCCTTCTGCTCGTCGGAGATGCACTCCACCGGCGTGGACAGGCCGACCCCGCGCGGGTCGACGCCGACGATGTCGAAGCGCCCCAGCACGTCCGGCGGCAGGGTCAGCGCCGACTGGATCGCCGCGTCGGTGGCCGACTGGCCCGGGCCGCCGGGGTTGACCACCAGCGAGCCGATCCGGTTGGCCTGCCCGGCCAGCGTCGCCTTGACCAGGAACAGCTGCAGCGTGCCGCCGTCGGGGTCGTCGTAGCTCACCGGCACCGACGTCGTCCCGCACTCGAAGGAGAGGTCGCGGTCGGAACCGGGGCGCCCGGCGATGATCGGGTCGATGTCGGTGCTGCAGTCGTCCCACTCGATCGGCTCGGCCTCCGGAGCGGCCGAGCTGGCGGGGGCCGAGCTGCTGGACGCCGCCTCGTCGTCGTCGCCCGACGACGTGCAGCCGGCGAGGGCGAGGGCGAGGGCGAGGAGGGCGCTGGCGGAGGCGGCCAGACGGCGGTGCGCAGTCATGATCATCCAGAGTAGGTGGGTCGGCGGTGCGCGGCAGCCCGCGGGGGCGTGAGGAACGGCTCAGCCGAGTCGGGAACCCCACGGTCTCAGCCGCCGAGCACCTCCGCCAGGTCGTACCTCACCGGCACCTCCAGCTGGTCGTAGGTGCAGGACCGGGCGTCCCGGTCGGTGCGCCACCGCTGGAACTGGCCGGTGTGCCGCAGCCGGCTGCCCTCGAGCTGGTCGTAGCGGATCTCCACCACCAGCTCCGGGCGCAGCGGCACCCAGGAGAGGTCCTTGCCGGCGTTCCAGCGGCTGGTCGCCCCGGGCATCCGGTGCTCGCCGTCCTCACCGGTCTGCGCGTTGGCCCAGTCCTGCCAGGGGTGGCCGTCGAGGGCCTCGGCGCGGTACGGCGCCAGCTCCTCGACCAGCTCGGCCCGGCGCTTCATCGGGAAGGACGCCGCGACGCCGATGTGCTGCAGCGAGCCGGTGCCGTCGTAGAGCCCGAGCAGCAGCGAGCCGACGACCGGGCCGCTCTTGTGCCAGCGGAACCCGGCGACCACGCAGTCCGCCGTCCGGACGTGCTTGACCTTGGTCATCAGCCGCTGGTCGGGGGCGTAGGCCTGGTCGCCGCGCTTGGCGATGACGCCGTCCAGCCCGGCGCCCTCGAACTGGTCGAACCAGCGCCGGCCCACCTCGGCGTCCTCGGTGACCGTGGAGACGTACACCGGCGCCTGCACCCCGGCCAGCGCCTCGCGCAGCCGCGCCTGGCGTTCGGCGTAGGGGGTGTCCAGCAGCGACTCGTCGCCGAGGGCCAGCAGGTCGAAGGCGACGAAGGACGCCGGGGTCTCGGCGGCCAGCTTGGCCACCCGGGACGCCGCCGGGTGGATCCGCTGCAGCAGGAAACCGAAGTCCAGCCGGTCGCCGCGGGGGACGACGATCTCCCCGTCGACGACGCACCGCTCGGGCAGGTGGGCCCGGACCGCCTCGGCCACGTCGGGGAAGTAGCGGGTCAGCGGGCGCTCGTTGCGGCTGCCCAGCTCGACCTCGTCGCCGTCCCGGAAGACGATGCAGCGGAACCCGTCCCACTTGGGCTCGTAGAACCAGCCCTCGCCGGTGGGCAGCGCCGCGGCGGGCTTGGCGAGCATCGGCTTGACCGGGGGGTTCACGGGCAGGTCCATGGCCGTAGTCAAGCAGCCGGGCGGTCCCCGTGCTCGCCCTCGACGATCATGGAGCAGGAGCGGCGACACCCCGACGACTGCGGGCGGGTCGTCGTCCTCGCGCCATGATCGTCGGCGCGCGCGGCGGCTCTCAGGAGCGGAGCGCGTAGCGGGTGAAGAGGACGCTGTCCTCCTCGAGCAGCTGCGTCAGCTGCGCGGCGGCCGGGGTGGGCAGTCCGTGCGGCAGCAGGGCCGGGCCCCCGCCGACCAGCAGCGGGGCGATCGTCAGGTCCAGCTCGTCGACCAGCCCGGCGGCCAGCGCGGCCTGGAACAGCGCCGGCCCGCCCTCGCACAGCACCTGCTGGTGGCCGCGGTCGGCGAGCTCGTCGCACGCGGCGACCAGGTCGACCTCGTCGTCCCCGCACACCAGCACCTCCACCCCGGCGGCGCCGAGCGCTGCCCGGCGGTCGGCGTCGGACGCGCCGCAGGTCACCAGCAGCGTCGGGGTGACGGCGCCGGTGACGAGTTGGTGGTCCGGCGACAGCGACGCCCGCCGGGAGACCACGACCACCGGCATCGTCGCCGGCCGGTCCAGCACGGTGCGCAACCGCCCGACCTCCGAGTCGGCCAGCACCGGCCGGTACCCCTCGGCCGCCGCCGTCCCCGCGCCGACCAGGACGGCGTCGGCCAGCGCCCGCAGCACCCGGAACACCCGGCGGTCACCGGGGGAGCCGAGCCCGCCGCTGCGGCCCTCGACGCTGATCGCGCCGTCCAGCGAGGCGACGAAGTTGACCCGCAGGTGCCGGCCCGGCGCGACGCGGTAGGCGTCGGCCAGACCGGCGGGGTCCCGGGGGAGCGGGAGCACGGTCAGCGGGTGCTGACCACGGCGGCGCTCTCGGCCGGCAGGGTCACCGTCGCGCCGTCGAGCCGCGGTGCGTCGCCGGTGCTGAACAGCACCCCGGTGGCCGGCACGTCGAGGTCGATCTCGCGCGGCTGCTCGGCCAGGTTGGCCACCACCCGCAGCGAGCCGCGGTGCACGACCAGCCAGCGCTCGTCGTCGTCCCAGCTGACCGCGACCCCGGACAGGTCCGGGTCGACCAGCTCGGGCTGCGCGCGGCGCAGCGCGAGCAGCGCCCGGTGCACCGCGAGCACGTGCGCGTGCGGCTCGGTGGTGAGCTCCGACCAGTCCAGCTTGGACCGGGTGAAGGTCTCCGGGTCCTGCGGGTCGGGGACGACGTCGGCGTCCCAGCCGTGCTCGGCGAACTCACCGATGCGGCCCTCGGCGGTGGCCCGGCCGAGCTCGGGCTCCGGGTGGCTGGTGAAGAACTGCCACGGGGTGGACGCGCCCCACTCCTCGCCCATGAACAGCATCGGGGTGAACGGGCTGGTCAGCACCAGGGTCGCGCCGACGCCGAGCAGCCCGGGGGAGACGGACGCGGAGATCCGGTCGCCGACCGCGCGGTTGCCGATCTGGTCGTGGTCCTGCAGGTAGGCCAGGAACTTCCAGCCCGGCAGCGCGGCGGTGTCGACCGGCCGGCCGTGGTGCCGCTTGCGGAAGCTGGACCAGTCGCCGGCGTGGAAGTAGGCGCCGGTGAGCACCTTGGCCAGCCCGCCGAGGCCGGCCGCCTCGAAGTCGGCGTAGTAGCCCTGCCCCTCGCCGGTCAGCTGGGTGTGCAGCGAGTGGTGGAAGTCGTCGCTCCACTGCGCGTCCAGCCCGGTGCCGCCGGCCACCCGCGGGGTGACCAGCCGCGGGTCGTTGAGGTCGCTCTCGGCGATGAGCGTGAGCGGGCGGCCCTCGGCGACGGAGAGCTTCTCCACCTCCACGGCCATCTCCTCGAGCACGTGGGTGGCCCGCTCGTCGACGAGCGCGTGCACGGCGTCCAGCCGCAGGCCGTCGGCGTGCAT
Organism: Modestobacter versicolor; assembly: GCF_014195485.1. Classification (NCBI taxonomy): domain Bacteria; kingdom Bacillati; phylum Actinomycetota; class Actinomycetes; order Geodermatophilales; family Geodermatophilaceae; genus Modestobacter; species Modestobacter versicolor. The sequence goes on from NZ_JACIBU010000001.1 coordinate 311,825, forward strand.
GTCGCGCAGCCACATCAGCGCGTTGTCGATGATGTAGCGGCGCACCTCGTCGGAGTCCGGGCCGGAGAGGTTGACCGAGTTGCCCCAGGTGTTCGCCCCGCCCTCGGCGAAGACCGGGAAGAACTCCGGGAGGTAGTTCCCCGACGGGCCCAGGTGGTTGTAGACGACGTCCTGGATGACGCCGAGCCCGCGCTGGTGGCAGGCGTCGACGAAGCGCTGGTAGCCGGCCGGCCCACCGTAGGTCTCCTGCACCGCGTACCAGGCCACGCCGTCGTAGCCCCAGTTGTGCGTGCCGTTGAAGGCGTTGACCGGCAGCAGCTCGACGAAGTCGACGCCCAGGGAGACCAGGTGCTCCAGCCGGCCGATCGCGGCGTCGAAGGTGCCCTCGGGGGTGAACGTGCCGACGTGCAGCTCGTAGACGACGCCGCCGGCCAGCGGGCGCCCGGTCCACGCGCCGTCGCCCCAGCCGTGGGCGGCCGGGTCGAAGCGGCGGGACAACCCGTGCACGCCGTCGGGCTGCCGGCGGGAGCGCGGGTCCGGGCGCGGGGTCTCCGTGTCGTCGAGCAGGAAGCCGTAGTCGGCCTCGGCGGACGCCGGGACGGAGGCGCGCCACCAGCCGGCGTCGTCCCGCTGCATCTCGTGGACCTCGCCGTCGACCTGCAGGCGGACCCGCTCGGGCAGCGGCGCCCAGACGGAGAAGTCGACGGGCTCGGACATGCGGGGTCCTCCAGTGGCGTGGTGCGGTGCGCGGGTCCGCTGATCATGCCCGCGCACCCGCGGGTCAACCGTGCCGCGCCGCGAGGCCCGCACAGCCGGCCACGACCGGCGTCCACCCGGGGGATGACCTGCGTCTTCGGCGTTTCCGCCGCCAGGATGACCACAGCGGCACCTCGGCGCCGCTACGTTCCTGTCGCTTCCGTTCCGCCGACGAGGAGAAGTGCCATGAGCGTGGTCCGGACCTGGGTGTTCCCGGTGCTGAGGTTGGTCATCTGGGCCGTGATCGCCGTCGCGCTCGTCGTCCTCGCCTTCCGGGGCGGCACCGGGGGGTCGGTCGACCCGGCCGGGGCCACCGGCGCGCCCGGCGTCGACCTCGGCTCGCCGGAGATCCCGGTCGCCCGCGGCACGGTGACCAACACCGTCTCCGTGCAGGGCTCCGTCGTCGCCGACACCGCCGTGCTGGTCAAGGCCACCGCGGCCGGGACGGTCAGCCGGCTGCACGTCGCCGCCGGGGCCACGGTCGCCGCGGGCGACAAGCTGCTCGACGTCCGGTACGAGGAGGAGCGCCCGCCGGTCGTCGGCAAGGACGCCGAGGGCAACCCGACGTCGACGCCGCGCGACCCGCTGGTCAAGGTCGTCACCGTGACCGCCCCGGTCGCCGGCCGGCTCGCCACCCTCGACGTGCTCAAGGACCAGGTCGTCGCCGTCGGCGACAAGGTGGGCACCGTGTCCGCCGGCACGCTGTCGGTCACCGCGCCGCTCACCCAGGCCGAGCAGTTCCGGCTGCTGAGCCCGCCGAGCACCGCGCAGGTCACCGTCACCGGCGGGCCGGCGCCGTTCACCTGCACCGGCCTCACGCTCGGCGTGCCGGAGGGCCAGGCGGACGCCGGCAGCGCGGGCACCGACCCGATGACCGGTGCGCCGATCAGCGCGACCACGACCGCCCGCTGCGCCGTCCCGGCCGGCACCACCGTCTTCTCCGGGATGGCCGCCACCGTGGCGATCCAGGCCGGCGAGGCCACCGACGTGCTGGTGGTGCCGGTGACCGCGGTGCAGGGCTCGGTGCAGACCGGCCGGGTCTGGGTGCCCGGCGCGGACGGCACCCCCGAGGAGCGGCCGGTGACCCTCGGGCTCACCGACGGCGAGCAGGTGGAGATCACCGGCGGGCTCACCGAGGGCGAGCCGGTGCTGCAGTTCGTGCCGGTGCCCGACGACTCCGCCGCCGGCCCGGCCGGGATGGGCGGGCCGTACGGGTGAGCCTGCTGGGGCTGGAGGGCATCGGCCGGGACGTCCGGCTCCCCGACGGCAGCCTGCTGCCGGTCCTCGCCGGCGTCGACCTCAGCGTGGAGGCGGGCGAGCACGTCTCGATCGTCGGCCGGTCCGGGTCGGGCAAGTCGACCCTGCTCAACGTGCTCGGCCTGCTCGACAGCCCGACCGCCGGCACCTACCTGCTGGACGGCGAGCCGACCGACGGCCTCGGCGGGCGCCGGCGCTCGCGGCTGCGCGGGGAGACCTTCGGCTTCGTCTTCCAGCAGTTCAACCTGCTGCCCCGGCGCTCGGCGGAGGAGAACGTCGCCGCCCCGCTGCTCTACGCCCGCGGCCGCGAGTTCTTCACCCGCAACCGGGCGGCCCGGGTGATGCTCGACCGGGTGGGCCTGGGGGCGCGCGCCCAGCAGGTGCCCGAGCGGCTCTCCGGCGGTGAGCAGCAGCGGGTGGCGATCGCCCGTGCCCTGGTCCGCCGCCCGCGGGTGGTGCTGGCCGACGAGCCCACCGGCGCGCTGGACGTCGAGACCGGCGCGTCGGTGATGGCGCTGCTGGCCGAGGTGACCGCGGAGAGCGGTGCCGCCCTGATCACCATCACCCACGACCTGTCGGTGGCCGCGCTGGCCGGCCGGCGGTTCCGGCTGGACGCCGGCCGGCTCACCCCGGTGGCCGCGGGCAGCGCGCTGGCGGCGGCGACGAGCGACCGGACCGACACGTGACCGAGCTCGCGAGGGCACACGGGGGCAGGGCATCGGCGAGCACGGTCCCGACGAGCGCCAGCGAGGAGGGGCTGTGATCGGCCTGCTGGGCAGCGTGACCGAGGCCTGGGGCGAGGTCCGGGTGCACAAGGCCCGGGTGCTGCTCTCGCTGGTCGGGGTGTTCCTCGCCGTGCTGGCGATGACGACGGTGACCGCGCTGGGGGAGATGGCCGCCCAGGTGCAGCAGGAGCAGGCCGAGGCCAGCGGCGGCCGCACCGCGACGATCTCGGTGCAGGCCTACGACCCGATGACCGGCACCCTGCCCCAGGCCGAGTGGGAGGCGGGGGTGGACGCACTGGTCGCCCGGTACGGCATGCCGGCGGAGGCGGTCGCCACCACGGCCTACGGCCAGGCGCTGTACCGGATGCCCGGCGGCACCCAGACGATCGACACCATCCGCGTCTCGCCCTCCTACGGGCCGCTGCACCGGATCCAGCCGGTCGAGGGGCGCTGGTTCCGGGCCGGCGACCGGGAGAGCATGTCGCCGGCGCTGGTGGTGAACGAGGACTTCCTCGGCATGCTCGGCGTGGCCGACCTGAGCAGCCGGCCGACCGTGGTGATCGGCGGGCCGCAGCCGGTGCTGGCCACCATCGTCGGGGTGGCGAGGTGGAACTCCGGCTACCCGACCGCCTACCGGATCGACGAGTCGGCCGGGGACGGCGCCGCGGCGACCGGCTCGGCGGGGTACTGGTCACCGCCCAGCCTCGAGCTGTGGGTGCCCTCGGCGCAGGCCGACGCGGTCACCGAGGCGGTGCAGACCGACCTGGCCCGGCTGCTGCCCGGCGCGGAGGTGCAGGCCTTCCGGGCCGACCCGGAGAACCTGGAGAGCACCATCGCCAAGCTGCGGATGGCGGTGCGAGCGGCCGGGCTGGTGGTGCTGGCCCTCGGCGGGCTCGGCGTGCTGAACATCGGCCTGGTCACGGTGCGCCAGCGGATCCGGGAGATCGGCGTCCGGCGCTCGTTCGGGGCGACGTCGGCGCGGGTGTTCTCCGCGGTGGTGCTGGAGAGCGTCGTCGCGACGGCGCTGGCCGGCCTGGCGGCGGTCGCGCTGTCGGTGGCGGTGGTGCGGAACCTGCCGCTGGAGCGGTGGCTGGCCGGCGGGATCCCGCTGGTCGACGCCCCGGGCTTCCCGGTGTCCGCGGCGGTGGAGGGGCTGATCGCGGCGACCGCGGTCGGTGCGCTCGCCGGGCTGGTGCCGGCGCTGATCGCCGTCCGGGTCAAGGTCATCGACGCGATCCGGTTCTGAGCGGAGCGGCCGGGGAGGACGTCCCCGGCCGCTCGCTCAGTGCGTCACAGCGCCAGGCGCTGCCCGACGTAGATCGTGTTCGGGTTCTTCACCGTCGACCGGTTCTGCGCGTACAGCTCACGCCAGGTCATGCCGTGGGCCTTGGCGATCTTGGCGAGGGTGTCGCCGCGGCGGACGGTGTACGTGCCGCCGGACGACTGGCCCGACGACGCCGGTGCCGCGGCCGCCGGAGCGGGTGCGGGAGCCGGTGCCGGTGCCGGTGCCGCGGCGGCCGGTGCGGACGCCGCGGGCGTGCTGCCCCCGGTCAGGTACTTGCCGCAGGTCGGCCAGGCACCGATGCCCTGGCCGACCAGGACCGCCTCGGCGATCTCGATCTGCTGGGCCGGTGTGGCCAGGTCGGCCCGCGGCGCGTACGCGCCGCCGCCGAAGCCCAACCAGGTCGACGAGCTGAACTGCAGCCCGCCGTAGTAGCCGTTGCCGGTGTTGATGCTCCAGTTGCCACCGGACTCGCACTGGGCGACGCCGCTCCAGTCGTGCTCCGCGGCCGACGCCGGTGCGGCGAGGACGCTGATGCCGACGGCGGCTGCGCCGAGGGTGACGGCGCCGCCGCGCAGCAGGGTGCGGGCGCGCGTCATCGAGGTGTGCTCGGACATGGGTGATCCTCCGATCACCGCCGGCGAGGTGAGCTGTCGGGTTCGGGCTGATCGTGCCCGGCCCGCCGTGCGTGGAGCGCACGGCGCGGCTTCACCCCGAGACGCGCGGACGCGTCGGAGAAGTGGTTCCCCCGCCCCCGTCCTGGTTCGACTCGGGAGTCAGGCGACCGGCGGACGGGGTTGGGCGGTCCGGTGCCTCGTGCCCGTCCGGTGTGGCCCGGGCACGCGCACCACTGTCAACGAGACCGCCCGGTTCCGCAGCCGCTGCGCGAGCGGGCTCGGGCATACCCGCAGGACGGCCGCCGACAGGCCGGGCCGGGAACGCCGCAGCGTCCCCGGCCCGTGACCGTCCGTGTGCCGTTCCTCAGTGCTCCCGGACGAGCAGGGCGACCGGCAGCTGGGCGAGCACCTCCGCCAGCGGGGCCCCGCCGGCCGTCGAGACGACCCGGCCGCCGGTGAGCAGGTCCTGCCACGCACCGGTCGGCAGGTGCAGGGCCGTCTCGCCCCACCCGGCCTCGGCCAGGTGCACCGGGCGCCGGGTGGCGACGGTGACCACCTCGCCGCGGTCGAAGGCGACCACGCAGTCGGCGGCCGCGCCGGTGGCCTCGACCGGGGTGTAGCCGGTGAACGCCTCCGGGTGGTCGCGCCGGTGCCGCAACGCGCGGGAGACCACCAGCAGCTTGGCCGCCCCGGTCTCGTCGACCGGCGGCACCCAGCCCTCGTCCAGCCGGGCCAGCAGGCTGCGCCGCTGGTCGTAGTCGACCGGGCGGCGGTTGTCCGGGTCGACCAGCGAGAAGTCCCAGAGCTCGGTGCCCTGGTAGACGTCCGGGACGCCGGGCATCGTCAGCTGCAGCAGCTTCTGCGACAGCGAGTTCGAGTACCCGAACGGCGCGATCCGGGCGACGAACTGCTCGATCTCCGCGTGCGTCGTCGCGTCGTCGAACGCGGCGTCGACCAGGGCGTGCAGCTGGTCCTCGAACTCCTGCACCGGGTTGGTCCAGGTGGTCGAGGTGCCGGCCTCGCGGGCCGCCTTCTCCACGTAGGCGTGCGCCCGCTCCCGGGACAGCGGCCAGGCGCCGACCAGGTTCTGCCACACCAGGTGCGCCAGCGACCGGTCGGCCAGCGGGTGCCGGCCGGTCCAGCCGCGCACCAGGCCGGCCCACTCGGTGGGCAGCTCGGCCAGCACGGCCAGCCGCGACCGGACGTCCTCGCTGCGCTTGGTGTCGTGGGTGGACAGCGTCGTCATCGACGCCGGCTTGACCTCCTGGCGGTGCTGCTGCGCGGCGTGGAACGCCTCGACCGTCGTCCCGAACCGTGCCGGGTCGCCGCCCACCTCGTTGAGCGCCACGAACCGCGACCACCGGTAGTAGGCGCTGTCCTCGACGCCCTTGGCCATCACCGGCCCGGAGGTCTGCTCGAACCGGGTGGCCAGCTCGGTGCCGGCCGTGCCCAGCAGCGGGTGCAGCGCGTCGACGGCGGCGGTGAGGTCGGGACGGCGGAGCTTGACCGCGGCCACCGTCTCGTCCAGGTGCTCGCGGCCGTCGGGCAGGTAGCTGCGGTAGACCGGGAAGCTGGCGAGCAGCTCGGCCAGCCCCTCGGTGACCTGCTCGGCCGGCACGCCCGGCAGCTCGCCGACGATGCGGTGCAGCCGGGCCACCTCCGAGCCGAGCATGCCGTCGGTGACCTCGCGCTTGCAGTCGTGCACCAGCTGCGCGTAGTCGACCCGGTGGCCGGCCAGCTCGGTGTCCAGCGCGGTGATCGGGGCCTCGCCCGCGGGGTCGACGAGCACGCCGTCGACCTCGGTGAGCGCGTCGTAGCCCGTCGTCCCGGCCGTCCGCCAGCTGCCCGGCAGCTCCTCGCCCGGCTCGAGGATCTTCTCCACCACGGTCCACCGGTCGCCGGTGGCCTCGGCGAGCCGGTCCAGGTAGCCCTTCGGGTCGGCCAGCCCGTCCGGGTGGTCGATCCGCAGCGCGTCGACCGCGCCGGACCCCACCAGCTCCACGACCAGCGCGTGGGTGGCCCGGAAGACCTCGGGGTCCTCCACCCGCAGCCCGGCGAGGGTGTTGATCGCGAAGAACCGGCGGTAGTTGAGCTGGTCGTCGGCGCGGCGCCAGTCGACCAGCTCGTAGTGCTGGCGGTCGTGCACCTCCTGCGGGGTGCCGTCGCCGGTGCCCGGCGCGATCGGGAACCGGTTGTCGTAGTAGCGCAGCTCGCCGTCGACGACCTCGAGCTTCGAGACGTCGTCCGCGCTGCCCAGCACCGGGACGCGGACCCTCCCGCCACCGAAGTCCCAGTCGACGTCGAACGCGTCGGCGTGCGCGCTGCCCCGGCCGTGCTGGAGCAGGTCCCACCACCAGCTCGACTCCGCCGGGTCGCTGACGCCCATGTGGTTGGGCACCAGGTCCAGCACCAGGCCGAGACCCCGCTCGTGCAGCGCGGCGACGAACCGGTCGAGGCCGGCCCGCCCGCCGCGCGGCTCGTCGACGTGCTCGTGGTCGACGGTGTCGTACCCGTGCGTGCTGCCCGCGGCGGACCGCAGCAGCGGCGAGGAGTAGGCGTGGGTCACCCCGAGGTCGGCGAGGTAGCCGGCCACCGACGCCGCGTCGTCCAGGGTGAACTCCGCCGTCACCTGCAGCCGGTAGGTGCCGGCCGGCACCTCCCGACGGCGGCCGTGCTGCTCGGGAGCCTGCTCGGTCACGGCGCCGCCTGGAGGACCACGGTGGCGCGGGCGGCGACGGTCAGCGTCTCGCCGGCCTTGACCTGCAGCGGCTCGACCTCGCCGAGCTCGGCGGTGTCGACGACGACCGTCCAGCCCTCGGCGTAGTCACTGCTGGGCAGGGTGAAGTCGATCGGCTCGTGGTGGGCGTTGAAGGCCAGGTAGAAGCAGTCGTCGACGACGTCCTCGCCGCGCTCGTCGGTCTCCCGGATGCCGTGGCCGTTGAGGTACATGGCCAGCGACTTGGCGAAGCCGACGTCCCAGTCGTCGTCGTCCATCACGTCACCGCCGGGGGTGAGCCAGGCGATGTCCTGCACCGGGTCGCCCTCCTCGCGCCGCACCGGGCGGCCGTGGAAGAACCGGCGGCGGCGGAAGGTCGGGTGGTCGGTGCGCAGCTTGGTGACCAGCTTGGTGAACTCCAGCAGGCCCTCGTCGACGTCCTCCCAGTTGATCCAGGTGATCTCGTCGTCCTGGCAGTAGCCGTTGTTGTTGCCGCGCTGGGTGCGGCCCAGCTCGTCACCGTGCAGCAGCATCGGCACGCCCTGGCTGAGCATCAGCGAGGCGATGAAGTTCCGCCGCTGCTGCGCGCGCAGCGCCAGGATCTCCGGGTCGTCGGTGTCGCCCTCGACGCCGCAGTTCCAGCTGCGGTTGTGGCTCTCGCCGTCGTTGTTGTCCTCGCCGTTGGCCTCGTTGTGCTTCTCGTTGTAGGAGACCAGGTCGTTGAGGGTGAAGCCGTCGTGCGCGGTGACGAAGTTGATGCTGGCCACCGGGCGCCGGCCGGAGTGCTGGTACAGGTCGGCCGAGCCGGAGATGCGGCTGGCGAACTCGCCGATGGTGGCGTCCTCGCCGCGCCAGAAGTCGCGGACCGTGTCGCGGTACTTGCCGTTCCACTCGGTCCACAGCGCCGGGAAGTTGCCGACCTGGTAACCGCCGTCGCCGATGTCCCACGGCTCGGCGATCAGCTTGACCTGGCTGACGATCGGGTCCTGGTGGACCAGGTCGAAGAACGCCGACAGCCGGTCGACCTCGTGGAACTGGCGGGCCAGCGACGACGCGAGGTCGAAGCGGAAGCCGTCGACGTGCATCTCGGTCACCCAGTAGCGCAGCGAGTCCATGATCAGCTGCAGCGACTGCGGGGTCGCGACGTTCAGCGAGTTCCCGGTGCCGGTGGTGTCCATGTAGTACTGCTCGTCGCCCTCGACCAGCCGGTAGTAGGCCTTGTTGTCGATGCCGCGGAACGACAGCGTCGGGCCCATGTGGTTGCCCTCGGCGGTGTGGTTGTAGACCACGTCGAGGATGACCTCGATGCCCGCCTCGTGCAGGGCGCGGACCATGCCCTTGAACTCCTGCACCTGCTGGCCGTCGGTGTCCTGCGCGTACTCGTTGTGCGGCGCGAAGAAGCCGATCGTGTTGTAGCCCCAGTAGTTGCGCAGGCCCTTCTGCAGCAGCGTGTCGTCCTGCACGAACTGGTGCACCGGCATGAGCTCGATGGCGGTGATGCCCAGTTCCTGCAGGTGCTCGATGATCGCGGGGTGCGCGACGCCGGCGTAGGTGCCGCGCAGGTCCTCGGGCACGCGCGGGTGGGTCATGGTCAGGCCCTTGACGTGGGCCTCGTAGATGACCGTCTTGTTGTAGGGCGTCTTCGGCGGGCGGTCGACGCCCCAGTCGAAGTAGGGGTTGATGACGACGGACTTCGGCATGTGCGCCGCCGAGTCGTCGTCGTTCCGCTCGCCGGACTCGAAGCGGTAGCCGAAGACCGACTCGTCCCAGTCGATCTGGCCGTCGATGGCCTTGGCGTAGGGGTCGAGCAGCAGCTTGTTCGGGTTGCACCGCAGCCCCTGGGCGGGGTCGTGCGGGCCGTGCACCCGGAAGCCGTAGCGCTGGCCGGGCTGGATGCCGGGGAGGAAGGCGTGCCAGACGTACGCGTCCATCTCCGGGAGCCGGATGCGCTCCTCGTTGCCCTGCTCGTCGAACAGGCACAGCTCGATCTTCTCGGCCACCTCGCTGAAGATGGCGAAGTTGGTGCCGGTGCCGTCGTAGGTCGCTCCGAGGGGGTAGGCGGAACCGGGCCACACCTGGGTGGTCATGAAGAGGTCGTCCTCCTGAAGCAGTGCGTGCCTGCGCGGGGGGCAGGCACGGGTCGTGGCGGCTGGACCCCAGGGGGTCCGAGGTCAGATGCCCGCAGCTCGGGCTCCGCACACCTGTTCATGAGGCAGGACACGTGCGCGGGGGCGCCGGGTGGGGGCGGATCTCCGACCGGAGTCTGCCAAGACGTCGCCCGGCGTGGCGGGGAGCGGGTCGCGACGGTGTCCGCGCAGGTGGGCCCGGGGACGACGACGCCCTCCGCGGTGGACCGCGGAGGGCGTCGTGCGTGGCCCGGTGGACCCCGGACCGGGCGGCAGCGGCCGGGCCCACCGACCTCGCCCGGGGTCCGGGTGGCGCTGGTGGGGGAGCGGTGCTGCGCGCGCTGGTGCGGGGAGGACGGTAGGGCCCCGGCGGGGTCGGGGCAAGGGCCCGGGCCGGGCCGGTCGCGCCCCGGGCACCACCAGTCCCACCAGTCGCGCGCCCCGGCTCCGGGGCCGGGGGACGGCGACGGGTGCCGTTCTGTCGCACCCCCGTCGTACCGTCGTCCCCGTGCCCACCTCCACCGACATCCGGCCCACCCGCGGGCGGTTCCGTGTCGTCAGCGAGTTCGAGCCCGCCGGTGACCAGCCGGCGGCGATCAAGGCCCTCGCCGAGCGGGTCAACGCCGGCGAGACCGACACCGTCCTGCTGGGCGCCACCGGCACCGGCAAGTCGGCGACGACCGCCTGGCTGGTCGAGCAGGTGCAGCGCCCGACGCTGGTCATGGCGCCGAACAAGACGCTGGCCGCGCAGCTGGCCAACGAGTTCCGCGAGCTCATGCCCGATGCCGCGGTGGAGTACTTCGTCTCCTACTACGACTACTACCAGCCCGAGGCCTACGTCCCCCAGACGGACACCTACATCGAGAAGGACTCCTCGATCAACGAGGAGGTGGAGCGGCTGCGGCACTCGGCGACCAACAGCCTGCTCACCCGGCGCGACGTCATCGTCGTCTCGACCGTCTCCTGCATCTACGGCCTGGGCACCCCGCAGGAGTACGTGGAGCGCGCGCTCAAGGTGAAGGTGGGGGAGCAGCGCTCGCAGGAGGAGCTGCTGCGCACCCTGGTCACCGAGCAGTACACCCGCAACGACCTGTCGTTCACCCGCGGCACGTTCCGGGTGCGCGGCGACACGATCGAGGTCTTCCCGGTCTACGAGGAGCTCGCCTGCCGGATCGAGATGTTCGGCGACGAGATCGAGCGGCTGTACTACCTGCACCCGCTCACCGGCGAGGTCATCCGCGAGGTCGACGAGCTGTTCGTCTTCCCGGCCACCCACTACGTCGCCGGCCCCGACCGGATGGAGCGGGCGATCGCCGGCATCGAGGCCGAGCTGGAGCAGCGGCTGGCCGAGCTCGACCGGCAGGGCAAGCTGCTGGAGTCCCAGCGGCTGCGCATGCGCACCACCTACGACATCGAGATGATGCGCCAGGTCGGGTTCTGCTCGGGCATCGAGAACTACTCGCGGCACATCGACGGCCGGGCACCTGGCAGCGCCGGCGCCTGCCTCATCGACTACTTCCCCGACGACTTCCTCCTGGTCATCGACGAGTCGCACGTGACCGTGCCGCAGATCGGCGGCATGTACGAGGGCGACATGAGCCGCAAGCGCACCCTGGTGGAGCACGGCTTCCGGCTGCCCTCGGCGATGGACAACCGCCCGCTGAAGTGGGAGGAGTTCACCGACCGGATCCACCAGACGGTGTACCTGTCGGCGACGCCGGGGCACTACGAGCTCGGCAAGGTCCAGGGTGACGTCGTCGAGCAGGTGATCCGCCCGACCGGCCTGATCGACCCCGAGGTCGTGGTGAAGCCGACCAAGGGCCAGATCGACGACCTGGTCCACGAGATCCGGCTGCGCACCGAGAAGGACGAGCGGGTCCTGGTCACCACGCTGACCAAGAAGATGTCCGAGGACCTCACCGACTACCTGCTCGAGCTGGGCATCAAGGTGCGGTACCTGCACTCCGAGGTCGACACGCTGCGCCGGGTGGAGCTGCTGCGCGAGCTGCGGCAGGGCGAGTACGACGTGCTCGTCGGCATCAACCTGCTGCGCGAGGGCCTCGACCTGCCCGAGGTGTCGCTGGTCGCGATCCTCGACGCGGACAAGGAGGGCTTCCTCCGCTCCGGCACCTCGCTGATCCAGACCATCGGCCGCGCGGCGCGCAACGTCTCCGGCCAGGTGCACATGTACGCCGACAAGATCACCCCGTCGATGGCCCAGGCCATCGAGGAGACCAACCGGCGCCGCGAGAAGCAGATCGCCTACAACACCGAGCGGGGCATCGACCCCCAGCCGCTGCGGAAGAAGATCGTCGACATCCTCGACGGCATCTACAAGACCGCCGAGGACACCGAGGCGGCCACCGAGCTGCTCGGTGGCTCCGGCCGGCAGCAGTCGCGCGGGAAGTCGCCGGTCCCGGGGCTGTCGTCGAAGGGCAAGGCCAAGGCCGGGTCCATCGACGTTCAGGGGCTGCCGCGCAACGAGCTGGCCGACCTCATCACCCAGATGAACGACCAGATGCTGGCCGCCGCCCGCGAGCTGCAGTTCGAGGTCGCGGCCCGGCTGCGCGACGAGCTGAACGAGCTGAAGCGGGAGCTCCGGCAGTTCGACGCCGCGCACGCCTGATCAGGGGCGCCTGGCGCCCCACCGCTCGCACGCTCGCCGCAGGCCCCTGCGAGGGGGCCGGGCGAGCAGCTGGCCGACGGTCACGGTGTGCGCTCCGGCGGGGTGATCGAGCCTCCGGGTCGGCCTCCTCGCACACCGTCGCCGGGCGGAGCTGAGGGCCGAGCAGAAAAGATCTCGGCGGCGGGAACCCTGGCCGGCGGTTGAGCGTTCACCCAGAGACGAACCGGGGCCGCTGGGCGATGCCGCCTGCTCGGAGCCGGTTCGACGTGGAGGGGAGTACCCCGCCCACAGCACCGTCGTCAACACGAGGTCCCACGACCTCCGGCGCTGCTGGCCGACAACGTCCGTCGGTGGGGGAGACCTCCGGTACTGACACACGTCTGTCTACCGGAGGCACCCTGTATGGACGTCCCGTTCTGGATCTGGGCGATCACGATCGCCGCGATCGTCGGCATGCTCGTCTTCGACTTCGTCGGCCACGTGCGCACCCCGCACGCCCCCTCGCTGAAGGAGGCCGCGACCTGGTCGGCGGTCTACGTCGGCATCGCCGTGCTGTTCGGTCTCGGCGTCTTCTGGTTCGGCGGGGCCACCCCGGGCGGTGAGTACTTCGCCGGCTACATCACCGAGAAGAGCCTCTCGGTCGACAACCTCTTCGTCTTCGTGCTGATCATGGCCAGCTTCGGCGTCCCCCGGATCGCCCAGCAGAAGGTGCTGCTCTTCGGCATCACCTTCGCGCTGGTGCTCCGCACGATCTTCATCCTCATCGGCGCGGCGGCGATCGAGAACTACAGCTGGGTGTTCTGGATCTTCGGCGGCATCCTGATCTACACCGCCGTCGTCCAGGCCCGCAGTGGTGGCCACAACGGTGACGAGGAGTTCAAGGAGAACGCCGTCCTCCGGCTGGTGCGCCGGGTCGTGCCGACCACCGAGGAGCACCACGGCGACAAGATGACGGTGAAGCTGCAGGGCAAGCGGTACATCACGCCCCTGGCCATCGCGCTCATCGCCATCGGCAGCGCCGACATCATCTTCGCCGTCGACTCGATCCCGGCGATCTTCGGTCTGACCCAGGACACCTACCTGGTGTTCGCCGCCAACGCCTTCTCCCTGCTGGGCTTGCGGCAGCTGTTCTTCCTCATCGACGGCCTGCTCGACCGGCTGGTCTACCTGGCCTACGGGCTCGCGGTGATCCTCACCTTCATCGGCGCCAAGCTGGTCATCCACGCCATGCACACCAACGAGCTGTCCTGGATCAACGGCGGCGAGCACATCACCGTGATCCCGGAGATCCCGACCTGGCTCTCGCTGGCGGTCATCCTGGTGACCCTGCTGGTGACGACGGTGACCAGCCTCCGGCACGACCGGAAGGTGCGCGAGCGCCGTCAGGCCCGGGACGCCGCCGCCGGCACCGCGACCCCGGCCACCGGCACGGCGACCCCCACCACCGGCATCGAGGGCACGGATACCCGGACCGCCACCGACGACCGCACCAGCCACGACGCCGACGGCACCGACGACGTCGACCGGATCAGCGACGACCCGGACGCCGAGCGCGTCGGCCCGGCGGCCGGGCGATGACCACCGCCCCGTCCGTCGTGGACCGGTGCCTCGACCGCGTCGACGTCGGCGAGCTGCTCCGGGCCCCGGCCCAGCCGGTCGACGGGCTGGCCGACGTGCTCGGCCTGCTCGACGACCTCTCCGCGCTCGGCCGGGTCGTCGACGGCGTGGCCCGCCGGCTGGACGTGGTCTCCGGGCTGCGGTCCGGCGAGCTGCAGGCGCTGGCCGCGGTCGCCGAGGGTGCGGTGCACCCCCGCGCCGTCGCCCGGCGCACCGGCCAGGTCGACGAGGCAGGTGCGGCGACGGTCGAGTCGCTGGTGCAGCGCGGGCTGCTCGGCCGGCACCGCCACCCGGCGTCCCCGGCCACCGAGGCCTCGCTGGTCCACCTGACCGAGGCGGGCCGGGTCGTCCTCGCCCAGGTGCAGGGCCTGCAGATCAGGGCGCTGGCCGCCGTGGTGCAGCAGCTCGGCGATGCCGGGGCGGCCAGCCTGCGCAGCACGGTGTCGGCGCTCGGGACGGCGCTCGCGGCGGACCGGCCGGTCGTCGGGGTTCCCGCAGCGCAGCGGACGGTGCAGCCGCTCGGTACCTGACCAGGTCACCGGCGGGGGAGGCGGTGTGCGTCCCCCGCCGGGGTCCGGGCCGGCCGAGCGGGGCCGCAGCCGGCCGCGGAGAAGTTGGCCGGTGCACCTCACAGCCGCCCCGTAGAGTTCGCGCTCGTGGAGCTCCCCGTCTGGTTCGAGATCGCGACGTTCGTGGGGCTCACCGTCCTGCTCCTCGCAGACCTCGCCCTCGTCGTCCGCCGCCCGCACGAGCCCTCCGTGAAGGAGGCGAGCATCTGGGTCACGTTCTACGTGGTGCTGGCCCTGCTCTTCGGCGTGGTCGTCCTGGCGGTGACCAACGGGCAGTTCGCCACCGAGTTCTACGCCGGGTGGCTGACCGAGTACTCGCTCTCGGTCGACAACCTCTTCGTCTTCGTGATCATCATGGCCCGCTTCCAGGTGCCCAGGAAGCTGCAGCAAGAGGTCCTGATGGTCGGGATCATCATCGCCCTGGTCCTCCGCGGGATCTTCATCCTGCTCGGCGCCGAGCTGATCGAGCGCTTCACCTGGGTCTTCTACATCTTCGGCGCCTTCCTCGTGTACACCGCGATCAACCTCGTCCGGCACCGCGACGAGGACGAGGACTACGAGGAGAACGCCTTCATCCGGCGGATGCGCAAGGTCCTGCCGATGACCCCGGACTTCCACGAGAGCAAGATCCGCGTCGTCCAGAACGGCAAGAAGCTGTGGACGCCGATGATCGTGGTGTTCCTGGCGCTGGGCACGACCGACCTGCTCTTCGCGCTGGACAGCATCCCGGCGATCTTCGGGCTCACCCGCGAGCCGTTCATCGTCTTCACCGCGAACATCTTCGCGCTGATGGGCCTGCGCCAGCTGTACTTCCTGCTCGGCGGCCTGCTCAAGCGGCTCGTCTACCTGTCGATCGGCCTGGCCGTCATCCTCGCGTTCATCGGCGTGAAGCTGATCATGGAGGCGCTGCACACCAACGAGCTGCCGTTCATCAACGGCGGTGAGCACATCGAGGCGGTGCCGGAGATCCCGATCTGGCTGTCGCTGTCGATCATCCTCGGCGTCCTGCTGGTGGCGACCGTGGCGAGCCTGCTCAAGACGCGTGGCGAGACGACCGAGGACGCCCCGGCCGAGGTCGCCGAGGGCGAGTCCCCGGTGGGCACCGAGACCACCGGCCGGCCCGCTCCGGCGCCGGAGACCGCCGAGGAGCCCCGGCACACCTGAGCCGCAGCCACCTCCGCCGCCCGCGGGCAGCGGAGGTGGTCGAGCAGCCCGCTCAGCGCGGCGGGATCGTCCCTGCGTCGACGGTGGCGCCGCCGGCGGCGACCAGCTCGCCGTCCCGCCAGACCTCGCGCACCCGGCCGGGCAGCCCGGTGAGGTCGCCGGCGTCGCCGTCCAGGACGACGACGTCCGCGCGCTTGCCCGGCTCCAGGCTGCCCAGCTCGTCGGCCACGCCCAGCAGCTCGGCCGCGGACAGGGTGGCGGCGTGCCAGGCCTGCTCGGGGCTCATCCCGCAGCCGGCCATCAGGCCCAGCTCGGAGAGGTTGTCGCCGTGCGGGCCGACGCCGCTGTCGGTGCCCATGGCGACCTTGACCCCGGCCTCGACGGCCCGGGCGACGGACGCGTCGTGCACCGACTGCACCGACCGCGCCTTCTCGACCACCGCGTCCGGGAGCGAGGCGCCGTTGGCCACCGCGGTCAGCACCGCGCGGGGAGCGGCGAGGGTCGGCACCAGCCAGGTGCCCCGCGTCAGCATCAGCTCGATCGCCTCGTCGTCCAGGTAGATGCCGTGCTCGATGGAGCGGATGCCGGCCCGCACGGCGGCCTTGATGCCCTCCGCACCCTGCGCGTGGGCCATGACGAAGGCACCGGCCGCCTCGGCCTCCTCGACCAGGACGTCGAGCTCGGCCGGGCGGAAGTGCGGGTGCCGCGGGTCGTCCCGGGCGGAGAGAACGCCGCCGCTGGTGGCGACCTTGATGACGTCGGCGCCGGCGCGGAACAGCTCGCGCACGGTGCGGCGCATCTCGTCGGGTCCGTCGACGACGGTGTCCGGGCGCCCCGGGTGCGGGCCCATCAGCGGCACCTCGGCGCCGCAGACGTGCCAGCCGTCGCCGTGCCCGCCGGTCTGGGACAGCATGCTGATCGCGATCTGCATCCGCGGGCCGGCGATGAGGCCGTTGCGCACCGCCTCCGCGACCCCGAGGTCCGCGCCGCCGGCGTCGCGCACGTTCGTGATGCCCAGGGCCAGGGTGCGGCGCAGGTTGTGCACCGCCTCGTAGAACCCGTAGCTGAACGGGGTCTGCAGGTGCCGCAGGGTGTCGACGCCGCTCAGCATCACGTGCACGTGGCAGTCGAACAGGCCCGGCAGCACGGTGGCCCCGGTGCAGTCGACGACCTCGTCGCCGTCCAGCCCGGTGCCGACCTCGACGACCCGGCCGTCCTCCACCGCCACGTCACCTGGTGCTGGGGGGCTGCCCGTGCCGTCGAGGACCTGCCCACCGGAGAACACGCGTCGCGTCATACCGCACCCTAGCGCCTCGTTAGCGGTGCTCAGGATCATCCGGCCGGGCACGGTGGACGGGCGCCTGGTTGGCTGCGGGCATGGGCCCCCCGACCGACGCCGGACGGATCGCCGGTCTGGTCGGCCTGCTGTTCGGCCTGGCCGGCATGGGCAGCGCGGCGGTCGCGGTCACGCTCCCGGCGATCGCCGCCGACCTCGACCTGACCACCGGTGGCGTCTCCTGGGTGATCAGCCTCTACGCGCTGATGCTCGCCGTGGCCACCGCCGTCTACGGCCGGGTCGCCGACCTCGCCGGCATCCGGCTGCCGCTGGTCGTCGGCGTCGGCCTGATGGCCGCCGGCGCGGTGCTCGGCGGCCTGGCACCGAGCTACCCGGTGCTGCTGGGTGCCCGCCTGCTCCAGGGCATGGGCGCGGCCGCGGTGCCGGTGCTCGGCATGGCCATCGTCAGCGCCCGCTACGAGGGCACGGTGCGCACCACGGCGCTCGGCCAGGTCGCCGGCACGGCCGCGGCGGTCAGCGCGCTGGGCCCGCTGACCGGCGGGCTCGTCGCCGACTGGGCGGGCTGGCGGGCGGTCGTGGTGCTTCCGGCGCTCGGGTTGCTGCTGGTGCCGGTGCTGTGGCGCTCGGTCCCCACCGCGGGGACCGGGGCCCGGCTGGACCTGCTGGGTGCGGTCCTGGTCGCCGGCACCGCCGCCGGCCTGGTGCTCCTCGTGCAGTCCCCGGCGTCGGGCGCGGTGATCGCCGCGGTCGGTGCCGCCCTGCTCGGGCTGGGCATCCCGGCGGTCGCCGCGCAGGTGCGTCGCCGGCCGGAGGGCTTCCTGCCCACGGCCGTCCTGCGCGAGCCGGTGGTGGTCCGCAGCGCGCTGGCCGCCTCCGCCGTCCCGGCCGCCTGGTTCGCCCTGCTGATCGCCGTCCCGGCCGTGCTGGCCGGCGAGGGGTGGACGCCGCTGCACATCGGCCTGGCGCTGCTGCCCAGCGCGCTCACCGGGTTCCTCGCCCCGCGGCTGGCCGGCCCGCTGCTGGCCCGGCTGCGCCCCGCGCGGTCGCTGGCCGTCTCCGGGGTCACCGCGACCGTCGCGCTGCTGGTCGCCGCTCTCGGCGCCGCCACCGGGTCGGCGCCCGGGCTGGTGGCGGCCGTCGTCCTGGTGACCTTCGCCTTCGGGCTGGGCCAGCCGGCGCTGATGGCCGCGGTCGGCGGCGCCGTCCCGGTCGAGGTGCGCGGCGTCGCCCTCGGCATCGCCACCCTGGTCTTCCTGGTCGGCGGTGGCGTGGGGTCGGCGGTGGTCGGCGGTGCGGGGGAGGTGCTGGGGCTGGACCGCAGCCTGCTGCTCCTCGCCGTGCTGCCGCTGCTCGGCGCGCTGGGGCTGGTCCCCGGCATCCGGGCGGACCGCCGCGACCCGGGAGCGCTCACCCCTTAGCGGTGCTCACCACCTGGATGGCGACGTCGCTGGGCTAGCGTGCCGGTCATGCGGCCGACCGACCTCTCCCTGCTGCGCACGCCCGGCGTCCCCACCGTGTCCCCGGACGGGACGACCGCCGTCGTCGCCGTCTCCCGGCTCGACCTGGACGCCGACGAGTACCGCAGCCAGCTGTGGACCGTGCCCACCGACGGCTCGGCGCCGGCCCGCCCGCTGACCCACGGCCACCGCGACCAGGCCCCGGTGTTCTCGCCCGACGGCCGCTGGCTGGCCTTCCTGTCGGCCGAGCCGAAGGGCCGCCCGCAGCTGCACGTGCTGCCGACCGCCGGGGGAGCGGCGCGGAGGCTCACCGACCACCACCTGGGCGCGGGGGTGCCGGTGTGGTCACCGGACTCCCGCCGGCTGGCCTACACCGCCCGGGTGCCCGAGGCCGGTCGCTACGGCACCGACGAGGACGTCCCGCCGGCGGCCGAGGCGCCGCGGCTGATCACCACGCTGAAGTACCGGCAGGACGACCTGGGCTTCACCAACGACCGGCGCAGCCACGTCTTCGTCGTGGGCCTGCCCGCCGACGCGGACGACGACGGCGTGGCCCTGGCCGAGCCGTTCCAGGTGACCGGCGGGGACGTCGACGACGCCGACGTGGCGTGGAGCCCGGACGGCACCGAGCTGGCGTTCGTCTCCGCGCGGCACGAGGGGGCCGACCTCGACCGGGTCAGCGACGTCTACGTCGTCCGGCCCGACGGCACTGGCCTGCGCAGGGTCACCGAGTCGCGGTCGGCGTGCGCGCACCCGGCGTACGACCCGCAGGACCCGGCCGGCAGCACCATCTACCTCACCGCCCAGCCCGACCTCGGCCCGCTGGGCCGGGACTTCGTCGGGCGGAACACGACGCTGTGCCGGGTCGCCGCGGCCGGCGGACCGGTGGAGCCGCTGCTCGACCCCGAGGAGCACGACCGCGGCGACGAGACCCCGGCGACGGTCGTCGCCGACGGGGCGGCGTTCGTCGGCGTCCAGCGGCGCGGGGCGGTCGAGCTGCTGCGGGTGCCGCTGTCCGGCGGTGCGCCCGAGCCGCTGGTCGACGGGCCGTACACGGTGCGCGGCATCGGGGTCGGCGGCGGCGTCGTCGTGGCCACCGTCGCCCACGACCGGTCGGCCGGCGAGCTGATCGCCATCACCCCGGGCCGCCGCCGGCTGATCACCGGGTTCGGCGCCCAGCTGCAGGCCACCGGGCGGCTGCACCGGATGCGCGAGCGGACCGCGACCGCACCGGACGGCTACCCGGTGCACGGCTGGGTCACCACGCCGCCCGGCCCCGGCCCGCACCCGGTGCTCCTCACCGTGCACGGCGGCCCCTTCGCCCAGTACGGCTGGACGCTGTTCGACGAGACCCAGGCCTACGTCGAGGCGGGGTACGCCGTCGTGCAGTGCAACCCGCGCGGCTCCTCCGGCTACGGCCAGGCGCACGGCCGGGTCATCAAGGAGCACATGGGCGAGCTGGACGCCGACGACGTCGTCGCCTTCCTGGACGACGCCCTGCAGGACCCGGCGCTGGACTCCTCGCGGGTCGGCATCATGGGCGGCTCCTACGGCGGCTTCATGACGACGCTGCTGCTCGGCCGCACCGACCGGTTCGCCGCGGGGATCAGCGAGCGGGCGTTCAACGACCCGGTGAGCTTCGTCGGCTCCTCGGACATCGGGTTCTTCTTCCCCGACGAGTACGTGGGCACCGACCCGGAGCGGATCGCGGCGCAGTCGCCGATGGCCACGGCGCACCGGATCACCACGCCGACGATGGTGATCCACTCGGAGGAGGACTGGCGCTGCCCGCTGGAGCAGGGGACCCGGCTCTACGTCGAGCTGAAGCGCCGCGGCGTGCCCACCGAGCTGCTGCTGTTCCCGGGGGAGGGGCACGAGCTCTCCCGCACCGGCCGGCCGCAGCACCGGCGGGCCCGGCTGGAGCACGTGCTGCGCTGGTGGGGGCGCTGGCTGCCCACCCCGCAGAACAGCTCGGCGATGGGCGCGCTGCCCGCCGGGTCCACCGCGGCCACGGCCCCGCCGCCGGTCGAGCGCCGGACGGCGGAGCCGCTGACCGTGCAGGCCACGCGGGTCGGTTGATCGTGCCGCCGCCGGTTCAGCGCCGGCGGCGGACCACCGCGTAGCCGAGGGCGAGCAGGCCGGCGACCAGCGCGGTCCCGGTGGTGCGGGCACGGAGGCTGGCCCGCACGATGCCGAGGGGGTCCGGCTGCGCCAGCCGGGTGCCCAGCAGCGCGCCGCCGAGCGGGGAGTCGACGCCCGACCCGACGGTGACGATGTGCTGCGAGGGGGAGTCGAGTCGGGCGGTGAGCCCGGCGTCGGCGAGCGCGCCGGCCAGCTCAGCGAGGTCGGCGCGGCCGGGCCGCGTGCCGTTGCGGGCGGTTGCCGCGGCCCGCAGGCCGAGCACGAAACCGCGGACGTCGTCGGCGACCACGTGCAGGTCACCGCCCCCTGCGGTGACCCGCACGGGCGCGCCGTCGACCTCGATCGACAGGTCGGCGGTCACGTCGAGGCGGGCCGCCTCCGGGTTCATCCCTGGCTGGCGTTCTCGGTGGTGGTGATGCGGAGCGTGCCGTTCAGCCGCCAGGTGGCGCGCGGCGCGTCCGGGCCGGTCTCCCGGGGGACCTCGACGATCATGTCGACGAACTGGTAGTTGATCGCCGCGCCCTTGCCGGTCAGGTAGGTCCACATCTCCTTGCCGAGGTCGGCGAAGCTGGTGGCCTCGTGGGACTTGATGTCGCGCTCGCCGGTCGCTGCGTCGCTGTTCGCCATGCTCATGGGGATCTCCTCGATCGGTCGGTGTTCGCGGGGGTGCGGCTCTTCCAGAGGCGCCGGCGACGCGTTCGTCGACGGCTTCGGTTGTGCACTACCCGGTTCGGCTGCGGCGAACCGGTGACCGACCAGGTGATCGCCGTCCGGACGCGCCGCCCACCGCTCCGGCGCCGACGCGGGCTGCCCGGTGCCCGTGCCGGGCTAGCGTGCTCCCATGGCGCTCATCTACCCCGTCCACGCCGACCTCCCCGAGCCCGACGAGGACAGCGAGCCGGACTTCGCCGAGCTGGCGGCCGACCTGTCCGACAACTGGCTGGTCGAGATCGCCGTGGGGGAGGACGGCGACGACGCGTGCTTCGGCCCGCTCACCGCCCGGGCCGCCTGGGACCTGGCGATCGACCTCGACGACCGGCGTCCCGACTGGTCGATCTCGGTGGTGCCGCTGCACGTCGCCGGGACGGCGGACGAGCTGGTCGAGCTCTTCGACGAGGAGTAGCGGCCGACGCGGTCACGACGGCGGGTGCTCGGCGGCAGAGAGCTCGTCGACGTTCCCGCGGGAACGTCACCGCCCCGTGAGATCAGTCGTCCAGCCCCCACTCGCCGAGGTGCGGACCTCCGATGCCCTGCGTCGAGTCGTCGCCATGACGGGCTAGGTCAGCCCGGCTTCGTACGCGGCGATCACGAGGTGGACCCGGTCGCGAGCGCCCATCTTCGCGAGGATGCGGCCCACGTGGGTCTTGGCGGTCAGCGGGCTGACGACCAGCTCGTCCGCGATCTCCTGGTTGCTCCTGCCCGCGGCGACCAGCCGGAGCACCTCGCGTTCGCGCGCCGTCAGGCTGGCCAGCCGCTCGGGCGCCGGCGCGTCCGGGCGACTCAGCGCACGGGTGATGACCGCCCTCGTCGCGCCGGGCGACAGCAGCGCCTCGCCCGCCGCGACGGTGCGGATGGCGTCCAGCAGTGCAGCCGGGCGGGTGTCCTTGGGCAGGAAGCCGCACGCCCCCGCGCGGAGGCCGCGCAGCACGTTCGTGTCCGTCTCGAACGTGGTCAGGATCAGCACCTTGCTGCCGCTCGATCCCTCGTCGGCGACGATCTGCCGGGTCGCCTCGATGCCGTCGGTGCTCGGCATCCTGATGTCCATCAGGACGACGTCGGGGCGCAGCTCCAGGGTCAGCGTCACCGCGTCGTCGCCGGTGCCGGCCTCCCCGACGACCTCCATGTCACCAGCGGAGCCGACCAGCAGCGCGAAGGCGCCGCGCACCAAGGCCTGGTCGTCGGCGAGCAGGACCCGGATCATGACGGCACCCGCCAGGACTCCGGCAGCGGCAGGCTGGCCCGCACCTCGAACCCCCCGGACTCGCCGGGCCCGGCGGACAGCTCGCCGCCGACGGCCTGCGCCCGGCCGGTCATCCCGACGATCCCGAAGCCGGCCGGTGTCACGGTCGAGCCCGGTCGCGCGGGCCCGCGGTCGACGACCGCGATCTGCAGCCGGTCGCCGTCCTGGCTGAGCCGGACGGTGGCGTGCTCGGCCGTCGAGTGCCGGATCACGTTGGTCAGCGACTCCTGGATGATCCGGTAGGCCACGACGGACACCGTCGACGCCACCTCGTCCGGCAGCCCGGCAGCCTCCACGTCGACCCGGACACCGGCGGCCTCGGCCATGTCCACCAGACGCTGCAGCTCACCGAGCTGGGGCACCGGCTCGGTCGGCTCGGCGTCGCCACCGTGCAGGACGTCCAGGATGGCACGCAGCTCGTGGAGCGTGGCCCGGCTCGTGTCCGACAGGTCGTGCAGCGTGCTGGACAGCTCCCGCAGCGGCACGTCGTCCCGCCCCGGCAGCTGGTCGATCAGGTGCGCAGCGACCGACGCCTGGACGTTCGCGACCGCGAGGCCGTGTGCCAGGACGTCGTGCAGTTCGGCAGCGATCAGCACCCGCTCTCCGGCGACCCGCCGCTCGACCTCGTCGGCACGCTCCTGCTCGAGCCGCGCGGTGACGGCGGCCTTCCAGTTCTCGCGGAAGCGGACCGCGAGCCCGGCGAAGAAGGCCATGAGCAGCCAACCGACGCCGAGGAGCGCGTTGCCCAGTGCCCCCGACGCGGCGACGACCGGCAGTGCCACCGCGCCCACCGCCACCAGGGCGGCGTAGCCCGGTCGTGGTGGCTCGCTGTAGCGCGCCGCCGTGAACGCCGCCACGACCAAGGCCGGCATCGTGGCTTCGTGGGGGTAGTCGAGGAGGTGGTACGGCGTCGACACGGCGAGGACCGCGAGGACGACGGGGATCGGCCAGCGCCGGCGGACCAGCAACGGCGACGACATCGCGGCCAGGAGCGCGATCGCCCAGAGGTCCACGCGTCGCTCGTCCCCGGCACTGACCGCCTGGAGCGTGATCGCGCCGACGACGCCGAGCGCGAACGACCCCGCCGCCAGCAGCCGGTCGGCCACTGGCGGACGGAGTGCTCTCATCGTTCACACACGGTCGTCGACACTGTCCTCACTCGTCCGGGAGAGCCTGCTGGGCCACCAGATCCTCGACCCCAGCGACATCGTCAGTGCGGGGACCACGACGGACCGCACCAGCAAGGTGTCGATGAGCACGCCGACGGCGACCAGCACCCCGATCTCGACGAGCATGACGAGCGGCAGCGAGGCGAGCACCGCGAACGTCGCCGCCAGCACGACGCCGGCCGAGGTGATCACGCCACCTGTCACCGCGAGGCCCCGCTTCGTGCCCTCGGCAGTCCCGTGCCGGACGGCTTCCTCGCGTACCCGGGTCATCAGGAAGATGTTGTAGTCGACACCGAGCGCGACCAGGAAGAGGAACCCGATCAGGGGCACCGACGACTCCAGCCCGGCGAACCCGAGCACGTGGTCGAACAACAGGTTGCTGAGCCCGAGGGCTCCGAAGTACGACACCACGACGGTGGCGACCAGCACCAGCGGAGCCACGATCGCCCGCAGCAGCAGCCCGAGGATGCTGAGCACCACCAGCAGGATCAGCGGCATCACCAGGTTGCGGTCGGTCCGGTTGGTCTCGGCCTCGTCGAGCCTCTCGGCACTCGGACCGCCGACCAGCGCACCCTCCTCCCCGGCGACCTCGCGCACGTTCTCCCGCAGCCGCTCGATCGTCGCCGTCTCACCCGTGGTGTCCGGGGCGTCGACCGGGATCACGGAGATCTCCACCCAGTCGTCGCTGGACCGACGGAGCTCGGCCTGGGCGACCCCCGGTGTGCCCTCGACGGCGGTCAGGACCTCGAGGCTCTGGCCCGGCCGGCTCATCACGGTGAGCGGCTGACCGCTCTGGTCGGGGTAGCGGGCCTCGATCAGCTTCGCCCCGACCACCGAGTCCGGCGTCGAACGGGCGAACTGGTCCAGCTGCGGGAGCGTGCCGCTGGCACCCAGCGTGCCCAGCGCGAGACCGCCCAGGACCACCAGCGGGACCACCCAGCTGACGACGCGGCGGCGCGAGACCAGCTCGCCGAGCCGGGCCCACCCAGACCGGGGCTTGTGCGACTCGCCCCCGAGTCGCGGGACGAAGGGCCAGAAGACCCGTCGCCCGAGCACCACCAGCAGCGCCGGGAAGAGCGTCAGCATGACCAGCATCGCGGCCACGATGCCCGCTGCACCCACCGGGCCGAGACTGCTGATGCTGTTCAGGTCCGCGGCCAGCAGGCACAACAGGCCGGCGACCACCGTCGCCGCCGAGGCGAGGATGGCCGGGCCGGCCCCACGCAGCGCCTGCAGCATCGCGTCGATCGGCCGTTCGTGGCGGTGCAGCTCCTCGCGGTAGCGGGACACCAGGAGCAGGGCGTAGTCGGTGCCCGCGCCGAAGACCAGCACGATCAGCAGCGCCGAGCTCATGCTCGTGATGGTGAAGTCGAAGACCTGGGTGAGCGCGTAGACGGTGGCCATCGCAGCGATCGCCGCGACCCCGACCGAGGCGAGCGGGACCAGCCACAGCAGCGGGCTGCGGTACGTGATGATCAGCAGGAGCGCCACCACCACGGCCGTGGCGAGCATCAACGTCGCGTCGACGGCGTCGAAGACCTCGTCCATGTCGGCCCCCAGCGCGGTCGGACCGGTGACGTGTGCGTCCAGGCCGCTGGGCCGGTCGGCGAGGAGGGCACGCGCGTCCGCGGTGGCGGCGGCGTCCTCGGCGACCGCATCGCGGTCGAGCGGGAACGCGTACATCAGGGCCGTGCCGTCGGCGGAGTCGACGATGTCGGGCAGTGCGTCGGTGCCGTTGCCGAATCGCTCCGCCAGCTCGGACCGGCCGCGTTCGACCGCCTCCCGATCGCCCGGCTGGAGGCCACCCGGTCGTTCGTAGACGACCACGAGCAGGCCGTTCTCGCCACCGGGCAGGTCGGCCTCGGCCTGGAGCACCTTGGTCGACTGGGCGCTGGCCGGCAGGTAGTCGACCTGCCCGTCGCGGGTCACCGAGTCGAGCTTGCCGGAGAGCGAGTAGCCGCCCACCATCAACCCGACCCACACGGCCAGCACGAGCCAGGGCAGCAGCGTCTTGGTCCGTGATCGCTTCGGTCTCTCATCGGCACCGGTGTGGTCGGGCGCCGCCAGTTGAGTGGTCATGGCGATCACGCTGTCAACCACGCGGGGCTGACGCGTCCGGCCACGGCACGCACTCCGCCGTACTCCGTGCGGAGTACGGCAGGCGGCCGGGTCAGGCGACCAGGGCCTGCCTCCCGAGGTGAGCGGGTGTCACCAGCCGCGCTCGCGCCACTCCGCCAGCTGGGGGCGCTCGGTGCCGATGGTGGTGTCCTTGCCGTGGCCCGGGTACACCCACGCCTCGTCGGGCAGCTCGCCGAACAGCCGGGCCTCGACGTCGTCGATGAGGCTGGCGAACCGGGTGGCGTCCTGCTGGGTGTTGCCCACGCCGCCGGGGAACAGGCTGTCGCCGGTGAAGACGTGCGTGCCGGCGTCGCCCGGGCCGCGCCACACCAGCGCGATCGAGCCGGGCGTGTGCCCGCGCAGGTGCACCACCTCCAGCACCTGGTCGCCCACCGCCACCGTGTCCCCGTGCTCCACCGGCCGGGTCACCTGCACCGGGAGGTCGGCGGCGTCGGCCGGGTGCGCCACCGTCTGCGCCCCGGTCGCCTCGACGACCTGGGGGAGCGCGCGGTGGTGGTCCCAGTGCCCGTGGGTGGTGACGACGGTGCGCAGGTCCGCGCCGCCGACCAGGGCGAGCAGCGCCTCCGGTTCGGCAGCGGCGTCCACGAGCAGCGCCTCGCCGGTCGAGGTGGCGGTCAGCAGGTAGGCGTTGTTCGCCATCTCGCCCACGGCCAGCTTCGCGATGGTCAGCCCCGGCAGTTCCCGGACGTCGGCCGTGCCGCCGACCTGCACGTCGCCGGTGTACGTCTGCCCGCTCATCCCGCTCCGATCTGAGAACTGTCGGTGCCCCCGGATAGGTTCGACCGCATGGACGCTAGTGCAGGTTCCGCGCGCCCTGACCCGTCGACCGGGTCGGTGACCGACCGCGCTGCGGAGGGCACCGGCATCGTGGGGGCACCAGCCACCGAGCTGGCCGCCCGGGTCCGCTCCGGCGAGCTGTCCGCCGTCGAGGTGGTCCGCGCGCACCTGGCCCACCTGACCGAGGTGGAGGCCCGGATCGGCGCCTTCCGCGTCGTGCGCGCCGAGGCCGCCCTGGCCGAGGCCGCCGCCGTCGACGCGTCCACCCGGCGCGCCGAGCTGCCGCTGGCGGGGGTGCCGATCGCGGTGAAGGACAACGTCGCGGTCGCCGGCGAGGTCGCCACCGACGGCTCGCTGGCGCACCGCCCGGCCCCGGCGACGGCCGACCACCCGGTCGTCGCGCGGCTGCGGGCCGCCGGTGCCGTGGTGGTCGGCATCAGCCGGGTGCCCGAGCTCTGCCTCTACTCCGCCACCGACGCGCCGGGCACCGTCACCCGCAACCCCTGGGACACCGCGCGCTCGTCCGCCGGCTCCAGCGGGGGCAGCGCGGCCGCGGTCGCCGCCGGCGTCGTGCCGCTGGCCCAGGGCAACGACGGCATGGGCTCGCTGCGGCTGCCGGCCGCAGCCTGCGGCCTGGTCACCCTCAAGCCCGGCTCGGGCGTCGTCCCGGCGCAGATCGGCGCCGACGACTGGTCCGGGATGGCGGAGAACGGCGTGCTCGCCACCACCGTCGCCGACCTCGCCACCGGCTTCGCGGTGCTGGCCGGCACCCCGGTGGTCCCGCCGGCGGCCCCTGCGGCGCCGCTGCGGGTCGCCGTCTCCACCCGCTCACCCGTCCTCGGGGTCCGGCTCGACGATGCCGGGCGCGCGGCGGTCGACGCGGTGGTCGCCGAGCTGCGAGCGGCCGGGCACACCGTCGTCCGCAAGGACCCGGTGGTCACCCCGGCCGCCGCGCTGGGCACGGTCGCCCGGTGGCTGGCCGGCGCCGACGCCGATGCCGAGGCGCTCGACCTGGACCGGCCGGCTATGGAGCCGCGCAGCCGCACGCACGCCCGGCTGGGCCGCTGGGTGCGCCGGGCCGGGCTGGTCCGGCCGCGCACCGCGGCGGCGTTCCGGCAGCGGATGGCCGGCTTCTTCACCGACGTCGACGTGCTGCTGACCCCGGTGGTCACCGGCCCACCGCTGGCCGCGCGGCCGTGGCACGAGCGCGGCTTCCTGGCCAACATCACCGCCAACGCCCGCTGGGCGCCCTGGACGTCGGCCTGGAACCTGGCCGGTCTGCCGGCGCTGGTCCTGCCCGCCGGCCCGGGCCGCGAGGGCCTGCCCACCTCGGTCCAGCTGGTCGGCCCGGCCGGGTCCGAGACGCGTCTACTCTGGCTGGCCGGAGAGCTGGAACGCCGGCTGCCCTGGCGGCGGCACGCGCCGGTCTTCGACCCCGTTCAGCCGGCCGGCACCGGTACCGGCTGATCCGCGCCCGTCGCCCGGCCGGACGGTGGGGGAGACCGAGCCCACACGTGGGTGTCGGGAAGCCGCTCTCCCGGCACACCGTTCGACCAGGTGATGGACCAGCCACGGCCCCAGCTCCGCCCCGCACCACCCGTCCCCGCCCACCGGGGACAGCACCGAACCACTGCGACCGACAGGGATCACATGGACCGGCTCGTCGTCAGCGGCGCCCGAGAGCACAACCTCAAGGACGTCCACCTCGACCTGCCCCGCGACGCGATGATCGTGTTCACGGGGCTCTCCGGCTCGGGCAAGTCCAGCCTGGCCTTCGACACGATCTTCGCCGAGGGCCAGCGCCGGTACGTCGAGTCGCTGTCGGCCTACGCCCGCCAGTTCCTCGGTCAGATGGACAAGCCGGACGTCGACTTCATCGAGGGCCTGTCGCCGGCGGTGTCCATCGACCAGAAGGCGACCAACCGGAACCCGCGGTCGACCGTCGGCACGATCACCGAGGTCTACGACTACCTGCGCCTCCTCTACGCCCGCGCCGGTCAGCCGCACTGCCCCAACTGCGGCAAGCCGATCTCCCGGCAGACGCCGCAGCAGATCGTCGACCAGGTGCTGGCGATGGAGGAGGGCACCCGGTTCCAGGTGCTCGCCCCGGTCGTCCGGGCCCGCAAGGGCGAGTACGTCGACCTGTTCAGCTCGCTGCAGACCCAGGGCTTCTCCCGGGTGCGGGTCGACGGCACCGTCCACCCGCTGACCGAGCCGCCGAAGCTCAAGAAGCAGGAGAAGCACACGATCGAGGTGATCGTCGACCGGCTGACGGTCAAGGAGAGCGCCAAGCGCCGGCTCACCGACTCGGTCGAGACCGCCCTCGGCCTGGCCGGCGGCCTGGTCGTCCTCGACTTCGTCGACCTCCCCGAGAACGACCCGCAGCGCGAGCGCACCTTCTCCGAGCACCTCGCCTGCATCGACGACGGGCTGTCGTTCGAGGCGCTGGAGCCGCGGTCGTTCTCGTTCAACTCCCCGTTCGGCGCCTGCCCGGAGTGCACCGGCATCGGCACCCGCAAGGAGGTCGACCCCGACCTCGTGGTGCCCGACCCGCAGAAGAGCCTCGGCGAGGGCGCGATCGCGCCGTGGGCCGGCTCGATGAGCAACGAGTACTTCCAGCGGCTGCTGGGCGGGCTCGGCGACATGCTCGGCTTCTCGATGAAGACCCCGTGGGAGCAGCTGCCCGCCAAGGTGCAGAAGGCGGTGCTGCACGGGTCCCCGGACCAGGTGCACGTCCGCTACAAGAACCGCTACGGCCGCGAGCGCAGCTACTACGCCGCGTTCGAGGGCGTGCTGCCCTTCCTCGAGCGCCGGCACGAGGACACCGACAGCGAGTTCATGAAGGACAAGTACGAGGGCTACATGCGGGACGTGCCGTGCCCCGTCTGCCACGGCACCCGGCTGAAGCCCGAGATCCTGGCCGTCAAGATGAACGGCCGGTCCATCGCCGAGGTCACGGGCCTGTCCATCGGCGACGCGTCGGAGTGGCTGGACGCGCTGGAGCTGGGCGAGCGCGAGAAGGCCATCGCCGACGCCGTCCTCCGCGAGATCCAGGCCCGGCTGTCCTTCCTCGTCTCCGTCGGGCTGGACTACCTGTCCCTCGACCGGCCGGCGGCGACCCTCGCCGGTGGTGAGGCGCAGCGCATCCGGCTGGCCACCCAGATCGGCTCGGGGCTGGTCGGCGTCCTCTACGTGCTCGACGAGCCCTCGATCGGGCTGCACCAGCGCGACAACGTCCGGCTGATCGAGACGCTGGTCCGGCTCCGCGACATGGGCAACACGCTGATCGTCGTCGAGCACGACGAGGACACCATCAAGCACGCCGACTGGGTCGTCGACATCGGCCCGGGCGCCGGCGAGCACGGCGGCGAGGTCGTGGTCAGCGGCACCTACGAGGACCTGCTGGCCAGCGAGCGGTCGATCACCGGGCAGTACCTGTCCGGCCGTCGCGAGATCGCGATCCCCAAGGAGCGGCGGGTGCCGACCCCGGGTCGCGAGCTGGTGGTCAAGGGCGCCCGGGAGAACACCCTGCGCGGGATCGACGTGACCTTCCCGCTCGGCGTCCTGGTGGCGGTCACCGGTGTCTCGGGCTCGGGCAAGTCCAGCCTGGTCAACGACATCCTCTACACCACGCTCGCCAACGAGCTGAACCGCGCGCGGATGGTGCCCGGCCGGCACCGCACCATCACCGGCCTGGACCAGCTGGACAAGGTCGTCGGGGTCGACCAGTCGCCGATCGGCCGCACCCCGCGGTCCAACCCGGCCACCTACACCGGCGTCTGGGACCACGTCCGCAAGCTGTTCGCCAGCACCTCGGAGGCGAAGGTCCGCGGCTACCAGCCCGGCCGGTTCTCCTTCAACGTCAAGGGCGGCCGCTGCGAGGCGTGCTCGGGCGACGGCACGCTCAAGATCGAGATGAACTTCCTGCCGGACGTCTACGTGCCTTGCGAGGTGTGCAAGGGCGCCCGGTTCAACCGGGAGACCCTCGAGGTGCACTACAAGGGCAAGACGGTGGCCGAGGTGCTGAACATGCCGATCGAGGAGGCCGCGGAGTTCTTCGAGGCCATCCCGGCGATCTCCCGGTACATGCGCACCCTCACCGACGTCGGGCTCGGCTACATCCGGCTCGGCCAGCCCGCCACGACGCTGTCCGGCGGTGAGGCGCAGCGGGTCAAGCTCGCCAGCGAGCTGCAGAAGCGCTCCAACGGCCGCACCATCTACGTGCTCGACGAGCCGACCACCGGCCTGCACTTCGAGGACATCAACAAGCTGCTGCAGGTCATCCAGGGGCTGGTCGACAAGGG
The DNA here is from genome assembly GCF_014195485.1 of Modestobacter versicolor. Taxonomy (NCBI): domain Bacteria; kingdom Bacillati; phylum Actinomycetota; class Actinomycetes; order Geodermatophilales; family Geodermatophilaceae; genus Modestobacter; species Modestobacter versicolor. The sequence continues at coordinate 342,525 of NZ_JACIBU010000001.1, forward strand.
CAACTCGGTCATCGTGATCGAGCACAACCTCGACGTCATCAAGAGCGCCGACTGGCTGATCGACATGGGCCCCGAGGGCGGGTTCCGCGGCGGCATGGTCGTCGCCGAGGGTGCCCCGGAGCTGGTCGCGACCGTCCCGGAGAGCCACACCGGCCGGTTCCTGGCCACCATCCTGGACCCGGAGGCCGTCGCCGCGGCCGCCGCGCCCGCCGCCCCGAAGAAGCGGACCCGCAAGAAGCCGCAGCTCACCGCTGCGGTCGCCGGCGAGCAGGCCAGCTGACCGCTCCGGCCGGGCCCCGCGCGGCCCGGCCGGCCACCGGACCGGACGGGGTGCGCCCCGCCCGGTCCGGCGGTCCGCACTACCAGGTCACGCTCCGGGGCCGAGTCACCGCCCGGAGTTCCCGGAGCCCGCCGGCTGTGGTTGCCTGGCTGCGCCGAGAGCAGCGTCGCCGCAGGAGGAGCACCACCGTGCCGTTGAGCCGCAGGAACTTCCTCGCCGGAGCCGTCGCCGCACCCGCCCTGGCGGCGCTGTCCGCCTGCGCCGGCACCGTCGTCCAGCCCGGTGACCTCTCCCGGCTGCGGATGATGGTCCCGGCCAGCCCCGGCGGCGGCTGGGACACCACCGCGCGCACCCTGCAGCGGGTCATCCAGCAGGCCGGTGTCGCCCGCAACGTGCAGGTCTTCAACGTCGAGGGCGCCGGCGGCACGATCGGCCTGGGGCAGCTGGCCCGCGAGGACGACGACGCGCTGTTGATGATGATGGGCCTGGTCATGGTGGGCGCCATCGACACCAACGACTCCACCACCCGGCTCGACGACGTCACCCCGATCGCCCAGCTGATCGCGGAGACCGAGCTGATCGTCGTGCCGGCCGAGTCGCCCTACGACGACCTCGCCTCCTTCGTCGAGGCCTGGGCCGCCGACCCGCGCGGCACACCGATCGCCGGTGGCTCGGCCGGTGGCACCGACCAGATCCTGGCCGGGCTGCTGGCGCAGGCGGCCGGCATCGACCCCGAGCAGGTCAACTACATCCCGTACTCCGGGGGCGGTGAGTCGCTGTCGGCGCTGCTCGGCAACCAGGTCGCCGCCGGCATCTCCGGCACCGCCGACTACGGCGCCCAGGTCACCTCCGGCACGCTGAAGGGCCTCGCCGTGTCCACGGCCGAGCGGTCCGGGCAGGTGCCCGACGTCCCGACGATCATCGAGTCCGGGTTCGACGTCGAGGTGACCAACTGGCGCGGGCTGATGGCCAGGCCCGGCATGACCGCCGACGCCCGCGACGACCTGATCGCCGTGGTGCAGGACGCGCACGACACCGACGAGTGGGCCGAGGCGCTGGAGAACAACGGCTGGCTGGACACCTTCCAGACCGGTGACGAGTACGGCGACTTCCTCGCCGAGGAGGAGACCCGCGTGCGCCAGGTCCTGACCGAGATCGGGCTGATCCCGTGAGCACCGCCGCCGGGCACCCGAGCGACCCGCCGGCGGGTCAGCCGGCCGAGTCACCGGCCGGGGAGCCGGTCCAGCAGCACGTCCAGCAGCCGACCCGGCCGGAGCGGAACACCGGCGAGCTGGTGATGGCCGCGCTGCTCGCCGCGCTCGGGGTCTACCTGCTCATCGACGCCGGGGCCATCGCCGTCCCGGGCTCGTCGAACACCGTCGGCCCGCGGTTCTTCCCCTACGCCGTCGGCGGGCTGACCGTGCTCACCGGGGCCGCGCTGGCGATCCGCGCGCTCCGCGGTGACCGCGGGCCCTCCGACGACAGCGAGGACGTCGACCCCGACGCCCCCACCGACTGGCGCGCGGTCGCGATCATCGCCGTGGCCTTCGTCGCCCACGCCCTGCTGATCAACGTCGTCGGCTGGCCGCTGGCGGTGGCGCTGATGTTCGCCGCGGTGGCCTGGGCGCTCGGGGCGGTCGGCACCGTCCGGCCGTTCCTGATCGGGCTGCTGGTCAGCTGCATCGTCTGGGTCATCTTCGTGAAGGCGCTCAACGTGGCGCTGCCCGGCGGCACCGTCCTCGAGTTCGTGACGGACTGGATCTGATGGCCATCGACGAACTGCTCGGCGGTTTCGCCGACGCGCTCACCCCGCTGAACCTGCTGTTCGCCCTGCTGGGCGTGCTGCTGGGCACCGCCGTCGGCGTGCTGCCCGGCATCGGCCCGGCGATGACGGTCGCACTGCTGCTGCCGGCCACCTACGTGCTGGAGCCGACCAGCGCGCTGATCATGTTCGCCGGCATCTACTACGGCGGCATGTACGGCGGGTCGACGACGTCGATCCTGCTCAACACCCCGGGTGAGTCCAGCTCGATCATGACCGCGCTCGAGGGCAACCGGATGGCCAAGGCCGGGCGGGGCTCGGCGGCCCTGGCCACCGCGGCCATCGGCTCCTTCGTGGCCGGCACCATCGCCACCCTGCTGCTCGCGCTGGTCGCCCCCACCGTCGTCGACCTGGCCATCGGCGTCACCCCGGCCGACTACTTCGCGCTGGCGGTGATCGCCTTCGTCGCCGTCGCCACCGTGCTCGGTTCCTCCCCGCTGCGCGGCCTCGCCGCGCTGTGCCTGGGCCTCTACCTGGGGCTGGTCGGCACCGACGTCCTCACCGGTCAGGAGCGGTTCACCCTCGGCGTCCCGCAGCTGTCCGACGGCATCGACGTCGTGGTGGTCGCGGTCGCGCTCTTCGCGGTCGGCGAGGCGCTCTACGTGGCCTCCCGGCTGCGCCGCGGCGCCGTCCAGGTGATCGACCACAAGGGCAACTGGATGACCAGGGACGACTTCCGCCGCTCGTGGAAGCCGTGGCTGCGCGGCACCGCGTTCGGCTTCCCGTTCGGTGCGCTGCCGGCCGGCGGTGCGGAGATCCCGACGTTCCTCTCCTACGCGACCGAGCGGAAGCTCACCAAGCACCCGGAGGAGTTCGGCAAGGGCGCCATCGAGGGCGTCGCCGGCCCGGAGGCGGCCAACAACGCCGCGGCCGCCGGCGTGCTGGTGCCGCTGCTCACCCTGGGCATCCCGACCTCGGCCACCGCCGCGATCATCCTGGCCGCCTTCCAGGGCTACGGCATCCAGCCCGGGCCGACGCTGCTCACCACCGAGGGGCCGCTGGTCTGGGCGCTGATCGCCTCGCTGCTGATCGGCAACGCGATGCTGCTGGTGCTGAACCTGCCGCTGGTCGGGCTGTGGGTGAAGCTGCTGCGCATCCCGCGGCCCTACCTCTACGCGGGCATCCTGATGTTCGCCTCGCTGGGCTCCTTCGCGGTGAACGCCGACCCGCTGGACCTGGTGCTGCTGCTGGTCCTCGGCCTGCTCGGCTTCCTGATGCGCCGGTACGGCTGGCCGGTCGCCCCGGCGGTCATCGGCCTCATCCTCGGGCCCATCGCCGAGACCAACCTGCGCCGCGCGCTGGCGATCAGCGGCGGCGACCTCGGCGTGCTGGTGGACAGCTGGTTCAGCCGGATCGTGCTGTTCCTGGCACTGGTGGCCCTGGTCGGGCCGATCGTGCTGCGGTTGGTGAAGGGCCGCCGGTCGACGCCGGCGGAGGTGCAGGCCGACGGTCGGCTCGAGCACCGCGACCGGGACCAGGCCGTCCGCACGGGCGCCGACCGGGAGGACTGGGGGGCGTCGGACGGATGAGCGGAGACACGGACATGGCAACGGTCGTCGTGGGGCACGTGCCCAGCCCGCGTGGTGCTGCCGCGCTGGAGCACGGGCTGCAGGAGGCCCGCCGCCGGGGCGCCCGGCTGGTGGTCGTCAACAGCTCCCGGGGTGACGCGCTCGTCGACCCGGAGTACCTGCAGGGCGACGCGCTGCGCCGGCTGGAGGACCAGCTGGCCACCTCGGGGGTGCCGTTCGAGGTGCGCCAGCCGGTCGGCCGGGACGTCGCCGAGGAGCTGTCCCAGGTGACCGCGGAGACCGGCGCCGAGCTGCTGGTCATCGGCATCCGGCACCGGTCGGCGGTCGGCAAGCTGCTGATGGGCAGCGCCGCCCAGCGGATCCTGCTGGACGTCGACTGCCCGGTGCTCGCGGTCAAGACACCGCCGTCGTCCTGATCCCGGCGACCGAGGAGGAGCGCGCGATGCCCGGAGAGCGGCACGTCATCGAGAGCGTCGGCGGGGTGCACGTCACCTACCGGCGCTGGCTGCCCGGCGGCGACGCCCGGGCCACCGTCCAGGTGGTGCACGGCGCGTCCGAGCACTCCGGCCGGTACGACCGGCTGGCCGCCGCCCTCACCGCGCGCGGCCTGGCGGTCTACGCCATGGACCTCCGCGGCCACGGCCGGACGGCGGAGGGCACCGGCACCGGCCGGTTCGGCGCCCCCGGCGTCTCCGGCGTGCTGGACGACGTCCGGGCGCTGCACCTGGTCGCCGCGGAGCAGCACCCCGGCGTGCCCCGGCTGCTGGTCGGGCACTCGATGGGCTCGGTCATCGCACTCGCCGCGGCGGAGCAGGACGGCGGCGACCTCGCCGGGCTGGTGCTCTCCGGCCCGCTCGGCGTCGACCCGGACCTGGTGGACACCGTCTCCGCCCTGGAGGCCGCGCTGGCCGCCGGGCGCGGGGACCAGCCGCTGGACGCGCTCGGTGCCTTCAACGCCTCCTTCGAGCCGGCCCGCACCCCCTACGACTGGCTGTCCCGTGACGAGGCCGAGGTGGACGCCTACCTCGCCGACCCGCTGAGCGGCGACGACATGCCGCTGACCCACGCCTACGCGGCCGGCGTCTTCGGGCTGAACGTCCGGGCGACCAGCCCCGAGGGAGTGGCCGAGCTGCCCGCCGGGCTGCCCGTGCTGCTGCTGTCGGGTCAGCGCGACCCGGTCGGCGGCGTCGACGCCGGCCAGGTCACCGCGCTCGCCGGGCTGCTCCGGGACCGTGGGCTGCCGGTCGAGCAGCACGTCTACCCCGACGCCCGGCACGAGGTGTTCAACGAGACCAACCGGGACGAGGTCGTCGCCGACCTGCTCCGCTGGACCGACGCCCGGATCTGAGCCCGCGCGCATCCGCGCAGGTCGGGAACGGGGCGTCCGGAGTGTCGGGGGGCCGACCTAACCTGGGGTCATGCCCGACCCGTCCACGTACCGCCCAGCGGTCGGCAGCATCCCGGAGGACCCCGGGGTCTACAAGTTCCGCGACCCGGCCGGCCGGGTCATCTACGTCGGCAAGGCCAAGAGCCTCCGGCAGCGGCTGAACAGCTACTTTGCCGACGTCTGGGGCCTGCACCCGCGCACCCGGCAGATGGTCACCACCGCGGCCAGCGTCGAGTGGACCGTCGTCGGCACCGAGGTCGAGGCGCTCCAGCTCGAGTACAACTGGATCAAGGAGTTCGACCCGCGGTTCAACGTCCGCTACCGCGACGACAAGAGCTACCCGTCGCTGGCAGTCACGCTGAACGAGGAGTTCCCGCGGCTGCAGGTGATGCGCGGGCCCAAGCGCAAGGGCGTCCGCTACTTCGGCCCCTACGCCCACGCCTGGGCCATCCGCGAGACGCTGGACACCCTCACCCGGGTCTTCCCGGCGCGCACCTGCTCCAACGGCGTGTTCAAGCGGGCCAGCCAGATCGGCCGCCCGTGCCTGCTCGGGTACATCGGCAAGTGCGCGGCGCCCTGCGTCGGCCGGGTCAGCGCCGAGGAGCACCGCGAGATCGTCGACGACTTCTGCGACTTCATGGGCGGCCGCACCGACCAGATGATCCGCCGGCTCGAGCGGCAGATGGCCGAGGCCGCGGAGGAGCTGAACTACGAGAAGGCCGCTCGGCTGCGCGACGACCTCGGCGCGCTGCGGCGGGCGCTGGAGAAGCAGGCCGTCGTCCTCGGTGACGGCACGGACGCCGACGTGGTCGCGTTCGCCCAGGACGAGCTGGAGGCCGCCGTCCAGGTCTTCCACGTCCGCGGCGGCCGGGTCCGCGGCCAGCGCGGCTGGATCATCGACAAGGTCGAGGACGTCACCACCGGGCAGCTGGTCGAGCAGTTCCTGCTGCAGGTCTACGGCGGCGTCGACGAGCAGACCGGCACCGGCGAGGTGGGCGACTCCGTGCCGCGGGAGGTGCTGGTCCCCGAGCTCCCCGACGACGCCGAGGTCTACGCCGAGCTGCTCAGCGAGCTGCGCGGGTCGCGCGTGTCGCTGCGCGTGCCGCAGCGCGGCGACAAGCGGAGCCTGATGGAGACCGTCGAGCGGAACGCCAAGGAGTCCTTCGCCCGGCACCGGGTGAAGCGGGCCAGCGACCTCACCGCCCGCTCGATGGCGCTGTCGGAGATCCAGGAGGCGCTCGACCTGGCCGAGGCGCCGCTGCGCATCGAGTGCATCGACATCTCGCACGTCCAGGGCACCAACGTGGTCGCCAGCATGGTGGTGTTCGAGGACGGCATGGCGAAGAAGTCGGACTACCGGCGCTTCTCGGTCGCCCAGGGCACCGACGACACCGCCGCGATGGCCGAGGTCGTCCGGCGGCGCTTCGCCCGGCACCTCAAGGACGAGGCCGACCGCCGCGACGAGCAGGGCGTCGCCGCGGAGGAGGGCCGGCCGCGCCGGTTCGCCTACCCGCCGAACCTGCTCGTCGTCGACGGCGGCGCCCCGCAGGTGGCCGCGGCCAGCCGCTCGCTCGCCGAGCTGGGCATCGTCGACGTCGCCGTCTGCGGGCTGGCCAAGCGGATGGAGGAGGTGTGGCTGCCCGACGACCCCGACCCGGTGATCCTGCCGCGCACGTCCGAGGCGCTGTACCTGCTGCAGCGGGTACGTGACGAGGCCCACCGGTTCGCCATCACCTACCACCGGCAGAAGCGATCCAGCACCATGCTCGTGTCGCTCCTGGACGACGTCCCGGGGCTCGGCGACACCCGGCGGAAGGCCCTGATGAAGCAGTTCGGATCCCTCAAGCGGCTGCGTGCGGCCTCGGTCGAGGAGCTCATGGCGGTGCCCGGCATCGGCCGGCGCACGGCCGAGGCGGTGCTGGCGGCCGTTGCCGAGCCGGTGGCGGCCGGCGCGGACCCCGACCGGGTTGCCGAGGACGCCGTCGAGCTGGAGGAGGCGCCGGTGGGCGCGGCCATGCCCGTCCGGCCGGTGCACGGCGCCGAGGCGGGGGAGAGCGCCGAGATCGGCCGGGTCCACCGGGTGGAGGGGAGCGGGGCGTGAGCGTCGACCAGCGGGCCGGGGAGCCCACCGACGCCGAGCAGGATCCCGCGGGGCCGCAGAGCGACGTCCCACCGGCCACCGACGGCGCCAGCACCGAGCTGGCACCGCTCGACGTCGTCGTCGTCACCGGGCTGTCCGGCGCGGGCAAGAACTCCGCCGGCCGGGTGCTCGAGGACCTCGGCTTCTTCGTCGTCGACAACCTGCCGCCGGCGCTGCTGCAGCCGATGGTGGAGCTCGGCGCCCGCGGCGACCTGCGCCGGTTCGCCGCCGTCGTCGACGTCCGCAGCCGGGCCTTCTCCAGCGACCTGCAGGAGGCCATCCGGCTGCTCGCCGAGGCCGGTCACCGGCCCCGCGTCGTCTACGTGCACGCCCGCAACGAGGTGCTGATCCGCCGGTACGAGTCGGTCCGCCGCGAGCACCCGCTGCAGGGCAGCGGCCGGCTCATCGACGGCATCGACGCCGAGCGCGAGCTGCTCACCGGCATCGCCGGCGAGGCCGACCTGTGGATCGACACCAGCGACCTCAACGTCCACCAGCTGCGGGCCACGCTCGAGTCGGCCTTCGTCGAGGACGGCGCCCCGCCGCAGGTGGTCGCCACTGTGCTGAGCTTCGGCTTCAAGTACGGGCTGCCGCTGGACGCCGACCTGGTCGTCGACGCCCGCTTCCTGCCCAACCCGCACTGGATCCCCGAGCTGCGCCCGATGAACGGCCGGGACACCGAGGTGCGCGAGTACGTGCTCGGCCAGGAGGACGCCCCGGCGTTCCTGGACCGCTACACCGAGGTGCTGCGGCTGCTGCTGCCCGGCTACCGGCGGGAGGGCAAGCGCTACCTGACTCTCGCCGTCGGCTGCACCGGCGGCAAGCACCGCAGCGTGGCCATCGCCGAGGAGTTCGCCCGCCGGCTCAGCGCCGAGGGCGTCCCGGCCACCGCCCGGCACCGCGACCTGGGGCGCGAGTAGTGGGGCCCGACCCGTACGGCGACGAGGCCGTGCGGCTGGCCGCACCCCCGCCCGTCCCGGTGCCGGTGGGCGGCGACCGGCGCTCGGCCGACCGGCTGCGGGTCGTGGCGCTGGGCGGGGGGCACGGGCTCGCCGCCGCGCTGACCGCCTGGCGCCGGCTGACCCGGGAGCTCACCGCGGTGGTCACCGTCGCCGACGACGGCGGCTCGTCGGGGCGCATCCGGCGCGAGATGCCGGTGCTGCCCCCGGGCGACCTGCGGATGGCCCTGGCGGCGCTGGCCGGTGAGCACCCGCGCACCCAGGAGGTGGCCCGGCTGCTGCAGCACCGCTTCGGCGGCAGCGGCGTCCTGGCCGGCCACCCGGTCGGCAACCTGATGCTCACCGGGCTCACCGAGATGCACGGCGGCGACAGCGTGCGCGCCCTCGGCGTGCTCGAGGAGCTGCTCGGCGCGCAGGGCCGGGTGCTGCCCATGGCGGAGGTCCCGCTGGACCTGGTGGCCACCGTGGCGAGCACCGACCCTGACGACCCGCAGGACACCCGGCGGATCCGCGGGCAGGTCGCGATCGCCTCCACCCCGGGGCGGGTCCGGGAGATCCGCGTCTCGCCGGCCGACCCGCCGGTGCCGGACGCCGTGCTCCGCGCGATCGCCGAGGCCGACGTCATCAGCCTCGGCCCGGGCTCCTGGTACACCTCGGTGCTGCCGCACCTGCTGGTGCCCCGGCTGCGGCAGGCGCTGGAGGACAGCCCGGCCCGGGTGGTCGTCGTGCTCAACCTGGAGCCCCAGCCGGGGGAGACCGACGGCTTCTCGCCCGAGGAGCACCTGGGGGTCCTGCTGGCCCATCTGGGGGGCGTGTCGCTGCACACGGTCATCGCCGATGCCGCTGCGGTTGTTGACCGGCGTGGTCTGCTGTCTGCTGTGCAGGGATGTGGTGCGGAACTGGTGCTCGCTCCGGTCGCCGCACCCGACGGTGCACCACGGCACGACCCCGCGCGGCTCGCCGCGGCACTGGCCTCCATGGTCGGTGCGCGGTGACCGGGCGGGGGGAGGTCGGGCACGGGGACGACGGGTGCACCGGCCAGCACACAGGGGGAAGGGAAGACCGCTGATGGCTATGACGGCGATGGTGAAGGACGAGCTCTCCCGCGTGGAGTGCACGAAGACCTCCGAGCGCAAGGCCGAGGTGACGGCGCTGCTGCGCTTCTCCGGCGGCCTGCACATCGTGGGTGGCCGCGTGGTCATCGAGGCCGAGCTCGACACCGGCTCGGTGGCCAGGCGGCTGCGGCGCGACATCAGCGAGGTGTACGGCTACACCAGCGGCGTGAGCGTGCTGGCCGGCGGCAACATCCGCCGCGGCGTGCGCTACCTGGTGCGTATCGCCAAGCACGGGGAGGGGCTGGCCCGGCAGACCGGGCTGGTCGACCAGCGGGGCCGGCCGGTGCGCGGGCTGCCGCCGTCGGTCGTCTCCGGCGGCATCGGTGACGCCGAGGCCGCGTGGCGCGGCGCCTTCCTGGCGCACGGGTCGCTGACCGAGCCGGGGCGCTCGTCGTCCCTGGAGGTCACCTGCCCGGGGCCGGAGGCGGCGATGGCGCTCGTCGGCGCCGCCCGCCGGCTGGGCATCGCCGCGAAGGCCCGCGAGGTGCGCGGCACCGACCGCGTCGTCGTCCGCGACGGCGACGCGATCAGCGCGCTGCTCACCCGGATGGGCGCCCACGACGCGGTGCTCGCCTGGGAGGAGCGGCGGATGCGCCGCGAGGTGCGGGCCACCGCCAACCGGCTGGCCAACTTCGACGACGCCAACCTGCGCCGGTCCGCCCGGGCCGCGGTCGCGGCCAGCGCCCGCGTCGAGCGGGCGCTGGAGATCCTCGCCGACGACGCCCCCGAGCACCTGCTGGTCGCCGGCCGGCTGCGGCTGGAGTTCGGTCAGGCCTCGCTGGAGGAGCTCGGCCAGCGCGCCGACCCCCCGATGACCAAGGACGCTGTTGCCGGGCGCATACGGCGTCTCCTGGCGATGGCGGACAAGCGGGCCAAGGACCTCGGCATCCCGGACACCGAGTCGGTCGTCACCGACGACATGCTCGCCCAGTAGCAGCCGCGGTCAGGCGGCCCACCGGTGCGTCGTCGCAGGTCAGGAAGACGTCCGCGACGTCTCATGGGTCTGCGGCGGCGGTCCGGACGCGGGGTCGGGCGGGTGCGCCGGGGCCGATAGGCTGACCTGGACATGTGGCCGTGCACACGCGCGGCCGACGGCGCAGCCGGGCAACACGGCCTGGCAGCACGGTCTGGGAGGTCCGCAGTGACGGTACGGGTCGGGATCAACGGGTTCGGTCGGATCGGCCGCAACTTCTACAGGGCCGCTGCCGCCAGCGGCGCGGACATCGAGATCGTGGCGGTCAACGACCTCACCACCCCCGAGACGCTCGCGCACCTGCTCAAGTACGACAGCATCCTGGGCAAGCTGCCCGAGGACGTCTCGGTCGTCGGCGACGGCATCAAGGTCGGCGGCGCCACCATCAAGGTGCTCGCCGAGCGCGACCCGGCGAACCTGCCCTGGGGCGACCTGGGCGTCGACGTCGTGGTCGAGTCCACCGGCTTCTTCACCAAGGCCGACGACGCCCGCAAGCACGTCGACGCCGGTGGGGCCAAGAAGGTCATCATCTCCGCGCCGGCCACCGGTGACGACCTCACCATCGTCATGGGCGTCAACCACGAGCAGTACGACGGCTCGCAGACGATCATCAGCAACGCGTCCTGCACCACCAACTGCCTGGCCCCGCTGGCCAAGGTGCTCAACGACGCCTTCGGCATCGAGCGTGGCCTGATGACCACGATCCACGCCTACACCGCCGACCAGAACCTGCAGGACGGCCCGCACAAGGACCTCCGCCGCGCCCGCGCTGCCGCGCTGAACATCGTCCCCACCTCCACCGGTGCGGCCAAGGCCATCGGCCTGGTGCTCCCGGAGCTCAAGGGCAAGCTCGACGGCTACGCGCTCCGCGTCCCGGTGCCGACCGGCTCGGCGACCGACCTCACCGTCACGCTGTCCCGCGAGGTCACCGTCGAGGAGGTCAACGAGGCCTACAAGGCCGCCGCGGCCGGCCCGCTGGCGCCCTACCTGGTCTACACCGACGCGCCGATCGTCTCCTCCGACATCGTCACCGACCCGGCGTCGTGCATCTACGACTCCGGCCTGACCAAGGTCTTCGGCAACCAGGTCAAGGTCGTCGGCTGGTACGACAACGAGTGGGGCTACTCCAACCGCCTCGTCGACTCCGTCGCCCTGGTCGGCAGCAAGCTCTGATGCGGTCCGTCGACGAGCTCATCGCCGACGGGGTCTCGGGTCGGCGCGTGCTGCTGCGCGCCGACCTGAACGTCCCCCTGGACAAGGTCACCCGCGAGATCACCGACGACGGCCGGATCAAGGCCAGCGTCCCCACGATCTCCGCGCTGCGCGAGGCCGGGGCGCGGGTCGTCGTGGCCGCGCACCTCGGCCGGCCCAAGGGCGAGCCCGACCCGCAGTTCTCCCTCGCCCCGGTCGCCGCGCGGCTCGGTGAGCTGCTCGGCACCGAGGTGCCGCTGGCCGCCGACGTCGCCGGCCCGGACGCCACGGCCAGGGCCGCGGCGCTCGGCGACGGCGAGGTGCTGATGCTGGAGAACGTCCGCTTCGAGGCGGCCGAGACCAGCAAGGACGACGCCGTCCGCGGCGAGCTCGCCGACCGGCTCGCCGGGCTGGCGGACCTCTACGTCGACGACGCCTTCGGTGCGGTGCACCGCAAGCACGCCTCGGTCTTCGACGTCGCCGAGCGGCTGCCGCACGCGGCCGGCCGGCTGGTGGCCCGCGAGCTCGAGGTGCTCACCCGGCTCACCGAGAGCCCGGAGCGGCCCTACGTCGTCGTCCTCGGCGGCTCCAAGGTCAGCGACAAGCTCGGCGTGATCGAGGCGCTGCTGCCCAAGGTCGACCGGCTGCTGGTCGGTGGCGGGATGACCTACACCTTCCTCGCGGCCCAGGGCCACGAGGTGGGGCAGTCGCTGCTGGAGGCCGACCAGGTCGACAGCTGCCGGCGGCTGCTGGCCGAGGCCGGTGACCGCATCGTGCTGCCGGTCGACGTCGTGTGCACGCCCGAGTTCAACGCCGAGGCGCCCACCACGGTGCTGCCGGCCGACCAGATCCCGGCCGACCAGATGAGCCTGGACATCGGGCCCCGCAGCGTCGAGCTGTTCGCCGAGGCGCTGTCCGGTGCGCGCACGGTGTTCTGGAACGGCCCGATGGGCGTGTTCGAGCTGGCCCCCTTCCAGGGCGGCACCCGCGGGGTGGCCCAGGCGGTCGGCGCGATCGACGGGCTCTCCGTCGTCGGTGGTGGCGACTCGGCGGCGTCGGTGCGCCAGCTCGGGCTCGACGAGGCCGCCTACGGCCACATCAGCACCGGTGGCGGCGCGTCGCTGGAGTACCTCGAGGGCCGCGAGCTCCCGGGCCTCTCGGTGCTGGCCGGCTGATGGCGCGCACCAAGGCCCCCAAGGCGCCCCGCGAGGGGCGACGTCCGCTGATCGCGGGCAACTGGAAGATGCACCTGACGCACCTGGAGGCCATCGGCCTGGTGCAGAAGCTGGCGTTCTCGCTCACCGAGCCCCAGCTCGAGGCCGCCGAGGTGGTCGTCGTCCCGCCGTTCACCGCGCTGCGCAGCGTGCAGACGCTGGTGGCCGGCGACAAGCTGGAGATCGGCTACGGCGCGCAGGACCTGGCCGCAGCCGACTCCGGGGCGTACACCGGCGACGTGAGCGGGGCGATGCTCGCCGCGCTGGCCTGCCGGTACGTGCTGGTCGGTCACTCCGAGCGGCGCACGCTGCACGGTGAGGACGACGCGGTGGTGGCGGCCAAGGTGCAGGCGGCGCTGCGGCACGGCCTGGTACCGATCCTGTGCGTGGGGGAGGGGCTCGACGTCCGGCGCGCCGGCACGCACGTCCCGCACTGCACCGACCAGCTCGACCTGGCGCTGGCCGGGCTCAGCACCGAGCAGCTGCAGGAGCTCGTGATCGCCTACGAGCCGGTCTGGGCGATCGGCACCGGCGAGGTGGCCACCCCGGATGATGCGCAGGAGGTCTGCGGGGCACTGCGGGCGCGGCTCGCCGAGCGTCACGGGCCGGAACTGGCCGCCGGCGTCCGTATCCTCTACGGCGGGTCGGTCAAGGCCGGCAACACCGCCGGCATCCTCGCCGGACCGGACGTCGACGGAGCGCTCGTCGGCGGGGCCAGCCTGGACGCCGACGAGTTCGCACAGATCTGTCGTACCGCTGCCGGTGGGAGCTGACCGCCGCCGGCACTGACCGGGCGGAGCAGCACCCACGTTGAGGCACAGCACCGAACGACGGCTGACCGGCCGACGCTCCTCCCGGGGAGCGCGGCGGTCGGCCGTCGTGCTGTCCGTCGTCGCCCTGCTCGCGCTGCTGGCCGGCTGCGGCGGCGGCAACAGCGGCGCCGCGGGCGTGCCCACCCAGGCGGGCGAGGCGAACAGCGGGGTGGCCGGCGTCCGCGCGCCGTCCGACACCCCCGGCGGCACGCTGCGGCTGGTGGCCGGGGAGATCGACAGCCTGGACCCGCAGCGCTCCTACGTGCCCGGCGTGTGGAACCTGATGCGGCTCTACGCCCGCACGCTGGTCACCTACTCCTCCGTACCGGGCCGCACCGGCGAGCTGGTGCCCGACCTCGCCACCGACATGGGGACGACGCCCGACGGCGGTCGGACCTGGACCTTCACCCTCAAGGAGGGCGTCCGGTTCGAGACCGGCCGGCCGATCACCTCCCGCGACGTGAAGTACGGCATCGAGCGGTCGTTCGCCTCCGACGTCATCGTCGGCGGCCCGACCTACGTGCTCGACCTGCTCGACGACCCGGAGAACCCCTACGCCGGGCCCTACCAGGACGAGTCGGCCGACAGGCTCGGGCTGGCCTCGGTCGCGACGCCCGACGACCGGACGATCACCTTCACCCTGACCACGCCGACGCCGGACTTCCCGTTCGTCATGGCGCTGCCCTCCAGCAGCCCGGTGCCGGCCGAGAACGACCTCGGCGCCGGCTACGGCACCCACCCGGTGAGCTCCGGCCCCTACATGGTGGCCTCGGTCGACGCCCAGGCCGGCATCACGCTGGTGCGCAACCCGCAGTGGGACCCGGCGACCGACGAGGTCCGCAGCGCGCTGCCCGACCAGGTGGTCGTGCGCAGCGGCCTCTCCGGCGTCGCCCGGGACCAGGCGCTGCTGGCCGGCTCGGCGGACGCCGACCTGTCCGGCACCGGCGTGCAGCAGGCCACCACCAGCCGGCTGGAAGACGAGGCGCTGGCCGGCCGGATCGACGACGTGACCACCGGCGCGCTGCGGCTGCTCGCCCTGCCGAGCTCGGTGGCGCCGATGGACAACCCGGCCTGCCGGGCGGCCGTGGCCGCGGTGGTCGACCGGGCGGGCGTGCAGGAGGCCCTCGGCGGCCCGGAGAACGCGGTCCGCTCGTCGCTGCTCTGGCCACGGTCGCTGGCCGGGGACCTCGAGGACCCTGACCCTCAGCCAGACCTCGAGGCCGCCCGGGCGTCGCTGGCCGCGTGCGGTCAGCCGAACGGGTTCAGCACCGTCTTCGCCGTGCCCGACGCGCCGAGCAGCGTCGCGGTCGCCACCTCGATCGCCGCCGACCTGGCGCAGGTCGGCATCCAGGCGGAGGTGCGGCCGCTGGACCCGGCCACCTACTACGCCACGGACGTCGGCAACCCGGAGGCCGTCAACGCCGCCGGCTTCGGGATCGTGCTGGCCACCTGGACGGCGGACTTCCCGACCTCCGCCTCGTTCCTGGTGCCGCTGGTCGACGGCCGCTCGATCCGCCAGGTGGGCAACACGAACTACGCGCGGCTCGACGACCCCGGGGTCAACGGGCTGGTCGACGCGGCGCGAGCGGTCGCCGACCCGGCGGCGGCCGGCGAGGCGTGGCGCCAGGTGGTCGCCGCGGTGCAGACGACGTCGGCCTACGTGCCGCTGGCGGAGAACCGCGTGCAGCTGCTGGCGGGCCAACGGCTGCGCAACGGGGTGGTCATGCAGCCCTACGGGGGCTACGACGTCGCCACCGCCGGCGTCAGCTGACAGCCTCGGGAGCATCGCAGGGAGCGCCAGCGACCGAGGAGCGGACCGAGGCGCGGAAGCTGACCGGGTCGACGGGGTCAGCTGACGGGGGTCGTCCACGGCGTCGGTTAGGCTGGACCGTCGAGAGCCCCCGATCCACCGGGTGCGAGCCCACCCCGTGGTCAACGGGACAGGAGACTGACGATGATCGAGCTGGTCCTCAACGTGCTGCTGGTGCTCACCAGCGTGCTGCTGATCGTCCTGATCCTGCTGCACCGCGGCAAGGGCGGCGGCCTCTCCTCGATGTTCGGCGGCGCGGTGTCCTCGCAGCTGTCCGGCAGCTCCGTCGTCGAGAAGAACCTCAACCGGCTGACCGTCTTCGCCGGGCTGATCTGGACCGTCTGCATCGTCGCGCTGGGCATCCTGATCAAGGTCTGAGCAACGACCTCCGCGCCCCCACCCGCTCGCAAGCTCGCGGCGGGCCCCTGAACGGGGGCCGGAACCGCACCACCTCGCTCCGCTCGGCGGCGGGCCCCCGACGAGGGCCGTTCCAGCAGGTCGCCAGCGTGCGAACGATTGCATCAGCGGACCGGTGCGTGCCGGTACTGACGGTGTCCGCATCGTGACCCGAGAGTGCCTGTCCAGGCCCTAGACTGCCCGGGCGGTGATCAAGAGCACCGCGATCGAAGCCGACGATCAGGGGGCCGCTCGTGGCTGGTGGGAATGCGATCCGGGGCAGCCGGGTCGGTGCGGGTCCGATGGGTGAGGCCGAGCGGGGCGAGGCTGCGCCCCGGCACCGGGTGGGGTTCTGGTGCGCGAACGGGCACGAGTCGCGGATCGCCTTCGCGGCCGATGCCGAGGTGCCCGAGACCTGGGACTGCCCGCGCTGCGGGCTCCCGGCCGGCACCGACCAGCAGAGCCCGCCGCCGGCTCCGCGCACCGAGCCGTACAAGACGCACCTGGCGTACGTCCGCGAGCGGCGCAGCGACGCCGACGGCGACGCGCTCCTGGAAGAGGCGCTGACCCGCCTGCGCGCCCGCCGCGGCGCCTGACGACGGAGGGCCCGGGTGCACCGCACCCGGGCCCTCCGTCGTCCACGCTCAGTCGCGGGGCAGCTTGCTCGCGGCAGCGGTGTCCAGCAGCCAGCGGGTCGCCCGCCGGCCCCGCGCGCCGGCCGCCGGGAGCTGCAGGCGGTCCGCTCCGGACAGCGCCTGGGCGACGGCGTCGGCCTTGCCCTCGCCGCTGACCAGCAGCCAGACCTCCTCGGCCGCGGTGATCGCCGCGAAGCCCAGGCTCACCCGCGTGGGCGGCGGCTTCGGGCAGTCGCGCACCGCGACGACCGGACGCTCGTCGGAGGCGGCCGGCGACTCCGGGAAGATCGACGCGACGTGGCCCTCGGGGCCCATGCCCAGCATCAGCACGTCGATGCGGGGGAGCGGCTGACCGTCACCGGCCGAGGCGGCCAGCTGCTCGGCGTACCAGGCAGCGGCCTCCTCGGGCTCGTCGAACCCGGCGTCGGAGGACGGCATCGGGTGGATGCGCTCGGGGTCGAGGCCCACCCGGCCGAGGAACGCCTCCCGGGCGCCGAGCTCGTTGCGGTCGGCCGAGTCGGCGGGCACGAACCGCTCGTCGCCCCACCAGACGTCGACCGCAGTCCAGTCGACGACGGCGTGCTCGGGCTCGGCCGCCAGGTCGGCGACCCGCTGCAGCACGGCCGTGCCGATCCCGCCGCCGGTGAGCACCACGGATGCCGTCCCGTGCACCGCCTGCGCGGCGGCGAGCCGGGCCACCAGCGCCGAGGCGACCGACCGGGCCAGCTGGTCGGCGTCGGGCTCGATCACCACGTCGGGGGTGGGCAGGCCCTCGGCGACCAGGGCCTGCTCGACGCGCTCGCCGGGGGAGTGCTGGCTCACTTCCGGCCCGCCTTCCGGGCGGAGGGCGCGGCCGCGGCCTGCACGACCGGCTGCTCGTCGGAGTCGTCGGCGGGGGAGTCGTGCTCGCCGGCCTCGGCCACCTCGTCGGTGTCGCCCGGCACGTCCGGGACGGTCGGCGCGGGCGCTGCGGCCCCGGAGCCGATCAGCGGGCCGTCGCCATTGCCGTTGGTCGGCTCGACGGACTGCTCGGGGCGCATCGGGTCGAACCAGACGTGGTCCCGGCAGTCCGGCCGGTCCGACAGCCCGGTGGCGCCGGTGACGGCCTCGAGCGCCTCGCTGTAGGGCTCGTCGGAGTCCAGCCGGCGCAGCTCCTCACCGATCAGCTCACCCAGCGAGCGGTCGGGCAGCGCCACGACCGACTCCGGGCGGAACGGCTGGTCGATGATGGCGCCGCCCTTGCGGTCGTCCTGGAGGCGGACCTCCTCGCCCTCGTCCAGCCGCAGCACGACGGAGTCGATGCCGGACGAGCCGGGCACCCGGGAGCCCGGGACGACCGGGATGGTGCAGCCGCAGCGGGCGGACAGCCAGCCGGCGACCAGCCGGGCGGTGGCGTTGGCCGGGTCGCCCTCGACCTGGCCGCCGAGCACCTGCACGGCCTCGCCTCGGCGGCCGGAGACGGAGTCCAGCGTGGAGGCCAGCGTGGCCCGCCAGGGGGTGCTGCGGGTCCAGGTCAGGTCGGTGTCGCCGGGGGCGTAGTCCTCGGCGCGGACGTGCAGCGCGGCGATCGCGTCCTCGGCCATCGAGGCGTCGGTGATCCGCCGGTCGGCGATCACGCCGAGCGCGTCGCGGGCGATCCGCTCCGGCGGCGCCTCGTGCCACCAGGTGACCACCGGGGCGTCGGCCGCCAGCAGCGGCAGCACGACGGACTCCGCGTGCAGACCGAGGCGGCCGTACATCCGCATGACGACGGCCTCGCCGGGGCCGAGCCGGCCGCCGATGAGCACCTCGGCGTCCAGCCGTGGCACGGGCGCCTCGATCTGCCGGCGCACCACGATCAGCAGCCGGCAGGGGTGCAGCTCGGCGGCGGCGGTCGCGGCCTGCTCGGCCTCGGTGACCCGGCCCTCGTCGGCGACGACGACCAGGGTCAGCGCGACGCCGCTCATGACCGCGCCACCGGTGCGGCGCTGGGCCGCCAGTTCCTTGACCACCGCGGATCCGGTGGTGTCCCACAGCGTCGTCACGACAGGCTCCTGGAGATCGGGTGTGCGGGGCGGCGGGTCACGGTCGGCGCCACTGCCGGCCCTCGGCCTCGAGCATGGCGTCGGCGGCCCGCGGGCCCCACTCGCCGGCCCGGTAGGGCTGCGGCTCGGTGGTGGCCCAGTACTCCTCCAGCGGGTCGATGACCGCCCAGGAGGCCTCGACCTCCGCGTTGCGCGGGAAGAGGGTGGCGTCGCCCAGGAGGACGTCGAGCAGCAGCCGCTCGTAGGCCTCGGGGCTCGCCTCGGTGAACTGCTCGCCGTAGAGGAAGTCCATCGCGACGTCGCGGACCTCCATGACGCTGCCGGGCACCTTGGAGCCGAACTTCAGCGTCATGCCCTCGTCGGGCTGGACCCGGATCACCAGCTGGTTGTGGCCCAGCTCCTCGGTGTCGGTCGGGGCGAAGGGCAGGTGCGGCGCGCGCTTGAAGACCAGCGCGATCTCGGTGACCCGCCGGGGCAGCCGCTTGCCGGTGCGCAGGTAGAACGGGACACCGGCCCAGCGGCGGGTCTCGACGCCCAGCCGCACGGCGGCGTAGGTCTCGGTGGTGGAGTCGGGGCTGACGCCGTCCTCCTGGCGGTACCCGGTGGCCCGCTGGCCGGCGAGCCAGCCCTGCTCGTACTGGCCGCGGACGGCGAAGCGCTCCATGTCCTCGGGCACCGAGACGGCGCGCAGCACCTTGAGCTTCTCGGTGCGGATCTCCTCGGCGGAGAACTCGACCGGCTCCTCCATCGCGGTGAGCGCCAGCAGCTGGAGCAGGTGGTTCTGCAGCACGTCGCGGGCGGCGCCGGTCTTCTCGTAGAAGCCCGCGCGGCCGCCGATGCCGACGTCCTCGGCCATGGTGATCTGCACCGAGTCGACGTGGTGGCCGTTCCAGATCGGCTCGAACAGGCTGTTGGCGAACCGGAGGGCCAGCAGGTTCTGGACCGTCTCCTTGCCCAGGTAGTGGTCGATCCGGAAGACGTCGTCGGCGGTGAACACCGAGTCGACCAGCGCGTTCAGCTCGCGGCTGGAGGCCAGGTCGGTGCCGAACGGCTTCTCCACCACGACCCTGCGCCAGCGGTCCGGCGTGCTCTCGGCCATCCCGGTGCGCTGCATCTGCTTGAGCACCGTGGGGAACATCGCTGGGGGGATCGACAGGTAGAACG
Source organism: Modestobacter versicolor (assembly GCF_014195485.1). Lineage (NCBI taxonomy): Bacteria > Bacillati > Actinomycetota > Actinomycetes > Geodermatophilales > Geodermatophilaceae > Modestobacter > Modestobacter versicolor. The sequence goes on from NZ_JACIBU010000001.1 coordinate 361,976, forward strand.
CGGCGTTGCCGCCGATGCCGTGGCTGCCCTCGAGCTCGGCGAGGTTCTCGGCCAGCTCGTCGAAGGCGTTGTCGTCGTCGAAGGAGCCCTGGACGAAGCGGACGCTGTTGGCCAGCCGCTCCCAGACCTCCTCGCGCCAGGGGGTGCGGGCGTGCTCGCGGGCGGCGGAGCGGGCCAGCTCGGAGAACTCCACGTCACCCCAGTCGCGGCGGGCGAAGCCGAGCAGCGCGAAGTTCGTGGGCAGCAGCCCGCGGTTGGCCAGGTCGTACACGGCCGGGAGGAGCTTCTTGCGCGCCAGGTCGCCGGTGATGCCGAACACCACGAGGGCGCAGGGCTCCGGCACACGGGGCAGTCGCCGGTCCCGCGGGTCGCGCAGCGGGTTGCTGGGCATCGTTTCCGTCCTCGAGTTCTGGGGCCACCCGCCGTCCGGCTCGGCGCTGGGCCGGACGGCGGGTGGGTTGTTCAGTGGGTGGTGCAGTGCCCGAGGGGCATGCGGCCCCCTGCAGGGGCCCGCCGCGAGCGTGCGAGCGGTGGGGGGCAGGGGGTCCTTCCGCTACGCCTTGTCCTGCAGCTGCTCCTGCACCGAGCCGGTCAGCTCGTCCCAGGCGTCGATGAACTTCTGCACGCCCTCCTGCTCCAGGAGCTGGAAGACGTCGTCGAGGTCGACGCCGGCGTCGGCGACGGCCTGCATGACCTTCTCGGCGTCGGCGTAGGCCGACTGCACCGGGGTGCCCGGCTGACCGTGGTCGGCGTAGGCCAGCATCGTCTTCTCCGGCATGGTGTTGACGGTGCCGGGGGCGATCAGCTCGGACAGGTACAGGGTGTCCGAGTAGTCGGGGTTCTTGACCCCGGTCGAGGCCCACAGCGGCCGCTGCGGCTTCGCGCCCTTGGCCTCCAGGGCCTTCCAGCGGTCGGAGGAGAAGACCTCCTCGTAGGCCTGGTAGGCCAGCTGGGCGTTGGCGACGCCGGCCTTGCCCTTGAGCGAGGGGTCGGCGCCGGCGGCGTCCAGGCGCTTGTCGATCTCGCTGTCCACGCGGGACACGAAGAACGAGGCGACCGAGGCGATGCCGTCGAACGAGGCGTCGGGGTCCTCCGCCAGCCGCTGCTCGAGGCCGGCGATGTAGGCCTCCATGACGGCGCGGTAGCGCTCCAGGCTGAAGATCAGCGTCACGTTGACGCTGATGCCCTTGGCGATCGTGGAGGTGATCGCCGGCAGGCCCTCGACGGTGGCCGGGATCTTGATGAACAGGTTCTCCCGGTCGACGAGCCACCACAGGTGGGCGGCCTCGGCGGCGGTGGCGTCGGTCTCGTGGGCGAGCCCGGGAGCGACCTCCAGGGAGACCCGGCCGTCGCCGGGGGCAGCCGCCGCGACCGGGGCCAGCAGGTCGCAGGCGTCGCGGACGTCGGCTGCGGTGATGGTCCGCAGCGCCTCCTCGACGCTCACGTTGCGGACCGCCAGCGCGTGCAGCTGGTCGTCGTAGCTCTTCGACCCGCTGATCGCGGCGGCGAAGATGCTCGGGTTGGTGGTGACGCCGACGACGCTGTGCTCGTCGACCAGCTGCTGCAGGTTGCCGCTGCGGATCCGGTCGCGGGAGAGGTCGTCGAGCCAGACGGCGACACCCGCCTTCGACAGCTGTGCCAGGTTCTCGTTCTGGGCCATGTCATACCCTCCAGTCGTGGTGGTGGTTGTTCAGCGGTCGCCGGTGGGGCTGTCCAGCCCGCCGACGGAGACGCCCGGGCCGGTCGGCGCGACGGCGGGGGCGCCGGCGGCCTGCAGGCTCTCGCGGGCAGCGGCGACGACGGCCTCGGCGGTGAGGCCGAACTCCTCGTACAGCTTGCTGTAGGCCGCGCTGGCGCCGTAGTGGTTGAGGCCGACGATCCGGCCCGCGTCACCGACGAAGTCCCGCCAGCCCATCGGCACGCCGGCCTCGACGCTCACCCGGGCGCGGACCGCCGGGGGGAGCACCTCGGTGCGGTACGCCTCGTCCTGCTCGGCGAACCACTCCCAGCAGGGCAGCGAGACGACCCGGGTCGGGACGCCGTCGGCCTCGAGGACCTCGCGGGCGGCGACCGCGATCTGCACCTCGGAGCCGGTGCTCAGCAGGATGACCTCCGGGGTGCCGGTGGAGGCCTCGGCCAGCACGTAGCCGCCCTTGGCGGTGCCCTCGGCCGAGCCCATCGTGCTGCGGTCGAAGGTCGGCAGGTTCTGCCGGGAGAGCGCCAGGCCGGCCGGCCGGTCGTTGTTCTCCAGGATCGTCCGCCACGCCACCGCGGTCTCGTTGGCGTCGGCCGGGCGGACGAAGTCCAGACCCGGGATGGCGCGCAGCGCGGCGTAGTGCTCGATCGGCTGGTGCGTCGGGCCGTCCTCGCCCAGGCCGATGGAGTCGTGGGTCCACACGTAGGTGACCGGCAGCTGCATGAGGGCCGCGAGCCGGACGGCGCCGCGCATGTAGTCGGAGAACGTGAGGAACGTGCCGCCGTAGACGCGGGTGCCGCCGTGCAGCGCGATGCCGTTCATGATCGCGCCCATGGCGTGCTCGCGGACGCCGAAGTGCAGCGTGCGACCGAAGGGGCCACCGGTCCACATCTTGGTCTGGCGGTTGGCCGGCAGGAACGACGGCTCGCCCTTGACCGCGGTGTTGTTGCTCTCCGCGAGGTCGGCCGACCCGCCCCACAGCTCGGGGAGCTCGGGGTAGATGGCCGCGAGGACCTCACCGGAGGCCTTGCGGGTCGCGACGCCCTTGGCGTCGGCGTCCCAGGTCGGCAGCTTCGCGGCCCAGCCCTCGGGCAGCGTCCGGGTCTTCATCCGGGCGAGCAGCTCGGCGCCGGAGGGGTTGGCCTGCTGCCAGGCCTGGAAGCCCTTCTCCCACTCGGCGTGCGCCTGCTGGCCGCGGGTGACGGCCTTGCGGGTGTGCTCGATGACCTCGTCGCTGACCTCGAAGGTCTGCTCCGGGTCGAAGCCGAGGACCTGCTTGGTGGCCTTGACCTCGTCGTCGCCGAGCGCCGAGCCGTGCGCGGCGCCGGTGTTCTGCTTGTTGGGCGACGGCCAGCCGATGATCGTGCGCAGCACGATGATCGAGGGGCGGGTGGTCTCGGCCTTGGCCGCGGCGAAGGCGGCGTCCAGGGCGGCGAGGTCCTCGCCGTCGTCCACGTGCTGGACGTGCCAGCCGTAGGCCTCGTAGCGCTTGCCGACGTCCTCGGTGAAGGCGATGTCGGTCTGGTCCTCGATGGAGATCTTGTTGTCGTCGTAGACCAGCACGAGGTTGCCCAGCTGCTGGGTGCCGGCGAGCGAGGAGGCCTCGCCGCTGACGCCCTCCTCCAGGTCGCCGTCGGAGGCGAAGGCCCAGATGGTGTGGTCGAACAGGCTCTCGCCCTCAGCGGTCTCGGGGTCGAACAGGCCGCGCTCGCGGCGGGCGGCCATCGCCATGCCCACCGCGTTGCCCACGCCCTGGCCGAGCGGGCCGGTGGTGGTCTCGACGCCGGGGGTGTGGTTGACCTCGGGGTGGCCGGGGGTCAGCGAGCCCCAGGTGCGCAGCGCCTTGAGGTCGTCGAGCTCCAGGCCGTAGCCGGCGAGGTAGAGCTGGACGTACAGGGTGAGGCTGGAGTGGCCCATCGAGAGGACGAAGCGGTCACGCCCGGTCCACTGCGGGTCGCTCGGGTCGTGCCGGAGCCACTTCTGGAAGAGCAGGTAGGCGGTGGGGGCCATGCTCATCGCCGTGCCCGGGTGGCCGTTGCCCACCTTCTGCACCGCGTCCATCGCGAGCACGCGGGCGGTGTCGATGGCGCGCCGGTCGAGCTCGGTGAAGCCCTCGGGGAGGGTGGGGTTCGGCTGCTTGGGCGACCCGGTGGGGCTGTCGCTGGCTGCCTCGGCGGGGGCCTCGGCCTCGGTGCTCTTGGTGCCGCTGTCGCTGGTCATGTGGCGCTCGGTGCTCCCTCGGGGTCGGTCGATGTCAGACCGCCCGGGGGCGCGGGGACCCACCCACCCCGGGCGGACGACGGTGCGCACCACGGCCGCACCCGGATGGGGCGCGACCGAGAGTCGTACAGCGGTTGGTGCGCCGGCGTCCTCGACGACCGCCCTACCCGCTTCACGCGCAGAGTCAACGTGATCAAACCCTAGTGGTGCCCAGCAATTCCCGAGGGGCCGCCGGGCTACAGTTGCGGGGCAACCCATCCCCCGGCGGAGAAGGACCTCGTGGTGCCCTGCTGCCCGCGCGACGCCGCGCTCCTGGGCCCCCGGTGACGGCGATCGACGACCGCGCCGTCGACCGCGCCCGGACCCGCCGTCCGGCCCGCGCGACGGTGGGCGCCTACGTCTCGCTGACCAAGCCCAAGCTCGTCGAGCTGCTGCTGGTCACCACCCTCCCGGCGATGATGATCGCGGCCGGTGGGTGGCCGGGCACCGGCCTGGTCGTGGCCACGCTGGTCGGCGGGATGCTCGCCGCCGGGGCCGCCAACACCATCAACTGCTGGTACGACCGCGACATCGACCGGCTGATGTCGCGCACCCGCGACCGGCCGATCCCCAGCGGCGTGATCGCACCCCGCAACGCGCTGTGGTTCGGCGTGCTCCTGGCGTGGGTGTCGCTGGTGCTGCTGGGCCTGTTCACCACCCCGCTGGCCACGGCGCTGGCGGCGGGGGCGGTGCTGGCCTACTCCGTCGTCTACACGATGGTGCTCAAGCGCCGCACCCACCACAACACCGTGTTCGGCGGGCTGCCGGGCGCGGCGCCGGTGCTGATCGGCTGGGCCGCGGTCACCGGCTCGCTGGACTGGCCGGCCCTGGTCTTCTTCGCCATCGTCTTCTGCTGGCAGATGCCGCACTTCTGGGCGCTGGCCAGCCGTTTCCGCTTCGACTACTTCCGGGCCGGGGTGCCGATGCTCTCGGTGGTGGCCGGGCCGGTCAGCGTCGGCCGCCAGTCCGTCGCCTGGGCGTGGGGCACGCTGGCCGCCTCGCTGCTGATGGCGCCGGTGACCCCGCTGCTGGGCTGGACCACCGGCGTCGCCGCGCTGGGCCTGGGCGCCTGGTACGTCGCGGAGTCGCACGCCTGGCTGAACCGGATCAAGGCCGGCGTGCCCGACCGCCCGATGAAGCTGTTCTCCGTGTCGATCACGTACATGACGCTGCTGTCCGTGGCGATCGTGCTGGACGTGCTGGTCTGAAGGTCCCCGCGCTCGACATCGGGCGTGGCCTGGCGATCGACCCGTGCTCGCTGCGCACCGTGGTCGGCGACCCGGCCCTCTTCGCGGTCAGCGTGCAGGCCTCCACCGACCCGGCCGACGCCGTCCTCGAGGCGCTGGTGGCCGGCCGGCTGGACGAGGCCCAGCGCCGTGCGGACCGGATGAACGCCTCGTCGCCGGACTCGCCGTTCCGGGTCCGGGCCCTCGCCGCCGACGTCCGCAGCGCCCGGGGCGAGCACGAGGAGGCCATCGGCGCCTACCGGGTGCTGCTCGCGGAGACGCTGGGCGGGCCGCAGGAGGCCGTGGTCCGCCAGCACCTGGGCAAGGCGCTGTTCGCCGCCGGTCAGCTCACCGCGGCCCGGGCGGAGTTCGACGTGGCGCTGCGGCGGCGGTCGGCCGCCGGTGCGGCCAGCGGCCTCGTGGCGTCGTCCCGGCTGGCCCGGGACCGGGTCGACGAGCTGATCGCCGGCGCCTGAGCCGCGTCGTCCAGCGGGTCGCCGGGCCTCAGCGGACGGCGGTGGTGGCCACCGGGGCCGCGCCGACCGGCAGCTCGGAGGCCGGGCCGCGCACCGACCAGACCAGCCGCGCGGTGTAGACGGTGATCAGCACGGCGCCGGCCATGTGCAGCAGCACCAGCACCGCCGGCAGCTGGGTGAAGTACTGCACGTAGCCGATGAGGCCCTGGGCGAGCTCGACGAGCAGCAGGTCGCGGGCGGCCCGGCGGACCCGGCCGGGGGAGTCGGTGGCGTGCAGGCCGACCAGCAGCGCGACGGTCAGCCCGATGAGCAGGAAGACGACGTCGGCGTGCAGCTGGCTCATCAGCTCCGGGTCCAGCCCGGTGCGGCCGGCCTCCGGGTCGCCGCTGTGCGGGCCGCTGCCGGTGACCACGGTGCCGGCGACCTGGACGGCGGCGACGGTGACCGCGATGCCGGTGACCAGCAGCGCGAAGGGGCGGCGCACCAGGAGCTGCCCGACCCCGGGTTCGCGCGAGCGCAGCCACAGCAGGGTGGCGATGGCCACGAGCACCGCCGACACCAGGAAGTGCGCGGCGACCGTCCACGGGTTCAGCCCGGTGAGCACCGTGACCCCGCCCAGCAGCGCCTGCGCCGGGATGCCCAGCAGGCTCAGCACCGCCAGCCGGCGCAGGTCCCGCCGCACCGACGCGAAGACCGCCAGCACGGTCGCGAACGCCACCACGACGAGCACGAAGGTGAGCAGCCGGTTGCCGAACTCGATCAGCCCGTGGCCGGCGAGCTCCGGGGTGGGCCGGATGCTGCCGTCGGTGCACTCCGGCCAGGTGGGGCAGCCCAGCCCCGAGCCGGTGAGCCGCACCGCGCCGCCGGTCACCACGATCACGCCGTTGGCGACGACGTTGGCCAGGGCGACCCGGGAGACCACGGACGGGTTCATCCGAGAGCGGAACGACGCGGGAAGAACGGCCACGCCCTCGATGCTATGTGAGGCGGTGCCCCTCGCCGCCCGGCCCGATCAGCCGCCCGGCGCCCCACCCCGACGCGCGACGTCCGCCGAGCCGAGAAGACGGCGATCGGTACGCAGAGTCGGCCGTGGGCAGGTGAGCACCGCCACACCCGACACGAGAGGCGCCATCTGCCATGACCAGTGGTCTCCCCGGCGGTCCCTTCGGGGGCAGCCCCTTCGACGACTTCTTCTCCGCCTTCCTCGGCGGCCCCGGCGCGCGGCGCGGCATGCAGCGGGTCGACATCACCCAACTGCTCAGCTCGCACTCCCGCGAGGTGGTCTCCGCCGCGGCCCAGCAGGCCGCCGCGTGGGGCAGCCCCGACCTGGACACCGAGCACCTGCTCTGGGCCCTGGCCGGCCACGAGCCCACCCGCACCCTGCTGTCCCGCAGCGGTGCCGACCCCGACCGGCTGCAGGCCGACCTCGCCGCCCAGCTGGGCCGCGGTGAGCCCACCGGCCAGGGGCTGGCGCTGACCCCGGCCGCCAAGCGCGCGCTGCTGGACGCCCACCAGGTCTCCCGGGCCAGCGGCTCGACCTACATCGGCCCGGAGCACCTGCTCTTCGCGCTGGCGCTCAACCCCGAGTCCGGGGCCGGCCGCGTGCTGGGTTCCTCCCGGGTGACCCCCGAGGCGGTGCAGCGCGCCGCGGCGGGGGGCCCGGTGCCCACGTCCGGCGGGAGCGGCGGTGGCGAGCAGCCGCCGTCGAGCACCCCGACGCTCGACGAGTTCGGCCGCGACCTGACCGCGATGGCCCGGGACGGGAAGATCGACCCGGTCATCGGCCGCGCCCAGGAGATCGAGCAGACCATCGAGGTGCTGTCCCGGCGCAACAAGAACAACCCGGTGCTGATCGGCGAGGCCGGCGTCGGCAAGACCGCGATCGTCGAGGGCATCGCCCTGCAGATCGTGGACGGCGACGTCCCGGAGAGCCTGCGCGACCGCCGGCTGGTCGAGCTGGACCTGACCGGCCTGGTCGCCGGCACCCGGTACCGCGGTGACTTCGAGGAGCGGCTCAAGAAGGTGATGGACGAGATCCGCGAGCACAGCGACGAGGTGATCGTCTTCATCGACGAGCTGCACACCGTCGTCACCGCGGGCGGTTCCGAGGGCTCGGCGGGCGCGGGCAACATGCTCAAGCCGGCGCTGGCCCGCGGCGAGCTGCACATCATCGGCGCGACGACGCTGGACGAGTACCGCCGCAACATCGAGAAGGACGCGGCGCTCGAGCGGCGCTTCCAGCCGGTGCTGGTGCCCGAGCCGAGCACGCTGGACACCATCGAGATCCTGCGCGGTCTGCGCGACCGCTACGAGGCCCACCACCAGGTGCGGTTCACCGACGAGGCGCTGGTCGCCGCGGCGGAGCTGTCCGAGCGGTACGTCACCGACCGGCACCTGCCGGACAAGGCGATCGACCTGATCGACCAGGCCGGCGCGCGCACCCGGCTGCGGGTCAAGCGGCCGACCACCGACCTGCGGGCGCTGGAGCAGCGGGTCCAGGAGCTGCAGCGGGAGAAGGACCAGGCGGTCGCGGCCGAGCAGTACGAGCGGGCCTCGGGCCTGCGCGACGAGATCACCGCGGCGCAGGCCGAGCTGGAGGTGGCGCGGTCCGGCGGCGACGCCGGCATCCCCGAGGTGGGGACGGCGGAGATCGCCGAGGTCGTCTCCCGGGCGACCGGCATCCCGGTGGCCCAGCTGACCGAGGAGGAGCGCGACCGGCTGCTCCGCCTGGAGGACGTCCTGCACGAGCGGGTCGTCGGCCAGGACGAGGCCGTCGAGGTGGTGGCCGAGGCGATCCGGCGCTCGCGGGCGGGCCTGGGCGACCCGGACCGGCCGATCGGCAGCTTCCTGTTCCTCGGCCCGACCGGCGTCGGCAAGACCGAGCTGGCCCGGGCGCTGGCGGAGGCGCTGTTCGGCGACTCGGACCGGATGGTCCGGCTGGACATGAGCGAGTTCCAGGAGCGGCACACGGTCAGCCGGCTGGTCGGCTCGCCCCCCGGCTACGTCGGGTACGAGGACGCCGGGCAGCTGACCGAGGCGGTGCGGCGGCGCCCCTACTCGGTGGTCCTGCTCGACGAGGTCGAGAAGGCGCACCCGGACGTGTTCAACACGCTGCTGCAGCTGCTGGACGACGGCCGGCTCACCGACAGCCAGGGCCGCACGGTCGACTTCACCAACACCGTGGTGATCATGACCAGCAACCTCGGGTCGGAGGCGATCGTGAACACCGCCGGCCCGCTGGGCTTCACCAGCAACGGCGGTGGCGGCAACGACGTCCGGGACGCCGTGATGCGGCGGCTGCGGGAGGCGTTCCGGCCGGAGTTCCTCAACCGGATCGACGAGATCGTGGTCTTCCGGCAGCTGGAGCCCGCGCAGCTGGCCAGGATCACCGACCTGCTGCTGGACGAGACCCGGCGCCGGATGGCGGCCCAGGACATCACCCTGGAGGTCACCCCGGAGGCGGTGACCTGGCTGGCCGAGCACGGCTTCGAGCGGGCCTTCGGTGCCCGGCCGTTGCGCCGCGCGATCCAGCGCGAGGTCGACAACCGGCTCTCCCGGCTGGTGCTGGGCGGCGAGCTGTCGCCCGGCCAGCAGGTGACCGTCGGCGTGGTCGACGATGCCCTGGACCTCCGGGTGGGCGACCGCGAGCCGAACAGCGTCGCGGAGGTGGAGACCCCCGCGTCCGTCTGACGACAGCCGCGGGAGCATCGCAGCGAGGGACGAGCGAGGAGCGGACCGCGGCGCGGAGTCAGACCAACGCGACCGTGTGACATCGGTCTCGGCCGAGCACGAGGAGCCCGCAAGTAAGGTCCGCCTTCCTTGCGGGCTCCTCGATTAAGCACACAATCGTGTTGTGGAAACCGCTGCGGCACGCGCCGCCCTCCCTCCGGCCGGGGTCCCGGCCGAGGACGGGCGGACCCGCGACCGGGTGGGCAACCTGCTCCTCGAGCACGGCCCGCAGACCGCCGCCGAGCTCGCCGCCCGGCTGGGCGTCTCCGCCGCCGCCGTCCGCCGGCACCTCGACGGCCTGGTCGCCGCCGGCCGCGTGGCCGAGCGCGAGGCCCCCGGCACGCAGCGGGGGAGGGGGCGCCCCGCCCGGCACTTCACCCTCACCGACGCCGGCCGCTCCGCCTTCCCGCACGCCTACGACGACCTGGCGCTGACCGCGCTCCGGTTCGTCGCCGAGCACGGTGGCCCGGACGCCGTCCGGGCGGTCGCCGAGCAGCAGCTGTCCGGCCTGGCCGAGCGCTGCAGCACCGCGGTCGAGTCCGCCGAGGCCGCTGCCGGGTCCGGGGCCGTCGTCGACCGCGCGCAGGTGCTCGCCGCCGCGCTGACCGCCGAGGGCTACGCCGCGACCGCCTCGGCCATCTCCAGCGGTGGGCAGCTGTGCCAGCACCACTGCCCGGTGGCACACGTCGCCGCCGAGTTCCCGCAGCTGTGCGAGGCTGAGACGGCGGTGATCAGCAAGCTCGTCGGCACGCACGTGCAGCGGCTGGCCACGATCGCCCACGGCGACGGGATCTGCACCACCCACATCCCTGCCCCGCTGACCCTCCGGGCCGAGCAGCGCGCCGGGAACAAAGCCACCTCCGCACGCCCTGTACCTGCTGGTCGCGCCACGGCCCCACGGGCCGGCGCCAGCACGCGCACCACCCCCTCGATCGACCGGGAGAGGACCCCCGCATGACCACCACACAGCCGGTGCCCAGCACGCCGATGACGCAGGACGAGACGATCGACTCGCTCGGCAACTACCAGTACGGCTGGTCGGACACCGACGTCGCCGGGGCCTCCGCCACCCGCGGCATCAACGAGGACGTCGTCCGCGACATCTCGCGCCGCAAGAACGAGCCCGAGTGGATGCTCGAGCGCCGCCTCAAGGCGCTGAAGATCTTCGGCAAGAAGCCCATGCCCGACTGGGGCTCGGACCTCTCCGGCATCGACTTCCAGAACATCAAGTACTTCGTGCGCTCCACCGAGGCGCAGGCCGCGTCGTGGGACGACCTCCCGGACGACATCAAGAACACCTACGACAAGCTGGGCATCCCGGAGGCCGAGAAGCAGCGCCTCGTCTCCGGTGTCGCCGCCCAGTACGAGTCCGAGGTCGTCTACCACAAGATCCGCGAGGACCTCGAGGAGCAGGGCGTCCTGTTCCTGGACACCGACACCGCGCTGCGCGAGCAGCCCGAGCTGTTCCGCGAGTACTTCGGGTCGGTCATCCCGGCCGGTGACAACAAGTTCGCCGCGCTGAACACCGCGGTGTGGTCCGGCGGCTCGTTCATCTACGTGCCCAAGGGCGTCCACGTCGAGATCCCGCTGCAGGCCTACTTCCGGATCAACACCGAGAACATGGGCCAGTTCGAGCGGACGCTCATGATCATCGACGAGGGCGCCTACGTGCACTACGTCGAGGGCTGCACCGCGCCGATCTACAAGACCGACTCGCTGCACTCCGCGGTCGTCGAGATCATCGTCAAGAAGAACGCGCGCTGCCGGTACACGACCATCCAGAACTGGTCGAACAACGTCTACAACCTGGTCACCAAGCGGGCCGTGGCCCACGAGGGCGCGACCATGGAGTGGGTCGACGGCAACATCGGCTCCAAGGTGACGATGAAGTACCCGGCCGTGTGGATGACCGGTGAGCACGCCAAGGGCGAGGTCATGTCCATCGCCTTCGCCGGCGAGGGCCAGCACCAGGACGCCGGCGCCAAGATGGTGCACGCCGCGCCGCACACCTCCTCGACGATCGTGTCGAAGTCGGTGGCCCGGGGCGGTGGCCGCACCTCCTACCGCGGCCTCGTGCAGATCGACGAGGGCGCCTACGGCTCCCGCTCCACGGTCAAGTGCGACGCCCTGCTGGTCGACACGATCAGCCGGTCGGACACCTACCCCTACGTCGACGTCCGCGAGGACGACGTCTCGATGGGCCACGAGGCGACCGTCTCCCGGGTCAGCGACGACCAGCTCTTCTACCTGATGAGCCGCGGTCTGTCCGAGGACGAGGCGATGGCGATGGTCGTGCGCGGCTTCGTCGAGCCGATCGCCCGGGAGCTCCCGATGGAGTACGCCCTCGAGCTGAACCGCCTGATCGAGCTGCAGATGGAAGGTGCCGTCGGCTGATGTCCGACCAGAACACCCCGGCCACCGTCGCCGGTCCCGCCGAGTCCGCCGCCCTCGCCTCGGAGCTCTTCGCCCCGGGCGTGGGCGCGCAGGCCGGCCCCCCGACCACCCCGGCCCCCGGCACCGGTACCGCCGGCGACACGCCCCCCGGGGCGCACTCGCACGGCGGCCCGGCGCCGACCGGATCCCCGGCCGAGCGGTTCACCTCCACCGACCCGGACGCCTTCGGCGTGCCCACCGGCCGCGAGGAGGAGTGGCGCTTCACGCCGATGCGCCGCGTCCGCCAGCTGCTGGACGGCGCCCCGTCCGAGGCGCACCTGCAGTGGGAGACCGACCTGCCCGAGGGCGTCGAGCTGACCTCCGTGGAGGCCGACGACCCGCTGCTCAAGGGCCTGCCCGAGCCGGTCGACCGGCTCGCCGCGCTGACCCGCCAGCGCAGCGGTGGCGCCGCCGTCCTCCGGATCGCCAAGGAAGCCGTGCTCGACCGCCCGGTCCGCCTGGGGCTGTCCGGCACCGGCGGCGAGGACGTCGTCTGGGGCCAGCTGGTGGTCGAGGTCGGGCAGTTCGCCCAGGCCACGGTCGTGCTGGACCACAGCGGCCTCGCCCGCTACTCGGGTGGCGTCGCGTTCCTGCTCGGTGACGGCGCCCAGCTCACCGTCGTCTCGGTCCAGGACTGGGCGCCGGGGACGGTGCACGGCGGTCAGTACGACGCCGTCGTCGGCCGCGACGCGAGCCTCAAGCAGGTCGTGGTCACCCTCGGTGGCGACCTCGTCCGGCTGGTCAGCAACGTGCAGTACGCCGGCCCCGGCGGCCAGGTCGACCTGTACGGCCTGTACTTCGCCGACGAGACCCAGCACCAGGAGCACCGGCTCTGGGTCGACCACGCCACCCCGAACTGCCGCAGCAACGTCGTCTACAAGGGCGCGCTGCAGGGCGACAAGGCGCACAGCGTCTGGGTCGGCGACGTCCGGATCCGCCCCTCGGCGACCGGCACCGACACCTACGAGCTCAACCGCAACCTGGTGCTCACCGACGGCGCCCGCGCCGACTCGGTGCCCAACCTGGAGATCGAGACCGGCGAGATCGTCGGCGCCGGCCACGCCAGCGCCACCGGCCGGTTCGACGACGAGCAGCTGTTCTACCTCTGCTCGCGGGGCATCGACGCCGAGACCGCGCGCCGCCTGGTCGTCCGGGGCTTCTTCGCCGACGTCGTCCAGCACATCGGCATCCCCGAGCTGCAGGACCGGCTGATGACCACCATCGAGGCCCGCCTCGGTGCGCTGCCCGACCTGGAGGAGCAGCCCGTCGAGGTGTCGGCATGACGTTCGAGCGGGTCTGCGCGCTGTCCGACGTCCCCGAGGACGGGTCGCTGCGGGTCGAGTTGCCCGACGTCGACGTCGCAGTCGTCAACTTCGACGGCACGATCTACGCCATCGAGGACGTCTGCTCGCACGCCGAGGTCGCGCTGACCGACGGCGAGGTCGAGGAGTTCGACGGCGCCCCCACCATCGAGTGCGCGCTGCACGGCTCCTGCTTCGACCTGCGCACCGGCGCGCCCACCAACCTCCCGGCCACCGAGCCGGTCCCCGTCTACCCGGTCCGGGTGGAGGGCGACGACGTCCTGGTCGACGTCGACGCCCCCCTCGCCGCGGCCACCAACTGAGGAGCGAGACCCCGTGACCAGCCCCACCGCGACCCCCGCGACCACCGGCCTCCCGACCGGCAGCGTCCTGGAGATCCGCAACCTGCACGTCACCGTCGGCGAGGGTGACGAGGCCAAGGAGATCCTCCGCGGCGTCGACCTCACCGTCCGCGGCGGCGAGACCCACGCGATCATGGGCCCCAACGGGTCCGGCAAGTCGACCCTGGCCTACTCGATCGCCGGGCACCCGAAGTACACGATCACCGGCGGCAGCGTCACCCTCGACGGCGAGGACGTCCTCGCGATGACCGTCGACGAGCGCGCCCGGGCCGGCATGTTCCTGGCCATGCAGTACCCGGTCGAGGTCCCCGGCGTCTCGGTGTCGAACTTCCTGCGCACCGCGGCCACCGCGGTGACCGGCGAGGCGCCGAAGCTGCGCACCTGGGTCAAGGACGTGCGCACCGAGATGGAGGCGCTGGAGATGGACAGCGCCTTCGCCGAGCGCAACGTCAACGAGGGCTTCTCCGGTGGTGAGAAGAAGCGCCACGAGATCCTGCAGATGCGGCTGCTCAAGCCGAAGGTCGCGATCCTCGACGAGACCGACTCCGGCCTGGACGTCGACGCGCTGCGGATCGTCTCCGAGGGCGTCAACCGCGCCAAGGCCGAGAGCCCGGTCGGCGTCCTGCTGATCACGCACTACACGCGGATCCTGCGCTACATCAAGCCCGACTTCGTGCACGTCTTCGTGGCCGGCCGGGTCGTCGAGGAGGGCGGCCCCGAGCTCGCCGAGAAGCTGGAGAACGAGGGCTACGCCGCCTACGTCAAGGACTCCAAGGCCGAGGCGCTGGCGGAGCTCCCCGGGGGTGCTCACGCATGACCCAGACCGTCTCGCGTCCCGCCGGGGCGCCGAGGGCGCCCCTGCCGCTGGACGTCGAGGCGATCCGGGCTGACTTCCCGATCCTGACCCGCACGGTCCGGGACGGTCGCCGGCTGGTCTACCTCGACTCCGGCGCCACCTCGCAGAAGCCGCGCAGCGTGCTGGACGCCGAGCGCTGGTTCTACGAGAACATCAACGCCGCACCGCACCGCGGCGCGCACCAGCTCGCCGAGGAGTCCACCGCCGCCTACGAGGCGGCGCGGACCACCATCGCCGGGTTCATCGGTGCCGCGGACACCGAGGTGGTGTTCACCCGCAACAGCACCGAGGCGATCAACCTGGTCGCCTACGCGCTGTCCAACGCGGCGACGGCCAAGGAGCCCGAGTTCCGCCGGTACGCCGTCGGCCAGGGCGACGAGATCGTGGTCACCGAGATGGAGCACCACGCCAACCTCATCCCGTGGCAGCAGCTCTGCGAGCGCACCGGGGCGACCCTGCGCTGGCTGGGGCTGACCGACGACGGCCGGCTGGACCTCTCGGACCTGGCGACCGTGGTCAACGAGCGCACCAAGCTCGTCGCGGTGACCCAGCAGTCGAACATCCTGGGCACGATCAACCCGCTGGGCGACATCGTGGCCCGCGCGCACGAGGTCGGTGCGCTCGTGCTGGTCGACGGCGCGCAGTCCGTGCCGCACCAGCCGGTCGACGTCACTGAGCTGGGCGCTGACTTCCTGGTGTTCTCCGGGCACAAGATGCTCGGTCCCACCGGCGTCGGTGTGCTGTGGGGCCGGTACGAGGTGCTCGACGCGCTCCCGCCGTTCCTCACCGGTGGCTCGATGATCGAGGTCGTCCGGATGGAGGGCAGCACCTTCGCCGCCCCGCCGCAGCGGTTCGAGGCCGGCGTGCCGATGACCGCGCAGGTGGTCGGGCTCGGTGCCGCGGTCGAGTACCTGCAGCGCCTCGGCATGGACAACGTGCTGGCGCACGAGGAGGCCCTCACCGGGTACGCCCTCGAGCAGCTGCAGGCCATCCCGGGCGTGACGGTCATCGGCCCGCCGGACACCGTCGCCCGTGGCGGCGCGATCAGCTTCACCGTCGAGGGCATCCACCCGCACGACGTCGGCCAGGTGCTCGACGACCTGGGCATCGCCGTCCGGGTCGGTCACCACTGCGCGTGGCCGGTCGTGCGCCGCTACGGCGTGCCGGCGACCACCCGCGCCACGTTCTACGTGCACACCGGCTACGACGACGTCGACGCACTGGTCGAGGGTGTCCGGGAAGCCCAGCGCTTCTTCGGTGTTGTACCGACCGAGGTGAGCTGACCATGCAGCTGCAGTCGATGTACCAGGACATCATCCTGGACCACTACCGGAACCCCCACGGCCGCGGCCTCCGCGACCCGTTCGAGGCCGAGGTGCACCACGTCAACCCGACGTGCGGTGACGAGGTGACCCTGCGGGTCCACCTGGACGGCGACACCATCGCCGACGTCTCCTACGAGGGGATGGGCTGCTCGATCAGCCAGGCGTCGGTCTCGGCGATGTACGACCTGGTCATCGGGAAGAGCGTGCCCGAGGCGCTCGGCACCGGCGAGCAGTTCATGCGGCTGATGCAGAGCAAGGGCGATGCGGCCGTGGCCGAGGAGCTCGAGGACGAGCTGGAGGACGCCGTCGCGTTCGCCGGTGTCTCGAAGTACCCGGCGCGGGTCAAGTGCGCACTGATGAGCTGGATGGCGCTGAAGGACGCGAGCGCCCGTGCTCTGTCGACCTCGGAAGGGAAGAGCTGACATGACCGAGCCCACCACCCCGGACGCCGGGATCTACGGCGGCAAGTCCGCGCTGCTCGAGGACGTCGAGGAGGCCATGCGCGACGTCGTCGACCCCGAGCTGGGCGTCAACGTCGTCGACCTGGGCCTGGTCTACGGCCTGGACATCGACACCGAGGCCAACGTGGCGATCATCGACATGACGCTGACCTCGGCGGCCTGCCCGCTGACCGACGTCATCGAGGACCAGGCCCGCCAGGCCCTCACCGGTGGCCCCGGCCCCGGCCTGGTCGACGACATCCGGATCAACTGGGTCTGGATGCCGCCGTGGGGCCCGGACAAGATCACCGACGACGGCCGGGAGCAGCTCCGCGCCCTGGGCTTCCGGGTCTGAACCTGGACCTCCTTTCACTGCTCGACCGGCTGGCCGCGGGGGAGGACCCCCCGGCAGACGCCAGCGTCACGACCGTGCCGGCGCCCCTCGGGGCGCCGGCACTCGTCGTCGGGGGGAGCGCCTGGCACGTGGTCGCGGCGGACGTCGACCCGGTCTGGGTGGCCGCGCAGGTGGCCTCCGACCCGATCGCTGCACCGCTGGGTGCCCGGTTCCTGACCGCGCTCGCCGACGAGGTGGGCGTCGAGCCGGGCGTGATCGACTCCGTGCTGGTGGCGCCGCCGGCCCCGGCGAGCCCCGGCGTGGAGCTGGTCGAGGTCGAGCCGTTCGGGCACCCACGGGTGGAGCGGGCGCTGACCCACCGCACCGGCGTGCGGGTCTGGACGACACCGGACGCCAGCGCCCTCATCTCCCTGGGCCGGGGCGTGTGCGGCCGCTGGGAGGTCAGCACCGAGGTCGACCCCGCCGCCCGGGGCCGCGGGCTGGGCACCGCGCTGGCCGCCGCCGCACCGGCGCTCGTGCCCGGCGGGGCGCCGCTGTGGGCGCAGGTCGCCCCGGCCAACACCGCCTCGCTGCGGTCGTTCCTCGCCGCCGGCTACCGCCCGGTCTGCGCGGAGACCCTCTTCGGCTCCGCCTGATCGCCCGGAGATGGCCATCTCCGGGCCCGGTGCGATCCCGAAGATGGCCATCTCCGGGGTCGGGGATCAGCGCATGTCGGCGAGCGAGGCGATCGCCACCCGCGCCCGGCGACGACGGCTCTCGTAGCTCGCGCCCACCGCCAGCAGCGCCGCCCCGGCGACGCCGAACACCACCAGCCCGGGCGGCGGCAGCACCGCGAGCAGCCGGCCCACGCCCACGACCACCAGCGAGCCCGCACCCACCAGGAACGGTGCCCGCACGGCCCAGCCGGTCGCCGCGGTGGTCGTCGCCGTCGCGGCCACCACCACCAGCAGCACCCGCAGCAGCTCGGGCTCCACCAGCGCCAGGAACACCGACGGCCCGTAGCCCGCGGCCAGCGCCGGCCCCCACGCCGACCAGGACGGCGCGGTCGCCAGCCGGCGCCCCGAGTAGAGCAGCAGCACCGCGGCCAGCGGCAGCGAGTACGCCTCGGGCACCTGCACCCCGGCGTCGCCGACCGCCAGCCAGACGGCCGCGACCAGGCCCGCGCACCCTCCCGCCCGGGCCGGCCGGCGACCGGTGCGCGCCGCGTACCCCACCAGCGCCGTCCCGAGGACGGCGAGCGCGGCGGCCAGCGCGAGCGGGTCGCCGGTGCGCCCGACGTGCGCGACGGCCACCACCCCGACCACGACGGCGGAGACGGCCAGCGGGCCCTCGTCGCGGTGGTGCCGCTCCAACGACGCCGCGGCCAGCGCCGTCACCGCGAGCAGCAGCAGCAGCGGCCCGGCCCGGCCGGGCCCCAGGTTGCCGTCGGCCTCGGCCAGCAGCGCCGCCCCGGCCAGGCAGCCCACCGCGACGGGGAGGGCGCCTGGCCGGTCGGCCGGCTGCCGCGCGGCGACCAGCACGGCCGGGAGCGACGCCGCGACCAGCAGCAGCGCCACCGCGCTCCACCGGCCGTCCGCCAGCAGCTGGACGACGCTCAGCGCCGTCGCGGTGCAGGCCAGGGCCAGCCCGGCCGGGCGCACCACCGAGTGCGGGCGGGGTGAGGCCAGCGCGGCGACCAGCGCGGCGCTGACCAGCCCCAGGTAGCCCGCCGCCGGCACACCGGCCGGGCCGGTCGACTGCAGCACCCCCGCGACGGCGGCACCGGTGACCGCGCCGGCCAGCACCGGCACCAGCGGCCGCGGACCCAGCAGCGGCCGCAGTGCCGGGCGCAGCCGCAGCGCCACCAGCCCCGCCGCGGCGCCCACCAGCAGGGCGGCGGCCGGCGCCGCGGTGGACGTGGCGGTCGTCGTCCAGACCAGGTGGGTGCCGGTGGCCACGCCGGTGACCCACCACAGCGCGGTGGTGGCGAGGGCGACCGGGGCCACCGGCCGCCGGGCGCGCAGGGTGACCAGGGTCCCGGCGATCGCGGTGCCGAGCACGGCGCTCACCTGCGGCAGCGCGCCGAGGTCGGCGCCGGACAGCGCGGTGAGGACGGCGAGCTGGGCGCTGAGCCAGGCGGCGACCGGCCAGGTCAGCGCGCGACGGCCCAGCCGGCCGAGGAGCCAGAAGACGGCGGAGAGGACGGCGAGCACGACGGCCGACGTCGGGTCGGAGCCCGCCCGGTCGCCGACCACGGCGAGCACCACGGTGGCGACGGCCAGCGTCTCCTCGGACGCCCGCAGCCGGCGCACACCGCACCACAGCGACGCCGCGGCGGTGCCCAGCGCCAGCGCGGTGGTGAACACCCAGCCGGTGAGGCTCAGCGAGGCGGCCCCGGCCACGACGACCGCGACCGCCCCGGCGGCGAGCAGCACCTGCTGCGGGCTGACCCGGCGCAGGCCCTCGTCGTCCGGCGGGGCCGGCGGTGGGGGCGGCGGGACGCCGACCGGTGGCGGGTAGACCACCTCGGGGCTCTGCGGCACCGCGCTCACCTCCTCCCGCTGGCCGTGCCCGTCCACGCTACGGGCGGTCGGCCGGTCGCGCTCAGCTCATCTGGGCCACCCAGGCCACCGCCTCGCGGGCCTGCTGGAGCCGCCGCTCGTAGGTGGCGCCGAGGACGAGCAGCACCAGCCCGGCCGCGGCGAGCGCCACCCAGGTGGGCACCAGTGGTGCGTAGGGACCCAGCCGGCTGACGACGACGAAGGCCAGCGCCCCGGCGCCCAGCACGAACGGCGCCTGCCGGTGCAGCAGCGTGCCGGCGACCACGAGCGCGGCCGCACCGGCGACCACCAGCACCAGCCGCAGCGCGGTGGGGGAGCCGGCGACCGCGAGGGCGGAGGGCACCAGGGCCACGCCCACGCCGGCGCCCTCGGCGGCCCAGGACGGGCCGCGGGCCCGGATCCGGGGCCAGGCGACCACCAGCAGGCCGGCCGCGGCCGGGAGCGTGTAGGCCTCCGCGGTCTCGACCCCCGCGCCGGCCACCGCGATCCAGCAGGCGACCACCAGGTCGGCGACGGCCGCCACCGCCACCAGCGGGCGGTGGGCCACCAGCGCGTAGCTGCCGGCGGCCGCACCGACGACGGCCAGCTGCAGCCCGACCTGCCCCCACGCCCCGGCGTCACCGGTGGTCAGCCCGGCGAGGATGCCGGTGATCGCCCCGGCGACGGCGCACACCCGCTCCTCGGGCGCCCCGGCCCGCAGCGTGGCCAGCGCGAACCCACCGGCGGCGACCAGCGCGAGCAGCAGCCCGGCTCCCGGGCTGGAGAGCCAGCCGGCCTCCCGGGCGAGCAGTGCCGACACCACGGGGGCGAGCAGGGCGGCGCCGGTCGCGACCTCCCGGACCGCGGGCACCCGGAGGGCGGTGAGCGCCGCGGGCACGGCCGCCGCCAGCACGAGCAGCGACAGCGCCCCGTACCGCTCGTCCTCGGCGAGCACCAGGGCGCCGGCACCGGCCATCGCCGTCCCACCCGCCAGCAGGGCCGCGCCGGCCACCGAACGCCCGACGGGGCCCGGGACGAGGACGACGCCGGCGAGCAGCGCCAGCCCGGCCCCGGTCGCGGCGACCGGCCCGGCCGCGCCCACCGTGCCCAGCGAGGCGGTCAGGGCCAGGCCACCGACCCCCGCCGCTGCGGCCGCGACCACCGCCGGGGACACCGCACCGCCGGCGACGCGGGGCAGCCGCAGGGCGGCCAGCGCGGCGACCCCGGCGCCCAGCAGCAGCGCCGTCGCGGTCCACGACTCGGCCGGCGTGCCGTCGACGGCCAGCACGAGGCCCCGAAGCACCCCGATCGCGGCCCACAGCGCGGCGAGCACCCGGGCCACCGGCCGCAGCGACCGGCGCAGCAGCAGGACGGCGGCCAGGTCGGCGGCCGCGACGAGCAGCGCGCAGGCCACCCCGGCGGGGGAGCCCAGCCAGCCGGTCGGCAGCACGAGCACCAGCACCGGCTGCGCGGCGACCAGCGCGGCCAGCGGCCAGGTGGTGGTGCTGCGGGTGAGCCGGTTCAGCGCGAGGGCGACCGCCACGACGACCACGCAGGACACCGCCGTCCAGGAGCGCAGGTCCACCTCGTCCAGCCCGCCGAGCCCGCGGGCGCGTGCCGCCCCGAGGGCGACGGCGAGCAGCGCCGTCCCGGCCGCGGCCAGCGCCTCCTCGGTGGCCCGCAGCCCGCGGCGGGCCGCCCAGGCCGACGTCCCGCACGCCGCGGCGGTGACGGTGACCATGACCGTCGCCTGGAAGACCAGCCCGAACCGCGTCCAGCCCAGCGCGACGAAGTACAGCGCGCCGGCCACCAGCAGCACCGCCCCCAGGCCGAGCAGCACCTGCTGCGGGCTGAGCCGCCGGCGGGGCGGCGGGGGCGGCGTGCCGGGCGCCGGCAGCCACGGCACCGGCGGCGGTGCCACCGGGGGAGGCGGAGGGGGTGCGGCCGGCGGCGGGGGAGCGGAGGACGGCGGCTGGACCGGCGGGCCCGCCGGTGGGGCCCACGGGCCGGCGCCGACCGGGACGGCCGCACCCGGTGCCGCCGCGCGCAACGCGGCCAGCAGCTGGTCGCGGTCGCGGGTGAGCTCCTCCAGCGTCGAGCTGATCCGGCCGAGGACCCAGCCGGCCTGGCCGGCGGCGGGCAGACCGCACCTCGGGCAGGGGGCGGCCGGGGGGCCGGAGACCTCGGCGCCACAGACAGGACACGCTGGTCCACGCGGGAACATGAGCGCATCCTGGCGTGCCGGCGGCCGGTGCAGGACCGCTCTCCCCAGGACGCGCCCGTCCAGGTGACGTGGAGGTCACCCGGGAAAGGGGTCGGAGGACGGCGTCCGAGCGCCTATCCTGGGGTCAGTGATCACGACGACCGGTCTCGAGCTGCGCGCCGGGTCCCGCATCCTCATCAGCGAGGCCGACCTCCGGGTCCAGCCCGGCGACCGCATCGGGCTGGTCGGCCGCAACGGCGCCGGCAAGACCACCACCCTCACCACCCTGGCCGGCGAGCGCGTGCCGCACGCCGGCAAGGTCGAGGTGACCGGTGAGCTCGGCTACCTGCCGCAGGACCCGCGCAGCGGCGACCTGGACATCACCGCCAGCGACCGGGTGCTGTCCGGCCGCGGGCTCGACGTGCTCAAGGCGAAGCTGACCAAGGCGCAGATCGCGATGGCCGAGCCCGCCGACGACGCCGAGATGGACCGCGCCGTCCGGCAGTACGGCCGGCTCGAGGACCAGTTCGCCGCGCTGGGCGGGTACGCCGCGGAGAGCGACGCCGCCCGGATCTGTACCAACCTCGGCCTGCCCGACCGGGTGCTGCAGCAGCCGCTGCGCACGCTGTCCGGTGGCCAGCGCCGCCGGGTCGAGCTGGCCCGGATCCTCTTCTCCGACGCCGACACGCTGCTGCTCGACGAGCCGACCAACCACCTGGACGCCGACTCGATCGTCTGGCTCAAGGGGTTCCTGGCCAGCCACCGCGCCGGGCTGATCGTGATCAGCCACGACGTCGACCTGCTGGCGGCCGTGGTCAACAAGGTGTGGCACCTGGACGCCAACCGGGCCACCGTCGACGTCTACAACCTGGGCTGGAAGCGGTACCTCGACGCGCGCGAGACCGACGAGCGCCGCCGCCGCTCCGAGCGGGCCAACGCCGAGAAGAAGATCGACGCGCTCACCGCGCAGGCGGACAAGATGCGCGCCAAGGCCACCAAGGCCAAGGCCGCGCAGAGCATGGACAAGCGCGCGCAGCGGCTGGCCGCGGGCCTGGAGCAGGTGCGCACGCAGGACAAGGTCGCCAAGCTGCGGTTCCCGACGCCGGCCCCGTGCGGCCGCACGCCGCTGACCGCCGAGCACCTGTCCAAGAGCTACGGCTCGCTGGAGATCTTCACCGGCGTCGACCTGGCCATCGACAAGGGCACCCGGGTCGTCGTCCTGGGCTTCAACGGCGCGGGCAAGACCACGCTGCTGCGGATGCTCGCCGGCACCGAGACCCCGGACACCGGTGAGGTGAAGGCCGGGCACGGGCTGCGCGTCGGGTACTACGCGCAGGAGCACGAGACGATCGACATGGACCGCACGCTGCTGGAGAACATGCGGTCCGCGGCGCCGGACAGCACCGACACCGAGCTGCGGAAGATCCTCGGTGCCTTCCTGTTCTCCGGCGAGAACGTCGACCAGCGCACCGGCACCCTCTCCGGTGGTGAGCGCACCCGGCTGGCGATGGCCACGCTGGTCGTCTCCGGCGCGAACGTGCTGCTGCTCGACGAGCCGACCAACAACCTCGACCCGGCCAGCCGCGAGCAGGTGCTCGAGGCGCTGCGCACCTACCAGGGCGCGATCGTGCTGGTCACCCACGACGAGGGCGCGGTGCACGCGCTCAACCCGGACAAGGTGATCATCCTGCCCGACGGCACCGAGGACACCTGGAGCGCCGACTTCGCCGACCTGGTCTCGCTCGCCTGAACCCCGATCGGCTGCGCACGTCCTATCTGCGGTGGCCGACCCCCGTCACCTGGGTGATCATGGCTCTCGGGACGCCGATGTCACCGGGACGACGGCGCCGGGGGATCAGCGGGGAACTGCCGGTGCGAGCCGGCGGGGCACCTCTGACAGGAGGGGAGTCATGGCCGACTCGAGCACTGCGGACCTGAGCAAGGGCAAGCGGATCACCGGAGACGACCGCACGTCGCTGGCGGACGAGCTGCGTGAGCGGTACGACGGCGGTGAGAGCATCCGCTCGCTGGCCACCTCGACCAACCGCTCCTACGGGTTCGTCCACCGCCTGCTGTCGGAGTCGGGCGCCAGCCTGCGCGGCCGGGGCGGGGCGAACCGCAATGCCAACAAGAAGAGTGCGTGAGCTCGCCTGACGAGAACGGGTGGGTGAGGACGGCGCGCGAGGGCGCCGTCCTCACCGTCACCCTCGACCGGGCAGACCAGCTCAACGCGCAGACCCCGGCCACCTGGGCGGCGCTGCGCGCCGTCGGTGAGGGGTTGGACGACGGCGTCCGGGTGGTCGTCGTCCGCGGCGCCGGGCGGGCGTTCTCCGCGGGGCTGGACCGCACGCTGTTCAGCCCCGACCCGGGCGTCAGCGGCGGGCTCGCCGACCTCGGCTCGATGCCCGCCGACCAGGCCCAGGAGCGCATCCGTGGCTACCAGGCCGCGTTCCGCTGGCTGCGCTCCCCGGGCGTGGTCTCCGTCGCCGCCGTCCAGGGGCACGCGATCGGCGCCGGCGCCCAGCTCGCGCTCGCCTGCGACCTGCGGGTGTTCACCGAGGACGCGCAGCTGCGGCTGCCCGAGGCCACGCTGGGCCTGGTGCCCGACCTCACCGGCACCAGCACGCTGGTCGAGCTGGTCGGCTACAGCCGGGCCGTCGAGATCTGCCTGACCGGCCGCGCGGTGGGGGCGACCGAGGCGGTCGCGACCGGGCTGGCCAACGTCGCCGTCCCGCTCGACCAGCTGGACGCGACCGTCGCCGACCTCACCGCCGCGCTGCTCGGCCCGGACGCCGACGCGTCGCGGGAGACGCTGGCGCTGCTGCGCTCGGCGGTGCGCAACGACCCCGCGCAGCAGGACGCCGCCGAACGGGCCGCCCAGGTCCGTCGTCTCGGGGCGCTGGCCAGGAGAGACTGACCGGGCGGAACAGAGCGGGCCCGGCCGCTGTTCTGCGGTTGATTACCTGGTTACAGCAGTAGGGGCCGCAGCGATGAGGTACGTGCCATGAGCTCTCCGATGACCTCGATGGCCGCCATGCGGTCGTTCAGCCGCGACTCGTCGGTGACGTCGCGGCAGATCCCCCGGGGCACGGTCCGCCGGATCCTCGGCATCGCCGGGCCCTACCGCCGCGAGCTGGTCGGGTTCCTCGCGCTGGTGGTGTTCTCCGCGGTCATCGGCGTGGTCACCCCGCTGCTGGCCGGCGACATCGTCAACCGGATCGCCGGGCTGTCGGGCACCGCGGGCGACGTCGTCCGGATCGCGCTGTTCATCGCCGGCCTGGCCGTGCTCGACGCGGTGAGCTCGCTGGTGCAGCGCTGGTACTCCGCGCGCATCGGCGAGGGCGTCATCTACGACCTGCGGACCCGGGTGTTCGAGCACGTGCAGCGGATGCCGGTCGCCTTCTTCACCCGCACCCAGACCGGTGCGCTGGTCAGCCGGCTGAACAACGACGTCGTCGGCGCGCAGCGGGCGTTCACCTCGACGCTGTCCGGCGTCGTCTCCAACGTGATCGCGCTGGTGCTGACCGCCGGTGTGATGTTCAGCCTGTCCTGGCAGATCACCCTGCTGTCGATCGTGATGGTGCCGCTGTTCGTGCTGCCGGCGCAGCGGATCGGCAAGCGGCTGCAGGAGATCACCCGGGAGTCCTACGGGCTCAACGCGTCGATGAACGCGACGATGACCGAGCGGTTCAACGTGGCCGGCGCGCTGCTGGTCAAGCTGTTCGGCCGCCCGGAGGTCGAGGCGGACTCCTTCCGCGGCCGCGCGTCACGGGTGCGGGACATCGGCGTGCTGTCGGCGATGTACGGCCGGGTCTTCTTCACCTCGCTGACCCTGGTCGCCGCGCTGGCCACGGCGCTGGTCTACGGCCTGGGCGGGGCGCTCGCCTTCACCGGGTCGCTGTCCGCCGGTGACGTCGTCGCGCTCGCACTGCTGCTGTCCCGGCTCTACGGGCCGCTGACCGCGCTGGCGAACGTGCGGGTCGACGTGATGAGCGCGCTGGTCAGCTTCGACCGGGTCTTCGAGGTGCTCGACCTGCGGCCGATGATCGACGAGGCCCCCGACGCCGTCCCGGTGCCGGCCGACGACCGGTCGGTCGAGTTCGACCACGTCTCCTTCCGCTACCCGGCGCCCGACGAGGTGTCGCTGGCCTCGCTCGAGGACGTCGCGGTGCCCGAGCAGCACGCCTCGACCGACGTGCTGCACGACGTCTCCTTCCGCGCCGAGCCCGGCCAGCTGGTCGCCCTCGTCGGCACCTCGGGGGCCGGCAAGTCGACGATGGCCGCGCTGGTGTCGCGGCTGTACGACGTCACCGACGGCGCGGTGCGGGTCGGCGGGGTCGACGTCCGGCGGGCCACCAGCGCCTCGCTGCGCGACGCGATCGGCGTCGTCAGCCAGGACTCGCACCTGTTCCACGACACGATCGGCGCGAACCTCCGCTACGCCAAGCCCGACGCCACCGACGAGGAGCTGTGGGCGGCGCTGACCGGGGCCCGGATCGCGGCGCTGGTGCACGCCCTGCCCGACGGCCTGGACACCGTGGTCGGCGACCGCGGCTACCGGATGTCGGGCGGGGAGAAGCAGCGGCTGGCGATCGCCCGGGTGCTGCTCAAGGCCCCGGGGGTGGTCATCCTCGACGAGGCGACCGCCCACCTGGACAGCGAGTCGGAGGTGGCGGTGCAGCACGCGCTGGACGCCGCGCTGGCCGGCCGGACGTCGCTGGTCATCGCCCACCGGCTGTCCACGATCCGCGACGCCGACCTGATCCTGGTCGTCGACCACGGCCGGATCATCGAGCGCGGCACCCACGAGGAGCTGCTGGCCCGCGGCGGCCACTACGCCGACCTCTACCGCACCCAGTTCGCGCCCAACGAGATGCACCAGAGCATCCGGGTCGGCTGAGCGCACTCCTCGTGAACGGCCGGGAACGCACCGGCGCCTCCCGGCGCGGGGACAGCCCACGTCCAGCCCGACCGTGGGACCGTGGAGGCGGCCGCTCCACCTCCTGAGAACAGGGCTCCCGATGACCGCTCAGCACTGGCACTCCATTGCGTCCGGCAAGCCGTACCCCGTGAGCGTCCCGCCGGAGGGCGCCTCCTCGCTGGAGGACTTCGTGGGCGACGCCGAGTTCTGCATCGACGGCGGTGCGGAGTCGCTGCTCGTCCGCGGGCACGGCGTCCGGCACGGCGAGGTGGTCCGCTTCCACGAGAAGGACGCCGTCGGCGGCAAGGACGTGCGGGTCTGGCACGTCTCGCAGCACGACGGCGGCTACGTGGCGGAGTCCATCTCCGCGTTCTGAGCCCGCACGCGCCGAGCCACTACGGTCGGCGCGTGCCAGCGCTGACGGCGGAGGGGCTCGCCCACCGCCACGGGCGCGGTCCGTGGCTGGTCGAGGGGCTGTCCCTCGCCGTCCCGGCCGGCGGCCTGCTGCGGGTGCGCGGCGGAAACGGCAGCGGCAAGTCGACGCTGCTCCGGCTGCTCGCGGGCTCGGTCGTGCCGCGCCGGGGGACCGTCCGGCGCAGCGGGCCGGTGGGCTACCTGCCGCAGCAGACCGGCGATCTGCCGGGGATCGACGCCGCCCGGCTCGTCGGGCTGCTCACCGGCGGTGTGCCGGACGGCGTCCCGGGCACCCGCGCCGACCAGCTGAGCCGGGGCTGGCAGCGGCGGGTGCTGCTGGAGGCCGTGCTGGCGCTGCCCTGCCCGGTGCTGGTGCTCGACGAGCCGGCCGCCGGGCTGGACGCCGCCGCCGTCTCCCGGCTCGCCGACCGGCTGACCGGCCGCCTCGCCGCCGGGCACGCCGTGGTGGTGGCCGAGCACGAACCGCTGCCGCTGGCCGGGGGAGAGGTGCTCGACCTCGGGGGCTCGGTCACCGCTGCCGTGGTCGAGGTGCTGCTGGCCGGCACCGGGACGTTTCGCGGGCGGACCGCCACCGGCGGGCGGCTCACCCTGACCGTCCCGGCGGGGGAGCAGGACGCCGTGCTGCTGGCCGCCCTGCAGGAGGGCTGGTCGGTGCTCACCGTGGCCCGCCGGTGAGGGCGCCGGTGCCGGTGCCCCGGGCCGCCCGGATGGGGCTGGCCACCGCGGTCGCCAGCCGCAGCGTGCTGGCTGCGTCCGCCGCCTGGCTCGTCGTCCTCGCCGCCGTCTACGCCGCCGACGCCGGGCCCCCGCTGCCCGCGCTCGCCTCCACCGCCGTCGTGTTGCTGCCGGTGGCCGCCTGGGCGACCGCCGCCCACCTGGCGGCGTCCAGCGCCGACCTCCGCCAGGTGCTCACCGCGGCTGACGGGCACGTCCGGGTGATGCTCGCCGACGCGCTGCCGCCGCTGGCCTGGCTGGCCGGTGCCACCGCGGCCGGGGTGCTGGCCAACGCCGTCCTCGACCCGCACCCGGCGCCGCTGACCGACCGGCTGCTGGGCCTGCTGCTGCACCTGCTCTGCGGTGCCGTCGGCATCGCGCTCGGGATGGTGCTGCACGCCGGGCGCGTGAGCCGGGGCGTGCAGGCCGCCGTCGTCGTCGCCGGGTCGCTGGCCAGCGCCCGGCTGGCCCTGCTGCCGCCGGCCGGCCCGTTGCTCAGCACCTGGGGTGCCGGCGCCGAGCCTGGCCCGCTCGCCGCGGGGTGGGCGGTCGGCGGCCCGGTCGTCGTCACCGCGGGGCTGCTCGCGGTCACCCTGTGGCTGCGGCGCCGGGGATGAACGGACCTGTCCGCCCCTGCACGGCGCGGGGTCGGCCGTCCTCGCGGACCGCCCACTAGCGTCACTCCTGACCCACTCGCACCACCTCGCAGGAGCACTCCCTTGAGCGCAGGCCACCCGCACGACACCCAGATCCGGGCGCTGTACGCCCGCTTCCTCGCCGGCTGGAACCAGCGCAGCGGCGTCTCGGTGTCCTCGGTGTTCGCCGACGACGGCGAGTGGGTCGACCTCGACGGGACGCTGCGCAGCGGCCGGTTGTCGATCGCCGCGGACATGCGCCGGATCTTCAGCGAGCACGCCACCCCCGGCTTCGTCGGCATCGTCCGCTCGGTGCGCCGGCTGACCGAGGGCGTCGCCGTGCTGCACGGGGTCGCCGGGATGGTGCCGCCCGGCGCGCAGGCGGTCGACCCGGCGCTGCACGCGGTGCACGTGCTCACCGCGGTGGACGACGGCGGGCGGTGGCGGATCGCCGTGCTGCAGAGCACGCCGGCCCGCTACGGCGGCCGGGCCGACGCGGTGGCTGCACTGACCGCGGAGCTGGAGGCGGCGCGCACGGAGTCCGGCCGATGACCGTGCTGACCGCACCGGAGGAGCTGCCCGGTGACGCCGTGCTGCTCGACGTCCGCTGGCAGCTCGGGCGCACCGACGGCCGGGAGCAGTACCTCGCCGGCCACCTGCCGGGTGCGGTCTTCGTCGACCTGGAGACCGAGCTGGCCGCGCCGGGGACGTCGGCGGAGGGTCGCCATCCGCTGCCGTCGTTACAGGCACTGCAGTCAGCGGCCCGGCGCTGGGGCCTCGAGGACGGGTCGAGGGTCGTGGTCTACGACGCGGCCGGCGGGCTCGCGGCGGCACGGGCCTGGTGGCTGCTCCGCTGGGGCGGGCTCACCGACGTCACCATCCTGGACGGCGGCCTGGCTGCCTGGACCGGCCCGCTGGAGCGCGGGGACGTGGTGCCCGCGCCGGGGTCGGTGACCCTCACCGGCGGCGGCATGCCGGTGCTGACCGCCGACGAGGCGGCCGCGCTGCCCGACGACGGCGGCCTGCTGCTCGACGCCCGCGCCGGCGAGCGGTACCGCGGCGAGGTCGAGCCGATCGACCCGCGGGCCGGCCACGTGCCGGGCGCGGTCAGCGCGCCGACGGCGGAGAACCTGGACGCCGACGGCCGGTTCCGTACAGCGGCTGCACTCACCGAGCGCTTCGCCGCGCTCGGGGTGCGGCCCGGGACGACGGTCGGCGTCTACTGCGGCTCTGGCGTCACCGCCGCGCACGAGGTCGCCGCGCTGGCCGAGGCGGGCATCGAGGCGGCGCTGTGGCCGGGCTCGTGGTCGCAGTGGTCGGCCGACCCCGCCCGCCCGGCGGCGACCGGTGCTGCACCGGCGGGCACCGACAGCCCCTGATCCAGGCGCCGGCGCGGCACACTGCCCGGCGTGACCGTCGCCGTCCGTTCCCGCAGGCCCCTCGTCGCCGCCGTGCTGGCCGGCGCCGCGCTGCTCGTCGTCGGCTTCTTCTACCTCGCCTCCGGGCTGGTGGTGCCCGGTTATGCGCTCGTGCCGCTGTGGCTGTGGTGGGGCGTGCAGGCCTGGGTGCTGGTGCGGCTGGCCCGGGCGCGGTCGTGGTGGGTGCTCGCCGTGCCGGTGGTCGCGGTCGCGACCTGGTGGCTGGTGCTGGCCGCCGGCGAGGCCTGGCTCGGCTGGCAGCCCTGACCTGAGCTCAGGCGAGGGTGAGGGCGGCGTCGTAGCGGTCGAGCAGCACGGCGGCGATCCGCTCGTCGGGCAGCAGCGGCGCGGTGACGGTGTCGGCACCGGCACCCTGCAGCTTGTCGTGGAAGTGCCCGGGCGCCAGCAGGTACGCCGCGACGACCACGCGCTCGGCCCCTGCCTTCCGGGCCGCGGCGACGGCGTCGGGCACCGGTGGCTGGGCGGCCGAGCCGTACCCGGTGGTGACCGGCCCCGCCCAGGCGCGCTGCAGCAGGTCGGCGGTGTCCTCGACGTCCTTGACCGATCGGGCGTCGCTGGACCCGGCGGCGGCGAGCACGATCCCGGTCAGCGGGTCGCGCGGGTCGGCACCGGCGGCGACCAGCCGGTCGGTGAGCACCGCGACCAGCCGCGGATCGGGGCCGAGCGGCTTCGCGGCGACCGCCGACGGGTGGTCGGCGACGGCACCGGCGATGTCGACGTGCACGTGGTAGCCGCCGGAGAGCAGCAGCGGGACGACGACCGCCGGCGTCCCCGCGGCGCCCAGACCGGCCACGACGTCGACCACGGTCGGCGGCTGGACGTCGACGAACGCCGCCGTCGTCTGCAGCCCCGGCCGCAGTGCGCGGGCCGCCAAGGCCAGCTCGCCGATCAGCCGGCGGCCGGTGGGGTTCCGGGTGCCGTGCGCGCAGGCCACCAGCACCGGTTGTGCACTCATCGTCGCTTCCCGGCCCGCGAAACGACGATCAGCGCACAACGGGGGTCCGCCATCACAACGCTCTCGTCACGCCGCCGTCGACGGCGAGCATGGTGCCGGTGACGTAGGAGGCGGCGGGGGAGAGGGCGAAGGCGGCGACCGCGCCGAACTCCTCCGGCCGGCCCACCCGGCGCAGCGGGATGGCGGCCTCGCTGGCGGCGCGCATGGCGGCGGCGTCCCCGGAGGCCTGCTCGATCTCGGTGATCCGGTCGGTGGCGATCGTGCCGGGCAGCAGACCGAACACCCGGATGCCCCGCGGCCCCAGCTCGTCGGCGAGCGCCTTCGCGGTCATCGCCAGCCCGGGCCGCAGCCCGTTGGAGACGGCCAGGTGCCCGATCGGCTGGCGCACCGAGGTGGAGAGGACGAACCCGATCGCCGCGCCCTCGCCCAGGTGCGGCACCAGCGCCCGGACCAGCCGCAGCGGGCCGAGCAGCACGCTGTCGACCCCGGCCCGCCAGGCGTCCTCGCCGACGTCGAGCACGCTGCCCGGGGTGGGGCCACCGACGGAGATCAGCGCGCCGTCGACCCGGCCCAGCCGGTCGACCGCCGCGCCGACGAGCTCCTCGGCGGCCGAGGGGTCGGCGAGGTCGGCGGCGACACCGGTCGCTGCGGGCGCGCCGCCCAGCGCGACGGCCGCGGCGTCGACCGACTCCGCGGACCGGGAGCTGACCAGCACCCGGGCCCCGTCGTCGACGAGGGCCCGGGCGGTCGCGAACCCCAGTCCCCGGCTCGCGCCGGTGAGCAGGAACCCGCGGCCGCCCAGGCCCAGGTCCATCAGGCGTCGCGCAGCGAGCGGAGGACGTACTGCATGATCCCGCCGTTGCGGTAGTAGTTCGCCTCACCGGGGGTGTCGATCCGGACGCGCGCGTCGAACTCGACGTCGCCGGCCTTCACGTGCACCGTGCGGGGGATCGTGCCGTCGTTCAGCGCGGTGATCCCGGTGATCTCGAACGTCTCGTCGCCGGTCAGGCCGAGCGACTCGCGGTTCTGGCCCTCGGGGTACTGCAGCGGCAGCACGCCCATGCCGATCAGGTTCGACCGGTGGATCCGCTCGTAGCTCTCGGCGATGACCGCCTTGACCCCCAGCAGCGCCGTCCCCTTGGCCGCCCAGTCGCGGGACGAGCCGGAGCCGTACTCCTTGCCGGACAGCACGACCAGCGGGATGCCGGCGTCGATGTAGGCGCGGGAGGCCTCGTAGATCGACGTCGTCTCGCCGGTCAGGTGGTTCTTGGTGACGCCACCCTCGGTGCCCGGCACCAGCAGGTTCCGCAGCCGGATGTTGGCGAACGTGCCGCGGATCATCACCTCGTGGTTGCCGCGGCGGGACCCGTAGGAGTTGAAGTCGCGGCGCTCGATGCCGTGCTCCTGCAGGTACCGGCCGGCGGGGGAGTCGGCCTTGATGGAGCCGGCCGGCGAGATGTGGTCGGTGGTCACCGAGTCGCCCAGGACGGCGAGCGTGCGGGCGCCGGTGATGTCCTGGACGGGGTCCGGCTCGGCCGGCATGCCCTCGAAGTACGGGGGCTTGCGGACGTAGGTGCTCTCGGCGTCCCAGGCGAACGTGTCACCCGACGGCGTGGGCAGGTTCTGCCACTGCTCGGTGCCGGCGAAGACGTCGGCGTAGCTGCGGCCGAACTGCTCGGCGGAGACGGCCTGGTCGATGGTCCGCTGCACCTCCTGCGGCGACGGCCAGATGTCGCGCAGGAAGACGTCGTTGCCCTCGGTGTCCTGGCCCAGCGGCTCGGTGGTGATGTCGATGTCCATCGAGCCGGCGAGCGCGTAGGCGATGACCAACGGCGGGGACGCCAGGTAGTTCATCTTGACGTCGGGGTTGATCCGGCCCTCGAAGTTCCGGTTGCCCGACAGCACCGAGACGACGGCCAGGTCGGCCTCGTTGACGGCCTTGCTGACCGGCTCCGGCAGCGGGCCGGAGTTGCCGATGCAGGTGGTGCAGCCGTAGCCGACCAGGTAGAAGCCCAGCTTCTCCAGGTACGGGGTGAGCCCGGCCTTCTCGTAGTAGTCGGTGACGACCTTCGAGCCGGGTGCCAGCGTCGTCTTCACCCAGGGCTTGCTGGTCAGGCCGCGCTCGACGGCCTTCTTGGCCAGCAGGCCCGCGCCGAGCATGACCTGCGGGTTCGACGTGTTGGTGCAGGAGGTGATCGCGGCGATCACCACGTGCCCGTGGTCGACGAAGGTCTCGGTGCCGTCCTCCATCACCACGGGGGTGCGCTTGGAGGTGCGGCTGGAGTTCGAGGTGGTGACGGCGGTGTGCGGCTTGCCGGCCTCGCCGTTGCCGTGCGCGAACGGGCTGGCCGGGTCGGACGCCGGGAAGGTCTCCTCGACCGACTCGTCCACCGAGGAGGCGGTGTCGGCGGCGTCGTCCGGGTCGTCGTCGCCGTCGGGGGCGTAGGTCGGCAGCGCCTCGCGGAAGGACTCCTTGGCGTCGGACAGCGCCACCCGGTCCTGCGGCCGCTTGGGGCCGGCGATGGACGGAACGACGGTGGCCAGGTCGAGCTCGAGGTACTCGGAGAACACCGGCTCGCGGGCGTCGTCGTGCCACAGGCCCTGGGTCTTGGCGTAGGCCTCGACCAGCGCGATCTGCTCGGCGCTGCGGCCGGTCAGCCGCAGGTAGTCGATCGTCTCGCCGTCGATGGGGAACATCGCCGCGGTCGAGCCGAACTCCGGGCTCATGTTGCCGATCGTGGCCCGGTTGGCCAGCGGGACGGCGGAGACGCCGGCGCCGTAGAACTCGACGAACTTCCCGACCACGCCGTGCTGGCGCAGCATCTCGGTGATCGTCAGCACCAGGTCGGTGGCGGTGGCGCCCTCGGGCAGCTCACCGGAGAGCTTGAAGCCGACCACGCGGGGGATGAGCATCGACACCGGCTGGCCGAGCAGCGCGGCCTCGGCCTCGATGCCGCCGACGCCCCAGCCGAGCACGCCCAGGCCGTTGACCATGGTCGTGTGGCTGTCGGTGCCCACGCAGGTGTCGGGGTAGGCCAGCGTGCGGTCCCCCTCCTGCCGCGGGAAGACCACGCGGGCCAGGTGCTCGATGTTGACCTGGTGCACGATGCCCATGCCCGGGGGGACGACGGTGAAGTCGTCGAACGCGCCCTGGCCCCAGCGGAGGAACTGGTACCGCTCGCCGTTGCGCTCGAACTCGATGTCGACGTTGCGCTCGAACGAGTCCGGCGTGCCGAAGATGTCGGCGATGACCGAGTGGTCGATGACCATCTCGGCGGGCGCCAACGGGTTGATCTTGTTGGGGTCGCCGCCGATCTCGGCCATCGCCTCGCGCATGGTGGCGAGGTCGACGATGCACGGGACGCCGGTGAAGTCCTGCATGACCACGCGGGCCGGGGTGAACTGGATCTCCTGGTCCGGCTCGGCGGACGGGTCCCAGTTCGCCAGGGCGCGGATGTGGTCCGCGGTGATGTTGGCGCCGTCCTCGGTGCGGAGGAGGTTCTCCAGCAGGACCTTCAGGCTGAAGGGGAGCTTCTCGCTGCCCTCCACCGCGTCGAGCCGGAAGATGTCGTACTCGGTCCCGTCGACGTCGAGCGTCGCCCGGGCTCCGAAGCTGTCCTTGCTGGCTGCCACTGCTTGCGCCTCACCCTCGCTGGTCCTGCGCGCGTCCTGCGCCTCGATGTACCACCCTCGATCATCCCAGCCCGCACCGGAGTCTGCGGAGCAAGGCTGCCCTTCCCTCACGCTCGGTGACCAGTCTCACCGGCGGTGAGGGCGCCCGATGTGGCGCGCACCACCCGTCACCGGAGCCCCGGGCGGTGCAGCGAGGCGGCGTGCCGCGCTCCGGCGGGACCCACGGGGCGCCGCCGTCCCCTAGCGTGCCCCGCCATGACCACCGCCGTCCGCACCGGGACGTCGGCACCGCCGGTGACGACGGCCGCCGACCGGCACCGCGGCCTGCGCCGGCTGCTGTCGGTCGGGTTGCTGGCCGCCTTCGTCGCCACCTGCGCGGTCACCGGGCTGCCCACCGACCGGCTGGTGCTGCTCGGCTGGGTGCTCGCCGCGCTCGCGCTGCAGTCGCTGGGGCGCGGGTGGGCGGCGCTGGTGCGGCTGCTCGCCGACTGGCTGCCGCTGGTGGGGCTGCTGCTGCTCTACGACCTGAGCCGGGGCATGGCCGACGGGCTGGGGATGCCGGTGCACGTCGCCGAGCTGGCCGACGCCGACCGCTGGCTGGCCGACGGGGTGCTGCCCACCGTCTGGCTGCAGGAGCACTGGCGCGCCGACTGGTGGCGGGCGGTGGCCTCGCTCGTCTACGCCAGCCACTTCGTCGTGACGCCGCTGGTGCTGGCCGTGCTGTGGCTGCGCGACCGCACCCGCTGGGTGGGCTACGCCCGGCTGGTGCTGGGGCTCTCGGCGGCCGGGCTGGTCACCTACGTGCTCTACCCGGCCGCCCCGCCGTGGCTGGCCGCCCGCGACGGCGTCATCGAGCACGTCGACCGGATCAGCAGCTCGGGCTGGGCGGTGCTCGGGCTGCCCAAGGCCGGGGCGCTGCTGCACTCGGGCCAGGGCCAGGTCAACGCCGTCGCCGCGGTGCCCTCGCTGCACACCGCCTTCGCCGTGCTCACCTGCCTGGTGCTGCTGCCGCTGGCCCGGCACCTGTGGCAGCGGGTGCTGCTGGTGTCCTACGCCGTCGTCATGCCCCTGGTGCTGGTCTGGTCCGGCGAGCACTACGTCGTCGACACCCTGCTCGGCGCCGTCTACGCCGGGGCGGTCTGGGCGCTGGTGCCCCGGGTCGCCCGGCTGTTCCGGCGCGACCGGCAGGACGCCGTCGTCCCTGCTTGACTCCCCGGGGTGGACGCACCCGACTGGCTGGCCGCCGCCCGGCGGATCTGCGTGCTCAGCGGCGCGGGGATCTCCACCGAGAGCGGCATCCCCGACTACCGGGGCCCGGACGGCGTGTGGACCCGCGACCCGGACGCCGAGAAGCTGGTCACCCTCTCCTGGTACCTGCGCGACCCGGAGATCCGCCGCCGGTCGTGGCTGCTGCGCCGGGAGCTCGCCACCGCCGACGTCCGGCCCAACCCCGGGCACCAGGCGCTGGTCGACCTGGCCCAGCAGGGGCGGTTGCGGGCGCTGCTCACCCAGAACATCGACGGGCTGCACCAGGCCGCCGGGTCGACCGACGTGCTCGAGCTGCACGGCACCGTGCACCAGGTGGTCTGCACCAGCTGCGGTGCCCGGATGCCCATCGGCGAGGTGCTGGCCCGGGTCGACGCCGGCGAGCCGGACCCGGCCTGCCCGGTGTGCGGCGGGGTGCTCAAGACGGCGACGGTCTACTTCGGCGAGGCGCTGGACCCGGCCGTCATCGACGCGGCTGCGCAGGCCGCGGCCGACTGCGACGTGCTCCTCGCCGTCGGGACGTCGCTGGGCGTGCACCCGGCGGCCGGGCTGGTCGAGGTCGCCCACGCCGCCGGGGCGCGGGTCGTGATCGTCAACGCCGAGCCCACGCCCTACGACGGGCTGGCCGACCTGGTCGTGCGCGAGCGGATCGGGACGGCGCTGCCCCGGCTGCTGGCGCCGCCGTCCTGACCCGGCTCAGAGCAGGTCGGGCTCGACCGAGCGCCGCACCGTGCGCGGGTCGACCGTGCTCACCGACGGGGCGCCCAGCGCCCGGCTGATCCCGCGGGCGGTGGCCGCGAGCACCGGCACCAGCGCGTGGCTCTTCGTCGACTCCTGCCGCACGGTGACGCCGAGGGCGGCGACCACCTCGTCGCCGGGCCCGCGGACCGGCACCGCCACGGCCAGCGCGCCGGCCGGCGGCAGCTGGTTCTCGGCGATCGCGACACCGGTGCGCCGCACCTCGGCGAGCACCCGGCGGAGCTGGTCGACGTCGGTGATCGTGTTGGCGGTGAACCGCCGGAGCGGGCTGGAGAGCACCTCGTCCTGCACCTGGGGGGAGGCGTAGGCCAGCAGCACCTGGCCGGTGCCGGTGGCGTGCAGCGGCCACCGCCCGCCCAGCCGGGAGAGCACCCGGATGGCGCCGCGCGCCCGCAGCGCCTCGACGTAGACGACGTCGTGCCCGTCGCGGACGGCGAGGTGGATGTTGGCCCGGGTGGCGTGGTGCAGGTCGTCGAGGAAGGGCAGCGCCAGCTCGCGCAGCTGCAGCCCGTGCGGGGCGAGCGCGCCGAGCTCCAGGAGCCGCAGCCCGATGCCGTAGCGCCCGTCGGAGCCGCGCTCCAGCGCCCCCCACTGCCGCAGCTCGCCGACCAGCCGGTGGGTGGTGGTCAGCGACAGCCCGGTGCGGCGGCTGATGTCGGACAGCGAGAGCCAGGCGTGCTCGGGCCCGAAGGCGGCGAGCACCGCCAGCGTGCGGCCGGCGGCCGTGGCGGGGGAGCTGCCGGGGGGCGTGGCCCCGGTCGAGGACGGGCGGCCGGTGCGGGGAGCACCGGCGGTGGTCGGCTGCAGCGGCATCGTTGCCGGCATGTCGTCCTCCTGCTGGCGGGGTGGGCGCACCGGCCAGTGGCCGGTGGCGGTGATCACAATCTCCGACCGGTCGGAGCGCTTGTCAAGCGAGGCCGCGACCGGCGTGTTTCCCGTCCCGCGGAAGAGGCGTCGCTCGCCGGACCCCGCCGCGCGCACGATCGTCCCAGCGCCGAGGTGACCGCCGTCACGTGGTCCGCCCGCCGCCCCGACGGCCGTCCGCCCGCTCCCGGGCGGGGCCGGTCACCACCTCGAGGAGGACCCCGATGCCGCACCCCATCGCGACGGACCCGCGCCGCTCGGCGCAGCGCCCGGTGCCGGGCCGGGTCGCCTGATGGCCACCCTCGCCGACGTCCTCGACCCCACCGGCCGCTCGGCCGTCCGGGCGGTCAGCAGCACGCGCGCACCCCGGCGGGCCGACCTCGCCGGCGCGCGGGTCGGCCTGCTGGAGAACACCAAGCACAACGCCGCCCTGCTGCTCGACGAGATCGCCACCCTGCTGGAGCGGGACCGCGGGGCGGTGACGGTGCTGCGCCGCACCAAGACGGCGTTCGCGCTGCCGATGCCGCAGGAGCAGCTCGACGAGCTGGTCCGCGAGTGCGACGTCGTGCTCGTCGGGGTGGGCGACTGCGGGTCGTGCAGCGCGGCCGCGGTCGCCGACGGCATCGCGCTGGAGCGGGCCGGTGTGCCCGCGGCGGTCATCTGCTCCGACGCCTTCACCACCACGGCGAGCGCGATGGCCGAGGTGCAGGGCGACCCCGGCTACGCCTACCTGACCACCCCGCACCCGGTGGCCGTGCTCGCCCCGGACGCGGTCGCCGAGCGCGCCGTCCAGCTGGCGCCGCAGGTCATCGGCACGGTCCTCGGCGACGGCCCGGCCGAGCTGCGGGAGCGGGCCTCGTGACGGCGGTCGACACCCCGCGGCTGGAGGCCGACCCGGACGCCGCCTGGGCCGCCGTCGAGCACGGCTACGAGCAGGGCTGGTCCGACGGGCTGCCGGTCGTGCCGGCCACCCGCTCGCTGGTCGACCGCTTCCTCGCCACCGTCGACCGGTCGCCCGAGGAGGTGATCGGCTCGCTGGAGCACCTGCACCGCACCGTCACCGTCGAGCTGGCCGCCATCAACGCCGCGATGGCCGGCTGCCGGCCGGAGTACTTCCCGGTCGTGCTCGCCGCCTGGGAGGCGATCCAGACCGACCGGGCCGCCGGGGGCGGCGGCTGGCAGAGCACCAGCGGGCCCTCGCCGCTGCTGGTCGTCAACGGCCCGGTGCGCCAGCAGCTCGGCTTCAACTCCGCCGGCGGCGTCTTCGGCCCGGGGTTCCGGCCGAACATGACCGTCGCCCGCGCGCTGGGGCTCATCGTCCGCAACGCCCTCGGCGTGGTGCCGCACGGCTTCGAGCAGGCCACCCAGGGCCTGC
Source organism: Modestobacter versicolor (assembly GCF_014195485.1). Lineage (NCBI taxonomy): Bacteria > Bacillati > Actinomycetota > Actinomycetes > Geodermatophilales > Geodermatophilaceae > Modestobacter > Modestobacter versicolor. The sequence goes on from NZ_JACIBU010000001.1 coordinate 400,152, forward strand.
CGGGCCGCTGGCAGGTCTGCCTGGCCGAGAACGAGGAGGAGAGCCCCTGGGAGCCGATGGCGGTGGAGGGCGGCCTGGACGCCGGCACCGACGCCGTCTCGGCCATGCTCACCCGCACCGTCGAGTACGTCGACAACCGGCACACCGCCGACCCCGAGCAGCTGCTGGCCGACTTCGCCGACACCATCTCGCGCAGCGGCGCGCTGATCTTCGCCCACGCCCCCGCCGGCATCGTCTTCTGCCCCGAGCACGCCCAGCTGCTGGCCGGTGCCGGCATGAGCCGGGCCGACGTCCGGGCCTGGCTGGTCGAGCGGTGCGGCCGCACCAAGGCCGACCTCGCCCGGGTCGGCAAGGACGGCGTCGGCCCCAACGGCGTCCGCTTCGCCGACGGCACCACCGCACCGGAGGACTTCGACCCGCTGTTCAGCGCGGCCGGCCCCGAGGTGCTGCCCATCGCGGTCGCCGGGGCCCGCAACGCCGGCATCTCCATGGTCGTGCGCGTCTTCGCCGGCTGGTCCGCCCGTTCCGTGCCGATCGTCGGCCGCACCACCCCAGGGAGCCCCTCGTGACCGATCCGCTCGACGACCCCTTCGGCCCTGCCGGCGACCCGTGGATGGCCGGCCGCACCGCGCTGGTCACCGGCGGCGGGCAGACCGGTGAGGAGCCCGGCGTCGGCTACGCGATCAGCCGGGTCTTCGCCGCGCACGGTGCCTCGGTCGCCGTCCTGGACCGCGACCCGGCCGCCGCCGACCGCACGGTCGCGGCGATCACCGCGGCCGGCGGCACCGCCGTCCCGGTGATCGCCGACGTGCTCGACGACGACGCCTGCCGGGCCGCCGTCGCCGACGCCGAGAAGGCGCTGGGCGGGCTGGACACGCTGGTCAACAACGTCGCCGTCGGCGACCGCGCCGGCGTGTTCGAGGTGACGCCGGAGCGCTTCCACCAGCTGATGGACCTCAACCTGACCACCGCCTGGCAGATGACCCGGCACGCCGCCCCCCGGCTGCCGCGCGGCGGGGCGATCGTGAACATCAGCTCCGTCGGCGTGCGGGCCGGTGGCCCCGGGATGGTCTACAACCTGGCCAAGGCCGGGCTGGAGAACCTCACCGTCGGTGCCGCCAACACCCTCGGCCCGCAGGGCGTGCGGGTGAACTGCGTGCAGGTCGGCGCCATCTGGGGCGCGTTCGCCGCGGCCAACATGCCCCCGCACATGCGCGAGGTGCGCAAGGGCTGGATCGGGCTGGGTACCGAGGGCACCCCCTGGGACATCGCCCAGGCCGTGCTCTTCCTGGCCAGCGACCACGCCCGCTGGGTGTCCGGGCAGGTGCTGTCGGTCGACGGCGGCCCGTCCACCGGCCGCCCGGGCAAGCCGGCGGCGGCCGTGCTCACCGAGACGCCGCCGCCGTCGACGCCCGAGGGCACCCCGCTGGTGCAGGCATGAGCGGCACCCGGGTCGCCCTGGTCACCGGCTGCGGCAAGCCCGACGGGATGGGGCAGGCCATCGCCCGCCGGCTCGCCGGGCAGGGCCTGGCCGTCGTCGTCACCGACCTGCAGCCGGCCGGGGTGCCCAACGCCCGGCAGGAGGAGCGGTCCGCCGGCTGGGGCGGGGTGCACGCGCTGGCCGCCGAGATCACCGACGCCGGCGGCGACGCGCTGGCCGTGCTCGGCGACGTCAGCGACCCCGCCGACGCCACCGCCATGGTCGCCGCCGCGGTCGACCGGCACGGCCGGCTCGACGTGCTGGTCAACAACGCCGCCGCCCCGCAGGGCCCCGACCGGGCCGACGTGGCCGACGTGCCGATCGAGGTCTTCGACCGGGTGCTCGCGGTGAACCTGCGCGGCCCGTGGCTGATGAGCCAGGCCGCGGTGCCGGTGATGCGGGCCCAGCGGTCCGGCCGGATCGTGAACATCTCCTCGATGGCCGGGCTGACCGCGGCGCCCTTCTCCGGCGCCTACTCGGCGTCCAAGGCCGGCGTCATCGGCATGACCCGCGCGCTCGCCATGGACCTCGGTCCGTGGGGGATCACGGTGAACGCGCTCTGCCCCGGGCTGGTCGCCACCAGCCGGGCGTTCCTCTCCGCCGCACCGGACGTCGACGAGGCGGAGCTGATGGCCCAGCGCGGCCGCAACATCCCGGTGGGCCGCGCCGGGCAGGCCGAGGACATCGCCGCGGCGGTCGCCTTCCTCGGCTCGCCGGACGCCGGCTACATCACCGGCCAGGCGATCCCCATCGACGGCGGCGGGCTGAGCCCCTTCCCGCTGCGCAGGCCCGAGCCCGCCCTGGAGGCGACCCGATGACCGAGCTCTTCGACCGCATCATCGACCCGACGGTCGGCCCGGCCGGTGACGCCCGCGGCCGGACGGCGCTGGCCGCCCGCCCCGGCGACCTCACCGGGCTGCGCCTGGGCCTGCTGGTCAACACCAAGCGCAACGCCGCGGAGTTCGTCGAGGAGGTCGCCGGCGTGCTGGCCGCCCAGCACGGGATGACCCCGTCGATCACCCGCACCAAGCCGAGCATCGTGCACCCGGCGCCGGCCGAGATGGTCGAGGAGCTGCGCGCGGCCAGCGACGTGGTCGTCGTCGGGGTGGGGGACTGCGGCTCCTGCAGCGCCTCCGCGATCGCCGACGGGCTGCAGCTGGAGGCGGCCGGCGTGCCCACCGTCGTCGTCGTCAGCGACGCGTTCCGGGTCAGCGCCGACGCGATGGCCGAGCTGCAGGGCACCCCGGGGTACCAGTACGTGGCCACCCCGCACCCGGTGGCCAACCTGTCCCGCGCGGGGCTGCGCGACCGGGCCGCCGCGGCCGCCCCGGAGATCTTGGCGCTGCTCACCGGGCCGGCGCCCCGGTGACCACGACCACCGCCGACCCGCTGGCCCTCGCGCGGCAGGCGATCGAGCACTGTCACGCGCAGGGCTGGACCGACGGTCTGCCGGTCGTCCCGGCCACCGAGGACGCCGTCGCGGAGTTCCTGGCCACCGTCGACCGCGACCCCGACGAGGTGATCGGCGCCCAGTCGCACCTCGACCGGCGGGTGACCGTCGCCCAGGCCGCGGTCAACGCGGTGATGGCCGGCTGCCTGCCCGAGTACTTCCCGCTGGTGCTCGCCGCGTGGACCGCGCTCACCGGTGAGCCCGCCGCCCAGGGCGGCGCCTGGCAGTCGACCAGCGGGCCCTCGCCGCTGCTGGTGGTCAACGGCCCGGTGCGCCACCGGCTCGGCGTCAACTGCGCCGGCGGGGTGCTCGGCCCCGGCTTCCGCGCGAACGCGACCGTGCCCCGGGCGCTCGGGCTGCTGGTGCGCAACGGCTTCGGCATCCGACCGCAGCAGCTCGAGCAGGCCACCCAGGGCGTGCCCGGCCGCTGGCAGCTGTGCATCGGCGAGAACGAGGAGCTCTCCCCGTGGGAGCCGTTCAGCGTCGGCGGTGGGGTGCCGGCCGGCACGGACGCCGTCTCGGCGATGCTCATCCGCGACTGCGAGTACGTCGACAACCGGCACACCGAGGACGTCGAGGCGCTGCTGCGCGACCTCGCCGACACCCTCGCCCGCACCGGCGCCTACCTGGGCATCAAGCACTCCACCGGAGGCTTGGTCCTCGGACCCGAGCACGCGCAGCAGCTGGCCGCCGCCGGCTACGGGCGGGCCGACGTCCAGCAGTGGCTGTTCGACGCCGCCGTGCGCAGCCAGGCTGACCTGCGCGCCGTGGGCAAGGAGTCGCACGACGCCGAGCCCGGCCCGGACCCGATGCACATGATGCCGTCGCCGGCCGAAATCCCGGTGATCGTCGCGGGTGCGGCCAACGCCGCCATCTCCATGGTCTTCCGCCCGTTCGGCTGGTCCACCTGGTCCGGCCGCTCCGTCCCCGTCCCCGTTTCCCTGACAGCCCAGGAGGCACCCGCATGAGCGTCGACGAGGTCCAGCTGGACCGGCTCCGCCAGACCCTGCAGGCCGACGACTACCGCCTCGACGTCGACCTGACCGGCAGCGCGGCCGCGGTCACCATCGTCGCCGGCCCGGACGCCTGCGAGGAGTGCCTGGTGCCCAAGCCGCTGATGCAGTCGATGCTCGCGCCGGTGCTCGGCGTCGAGCCGGCCAGCATCACGCTGACCTACCCGACCGACGGGCACTGAGCGTGGAGGTCAGCCTCGAGGGCAAGGTCGCCCTGGTCACCGGTGTCGGGCCGAACATCGGCAGCGGCATCGCGCTGGCGCTGTCCCGGTACGGCGCCAAGGTGGCCTGCAACGACGTCGACGACGCCGTGATCAAGACCGCGATGGCCCGGATCGAGCGCAACGGCGGCGAGGCGATGGCCGCCCCGGGCGACGTCACCGACGAGGCCGCCGTGCAGGGCTACGTCGACGCCGTCCTGGAGCGGTGGGGCCGGATCGACATCCTGGTCAACAACGCCGCCATGCTCGGTGGCCGCGGGGTGCTGGACGAGACCGCGGCGACCTTCGAGCGGTCGATCAAGGTCTCCGGCCTCGGGTACTTCCTGAACACCAAGATCGTCGGGCGGGCGATGGCCGAGCGGGGCATCCGCGGCTCGATCGTCTGCATCTCGTCGTCCAACGGCTGGAACGGCTCGGCCGGGGTGATCGCCTACGCGTTCAACAAGGGAGGGGTGAACAACTTCGTCCGGGCCGCGGCGATGGACCTCGCGCCCTACGGCATCCGGGTCAACAGCTACACGCCGACCGCGCCGACCGTCGACAACCCGGAGCTGCTGGCCGAGTTCGCGACGTCCGGGCGCCCGGCCGACATGCTCAACGCCGGCCGCAAGGGCGGTGGCCTCGGCGGGGACGCCGGCGAGGAGGAGTGGCGCCGGCCGGCCCGCTGGTCGGGGGAGCGGCCGCCGCTGGTGCCGATGGGCAGCACCGGGACGCCGACCGACATCGGCCACGCGGTCGCCTGGCTGTGCTCGGACTACGCGCGGCTGATCACCGGCACCGACCTGGTCGTGGACGGCGGGGCGCGGGCGAAGAACTTCGCCTACTTCCCGGCCGACCCCGAGGACCTCGCCGGCCCGGTCCCGCTGATCCCGCTGGACTCCACCACCCTCTGACCCCCGTCACGACTGTGCGCTGATCGTCGTGTCCCGGGCCGGGACACGACGATCAGCGCACAACGGTCGTGCCGGAGCGGGGCTAGGGGACCAGGTCGGTGAGGCGGGGGGAGGGGAGCCGGTTCTCCGGGGCGTAGACCGGGTGGCTGGTCAGGAACGGGATCGCGGCGGCCCGGGCCTCGTCGATCGGCTCGTCGGGGAACGCGGCCAGCGTCGTCTCGAACCGCTCGCGCACTCCCTCGCGGAACTCCGGGTGCGTGAGGATGAACAGGTCGTTGCGCCGGACGCCGGCCAGCACGCGCTCGCCGGCCTCGACGTAGCTCATGTACGGCTGGTCCTTGGCCCGCTCGAGGAACTCCGTGGGCGGCGGGGTGTAGCCGCTGTCGCCGTACTCGGTGGGCCGGCGGCTGACCGCCGAGGCGATGTTGCTGTGCACCGGGCCCGGGCAGTACGCGGAGACGCCGATGCCCTCGGGGGCCAGCTCGATGTGCAGCGCCTCGGACAGCGCGATCACCGCGGCCTTGGTCATGCTGTACAGCCCGGCGACGATCGGCATCAGCCCGGCCATGGACGTCGTGGTGACCACGTGCCCGCCCTCGCCGCGGCGCTGCATGTGCGGCACGAACGCGCGGATGCCGTTGCCCACCCCGCGGATGTTGACGTCGATCAGCCAGTCCCAGTCGCTGGCGGTCGCGCCCATCACCGGCCCGGTCAGCCCGATGCCGGCGTTGTTCACCAGGACGTCGACCCGGCCGAACCGCTGCACGGTCTCCGCCGCGGCCTCCTCGACCGCCTCGGCGTTGGTGACGTCCAGCTGCACCGCGGTGACGTCGAGCCCGGCGGCAGCGAACTCGGCCCGGGTCTCGTCGATGTGCTCGGGCTTGCGCCCGCTGATCACGACCTGCATCCCGGCCCGGGCGAAGGCCAGCCCGATCCCGCGGCCGATGCCGCTGGAGCCACCGGTGATGAAGGCGACCTTGCCCTCGACGTCCTGCATGGGTGCTCGTCCTCTCGCTGGGTTCAGCCGCCGAGCCCGAGGAGCCGGGCGGCGTTGTCCTTCATGACCTTGGGCCGGACGTGCTCCTTGATCGACAGCCCGTCGAAGTCCTTGATCCAGCGCTCCGGGGTGATGACCGGGAAGTCGGAGCCGAAGAGGACCTTGTCCTGCAGCAGCGAGTTCGTGTACTGCACCAGCTGCGGCGGGAAGTACTTGGGCGACCAGCCGGACAGGTCGATGTACACCTGCGGCTTGTGGGTCGCCACGGCCAGCGCCTCGTCCTGCCAGGGGAACGAGGGGTGCGCCAGGATGATCGGCATGTCGGGGAAGTCGACCGCGACGTCGTCGATGTGCATCGGGTTGGCGTACTTGAGCCGGATGCCGCCCCCGCCGCGAGTGCCGGCGCCCACGCCGGTCTGCCCGGTGTGGAACAGCGCGACCAGCTGGTGCTCGGCGATGACCTCGTACAGCGGGTAGGCCGACCGGTCGTTCGGGAAGAAGCCCTGGGTCTGCGGGTGGAACTTGAACCCGCGGACCCCGTGCTCCTCGATCAGCTTCCGGGCCTGCCGGACGCCTGCCGCGCCCCGGGCGGGGTCGATGCTGGCGAAGGGGATCAGCACGTCGGCGTGCTCGGCGGCCTGGTCGGCGACCTCCTCGTTGGTGGGCACCATCTCGTCACCGGTCTGGGAGATGCTGTCCACGCCGAAGACGACGGCGGCCATCGTCCGCTCGCGGTAGTAGGCGGCCAGCTCGGGCACCGTGTACTGGGGCATCGAGCCGATGCCGAAGTAGGCACCCATGTCGTCGGCCTCGCTGCCCTCGCGGGGTGGGGCGGAGACCGAGCGGTGCACGTGGGTGTGCACGTCGATGGCGGTGATCGCGTTCAGGTCGATGCCGGTCACGGGTGCAGGTCCTCGGTGTAGGGGGCGGCGGTGCGCGCCGCGACGTCGGCCGGGGTGACGCCGGGGGCGCACTCCACCAGCCGCAGGGTGCCGTCGACGACGTGGAACACGGCGAGGTCGGTGTAGATCCGGGTCACGCACTGCTTGCCGGTGAGCGGCATCGTGCACTCGGGGACGACCTTCGAGCGGCCGGAGCGGTCGACGTGCTCCATGGTCACCCACACCTGCGGGGTGCCGGCGACGAGGTCCATCGCCCCGCCCACCGCGGGGTTGCGGCCGGGCACGTACCAGTTGGCCAGGTCGCCGCGGGCGGAGACCTGCAGCGCGCCGAGCACCGTGACGTCGAGGTGCCCGCCGCGGATCATCGCGAACGACATCGCGGAGTCGGTGATCGCCGCCCCGCTCATCAGCGTGATCGGCTGCTTGCCGGCGTCGGTCAGGTCCAGGTCGCCCTCGCCGTCGGGGGCCGGGCCCAGGCCGAGCACCCCGTTCTCGGCGTGCAGCACGACCTCGACGCCGTCCGGGATGAACAGCGGGACGGCGAGCGGGATGCCGACGCCGAGGTTGACGACGTACCCGTCCTGCAGGTCCTGGGCCAGCCGCTGGGCGATGCCCTCCCGGCTGCGGCCGGTGATCGGCGGCGCCGGGGTGGTGGCGAGCGTGTCGGTCATGCGGGGGTCCTCGCGATCAGCCGGCTGTCGTCGGGGGTGGGGCGGGGGGTGCCGGAGAGGAACACGTCGTCGACGAACACCCCGGGCAGGTGGACGTCGTCGGGGTGCAGCTCGTCGACCGCCACGAGGTTCTCGACCTCGGCGAAGGTGTGCCGGCCGGCCATCCCGGCGAGCGGGTTGAAGTTCCGGGCGGAGAGCCGGAAGCGCAGGTTGCCCTTGCGGTCGCCCTGGTGGGCCTTGACCAGCCCGAAGTCGGCGACGATCCCGGTCTCCAGCACGTACTCGCGGCCGTCGATGAGCCGGTGCTCCTTGGCCGGCACGTGCTCGGCCACCCCGCCCTCGGGGGCGTAGCGGAGGGTGAAGCTGCCGTCGGCGAGCATCGTGCCGGCGCCGGACGGGGTGAAGAAGGCCGGGATGCCCGAGCCGCCGGCCCGCATCCGCTCAGCCAGCGTGCCCTGCGGCACCAGCTCCAGCTCCACCTTGCCGGCGAAGTAGTCGTCGTAGAACTCCTGCAGGATCGGGAAGGACGCCGTCACCCGGCGCAGCCGGCCCTCGTGCAGCAGCCGGCCCACCCCGGTGAAGTCGTGGCCGACGTTGTTCACGTACACGTGCAGGTCGCGCTTGCCGAGCTCGCAGAGGGCGTCCAGCAGGCGGTCGGGCCGCCCGGAGCTGCCGAAGCCGCCGACGGCGATGGACGCGCCGTCGGGCACCTGGTCCACCACGGACAGCACGTCCTCGCGGAACTTGTCGATCACGCCCGGTCCTCTCGTTGCGCTGGCGGGCTTGCCGTCCCCGGCGGCGGCCCGCCACGGGTCAGGGCGGGCGGCGGCTGTGTCGGGGGTCACTGGGACGAGCCGAACGTATGGACGGTGTCGTCCGGTGGAGAAGGCCTCTTCCACCCGGGGGAAGGGCGTGCGCCGAGGCCCGTCCCGGGGCGGTCGGGGCGGCCGCGGGCTGGTCTTCCGTGGGCCGGAATGCGATGTGGCGCACCTCACCCGTGCGGCGGGATCGTCCGAGCAGTCAGGGCGCCGCCGTCCGCCGAGCGGCCCGGCCCGCGCCCGTCCCGCAGTCCCCGCACAGGAAGGCCTCCCCATGAGCATGACCACCCGAGCCGCCGTCTGCCGGGAACCAGGCCTCCCGTGGGAGGTCACCGAGCTCGAGCTCGACGACCCGCGCGCCAACGAGGTGCGGATCAAGTTCATGGCCGCCGGGCTGTGCCACTCCGACGACCACATCCAGAAGGGCGACGCGCAGATGCGCTTCCCCGTCGTCGGCGGCCACGAGGGCGCCGGCATCGTGGAGGCCGTCGGCGACGGCGTCACCCGGGTCAAGGTCGGCGACCACGTCGTCTGCTCGTTCATCCCCGCCTGCGGCAAGTGCCGCTACTGCTCCACCGCCCGGCAGAACCTCTGCGACGAGGGGAAGAACGCCTCGACCGGCGAGTTCCCCGACGGCACCTTCCGCTTCCACCAGAACGGCCAGGACTTCGGTGGCCTCTGCGTGCTCGGCACGTTCGCCGAGCGCGCGGTGGTCAGCGAGTACTCGGTCATCCCGATCCCCGACGACATCCCCTTCGAGGTCGCCTCGCTGGTCGGCTGCGGGGTGCCGACCGGCTGGGGCAGCGCGGTGCACGCCGCCGGGGTGCGGGCCGGCGAGACCGTGGTCGTCTTCGGCGCCGGCGGGGTCGGCAGCAACGCGGTGCAGGGCGCCCGGTTCGCCGGCGCGCAGCACGTCGTCGTCGTCGACCCGGTCGAGTTCAAGCGGGAGATGGCCACCGTCTTCGGTGCCACGAGCACCTTCGCCACCGCCAAGGAGGCGCAGGACTTCGTCAACGAGGTGAGCTGGGGCGAGCTCGCCGACCACGCGATCATCACCGTCGGCGTCCTGCACGACGAGGTCATCGCCGACGCGCTGAAGATCGTCGGCAAGGCCGGCCAGGTGACGGTGACCGCCGTCGGCAACGGCTGGGTCGACGAGCACCCGGGCATGCTGATCGGCTACCAGCGGCGCATCCAGGGCGCGATCTTTGGTGCCTGCAACCCGCTGTTCGACGTCCCCCGGCTGCTGAGCCTCTACCGCACCGGCGACCTCAAGCTGGACGAGCTGATCACCCGCACGTACCGGCTCGACGAGGTCAACCAGGGCTACCAGGACATGTTGGACGGCAAGAACATCCGCGGCGTGATCATCCACGAGCACTGAAGGACTGCAGACCATGACGATCGCCCCTCCCGGCCCGGTGGCCGGTTCCTCGCTCATCATCGACGACGCCCAGCTGATCGGCGGTGACTGGGTCCGCGCCGCGGACGGCCGCACCATCGACGTCATCAACCCCGCCACCGGCGAGGTCCTCGCCCGGGTGCCCCGCGGCGGTGCCGACGACGTCGAGGCCGCGGTGCGCGCCGGCGAGGCCGCGTTCCCCGCCTGGCGGGACACCAACGCCACCGCCCGCGGCGCGCTGATCACCCGCTGGGCCCAGCTCATCGACGAGCACATCGCCGACCTCGACGCGCTGGAGTCGCAGGAGGTCGGCCGGCCCAGCTGGGGCCCGCCGCCGATGTCCCGGATCCTGAACTTCATCGCCGGCCAGGCCGACAAGGTGCAGGGGCTGACCCTGCCCACCTACACCCCCGACGCGATCGGCCTGACCCTCCGCGAGCCCTACGGCGTGGTGGGCGCGGTCATCCCGTGGAACGCCCCCGCGCCGATGTTCGTCAACGACGTCGGCCCGGCCATCGCCGCCGGCAACACCATCGTCATCAAGCCGGCCGAGGACGCCCCGCTCACCGCCCTGGCGCTGGCCAAGCTGGCCCTCGAGGCCGGCATCCCGCCGGGCGTGGTCAACGTGGTCACCGGCTACGGCCACGAGGCCGGCGCGGCGATCCCGGCGCACCCGCGGATCCGGCGGATGAGCTTCACCGGCTCGCCGGACACCGGCTCGCTGGTGATGGCCGCCTGCGCCAAGAACCTCACCCCGCTGCACCTGGAGCTGGGCGGCAAGTCGCCGCAGGTGATCCTCGCCGACGCCGACCTGGACGCCGCGATCCCGGCCATCGCCATGGGCATCACGCTCAACACCGGCCAGATCTGCGCCGCCGGCTCCCGGGTCGTGGTCGACCGGAGGATCCACGCCGAGGTCGTGCAGCGGCTGGCCGAGCGGATGTCGCAGGTCAAGGTCGGCCCCTGGCACCAGCAGGTCAACATGGGCCCGCTGATCAACGCCAAGCAGCAGGAGCGGGTGCTCAAGTACATGCAGCTGGGCCAGGAGGAGGGCGCCGACCTGGTGCTCGGCGGCGGCCGCCCCTCCGGCGCGGAGTTCGAGCGCGGCTTCTTCGTCGAGCCGACGCTGTTCGACAACGTCGACCCGTCGATGCGGATCCACCAGGAGGAGATCTTCGGGCCGGTCCTGGGGGTCACCCCGGTCGCCGACGCCGACGAGGCCCTCGCGGTCGCCAACGGCACCGACTACGGCCTGGTCGCCTCGGTCTGGACCCGCGACATCGGCCGCGCCGTCCAGTTCAGCCGCGGGCTGCAGGCCGGCCAGGTGGCGGTCAACGCCGCGCTGGGCGCCGGCGTCATCGGCGGGCCGTTCGGCGGCTACAAGCGCAGCGGCTTCGGCCGCACCATGGGCGCCGACGCCGTCCTGGACTACACGCAGGTCAAGACCGTCTCCCTCCGGGGCACCGGTGCCTGAGCCGACTCCCGCCGCCGTCCCCGCTCCCGCCCCCAGGAGGGTCTCCCGATGAGCATCACCACCCACGCCGCCATCGCCCGGGGCCCGCACCTGGGCTGGGAGATGGTCGACCTCCAGCTGGACGACCCGAAGGCGCACGAGGTGCGGGTGAAGTTCGCCGCCTCCGGCCTCTGCCACTCCGACGACCACATCACCCAGGGCGACGCCCCGGTGCGCTTCCCGATGGTCGGCGGGCACGAGGGCGCCGGCATCGTGGAGTCGGTCGGTCCCGACGTCCGCCGGGTCAAGCCCGGCGACCGGGTCATCTGCTCCTACATCCCGGCCTGCGGTTCCTGCCGGCCGTGCTCGACCGGTCACCAGAACATGTGCGTCAAGGGCCTCAACGCCGGCAGCGGCATGTTCCTGGACGGCACCTTCCGCTTCCACCTCGGCGACGAGGACCTCGGCGGCTTCTGCTCGCTGGGCACCTTCTCCCAGTACGCGGTGGTGTCGGAGTGGGCGGTCGTGCCGCTGGCCGACGACATCCCGTTCGAGGTCGCCAGCCTCGTCGGCTGCGGGGTGCCCACCGGCTGGGGCTCGGCGGTCTACGCCGCCGGCGTCCGCCCCGGCGACACCGTCGTGGTCTTCGGCTCCGGCGGCGTCGGCAGCAACGCCGTCCAGGGCGCCCGGTACGCCGGCGCCAAGAACGTCGTCGTCGTCGACCCGGTGGAGTTCAAGCGGGAGATGGCCACCGTCTTCGGCGCCACCAACACCTTCGCCTCGGCGAAGGAGGCGCACGACTTCGTCGTGGAGACGACGTGGGGCCAGCTGGCCGACCACTGCATCCTCACCCCGGGCGTGGTGACCGAGGAGATCGTCAACTCCGCGGTCCAGATGACCGGCAAGGGCGGCAAGGTCACCATCACCGGCGTCGGCAAGATCAACGAGAAGGCCGTGCACTTCCACGCCGGCGCGCTCATCGGGTACCAGCGGCAGGTCCGCGGCGCGCTGTTCGGCGACTGCAACCCGCTCTACGACATCCCGAAGCTGCTCGGGCTGTACCGGGCCGGCGACCTCAAGCTCGACGAGCTGGTCACCCGCACGTACGCCCTGGACGAGGTCAACCAGGCCTACCAGGACCTGACCGACGGCAAGAACATCCGCGGCGTCATCGTCCACGACATCTGACGTCCACCGGCCACCGCGGTGGCCGCCCCCGGAGCCCGGTGCCACCCGTCCGCACGGGTGGCACCGGGTCCCCGGCGCGCCCGCGCGCCGGCCGAGCTCGAGGAGAGCGATGAGCGACAGCGTGCGCGCGGTGGTCCAGACCGGTCCGCGGAAGATGGAGGTGCGGGAGTTCCCCCGCCCGGTGATCGGTGCCGACGACGGCCTGCTCCGGGTGGAGGCCAACGGCATCTGCGGCAGCGACGTGGAGACCTACAAGGGCCACATGTCGATGGGCCGCGGCGACTTCATCCCCGGCCACGAGCCGATGGGGATCGTCGAGGAGATCGGTGACCGCGCCGCCGAGCGCTGGGGCGTGCAGGTCGGCGACCGGGTGGCCCTGGAGGTCATCGTCCCGTGCCGGGCCTGCGCCAAGTGCCTCACCGGGCGCTACCAGGCCTGCCCGAACCGGACCCTCGGGCACGGGGTCACCGGGGTCGACGTCGCGCCCAGCCTGTTCGGCGGCTTCGCCGAGCACCTCTACCTGACGCCGAACTCCGTGCTGCACAAGATCGACAAGACCATCCCCGCGGAGATCGCGGTCATGTTCAACCCGCTGGGCGCCGGCGTCCGCTGGGCCGTCCACCTCGGCGGCATCGGCCTCGGCGACACCGTCGTGGTGCTCGGCGCCGGCCAGCGGGGGATCGCCTCGGTGATCGCGGCCAAGGCCGCCGGCGCCGGCACGGTCATCGTCACCGGCCTGGAGGCCGACGCGCACAAGCTGGCGCTGGCGCGCGAGTTCGGCGCCGACCACACCGTGGTCGTGGGGGAGGGCGGCGAGGACGTCGTCGAGCGGGTCCGGGAGATCACCGACGGCGAGATGGCCGACGTCGTCCTGGAGCTCACCCCGATGGCGGCCGGCCCGGTCACCGACGCGCTCAAGGCGGCCCGGCACGGCGGCACCGTGGTGCTCGCCGGCCTCAAGGGCGGGCGGGAGATCCCGCTGAGCACCGACCTGATCATCAACCGCGCGCTGGTCGTGAAGGGCGCCTTCGGCGTCGACTTCGCCGGCCAGGAGGCGGCCATCGCGCTGATCGAGTCCGGGCGCTTCCCGCTGGAGAAGCTGCACACCCACACCTTCGGCCTGGACGACACCGCCCTGGCCATCGAGACGCTCGCCGGCGAGGTGCCGGGGGAGTCCCCGGTGCACGTGTCGGTCCACCCCAACCTCTCCGCCTGAGGAGGCACCCGTGCTCGTCGATGCGCACGCCCACCTGCTGCCCCGCGACTACCCGGCCGACGCCCCGGAGTGCTTCCCGCGGATGGAGCCGGTGGACGGCTCCAGCGCCCGCACGTTGCTGTTCGGCGCCATGCGCTTCACCGCCCGGGACGTCTTCTTCGACGCCGAGCGGCGGATCGAGGAGCAGGACGCCTCGGGGGTGGACGTCGAGGTGCTGAGCCCGATGCCGCCGCTGCTGAAGTACGACCTCCCGGCCGGTGACGGGATGTCGCTGGCCCGGCACGTGAACGAGTTCACCGCCACCCTGTGCGCCACCGACCCGTCGCGGTTCAAGGGGCTGGGCATGGTGCCGCTGCAGGACCCGGACGCCGCCACGGCCGAGCTCAAGGCGGTCAAGGACCAGGGCCTGCACGGGGTGGAGATCGCCTCCAACGTGCTGGGGAAGTCGATCGGCCACGAGCAGTTCCTGCCGTTCTTCCAGGAGGTGGAACGGCTGGGCCTGTCGGTGTTCGTGCACGCGATGCCCAGCCCCTCGGAGCGGCTGCCCATGGCAGCGATGGGCACCCACGTCGTCGGCGTGGAGGGCGCGTTCGCCGCGGGCTCGATGATCAGCGGCGGCACCGCCCTCGCCTGCCCCGACCTGCGGATCTCCTTCAGCCACGGCGCCGGCGGCTTCCCGATGGTCCTGCCGCGCGCCCAGTACTTCTGGGGCGGCTCCTGGAACGAGGAGCCCGTCGACCTCACCCGGGCGGTCATGCACGACGACGGCCCCTCGCCCCTCGAGCTGGCCCGCCGGTTCTGGTACGACTCGATGGTCTTCGACCGGCGCACCATCCGGTACCTGATCGACCTGCTCGGCGCCGACCGGCTGCTGGTCGGGTCGGACTTCCCGGCGATGCTCCGGGAGGACCCGGCCGCCCGCACGCTGCGCGGCATGGACCTGCCGGAGGCCGACCTGGCCGCCATCACCGGCGAGAACGCGCTGCGCTGGCTCGGGATCGACACCCCCGCCTGACCTGTCCCACCGCCGTCCCGACCGCGTCCGGCCCGCCTCCCCGGGGGGCCGGACGCGGTCGTCGGCATGCCCTGGGAACGGTCCCGGCGATCGTGATCGAACCGTTGCCACGGGGCGCTGAATTGTCTCCCGCCGGACGGAAGCAACGGGCGCGGGAGGGCTGGTCCCACGGGACTCTTCTGGAGACGCAGTGAGCCCGGTCACTCCGGCCGCGACCACCGCGAGGCACCTGTTCGCTCACCGGCCATCGCCGGATCCGCGCAGCCAACGACGCCCACTGAAGCGGGAGCTACCCACGTGAGACGAATGAAGAAGCTGGCCCCGATCGCCGCGGCCCTGATGATCCTCACCGCCTGCGGTTCCGGCGGCGACGACGACTCCACCGACCCGGCCGCCGGTGGTGGCGGCGGCGAGCCGGTGGCCGGTGGTGAGCTGACCGTCCTGGAGGACGCCTCCTTCGCCGGCTCGTGGCCCGCCGGCCTGGACCCGGCGACCAACACCACCGGTGGCTCCAACATCGCGATGAACCAGGCGATCTTCGGTGGGCTGTTCCTGCTCAAGGCCGAGGACGACGGCTCCAACGCCGAGGTCACCCCCAACCAGGCCGAGAGCGCCGAGATGTCCGAGGACGGGCTCACCTTCACGGTGAAGCTCCGCGACGGCATCGAGTTCAGCGACGGCACGCCGCTGGACGCCGAGGCGGTGCGCTTCAACTGGGAGCGCGACCTCGCCAACCCCTGCACCTGCAAGCCGACCTGGCCGCTGGCCCCGAACGGCATCTCGGTGGTCGACCCGCTGACGGTCCAGCTCACCTTCACCCGGCCCTACCCGGCGATCCTGGCCTCCTTCCCGGCCAGCAACGTCAACTGGATCGCCTCCCCGACCGCCCTCGAGGAGCTCGGCGAGGACGCCTTCAAGATCACGCCGGTCGGCGCGGGCCCCTTCACGGTCGAGTCCAACCAGCTCAGCTCCTCGCTGGTGCTGAAGAAGAACCCGACCTACTTCAAGGAGGGCCTGCCCTACCTCGACGGGCTCACCTTCCAGTCGATCGGTGGCGACCAGCCCGCCTACCAGGCGCTGCAGGCCGGTCAGGCCCAGGTCTACGAGGGGCTGAACACCACCCCGCTGCTCGAGCAGGCGCAGCAGAACGACCAGCTCCAGGTGGTCGTGCAGCCGGCGACGTCGCCGTACGTCATCCAGCTGAACACCGCGATCGCACCCTTCAACGACGTCAAGGCCCGTGAGGCGATCTACCGCGCCACGGACTTCGAGGCGATCAACGAGGGCATCTTCAAGGGCACCTACGACGTCAGCCAGAGCTTCACCGGCCCCGGCGGCAAGTTCTACGAGCCCGAGGTCGAGGGCTACCCGGAGTACGACCTGGACGCCGCGAAGGCGCTGGTCGAGGAGCTCGGCGGGCTCACCGTCCGGCTCGGCACGATCAGCAACTACGTCGCCACGCAGATCAACACCGCCCTGCAGACGCAGTGGCAGGAGGCCGGGATCGACGTCGAGATCAACGACTACCAGCTCTCCGGCGTCATCCAGGAGTTCACCGGTGGCCAGTGGCAGGCCATGCTGCAGACCGCCGGTGCCTGGGACCCCGCCGCCGGTGTCGGCGTCGGCTTCCGCTTCCAGTCCGGTGTGCCCTACAGCGGGGTCGACGACCCGGCGCTGGACCAGCTGCTGAACGACGCCTCCGCCACGGTCGACGAGGCCGAGCGGGCGGACCTGTACCGGCAGGCCGGTGAGCTGATCGCGAAGAACTTCTACGCGCCCTTCGGCCTGGCCTTCGCCCCGGCGAACATCTCGGCGGCCGGCGTGCACGGTCCGGGTCTCACCACGAAGATCCCGCCGATCCTGGTCAACGCCGGGGTCATCTGGGACGAGGTCTGGCAGGAGCAGTGACCACTGCCACCCTCCCGCGGGTCCCGGTCAGCCGGGACCCGCGGGTCTCCCCGCTCCGCCGGGTGACCGGTTCGCCGGCCCTCCGGTTGGTCGTGAAGCGGCTGCTCATGGCCATCCCGATCATGCTCGGCGTCACCGTCCTCACCTTCTGGGTGCTCAGCCTGATCCCCGGCAACGCGGCCCAGCAGCTGCTGGGCCCGGAGGCCACCCCGGAGGACATCGCGCTGCTCGAGGAGCGGCTCGGGCTCAACGAGTCCGGGGTCTCCCGCTACCTGAGCTGGCTGGGCAACGCCGTCACCGGCGACCTGGGCAACTCCCTGGTCAGCGGGCAGCCGGTGAGCGACGTGCTGGGGGAGCGGCTGCCGGTCACCGGGGAGCTGGTCTTCCTGGCCTTCTTCGTGTCGCTGCTGCTGGCGGTGCCGGTGGCCCTGCTCGCGGCCTACAAGCCGAACGGGGTCGTCGATCGGATCAGCATGATGATCAGCACGCTGGGCCTCTCGGTCGCCAACTACGTGCTGGCGCTGATCCTGGTGCTGGTCTTCGCGGTGCAGCTGGGCGCGCTGCCGGCCATCGGGTACGTCCCGCTGTCCGAGGGGCTGTGGGCCAACCTCGAGCCGATGATCCTGCCGTCGGCGGCGATCGGGCTGCCGCTGTTCTGCTTCTACACCCGCTTCCTGCGCGGCGACCTGGTCGACCAGATGCAGCAGGAGGAGTACGTCACCACCGCCCGGGCGAAGGGCATCGGCCCGTGGCAGGTGCTGATCAAGCACGCGTTCCGGAACTCGTCGTTCGGCCTGATCACCGTGGTCGGCCTGAACCTGGGCGCGCTCATCGGCGGCACCGTGATCATCGAGCAGATCTTCGCGCTGCCCGGCGTCGGCCAGATGCTGCTGCAGGCGATCAACACCCGCGACTTCGTCGTCGTGCAGGCCGCCGTGGTGATCTTCGCCCTGGTGGCCGTGGTGGCGAACCTGCTCGTCGACCTCATGTACGCCGTCCTGGACCCGAGGATCCGCTATGGCGCTCGCTGAGACACCCCTGCAGGTCGCGGAGCGGCCGGCCGCCGAGCAGGACGACGCCGTCCCCGGTGGGCGGCGGTGGCGCGGGAAGCTGGGCCTCTGGCTGCCCGGCGGCGCGATCGTGCTGATCGTCGCCGCTTGCTTCCTGGGTCCGACCGTGCTCGGCCTGCCCAAGCCGGTCGGCGGCAACGTGCTGGAGAGCTACCTGGGGCCCGGGTCGCCCGGTCACCTGCTCGGCACCGACCCCAACGGCAACGACATCCTGTCCCGGCTGCTGCACGGCGGCCGCGCCTCGCTGTTCATCGCCTTCGCGGTCAACATCGTCGGCCTGGTGCTCGGCGGCACGCTGGGTGCGCTGTCGGGCTACCTCGGCGGGGTCGTCGACACCGTGATCATGCGGGTGCTCGACGTGCTCATCGCCTTCCCGTCGCTGGTGCTCACCCTCGCGGTGGCCCAGGCCCTCGGCCCGAGCATCCGCAACACGATCTTCGCGCTGACCTTCTTCAGCATCCCGGCGGTCGCCCGGGTGGCCCGGTCGGCGGTGCTCCGGCTGCGGGGCCAGCCCTTCATGGCCGCGGCCGAACTGGCCGGCACACCCGCCTGGCGGGTGCTGTTCCGGCACCTGGCGCCCAACATCGCCCCGCAGCTGATCACCTTCGGCATGCTCGGCATGGGCATCGTGATCATCATCGAGGGAGCGCTGAGCTTCCTCGGTCTGGGCATCCCCGCCCCAGCCCCCAGCTGGGGCAACATGGTGGCCGACGGCCAGCTCAGCCTCTCCGCGACGCCGATGCTCGTCGTCTGGCCGAGCGTGGCGCTGCTGGTCACCGTGCTGTCCTTCAACCTCCTCGGGGAGAACCTCCGGGCGCGATGGAGCGGTCGATGAGCGAGCGGACAGCGGCGTACCCGGTCGCGGACAGCCAGGTCACCACGGGCGTGATCGGGGACCCGTCCCCGACGGCGGGTGCACACCGGAGCCCCGGGGAGCCGCTGCTGCAGGTCGAGGACCTGCGGGTGCAGTTCACCGGCCGGGGCCGGCGGGTCAACGCGGTCAACGGGCTCTCCTACGAGCTGGTCCCCGGCCGGATGATGGCGATCATCGGCGAGTCCGGGTCGGGCAAGAGCGTCAGCTCCCGGGCGCTCATGGGGCTCCTGCCGCCGGCCGCGCAGATCACCGGGTCGATCCGGTTCGAGGGCCGCGAGCTCATCGGGCTGCCCGACCGGGAGATGCGCAAGCTGCGCGGCGGCGACATCGCCATGGTGTTCCAGGACCCGGCGCGGTCGCTGAACCCGACGATGAAGATCGGCAGCCAGATCACCGAGGCCGTCCGGGCGCACAGCGACCTGGACAAGAAGGGCGCGCACGCCCGGGCGATCGAGCTGCTCCGGCTGGTCCGCCTGCCGGCGCCCGAGCGGCGCTTCCACGAGTACCCGCACCAGCTGTCCGGCGGCATGCGCCAGCGCGTGATGATCGCGATCGCGCTGGCCGGGAACCCACGGCTGCTCATCGCCGACGAGGCGACCACCGCCCTCGACGTCACCACCCAGGCCCAGATCATGGAGCTGCTGGTGGAGCTGCGCGAGCGGCTCGGCATGGCGGTCATCATGATCAGCCACGACCTCGGGCTGGCGGCCAGCTACGCGGAGGACGTCGTCGTCATGTACGCCGGGCGGGCGGTCGAGCAGGCCCCGGTCCACACGCTGTTCTCCAACGTGCGGATGCCCTACACCCGCGCCCTGCTCGGGGCGATCCCCGCGCTGGAGCGCGAGCCGCACTCGATGCTGCCCGTCACCCCCGGGCAGCCGCCGGACCTCAGCGCGCTGCCCAAGGGCTGCCCGTTCCGGCCGCGGTGCTCCAACGCCACCGACAAGTGCCTGGAGCACCCGCCGTTCCTCGAGCACGAGCCGGGCCACTCGTACGCCTGCTGGCACCCCGCCGGCACCGAGCTCGACACGGCCCCCGCGGTCACGGCCGCCCTGACGCCGGCGACCGAGGCGGCCCACCAGTCCACCGCACACGACCAGGGAGCCGCCCAGTGACCGCCGTCGACCAGCGACCGCAGGGCCCGTCCACGCCGTCGAAGACCCCGCTGCTGCGCGCCCGGAACCTCGTGCAGGAGTTCCCGGTGCGCGGCGCCGGCGGGGTCAAGGGCGGGGTCGTCCACGCCGTGTCCAACGTGTCCTTCGACGTCTACGCCGGTGAGACGCTCGGCGTGGTGGGGGAGACCGGGTCGGGGAAGTCCACCCTGGCCCGCTCGGTCATCCAGGCGCCGCGGCCCAAGTCCGGCGAGGTCGAGTTCCAGGGCACCGACCTGATGACGCTGCGCCGGAAGGACCTCAAGCAGGCCCGTCGGCAGATGCAGATGGTCTACCAGGACCCGTTCGGCTCGCTGAACCCGCGCTGGCGGATCTCCGAGCTCGTCGAGGAGCCGCTGGTCGGCTACGGCGAGGGCAACGCGAGCAGCCGCAAGCGCCGGGTCGAGGAGCTGCTGGACCTGGTCGGCCTGGACCCCTCGCAGTACGCGAAGCGGCGGTCGCACGAGCTCTCCGGTGGCCAGTGCCAGCGGGTGGCCATCGCCCGCGCGATCGCCCTGGACCCCGCCCTGGTCATCTGCGACGAGGCGGTCTCCTCCCTCGACGTGCTCATCCAGGCCCAGGTGCTCAACCTGTTCGAGAAGCTGCGCCGCGAGCTCAACCTCTCCTACCTGTTCATCGCCCACGACCTGGCGCTGGTCAAGCAGGTCAGCGACCGGGTGGCGGTCATGTACCTCGGTCAGCTGGCCGAGATCGGACCGGCCGACGGGATCTACCGGCAGCCGCTGCACCCCTACACCTCGGCGCTGCTGGACTCGATCCCGCGGATCGACCCGGCCACCGGCCGGGCCAACAAGCCGGTGGCGCTGGCCGGGGAGCCGCCGTCGCCGGTCGACCCGCCGAGCGGCTGCCGGTTCCGCACCCGCTGCCCGCGCGCCCAGCTCAAGTGCGCCGAGGAGGAGCCCCAGCTGGTGGAGCTGCTGCCCGGCCACCAGGCGGCGTGCCACTTCCCGCTGACCATCCCGGAGAGCGAGCTGACCCGGCGCCCGGCCGGCGCCACGCAGGCGGCGCCGGACCCGTCGTTCGCCCGCGGGTGAGCACCGAGGGCAACAAGGCCGTCGTCCGCCGCTGGATCGAGGAGTTCAAGACCGGCGGCGACGAGGCGGTGGCCGACGCGGTGCGGTCGCCGCGGTTCGTCAACCACTCGGCCCCGCCGGGGGCACCGAGCGGGCCGGAGGCCGGGAAGGCCGCCTTCCGCGCGATGCGGGCGGCCTTCCCCGACCTGCACGTGACCATCGAGGACATGGTGGCCGAGGGGGACCAGGTGGTCACCCGGCAGACCTTCGCCGGCACGCACCGCGGGGAGTGGATGGGCGTCCCGGCCACCGGCCGGGCGGTCACCTGGGCCGTGATCGACGTCGTCCGGCTGGAGGACGGCCTGCTGGTCGACCACTGGGCGGTCGCCGACATGCTCGGGCTGCGCGCCCAGCTGACCGCCGAGGGTCCCGGGTGACCGGCGCCATGCCGGCCCCCGTCGGTCCGGGCCGGGTCGCCGTCGTCACCGGTGCGGCCAGCGGCATCGGGCTGGCGCTGAGCCGCCGGTTCGCCACCGAGGGCATGGCCGTCGTGCTGGCCGACGTGGAGGGCCCGGCGCTCGAGGCCGCGGCCGCCGGGCTGGCCGACCAGGGCGCCCGGGTGCGCACGGTGGTCACCGACGTGTCCGACGCCGACCAGGTCGACGCCCTGCGCGACGCGGCCCTGGCGGCCTTCGGCGCGGTGCACGTCGTCTGCAACAACGCCGGGGTGGGCGGCCCGCACAGCCCGCTGTGGGAGATCTCGCGCGGCGACGCCGACTGGGTGCTCGGGGTCAACGCCGGGGGAGTGCTCAACGGCATCCGCTCCTTCGTGCCGGTGCTACTCGAGCAGGACGCCGGGCACGTGGTGAACACGGCGTCGGTGTTCGGGCTGTTCGCCGGCACGCTGGGGGTCTACGGCCCGTCCAAGCACACCGTGGTCGCGCTGTCCGAGGCGCTGCACCTGCAGCTGCGCGAGGTCGGCGCCCGGGTCGGGGTCTCGGTGCTCTGCCCCGGCCCGGTGGCCACCCGGTTCGGCTCCTCGGACCGCAACCGCCCGGCCTCGGCCGGTCCGGCCACCGGCCGCGAGGTCGACCAGGAGTCGGCCGCGCGGATGGACGAGCTGCTCGCCGCAGGCCGGCCGCCGGACGAGGTGGCCGGTCTGGTCGTCGACGCGATCACCGGCGGGCAGTTCTACGTGCTCACCTCGACCAACCGGATCGAGGCGATCCGGGCGCGCGCCGAGGCGATCGTCACCGGCACCCCGCCGGAGCCGCCGTTGAGCTTCCGGCCTGCGCCGGGGCCACTCGTCGGCTGAGGAGCGGCCGGTTAGCGTGACGGCGACCACGTTCCGCGGCCGGCACCGCAGCCGGCCCAGGCACCAGGGAGCCGGCAATGCGCGTGCCCTTGACCACCCGTGACTTCCTCGACCGGGCGGAGCTGGTCTACGGCGACCGGGTCGGCGTCGTCGACGAGCCGACCCAGCCCGCCACGTCGCTGGGCTCGCTGAGCTACCGCGAGCTGGCGCGCCGCGCCCGGGCGATCGCCGCCGGGCTGGACGCGCTGGGCGTCGGCGAGGGCGAGCGGGTCGCCGTGGTGAGCCACAACTCCGCGCGGCTGCTCGAGCTGCTCTACGCCGTCCCGTCGGCCGGCCGGGTGCTGGTGCCGGTCAACTTCCGGCTCTCGCCCGGGGAGTTCAGCTACATCGTCGAGCACTGCGGCGCCAGCGTGCTGCTGGCCGACCCCGAGATCGAGGGGCAGCTGGCCGGCATCGACGTCCCGCACCGGTTCCTGCTGGGCGAGGAGTACGAGTCCGGGCTGCTGCGCCCCGAGACCGAGCCCGCGCCGTGGCGCGAGCCCGACGAGGACGCCACCGCCACGATCAACTACACCAGCGGGACGACGGCGCGGCCCAAGGGCGTGCAGATGACCCACCGCAACATCTGGGTCAACGCCACGACGTTCGGCATGCACATGCAGGTCAGCGACCGCGACGTCTACCTGCACACGCTGCCGATGTTCCACTGCAACGGCTGGGGGCTGCCGTACACCAGCGCGGGCCTGGGCGTGACCCAGGTGGCGCTGCGCAAGGTCGACGGCGCGGAGATCCTCCGCCGCGTCGAGCAGCACGGCGTCACGCTGATGGCCGGGGCGCCCGCGGTGTGGAACGCGGTGCTGGAGGCCGCCGCCGACTGGGACGGCCCGGTGCCCGGCCGTGACCGGGTGCGGATCATCGTCGCCGGCGCGCCGCCGCCCTCGCGCACCATCGCCCGGGTCGAGGAGGAGCTCGGCTGGGAGTTCAACCAGATCTACGGCCTCACCGAGACCGCGCCGCTCCTGACGATCAACCGGTCGCGCGCGGAGTACGACGGGCTGGACCCGCAGGCCCGGGCGAAGGCGCTCTCCCGCGCCGGGGTGCCCGCGCTCGGCACCCGGATCACCACCAGCGAGAGCGGTGAGGTGCTGGCCCGGGGGAACACCGTGCTGGCCGGCTACTGGGAGAACCCGGACGCCTCCGCCGAGGCGCTCGACGGCGGCTGGTTCCACACCGGCGACGGCGGGACCCTCGACGAGGGCGGCTACCTCACCATCTCCGACCGCAAGAAGGACGTGATCATCACCGGCGGGGAGAACGTCTCCTCGATCGAGGTGGAGGACGCCGTCTTCAGCCACCCCGCCGTCGCCGAGGTCGCGGTCATCGGCGTGCCCGACGAGAAGTGGGGCGAGATGGTCACCGCGCTGGTGGTGCGCGCCGAGGGGGCCGAGGTCACCGAGGCGGAGATCATCGCGCACGTCCGCGGCTCGCTGGCCGGGTACAAGGCGCCCAAGCGGGTGGAGTTCCGCGACGCCATCCCGCGGACGGCGACCGGCAAGATCCAGAAGTTCAAGCTCCGCGAGGCGTTCTGGTCCGGAGCCGAGAAGCAGGTGAACTAGAAGGACCACCCTTCCCCCCACGCCTCGCGAGCTCGGCGCGGGCCCCTGAAGGGTGGCCGTTCCAGCAACTCACCTCGCGGGGCCGTTCCAGCACCTCACCGAGGTGACCGTCCGTAGCCCCTGACCTCCCCCCGAGGGGGGAGATGTCCTCCGCAGCTCTACGCGCCTCACCCGATCGCGTCGATCACACCCGGGAGAGCGCACCCCGACGGGTGTGCCGGGACTGGTCGAGACCGGCGCCGCCACGAACCCTGGGCGCCGGGCAACGGAGGAGTCGGGACAGTGCACACGCAGGTCAGGACGCAGCAGAGCACCACGGGACGCCGGGCGGGCCGCCGCTGGGCGACCCGGGTCGTCGGCGTCGCCGCCGTCACCGCGGTCGGGCTGGGCCTCGCGCCCGGCACCGCCTCGGCCGCCCCGGTCAACCCCAGCGACTCCCAGATCAGCGCCGCCGAGCAGGCCCGGCAGGCCGCTGCCGCACAGGTCGGGCAGGTGAGCGCCGCGCTCGCCGCGGCGGAGTCCGCCGCCGCCAACGCCTCGGCCGCGGCCAACATCGCGCTGCAGGACTACGAGGACGCGCAGGCCGCCTACGACGAGGCGCGCGCCGCGGCCGCCGCCGCCGCCGCTGCCGCCGCGCAGGCCGAGGTCGAGCTGCAGGGTGGCCGCGACGACGTCGCCGCCTTCGCCCGGGACAGCTACATGCAGGGCAGCACCAACGCCGGCGCCCTGGCGCTGATGACCTCCGGCGGCCCCGCCGAGCTGCTCGAGCGGGCCGCCCTGCTCGACGCGGTGGGGGAGCACCGGGTCGACGTCGTCGCCCAGCTCACCGTGCTGGAGGAGCAGGCCAACGCCGCCGACGAGGCGGCCCAGGTGAGCGTCGCCCAGGCCGACACGCTCAAGGTCGAGGCCGCCACGCTGCTGGCGACCGCGCAGGAGCAGGAGTCCGCGGCGCGCAGCCAGGCCGGTGCGCTGGCCGAGCAGCAGGAGCAGTACGAGGCGGGACTGGCGTCGGCGGAGCAGACGCTCACCGCGCTGCAGGGCCAGCGGGCCGCTGCCGAGGCGGCCGCCGCGCAGCAGGCCGCAGCAGCTGCGCGCGCCAGCACCTCGCGGCCGGCCGGCTCGTCGTCCGGGTCGTCGTCCGGCTCGGCGTCGTCCGGGTCCTCGTCGTCCGGGTCGTCGGCCGGCACGGGTGCCTCGACGGTCAAGCCGCCGGTCAGCGTGCCCGCACCGCCGCAGGGCACCACCGCCGGCGTGCCCTCGGGCGGCGCGG
Organism: Modestobacter versicolor; assembly: GCF_014195485.1. NCBI lineage: Bacteria > Bacillati > Actinomycetota > Actinomycetes > Geodermatophilales > Geodermatophilaceae > Modestobacter > Modestobacter versicolor. The sequence goes on from NZ_JACIBU010000001.1 coordinate 425,109, forward strand.
TGCAGACGGCGATCGCGGCGGCCAAGACCCAGCTCGGGCTGCCCTACTCCTGGGGCGGCGGCGGCAGCGGCGGGCCCAGCTACGGCATCCCGCCGGACACCGACATCTGGGGCTTCGACTGCTCGGGGCTGACCCAGTACGCCTACGCCCAGGCCGGCATCCAGATCGGCGGTACCAGCCGCGACCAGTGGTACCGGTTCCGCGGCCAGACCGTGGCGCGCGAGGACCTGCAGGCCGGTGACCTCGTCTTCTGGGCCAGCGGCAGCGCCTACAGCTCGATCTACCACGTGGCGCTCTACCTCGGCGGCGGCAAGGTCGTGCAGGCCCCGCAGAGCGGTGACGTCGTCAGGATCAGCAACATGTGGTACGGCGGCGACTACTTCGGCGCGGTGCGGCCGACCGGCTGATCCGAGGCGCGGGAGGCAGTGCCTCGACCGCGCAGATGAGGGCGTCGGGCAGCCACGGGGGGAGCTGCCCGACGCACGGACGAGGCTAGCAGCCCCGGCCCCTCGTGGGCAGGGGACCGCACGATCGGGGGACGGCGACCGGCCCGCCCGGCGTCCGGTGGCCCGCACAGCCAGGTGTAGGAGACTGGCTCGTGTGACCGCTGCCAGCAGCCCGCCCGTCTCCGATCAGCCCACCCCTCCCTCGGTCGACGCGGCGCGCCTGGAGCGCGCGCTGTTCGAGATCAAGCGGGTCATCGTGGGCCAGGACCGGCTCGTCGAGCGGATGCTCGTGGGCCTGCTCGCCCGCGGGCACGTGCTCCTGGAGGGTGTGCCCGGCGTCGCGAAGACCCTCGCCGTCGAGACCCTCGCGCGCGTGGTCGGTGGCGAGTTCGCCCGGCTGCAGTTCACCCCGGACCTGGTGCCCGCCGACATCCTCGGCACCCGGATCTACAAGTCCGGCCAGGACGCCTTCGACACCGAGCTCGGCCCGGTGTTCGCCAACTTCGTGCTCGCCGACGAGATCAACCGCGCGCCGGCCAAGGTGCAGTCGGCGCTGCTGGAGGTCATGGCCGAGCGGCAGGTCTCCATCGGCGGCGTCACCCACAAGCTGCCCGACCCGTTCCTGGTGCTGGCCACCCAGAACCCGATCGAGAACGAGGGCGTCTACCCGCTGCCCGAGGCCCAGCGCGACCGCTTCCTGCTCAAGGTGCTCGTCGACTACCCGAGCCCGGAGGAGGAGCGGGAGATCATCTACCGGATGGGCTCGAACCCGCCGTCCGCGGAGACGGTGCTCGGCCCCGATGACGTCCGCCGGCTGCAGCGCACCGCCTCGGAGGTCTTCGTCCACCACGCGCTGGTCGACTACGTCGTCCGGCTGGTGGTGGCCACCCGGGCGCCCCGCGAGCACGGCATGGCCGACGTCGCGAACTGGGTCTCCTACGGCGCCAGCCCGCGTGCCTCGCTGGGCCTGATCGCCGCCAGCCGGGCGCTGGCGCTGATCCGCGGCCGCGACTACGTGCTGCCGCAGGACGTCCTCGACGTCACCGGCGACGTGCTCCGGCACCGGCTGGTGCTCTCCTACGACGCCCTGGCCGACGGCGTGCCGGCCGACCACATCGTCAAGCGCGTGGTGCAGAGCGTCCCGCTGCCGCAGGTCACCCCGCGGCAGCGCTCCGGCGGCTACGGCCCGGGCAGCCCGGGCGGTCCGGTGGTGCCCGGGTTCGGCGGCGGCTCCTTCGGCCCGCCCAACGGCGGTGCGCCGAACGGCCAGCCGCAGGGGCAGCCCAACGGCCAGCCGAACGGGCAGCCCGGGCCGTACGGGCAGCCGGGCCAGTTCGGCCCGCCGCAGGGCCAGCCGGGCCAGTTCGGCCCGCCCCAGCAGCAGCAGTACGGGCAGCAGCCGCAGTTCGGCCAGTACGGCCAGCAGCAGCGCCCCGGTCAGCCCACCGGCCCGTCGAACGGGCAGCCCAACGGGCAGCCGGGCACGGGCGCCTCGGCGGCCTCCCCGGCTGACCGGCCCGACGGATCGGTGTGACCGGCCCCTCGGAGGCGCAGCAGGACGACGGGCCGCCGGCCGGCCGGTCGGCCGCGGACGGCGCGCCACCGCACTTCGGTGACGGCAGCAACGCCGAGGTGCTGCTCCGGCGCCTCGAGCTGACCGTCCGCCGCCGGCTCGACGGGCTGCTGCAGGGCGACCACCTGGGGCTGGTGCCGGGCTCGGGCAGCGAGGCCGGTGACTCCCGCACGTACCACCCGGGCGACGACGTCCGGCGGATGGACTGGCCGGTCACCGCGCGCACCCAGGTGCCGCACGTCCGGGAGACCATCGCCGACCGCGAGCTGGAGACCTGGGCGGTGCTCGACCTCTCGGCGAGCCTGGACTTCGGCACCGCGAACTGCGAGAAGCGCGACCTGGCCATCGCCGGGCTCGCCGCGGTCAGCCACCTCACCGTGCGCGGCGGCAACCGGCTGGGCGCCGTCGTCACCACCGGGGAGCGGGTCGACCGCTACCCGGCGGTGCCCGGGCGGATGGCCGCCGACCGGCTGCTCCGCTCGGTGGTGGCCACCCCGCGGGCCGCGAGCGGGCGCCGCGGTGACCTGGCCGCGGCGCTGGAGTCGCTGCGCCGGCCACCGCGCCGGCGCGGCCTGGTCGTGGTGATCTCCGACTTCCTGGGCGATTCCGACTGGGAGCGCCCGCTGCGCGGGCTGGCGGCCCGGCAGGAGCTGCTGGCGATCGAGGTGGTCGACCCCCGCGAGCTGGAGCTGGCCGACGTGGGCCTGCTGACCGTCGTCGACCCGGAGAGCGGGCAGACCCTCGAGGTGCCGACCGGCAACGCGGAGGTGCGCCGCCGCTTCGCCGAGGGCGCGGCCGCCCAGCGCCGGGAGGTCGCCACGGCACTGCGCCGGTGCGGGGCCGGGCACCTGCGGCTGCAGACCGACCGCGACTGGCTGTCCGACGTCGTCCGCTTCGTGGCAGAGCGCCGGCGTGCCGGCAGCGGAGGAGCTTCCCGATGACCTTCCAGTCCCCGTGGTGGCTGGCGGCCCTGCTGGCCGTGGCCGCCCTGCTCGGGCTGTACGTGCTGCTGCAGCTGCGCCGGGCCCGGTACGCCGCGCGCTTCACCAACGTGGCGCTGCTCGGCTCGCTGGTGCCCAAGCGCGCCGGCTGGCGGCGGCACGTGGCCTTCGGCCTGGTCACGCTGGGCCTCGCCGTGCTGGTCGTGTCGCTGGCGCAGCCGAGCACCGAGGTGCGGGTGCCGCGCGAGCGGGCGACGGTGATCATGGCCGTCGACGTCTCGCTGTCGATGCGGGCCACCGACATCGAGCCCGACCGGTTCAGCGCGATGCAGCAGGCGGCCAAGGAGTTCGTCGACGTGCTGCCGGCGCGGATCAACCTGGGACTGGTCAGCTTCGCCGGGACGGCGAGCACGCTGGTCACCCCGACCACCGACCGCGACCAGGTCGCCACCGCCATCGACAACCTGGAGCTGGCCGAGGCGACCGCGATCGGTGACGCCGTCTTCACCTCGCTGACCGCGATCACCAACTTCCAGGCCAGCCTGGAGGCCGGGGGCGAGGAGCTGCCGCCGGCCCGGATCGTGCTGCTGTCCGACGGCTACAGCACCGTCGGGCGGGAGGCGACGCAGGCCATCGACGCGGCCAACGCCGCCCAGGTGCCGGTCTCCACGATCGCGTTCGGCACCGACTACGGCACGCTTGACCTCAACGGGGAGACCGTGCCGGTACCGGTCGACCGCTCGACGCTGGAGGAGATCGCCGACGACACCGGCGGCAGCTACAGCGAGGCGGCCACCGCGCAGGAGCTGGAGCAGGTCTACGAGGACCTGGGCAGCCAGATCGGCTACACGACCGAGCCGCAGGACATCAGCCCGTGGTTCGTCCGAGGCGGCCTGCTGTTCGCCTTCCTCGGCATCGTCGCCTCGCTGCTCTGGACCAACCGGCTGCTGTAGGGCTCAGACCCCGGCCAGCTCGGCGGTGCGGACGCCGCCACCGTCGCGCTTGGCGGCGTACATCGCCGCGTCGACCGAGCGGAGCAGGTCGTCGGCCACCCGGGCGGTGACCCGCTCGGCGTCCGCCGCACCCGCCCGCAGCCCGGCGACCCGCTCGGCCGTGACCGCCAGCACCCCGACGCTGGCCTGCACCTGGACCCGGGTGGCGCCGTGGTCGCCGACCAGCGGCACCGGCCGGCCCACGGCCTCGGCGATCCGCCGGGCGAGCGTCTGGGCGCCGTCCTCGTCGGTGCCCGGGCAGAGCAAGACGAACTCGTCCCCGCCGACCCGGGCCACGGTGTCGGCCTGGCGCACCAGCGCCTGCAGCCGGGAGGTCACCGCCTGCAGCACGACGTCACCGGCCTGGTGCCCGTGCACGTCGTTGACCGGCTTGAACCCGTCGAGGTCGATGAAGACCAGCGCCAGCGAGGCGGTCGCGCCGGTCGCGAGGTCGTCGGTGAGCCGCCGCATGAGCAGCGTCCGGTTGGCCGCGCCGGTGAGCTGGTCGTGGTGCGCCTGGTACTGCAGGGCCGCCTCGGCGCGTTCGCGCTCCCGGACGACCCGGTAGAAGCGCAGCACCACGGCGGCGGTGACGACCAGGGTCGCGACCAGCGAGGGGACGACGGCCTGCCAGCCGGAGGCCAGCGCGGAGGTCAGCGACACCGCGGCCAGCGAGACCCCCAGCAGGAGCACCCGCCAGCGGTCCAGCGGTGCCGAGCCGCGCGCAGTGGGCGCCGTCGTCAGCTCGGCCCGCCGCGGGTGCAGCGCGGCCGCGCCGAGCAGGCCGTTGACGACGGTGAGGGCGCCGTCCAGGTGCGCGCCGTCCAGCCCGGGGGCGAACAGCGGGAGCAGCGCCTGCGCGCAGTCGATCGGGAAGGTCAGCACGAAGCAGGCCATCAGCAGGGCGGTGGGCACGCCGCGGCGCCCGGGGGCCAGCAGCAGGGTGAGGGCCAGCGCGAAGACGGCGACGTCCGCGAGGGGGTAGAGGGCGCCGACCAGCGTGGTCAGCGAGACGGTGTCGGTGCTGTAGGCCGGCCGGACGAGCAGCTGCCACGAGCTGACGGCAGCGGCGACCGCGACCACCAACACGTCCAGCCGCATCTCGACGCGCTGGGTGCGCGACATGCCCCGGCTGCGGACCATGCCGACCACCGCGGCGATCATCAGCGGGTAGGAGGCCAGCCAGAACAGGTCGGGCAGGCCGACCCAGTCGGTGCTCAGCCCGACGGCGTCGTACACCCGCTGGACGGTGTCGCCGGCCAGCCAGGCGGTGGCGGCCAGCGCGAGCAGCACCCAGGGCTGCCGGGCGCCGCCGTGCAGCTGCAGGGCACCGCGCCAGACCGCGCCGACGACCAGCACCAGCGCGGCCAGGTAGGTGACCGAGGCGGTCGGGCTGTCCGGGGCCAGGACGGTGGGGACGGCCAGCAGCGCGCAGGCGATCGGGACCACGCGCCACGCGACGCCCCGGGAGTCCTCCATGCCCCTGCAACGGCGTCGCCGGGGGAGTGCTTGAGCGGTTCCTCCGTTCGGGGTGGCCCGGCCCGCGGTGTCAGCGCGCGGGGTCGAGGGTGAGCTTGCCGCTGGTGCGCCGGGCGCGGAGGTCCTGGTGGGCCTCCCGGACGGCGGTCAGCGGGTAGCGGCCGCCGGAGACCGGCTGCAGGGCGCCGTCGGCGACGAGGGGGAGCAGCTCGCCCATCGCGGCGTCCAGCATCTCCGGGCGGCTGAAGCAGTGCGCCAGCCAGAAGCCGATGACCGCCCGGCTGGTGCCCATCAGCGAGGGGACGTTGACCGGCTTGGGGGCCTCCCGGCCGGCCATGCCGTAGGCGACCAGCCGGCCGAACGGCGCCAGCGCGGACAGTGACCCGTCGAGCACGTTCCCGCCGGTCATCTCCAGGACGACGTCGACGCGCCTGCCGCCGTTGGCCTCGCGGAGTGCAGCGGTGAAGGCCTTCGGGTCGTCGTCGGCCAGCGCCGGGTCGACGGTGGCGTCGGCGCCGAGGGACTCGGCCAGGGCGCGCTTCTCCGGGCTGGAGGCGGTGGCGATGACCCGGCCCGCGCCCCAGCGCTTCGCCAGCTGGACGGCGAGCGAGCCGACCCCGCCGGCGCCGGCGATGACCACGACCGACTCGCCGGAGGCCAGGTGCGCGGAGGTCCTGAGCAGGTGCCAGGCGGTCGCGCCCTGCAGGACGACGGCGAGGGCCTGCTCGTCGGTGACGGCGTCGGGCACCGGCCAGGTCAGCCGCGGGTTGGTGGCGACCTTCTGCGCGTACCCGCCGCCGCCGACCAGGCCGACCACCCGCGGGCCGCCGCCGGCGAGGGTGCCGACGAACTCCGCGCCCGGGATGAGCGGCAGGGTCTGCTTGGCGAGGTAGGTGTCCTCGGTCTGGTGAGTATCTGCAAAATTCACGCCCGACGAGCTGATGTCGAAGAGCTGCTCGCCGTCCCCGGGGACCGGGTCGGGCAGGTCGACGACGTCCATGACCTCGGGGCCGCCGAAGCGGGTGATCTGCACAGCACGCATGCAGCCCAACCTAGGGGGCCAGCTCACAGGGGGTCCTGCTGGTGGCAGACGTCTGCTGACGAGAGCTGGGGGGCCGAGCCCACCGGCAACAACGCGTCGAAGGGTGGTCGCCCCCCACGGGGGTCACCACCGCTCGCGCTGGTCGCGTCGGCGACTCGACGCGCGTCCCGGCTCGTCCCAAGAGATGCGGCTACCGGGAGCTCAGGGCATCGAGTGGTCCGCGCCTCATGCCGCGGGAGCACCCAGTCGGACCGCACCCAGTGGCGGGTGCGGCCGAACGGGATCTCCTGCAGGTGGTCCGGGGGTTCCTCCCCGGCTTTCCGGGAGGGGCCGGCCGGCGCCACCTCGGTGATGATGACCGGTGTTCAGGTCGGTTGCCGGCTCCCCGCGTCGGCGATGACCAGGCGACTCGCGATGAGCAGTGCCATTGCTACGACCACCCACCAGCTGCCCGCGAGGAGCGCCAGTACGCCCAGAACGAGGGCGGACACGAGGACGATGATCCGTGCAGCAGCCGCGGACCGACACTCCCGCGGCACGCGGCCCGCCGATGAATCCTGGGGGCAGCGACCACTCCCTCCCGCCACGGCCGTAACGCCCGCAGAGGTGGGGGAGACACCACGGGTATGACATCCAGCTCGGTGGGGCCCGCGTCGAACACCCATGACGTCATCGTCGTCGGTGCGGGACCTGGTGGGGAGGATGCGACCACTGCGCTGCTCCGGGCGGGGCTCTCCGTCGCGATGGTCGAGTCCGAGCTGGTCGGGGGGGAGTGCTTCAACTGGGCATGCGTACCGAGCAAGGCGATGCTCCGAGCTGGCCATGCACTCCGTTCGGCTCACCGACTGCCCGGCGCCCACGAGGTGATCAGCGGTCCGCTCCAGGCGGCAGCCGTCCTCGCACATCGCGACGAGGTGATCTCCCACCGCGACGACAGCGGGTTGGTCGAGGGGTTCACCGGGGCAGGCGCGACGTTCGTCCGCGGACACGGTCGTCTCGACGGCCCGCGTCGGGTGGTCGTGGAGACGGCGGACGGCCGGCTGGTCCTGACGGCGACTCTCGCCGTCATCGTCGCCACGGGCTCCACGGTCGCGTTCCCGGACGTGCCAGGGCTGGCGCAGGCCGGCCCGTGGACGAACAGAGAGGCGACGTCGGCCCGACGGGCGCCCCGCAGGCTCACCGTCCTGGGCAGTGGGGCCGTCGCACTCGAGCTGGCACAGGCCTGGCGCTCGCTGGGCAGCGAACGGGTCGTCGTCCTGAGCCGGCGGGCCACGCTGCTGCCCGATCTCGAACCGTTCGCCGGCGAGTTGGTGCTGGAGGGCCTGCGCGACTCCGGGGTGGACGTCCGCTTCGGCGTCCGGGTGCTCCGAGTCGACCGATCCGCAGCCGGCGGGGAGGTCGCCGTCCAGCTCGATGACGGGACGGCCCTCGTCTCCGACGAACTCCTGGTGGCGACCGGTAAGCGGCCGACCACCCAGGACCTGGGTCTGGAGGCGGCGGGACTCCGTCCCGGCGAGATCGTCGAGGTCGACGACAGCATGCGGGTACCGGGGAGCGACTGGCTGTACGCGATCGGCGACGTGAACGGCCGAGCACTCTTCACTCACCAGGCCAGCTACCACGCCCGGGTCGCAGCGGCCGCCATCGCGGCGCGGAGCCAGGGGGCAGAGCCGGACTTCCTGGCGGAAGCGGACTCCTACGCCGTGCCCCGAGTCCTGTTCACCGACCCCGAGGTCGCCTCGGTCGGCCTGTCCCACGCGCAGGCGGTCGGGCGGGGGATACGGGCGCGGGTGGTCGAGGCGGACCTCGGGAAGGTGCTCGGAGCCCAGTTGCACGCCGATGGTTACCGCGGGCGCGTGAGCCTGGTGGTCGACCAGGACGCGAGCGTGCTCGTGGGCGCCACGTTCGTCGGTCAGGACGTCGCCGACATGGTGCACGCCGCGTCGGTCGCCGTCGTGGGGCGCGTGCCCCTCGAGAGGCTGCGCCACGTCATCCCGAGCTTCCCCACCATGAGCGAGGTGTGGCTCGACCTCGTGCCGTCGGCATCGTGAACTGAGGGGCGCCGGGACCGCCGGGCTCAGGAGGACACGAGCCCAATGCCGGCCAGCGCCAGCGCGACGCCGACCAGCTGCCAGCGGTTGACGCGTTCGCGCAGGAAGACGGCGGCGATGAGCACCGCGACCACCGGGTCGAGCGACCCCAGCGGGCCGACCACGGCCAGCGGGCCCACGCCGATCGCGTACGTCAGTGCGACGTCGGAGGCGACGTCGAGCACGGCGATCGCCCCGGCAACGCCGAGCAGCCGTGCACTCGGACGTACACACCGCAACGTGTGACGGCTCGCGGCCAGCACGGTGACCAGCAGGGAACCCGCTTGCACTGCCAGTGCCACCAGCAGCGCCGTGGCCAGGGCCAAGCCATCGTCAGACGTGGGCGCAGCGCTCGCGATGGCCACGTCCACGATGATGAAGAAGGACCCGAAGCCGACCGCCGCCACCACGGACAACAGCACCGCAGCCAGCGCCGGGCGTGCGTAGGCGAAGGGCCTGCACTGGTCGTGGACGGGGGCCACCTGGGATCGTCCGGGGGCGCCCAGTGGTCGTCGCGGCCAGATGTCGGTCGTGTGGGAAGCGTTGTCGCTCCGCAGGGCGATCACCAGGATCCCGGCGACGACGGCGACCAACCCGACGATCGCGCTGACGCTGAGCTGTTCGCCGGTCACCAGCCCGCCGACGAGCGGGATCACGACACCGGCGCCGGACACCGGGGCGACGATCGACGTCGGCCCGTTCTGCAGTGCGGTGTAGAAGGCCAGCACGCCGAGGGCTCCGAGCACGCCGGCCACGCCACCCCAGACCAGGCCAGGCACGGTCGGTTCCGGCCGCTGGAGGAACACCCCACCGGTCAACATGACCACCGCGAGCAGCTGCACCCAGAGGGCAACCGACGACGCTGTGTGGCGACGGACGGCCACTCCCGCCAGGACGTCGCCCACGCCGTAGCCGATGCTCGACGCGACGGCGAGCAGCGCCGCCCCGGTCGTCAGTGAGAACACGTGAGCACAGCCGGGATCGCGTCCGGGAGCGGGTCGACGCGAGCCCCGCGTCCGCGGCCGGGTCGGGCCTGCGTCACGGTGTCGCTCGCCGGTCGGCCACGCCGAGGCAGGGCGCGCACAGAGCCGACGGCGGGGAAGCGAGCTCTGCCCCGACCACCCGGATGTCGGCGTCGGTGAGAACCTCGTCCATGCCTGCCACCGTGTCGGCCCCGTGCTCGAGTGACTGCCGGGCGGACTCCCGGCCCGAGCCTTGGTTGGCGCCGGTGACGAGCACTGTCGCGTTCTCGATCCGCATGTCGGTGAGACATGCCGATGTCCGCCTGCGTTACACGGCCACGGAACTCGAGGGCGCCGGTCGTGTCCCGACGCCGCGCGAGACTCCCGCACCTCCTCCGGAGAGGAGGGTGGTCGCGCCGCCGGGAGGGGACCGGCGGGACATGCCCCTCGAGGTGGAACGCCGGGGAGCTGGCGCGGGGTCAGGGCCCGTGTGCCGGTGTCCCGCCGTCCTCGAGGGGCGTCGCTGCTCAGCCCGGCCCGGCGCGCGGCACCACACCCGTTCGCGCGGACGCACCTCGTCTGCCGGGAGGCTGGAAGAGTGCACCCATGCGGTCATCGGGGTCCGGCGCGGTGACGGGCCGTGGCGATGACGACGTCCTGGGGATGCGCCTGAGCGGCCGGTGCGTCCACGGTCAGTCCGGTGGGCGAGCTGGCACGGCAGTGCCGGACGGTCGCGGCCACGGGTGGGGACCGCGGCGCGACGCGCGGCTCCTGGGTGCACCGTCGGGCTGCGACCGGTGACGGGAGCCACCGCACCGTCAGGTCGAGGTCGGTCGAGGACCTTCGAGGACGACGACGTTCTAGTGACGGCGCTCCAGGCCGGGGACGAGGCTGCCTTCGCACACGTCCTCGATCACCACAGCGCGGCCCTGCTGCGAGTGGCCATGCTCCACGTCAGCAGCCGCCAGGTGGCTGAGGAGGTGGTGCAGGACGCGTGGCTGGCGGTGATCCAGGGGATCGACAGGTTCGAGCGCCGCTCGTCCTTCAAGACCTGGTTGTTCCAGATCCTGCTGAACAAGGCCAGGACGCGGGGTGCCCGGGAGCGACGCAGCGTGCCGTTCAGTTCCGCCGGCGGCGCCGGGGACTCCTGGGGAGGAGCGGTGCCGCCCGAGCGGTTCAGAGGAGTCGATGATCCCGAGTTCCCGCACTGGTGGGCGAGCTACCCGACACGCTGGGACACGCTCCCGGAGAGGCGGCTGGTCGGCCAGGAGACCCTCGACAAGGTGCGCGCCGCGATCGACGCGTTGACACCCAGGCAGCGCGAGGTCGTGACCTTGCGGGACGTGCACGGGTGGACGGCCGACGAGGTGTCCGCCTACCTGGGCCTCACCGCTGCCAACCAGCGGGTCCTCCTGCACCGGGCCCGCTCGAAGGTGCGCCTCGCGCTCGAGGAGTACCTCGATGACGGTCGCTGACGCCGCGGTCGACCGGTGGCGGCAGTATCTTTCGCCTGGGACGTCGTGACGGGGGATCGCCTCGCCAGCGACGAGGTCGGTGGGGACGTCATGACCGTCCTGCACCAGTGACCTCTGATGCAGCCGAGCGTGGTGGTGCTGCGGGACGTGCACGGGTGGGCTGCTGAGGAGGTGGGCGCGGTTCTGGAGATGACCGACGCCGTTCAGCGGGCCCTGCTGCACAGAGGGCGTTCGAAGCTCAGTGGCGCGTTCGAGAGGCGTCTCGATGACCGGACCTGACCCCGACGTCGTCGACAGGGGGTCGTTGAACTGCCGCGAGTTCGTCGAGATCGTGACCGATTACATCGAGGACGACCTCCCGAGAGCGGCTCGCGCAGACTTCGATCACCATCTCGATGTCTGCGTCGGCTGCACGAACTACCTCGACCAGGTGCGCGCAACGATCGCCTTGAGTCGAACCGCCGTCTTGCGCGGCACCGACGGTGACGCGCTCACCCAGTCGGCTCGCGAAGCGCTCTTCGAGGCTTTCCGGCGTTCGCGGAACGCCTGAGCGGCGTCACGTTCCGCGGTACGACTGTGGGCCTTTCGACGCGTCCGGTCCCACTGACGAACGGCGAGAAGGTGCCAAGGCCGACCGGAGCATCAACTCCGGTCTGGCACCTGTACGTGCCGTTCCATCGACTTGACCTGAGCCCGGGCCGGCCTGTCCGACGTCAGCGTGACGGCTGACAGCCGCGAGTACTCGTGCGCCGAGCTCTGTGGGCCCACCCCGGTGATGGTGAGGTGCGGCGCGCCATGTCAGTTGGCCGACAGCTGGTGGTGTGTATCCGCAATATCGACCCCACCGGAGCGGATGTCGAAGAGCTGCTCGCCGTCCCCGGGGACCGGGTCGGGCAGGTCGACGACGTCCATGACCTCGGGGCCGCCGAAGCGGGTGATCTGCACAGCACGCATGCACGGGGGCTATGGCCCGGCCGACGACAGCACCGTTACAGGTCCGCGGACGCGGCTCACGGTCGCGTCATGCTGCGGCGGTCACGAGCAGGTGTTCGCCTGGGGCAGGCCGGCGAGCCGGTCCTTCGTCCACTGCTCGAGGTCGGCGTTCAGCGGCGAGTCGGGCTCGAGCACGCCCATGTGGTTCCTCCCCGCGTACGTCGTGTACTGCAGCGGCCGTCCGGCGGCACACAGCCGGGCCACGTAGTCGTCCTGCAGCCGGGCGACGATGACCTCGTCGGCGGTGCCCTGGCCGATGAACAGAGGTGCGGGCCAGGGGCCCAACGGCACGTTCTCCCGCAGCCGTCGGCCGACCGCCCCGGTCGCCGGATCGGCACGGAGGATGGGCGTGTCCCGGGAGACCGCAACGCCGGTGAGGACGGTGAGGATCGTGCCGGGGTCGCCGGTGCACCGGGCGGCCGCCTCCTCGACCAGCGTCCGCGCCGCCGGGTTGACGTCGTCCAGCGAGATGTCGGGGTAGGTCCAGCTGTACGCGGCGAGCACGAAGGAGATGCCCAGGCTGGCGCCCAGGGCACCGGGGTGGGAGGTGACGAGCTCGGCCAGCGCCAGCGGGTCGCTCGCGGCCGACAGCGCCGCTGTCCCGACGACGTCGACGTCGGGTGCGTACGTCGGGGCGAGCTGTCCGGCCCAGAGCGCGGCGTGCCCGCCCTGGGAGTGCCCCCAGACCACCGTCTCGGGCGCGAGGTAGAGGCCGTCGAGTTGGTGCGCGGCCCGCACGGAGTCCAGGACCGAGCGGCCCTCGCCCTGCCCGATCAGGTAGGGGAAGTCCCCCTCCGTCCCCTGGCCGATGTAGTCGGTGGCGACCATCCCCCACCCGTTGCGGGCCAGGGCGTCCATGGCCGGCATGCCCTCGGGGGTGATGGCGTAGCGCCCCAGACTGGGCGCGCAGGCCCGCGCAACGCCGACCGTGCCGTGGGCCCAGGCGATCAGGGGGACGGGCTTCCCCGCGGACTCGGCGGGAACGGCGACCACGCCGCTCGCCAGGCCGGGGACGCCGTCGTCGGCGGTGGTCGTGTAGAGGATGCGGTGGGCCACCAGGCCCTGCGGCAGCTCGCCGTCGTAGGGCTCCGCGCGGAGCAGCTGTCCGGGCTCGTCGGGGACGTCGTCGGGTGCGTCGTAGAAGCCGTCGAGCACCGGGAGGCCCCGCCGGAACTGTTCGCTGACCACGAGGGTCGTGCCCGCCACCAGCAGGACCCCGGCCGCAGCTCCCCAGCGCAGGACCGGCGAACGCGTGCGCCGGGGCGCGGCGTCGGCCGTGGCCGAGGAGGGGTGACGCGCGGCCCGGGCCCCGCGCCAGAGCAGTGACAGGCCGAAGCCGGCGGTGCGGACCCCGAACAGGAGGGCGATCACCAGCAGGGTGGCGTCCGGCCACACCCACGCCACGGCGCCGAACGCGATCTCGGAGAGCCCGAACGCGCCCCCGATCAGCCGTTCCCTGGCCGAGCCGCGGCGCAGGTCGAGCAGCCGGACGGCGCCGCTGACGACGAGCAGCCCGGCCACGAAGGGACCCAGCAACTGCAGACTCCGGCCGAGCCAGGCGAGCACCGCCACGCCGGCGAGGACCCAGCCGACCCCCGTGAGCAGGGACAACTTGCCGCGATCGGCGTGGCGGGCGACGAGGTCACCGAGGCCGGAGACCACGCAGCTGATGCCGGTGTAGATGCCCAGGACGGTCAGCGAGCTGAGGGGCCGCACCGCGAGCAGCGCGCCCAGCGCCGTGGTGACCGCGCCGATGGTCACGAGCACCCACCACGGCGCCCGTGCGAGGAGCCCGGGCAGCGCACGGACCCGGTGGCCGAGGCGGCGGTACGGGGTCTCGGCCGGCATGTCCGCACCGTAGGCGACCGAGTCACCGGACACCCGGTCGATCGAGTCCTGCACGCCGGCCGCAGGTGTCGCCCGCAGGTGCTTGGATCGAGTGAGTGAGCCCGGGGACCGAGTTCGTGGTGCAGGCTCTCGTCGCGCTCTTCGGGGTGCTTGCCGTGGTGGGTGCTCTCGTGTGGTCGCTGCGGAAGGACCCACGATCGCTGCGCAACGGCGTCCTGGTGATCCTGGTGGTGCACTACCTGCTGGGCTTCATCGCCGCGGTCACCGCATGGTCCAGCGTGCTTCAGACCGTCGACGGACTCGTCCTCCTGGCGGTGGGGGGACTGGTCGCGCTCGGTCTCTCCCTGCTGCCACTGCTCCTGGTCCTCGACGGTGTCCTGATGCTGCGCAGGGAGAGTCGATCACTGGCCAATGCGCTGTCACTGCTGGGAGGACTGTCGATGATCTGCCTCCCACTGGTCCTCGTCGCGCTGCTCCGACACGAGAACGCCGTGACCGGTTCCCTGGCGGCGGGGCTCCTCACCGCGCAGGTCTGCGCCGGTCTGCTGTTCCTGGTCTTCGCGGTGCACACCGCGCTGTACGCCAGGATCGCCCGTCGCGCCCGGGCGCACGCGGTGATCGTCCTCGGGGCCGGTCTGGTGGAGGGCCAGGTGCCACCGTTGCTCGCCGGGCGCCTGCGCCGGGCGGTCACCGCCGTCGAGGAGCGGAAGGCGCAGGCCGAGGCGATCGTCATCGTCCCCAGCGGAGGTCAGGGCAGGGACGAGCCGTTCGCAGAAGGGGCGGCCATGGGGGAGTGGCTCCGCCGGCACGGCGTCGACGCCGACCACGTCCTCGTCGAGGACCAGGCACGGACCACACAGGAGAACCTCCGCTACAGCGCACGACTGCTGGCTGAGCACGGGGTGCAGGAGCCGTACCTGATCGTGACGAGCAACTACCACGCTCCCCGCGCCGCGATGCTCGCCCGACGGCTGGGGATCGATGCCCAGGCGATCGGCTGCCCGACCGCGCTGTACTACTGGCCCAGCGCGTACCTCCGCGAGTTCGTGGCGGTGTTGGTCGAGCACCGTCTCCTGGTGGTGATCTCCGGCATCGCGGTCGTGGGGATGATGGCCCTCACCTGGTCGTCCCTGACGGCTGGATGACCGGGCCGCACCTTCCGCGACGCCCGCCCACCAGTGGCTCGTGGGCCGACACGGGCATGACCAGGAGGCCGATGTGCTGACCGTGCTGGACGCGTTCCTGGACCAGCTCGGACGAGGGGCGGTCTTCGCCCTGCTCGCACTCGCCGTGGTGGCGATCCCGGTGCTGGTCGTCCAGTACCGGCGCTTCGGTGTGGTGGACCGGGGACGCGCGGCCGGTGCGTACCTGTTCGTCGTCTACGCCGTCTTCGTCGTCGCGCTGACCCTGCTCCCGCTGCCCCCGCCCGATGACGTGGTGTGCGTGGGGAGGAACCTGCGCCCCCTGGCGTTCGTGGGAGCCGTCCGGGACGACCTGGCCGACGGTTTCTCCGTCCTGTCGAGTCCGGCACTCTTCCAGCTGCTGTACAACGTCGCGATGTTCGTTCCTGGAGGCGTGCTGCTCCGGCGTTCGTTCCGGTGGCCGCTCCTCCACGTGTTCGTGGCGGCGCTGGTGGCCTCCGTGGCGATCGAGACGGTCCAGGGCACCGGCATCTTCGGGCTCTACGACTGTGCCTACCGCGTCCTGGACGTGGACGACGTCCTGGCCAACGTCTCCGGAGCAGTGGTCGGCGCCCTGCTGGCACCGGCGGTCGTCCTGGTGCCGCGACCGGGTCACGGGGTCGCGGGCTCGGGCCGGTCCGGTGCGCTCCGGCGCGCGACCGCAGCGTCGGTCGACTTCCTGCTCGTCGGCATCCTCGGCGGCAGCGACCTGGCCGGTACGGCTGCCCTGCTCCTGCTCGTCTTCGTCGCCGTCCCCGTCCTCACCGGGGGCGCCACCCCCGGACAGCGCCTGGTGCGGGCGACGGTCGTGCGAGCGGACGGTCGTCCTGCCTCGCGGAACGCCCTGCTGCAGCGCGGACTCCTCATCTCCGGCAGCTGGTTCGTCACCGTCGCGTTCTCGCGGTGGACCGGCACCCGGGCCGAGGAGCTGCCCGGCCTGGTCGTCGTGGCCCCGCTGGTCGTCGTGGCCGTCCTCGTCGGCGCGGTCATCGGCACCGTGGCGATCCGGCGGGACGGCCGGGCACCTCAGGACCTGCTCACCGGCACCGAGGTGCTGGTCAGGCCTCAGGCTGGCGACCGCACGGCCGGGGCCACCGACGGAACGACGTGAGCTGCCGGCGTGTCCGACCAGCACTCGCCCCTGCCTCGAGCCGGCCGTCACGGAGAACGGGTCGCGTGACGGCCGGGGTCCGGTGACCGTTCCCGGCAGTCGGACACAGGCTCACCGGATCGCGTCGTCCCGTCGCTCATCGCGGCGTCGCCGTCGGGAAGGGGGCGGGCAGCGCGAAGTCGTCCGAGAGCAGGTCCTGGTCGAGCACGGCGGCGGCCACCTGACCGGCCGCGCCGGCCGCCGTCACCGACGCCAGCGGCATGGGCAGGGTGGAGCGATGGGCCATGTCCCCGGCGGCGTAGATCCCGGGCACGGAGGTGCGCCCGAACTCGTCCACCTCGATGCCGCCGTCGGGCAGCAGTGCGCACCCCGCGCCGCTGGCCAGCGCGGACCGCTGACGGGTGGAGCTGGCGACGAACAAGGCATCACGAGGGAGTGTGCCGCCGTCACTGAACCGGAGCTCGGTCAGGCGGGATCCCCGGGCGCCGAGTTCGACGAGTCGTTCGGGTCGGACGCCGACCCCCGCCCTGCCGAGCACGCCGTCGTCCGGGGCGGTGAGCTCGGCGCCGTCAGTGCAGAGCACCACGTCATCCGTGAACCGCGTCAGCTGCAGGGCCAGTCGCACCCGCTGCGGTGACGCTCCCTGGACGGCGACTGCCTGCCCGTTCGTCTCCCAGCCGTGGCAGTAGGGGCAGTGGAAGACCGACGATCCCCAGAGCTCTGCCATCCCCGGGATCGGCGGCAGGACGTCGACCAAGCCGGTGGCGAGGAGCACCCGGCGTCCGGCGACCGGCCGGCCCGAGGCGACCGTGGCTTCGAAGCCGGCGCGCGTCGGCGTGAGTCCCGTCGTCTCCTCGGACCGGATGGTGATGGCCGGGTAGCGGCCGAGGTCGGCGAGCGCAGCGCGGCGGTACTCCTCGGGCGGCGTGCCGTCGCGGGTGAGCACGTTGTGCATGCGGTGCGCCGGGGCATTGCGTGGCCGCCCGGCGTCGAGCACGCACACGTCGCGATGCGAACGACCGAGCATGAGCGCCGCCGACAGGCCTGCCACGCCACCACCGATGATGAGCACGTCGAACACGGGATCGCCCTCCCTCTCGAGGAGCCTTGACGGACGACCGCACTCTGCGACTTCATGTCGACATGAGGTCAAGCGAGACGTGGAGCATCGGTCAGCTCGCCGCCCGTCTGGGCAGACCGCCACACGTGCTGCGGCACTGGGAGACGGTGGGTCTGCTCCGTCCCGCCCGGGACGTCGGAGGGCGCCGGTGCTACGGCCCCGACGACCTCTCCCGGATCGCCGTGATCGTCCGTGGCAAGGAAGCAGGGATCGGCCTCGACGAGCTGAAGGCCATCCTGGATGCGGACCCTGACGCCCGCCTTCGCCTGCTCCAGGCCCACCATGCAGAACTCGACCGGCGCATCACGGCGATCCAGGCCTCCCAGCGCCTCACCCGACATGCTGTCGACTGCGAGGCGGGGGACTTCACCACCTGCCCGAACTTCCAGGCGCTGGCGCGGGAGGTGATCGGAGACGGTGTCCCCGCGTAGCGACCAGCACCGGTAGGGGCAGCGATGAGAACCGTGGCGGTCCGGGTCTCCCTCCCGCCCTCGGTCGCGTCAGGTCGCGGACCTGGGCCTCGGCGCGTCGTGCGGGGGCTCCGCTGTGCGGGCGGGTGGTGTCCTCAAGGACTCTGCGGCGCAGCTGTGGTGGCGGTGACAGCGCCGCGCACCGCGCTGACTCGGAGGCGGTCGGACAAGGCGAGCACCTCGTCACGCAGGGCGTCCGGGGTGATCACCTCGAAGTCCCAGCCGAGCCCGGCCAGCATGCGGGCCATGCCGTCGAGGCGCTCGGCGCGCGTCTCGAGGAGCACTCCGCCGACGTGCTCGCTCAGCCGTCCCGCGCTCCGGGGCAGTCGGTCGCGCGCATCCACGAGGGTGGTCTGCAACACGACCGAGACCTCGTGCGACCACCTGACCGCCGCGATGCCCGACACGACCTGCGTCGTGGCCTCGAAGTCAGCGGGCACGAGGTAGGAGCCGTCGCCCTGCTCGACTGAGGCGATGCGGTCCAAGCGGAAGGTCCGCACGTCATCACGGCCGTGGTCGTGTCCGGTGACGTACCACCGGCCGGAGTGGAAGACCAAGCCGTAGACATCGAGCTCACGCTGCGACTCCCGCCCGTCCCAGGCGGTGTACGCGATCAGAACGGTGCGCCGCGCCTGCGCAGCCGAGGCGAGACCGAGCAGCGTGTCGGCGCCGGCGGGAGCGGTGGCCCGCACCGGGGTCGTGAACTGTGCGGTCGAGAGCAGGCTGTCGAGCCGCTGGCCCAGGGCCCGCGGCAGCACACGCGACACCTTGGCCAGCGCGCTCGCCGTCGCTGCGTGGTCGGTGGTGGCGAGCCCCGCGCGTTCCGCGGCCCTGAGCCCCAGGACGACGGCGACGGCCTCGTCGTCGGTGAGCATGAGCGGCGGCAGCTTGTAGCCCGGTGAGAGCCGGTAGCCGCCGTACCTGCCTCGTTGCGCCTGGACGGGGATGCCGAGGTCGGCGAGGTGCTCGGCGTAACGACGCACCGTGCGCTCGTCGACCCCGAGCCGAGCAGCGAGATCGCCGACGGTGCGCTGCCCGCCCGTCTGGAGCAGCTCCAGCATGGCCAGCACGCGAGCGGTCGGGCGGGTCACGGCCCTCCTCGGCGCTGCTGGGAAAGAAAGGTGACGCGGGGCCAGCATACCGGGCGGAGTCTGTCCGCAATCGTGCTTAGCGTTGCCGCCATGAACACCGCCACCTACGTCCTCGTCCCCGGCTTCTGGCTCGGCGCCTGGGTCTGGAGCCCCGTCGCAGACTCGCTGCGTGAGCGCGGCCATGTCGTGCACGCCGTCGATCTCCCAGGCATGGGCGAACGCGCCCACCTCGCCTCGCCCGAGACCGACCTGACGACCCACATCGACGACGTCGTCCACCTGCTCGAGCAGCGGGACCTGTACGACGTCGTGCTCGTCGGCCACAGCTACGGCGCCCTCGTGACGACCGGTGCGGCGGACCGCGTGCCTGAGCGCGTGGCGCGCCTGGTCTACGTCGACTCGGGGCCCCTGCCGGACGGCATGGCACAGGCCGACTTCGAGGGACCCGACGCGCGCGCGGCCAACGACGATCTGGTCATGACGCACGGCGAGGGCTGGAAGCTCCCGCCGCCGCCCTGGGGCGTACTCGCGGCCGAGGTGGCCGAGGTCGACGACGCTGCCGTCGCCGCGCTGGTCGAAGGCTCCCAGCCGCAGCCCTGGCTCACCGCCACCCAAGCGGTCGCGCTCACCGGCGCCTGGCAGCGGCTGCCCCGGACGGGTGTGCTGTGCAGCTTCAGCCTCGAGCAACTGCAGCAGATGGCACCGCACGCACCGGTGTTCGCGCACATGGTCGACGGCGACTGGACGTACGTCGAGCTCCCGACGTGGCACTGGCCGATGGTGAGCCGACCGGCGGAACTCGCCGAGGTGCTGGGTCGGTCAGCCGCTAGCGCGTGAAGACCCGTGCCCGCGCCCACCCGCGACCATCCCTCCACCGCCCGACCGCTGCGGGGACGACGTCACGGGGCGCGCCTGCGCATCAGTGCCCGGGTCAGGACCTGGTCGCCGATGTGCACGGTCTCCACCTCGACGTGTCGGAAGCCTCGCCGCTCGAACACCGGCACGGCACGCCAGGAGGCGTGGGTGAGCAGGTCGGACACGCCGGCACGGGCGGCGGCCAGCTCGATCGCGTCGAGCAGCAGGCGAGCCACCCCGCGCCCACCGTGCTCCGGGGCGACGAACAGCTGGTCGACCTCGCCACGCTCCAGCTGACCCGTGGCCGCCAGGGCGATCGAGGCGAACCCGCCGACCCGGTCCGCCGCGTCGTCCGCGACGAGCACGGTCGTCTCCCGGATCATCCGTCGATGCCGGGAGACCGTGCGGGTCGAGGCCCATGCCTCCACCTGGGCCGGGCTGTAGTGCGTTGCGGCCACCTGTCGGATCGACGCCGAGCTCAGCGCCTGGAGGGCGTCGGCGTCCGAGAGGCGCGCGGGACGTACGCGGAGCCCGCGGACCGCTCCGCCGTCCCGGAGCGACCCGCCCTGCGGGCCGGCGGGTGGGGGCGCGGTCAAGCGACGGCCGGGACGACGACGCCGGGGACGTCCTCGAGCCGCGTGTAGACGGGCAGGCCGCGCTGCCTGGCGATCGCGACGTCCTGGTCGGCGCCGGTCGACTCACCGGGCAGGCGGAGCACGGCGTCGCAGTGGGCCAGCAGACGCTCGGCCGTCGGGTAGAGCACCTGGTCCGCCAGTGGGGAGTGGACGTCTGCGCCGGCACTGTGCAGCACGGGGAGGGCCACCCACTCGCCGATCACCGGCAGGTGACCGGCCTGGAAGAGCGGCCAGGCTGCTCGTTCCAGCGTGCGGAGGTTGGCGGCCATGAGCTCGGGGTCGTCCCCGGTCCCGGAGCGGTACGGCCCGGCGATCAGGACGAGGAGTGGTCGTGCAGCCGTTGTCATGGCTGCAGACTATGCACAAACGTGCAACAATCGGAAGCATCATGCAGCCACCATCAGACCGCCGCGTACTCGTGACCGAACGTCGTGACCTCCTGCTCGGACGGCTGCGTCGCGACGGGCGCGTCCTCTCCACGGACGTCGCGGCCGAGCTGGGGGTGAGCGAGGACAGCGTCCGGCGGGACCTCCGGGAGATGGCCGCGGCCGGCCTGTGCCAACGCGTCTACGGCGGAGCTGTCCCGGCGTCTCCGGCCGTGGCGGACTACGGCACTCGCCGTGGCGTGGCCGTGGACAGCAAGGCGCGCGTGGCAGTGGCAGCCGTCGGCCTCATCGAGCCCGGCGACACCGTGATCCTCGACGGGGGCACGACCGCGCTCGCCGTCGCCCGTGCGCTGCCGCGTGATCTCGACGCGACCATCGTCACGCACAGCCCCACGGTGGCCGCGGCGCTGGTCGACCACCCCAGTGTCGAGGTCTACGTGCTGGGAGGCCGCCTGTTCAAGCACTCCGCGGTCGCCTCCGGAGCGGCTGCGGTGGAGGCGGCCGAGGCGGTCAACGCAGACCTCTTCCTGCTGGGCGTCACCGGTGTGCACCCGGACAGCGGCCTGACCACCGGCGACGCCGACGAGGCGGCGATGAAGCGTGCGCTGTCCCGGCGAGCCGCGGACACCTACGTGCTGGCCAGCACCGAGAAGATCGGTGCCGCGTCGCGGTTCTCCGTCCTGCCGCTGTCGGCCGTGGCCGGCGTGGTGACCGACGCGCCCGCCGACGACGAGGCCGTGGCGCGGCTGGTGCGGATGGGCGTCCGGATCGTCCCGGCACCCGTCGACCCGGCGTGATCCGGCGTCCACGCCCGCGGAGCTCAACGCGGCAGCTCGCCGCCGTCGCTGACGGCGGTGCTGCTCAGCGTGCTCGTGGAGCGAGGGGGCAGGCAGCCCGACGGCGTCAGGCCGCGGGCACGTCGGGTGGCAGGCGGTTCGGCCCGGCCTCGGGTGGGCGGGGCTGGTCCTGGCGGTGGAGCCGGACGGCGATCAGCGCGACGTCGTCGTCGGGGATGGCGGGCAGCATGCGGTCCAGCACCTCGTCGACGAGTTCGTCGAGGTCGCGGCCGGCCAGCTCGGCGACGATCGCCTGCAGCCGTGCCAGCCCGTGGTCGAGGTCCTCGGAGCGGCGTTCGACCAGGCCGTCGGTGTAGAGCAGGACCACCGTCTCCCGCTGGACGGTGATCACCGACTCGCGTCGGGTGGTGCTCGGGTCGACGCCGAGGAGCAGGTCAGCGCGCTCGGTGGCGAGGAGCTCCACCTGCCCGTCGGGGGTCAGGACCAGCGGCGGGGGGTGACCGGCGTTCGACCAGCGCAGTCGGGTGAGTCCCTGGTCGTGCTCGTCGTCCGTCTGCTCGAGCCGGGCGACGACGGCCGTGGCGAGGATGGCCGACTGCAGCGCATGCATGACCTGGTCGGCCTGGGCCACGACGGCAGCGGGCCCGTCGTCGTCATGGGCGCCGAGCGTCCGCACGACGGTGCGGATCTGGCCCATGGCGGCAGCCGCCTGGGTGTCGTGGCCGACGACGTCGCCGATGACGAGCACGGTGGCCCCGGCAGGCTGGAGGAACGCGTCGTACCAGTCGCCGCCGACCTCGGCGGCCTGCGCGGCCGGGACGTAGCGGACCACGATCTGCAGGTGGTCGGGCTGGGGAGGTGCGGTGAGCAGCGACCGCTGGAAGCCCTCGGCGAGGTCGCGCTGCTGCCGGTAGAGGCGGGCGTTGTCCAGCACCAGGCCGGCCCGGGCGGCGACGTGCCGGATGCTGACCAGGTCCTCGGGGCTGAACGGGCCCCGTCGGGCGCCGTTGCACACGGTCAGCAACCCGACCGGCCCGGTGCGCCCGGGCAGCGGCATGACCAGGACGGCCTCGGGGGCGAGGACGTCGACGAGGTCGCGGGCCAGGCCCGGCGCCAGCATGTCCTCCGCGAAACCTGCCGCGCCGGTCGGCAGGTGCTGGGGCTGCCCGGTGCGCAGCGCGCGGACGACGATCGCGTCGTCGTCCATCACCGACAGCCGCGACTGCGCGTAGGCCTCGACGGTGTCGCGCATCGCCGGGTCGGTGTGCCACGAGGCGGCGGTCCGCAGCCCGCGACGGTCGCCGGCCGCGGAGGTGTCCTCGATCAGGGTGACGATGCACCAGTCGGCGACCGCGGGGGTGATCAGCCGCGCCAGGCGGGTGGCGGCGTCATCGGCGTCCAGGGTGCCGGCGAGCTCCTCGGTGATCCGGCTGAGCAGCTGCTCGCGGGCAGCGGCCCGCTCGGCCTGCTGGACGGCCAGGGCCCGGGCGGTGATGTCGACGAAGTGCAGCGCCAGCCCGGCGGGGCCGGGCACGGCCCGCACCTCGACCCACACGTCGAGCGGCTCGGGGTAGTAGGCGTCCAGCGCCTGGGTCTGGCCGGTGGCCGCGGCGCGGCGGTAGCTCCGCTCGAACTCCGTGCCGACGGCGGCGGAGAACTGGTCCCACAGGTCCCTGCCGAGCAGCTGCTCGCGCGGGTAGCCGGTGATGCGCTCGGCCTCGGTGTTGACGTGGGTGATCACCCAGTCGTGGTCCACCGCGATGAACCCGACCGCCATCGAGTCGACGATCTGGGCGATGCGCTCCTGCTCGGCGCGTCGCTCGGTGACGTCCCACGCGGCGCCGATCACCCGGACGGTGCGGCCGGCCTCGTCGGCCAGCGCGCGGCCACGTGCGGCCAGCCACCGGATGCCGCCGTCGGGGAGGACCACCCGGTACTCCGCCGAGTACTCCCCGACGGTGTCGACCGCGTCCTGCAGCAGCCCGGTGACCCGGTCGACGTCCTCGGGGTGCACCCGGTCGGTGAAGGCCGCGAAGGCCTGGTCGAAGGTGGCGGGGTCGTAGCCGAACAGCTCGATCAGCCGCTCGTCCCAACCGAGGTCGTCGGCGGCCAGGACCCAGTCGAACATGCCGACGCCGGCTGCGGTGACCGCCAGGTCCAGCAGCGCCCGGCGGGCCTCGCCCGGTCCACCGGCCAGCTCGGACGTCCTGGTGCGGGACGCGTCGTCGCCGTACTCGCTCATCGACCCCGTCGACCCCCGGTGGCTGCGGCCGCCCGGACACCGGGTGGCGCCGCGACTGCCCGTCGTGCACGGCCCGGGCGAGCCCACGTCGTGGTCGCCGGAGGGGCGGTGCGGTCCGGGCAGGTCACGCGCGGCATCAGACCGTGACCGGGACGATGCAGGCCCAGACGTGCTTGCGGACGCCGGCGACCACCCAGCCGTGCGCCGCCGCGAGCCGGGCGATCAGGTAGAGGCCGAGGCCGCCGAGTGAGGGATCGCGGTCGACCGCAGGCACGGGGGGTTGGTCGGGGCGGGCGTCGCTGACGTCGATCAGCCAGCCGGAGGAGCAGCCGGTCACCGTGACCACGATCGGATGGCCGCTGTGCCGCAGGCCGTTGGACGCCAGCTCCTCGAAGGCCAGCAACAGCCGGTCCACGTCGTCCGGCTGTGCCCCCGCCGGCATCGCGCCGCCGGAGACGTCGTCGCGAAGGGCCGTCCGCGCGGCCGTGAGCTGAGCGGGGCGATCGATGTCCCACCGCCACTCCCGCTGCGCCCGGTCGCTGACATCGGGCAGCGAGAGCTGCGGCCAGTGCTCGGTGCTCATCTTCTCCTGCCCTCCGTGCGCGCCCGCTGCTGGGCTCGTGCGGGCCGGTCCCGCTGGCCCGCGCCCGGCACCGGCTCGACCCTTGGTCCGACGGGCAGGACCCACCGTCGCACACCCGACTCGCGGACCGCCGGTCGAGGTGCGGTGAGGGACCCGTCGACGTGGGGGCCCGAGGCCGGCACCCCGTGCGCGCTCCGCCGCCCCGGCGGGGCCGCCACCCGCCCGGCCGGCGGATGCCGCATGATGGAACAGTCCAGATCACGCGCGATGTGTCGCGCACTCGCCAGACGCAGGGCTCGGGGGAAACCACGTGGGCGTGGACGACGGCGCCGTCGGCCGCGCCACCGACGGGGACTTCGCCGCGGTCTTCGCGGCGCTGCCCACGGCCTACCTGGTGATGTCCCCGGACCTGACGATCGTGGACGCGAACCCGGCGTACCTGGAGCTGCTCGGCCGCACGCGCGCGGAGCTGATCGGCCGGTACGTCTTCGATGCCTTCCCGCCGTCACCGGAGGCACTGGACGCCGACGGCGTCAACCCGCTGCAGACCTCGTTCGAGCGCGCCCGCGACACCGGCGCGCCCGACCACATGCCGCTGTTCCGGTACGAGGTGGTCGACCAGGAGACGGGCCGCCCGGTCCCGCGCGCCTGGTCGCTGATCAGCGCGCCCGTGCTCGACGAGGCCGGCCGTACCCGGTTGGTGCTGCAACGGGTGGAGGACGTCTCGGAGTACCTGGCCGAACGGGAGCGCCTCGCCGCGAGCCGGGAGGACGGCAGCTGGGCTCGGCTCGACGGGCTCGAGGCCGACCTGTTCGCCCGCACGCAGGAACTCCGGGCGGCCCTCGCCTCCCGGGAGGCGGCCACCCGCCGGCTGGCGGCCATGGCGCAGGTGGTGCTCCAGCTGACCGACGCCGAGTCCGTCGCGGACGTCACGGCCATCCTCGCCGAGGCCGGCCTCGCGGCCATCGGTGCGGACGGCGGCGCGATCGCGCTGCGCGACGACGACGAGGGCGTCGTCCACCTGACCATGACGCCGTCCCTGGGGTCGGGGGCGCAGCGACGGTTCGGCACCATCGACCTGGAGAGCCGACTGCCCGCCGCGTGGACGGCACGGACCGGGCAGACCGTGGTCTTCCAGGACCAGTCCGAAGCCCAGGCCTGGTCACCGGAGATGCGGGAGGCGTTCGAGCAGTCCGGGCAGCGGTCGTGGATCAGCGTCCCGCTGTCCGCGCGAGGTCGACTGCTCGGCTCCTTGCTGGCCGGCTGGACGGTGGAGCGCACCATCTCCCCTGACGAGGTCGACCTGGTGCAGGCCTTCGCTGCCCAGTCCGCGCAGGCCCTGGACCGGTTGCAGGCACTGACCCGGGAACGCCGCTCCGCTGCGCGCAGCCGGCAGCTGGCGGAAGAGCTGCAGCGGAGCATGCTGACCGAGCCGTTCCAGCCCACGCACTGCCAGATCGCGGTCCGGTACCTGCCGGCCACCGGCACCGCCCAGGTCGGCGGGGACTGGTACGACGCCTTCCTGCAGGCCGACGGCGCCGTCAACCTGGTCATCGGTGACGTCGTCGGCCACGACACCGGTGCGGCAGCGACCATGGGACAGCTGCGCAGCCTGCTCCGCGGCATCGCCGTGGCGGGCGGCTCGGACCCCGCGCACGTGCTCGACATCCTGGACAGCGGGATCGTGCAGCTGGGACTGCGCACCTACGCCACCGTCGGCATGGGCCGGCTCGAGCGGACCACCGAGGACGTCGCCCGCGGGACCGCCCGGCTGCGGTGGGCCAGTGCCGGACACCCTGCACCGGTCGTGCTCGATGCGGACGGCGGGCTCGTCGACGTCCCGGAGGTCTCCGGCCGGCTGATGCTCGGCGTGGACCCTGGCAGGTCCCGTGGGCAGATCGCCCTGGAGCTGCCTCCGTGCGCGACGGTGCTGCTCTACACCGATGGGCTGGTCGAGCGGCCCGGAAGCGACCTGGACGCCGGTGTCGCCCGGCTGCAGCGGTCGGCCGCCGAGCTGGTGCACCTGCCGCTGGAGGAGCTCTGCGACCGGCTCCTCGAGCAGCTGGTCGACGGGCACCCCGCCGACGACGTCGCCCTCGTCGCCGTCCGCCTGCACCGCCCACTGCACGCGGGAGCCGGCCCCGACCACCTCCCCGACAGCATCGCCGTCCACGAGTGGGAGCGCTGACCCGGTGACCGCAGCCGCGATCACCCCACCGCGCAGGAGTCCGGCCCCGGGTCAGGAGGGCAGGCGACCGTGAGCGGCTCCACGAACACCCCGGCGGAGTACGCGGAGGCCTACGCCTCCTGGCACGAGGACAGCCCCGTGCCCGCATCGACCGAGACCCGGCTCCTGGTGCAGCTGGAGTCGCTCCGCGGCCTGAGCCTCGTGCGCCGTCAGGTGCAGCACTTCCTGCGGGCCTCGCTGGGTGCCGGGGAGCACGCGGACCTGGCTCCAGCCGTCGAGGACGCCATCGAGCGCGCGGTCCTGGTGATCGACGAACTGACGTCCAACGCGCTGCGCCACGGGTCGCCGCCCTCGAGCCTGCACATCGGTGACGACGACGGACGGTGGATCGTCATCGTCACCGACGGCGCGCCCGGAGTGGCACCCACGCCGGCCAGGGACCGCCCCGCCGGGCAGGGTGGCTACGGCCTCTACGTGATCGCCGACCTCACCGCCGAGCACGGTGTCCACTACGAACCCGACCGGAAGCTCGTCTGGGCCTGCCTCGTCAAGCCCAGCTGACCGTCGACCGCGGGCCTCCTGCCCGCCGCTCCCGGCAGCGTGGTGGGCCGTCGCCGCCTCCCGGCTGCGCTTCGCCCGGGGCTACACCTGCAGGCCCTCCTCGTCACCGGTGAGCCATTCCAGGAAGACGATGCTGGCGTCGTCCTGGAGCTGGTCGGCCTGGTGTGCCAGCACGCTGCGCATCAAGCGCCGCATGGTCTCCGGTGCCGGGTCGCCGGCGGCGGTGGCGGTGGTGACGAAGTCGGCGAGCCGCTGCTCGCCGAAGAACTCCCCGTCGGGGGACCGGGCCTCGGTGATCCCGTCGGTGTGGAGCAGGACCCGGTCGCCTGGTTCGAGCCGGGTCTCGCAGCAGATCGCCTTCCGGTCCTGCAGGCCCAGCGGGCGGTCCGGTGGGCAGTGGGGCGGCTGGACCAGCGAGCCACCGCGCAGGATGAGGGGCGGGGGGTGCCCGGCGTTGACCCAGCGCAGCCGGCCGGTGTCGAGGTCCAGCCGGGCCAGCACTGCGGTGGCGAACTGCGACCCGGTGAAGTGGGTGGCGATGACGTCGTTCACGGCCTGGGCCATGTCGGGCAGGTCCAGCATGTCCCGGCGGGCGTGCCGGTAGGTCCCGACCGCCGCGCTGGCCAGGAACGCGGCAGGGAGGCCGTGGCCGACGGAGTCGAGGACCAGCAGGTCGGCGTGGTCGCCGGTGACGGCGTAGTCGAAGGTGTCCCCGCCGATGTCGTAGGCCGGCTCCAGCGCGCCGGTGATGACCACCCGGTGGGTCCCGAAGCTCAGCGGCGGCAGCAGCTCCCACTGGATCTCCGCCGCGAGGCTGAGTGTCTTGCGCCGTCGCAGCCGGGTGAAGGCGTCGCTGTACGCGTCGTTGACCACCACGAGCTCAGCGACCAGGGACGCGAAGACACGTGCGTCGTCGTCCACGGCGCGGGTCGGCGCGGTGGCGAAGACCATCTCCACGACGCCGAGGCGCTCAACACCGTTCAGCAGGGGGATCCACAGCCGGTGCGAGGCTTCGCGGACGGCGCTGCGGATGACCTCGACTCGGCGGAACGCCCGTCCGGCCATGGTGCCGTCGATCGCCAGCTCCTGGCGCTCCGGCACCCCCGGGCCCGGCAGGGGCAGGAGGGTGGCCTGCTCGTAGTCGGCCAGGTAGAGCACCGTCTCGCGTGCGCCCAGCAGCCGGGCGTGGGTCTGGACGGTGGCGGGCAGCTGGTCGGCTGCGAGCAGGTGTGAGGCGCGCAGCAGCGAGCGCAGCGGGTCGGTGCTGGTCGGGTCAACGGCAGCGTCGGTCACGTGGCATCGTCTCACGCCCGGCGACCTGCGGTGGTCACGCGCCCGGCCTCGGTACCGGGGCGGCTACGCGGTCGGCAGCTGACCGGTGGTCGTCAGTTCGTCCGCGAGGTCGCGCAGCTTGCGGTTGGTCAACGACGAGGTGCGGATCAGCACGGCGAAGGCCTGGTCGGCGGTCAGCTGGTGGCGCTCCGTCCCGATGCCCTTGGCCTCGCCGATCAGGTCCCGGTTGGCCATCCCGCCGCGCGGGTTCTCCTCGTGCTCGGCGCTGGCCAGCGCGACGGCGGCGTGCCCGGCGAACATCAACCCGGTCTCCTGGGACTCGTCGTCGAAGGCGCCCGGCTCACGGCCGTAGACGTTGAACGCGCCGAGGTCGTCGCCCTCGACGAACAGCTGAAAGCACAGCATGCTGCCGACGCCCAGCTGCGGAGCCTCCCGGGCTAACTGCGGCCAGCGTCCATCCGCACCGACGTCGACGACACTGACGACCCTGTTCTCCCAGACCGCGTCCGAGCACGGTCCCTCGTGGAGACGGCTCTGCAGTGAGTCGACGTCCTTCGGCAGGTCGCTGGTCCAGGCCCTGGGCTCCACCGCGGCTCGGCCGATGACGTAGCTGATGCCGCACTCGGCGGCGCCGGGGATCGTGCCGACCGCTGACCGGGTGATGCCCCGCAGGGTCGCCTCGACGTCCCCGTGCTCTTCCTGCAGCTGCCGCGCCACCTGGCTCATGACGTCGCCGAGGCTCCCCCTGGACGAACCGGCCACCCTGACCTGCTGGTCGGTGCCCATCAGCCGAACGTGGTACCGGTCGATGCGCCTGGAGACCGATGACCGGACGCCGCGACCGCAGCGGGGTTGCTGCGGATCGGCACTGGGCATGGCGGTGGTGCCCGGTGAGGACAGCCAGGCCCGCGGTGACACCGGTGCGTTCGCTGCAACTGGTCACCTCACCAGTTGCAGATGGAGTTCCGTGAGCACGAGCGAGCGCTTCAAGGTCGCCCTGGCGGCGTCCGCGGTGGACCTGGCTGGTCCCGAGCTCCTGCCGGAGCGACTGGCCAGAGCCGCGGCCGCCGTGCTGCCCGTCGACGGGGGAGGCATCAGCCTGTTCTTCGCCTCCGACCGGAGGCTGCCGCTCGGGGCCAGCGACGAGCAGTCGGCGGAGGTGGAACGCCTGCAGTTCACGGTGGGCGAAGGGCCCTGCCTGTCCGCCCATGCGTCCGGCCGGCCGATCGTCGCCGACGAGGCCATGATCGAGTCGCGCTGGCCGGCGTTCTACGACGAGTTGGTGGCCCGCACGTCCATCCGCGGGATCATCGCGCTGCCGCTGGAGGACGATCTCCGCGCCTTCGGCGCGCTCGACCTGTACCTGGTCCCGCCGGGCGACGTCGGGTCGGTGACCCTGCTGGATGCGCTCACCGTGGCGCGTGAGGTCGTCGAGACGTTCCAGGCGACGCGTCGGCAGGATCCCACCAGCGCGGACGGGCCGGCGTGGCTCGATGCGCCGGCCGCGGAGCGCCGGTCCTTGGTCTGGCAGGCCATGGGGTTCGTCAACTCCGGTCTCGGCGTGACCGGCCCGGACGCCCTGGCGCTGCTGCGCGGGTACGCCTACGGCGAGGGGGCGGACCTCGACGACGTCGCCGCCCGGGTCCTCGCCCGCGACGTGCCCCTGGAACGGCTTGCGCTGGACGCCGGCGAGTCGCGTTAGGACCAGCGGGACGTCGCCCCGGCGGTCGGCATCAGTCGCCTCGGGCGCCGCGCGCGATGACGCGGCCGGCCGCGAGCGTCCTGAGCGAGCCCCGCGGCCGGACGCGCGAGCTCTCGGTCGATCACGAACGGCTGGGCGGCATGATCAGTTCGCCGGTGGTCACCAGGTGGTCGGCGACGAGTCGCAACTTCTGGTTGCTGGCCATGGATGCCTGGGCGAGGAGCTTGAAGGCCTCGTCGGCGGTCAGCTTGTACCGCTCGATGAGGATCCCCTTGGCCTGGTCGATGACCGCTCGGGACTCCAGGGCGACCTGCAGGTTGTCGGCTTGCTCACGGGCGCTCTGGTAGGCGTTGAGGTTGGCCACGGCGACTCCGGCGAAGCGCGCGAACCGGTGCCCGATGCGGCGGCTGTCGTCGTCGAACGCGGCGGCCTCACGTGCGTAGATGTTCAGCCCGGCCCCCGAGGTCGTGGGACTGCCCAGGGGTATGGACAGGGAGCTGAGCCCACCCCGCTCGACGGCGCTCTTCATGTAGTCGGGCCAGCGCACCTCCGTCCGGGCGTCCTCGACCTCGACCGCCTGCCCCGTGCTGGCGGCGTGCAGGCAGGGTCCGTAGCCGCGGCCGTACTGGCTCTCATCGAGGTCCAGTGCCAGCTGTCCGGTGTAGACCACGGTGGTCGCCTTGTCCGCCACGAGCAGGCTGACCGACGCCTCGATGTCCCCGGGCATGACCTGCTTGGTCAGGTCGGCGACGGCCTGGAAGACCGAGTGCAGCGAGTGCTCGGACAGTGCAATGCCGCCGAGCAGCTCGAAGGCCGTGGCTTCGTCGACAGCGGAATTGCGATCGATGGAACTCATTCCATGCGCTCCGGTCAGGTTGCCGGGAGGCAGGATGCGTCCTCGGTGTGGAGCCACGGAGTGGACCGGTGAGGCTCACACGTACGTGCGCCGCTGTCTGACGCACCGTTGCGACGGGGAACTCGTCCGTCGGGTTCTCGTGTCGACACTACTCGTGTTCGTCGCGCCGCTCGCCCCCTTGCCGCCCGGGATGGAAGAGGTGACGAACCGCCCTTGCTGACGTCAGTCGACCGACTCCCGGTGGCGGGTGTCAGCGAAGTCGACCCCGCTGGAGCTGATGTCGAAGAGCTGCTCGCCCCGGCCTGGACCGACTCAGCGAGGCCGGCGCGCGTAGTACACCAGTGCTGGAGGGAGGTTCCGCCACACGGTCCGCCCGATGATGACCTCCTCGAACCGCGCTTCCAGATCCCGGCGGAACCGCCGAGCGGCGGGCGTCCACCGGGTGTGGACGTACGCGAAGGTGGTGAACACGCCGTCGGGGGAGAGGGAGTCGACCACGGCGTCGAGCAGGTGCTCCTGCTGCCGAGCCGGGAAGGCGGCCCACGGCAGGCCGCTGACGATGACGTCGACGTCCGCGATGCCGCGCTCGGTGAGGACTGCCCGGAGGTCGACGGCGTCCGCCTGCACCACCTCGACCGCGGGGTGCTGGGTGGACAGCCGTGCGGCCAGCCGGGTGTTCACCTCGATCGCGAGCTGCCGGCCGCCGCTGGCAAGCCGCTCGGTGATGGGTCCGGTCATCGCTCCGGTACCGGGACCGAGTTCGACGACGACAGCTGCGCTCGACGACACCGGTGCGATGGCCGCGCGGGTGAGCGGTCGTCCGCTGGCTGCGACAGCTCCGACGGTCATGGGCGCACAGACGAACTCGACCAGGATCGACGCGGCTCCACAGCTGGTCGAGACGGGGTGCTCAGACACCGAACGTCACGCCCGTGAGGTCCTCGGAGACCGCCCACAGCCGCTGCTGGACGGCGAGGTCGTACGACTCAGGGCTGGACGTGACGAGCCTGGGGTACCCGCGGACCTCACGACGGCCGCCGGGGCCGTAGTACTGCCCACCCAGGACCGACGGGTCGGTCGCGGCCCGCAGCGTCGGCAGGGCGCCCATCGCGGCGGACTGGGTGACGAGAGGGGCCAGCCGGTCCATCGGCGCCCGGACCAGAGCCGGGGAGTTGCGCACGAGTTCGGTGTTCGACACCCCGGGGTGCGCGGCCGCCGCCAGGGTGGGCGGGCCGTGCGCCGCGAGCCGGCGCTGCAGCTCGTAGGTGAACATGAGGTTCGCGAGCTTGGACTGCCCGTAGGCGCCGGCGCGGGAGTACGAGCGTTCCCACTGCAGGTCGTCGAAGTGGATCGCCGCGCGGATGCGGTGGCCGGTGCTGCTGACGGTCACGACGCGGGAGCCGGGAACGGGCAGCAGCAGGTCGAGCAGCAGCCCCGTGAGAGCGAAGTGGCCGAGGTGGTTGGTGCCGAACTGGCGCTCGAAGCCGTCCACCGTCGACTGCCTCGGGGTGTACATCACCCCGGCGTTGTTGATGAGCAGATCGATCTGCGGGTGCGCCCGACGCAGCTGGGCGGCGGCCGTGCGGACGGAGTCCAGCGAGGTCAGGTCGAGCTGCTGGACGGCGACGGCGCCGGCCATGCGGGCCGCTGCCCGCTCTCCCTTGTCGACGTCCCGCACGGCCAGCACCACCGTGGCGCCGCGTCCGGCGAGGACCTTCGCGGTCTCGAAGCCCAGACCGGTGTTGGCGCCCGTCACGACCGCCACCCGGCCCTGCTGGTCGGGTATGTCATCCGCTGTCCAGTGGGTGCCCATCGTCGTCCTCCTGAAAAGACCGTCGGTCTGTTGTGTGGAGGACAGTAAGAGACCGGCGGTCCGATGTCAAGAGACCGGCGGTCTGCAAGTGCTAGAGTCGCTCCGTGACCTTCCAGCGAGCCCGGAGCGAAGAGCAGCGCGAGGTCAGACGTCGGGCGATCCTGAACACGGCGGCGGCCATGCTCGAGGAGATGCCGCTGGCTGACGTCAGCCTCAACGAGCTCAGCCGCCGCGTCGGCCTGGCCAAGTCGAACGTCCTGCGCTACTTCGACTCCCGCGAGGGCGTGCTGCTCGAGCTGATGCAGTCGGTGCTGCAGGACTGGCTCGACGGGCTGGCCGACGACCTCGCGACCGGGGTCGACGCGGGGCTGCCGCTGGTGGCTCGCGGCGAGCAGCTGTCCGCGGTCCTCGCCCGCTCCCTGGCCGCCAACCGCGTGCTGTGCGACCTGCTCGGGGCACAGGGCGGCGTCCTGGAGCACAACGTCACCGCCGAGGTCGTCGCACGCCACAAGCGCGCGGCCCTGAGCCAGCTCACCGCCGCGGCCGACCTCCTGCGCCGCCACGTGCCCGAACTGGGCGCCGCAGCCGAGACGTTCTGCTTCCAGACGATGGTCCTGGCCGGCGCCCTGGCGCCCTACAGCTCTCCACCGCCGGGCGTGCGCGCTGCCTACGAGGCCGACCCGGCGCTCGCCGTGCTCCACCGCGAACTGGAGGACTCCCTGCAGCTGGCGATCCGCACCATGCTCCTCGGTGCCGTCCCACGCAGCGGTTCGGCATGACGGACACCGCGAGCGGCCGGGGCCCGGGCAGCATGGTGTCCAGCGGGGATGCCGACGTCTCCTCCACCGTGCTCGACGACCCCGTGGGGGAGTCGCTGCGCGGCCACCACGCACACCTCGCCCGACGGGTCGGCGGAACAGCCGCGTACCTGCCCGAGGTCGCCACCTTCGCGGCTGTGCTGCTCGAGCCAACCCCGTCCGACTGGGCTGACCTGGCCGCGCTGCTCGGGCCCGGCGAGCTGGCCGACCTGTTCAGCGCGTCCGTGGAACCGCCGGCGGACTGGGCGCCCGTGTTCAGCCTGGAGGGCGTGCAGATGGTGGCCGACCCGCGGGCACCCGCCGGCGGGGTGCCGGTCGCTGCGGACGTCGTCGAACTGGGGCCAGCCGACGTCGCGGACATGCTCGCCCTGACCGGCGTCACCCGTCCAGGACCGTTCTGGAGCAGGACCGACGAGCTCGGCACCTACTGGGGTGTCCGGGAGAACGGTGTGCTGGTCGCCATGGCCGGCGAACGGCTCCGGCCGCCCGGCTGGACGGAGATCAGCGCCGTGAGCACCGCGCCGCAGGCGCGCGGGCGGGGTCTGGCGTCGGCGCTCGTGCGGACTGCGATGCGGCACGTCGTGGACCGCGGCGAGCGACCGTTCCTGCACGTGGCCGCGGAGAACTCCGGTGCCATCGCTCTCTACGAACGCCTCGGCTTCGAGGTGCGCCGACGGGTGCGCTTCCACGGACACCGGACGCCCGGCGGGACTCCGGAGGCGCTGGTGCGGCCGTGAGCTGATCGGGGCCGCTCCCTGCCCGGGCGGTGGTCAGGACGAGCGGGCTCACGTGGTCGTCCCTGGCCGGTGCACGACGGCTCCGCTGCGCTCGCGATCGCCGTCCAGCATGACCCGGTCGCGCCGATGACCGGACCTCTGCTCCGCAGGACGGCGGACGATGGGACGACGTGCCGGGGTGGTCGAGGGGGGACGGACTGCCGGCACCTACCTCGTCGGCGTCTACGCCGCCTTCGTCGTCGCGCTGACGCTGCTTCCGCTGCTGTCGCCGGTCGACGTGGTCTGCGTCGGGTGGAGCCTCCGCCGCACGCACTCCATGTTCTCCAGCGCCTTCCGCGTCGAGTTCGAGGTCCACGCCGTCCGCCGCCCGCGCGAGCGCGTGAGGAGTCGACCCGGGGGTGGGAAATGGCTCGATGGGTCGGGACGAGCGCTGCTACCTTCCCGTCGGCCGTGCCGGAGGACGAGGAGGTGGTACCCGTGACCGCAGTGACGACATGGGTGCTCCCCTCCGGGGTCGCGGTCGGGCGGTAGGTCGTCCGGGAGCGCCGTTCCGCACTCCCGAAGGGCACGACCATGCAGTTCGTCTCCGAACGGCGCCTCGACGACCACGTCGTCGAGCGCGCCTTCACCCTCGGCGAGGTCCCCGGCATCCTCTGGACGCCCGGGGACCCCGCCGACCCTGCGCCGCTGATCCTGCTCGGCCACCCCGGCGGGCTGCGCGCGATGTACCCCCGGCTGCTGGCCCGGGCACGGCACGCGCTGGCGGCGGGCTTCGCCGCGGCCACGATCGAGCTCCCCGGAGGCGGCGACCGGCCCCGGTCAGCCGCCGCCGAGGAGGCCCGCACCGACCTGCACCGGGCCCTGGCGGCCGGCGAGCCGGTGGACGACGGGACGGTCGACCGGCTCGTGCTCCCGTTGGTCGACCAAGCCGTCCCCGAGTGGCGGGCAGCGCTGGACGCCCTCCTCGCGGTGCCCGAGGTCGGGGGGCCGGTCGGGCTGGCGGGTGGGGTGATCTCCATCGGCGTCCGGCTGGCGGTGGTCGAGCCGCGGATCAGGGCGGCCGTGCTCTTCGCCGGCAGCCACGTGCCGCGCAGCGTGCTGGAGGAGGCCCGGCAGGTCACCATCCCGCTGCACGTCCTGTTGCAGTGGGACGACGAGGGCAACGACCGGCAGGTGGCACTGGAGCTGTTCGACGCCTTCGGCTCCAGGGAGAAGACCCTGCACGCCAACACGGGCGGGCACACCGGCGTCCCGCACTTCGAGGGGGACGCCGCGAACTGGTTCTTCGCCCGGCACCTGCGGTGAGAGCTGCGCCGGCGGCCGGGTCGAGCGTCGTCCGGGCTCTGACCGCCGGGCTGCCACGCACCGGCGTCAGGGGGCGGCCGTGGTCGGGACACCGCTGCCTCGCGGCCGGCGCCGGTGCACCTGACGCCAGACCTCAGCCATGGCGGCGATGACCAGGGCGGTGGTCATGCCGAGGAGGACGGCGGGAAGGGGGTCCTCGGCGAGGGCGCTGCCCCCCACGACGCCGATGACCGTGCAGTACCCCGCCCAGCTGGAGGCGGCGATGGCGTCCCACCCGGTGAACCTGGCGAGTGGGTGGCGCAGGGCGCCCATGGCCAGGGTCACCGCGGTGCGCCCGCCGGGTACGTAACGGGCGACGACGAGGGCCATGCCCCCGCGTCCGGCCAGCACCGAGCCGGCTCGTCGCAGAGTGCGGGCGCGCCGTCCAGCGGAGTCCCTCCCGGCGGTCCACCTGCTCGTCGTCCGTCCGACCAGGTACGAGAGGTGGTCGCCGAGCATGGCGCCGACCGCAGCGGTGAGGACCACGAGCGGCACGCTGGTCGGACCGGATGCAGCGAGCACCGCGGCGGTGATCACCACCGTCTCGCTGGGCACCACGGGAGCCAGGGCGTCGGCGAGGGCCACGAGCACGATCACCAGGTACGCCCACGGTGAGGACATCAGGTCCATCGCGGTGTCCACCAGGCCGCCGATCACCGTGCCGCCGCCGCGGGCGCCGGGGGCTCGGCGGCCAGCAACCGAGCGTCGGGCAGGGCGAGCAGCCGCAGCATGGTCGCGGGAGCCACCGTCAGGTGCAGGCGTCGGCCGTCCGCCGCCAGGCGCTGCTGGGCTGACCGCAGCGGGACCAGCCCGGTGTCGTCGACCGACTGCAGGTCGCTCAGGTCGACCCACAGCCCGCGGTCGTCCTCGATCGACCCGGTGCCGCGGCCGGCTCCGGCCGACAGCAGGCGGGTGGCGGTGCGCAGCACCTGATCGAGCACCGGTGCGGTCGTGACGTCGAGCTCCCCGGCCACCCGCACGAGCAGGGCCTGGGGATACCGGACGAGCTGGGCGGACATGTGCATGAGGACTCCCGGTGCAGGGGGACGCCGGTGCGACCCGGCGCGGGGGAGGAGGTCGAGTGGTTGCCGGCAGTGCGGGACCAGGGGACAGGTGCCGCACTGCCGGCGTCCGGTCATCCGCTGGTGGAGCCCGGCGGTCGCCCCGGGTCGTGGGGTGGGTGGACGCCGAACTCCTGGCACTGGAGGGCTGCCAGCTGCGCAGCGGCACCGGGCTCCCCGCGCCGCCAGCGGGCGACCGGGTCGGGACCGAGGCGGGCCAGGCGGTGCAGCGGCAGGGTCGTCGCCGCGCGCAGCGCCAGTGCGTCGACGTCCCGGTGCAGGGCGAGGACCGCGCCCGCCTCACGGGCGTGGTGCACCCGGCGCGGCACCCACCGGGCAGCGACCCAGCCCATCAGGACCACGGCGACGACCAGCCCGAGGACCAACGACGCCCGGCCGACCGCGTCGTGCGCCTTCGTGCCCGCCGCTGCCAGCCGCTCGCCGGCGTCCCCGACGGGGCCGGGACCGTCGGCGAGCAGGTCGCCGGCGCTCCGCAGGCGCTCGGTCGGCTCCTGGACCTGGCGCAGCACGCTGCTCGTCGCCACGGCGACCCGGGTGCTCGTCAGGCACCAGAGCACGACCACCACGTCGGTGACCACCTGGCGGGCCCGCATGGCCGGGGCGTCCGCGTACCACTTCACCCGCGTGCCTGGTCACGGCTGCCGCCGCCGGTCTCCGGCGACGTCTCGGCCGTCGCGGAACCGGCGGCCGCCAGCACGGCCTCCCGGGGAGGCTGTTCCGAGGAGGGTCCGGCGTCCATCGCTGCGCCGTCCAGGTCCACCTCCGGCAGCGCCCGGTCCAGCCAGCGGGGCAGGTACCAGGCGCGCCGGCCCATGAGGAGCATCAGGGCCGGGATGAGCGTCATCCGGACGACGAAGGCGTCGATGAGCACGCCGAGGGCGAAGGCGAAGCCGACCGACTTGATGATGGGGTCGTCCGGGATCATGAACCCGGAGAAGACGGCGGTCATGATCAGTGCGGCGGCCGTCACGACGCGGGCGCCGTGCCGGAACCCGTCGCGGACGGCGTCGACGGGCGTGGCTCCGCGCCGGACCTCCTCGCGCATGCGGGAGACCAGGAAGATCTGGTAGTCCATGGCCAGCCCGAAGAGGACGCCGATCATGACCACCGGCAGGATGCTCGCCAGCGGTCCGGTCTGGTCGACGCCCAGCAGGCCGGCGGCGTGCCCGTTCTGGAACACCGACACGACCGCGCCGAAGGTGGCCGCGATCGTGAGGAGGAACCCCGCGAGGGCGGTCAGCGGGACCAGGACGGAGCGGAAGGCCAGCAGCAGGACCAGCAGCGCCAGGCCGACGATCACGGCGAGGTAGGGGATCAGCGCGTCCGCCATCTTCTGCGAGGCGTCGATCTCCACGGCGGTCTGCCCGGTGACCAGGACCTCGGTCCCCGTTGCCGACTCGATCCCACCGGCTGCGTCGCGGATGCTGCGGACGAGGTCCGTGGTGGCCGGGTCGGTCGGCCCGGTCGTCGGGACGACCTGGATGAGAGCCAGGTCCCCCTCGGGGTTGAGCTGGGGCGGGGAGACCGCAGCGACCCCGTCGACCCGGCCGAGCTGGGTCGCCACCTCAGCAGCTGCCGCCTCACCGCCGACACCGGTCGGGAGGACGGTGGCCACCGTGAGGGGACCGTTGAAGCCGGGACCGAAGCCCTCGCTGAGCAGGTCGTAGGCCTGGCGCTGGGTGCTCTCCGGGGACAGCGCGGCGTCCCCGGGCAGGGCCAGCTCCATGTCCAGCGCGGGGACCGCCAGCGCGCCGAGGGCGACCACCGGGATGACGATCGCGACGATGCGGCGCTTCACGACCAGCCCGATCCAGCGCGCTCCCAGGGTGGGGCGCGCTGCGGCGGCCGCGCTGTCGGTCTCCAGGAAGACCTTGCCGCGGACGGCGCGGCGGCCCATGACGGCCATCAGGGCGGGCACCAGCGTGAGGTTCACCGCGACGGCGACGGCGACGGTGAAGGCGGTGGCCAGGCCCATCTGCTGCAGCAGCGGGATGCCGGTCACGAGCAGCGCGACGAGGGCGATGACGACCGTCGTGCCGGCGAACACGACCGCCGACCCGGCGGTGGCCACGGCCTTGGCGATCGACGGGCCGATGTCCATGCCCGCCCGCACCTGCGCGCGGTGCCGGGTGAGCACGAGCAGCGCGTAGTCGATGCCCACGGCCAGGCCGAGCATGAGGGTCAGCGTGGTGGTGTTGCTGTCCAGGTCGGTGAACGCGGTGGCGGCGAGGGCGCCCATGATGCCGACGGCCACGCCCAGCGCGGCGGTGAGCAGGGGCAGGCCGGCCGCGATGACCGAGCCGAAGGTGATGGTCAGCACGAGCGCTGCCACGACGATGCCCAGGACCTCCCCGATCGGGGCCTCCGCGGGTGCGGCGGCTGCATCGCCGCCCACCTCGACCCGGAGCCCGGCGTCCTGGGCCGGCTGCACGGCGGCCGCGACCCCGTCGGTCTGCTCCGTGGCGATCTCCCCGGCCGGGATGGCGAAGTCGACGTCCGCGTACGCGGTCGCGCCGTCGGTCGACACGGCCTCGGAGGTGTAGGGATCGCTGACCTCGGCGACGCCGGGCACCTGACCGATGGCGCCGATGGCCTGTTCGACGGCGGACCGACCGGCACCGGAGCCGAGCGACTGCCCCTCCGGTGCGGCGAAGACCACCCGACCGGACGCGGCGTCGGCGTCCGCGCCGGGGGTGCGGGCCTCGATCAGCTCGATGGCGTCCTGCGACTCGGTGCCCGGGACGCTGAACCCGTCGGAGAACGGCTTGGAGATGCCGATGGCGCCGGCGCTGAGCGCGACGATGCCGATCAGCCACGAGATGATCACGAGTCGTCGGTGTCGTACCGAGAACGACCCCAGTCGGTGCAGCAGGTGTGCCATGTCGGTGCCCCTTGGTCGTGGAGCGGTGCCGGTGTGCTGGTCGCGTCCGGCTCCCGCGTGCGCAGCTCGACACTCACGCCACCGCATGGGCTGTTCATCGACGTCTCTGAGCGCCACGTGGGAACGGCGACCCCGTGCCCGCGGCGACGGCCCCGCTGCGGCCGGGATCCCGACGCCGGCGGCACGCATGCCCCGCCGTCCGGGGGAGGGCCGCGCCGTTCTCCCATGGAACTCCCATGTCCGTGCACCCGACGCCCATCCGGGCACGCGACCGTTGGTGGTGCACGCGGTCCTCGCGTGCACAGGGCGCACCGGACCGGGAGCAGCGATGATCGACGTGGACGAGCTCACCAAGGAGTACGGCGACGTCCTCGCCGTGGACCACCTGAGCTTCACCGTCCCCTCGGGGCAGGTGACCGGTTTCCTCGGTCCCAACGGCTCGGGCAAGTCCACGACGATGCGCTTGATCCTCGGGCTGGACGCGGCCACCTCGGGGACCGCCACCGTCGACGGGCGGCCGTACGTCGCCCAGCCGATGCCGTTGCGGTCGGTGGGGGCGCTGCTCGACCCGGGTGCGGTGCTGCCCAGCCGCCGGGCCCACCACCACCTGCTGGCGCTGGCCGCGGGGAACGGGATCCCGCAGGGCCGCGTGGCGGAGGTGCTGGCCGAGGTCGGGCTGGAGTCGGTGGGCCGACGCCGGACGGGCACCTTCTCGCTGGGGATGCGGCAGCGGCTCGGGATCGCCGCGGCGCTGCTGGGCGACCCGCCGGTGCTCATCTTCGACGAGCCGCTCAACGGGCTGGACCCCGAGGGCATCGTCTGGATCCGATCGCTCATGCGCCGGATGGCCGCCGAGGGGCGCACCGTGCTCATGTCGAGCCACCTGATGAGCGAGATGGAGCTGACCGCCGACCACCTCATCGTCATCGGACGCGGCAGGCTGATCGCCGACACCTCGATGGCGGAGTTCATCGCTGCGCACTCCGACCGCCAGGTCGTGGTCCGCAGCCCGCAGGTCGAGGCGCTGCGCCGGCTGCTGGCCGACCGGGCGGGCGTGCGCACCGACGACGTCGACGGCGTTCCCGGCCTCCTGGTGACGGGCCTGGAGGCGGCGGAGATCGGTGCGCTGGCCGCAGCCGCCGGCCTGGAACTGCACGAGCTCACACCCCGCCAGCCCTCGCTGGAGCAGGCGTTCGTGGACATGACCCGGGAAGCGCAGGAGTACCGGTCGGACAAGGGGAGCACCCGATGAGCGCCACGACCACCCGGTCCGCGCTGGCTGCCGAGGGCAGCCCGGCCGGGGAGGGCTCGGTCGCCGTGGAGCAGCCGGCGGCGCGGGCCCGGTTCCGGCACGCGGTGGGCTCCGAGTGGATCAAGATCCGCACGATGCGCTCGAGCCTGTTCGTCGTGCTCGGCACCCTGGCGTCCACCGCCGGGCTCGCCGCACTCAACGGCTCCTCCGCCGGCGGCGACCACGCGCGCCTGACGGCTGCGGAGCAGGCCACCTTCGATCCGCTGGCCATCAGCCTGATGGGGTACCTGCTGGCCCAGATCGCACTCGGTCTGCTGGGTGGGCTGGTGATCACGTCCGAGTACGGCGCCCGCACGATCGTCAGCACGCTGACCTCCGTGCCGCACCGGGCGCGGGTCCTGGGCGCCAAGGCCCTGGTGCTGGCGGGGGTGGCGCTGCCGGTCGGCCTGCTCGTGTCCGCCACCGGCTTCGTCATCGGCCAGGCCTCTCTGGCCGGTCAGGACGCCCCGCACCTGGCGCTCTCCGACGGCCTGGCCCTCCGGGGCATCGTCGGCGGCAGCCTGTACCTGACCCTGGCCGCGCTCCTCGGGCTCGCGATCGGGACCGTCATCCGCAGCACGACGGCGACGGTGACCACGCTGTTCGGCGTGCTGCTCATCGTCCAGGCGTTCGCGCCCGCCCTGCCCGGCACGCTGGGGGACTGGGTGTCGACGTACTGGCCGCCGATGGCCGGCGGGCAGATCATCACCGGCTACCGCGACCCCGACCTGCTCGGGCCGTGGGCGGGCCTGGGGCTCATGGCAGCCGCTGTCGCGGTGCTCCTCACGGCGGGGTTCGTCGTGTTCGGCAAGCGCGACGCGTAGGGGGCCCGGGGCGGCGGGCCAGACTCTGGCGCGGACCCACGATCGAGGGACGGGGATGGGATGACCGCACAGCGGCTGCTGGTCGTGGAGGACGAGCCCACGCTGCGTGAACTGCTGTCGGCGAGCCTCCGGCTCGCTGGGTTCGACGTCGTCACGGCGGCGACCGGGTCCGAGGCGCTGACCGCCGTCCGCGGTCAGCGCCCCGACCTGATCGTGCTCGACGTGATGC
Organism: Modestobacter versicolor; assembly: GCF_014195485.1. Classification (NCBI taxonomy): domain Bacteria; kingdom Bacillati; phylum Actinomycetota; class Actinomycetes; order Geodermatophilales; family Geodermatophilaceae; genus Modestobacter; species Modestobacter versicolor. The sequence goes on from NZ_JACIBU010000001.1 coordinate 467,040, forward strand.
TGCCCGACATCGACGGCTTCCAGGTGCTCCGCCGGATGCGCGAGCAGCACCCGGCGGCAGGAGTGGCGTTCCCCCCGGTGCTCTTCCTCACCGCGCGCGACGCACCCGAGGACCGGATCAGCGGACTGCGGGCCGGGGGCGACGACTACGTCACCAAGCCGTTCAACCTGGAGGAGCTCGTGCTGCGGATCCAGGCCGTGCTCCGTCGCACCGGGGGCGACCCCGGGGACGGCCGGCTGGTCGTGGGCGACCTGGAGCTGGACACCCACAGCCATCAGGTGACCCGGGGTGGGCAGCCCGTGCACCTGTCGCGCACGGAGTTCAGCCTGCTCCGGGTCCTGATGGAGCACGCCGGGCAGGTGCTGTCCAAGCCCCAGCTCCTCGAGCTCGTCTGGCACTACGACTTCGGCGGGGACGACAGCATCGTCGCCACCTACATCAGCTACCTGCGCCGCAAGATCGACCCGGGGGACCCGAAGCTGCTCATCACCGTGCGCGGCACCGGCTACCTGCTGCACCGGCCCCGGTCGTGAGCGCGCCGCCGGTGCGGCGGCGCCGGCCCCACCGGCTCTCGCTGCGCGCCCGGCTCCTGGTCATCACCCTGGTGCTGGTGCTGGCGGCCCTGCTGGGCAGCACCGCCGCGCTCGCCGTCCTGCTGGAGCGCAGCCTGGTGGACCAGTTGGACGACCGACTGCAGGCAGCCGCCGCACTGGCGGCGCAGCCGCCGGTCGTCCTCGTCGCACCGGGAGCCCCGGCACCGCAGGTGCGCAACGCCGTGGAGGGGGCGCTGACCGGTGACGTGCACCTGGTGGTGCTCCGCCCGGACGGCGCGGTGCAGCGGGTCGTCCGGCCGGCCACCGGCAGCCCGCCCGCGCTGCCCCCCCTGGACGCGGCGGCGGTCGAGGCGCGCGGGGAGCGGCCGTTCGAGGCGCCGGCCCGGGCAGGTGGACACGCCTGGCGGGTGGTGGCCACGCCCGCGCAGGGCGGCACCGTCGTCGTCGCCGTGTCCATGGCGGAGACCGACGAGACGCTCCGCGACCTCGGCGTCCTCGCGCTGTCGATCGACGCCGTCGTGGTCGTCCTGGTCGCCGGGGCGGCGTGGTTCGCCGTCCGCGCCGGGCTGCGCCCGCTGCGCCTGGTCGAGACGACGGCGGCGTCCATCGCCCACGGAGACCTGGCGCCGCGGGTACCGGATCTGGCCTCCGGGCGGACGGAGCTGGGGCGGTTGTCCGCCGCGCTCAACGGCATGCTGGACCGGATCGAGGCCGGGGACGCAGCACGCGCGGCCACCGCGGACCGGATGCGCCGGTTCGTCGCCGACGCCAGCCACGAGCTGCGCACGCCGCTGTTCGGCATCAAGGGCTACACCGAGCTGTACCGGATGAGCGGCCTGCCCGAGCGCGCCGACGTGGACCGAGCGATGGGCCGGATCGAGGGCGAGGCAGCCCGGCTCGCCCGGCTGGTCGAGGACCTGCTGCTGCTCGCCCGCCTCGACGAGGACGACGCCAGCGGCGGGCTCCCGCTGCGGCTCAGCCCGATGGACCTCCGCACCCTCGCCGCCGACGCCCTGCACGACCTGCACGTCCTCGACCCCGGACGGCCGGTCACCCTGACCGGTCCCGGCGGCGGTCCGCCGGGCAGCGCACCCGTCCTCGGCGACGAGGCGCGGCTGCGGCAGGTCACCTCCAACCTGATCGGCAACGCCGTCGCCCACACGCCGCCCGGCGCGCGGGTGCGGATCGGCGTCGGCACCCACGCCGGCGAGGCGGTCCTCGAGCTGGGCGACGACGGGCCGGGGATGACCGCGGAGCAGGCCGCCCGGGTCTTCGACCGCTTCTACCGCGCCGACGACGGGCGCGGGCGAGCCGGTGGCGGTGGCGCCGGTCTGGGGCTGGCGATCGTCCAGTCGCTGGTCGCCGCCCACCACGGGCGCGTCGAGATCGACACCGCTCTCGGCGCAGGAGCGGTGTTCCGGGTCCTCCTGCCTCTGCACGCCGAGGCACCGCAGCACGCCGAGGACTGAGGGAGGGGGTGCGGCGTGGAACGCCGACACGAGAGTGCCGGACAGGCGCCAGCTCACGTCTTGACCTCGGCGGCTATGGCCAGTAGCTTATGGCTAACGACATAAGCCACTGCACCGGAGGACGAGATGACCGAGTACCTGACCATCGACGGCGGGACCCTCGCCTACGAGCTGACCGGCACGGCAGGGCCCCTCGTGGTCCTGGCTCACGGCATGGGTGACAGCCGCGCGGCCTACCGCTTCCTCACCCCCTCCCTGGTGGAGGCCGGCTACCGGGTGGCGGCGGTCGACCTGCGCGGCCACGGCGAGTCCAGCGTGGGGTGGCCGGCCCACACCCGCACTGCACTGGCCGGCGACCTGATCGCGCTGGTGCGGCACCTGGGCGGGCCCGCGGTCCTGGTTGGCCACTCGATCGCCGGCGGTGCGGTCACGATCGCCGCAGCCCAGGCCCCGGAGCTGGTGACGGCGGTCGTCGAGCTCGCCCCGTTCACGCGCAAGCAGCAGGTCAAGCTCGGTGACTTCCGGGTGGGCACCTACCGGCGCGGCGCGATCCACCTGATGGGCACGGCGATCCTGGGCAGCACCCGGCAGTGGGCCAAGTACCTGGACGCCGCCTACCCCGGCGCCAAGCCCGCGGACTGGGACAGCCGCCTGCAGCAGATCACGGCCATGCTGGCGGAGCCGGGCCGGATGAAGGCCCTGCAGGCGATGGGCAAGACCCCGCCCACCGATGCCGGTGCGCAGCTGCCCAACGTGACCCGCCCGGTGCTGGTCGTGCAGGGCGGCGCCGACCCGGACTGGGTGTCGCCGAGGGCCGAGGGCGAGGCGATCGTCGCCGACCTGCCCACCGGCCTGGGCCGCCTGGTGGTGATCGAGGGGGCCGGGCACTACCCCCACGTCGAGCACCCCGAGCAGGTCCTCGCCGCGGTCCTGCCCTTCCTCGCCGACCACACCCAGGCCGGTCACCGTGCCTAGGGCGGGCCTGGACGCCGGGGTGGTCGTCGCGGCCGCGGCCGAGCTGGCCGACGAGATCGGGTTCCCCGAGCTGACGATGGCACGGCTGGCCGACCGGCTCGGCGTCCGCACCCCCTCGCTGTACAAGCACGTGGCCAGCCAGGAGGACCTGCACCGGCGGATCGCCGTCCTCGCCCTCGACGAGGTCGCCGACGCGGTCGGCGCGGCCACGCAGGGCCGCGCCGGCCGGGACGCACTCGGGGCGGCGGCCCGGGCGATGCGCGAGTTCGTGGTCACCCACCCCGGCCGGTACGCGGCCACCATCGGGCTCACCGCCACCGGACCCGATGACCCGATGGCGATCGCCGCGATCCGCGGGCTGGGTCCCTTCTCCGCGGTGCTGCGCGGCTACGACGTCCCTCCGGAGCAGGCGACCCACGCCCTGCGTGCGCTGCGCAGCGTCTTCCACGGCTTCGCCACGCTGCAGGCGACCGGCGGGTTCCAGTGGGCAGTCGACGTCGACGAGAGCTTCGAGTGGCTCATCGACCTCATCGACCGCGGGCTGCGCGCCACGCCCACCGACCAGCCCGCCGACACCGCGTCGACCACTCCCTCCACCCACCACCGCTGAACGCCCGACCCGGCAGCACGTCGACCATCGACACGGACGTGGAGACGTCAGAGCGTCTCTGGTTCCCTGAGCCGGGTCGGGCAGGCCGGCGCCGCCCACGGCCTTGGGGCGCCCCGGTCCTAGTGCTCCGGGGCGAAGGCCTGGGTGCCGAGGACGGCGAGGAGCGCGAGCCTGCTCGCGGCGTCGGTACCCGGGGGAGCGGTGAGCACGAGCAGCACCTGCGACGCGTCCTCGGTGAACAGCGCCTGGCAGTCGACCTCGATGGCGCCGACCTCGGGGTGCAGGAGCACCTTGTGGTCCTCGAACCGCCGGGCCACCTCGTGGGCCTCCCACAGCCGCGCGAACTCCGGGCTCGTCCGGGTGAGCACCCGGACCAGCTCCCCGGCCCGGGAGGCCGCTCCCATCGACCCGTACGCGGCACGGAGCGAGGCCACGTGGCCCCGGCTGTGCCGGTCGCGGTCGTCCTCCGGGTAGCTGGCCCGTTCCCGCTCGGGGTGCACGAACCAGCGGTAGATGCCGCTGCGCTCCCAGCCGGTCAGGTGGCTGACGTCCCCGAACAGGGCCCTCGCCGGGTCGTTCTGCACGAGCGTCTCGCCCAGCGCGGACAGGATCAGCGCCGGGGTGTCGGTGAGGCGGTCGAGGACGCGCAGCAGCCCCGGGGCGATGTGGTCGCTGCCGCCGACGGTGTCGGGGGCGGCGTGCCCGGCAACCCGGTAGAGGTAGGCGCGCTCGTCCGCGGTCAGCCGGAGGGCCCGGGCCAGCGAGGCGAGCATCTGCGTGCTCGGCTGCGGGCCGCGCCGCTGCTCCAGGCGCGTGTAGTAGTCGGTGGACATCGCGGCGAGCTGCGCGACCTCCTCCCGACGCAACCCGGCGGTGCGCCGGCGCGGGCCCGCGCTCAGCCCGACGTCCGCAGGCTGGAGGCCGCTGCGGCGCCGGACGAGGAAGTCGGCCAGGTCGTCCCGGTTCACCGGACGAGTGTCGCCGCTGCACGCCGGCGGGAACCAGGGACCGGCGATCCCCCGATCACCGCGCTCTGCCACGGGCTCCGGACCCGGCCGACGCTCCGGGCATGGACATCGCAGGCAACACCGTCTTCATCCCCGGCGCGACCAGCGGCATCGGCCTGGCCCTGGCGCTGCGCCTGCAGCAGGAGGGCAACACCGTCATCGTCGGCGGGCGGCGCACCGCGCTGCTGGAGCAGATCGTGGCCGAGCACCCCGGCCTGCACGCCGTCCAGATCGACACCACCGACCCGGTGAGCATCCAGCGTGCCGCTGCCCAGGTCCTGGCCGACCACCCCGACGTGGACGTGCTGGTCACGATGGCCGGGATCATGCGGGTCGAGGACTGGACGACGAGCCAGTTCCTCTCCTCGGCCGAGGAGACGGTCACGACCAACCTGCTCGGTCCGATCCGCCTCATCGCCGCGTTCGTCGAGCACCTGCGCTCCCGGCCCGCCGCCACGATCATGACGGTCTCCTCCGGGCTGGCGTTCGCGCCGCTGCGGATCACGCCCAGCTACAACGCCACGAAGGCCGCGGTCCACATGCTGAGCGAGTCCCTCCGGCTCCAGCTGGCGGGCACCAGCGTGTCGGTGGTCGAGCTCGAGCCGCCGTCGGTGCGCACCGCCCTGCTGCCGGGCCAGGAGGAGAGCGAGTTCGCCATGCCCCTCGCCGACTTCGTCGACGAGGTCACCGAGCTGATCCGGACCCAGCCGGACGCGCGGGAGATCCAGGTGGAGAACGTGAAGTTCCTCCGCTACGGCGAGGCGCGTGGCGACTACGACCACGTCGTCGCGACCCTCAACCACCTCGACCCGCACGGCAACTGACGTCGGTCGGCGGCCTGGCGGGCCGGGCCTCGGCCCGGCCGAGGCCCGTGTCGGCTCCCGCCGGTCACGTCAGGGCGCCGGCCGGCGGGGCCCCGCGGTTCACGCCGGAGTCCGCGCGTCGGGCTGGACCCCGTAACGGGCGACCATCGTCGTCACGGCCTCCTCGACCGCGCGCTGCTGCTCCTCCTCGGTGATCGACCAGCCGGCGTGGACCAGGCGGGGCCAGAAGACCGCGCTCGCGATCATGCCGAGGAACTGCGCGGACGCGATCCCCGGGGACTCCATGTGAGCCCGACCCGCGTCCTGCTCGGCGCGCAGGTAGCTTCCCAGAGCGGCGAGGGCGGGGAGCGTCCCGAAGTCGAAGGTCCGCTCGCGCAGCTCGGCGAACCGGGGGGCCTCGGCGATGACGAGCCGGATCAGCCCAGCCGTCCGGGGCTGCAGCAGCACGTCGGCGTACGCCCGGCCCAACGCCAGGAGGCCGGCTGAGAGGTCGCCGGTCGGGGGGACGGGGACGGTTCCCCCCGGGCTCTGCCCGACGGCGAGCACGGTCGCCTCGAACAGCAGCGCCTTGGTCGGGAACTGCTTGAACAGCGTCGCCCTGGAGACTCCCGCGTTCTCGGCGACACGGGCCAGCGACGTCCGGTCGTAGCCGCTCTCGAGGAACAGGGCCTCGGCGGCGGCGAGGACGGCCGCGCGGTTCTCGTCGGCCACGCGCTGGTGGTACTCGGGCAGCTCGCGGGTCATGGCGGCAGTCTGGCACGAGCTGTGAGTCCATTGACTCACCTCTCGTGCGCCCCTACCGTCAAGGGGGTGAGTCACTCGACTCACCTCGTCGCGAAGGAGTGGTCCCCATGCACGACACGAGTCCCCGGACAGCCGAAGGCAAGGTGCTGTGGCACTTCTCGATGTCCCTCGACGGGTACGTCGCGGGCCCGGGTCACGGCATGGACTGGATGCCCGAGGCGACGAACCGGCCGGGCCTCGTCGAGGAGTACGTCGAGACGACCGGTGCGGTGCTCGGCGGACGCGACGGCTGGGACGCCTTCCCGGACGCAGGTGCCGTGTACGGCGGTGCGTGGAGCGGGCCGGTCTTCGTGCTGACCCACCACCCCGAGGACGCCGAGCCCGCCGACAGGGTGACCTTCCTCAGCTGTGACGTCGCCGAGGCGGTGCACATCGCCCGGCAGGCCGCCGGGGGCAAGAACGTCGAGGTGCTCTCCCCGAGCATCGGCCGGCAGCTGCTGGAGCGCGGCCTGCTCGACGAGGTGGACCTGCACGTCCTGCCCGTGCTGCTCGGGGACGGGGTGCGGCTGTACGACCACCCGGGCGGGTCCCCGGTGCAGTTGGAGTTCCTCAACGGCGACCCGGTCGAGGAGGTCAACCTCCGCTATCGACCGGTCGGCCAGGTCGGCCGCTGAGCACCGACCCGGACAGCGGCGGTCGCCGTCAGGCGATCTGCACGACCCGGCCGGTGAGGGCCGGCGTCGCCGCCGGGTGCCGCTCGAGGACGGCCGGGTCGTGGCCCGGCACGACCAGCTCGAGCCGGTCAGCGAGCTCGCTGATCCGGTCGAAGGCACCGTGGACGGCGGTCGTGCAGTGCAGCAGTGGCGCCGGCCGGTCGGTGCCGAGGTTCTCGTAGAAGTGGCTCGCGTCGGACGCCAGGACCACGTGGCCCAGCCCGGTGCGCAGCCGGACCACCTGCATCCCCGCCGTGTGGCCGCCGACCAGGTGCAGGCTGAGCCCCGGCAGCAGCTCGACGTCCCCGTCGACGACCTGCAGCCGGCCCTGCCGCTCGGCGGCGCCCAGGTGGGCCAGGTCCTCGGGTGACCAGAGCCAGCGCTCCCGGGTGATCCGCTGCGGCCACGGTCCGGTCCAGTACTGCCACTCGGTCTCCTGGACGACGTAGGTGGCCGCGGGCAGGTCGGCGACGGTGCCGGTGTGGTCGTAGTGCAGGTGGGTGAGCACCGCCCGGTCGACCTGGTCCGGGGTCACGCCGACCTGCGCCAGCAGCTCGACCGGTGAGCCGAGGTAGCTCATGCCGGGCATCGTCGCGGCCCGGTCGCGCCCGATCCCGGCGTCGACCATGACCACGTGCCGGTCGGACACCGCGAGCCACACGTAGTAGGCCGTGGGGTGTGGTTCGGTGGACCGCTCGTCGTGGCCCAGGAAGTGCTGCCCGCGGAGACCGGTCCGGAAGCCGTAGGCGAACGCGAGCACCCGCCAGGTGCCGGGCACGGTCGGCCGCAGCCGGGCCAGCGCGTCGGTGTCGGGGGCGGGGGACGTCGACACCTCAGTCGTCCAGCGGGGCCAGGGCGCGCAGCTCCTCCGGCGTGGCCGAGCCGAAGCCGAAGAACTCGAGGTAGGCCGGGATCTGCTCGTAGAGCATGTCGGTGCCGACCTGGACCGGGCAGCCGCGGGCCGTGGCTGCCGCCAGCAGCGGGGTGATCCTGCGGTGCATGACCACCTCGCCGACGAAGGTCGCGGGGGAGAGGCGGGTGACGTCGACGGGCAGCGGGTCGGTGTCGGACATGCCCAGCGGGGAGGCGTTGACGACCAGGTCGTAGCCGGCCGGGTCCGCGGAGCCGGTCAGCACCTCCAGCCCGGGGAAGTGGTCGAGGAGCCGACCGGACAGCCGGTCGCTGACCCCTGCCCCGGGGTCGAACAACCCGAGCGCGGCGACCCCGGCCTCGGCCAGCGACGCCGCGATCGGCGAGCCGACGCCGCCGTTCCCGACCACCAGCGCCCGCCGTCCGGCCGGGTCGAAGCCCTTGCGGACGACGCCGCGCACGAACCCGGTGCCGTCGAACTGGTCGCCGACCAGCGTGCCGTCGTCCCGCCGGAGCACCGCGTTGGCCGCACCGGCCACCCGCGCGGCCCGGGACAGGTCGTCGACCAGCTCGGTGGTGGTCACCTTGTGCGGCATCGTGACCAGCGCGCCGTGGACGTTGGTCAGCGTGAACAGGGCGGAGAAGAACTCCCGGTAGTCGTCGGCGCGCACGCCCATCGGCACGACCACCGCGTCGATCCGGTGCGCCTCGAACCACGGGTTGTAGATCATCGGCGCCTTGAAGGCGTGGGTGGGGTAGCCGAGGTGGGCGATGAGCGTCGTCGTCCCGCTGAGCATGGTCGTCTCTCCTGCCGAGGTGGGCGGGCTGTCCGCCCGTGAGCGGCCCCGGGGTGGCTGGTCGGCTCACCCCGGAGCCCGGGCCGTCACTCCGCCGAGCCGCGGATCGCCTCGTAGACCGCCAGCTGGTCACCGCTGTAGTTCTCGGAGAAGTAGTCCTCCGCCTGCTCGCGGAACGCGTCGACGTCCACGTCGTCCACCACCTCGAAGTCGCCGCCGGACGCCCACTCGTCGAGCTGCGTCTGCTCGAGCTCCTCGACGCACTGGGGGACCTGCTCGACGGCCGCGTCGACGGCCGCGGACAGCGCCTCCTGCTGCTCCTCCGACAGCTCGTCCCAGACCGGGCCGATGACCACGAGGTTGGAGTTCTGCTGGTGCGCGGAGAGGCTGAGGTAGTCCTGCACCTCGGCGTAGTTCTGGGCCGCGATGTTCGTGATCGGGTTCTCCTGGCCGTCGACGATGCCCTGCTGGAGGGCCAGGTAGAGCTCCTCGAAGGCGACCTCGGTCGGGGTGGCGCCCAGTGCCTCGGCGTTCATCAGGTACTGCGGGGAGTTGGGGAACCGCATCCGCAGGCCGTCGAGGTCGGCGGGCTCACGGATCGGCTCGCTGGCGGTGAAGTGGCGGGCGCCGGCGGACCAGGCGCCGAGGATCTGCACCCCGGTCGAGTCGGCGAAGTCCTGCCGGACGGTGGCCGACGCGTCACCACCGAAGAAGGTCGCCAGGTGCTCGGCGTCGTCGAAGGCGTAGGCCGCGTCGACCACGCCGATGGGCTCGTAGATGGCCCCCAGGGCCGAGGCACCCTGGATGTCCATGTCGTGGTCACCGGCCGCCACGGCGTTGACGCGGTCGGCGTCGCCGCCCAGCTGGCTGGCCCCGAAGATCTCCACCGTCACGCCGACGTCGGCGGACGCGACCTCGTCGGCGATGACCTGGGCGCCGCAGCGCGCCTGCGGCTGGTCGTCGGTGTAGCTGTGGGCGAGGGTGATCTCCACCTCCTCGCCGGCCGAGCCACCGCCCCCGCCATCGCCTCCGCCGTCGTCGCTGCCGCCACAGGCAGCCGCGAGCAGCACGGGCACGGTCATCGCGAGGGCGAGCGCAGTGCGCTGGCGCCGAGAACGAGTCTTCATGAGGTCCCTCCGTTGGGTTCGAGAGTTCTGGTCGTCGGACGTCAGGCGCCGGTGGTGCACCCGGCAGCAGGACGGGTGTGCGGTGGACCGGCCCCCGGCTGACCCGGGGGACGACTGTGCGGGCGGGCCGTGCCCGCGGCGGGTCACAGGCCGAGCTGCTCGGGGAGCCAGGTCACGGCGTCGGGGAAGAGGATGATCAGGGCGCAGATGACCAGCAGCGGGATCATGAACGGCAGCGAGCCGCGGAAGACCAGTCCGGTGGGTGCCTTGGTGATCGAGCTGAGCACGTAGAGGACCGTGCCGACCGGCGGGGTGAGCAGGCCGATCATGTTCGAGATGATCAGCAGCACGCCGAGCGCGATCGGGTCCACGCCGAACTGGTTGCTGATCGGCAGGATGATCGGGACGGTCAGCACGAGGATCGCCGTGGGGTCGATGGCGGTGCCGAGGATCAGGATCACGATCGCCACGAGCAGCAGGAAGACCGTGGGGTCGTCGGTCAGCGCGAAGATCGCCTCCGACAGCTGCTGCGGCACCCGCTCCCTGGCCATGATGTAGCCCAGCAGGGACGCCGAGGAGACGATCAGCATGACCGCGGCCGACACCAGGACGGTCTCCTTGAGCACCTCGGGCAGGTCGCGGAGCTTGAGGCTCCGGTAGCAGAGGCAGAGCACCAGCATGTAGGCGACGCCGACGGCGGCGGCCTCGGTCGGTGTGAAGGCGCCGGAGAGGATGCCGCCCAGGATGATCACCGGCGCGCCCAGCGGGCCGAGGACCCGGCGGCCGGTGTGCAGCACCCGGGGCATGGAGAACTGGGTCACCTGGATGTCGGGGTACCGGCGCACCAGGACGAAGACGACGACGCAGAGCCCGAACGCCATGAGCAGCGCGGGGACGACCGATGCGGCGAACAGCGCACCGGTGGAGACGGCGGCCAGGCCGGCGTAGATGACCGCCGGGATGCTCGGCGGCATGACCGGGGCGATCAGCGACGCGGCGCCGGTGACGCCGAGCGCGAACTTGAGCGGGTAGCCGTTGCGCTGCATGGCCGGGATCTCGACCTTGCCCAGCGCGGCCGCGTCGGCGACCGCCGAGCCGCTCATCCAGGAGAACCCCAGGCTCACCCCCACGCTGACGTAGCCGAGGCTGCCCCGGACCCGGCCGAAGAGCGCCAGGGCGAAGTCGAAGAGCCGGTCGGCGATGCCGCCCTTGTTGGCGATGACGCCGAGCAGGATGAACAGCGGCACGGCCAGCAGCGGGAAGCTGGCGGTGGCGGCCGTGAGCAGCCGGAGGCTCGCGCCGATCGACTGCCCCTCGATCCACATGTAGGCCAGGCAGGGACCCAGGAACGCGAACGCGACGGGAACCCGCAGGCACAGCAGCGCGGTGATGGCCAGGGTCAGCCAGAGGATGGTCACTCGACACCGGCCATCATCGGGGCGTGCCCGGCGGGCACCCCGCGGACGGCGATGACGCCGGCCGCGACGAGTCCGCGCACGGCAGTGCTCACGAAGCCGATCAGCGGGAGCACGTACAGCCAGGGCATCGGCATCCTGAGCGAGGGCGACTTCAGCCGCGCCTGCGACTGCATCAGCTCGAAGGCCTCGACGGCGAAGCCGGCGCCGATGGCCGCGACGACCAGGCAGGCGAACACCCGGACGGCCCGCACCACGAGCGGGTTCTTGACCAGGTCGACCACCTCGAGGGCGATGTGCCCGTCCGTGGTCACGAGGACGCCGGTCACGACGAAGGCGAGCCAGACCAGGCAGAAGCGGGCCAGCTCACCGGTCCAGGGCCAGCCGTCGATGGGCAGGTACCGCTGGCCCGCCTGGGCGAGGACGAGCAGGAACATGAGCACCGTCGCTGCGGCGGCCAGCCCGATCTCGATGGCGGTGACCACCCGAACCGGGCGTGACCACCAGCGGGTGGGTGGGTCGTTCGGAGCCGTCACTGGCTCGCGCTCCTTCGGTCGACGCTGTGCTGCGTGTCACAGCAGGGAGGGACGCTAGAGACCAGCTCAGCACCGCGGCAAGCAGTTGCCACGGTGTTGCCAGAACGAGCTGATCACGCTTACATCACGCCGTGACCAGCCCGACCATCTACGACGTCGCCCGCAGCGCCGGCGTGGCGACCTCCACCGTCTCCCGGGCGTTCAGCAACCCCCAGCGGGTCAGCGCGGGAACCCGGGAGCGCGTCCTGCGGGTCGCCCACGAGCTGGGCTACGAGCCGAACCCGCACGCCCGTGCCCTGACCTCGCGGCGCACCCAGACGCTGGCGATGGTCGTCTCGGACATCACCAACCCGCACTTCTTCGAGATCATCCGGGGCGCGGAGCTGCGGGCGAAGTCCTCGGCGTTCACGCTGGTGCTCGTCAACGCCGAGGAGTCGCCGCGGATCGAGTGGGAGCAGATCAGCCGGCTGATGCGCTCCGTCGACGGCTTCCTGCTGGCGGCGAGCCGGCTGCCCGACGAGAGCCTCGGCCAGCTGGCCGCCTCGCACTCCGTCGTCCTGCTGAACCGCCAGGCCGCGGGCATCCCGAGCGTCGTCCTCGACCAGCGGGAGGGCTGCCGGCAACTGGTCGCCCACCTGGCGTCGCTGGGTCACTCGAAGCTGGTGTGCCTCTCCGGACCCCGCAACTCCTGGACGTCGGCGAACAGGTGGACGGCGATCCGCGACGCGGCGGAGGAGCTGGGGCTGACGGTGACCCGGATGGGGCCCTACACGCCGACCGTCTCGCACGGTGGCGCCGCGGCCGACGCCGCGCTGACCACCGGCGCGACGGCGTTCATCGCCCACAACGACCTGCTCGCCATCGGCGTGCTCCGCCGCCTGGCCGCCCGCGGCGTCCGGGTGCCGGGCGACGTGAGCGTCAGCGGGTTCGACGACATCTTCGCCGCCGACCTCTGCACCCCGAGCCTGACCACGCTCGGGGGCGTGCACGCCGACCTGGGCCGCGCAGCGGTCGAGCTGCTGCTCGAGGCGGCGGGCGCGCCCAACCGCACCGGCGCTGCCGCCCAGCAGCTGGTCCTGCCGTCGCGGCTGGTGCTGCGGAACTCGACGGGGGCCTCGACCCGCTGAGCGGCTAGCCGGGGACCCCGGTCCGCGAGGTGACCGCAGCGAGCCGGGGGTCGCGACCCTGCGCCCCCCGGGCGCGACGGTGTGCGGCCATCCGGACCGGGGAGTCGGCGGTGCCGTACCCGTCGTAGCCGTCCAGCCGCTGCACCACCTCGAAGAACACCCGGTCGCCGAGCACCAGGGTGGCCAGGTGCAGGTACCCGCCGCGCGCGTCGGAGTCGTAGAGCAGCCCGTGCTCCCGGATCGCCGCGATGAGGTGTGCGGGGAGGTCCAGGCGGGCGTCCAGGTCGTCGGCGTAGTTGGCCGGCACGGGCAGCAGCGGCACACCCGCGGCCCGCAGCCGGACCGCGGTGGCGACGAGGTCGTCGGTGGCGAAGGCGACGTACTGCGGGTCGGGCACGCCCGGCGACCAGCCGCCCCGGCGGAGCGCGGCGACGCTCAGGCTCAGCCGTACCGCCCGGTCGGGCTGGGTGACCGCCCGGTGCCGGACCAGGCCGAACGGTGCGGCCACCTCGGTGACGGCCTGCGGCTCCAGACCGAGCACGGCCCGGTAGAACAACCCGGCCTCGTCGAAGGCGTCGAACGGCTGGGTCAGGCCCACGTGGTCGACGGCGGTGAGGCCGGCACCTCGCTCCCCGGCGTCACCGGTCGGGAGGAAGTCGGCCGGCCAGCCCTCCGGACCGGTGCGGGTGAAGAACACCTGGGTGCCGTCCGGGGCCTCGATCGCAGCCAGGTCGGCCTCGGCGCTGCCGCGGGAGCGCGGGAGCACCGGCGCCCGCAGCGCCTCGGCCCGCCGGGCGGACCGCACCGGGTCCGCGCTCTCCAGGCCGAGGGCGGTGACGGCGGCGATCCCGGCGGCGGCCGGCCGGACGACGGAGGCGTTGAGCAGCACCCGGGCGGCACCCTGCTCCCACAGCTGCACGGGCTTGGACCGGTGCTGCCCGGTGTGGGTGAACCCGAGCCGCCCCAGCACGTCGGCGACCTCCGGCCCGGACACGCCGTCGACGCCGAGCTCGGTGAACGAGTGCCCGGTCAGCGCCGGGGGAGCAGGGAGGGGCGCCGGGCCGGGGAGCTGCTCCTCGAGCCAGAGCAGGGAGCGCATCGCGTCCACCGCCGTCCGGGCGGGGTCGGCCTGCCGGAAGACGTCGTTGAAGACCTCCAGCGACAGCGGCCCCGCGTAGCCCGCGTCGAGCACGCTGCGCAGGAACCTGGGGAGGTCGAAGGCGCCCTGCCCGGGGAAGAGGCGGTGGTGCCGGCTCCACTGCAGCACGTCCATCTGCAGCTGCGGGGCGTCGGCCAGCTGCAGGAAGAACAGCTTCTCGGCCGGCACGGCGGCGAACCCGGCGGGGTCACCGCCGCGGGAGAGCACGTGGAAGCTGTCCAGGCAGAGGCCCAGCGCCGGGACGTCGGCCCGCCGGACCACGTCCCACGAGGCGTCCCAGGTCGACACGTGCGTGCCCCAGGCCAGTGCCTCGTAGGCGATCCGCAGGCCGCGCTCGCCGGCCCGGTGCGCCACGGTGGCCAGCTGCTCGGCGAGTTGGTCGACGTCGGCGACGGCATCGGGGGACACCGAGGAGCACACCAGCACCGTGTCGACGCCGATCTCGGCCATCACGTCGAACTTGCGCTCGGCGCGGCGGACGTTCCGCGCGAAGGCCGCCGGGTCGGTCGAGTCCAGGTCGCGGAACGGCTGGTACAGGTCGACCGACAGCCCGAGGCCGGCGCACCGGGCGCCCAGCTCCCGCGGCGACCACGGCGCGGCGACCAGGTCCGGCTCGAACACCTCGACCCCGTCGAAGCCCGCTGCCGCCGCGGCGGTGAGCTTGTCCTCGAGCGTGCCGGACAGGCAGACGGTCGCGACCGACCGGCGGAACGCCACCCGCTCCGCGTCCGGGCCGGGGTCGGTGCGCACGCTGGCAGGTGTGGTCACCGGCCTCCTCCGCTTCTGTACCAGGTGGTGAGTTGTGCGCCCAGCGGACCACACCCGTCGCTCCTGCGCCAGCCTCCTGCCGTGCCGGCAGGTCAGCCGCCGGCGAGCCTGCGCTCCCGTGCCCGAGGGTGCTCCAGCATGCGGTCGACCAGCGTGTGCAGCGCGCGCAGCCGGTGCCCCGGGTCATCGGCCAGCAGTCCCTGGGAGTCGTCGCCACCCAGCGCGACCGGCACGTGCGGCGGCAGGGTGGCCAGCAGGCCGGCCGCGCCGTCGCCGGCCTGCTCGACCTGGCGCGCGCTCAACCGCACGTAGCCCAGGTGCTCCCAGGCCAGCTCGACGGCGTCCTCGATCTCGTCGGCGGTGGTGGAGGTGGCGGCGACGTCCAGCACGAGGCCGCCGCGCGAGGGGGCGACGACGTCGATGGCGTCCTGCACCAGGTCCAGGCGGTCGACCGGTACCGGCGCCAGCAGCGGGCGCAGCCGGTAGGGGCGGGCCTGCTCGGCGAGCTGGCCGAACAGCGTGATCCGCTCGGCGGTGCTCCGGCCGGCGGGCGAGGCCGGTGCGGCGAACCGGGCGGTGACGTACCGGGCGCCGAAGCGCGCGCCCAGGTCGAGCACCCGGCCGTGCGCGGCGTGCACGTCGTCGGAGGGGAGCGGCCCGTCGAGCACCACCCGACCGACGTCCAGCACGGTCACCCGGGTCTGCAGCAGCAGGTCGACCAGCCGGGCGAGGTTGCGCTCGCCGCTGCCGCCGGACCACCAGTGCTCCACCTCCTCGGCCCCGCCGACGTGCAGGCCGAGGGAGTCCCAGCCGGTGCCGGGCAGCAGCTCGGTCAGTTCGAGCGGGTCGCGGGGGTGGACCACGGACTGGTGCACGACCATGCGGTTCACGGTCTGCCGCCTCTCTTGTCGGGCGGCCCCGGAACGGGCCACCGATCGGGGTGGGCGAGAGTACTGAGCCCGTCGCCGTCGCCCCGGCCGGGCGGAGGGGCCGGGTCGTCGCGAGCGGCCGACCCTAAGCTCGGGTCGCCGAACCGGCTGGGAGGAGACCCGTGAGCGCACAGCCGTCCGGTGCCGGGGAGGGTCCCGGCACGTCGGCGGTGGCCGGCGTCGAGCGCACCCGGGACGCCGAGCGCACCAGGGCCGACATCCTGGCCGTGGCCACCCGGGAGTTCGCCGACCAGGGCTACGCCGGCGCCCGGGTCAACGAGATCGCCGACAAGACCAGCACCACGAAGCGGATGATCTACTACTACTTCGGCGGCAAGGAGCAGCTCTACGTCGCCGTCCTCGAGCAGGCCTACCGCCGGATCCGCGCCCTCGAGCAGCAGCTGGACGTCGAGCACCTCGACCCCGTCGAGGCGATCCGCGAGCTGGCCGCCCTCACCTTCGACCACCACGAGCAGCACCCGGACTTCATCCGGTTGGTCAGCATCGAGAACATCCACCGCGCCGAGCACATCGCCCGCTCGACGGTGCTGTCCGGGCTGGCCAACCCCGCGCTGGACGTGCTCGGCGCGATCCTCCGTCGCGGCTGGGACGCCGGGGTGTTCCGCGAGGACGTCGACGCCCTCGACGTCCACCAGGTCATCAGCGCCTACTGCGTCTTCCGGATCGCCAACCGGCACACCTTCGGCGCCATCTTCGGCCGCGACCTGCTCGACCCCGCGCAGCGGGAGCACCAGCGGACGATGCTCGGCGACCTCGTCGTGGCCCACCTGACCGCTCGCTGACGGCGAGCACCGGGAGCCGGTCGACGAGGGCGCGGCCTGCGCCGTCGCCGGCGGTGTGCGCCGACACGCCAGGCCGACCAGGACGGCGGCCGGGTCGCCACGTGACGGCCCAGCCTGCGCTGGCTCGCGATGCCGTCGACCACGAGCCCGGGGCGGGCCGGTGCCCCGCCCGCGACCCGGTCTGCCGTCGTGCCGCTGACCAGCGTCGATCCGGGCGGCTCCCCACGGCAGACTGACACCGTGGAGCGGCATGACTTCGGCGCAGCAGTGCGCCACCTGCGGGGGACGACGGACCCCGCATCCGTCGGGCTGCCCGTCGGCGGCCGGCGGGTGCCCGGGCTGCGGCGGGAGGAGCTCGGCGACCTGGCCGGGATGTCCGCTGACTACGTCCGCCGGTTGGAGCAGGGGCGCAGCCACCCCTCGGCCGGCGTGGTGAACGCCATCGCCCGGGCCCTGCGGGTGGGACGGGCGGACTACGAGCGGCTCTGCGCGCTCGCCGGGTACGCCGCCGCGGACGGGCAGGTGCCGACCGACCTCGGCCCGGGCGCGACGCGGCTGCTGGAGCGGTTCTCCGACACCCCGATGCTCGTCACCGACGCCGCGATGAACCTCGTCGCGGTCAACAGCGCGTTCCTGGCGCTGGAGCACTGGGACCTCACCGGGGACCGCTGGGAGTGGAACGTGGCCTGGCGCATCTTCTGCAGCCCGTTCGCGGCCTTCCAGCAGTCCGCGGCCGACGCGACCAGCCACGAGACGATCCAGGTGGCCCAGCTGAGAGCCGCGCTGCTGCGGTACCCCGGTGATGCGTCGCTCGCGGCCCTCGTGGACGAGCTGCGGAGCCGGAGCCGGCGGTTCGACACGCTGTGGCGGGCGCCGCGGCCGGTGACGGCCTACGAGAGCAGCGCGACGTTCACCCAGTCCGACGGCGACTCCGTCACGCTCGTCGGGAACCTGATCGCGATCCCCGGCGACGACCTGGCGGCCGTCATGCTCACTGCGGCGCCGGGCTCGCGCGACGCGGCCCGGCTGGTCGAGGTGGTCGGCGCGGCCGGCGGCCAGGCGGTCGTCAAGGTGGGCCAGTCCGGCCCAGGATGACCGCGGCAGGACCTGCGACGTTGGGTGGCGTCTCGACCACGGCACACCCAGAGGAGCAGGTCCAGCGATGAAGGCAGTGCGTTTCCACGAGGTCGGCGGTCCCGAGGTCCTGCGCTACGAGGACGTCGAGCAGCCCGCCCCCGGCGCGGGTGAGGTACGGGTGCGGGTGGCGGCCTCGGCGTTCAACGCCGCCGACGCCGGCATGCGCGGCGGCTTCCTGCCGATCCCGGTCGTGCTGCCGCACGTGCCCGGGTACGACGTCTCCGGCACGGTCGACGCGCTCGGGGAGGGCGTCCGCGGCCTGCAGGTGGGGGACGCGGTGATCGGGTTCCTGCCGATGGAGCGGGACGGCGGCGCGGCGGAGTACGTGATCGCCCCGGCGGACGCGCTGGTGCCGGCCCCCACGACGGTCCCGCTGCCCGACGCGGCGGGGCTGCCGTCGGTCGCGCTGACGGCCTGGCAGGCGCTGTTCGACCTCGGCGAGCTGACCGCCGGGCAGCGGGTCCTGGTCAACGGCGCGGGGGGAGTGGTCGGCAAGTACGCCGTCGCACTGGCCACGCGGGCCGGCGTGCACGTCGTGGCGACCGCCAGCCCGCGCAGCAGCGACGCCGTCCGGGCGGCCGGGGCCGACGAGGTCATCGACCACACCACCACGGACCTGCTGGACGCGGTCGACGAGCAGGTCGACGTCCTGCTCAACCTCGCCCCCATCGACCCCGACCGGTTCGCGGCGCTCGTGGCCCTGGTCCGCGACGGCGGCAAGGTCGTCAGCACCACCGCCTTCATGGCCACCCCCGGGGACGAGGCCCGCGGCGTCACCGCGGCGACCGTGTTCGTGCTGCCGAACCGCGACCGCCTCGCCGAGCTGGTGTCCCTGGTGGACAAGGGGGACCTGCAGGTCGAGGTCACCCGCCGCATCCCGCTGGCCGAGCTGCCCGGGCTGCACGCCGAGGCCGCTGCCGGTCGCATCGAGGGCAAGGTCGTCGTCGAGCCCTGACCCCCGGGTGCCAGGGGCGGCCGACGTCGCTGACTCCGCGGGGGACCGGCTCAGCGGACGGGCAGCGTCGCCAGCCGGGCGGCCAGGTCCGCGTTGCGGCGCAGGAAGGGCACCCACCCGTCGGGCGCCCGGGTGCCCGGCACCGGCCGGGAGCAGGTCTCCTGGTCCCAGGCACGGAGCCGGCCGTCCCGGATCCGCAGCCGGACCAGGACGTCGTCGCCCCAGGCGGTGACGTCCTGGTCGCCGTCGGCACCGGTCTCGCCGGGCGCGGTGACCCGCTGCGGTGCGACGACCCACCGGAGCGCCTCGATCTCCTCCTGCAGCCGGGCGGCGGCCTCGTAGGCCTGTGCCCCGGCCGCGGCGTCCCGCCGGGCGGTCAGCGCCGCCAGCGCGCCGGCGACCGCCGTCGGCTCGCGGTCCAGCACCGACTCGACGGCGCTCGCCAGCTGCGCGACGGGGGTGTCGTGCCCGCCGCGCACCCGCGCGAGCTCGCGCTCGCCCGCGGTCCGGCCCGGGCCGGCGTGACCGATCGGGTACAGCCGCTCCAGCCCGGAGACGGCCAGCTTCACCTTGCGGGCGCCGAGGTAGGGGCCGAAGCAGCGGGCTCCCGGTGCCGGCCGGTGCGCCGGGGCGAGGCCGAGCCGCGGCGCCTCCGGCGAGGGGTCCAGGCGGATGCTGACGGGCACCTCCAGACCGCCGACGATCCGGTTCCACGGTGGCATCGACCGCTCGAGCAGGTTGCGTTCGGCCCAGGCCGCCTCGTGCGCGGAGTCGCAGACGAGCGCCTCGATCCGGGCGACCCGGAGCACCATCCGGCGCAAGTGGCGGCGGTCCCGCAGGTCGCCCCAGTAGGAGCTCACCCGGCGGCGCAGCTCGACGGCCCGCCCGACGTAGAGCACGCGGCCGCCGTCGTCCCGGAAGCGGTACACCCCCGGGGCGGCCGGCAGCGCGGCTACGGCGTCCGGTCGGGCGGGCATCCCGACATCCTGCGCACGCGATCGGTGCCCGTCGTGGCGCCACGCCCGACGGCTGGCCCATGTCCCACCGATCACACCGTGCTCTCCCGAGCCTCCTCCGGAGTCAGGACGCGGTGAGCAGCCGGCGGTGGAGCACGGCGTCCGGGCTGAGGGTGACCAGGGCGTCGGTGAGCGCGTCGGCGGCGGCGGTGAGGGCGGCGTCGTCGAGCGGGGCGAGGGCGTCGAGGATGAACACGGCGTCGGTGGTGGTCGTGGTGATCCGGGTGCGGATGCCCTGCCGCCAGTTCCAGCGGCGGCAGGTGACCCCGGCGCCGTCGCGCCAGACCACCTCGCCGGCGTCCGGGTGCTCGATCACCGGCCGGCCACCGGCGGTGGTGTCGAAGTCCTCGTCCCCGGTGGCGCGGACCAGCCGGGCCGGGCCGGTGTAGGCGTCGCGGTCCTCACCGCCGACGGGCAGCAGGTGGGCGATGGAGACGGCGTTGTAGACGTCGGTGATGCGGTCGATGCGGGGCAGGCCGTCGGGGTCGAGGCGGCGGAGGAGGGCCTCGACGCTGGGGCGGGTGCGCTGGGGCTTGGCGCCGAAGGCGCGGTAGGCCTCGCGCCAGGCGGCCGGGTGCGGCAGCTGCTCGGGCGGCTGCCCGGCCAGCGCGCGCCGGGCGGTCGCCTCGGCGGCGGCCAGGACGCGCTCGCTGTGCTCGTCGCTCGGGCCGCCGCGCAGCCCGTCGGCGGTGATCAGCACGGCCCGGTAGTCGGGCCGCAGGGTGGACACCGCCGGGTCCACGAACGCGGCGGCCAGCCACTCGCGCGGGTCGGTCGGCTCGGGTGCGGTCATCGGGGTGCCTTCGTGGTCGGATGCGGGCCCGGTGCAGCGGTCTCGGGTCAGTCGTCGTGGGACGGCATGACGGCCCAGACGACCTTGTGGTCGCCGGTCGCGAACCAGCCGCAGTCCAGCGCGAAGTCGGCCACCATGCCGAGGCCCATGCCGCCGTGGCTGGGGTCGCGGGTGGACGTGGGGCGCGGGGGGTCCTCCGCGGCCCGGTCTGCGACGGAGAGGAGCACCCCGCCCTCGCTGGTGCAGACCTCGACGTCCACCGGCGCGCGGCCGTGCCGGAGCGCGTTGGACATCAGCTCGTCGAGGGCCAGCACGGACTCCTCGATGCGGTTCGCCCGCAGCTGGGGC
The DNA here is from genome assembly GCF_014195485.1 of Modestobacter versicolor. Lineage (NCBI taxonomy): Bacteria > Bacillati > Actinomycetota > Actinomycetes > Geodermatophilales > Geodermatophilaceae > Modestobacter > Modestobacter versicolor. The sequence goes on from NZ_JACIBU010000001.1 coordinate 487,716, forward strand.
GAGTCCGCCACCGCGTCGGTGACCCAGGCCCGGAACTGCCGGCGGACGCCGGGGAGGTCGCGCACGTGCCGCGGGGACCACGTCCGGCAGTCGACGCCCTCGGGCGGACGGGCCGCGACCCAGGGGCGTGCCGGTTCAGCGTGCATACCGCGCGGACCTCCGTGGACGACGCCGCGCCGGACGACGCACCGGGGGGACTGCCCGAGCCGGCGCCGGGCCACACATGCCCGTCGGGCGGCTCACCCCTGCGGCTGCCTGCGCACCATCTCGCCGATCCAGACCGGGGCGAACGGTGAGGTGCAGTCCTCGGGGGTCGGGGAGTCCAGCTCGGCCATCACCTCGGCGACCGGTGGCGCGGTCGCTGCCGCCTGCGGCATCGGGATCTCCGGTTCGTCAGGGGGAGGCGCTCGCCACCAGGATCCGGTGGTCAGGGCCCTGCCACCAGTGGTCCGCCCGTCCCTCCGGTGCGCGGACAGCTCGCGGCCGGCCTGGCAGGGTGGGTGCGCCGGCCACGGAGGAGGGCAGATGACCGACCGCGTCACCGAGGTGCGCGTCAAGCCGCAGGAGCTCCTGCTGTCGCTGGGCGGCGCGCTGGTCCTGGACCAGCACGAGGAGTCCCTCCCCACCAGGGTGTTCCTCGACGTCCTCCGGTCGCTGGGCGTCAGCGACGATGCCACCAGGTCGGTGCTCACCCGGCTCACCGAGCGCGGTCTGCTGACCCGCCAGCAGGACGGGCGGGTGGTCAGCTACGGCCTGACCGACACGTCGCGGAAGGTGCTGCGGGAAGGGCGGGACCGGGTCGAGGCCGCCGAGCCCTTCCACCAGACCAGCCCGGACTGGACGCTGCTGAGCTTCTCCCTCCCCGAGACGCAGCGGGACGTCCGGTCCCGGCTGCGGTCCCGGCTCTCCTGGGCGGGGTTCGGCTGCCTGCGCGACGGGCTGTGGGTGGCGCCGGGCCGCGTCGACCTGGACCGGATCGTCGCCGTGGGTGCGGAGGTCGAGGGCCTGCAGATCGACGGGTTCGTCGCCTCGCCCACCCCCGGCACGGACGTCGCCCGGTTCGTCCGGCGGGCCTGGGACCTCCCCGCCCTGCGCCGCGAGCACGAGGCCTTCCTGCACCGGTGGGAGCGGCCGCTGCCCCGCGACGGGGACCCGATCGCCCTGTTCACCCTCCTCGGCGCCCACTGGGTCCGGCTGCTCCGGCTCGACCCGGTGCTGCCCGAGCAGTACCTCGGGGAGGACTGGCCCGCCCGCCGCTCGGCGAGCGCGCACCGCGCCGCCTTCGCCGCCCTGCAACCCCGCGCGCGGGCGGAGTTCACCGACCTGGTCAGGGACGCGCGCGCCCGCCGGTGACCGCAGGACGTGGTCTGGCTCACAGAAAAGGTCGGTGAATCGTTGACGGTCGTCCAGCGGGCTCCTAGCGTCACCGGCATCCCGGACCCGTCGTGAGGAACCTGATGTCCCCTCGATCCCGCGTCACCGGCGTGGCCTGCGCCTTGGCCCTCTCCGTCATCGCCGTCCCGTCCGCCGCCGCCGCTGGGGAGCCGCCGGCGGCGCAGCACCTCGAGGGGACGGTGGACGACGGGGCGACCCCGTGGGTCGCCGACGTCCCGGCCGGCTGGAACGGCACCGTGCTGCTCTACGGCCACGGCTACCGGCCCAGCTTCGCGCCCATCCCGAACACCCCCGAGAACGCGCCGGACGACGAGACCCGGCAGGCCCTGCTCGACCGCGGGTACGCGCTGGTCGGGTCGTCCTACGAGCGCAGCGGCTGGACGCTGGACACCGCCGCCGAGGACCAGCTGCAGACGCTGGACGCGTTCAGCGCCGCGGTCGGGCAGCCCTCCCGGGTGCTCGCCGTCGGCACCTCCATGGGCGGCCTGGTGACCGGGCAGCTGGCCGAGCTCCCGGGTACGCCGATCGACGGGGCGCTGCCCACGTGCGGGCTCGTGCACGGTGGCGTCGACCTGCTGAACTACCAGCTCGACGGGGCGCACGCGATCGCCCAGCTGCTCGTGCCCGCGGGCACCGACGTCCGGCTGGCCGACTACGGGGGAGACCTGGCCGCCGTCAACGCCGCGGCGGGCACCCTCACCGACGCCGTCCTGGCGGCGCAGGACGACCCGGCGGGGCGCGCCCGGATCGCCCTCGCCGCCGCGCTCTACCACCTGCCCCGCTGGGCCGAGGGCCAGCCGGAACCGGCTCGCCGGGACCACGAGGCGCAGGTGGACGCGCAGGTCGCCCAGTTCTCGACGGCGCTGGGCTTCACCTACCCGGCGCGGGTCGACATCGAGACCACCGTCGGCGGCAACCCGTCGTGGAACGCCGGGGTCGACTACCGGGCGCTGCTGCGGCACGCCGACGAGCGCGTCCAGGTGGAGGCGCTGTACCGCGCGGCCGGCCTCGACCTGGACGCCGACCTCGCCCGGCTCACCGAGACCGCGGCGGTGACCCCCGACGAGGGCGCGCTGCAGCGGGCGTACGCCACCTCCGAGCTCACCGGCGACCTCCAGGTCCCCGTCCTCAGCCTGCACACCACGCACGACGTCCTGGCGCCGGTGCAGGTCGAGGAGGAGTACGCGGAGACCGTGCGGCAGGCCGGCGCGACGGGCCTGCTGCGCCAGGCGTTCGTGCACCGGCTGGGCCACTGCGCGTTCACCCCGGCGGAGCTGGTCGCCTCCGTCGAGGCCCTCGACCAGCGGGTCGCCACCGGTCGCTGGGGAGCGGCGGCCGACCCCCGCAGGCTGGACGCCGCCGCCGAGCGGCTCGGCCTCGGCGCGTCGGAGATCCTGCCCCGCTACCGGCCGGCCGAGTGGCTGGGTGACCGGGGCGGCCTGTTCGGGCGCCCCCGCTACTGACCGCCAGGCCAGGGCACGGGAACGACGGGTGCCCGGCCCAGACCCGCCCGGGCCGGGCCGGGCCGGGCCGGCGGCGCGATCAGCGGCGGACGGCGGCTGCCAGCTCCTGGTCGTGGGGCCGCCGGGCGGGACCGGCCCCGGGGCCGCCGTCGTCGGCGGTCTCGGCCTCGATCGTGGGCAGGAGGCGGTCGAGCCAGCCGGGCAGCCACCAGCTGCGGTGACCGAGCAGGGTCATCGTGGCCGGCACGAGCACCATCCGGACGACGGTGGCGTCCAGCAGCACGGCGACGGCCATGCCCAGGCCCAGCTGGCGGACGACGAGGTCGGACTCGGTGGCGAAGCCGAGGAAGACGACCACCATGACGGCGGCCGCGGTCGAGATGACCCGGCCGGTCCCCGCGACGCCCTGCACGACGCTGGCCCGGGCGTCCCCGCTGCGCAGCCAGTGCTCCCGGATCCGGGAGAGCAGGAACACCTCGTAGTCCATCGACAGGCCGAAGAGGATCGCGAACATCAGGATCGGCAGCCAGCTGGACACCGGCATCGCGTGGTCCAGGCCGACGAACCCGGTGCCCCAGCCCCACTGGAACACCGCGGTCACCACGCCGTAGGCGGCCCCGATCGACAGCAGGTTCAGCGCCGCCGCCTTCAGCGGTACGACGACCGAGCGGAACATCGCGGCGAGCAGCAGCATCGACACCGCGACGACGAAGCCGACGACCAGCCACACCCGGTCGGACAGCAGGACGGAGATGTCGGAGAACATGGCCGTGCTGCCGGTGACCTCCGCGCCGTCCAGGTCGGCGCGGACCTCCTCCAGGAGCGTGGGCGTGCGCTCGTCGGCCGGCCCGAACGCCGGCTGCGCCTCGAGCACCGCCACCTGGCCGTCGGGTGAGACCACCGGCCCGGTGACAGCGACCACGTCGTCGACCGCCCGCAGCCGTTCGGCGGCCGCCGCGACGCCCTCGTCGCCGACGGCCGCTCGGTCGACGACCACGGTGAGCGGACCGTTCGCGCCCGGTCCGAACTCGGCCGCGATGAGGTCGTAGGCCTGGCGCGTCGTGCTGTCGGCCGCGTTGTTGGACACGTCGCGCGGGAAGGTCCGCATGTCGAAGGCGGGCGCCGCCAGCGCTCCGATCAGGACGAGGGCACCCAGCGCCCACGGCACCGGACGGCGGGCGACGGCGGCCGCCCACCGCGCGGACAGCGGCGCGCGCGACGGTCGCCGCCGCCGGGGCGGCAGGCCGCGCCGCTCCCGCCGGGGCAGCAGCCGCCGGCCGAGCAGCCCGCAGAACGCGGGGACCAGCGTCAGGGCGGCGGTGGCGACGGCCACCACCGAGATGCCGGTCGCGAACCCGTACGAGGAGTAGATGGGCACGCCCGCCAGCGGGAGCCCCATCAGCGACACCAGCACGATCGCCGCCGCGAAAACCACCGACCGGCCCGCGGTGGCGGTCGCCCGGGCCGCGGCCTCGACGACCGGCACGCCGGCCCGCAGGTGCTCGAGGTGGCGGGAGACCAGGAGCAGCGCGTAGTCGATGCCGACCCCGAGGCCCACCATCACCGCGACGGTCGGGGCGGTGGTGCTGACGTCGGTCACGGCGGCCAGCAGGGTGACCCCGGCCGCGGAGACGCCGAGGCCGGCGAGGGCCACCAGCAGCGGCAGCCCGGCGGCCACGACCGTCCCCAGGACGAGCGTCAGCAGCAGCAGCGCCACGACGACGCCGGCGACCTCGCCGGTGCCCTGCACCTCCTCGGGCGAGGTGTTCGGCAGCTGGCCGCCGAGCTCCACCTGGAGGCCGTCGGCGGCCCCGTCCACCGCGCTCTGCAGCGCGTCCACCCCGAGGCCGCCCGCCAGGTCGGGGTGGGTGACGGGCACGTCGAAGACCACGGCCAGCAGCGCGGTGTCCCGGTCCTCGGAGAAGCGCGGCGGTACGACCGACGTGACGTGCTCGACCTCCGCCACCCGGGCGGTCAGCTCGGCGAGATCGGCGTCGCCCAGCCGGCCGCCGGCCGGGTCGTGCACGACGACCTGGGCGGAGCTGCCGGCCGCGCCCGACCCGGGGAAGTGCTCGCGCAGCTGCTCGGTGCCGGCCAGCGCGGGGGCGCCCTCGACGTCGAAGTCGTCCTGGGGCGTGCCGCCGAGGGCGCCGGCGGTCAGCGTGGCCGCGACGGCGACGAGCAGCCAGGCCGCGAGCGTGCGCCACGGGTGCGCCGCCGTGCCGCGGCCGAGCCGGTGCAGGAACCGGCTCATGACCGATCACCCGGCTCCGCGCCGGAGGGCGCGAGGGACAGGGACTGCGCGCCGATGACCGTGAGCACCTGGAGCTTCTCGTGGCTCTCGGTGCCGGGCACGGCCGTGTAGACCATCAGGCGGTGGGCCTGGTGCGGGTCGACGAGCGTCTGGCAGTTCAGCACCAGCCGGCCCACCTCGGGGTGCTGGTAGCGCTTGACCTCGTCGACGTGGATGCCCACCTCGTGGACCTCCCACAGGGAGCGGAACTCCTGGCTCCGCTCCAGCAGGAGGTCGGCCAGGTGCGCAGCCCGCGACCCGGGTCCCCGCATCGTCATGATCGCCCGCAGCCCGGCGGCGTACATGCGGGACAGGTGGGCGCGGTCCTCCGGCACGTGCAGCTCGCGGGCCGCCGGATCGGTGAACCAGCGGTAGCCCCGGCTGCGCGCCGGGCCGGTGTACCGCATGGCGTCGCCGACGAGGGCCACCGCCGGCGGCGTCTGCCGCAGGGTCTCGCCCAGCTCGGTGACGATCTCGGCCGGGGTGTCGCCGAGGCGGTCGAAGATCCGCAGCAGCCCGGGGCTGATGTGCTCGCTGCCGGTTCCGCGCGGCGGCGGCTGCTGCCCGGCCAGCCGGTACAGGTGGTCGCGCTCGTCGAGGGACAGGTGCAGCCCCTGCGCGATCGAGGCGATCATCTGCGCGGACGGCTGCGGACCCCGCTCCCGCTCGAGCCGCGTGTAGTAGTCGTTCGACATGTGGCAGAGGGCCGCGACCTCCTCGCGCCGCAGGCCGGCGGTCCGGCGCCGCGCCCCGCGGGGCAGGCCGACGTCCTCGGGCTGCAGCGCCTCGCGGCGGGCCCGTAGGAACCCTGCCAACCCGGCTCGATCGATGACCACGTGTGTCCTCCCGGTGCACGTCCTGCCGACCTCGTCGGGCGGCGCAGCTCTGTCTACCGGCGCCGCTCCGGCACATCCACGGCCTCCCGATCCCCCCTTCGGCGGCCCGGACGGGGGGATCGGGAGGCCCTGCCTCCCGCCGGCGGGACCGGGGACGGTGAGGCCACGGCGCGACCAGCGCGCCACGGAGACAGGAGCCCGACGATGGCCCGTACGACGATCGACATCACCCTCCCGGACCTGACGGGAAAGCGGGCAGTCCTCACCGGCGGCAGCGACGGCATCGGCCTGGTGATCGCCCGCCGCCTGGCCGCGGCCGGGGCCGACCTGGTCCTGCCGGTCCGCAACCGCGGCAAGGGCGAGGCCGCGGTCGCCGAGATCCGGGCGCGCGTCCCGCACGCGAGCATCACCCTCGCCGCACTCGACCTGGCCTCGCTCGACTCGGTCGCCGCCTTCGCCGGCACCCTGGTGACCGAGGGCCGGCCGATCGACGTCCTGGTCAACAACGCCGGCGTCATGACGCCCCCGCAGCGGCGGACGTCGGCCGACGGGCACGAGCTGCAGCTCGCGACCAACCACCTCGGCCACGTCGCCCTCGTGGGGCACCTGCTGCCGCTGCTGCGCGCCGGCCGGGCCCGCGTCACCTGGCAGTCGAGCGTGGCCGCGAGCAGCAACGCCGTGCACTGGGACGACCTCGACTGGGAGCGCTCCTACCACCCGCAGCGGGCCTACAGCTCGTCGAAGATCGCCGTCGGCCTCTTCGCGCTGGAGCTCGACCGCCGCAGCGCGGCCGGCGGGTGGGGGATCACGAGCAACGTCTCGCACCCGGGCATCGCCCCGACGAACCTGCTCGCGGCCCAGCCGGGGATCGGGCGGGCCACGGAGTCGCGGGGGATCCGGCTGATCAGGCGGCTCTCGCGGTGGGGCATCGCGGGGACGCCGGAGACCGCCGCGCTGCCCGCCCTGCTCGCCGCGACGTCACCGGACGCCGCCGGTGGGCGCTTCTACGGGCCCAGCCGGTTCGGGCACATGAGCGGGGCGCCGGCCGAGCAGCCGCTGTACCGGCGCTTCCGGAGCACCGAGGACGCGCAGCGCATCTGGCAGCTGTCCGAGCAGCTGTCGGGGGTGTCGTTCCCTGACGGCGGCACGAGCGCCAGGACCGGGCAGACCGCCCTGGACATCGTGCGTGACCCGGTCTGACGGCGGCGTGCGAGAAGGAGTCAGCGGCCCGGTGACCGGTCGACCGCCGTCCCCTCCCACGACCACCTCGGCAGCCGGAGGGACCCGCGTGTTCCTCCGGGAGTTCGTCCGCGCGCCGCTGCGCACGGCGTCCGTGGTGCCGAGCTCCCGGGCCCTGGCGGAGCGCATGATCGCGCCGCTGCTGGCGGCGTCGTCGAGGGCGGACGCGCCGGTGGTGGTGGAGCTGGGACCGGGCACCGGGGCCGTCACCGCCGCCCTGCGCGCAGCGGTGCCCGAGCTCCGCTACCTGGGCGTCGAGCTGAACCCGGCGATGGCCGACCACCTGGCCGCCCGGTTCCCCGGGATCGACCTCGTCCGCGGGCCGGCGTCCGTCCTCCCGCAGGCCCTCGCAGAGCGCGGTCTGCGGGAGGTCGACCTGGTCGTCAGCGGCCTGCCCTGGCAGGCCTTCGCCGGCAGCGACGGCACCGCGCTCGTCTCGGCCATCGCGGCCCACCTCGCCCCGTCGGGGGCGCACACCCAGTTCACCTACCGCTGGAGTCGCTGGGCGCCACCCGGCCGTCGGCAGCACCGCGAGCTCCAGCGGTTCTTCGGCCACGTCGACCTGTCGCCGACGGTGTGGCCGAACGTGCCGCCGGCCGTCGTCTACACCGCGACGCTCCCCCGGCCGGACGGCGTCTGACGACGGTCGTGCCCCGGTGGGGGTCTCGAGCCCACCGGGCACGACCGTCACAGACATCAGGCGGGGGCTTCGTCGGCACCCCGTCGCTCGACACCGATCGTGACGTGGGTGAAGAGGGCGGCGACGGCGCCGAGGGCGACGAGCGCCGGCCAGACCAGCGCCCCGGCCGCAGCCACCGCCACGCCCGCGGTCAGCGGGACCTCGAGGACCGTCTCGCCGTCCTCCTTCTTGATCGACAGGCGACTCACGTTGCCCTCGTGGACGAGCTCGCGCACGCGGGTCACCAGCTCGTCACCGGCCACCTGGATCTCCTGGTACCGGCTGTTGGCTGCAGGCATGTCGTGGTCCTCCCACCGTCGGGCCGGGCTGGTCCCGGCCACGGCGAGGAGCCTCGACGCGCGCCGGTGGCCGCCACATCGGCCTGCTGGGGTGTCCCGGGCCGTACCGGGGGGTGACGCCGAGCGGGACCCGCCCGCCCTACGGTCGCCGCCCCACGACGTCGAGAGGTTGGCAGACCATGGCCCCCAGCGGTTCCCGGTACACGCTCGCACCGATCGCCACCCGGGTCGCCCACCCGTTGCTCCGGGCCCGCTCGCTCCCCCCGGCGGCGGTCGCGCACGCCGTCCACGGTCTCGTCCTGTTCGTGGCCGTCGTCGGCGCGACGTACGTGGCGGACTACCCGGCGAGGAAGGTGCTGCTCTTCTCCACGGGGGCGGTCGTGCTCTTCTGGGTGGCGCACGTGTACGCGGCGGCGCTGGCCCACCAGCACGAGCCGGAGGACTCCGGGCGCACCGGGCCGGCGGTCGTCGCCCGCGAGGCGCGGCGCGCGCTGCCGTTGCTGGAGGCGTGCGTCGTCCCGGCGCTGCCGCTGGTCCCCGCCGCGTTGGGGCTGCTCGCGCTGCCGCTCGCCTACGCCGCGAGCGTGACCATCGGCATCGTCGTCCTCGCCGCGGTCGGCTTCGCCGCCCTGCACGCCCGGCAGGCGTCCGTGCGCCGGTCCCTGGCGGCCGCCGCCGCGACCGGGGGCATCGGTGCCGTCATCATCGCGGCCGAGACCTTCTGGCACTGAGCCCGACCCGTACGCCGGTACGGGGGGAGGCCCTCCGTCGAGGTGACGACGGGCGGGCCGGCTCGCCCTACTGTTCTCGCTCGTGACCGCCCGGGGACCGCGCCGCTCGGAGGTCGTCCTTGCCGACCTCCCGACCCGGAGGCGTCCGGCCGCGCCGTTGTCGTTCCGGGCGTGGTGCACCGTGGCCGTGTTCTGCGCGGCGCTCTACACGGTGGCGGTGCCGCTCACGAGCGCGACCTACCACCTGCACCTCGTGGTCGCGTTCACCGTGGCCACCATCCAGTGCGGCTCGCTCGTCGTCGCGGTGCACCGACCGCTCGTCGGCTCCGTGCTGCACGTGCTGTGCATCGTCGCGCTGGCGTTGGCGGTCCGTGACTCGGGCGCAGGACCGTGGCCGTTGCCGGTCACCGGACTGGTGTCGCTGGGCGCGCTGGTCCTGCTGGTGGGGATCCGCGAGCGGTGGACCGTCTCGGTCTCCGTCTGGTGGCTCAGCGTCGTCGCCCTGGTCGCCGTCATCGCCGCCTCCCCGGCGCGGTACGAGGTCGACGGCGAGTGGGGCACGAACCTGACGGTGTACGCCAGCTACACCGCCACGGTCCTCGTGGCGGCCATCGCGATCGGCCAGCGGCACCGCATCCGCGCCGACCTGGCGGAGGCGCGGCGGGACGCCGAGCTCGAGCACGCCCAGCGTCTCTACGTCGAGGAACGCGCCCGGATCGCGCGGGAGCTGCACGACATCGTCGCCCACAGCATGTCCGTCATCCACATGCAGGCGCTCTCCGCGCCGTACCGGCTCCCCGAGGTGCCGTCGCCGGCGGTGCGGGAGGAGTTCCAGGACATCGCCCGGTCGGCTCGCGGCGCCTTGGGGGAGATGCGCCAGATGCTGGGCGCGCTCAGGTCGGAGGACGACGAGGCCGAGCTCGCCCCGCAACCGCGGATCAGCGACATCCAGCAGCTCGCCGACGCCACGTCGCGGGCCGGCAGCCCCGTGTCGGTCCGCATCGACGCCGAGACCGGCACCGTGAGCGGGCCCGTCCAGCTGACGACCTACCGCGTCGTGCAGGAGGCGCTGAGCAACGTGGTGCGCCACGCACCCGGGGCGCCGGCGACGGTGTCCGCGACGCTGGACGGCGGGGCGCTGCGCATCTGCGTGCAGAACGCCCCGCCCCTGGCGCGGGCGGGGCTCCCCGGCGCACCGACCCCCGATCGGGGCGGGCAGGGGATCCGAGGGATGCGCGAGCGGCTCGGTGTGCTCGGCGGTCAGCTCTCCGTGCGCGCGACCGCCGACGGGGGCTACCTCGTGGACGCCACGATCCCGGTGGAGAGCGCCCCGGGGGAGGGGCGATGACCACCCGCGTCCTCGTCGTCGACGACCAGCCGATGTTCCGCGCGGGGCTGAGCGCCATCCTGGGTGCGGAGCCGGACATCACCGTGGTGGGGGAGGCCGGCGACGGCGACGAGGCCCTGGCCCGCAACCGGGCGCTGCACCCGGACGTCGTGGTGATGGACGTGCGGATGCCGGGGAAGAACGGCATCGACGCCACCCGTCAGCTGACCCGGCCCGCCGGCGCCGCGCACGTCCCCCGGGTGCTCATGCTGACCACGTTCGACATCGACGAGTACGTCTACGCCGCGCTCGAGGCCGGTGCCAGCGGGTTCCTGCTCAAGGACGCGGACGCGCCCGAGCTGGTGACGGCGGTGCGGACCGTGGCGCAGGGCGACGCACTGCTGGCGCCGCGGGTCACCCGGCGCCTCATCGAGGACTTCGTCGCCAGCAAGCCGGCCGGCCTGACGTCGACGACGGTGTTCAACAGCCTCACCGACCGCGAGCGCGAGGTCTTCCTGCTCATCGCCACCGGTCGGTCGAACGCCGAGATCGGCCGCGAGCTGTACATGGCCGAGCAGACGGCGAAGAGCCACGTCAGCCGGATCCTGTCCAAGCTCCAGCTCCGCGACCGGATCCACGCCGTGATGCTCGCCTACGACACGGGGCTGGTGACCCCGGGCGAACCGCGCTGACCCGGCCCGGCCCGTACGCGGGTACGGCCGGACGAGCACCGGCCGGGTGACGACCGGCCGGTGTCCTCGCTCCTAGCTTTCGGCCACCGCCAGCGAGGCGGGTGGCCGGACGCACCAGGAGGACCTGAGATGAGCAGCACCGAGAAGACCGCGACGAAGGCGAGCCCCACCCGCCGCCGCCGGAAGGCCCTCGTCATCGCCGGGGTCGTGGCGGCCGGCCTGGTCGTCGCCGGCGGGGGTTCCTACGGGGTCGCCCGCGCCATGTCGTCGGACTTCCCGCTCGTGTACTCGGAGCAGCTGGAGCCCAGGGCCACCGAGGGCGTCACCATCGCCGACCCGGCCACCGCGCTGACCTTCGCCCGGGTGGCCACCGGCAGCGGCGTGACGGTGCTCGCCGTCACCGGCTACGCGGAGCACCGGATCAGCGGGGTGGACCTCAACGCCGCCGCCGGCACCAGCTTCACCGAGCCGATCGCGGCCTTCAACGAGCTGGGGTACGAGGCCGTGCGCGCCCTCGCCGCCGACCCCGCCCAGCCGATCGTCACGGTGGAGGCGTCGACCGTCCTCACCGCCATCGAGACGCACACCCAGCACGTGGGCACCGGCACCAACTACCTCGAGCACCAGGCCGAGGCCACCATCGAGGAGCAGTACCTCTTCCCGAAGATCGGGGCCATCACCGACTCCGACGAACCCCTCCTCGCCGGCAGCGGGCTGCTGGACTACGAGGTGGAGCTCGGCTTCGTCCCGCTGCACGACATCACCGCGCAGACCGGCATCCCCGAGCACATGGGCCTGATCCTGTCCAACGACTGGACCGACCGCGAGCTGCTGGTCAGCCAGATCGAGGTCGACAACCTGACCGGTGGTGCGGGCTTCACCAACGCCAAGAGCCAGCCGGGCTTCCTCAGCACCGGCGACCTGTTCGTCGTCCCGGCCGACTGGCAGACCTACTACCAGGAGCTCCAGCTCGACCTCTTCGTCAACGGGGACCTGCGTCAGCGTGCCCACCCGGAGGAGATGGTCTGGGACGCCCCGCGGGTGATCGAGGAGATCCTGGCCGCGGGTGACCGGACCTGGGACAGCGACGGCGAGCAGGTGCCGCTGACCGCAGAGCCCGGCGTGATCCGGCAGGGCACCATCATCCAGAGCGGCACCCCGGAGGGCGTGGTCTACCGGGCGCCGGACACCCGCCAGCGCTTCCTCGGCTTCATGGAGTGGGTCGGCAGCTTCGGCACGAACGCGGAGTCCGTCGTGGCCTCCGCCCTCGACGTCTACGTCCGGGACGCCCACGAGGCGGGCGTGTACCTGCAGCCGGGCGACGAGATCGTGACCCGGGCCGACGGCCTCGGCCAGATCTTCACCACCGTCGTCGCCGGGGAGCGTGCCGAGACGGAGTGATCCCGGGGTGACCGGCCGGCCCTGCCCCCTCGTCCGCCGACGAGGGGGCAGCTCGCCGTCCCCGTCCGGGCGGCCGGCGGGCCGGACGTGCCCCGCTACAGTTGCCCCCCGCTCGACGGGTCACCGGAGGCGAGGCCCACGTGACGGCCAACGACTACGACAGCTTCGGCGCGGCGTACTCGGCGGAGAACGACGCCAACCTGATCAACGCCCACTACGAACGGCCCGCGATGCTCGACCTGCTCGGGGACGTGCGCGGTCGCCGTGTCCTCGACGCCGGGTGCGGCTCCGGCCCGCTGGCGGCGGCGCTGCGCGACCGGGGAGCGGTCGTGACCGGATTCGACGCCAGCCCGCTGATGGTCTCGCTGGCGCGGGAGCGGCTCGGTGCCGACGCCGACGTGCAGGTCGCCGACCTGGCCACGCCGCTGCCCTTCGCCGACGGGGGCTTCGACGACGTAACCGCGTCCCTCGTCCTGCACTACCTGCGCGACTGGGCCGCGCCGTTGGCGGAGCTGCGCCGGGTGCTGCGGCCGGGTGGCCGGCTCGTGCTGTCGGTCAACCACCCGTTCCTCTACAAGGCGCTGCACCCGCAGGCCGACTACTTCGCCACCGTCCAGTGGACCGACGACCACGTCTTCGACGGTCAGCCCGCCGTGCTGGAGTACTGGCACCGGCCCCTGCACGCCATGACGGACGCGTTCTCCGAGGCCGGCTTCCGGATCGGCGTGGTCAGCGAACCGCCGTGGTCGCCGGACACCCCGGCGGAGCTGCTGCCGCCGGGCTTCGAGGGCCGCACGGCCTTCATCAGCTTCCTCTTCTTCGTGCTGGTCGCGAGCTGAGCAGGCCACCCGCCGGCGCTGAGCGCACAGCCGCGGTCGACGGCCGGCGGCCCGGGAACCGCCGTGCCCCACCTACCTGCTCGCCGTGGCGCTCTGGACGCCGAGCATGCCCAGCAGCGCGAGGGCCTCCGCGTCCCGGGACCCCGGCGGTGCCGTGTAGAGCACCAGGTGCTGGTCGCGGTCGGGGAGCGCGAGCGAGTCGCAGTCGACGGTGACCTCCCCGACGGCCGGGTGCCGGAAGGTCTTGGTGAGCATCGGTGCCGCCTGCACGTCGTGCCGCTCCCAGAGCTCGGCGAACTCGGCACTGCCGTCGCGGAGCTCCGCCACGAGACCGGTCACCGCGGGGTCCGACGGGTACCGGGCCAGCGCGGCACGGAGGTCCATGACGACGTTGCGCCGGAAGGCTGCCCCGTCGGAGATCCCGTACAGGGTCGAGCCGGGCGCCACCGGCCCGAGGAACGCCCGCCGCGCGAGGTTGCGCTCCCCTGGAGCGAGGGCAGCGAAGTCCTCCATGAGCGCTGCCGCGAGGTCGTTCCAGGCGAGCACCTCCAGCGTCGCGGAGACCACGATCGCCGCCGTCTGCGGGAGGCGGTCGAGGACTGCGAGGATGCTCGGCCGGACGTCGCGCCGGTGCACCCTGGTACGGATCGGCGCAGTGCCCGCCAGGAGGTGCAGGTGGGTGGACTCCGCGTCCGTGAGCCGCAGGGCGGCCGCGATCCCGGCGAGGACCTCGCCCGACGGGCGCGGTGCCCGGCCCTGCTCGAGCCGCACGTAGTACTCGGTGGAGATGTGCGCGAGCACCGCGACCTCCTCGCGGCGGAGCCCGGGGGTCCGGCGGCGCGGACCTGACGGGAGGCCGGCGTCCACGGGGCGGAGCCGCTCGCGTCGGCTGCGGAGGAACGCCCCGAGCTCCTGCTTGTCCATGCCCGCAGTGTGCTCGCCGGCCAGCCGCGGAGCCTGGTACCGGCTGTGCCTGCCTCCGGGGGCCGGGAGCCGCGACGGTCTCGGGGTGACCACCATCGACACCACCCCCATCGGCCTGCTCTCCGGCAAGGTCGTCCTCATCACCGGCGCCAGTCGCGGCATCGGCGCAGCTGCGGCCCGGCTCTTCGCGCGGGAGGGCGCCGCGGTCGTGCTCGCCGCGCGGAGCACCGACGCCCTCGACCGCGTCGTGGCCGAGGTCCGCGCGGACGGCGGCGTCGCCGACGCCGTCGCCCTGGACCTCGCCGACCGGGCGAGCGTCCGCGCCGCCGTCGACCGGGCCGAGGAGCTGCACGGCCGGCTCGACGGCGCCTTCAACAACGGCGCCGCGATCCAGCGCCGGCCCGGACCGCTGGACACCACCAGCGACGAGGACGTCGAGGAGCAGTTCGCCGTCAACTTCCGGGGTCACTGGACCGCGATGAACGCCGAGGCCGCGGTGATGCGCCGGGGGGACGGCGGGGCGATCGTCAACACCTCGAGCATCGGAAGCCGCCGCGCGAACCCCGCGCTGCCGGCCTACGGCGCCATGAAGCGGGCGCTGAACAGCCTCACCGAGACCGCTGCCGTCACGTGGGCCGCACAGGGCATCCGGGTCAACGGCATCACCCCCGGTGGCACCGCCACGGAGATGATCGACGCGTGGGAAGCGGCGACCCCGGGCGTCGTCCAGCAGATCACCGCCTCGGTCCCGCTGGGCCGGATGGCCGAGCCGCACGAGGTCGCCGAGGTGGCGGCGTGGCTGCTCAGCGACCGGGCGTCGATGGTGACCGGCGCGATCGTGCCGGTCGACGGCGGCGCCGGCGCCTGACCCGGACGGCGGCGGCCGGTGGCTCGGGGCCGGGCGGGCGGCACCCCAGCGGGCCCCACCCCGGGAGCCGCTACATGAAGTTGCGGGTGTGCAGCGCGGAGAGCTCGGCCGCCTCGTCGTCGGGGAACCCGAGCCGCTGCAGCCGCTGCCGGCGGCCGTCGTCCATGGTGCCGTGCAGCCGCTGCACCGCCCGGTGCCCCCGGGCGATCGCCTCCGGCGTCCACTCGCCGGCGGCGAGCACCACCAGGGAGTCGAAGACGTCGGCGTTGAGCCCGGCGGTGTCGACCAGCACGTCGTGCCGGCGCTCGACCGCGGCCCGCAGCCGGCCGCGCAGGGTGGGGTCGAGCTGGCCCTCGTGCTCCAGGTGCGCGACCCCGAAGGCGACGTGCCGGGCCTCGTCGACCCGGGCCAGCCGGGTCACCTGCCGGGTCACCGGGTCGGGGGCGTGCTCGTCGATGAAGCCGAGGAGCGACAGGAAGCTGCCCTCGCCGAGCACGGAGAGCAGGAACGAGGCGAGGGAGAAGTCGGCCTCGTTGAGCAGCGAGTTCAGCGACTCCCGCCCACCCGCGGACGACGTGCCCATCTGGCCGCCGGTCAGCAGCGCCCGGCGGGTGAACACCTCCATGTGCCGGGCCTCGTCGGCGGCCTGGACGGCGAGCAGCTGCAGCACCTCCCGGAAGTGCGGGTGCACCCGGGCCAGCAGCCGCGCCGGGATGACCAGCGCGGCCTGCTCGTTCTCCACCAGGTAGGTCATCACCTGGACGACGGCGGCCTCGATGTCGGCGGGCAGCGGCTCGGGGATGGTCCAGTCGACGGCGGTCGCCGGGTCCCACTGCGCCGCCGCCGCGTGGGCGTACAGCCGGGGGGCCAGGTCCGCCCAGACGACGTCCCGGTCGGCGACGTCGAAGCCCGGGGCCGGCCCGCCCGCCTCGACCAGCGCACCGCGGGCGGCCAGCCCCCAGTGCGCCGGCGGCCGCCGCACGACGCCCTGCGGGGACGGGTCGCCGGCCCGCTCGGCACCGGCCCAGCGCAGCTGCTCGGCCTCGCCGCGGACGACGTCGTAGCCCCCGTCGGGGTCGACGGAGAACCCGTGCCCCTCGGCCCGGCACCAGGCGCGCAGGTGCACGCCCAGCGCCGGGTCGTCGCCCCGCACCCGCAGCCGCCCGCCGATGGGCACCTCGCGCAGGCCGCGCCGCACCAGCAGGTGCGCCCCGGCGTCGAAGCCCAGCCGGTCGAGGTCGACGAGGGCCGCGGGGGGCGTCACGGCCGGTACCCCGCGGCGAGCACGCTCCCGTCGGCGCCGTAGAACCCCTGCTCGTCGACGGCGGTGGTCAGCGGGCCGAAACCGCTGGTCCGGCCCACCCGCCACTGCCGCAGCCCCTCGAGGTCCAGCAGCGGGCGCACCACCGGGTCGCCGTAGGACATCGACAGCAGCAGGTCGACGAACCGGTCGGCGAGCTCGGCCGGCGCGGTGTCGACCAGCGTCATCGTGCAGTGGTCGTACACCGGCGTCTGGGCCAGCACCCGGGTGGCGCCGGACGGCAGCACGCCCTCCTGGCTGAACAGCAGGTGGTTGCCGTCGATCATGCAGGCGGCGTCGACCTGGCCGGCCATCAGCGCCCGGGCGGCGTCGCGCTCGCCGCCGATGTGGTCGCCGTGCAGCCCGACCCCCACGTCGAACCGCCGCACGGTCAGGTCGCCCTCCGTGTCCAGCCCCTGGGCGCGCAGGAAGGACAGCGGGAGGAGCGTCGCCTGCGGCGAGTCGACCGCGCCGGTGGCCAGGGTGCGGCCCTTCAGGTCGGCGACCGCCTCGATGCCGGAGTCGGCGCGGACGACGACCACCGAGGTGAGGTCCTGGTCGGTGTCCCGCATGACCGCCGAGCGCACCGTCCGGCCCGAGGCCCCGGCCAGCCGCACCGAGCGCACCCAGGCCAGCGGCGAGTTCCAGGCGGCGTCGATCGACCCGGCGACCAGGTCGGCGACCTGCCGCTCGTAGTGGGAGTAGAGGACGAAGTCGAACGGCAGCCCGGCCTCGGTCAGCCAGCGGCGGAAGCCCTCCCAGATGGTGACCACCTTGGGGTCGTAGGCCACCGCGCCCATCACCAGCACGTCGCCGGGCATCAGGCGGCCGGCCCGTCGAAGAGCGGCTGGCCCAGGCTGATCCGGCCGACGAAGTCGTGCAGCGCGGCGGTGGTGGGGGCCATCACCCGGGCGGCCAGCGAGTCGCGGAACCGCCGCTCCACGCCCAGCTCCTTGCGGAACGCCGCACCGCCGCACAGCTTCATCACCCCGTCGGCGACCTCCGCGGCGGCCTCGGCGGCCACCGCCTTGACCTCGAGCACCCGCAGCGTCGCGTCCGGGCGGCCGGAGCCGAGCGCGGCCAGCGTGTCGGCGAGGAACGCGCGGACCCCGTCGACCTGCAGCTTCAGCCGGGCGAACTCGCCGCGGGTCAGCGGCTGCTGGGCGAGGGTCTGGCCCAGGTGCTCCAGCCGGGTGCGGGTCAGGTGGGCCGCGGCGTCGGCGAGCAGCGCCTCCATCAGCCCGAGGGAGAACGCGGCGCTGCCGACGAGGAAGGTGGGCAGCGCGGTGCCCAGCGCGATGTCCAGGCCGGCGCCGTCCGGGCCGAGCTGGGCTGACGCCGGCACGGTCGCACCGTCGGCGCGCACCGGCCGGGAGGAGTTGCCGCGCAGCCCCACCCCGTCGAACGGGCCGGCCACCGTGACGCCCGGGGTGCTCGAGGGCACCAGCCACAGGGTCATCGGGCCGTCGGCGGCCAGCGGCCGGCTGGACCACAGGTAGCTGTCGGCCTCGCCGGCGGAGGTGACCCAGCTCTTGGCGGCGTCCAGCCGGACCCGGTCGCCCTCGGCCGTCGCGCTGCTCATCGGCGCCCAGAAGTGGCTGCGCGACCCCGCCTCGGAGAACGCCAGCGTGCTCAGGTGCTCGCCGCGGACGATCGCCCGGCGGACGTCGTCGGGCCCGTGCGCCTCCAGCACCGCGGTGGCCGCGTAGTGCATGAGCAGCACCATCCCGGTCGAGCCGTCGGCCGTGGCCACCTGCTCGACCACCCGGGCGACGTCGGCCAGCGAGCCGCCGGCACCGCCCACCTCGGGGGAGCTGAGCAGGCCCAGGGCGCCGGCGCGGGCCAGCGCCTCGATGCCCTCGCGGGGGAAGGTGCCGGTGGCGTCGACGGTGGCGGCGGCGGGCGCGATGGTCCCGGCGACGACGGCGTCGACGCGGCCGGCCAGGTCGGTGTCCGGCTGGGTCGGTGCGGTGGTCATGATCGCGATCCTGCCGCGCGGTCCGGGCAGCGCCAAGGCCGGTTTCCGGCAGGCCGGAAGACGGCGGACCGGGCGCTCAGCGGGGCGCCACCCGGAAGACCGGCCAGCCGATCTCGGTGCGCCAGGCGGCCGGGTCGGGGGTGTCTCGGGGGCCGACGAGGTAGGTCTCCCGCACCGGGCCGGCCACGGCCAGCGCGTTGCCGACCACCCACCGTCCGAGCTCGCCGTAGGTGACGTCGATGTCGTCGTGCTCCCCGGCGTGCACGGTGACGGCGAGCTCGACGGCCGGCAGGGTGACCGGCCGCACCCGGCCGCTGCACGGCGGGTCCGCCGTCGGCAGGTGGACGAGCAGGTGCCCGCGGCCGTCCTCGAACAGCGCGTTGTCGTACAGGCCCCCCGGGACGCCGGTGGGCGCCGTGACCAGCGCGTCCAGCTCGGCCATCGCGCCGGCGTACCAGGCGAGGACGTCGTCGGCGGCCACGTCGTCCTCGATGGCGGCGACCGTGGTCGCCGGCACCGCGCGCAGCTCGACGTCCAGCGGGGCCGGCCCCGGGCGGAGCAGCCGGCGCAGCGACACGACCGCGGCGCGGGTCCGGTCCAGCTCGGACTCCAGCCGCTGCAGGTGGTCGGCGACCAGCCCGGCCCGGGTGCGGGGGTCGGGGGAGCGCAGGATCCGCTCGACGTCGGGCAGCGGGACGTCGAGCTGGCGCAGCCGGTGGATGACCTGGGCGGTCGGGATCTGGTCGGCGCTGTAGGAGCGGTAGCCCGTCCCGTCGTCCACCGCGGCCGGCTCGAGCAGCCCGGCGTCGTGGTAGCGCCGCAGGGTGCGCACGCTGAGGTGGGTCAGCCGCGAGAACTCGCCGATCGACATCACGCGTGCACTGTGCACCCTCTCCCTGCGGGAGGGTCCAGCGCTTGACCCTCCCGTAGCGGGACGGCGCACGGTCGCTGCATGACCACACCGACAGCAGTCCCGCCCACCGGGCTCCCGGCCCGCGTCCAGGAGTTCCTCACCGCGCACACCGCCCGCGACGCCGACACCGCCGTCCGCGCGTTCACCCCGGACGCCGTCGTCACCGACGAGGGGCGCACCTTCCGCGGCACCGAGGAGCTGCTCGGCTTCCTCCGGCACTCGGGCTCGGAGTTCAGCTACACGACCGAGCTGACCGCGGTCGAGCGCCTGGACGACGAGCACTGGGTGGCGGTCAACCACCTGGAGGGGGACTTCCCCGGCGGCGTCGTCGACCTGGCCTACCGCTTCACCCTGGTCGGCGACCTGATCGCGGAGCTGGTCATCGCCCCCCGCTGACCCGGGGTCTCAGGTGGCGGCGAAGCGGGTGCGGTACTCCGTGGGGCTCAGCCCGGTGTGCCGCCGGAGCTGGGTGCGCAGGTTGGCGGTGCTGCCCAGCCCGCTGCGGTGGGCGACGGCGTCCAGGGTCAGCTCACCGCCCTCCAGCAGCCGCCGCGCGAGGTCGACGCGCTCACCGGTCAGCCAGGCCAGGGGAGTGGTGCCCAGCTCGGCGCGGAACCACCGGTGCAGGGTCGTGACGCTGGTGTGCGCCTGCCGGGCGAGGTCGGCGACGGTGAGCGGGGAGTCCAGCCGGCCCTGGGCCCAGGCCAGGGTCGCCGTCAGCGGCCGCTCCACGACCGCGGGCACCGGGCGTTCGACGAACTGCTGCTGGCCGCCGTCCCGGAACGCGGCGAACACCAGCCGCCGGGCCACCGAGGTGGCGGCCTCCGCGCCGTGGTCGCGGCGCACGACGTGCAGCGCGAGGTCCAGCGCGGCGGCGCTGCCGGCCGAGGTCAGCACGTCGCCGTCGTCGACGAACAGGACGTCGGGGCGCACCTCGACGGCGGGGAACCGGCGGCGGAACTCGTCGACGAGCTGCCAGTGCACCGCGGCGGGGCGGCCGTCGAGGACACCCGCCTCGGCCAGCGTGAACGCGCCGGTGCACAGGCCGACCAGCCGGGCCCCGCGGGCGTGCGCCCGGCGGACGGCGTCGAGCACGGCGGCGGAGGCGGCGGAGTCGACGTCCGGCCGGTTCGGCACCACGACGGTGTGCGCCTCCTCGACCACCGCCAGGTCGCCGGTCCCGGTCAGCGTGAACAGCCCGTCGCGCATGGTCGTGCTGCCGCTCGGGGCGACCACCCGGAGGTCGTAGAGCTCCCGGCCGAGGTCGGCGCGGCGGCGGGCGCCGAACACCTCGCACGCGCAGCCGACCTCGAAGGGGTTGGAGTTCTCGTCGACGATCAGCACGACGGAGATCGGCGCGTCCGCCGGCTGGCAGGATCCGTGCGGCATGCGCCAATCCTGGCACTGTCCGGGCCGCCGGCCGGGTGCCACCGTCGGGGGCAGCCCCGCGGCAGCTCGCGGCGGGCCGACCGGACGGCGGGACGATGGACGCGGTGCACCTGGCAGGCGAGACGGCGGAGCTGACCGAGTTCTGGTCGCAGCGGGTGGTCGCCCGGGCCAACGGCAACCTGTTCAAGGTGGCCAAGGGGATCGGCTCCACCCGGTGGCACACCCACGACGACCAGGACGAGACCTTCCTGGTGCTCGAGGGGCGGCTCACCAACCAGCTCCGGGACGGCGACGTCCAGCTGACCGCCGGCGACCTGCTCGTCGTCCCGCGGGGCACCGAGCACTGCCCGGTCGCCGACGAGGAGGTCCGGTTCCTGCTGGTCGGCCCGGACGTCACCTCCACCGCCGCGGGCGGCAAGCCCGAGTGGAGCCGCGACGGGGGCACGCCGCCGACCGCCCCCTGACCGGTCAGCCGGCGGGCCTGCTGGGCTCCGGCCCGCTCCGCACCGCCTGGGCGCAGCGGAGCAGGTCGCCGTGCAGCCGGGTCCGGTCCCCGGTGGAGAACGGCTCCAGCATGCGGTGCTCGACCTCCGCCACGGCGCGGCTGGCGTCGCGCAGCAGGGCGCGCCCGGCGGCGGTGAGCTCGGTGGGCAGCGCCCGGCCCTGCGGCGCCGCCTCCGGCCGGGTGAGCAGGCCGCGGGTCGCCAGCCCCTGCAGCACGCCCTGCATCGACTGCCGGGTGACGAAGGTGCGGCGGGCGAGCTCGGCGGCGGAGATACCGGGCTGCTGGCCGAGCACCTCCAGCGAGGAGTACTGCGACACCGTCAGGTCGAGCGGCCGGAGCGCGTCGTCCATGGCGCTGCGCAGCGCCGAGGCGGCCTCCTTCAGCGCGTAGCCGATCGACAGGCCGAGGTCGCCCACTTGCTTCATGTCAGCATCCTGACATACGGTCGGCATGTAAGGACCTTGACATACCCCTCGGGAGGAACCATGACCGTCACCGGACCGGACTTCATCGCGCTGCAGGTGCGCGACCTCGAGGCCGCCGCCCGCTTCTACGAGGAGCGTCTCGGCCTGCGCCGCGCGCCCGTGGCCCCGCCCGGCGCCGTCGTCTTCGCCACCGAGCCGATCGCCTTCGCCGTCCGCACGCCGCTGCCGGGCACCGACCTGGACGCCGTCCGGCCCCGGCCGGGCGCCGGGGTGGCGCTGTGGCTCGCCGCCGACGACGCGCAGGCCCTGCACGACGACCTGGTGTCGCACGGCGTGCCGGTGCTCGCGCCGCCGTTCGACAGCCCCTTCGGCCGCACCTTCACCTTCGCCGACCCGGACGGCTACGCGGTCACCGTGCACGACCGGGCCTGAGGGTGGCCCGGGCGCCGGTCCGGCCGAGGTGGCCGCGGCGTGGTGCCCGGGGTGGCCCCGGGTCGTGGCACGTCGTCACCGTCCGGCGACGCCCGACGTATCTGCACCCGCCTGTCGAGCCTCTCCTGGGACGAGGGCCCGATCGTGCGCGGTCGCCGGCCGTCATCGGGGACCAGGGGTGGGACGCTTCGGAGCGGTGGCCCACCCACCGCGCGGGGTCATGACAGGAGCCTGATGGCAATGACGTCCTCGTCCGGAGCAGGCACCCTCCCTCGCCGGGAGCCGCTCGTCGGCGGCGACCTCCACGTCCCGGTCGGCGGCGAGCTGCGTCGCTACGTGGACCTGGACGCCGCGGCCACCACGTCGGCGTCGGCGGCCGTCGTCCGTGCCGTGGCGGACTTCCTGCCGTGGTACTCCAGCGTCCACCGGGGAGCCGGGCAGAAGTCGCAGGTC
Source organism: Modestobacter versicolor (assembly GCF_014195485.1). NCBI lineage: Bacteria > Bacillati > Actinomycetota > Actinomycetes > Geodermatophilales > Geodermatophilaceae > Modestobacter > Modestobacter versicolor. The sequence goes on from NZ_JACIBU010000001.1 coordinate 510,097, forward strand.
GCCAGCGCCCGGTACGAGCAGGCCCGCGAGAGCCTCGTCCGGTTCGTGGGAGCGGACCCGGCGACGCACGTCGCCCTGTTCCCGCGGAACACCACGGAGGCCCTGAACCTGGTCGCCTTCCGGCTCGGTCTCACCCGGGACGACGTCGTCGTCACGACCGCGGTCGAGCACCACGCCAACCTGCTCCCGTGGCGGCGGCACGCGCGGTTGCGGGTCGTCGACGTCGACCGGACCGGCACCTACGACGTCGAGACGGTCATCGCCGCCCTGGACGAGCGCCCCGCGCCACGCGTGCTGGCGGTCTCCGGGGCGTCCAACGTCACCGGCTGGCTGCCCGACCTCGCCGCGATCGCCGCGGCGGCGCGGGACCGTGGCGTGCTGGTGGTGGTCGACGGCGCGCAGCTGGTGCCGCACCGGCAGGTGGAGATGGCGGCGCTCGGCATCGACGTGCTGGCCTGGTCCGGGCACAAGATGTTCGCGCCCTTCGGCGCCGGTGGCCTGGTCGTCCCGCGGCGGTTGCTCGCCGACGGTGAGCCCTTCCTCGTCGGGGGTGGGTCGGTCAAGGCGGTCTCCTACGACGAGGTCGTCTGGGCGGACACCCCCGACCGGGACGACGCGGGCTCGCCCAACGTCGTCGGCGTCGTGGCGCTCGCCGCGGCCGCCGAGGAGCTGGCCGCCGGCCGCGGGCGGGACCGGGTCCGGGAGGAGGCGCTCGTCCACGCGCTGGACGACGAGCTCGCCACCGTCCCGGGGCTCCGTCGCCTGGGGGCCACCACCGGCGACCGGCTCCCGGTGGCCGCCTTCGTCATCGACGGGGTGCACCACGGCGAGGTCGCCGCCCGGTTGGCCCGCGATCACGGGATCGGGGTGCGCAGCGGCTGCTTCTGCGCGCACCCCTACCTGGGCCGCCTGCTCGAGCTGACCGCGAGCGAGGTGGAGCAGTTCCACCGGGACGCCCGCGCGGACCTCCACGACCGGCTCCCGGGGGCGGTGCGCGTCAGCTGCAGCTCGGCCACCCCGCTGGCCGACGTCGCCCTGCTGGGCGGAGCCCTGCGCGGGATCGCCTCCTCCGTGCCGCAGCGACGCCTGACCGCCGTGCCCTGACGTCGAGAGCTGCGCGTTCGTGCGCGGATCGCGGTGTCCGCGGGCCGGACACCGCGATCCGTGCACAGCGGCGTCCCGGTGATACATGCTCATATGGGTATATGGTGCCGCCATGGCCAGAGCAGCAACGACGTCGGACGTGTTCAACGCGATCGCCGAACCGCAGCGCCGCCGGATCCTGGTGCTGCTGCGAGGGGGCGAGCGGCCGGTGACCGAGGTGGCCCGGGAGCTGGGGATGCCGCAGCCGGGCGCCTCCAAGCACCTGCGGGTGCTCCGCGAGGTCGGGCTGGTGCGCGACCGCACATCGGGCAGGCAGCGGCTGTACGGCCTGGACGCCCGTGGGTTGCGGCCGGTGCACGAGTGGACCGGCGGGTTCGAGGAGTTCTGGGCCGGGAGCTTCGACCGGCTGGACGCGTACGTGCAGGAGCTGGCGCAGGAGGAGCGGCGATGAGCGCGACGGCCGATCGGGAGATCGTCGTCTCGCGGGTCGTCCACGCCCCACCGGAGCTGGTGTTCGAGGCGTTCACCGAGGTGCGGCACCTGTCGCGGTGGTGGGGCCCCGACGGGTTCAGCACCACCACGCGGTCCTTCGCGTTCCGCCCCGGTGGGGAGTGGGAGTTCGTGATGCACGGACCGGACGGGACCGACTACCCCGAGTGGATCTCCTGGACCGAGATCGTCCCGCCGGAACGGATCGCGCTGCTGCACGGTGAGCGCCCCGGCGACCCGGACGCCTTCGAGTCGGTGATCACGTTCGCGCCCGACGGTGCGGCGACCCGGGTCGAGATGCGCACGGTGTTCGCCACCCGGGCGCAGCGCGACGAGGCCGTCGAGCGGTACTCGGCGATCGAGGGCGGCCGGCAGACCCTGGCCAACCTGGCCACGTACGTCACCGAGGTCGGCCGGACGGGGGCCCAGGGCTGATGGCCGGGAAGGTGTTCTTCAGCGTGTCGATGTCGCTGGACGGGTTCATCGCGCCCGAGCCGCCCGAGGAGCTCATGGGACGGCAGTGGCGGGAACTGCAGGCGTGGGTCTTCCCGCAGCGGTACTTCCGCGAGCGCCTCCACCTGGGCGAGGGCGGAGAAGAGGGGCGGGACAACGACGTCCTGCGGGAGACGTTCGAGCGCACCGGCGCGAGCGTGATGGGCAGGCGGATGTTCGACGCCGGTGAGCACGCGTGGCCGGAGGAGGCGCCGTTCCGCACACCGGTCCTCGTCGTCACGCACCAGGAGCGGGACCCGTGGGAGCGACCGGGCGGCACCACCTTCTCCTTCGTCACCGACGGCATCGAGGCCGCGCTCGACCGGGCCCGCGAGGCCGCCGGTGACCGGGACGTCCGGATCGCGGGCGGCGGGGCGACGATCGGGCAGTACCTGGACGCCGGCCTGGTCGACGAGTTCTCGGTCGCGGTCTCCCCGGTGCTGTTCGGCTCCGGCGTCCGCCTGTTCGACGGGGTGGACGCCGGCCGGGTGGCCTTGGAGCAGGTCCGCGCGGAGTCCACGGCGCGGGTGACCCACCTGACCTACGCCGTCCGGCGGCGGTGACCTCGCCCCGCTGAGCGTGCGCGGCCGACCGGTCCGGCGGCCCGCGGTGTGCGTCCGGCCACCCGTGGAATGCTGCTGCCCGCAGGAGCGGTTCCCCGTGGCGGCGGCGGGGAACCGACCTGCCGGACGCCGAACACCTGACCCCCATGAACCCGGAGCCCCACCGTGCGCACGCGCCTGCCCGTCACCGTTGCCCTCGCCACCGCTCTGCTGCTGACCTCCTGCGGCGGCGACTCCGACGACGCCGGGGGCGGCAGCGGCTCGGGCGACGTGCTGCGCGTCGCCACCGAGGGCACCTACGCGCCGTTCTCCTTCCACGACCCGGACAGCAACGAGCTGACCGGCTACGACGTGGAGGTGGCCCAGGCCGTCGGCGACGAGCTCGGCATGGAGGTCGAGTTCAGCGAGACGCAGTTCGACGCGATCTTCGCCGGCCTGGAGGCCGACCGGTACGACGTGATCGCCAACCAGATCGGCGTCAACCCCGAGCGCGAGGAGAAGTACCTGTTCTCCACGCCGTACACCTACTCCAACGGCGTGGTGATCACCCGCGCCGACGACACCAGCGTCAGCTCGCTGGCCGACATCGCGGGCAAGACCAGCGCGCAGTCGACGACGAGCAACTTCGCCGAGGTCGCCACCGAGGCCGGCGCGACGATCGAGGCCGTCGAGGGCTTCACGCAGGCGATCACGCTGCTCAAGCAGGAGCGGGTCGACGTCACCGTCAACGACAGCCTGGCCTTCCTGGAGTACCAGAAGACCACCGGTGACCAGGACGTGAAGGTCGCCGCCGAGATCGACGACCAGAGCCGGTCGGCCTTCGCCTTCCGGCAGGACAGCGCCGACCTGCAGGGCCGGGTGGACGAGGCCCTGGAGTCGCTGCGCGCCGACGGCACGCTGGCCGAGATCTCGGAGAGGTACTTCGGCGAGGACGTCAGCGCCGAGTGAGCGCGATCGACTGGGACCTGGTCCGCTCCAGCCTCTGGCCGCTGGGCCGGGAGCTGCTGCGCGGGACGCTGCCGCTGACGGCGGTGAGCTTCGCGCTGGGGTTGGCGCTGGCCGTGCTGGTCGCGCTGATGCGGCTGTCGGGCAACCGGCTGATCGCGGCGCCCGCCCGGTTCTACGTCTCGGTCATCCGCGGCACCCCGCTGCTGCTGCAGCTGTTCATCATCTTCTTCGGGTTGCCGTCCTTCGGCGTCACGATCGACCCGTGGCCCAGCGCGATCATCGGCCTGTCGCTCAACGTCGGGGCCTACGCGTCCGAGGCGGTGCGGGGCGCGATCCTGGCGGTGCCGCGCGGGCAGTGGGAGGCGGCGATGACGGTCGGGATGGGGCGGGTGACCACGCTGCGCCGGGTGGTGCTGCCGCAGGCCGCCCGGATCGCCGTCCCCTCGCTGAGCAACACGCTCATCTCGCTGGTCAAGGACACCTCGCTGGTCTCCGTCGTCCTGGTCACCGAGCTGCTCCGCCAGGCCCAGGTCATCGCCGGGCAGACGTTCGAGTACTTCACGCTCTACGGCGTCGCGGCCGTCTACTACTGGGTGGTGTGCCTCGTGCTGTCCTTCGGTCAGACCCGGCTGGAGACCCGGCTGTCGCGGCACGTGGCCGCATGACCGCCCCGCTGCTCGAGGCCCGCGGCCTGGTCAAGACCTTCGGGGAGAACCGCGTGCTGCGCGGCGTCGACGTGGCGGTGCCGGCGGGCTCGGTCACCTGCCTCATCGGACCGTCGGGCTCGGGCAAGACCACGGTGCTGCGCAGCCTCAACGGGCTGGAGGCGCCGGAGTCCGGGACGGTGCGGATCGGCGACGTCGAGCTGGACTGGGCTTCCCGGCCCGACGCGCGCGCGGTGGCCCGGTTGCGCGGTCAGAGCGGCATGGTGTTCCAGGCCCACAACCTCTTCCCGCACCTCACCGTGCTGCAGAACGTGACCTCCGGGCCGGTGTTCGCCCAGGGCCGGCCCCGCGCGGAGGCGGAGCAGGAGGCCCGGGCGCTGCTCGAGCGCGTCGGTCTGGCCGAGAAGGCGGACGTCTTCCCGGTGCAGCTGTCGGGTGGGCAGCAGCAGCGCGTCGGCATCGCCCGCGCGCTGGCCACCCGCCCGCAGGTGGTGCTGTTCGACGAGCCGACCAGCGCCCTCGACCCCGAGCTGGTCGGCGAGGTGCTCCAGGTCATGCAGTCGCTGGCCGCCGAGGGCTGGACGATGGTCGTGGTGACCCACGAGATGCGGTTCGCCCGGCAGGTGGCCGACCAGGTGCTCTTCCTGGACGGCGGGGTCGTGGTGGAGCAGGGCCCGCCGTCCGAGGTGCTGGTCGAGCCGCGCGAACCCCGCACCCGGCAGTTCCTGCAGCGCCTGCTCGACCCGCTGTGACCCGCCGTCCGCGCTGGCGTCCGAGATCAGCCGCCGTCGCCCGGTCGCGGGGTCAGCAGCAGCAGGACGAGCGCGACCGCGGCGAGCGCCGCGCCGGTGAGCGCGAGCACCGGGGGGTCGGCGACCGCGAGCTCCCGGCCGCCGAGCAGCGCACCGCCGGCGATGCCGATGTTCGTGGTGGCGTTGGTGATGCCCGGGGCGGCGTCGCCGGCGTCCGGGGTGGCGCGTCGGGCCGCCGTCTGCAGCAGCGTCGGCTGGGCGCCGAACGCCACCCCCCAGACGACCGTGGCCACCACGGTGACCACCAGCGAGCCGCCCGCCGAGCCGATGGCGGCGAGCGAGAGCCCGACGACCACGATCGCGCCGACCAGCGCGGGCCGCGGGAACCGGTCGGCCAGCGCGCCGGCGAGCACCAGGCCCAGGGCCCCGGCGGCCCCGTAGCCGAAGAGCACGAGGCTGGTCGAGGCCTCACCGACACCGGCGGCCCGCAGGATCGGGGACACGTACGTGAACGCCGTGTAGTGCCCGAGCGTGAGCACCACGCTGACGGCGACGACCAGCAGCACCGGGCGGCGGCGCAACACCTGGCGCAGCGGGGTGGGGTCGGCCGCGGCCGGCGGCGGTGATGCCGGCAGCAGGGCGGCCGCGGCCCCGGCCAGCAGCAGCAGGAGCGCGGCGATGCCGGCGAAGGCCCAGCGCCAGCCGACCGCCGTCCCCAGTGCCGTGCCGGCCGGCACCCCGAGGGTGAAGGCGAGCGTCACCCCGGCGAAGACCCAGGCGGTCACCCGCCCGGCGCGGGAGGGCGGGACCAGGCTCACGGCGGCGCCGACGGCCACGGAGAAGAACCCGGCGTGCGCCAGCCCGGCCAGCAGGCGGGCGGCCACCGCCACGGCGTAGCTGTCGGTGGCGGCGAAGACGGCGTTGCCCACCGCGTAGGCGAGCAGCAGCCCGGTCAGCGCGCGCCGGCGGGGCCAGCGGCCGAGCAGTGCGGTGAGCGGCAGGGACGCGACCGCGACCACGACCGCGTACGCGGAGACCAGCAGGCCGACCCGCGGCTCGGTCGTGCCGAGGTCGCGGGCGATCATCGACAGCAGCCCCACCGGCAGCGTCTCGGCGGTGACGGCGGCGAAGGTCGCCACGGTGAGCACCGCCAGTGCCGCGGCGACGCGGCGTCCTCCGGGCGGGGGAGTGGTCGCGGTGGTCGCCGGGGACGCGACAGGCGGGGTCACCCGGCCATCCAACCCCGGGGCCGAGCTCGGGCAGGCGACCCCCGGTCGGTGCCGCCGGCCGGCTCAGCTCTCCTGCTGGACGGCGGCGGGCGGCCGGCTGCCGGCGCGCGCCAGCGAGGCCAGCGCCTGCAGCTTCCCGGCGCTGTCGCTGCCCACGTCGGCGTAGTAGAGCACCAGGGTCAGGCCGGCGACGGGCAGCTTGTCGCGGTGCAGCCGGAGCTCGCCGACGACCGGGTGGACGACGGTGGTCGTGCCGCCCTCGAGCCGGCGGACGTCGTGGCGGGCCCACAGCGCACGGAACCGCGCGCTGGCCAGGGACAGCTCGCCGACCAGCTCGACGATGCGCGGATCGCCGTCGTCGGCACCGACGGACCCGCGGAACGACCCGACGAACTCCGCCGTCGCCGCCTCCCAGTCGACGTGGAACTCGCGTTCCTCGGGGTCCAGCAGCAGCGACCGCAGCCGGTTCTCGCCGGGGCGCAGCCGGGGGGAGAACGCGAGCGCGAGCGGGTTCGAGGCGAGCACGTCGAACGCCCGGCCCTCCACGAACGCCGGCACCTCGAGGGCGGCGAGCAGGTGGTGCAGCCGGTCGGGGACGCGTTCGGGCCGTACGCGGGGGCGGGCACGGCGCGTCGGCGTGGCCAGCGCGAGCAGGTGCTGGTGCTCGACCTCGTCCAGGTGGAGCACGCGGGCGAGGGCGGAGAGCACCTGCGGCGAGGGGTTCGTGTCCCGCCCGCGCTCCAGCCGCAGGTAGTAGTCCGCGCTGATCCCGGCCAGCAGGGCGACCTCCTCGCGCCGGAGCCCGGCGACCCGGCGGTGCGATCCCGGGGGGATGCCGGCCTGCTCCGGTGTCACCAGGCCCCGCCGCGCCCGCAGGTAGTCGCCCAGCCGGTTGGCCCCTCCGTCGTCCACACCTCGACGCTAACCGGGCCCGGGCCCGGGAGAGGGGGCCCTGCCACTACCCGGACCAGCGGGGAGTCCCCGGCGGGCGAGCGGCCGGGCGAGCGTGGGTCCATGCAGATCACCCACCGCACAGTCCTCGTCGTCGGCGGCACCTCCGGGATCGGCCGCGGCCTCGCGCAGCGGTTCGCCGACGCCGGCAGCACGGTCGTCGTCGGCGGCCGCGACCCCGGCCGACCGGCCGGCCTGGAGACCGTCCGCATCGACGTCACCGACCCGGAGTCCGTGCTCCGCGCCCGCGACGAGGTGCTCGACGCGCACCCCGACCTGGACGTCGTCGTCACGATGTCCGGCGTCATGCTCACCGAGGACCTGCGCGACCCCGCGCACATCGCCGCCGCCGAGACGACGATCGCCACCAACCTGCTCGGCACCATCCGGGTCGTCGACGCCTTCACCCCCCACCTGCTCGCCCGGGGACACGGGACGATCCTGACGGTGAGCTCGGGCATCGCCTTCCTCCCGTTCCCGCTGATGCCCAGCTACGGCGCCTCGAAGGCCGGTGTGCACGCCTACACCGAGGCGCTGCGGGCGCAGCTGGCCGGGACGGGGGTCGAGGTCGCCGAGCTGGTGCCGCCCGCCGTCGCCACGGCCGGGCAAGAGCGGGTGAACCCGGCGGCCCTGCCGCTCGACGCGTACCTGGACGAGGTGGTGGAGCTGCTGGCCGCGGAGCCGACGCCCGCCGAGGTGCTCGTCGAGGGCGTGCGCATGCACCGGTGGGCCGAGCGCGACGGCACCTACGCCGAGCTGGTGGAGCGGAGGTCGCAGTCGCTGCGCACGCTGCCCGGCCGCTGAGGCCCGGGCGCTCACCCCAGCGCCAGCACGAGCCCGGCTGCGACGAGCAGTGCAGCGGTGACGCCGTGGACGCCGAACGCGGTGGCCGGCCTGCCGCCGTTGGTCAGCACGATCACCGCGTCCGCGGCCGGGGTGAGCGCCGCGGCGACCAGCCCCCAGCCGAGCGCGGTCTGGCCGGCGGCGGCCCACACCACCAGCAGCACGGTGCCGGAGGTGATGTCGCGGACGCCCTTGATCGCGGTCAGGGCGCGGGTGCTGCCCGGCGCGACACCGAAGCCGGCCGTCGCCTGCCGCGGTCGCAGCAGGAAGCGGACCCCCAGGGCGATGATGCCGGCGCAGGCCAGGACGGCGAGCACGAGTGCGGGAACGGTCATGCGGAGGAGCTCCTCAGGTTGGCTAGCGCCGTTATCTAACGATGCTAGAGTCTCCGCATGTCACCGCGTCCAGCCCCGGACCTCGACACGAGGCGGGACCAGGTCGCCCGCGCCGCCCGGGAGCTCGCCGAGGCCGAGGGCTGGCCCGCCGTCACGATGCGCCGCCTCGCCGGCGAGCTCGGCGTCACCCAGCCGGTGCTGTACTCGGCGTTCGCCGGCCGTCAGGCGCTCGTCGACGCGGTGGCGCTGGACGGCTTCGCCGAGGTCGCCGCGGCGCTCGAGGCGGTGGAGGCCGTGCCGGTGGCGCGGATGCGGGCCTACCTCGACTTCGCCGCGGCGCACCCCCGGGTGTACGAGGCGATGTTCTCGCTGCCCTCGGGCCTGGCCTTCGCCGCCGAGGGCACCCCCGCGCCGCTGCGGCGCGCCTTCGCCGGCATCAGCGAGGTGTTCCCGGGTGAGGCGGGCACCCGCGCGGAGGTCGCCTGGTCGACGCTGCACGGGCTCGCCACCCTCGCGGCCGGCGGACGCCTGCGCGCCGGGGAGGCGGCGGCCCGGCTCGACCTCGCGCACCGCCTGCTCACCGGGGAGGGCACCGGCTGACGACGTCGCTCAGCGCTGCGGGGAGCCGAACGCCTCGAGCGCGACCGGCTCCCACTCCCGCCAGGTGTCCAGCCGGTCCTGGTAGATCGCGGCGACGTCGCTGAACGAGCGCCCGAAGAAGACCCGGTGCGGCGGCTCGGGGGAGTCGACCACCTGCAGCATCGCGGCCCGGGTCGCCGCCGGGTCGCCGAGCTGCCAGCCGCCCTCGCCCGCGGCGCGCACCGCGTCGTACGCCGGCAGCGGCGCGCTGGTCCGCGACCCGCGCGCCAGCCAGTCGGTGGCGTAGGGGCCCGGCTCCACGTTGGTCACGTGGATGCCCATCGACCCGACCTCCTGCCACAGCGACTCGGACAACCCCTCCACGGCCCACTTGGAGGCGTGGTACGCGCCGATCCCCGGGAAGGCGCGGACGCCGCCCTCGCTGGTCACCTGCACCAGGTGCCCGTGCCCCTGGGAGCGGAACACCGGCAGCGCCGCCTGGGTCACCCAGACGGCGCCGAAGAAGTTCGTCTCCAGCTGGTCGCGCAGCTCCTGCTCGGTCAGCTCCTCGACCATCCCGAAGTGGCCGTAGCCGGCGTTGTTGACCACCACGTCGAGCACGCCGAAGTGCTCCTGCGCTCGCTGCACCGCGGCGCGGACCGCCTCGCGCCCGGTGACGTCGAGCTCGAGGGTGAGGACGTCGCGCCCGAAGCGCTCGGGGTAGTCGGCGATGGTCTCCGCACGCCGGGCGGTGGCGACGACCCGGTCGCCGCGCTCCAGCGCCGCCTCCGCCCAGTGCCGCCCGAACCCGGTCGACGTCCCGGTGATGAACCACGTCTTGACTGCTGTTCCCATGCCCCCACCCTGCGCTGCGGCCGGGCCCCCCACCAGCGACGATGCGGCACCCGGCGCATTCCCCCGAGGACTGGCAGGAGGACGATCGGCGTGTGCCCCTGGACCTGACGACGCAGTCGCTGCGGTCGCTGAAGGCGGTCGCCGAGGCGGGCTCGTTCACGGTGGCCGCCGAACGGCTGGGCTACACCCAGTCCGCGGTCTCCAAGCAGGTCCGGGCCCTGGAGACGGCGACGGGCGCGACGCTGTTCACCCGCACCGCCCGCGGGGTGCAGCCGACCGCTGCGGGGCGGGCGCTGCTGCAGCGGGCCACCGCGATCCTGGACCAGCTGGACGCCGCCCAGCACGACGTCGACGCCCTCGCCGGGCGGCCCGCCGGCCGGGTCACGCTCGGCGGCTTCCCGGCCACCGCCGTCCAGCTGGTGCCGCAGGCGCTGGCCCAGCTGGCCGTCGACCACCCGGACGTCGAGGTCGAGTTCCGGGCGCTGTCGACGCCCGCCCAGATTCGGCAGCTGCGCTCGGGGCGCATCGAACTCGGGGTCATCGCGGTCGGCGAGGCGCTGCCGGACTACGACCTCACCGGCCTGGAGACGGCGGTGCTGCCCGGCGGCCCGATGCTCGTGGCCGTCTCCGCCGAGCACCGGTGGGCCGGCCTGGCACGGGTGTCGCTGGACGAGCTGCGCACGGAGCGCTGGATCGAGGGCCGGGGGGAGGCGGGCGAGCCGCAGTTCGGCGTCTGGCCGTCGCTCGGGGCGGCCGACGTGGTCCACACGGCGCGGGACTGGTCGACGCGGCTGGGCCTGGTGGCCGCCGGGCTGGGCGTGACCACCGTGCCCAGCCTGCTCGCCGCGGGGCTCCCGCGGACCGTCGCGGTGGTCCGGGTCGACGACCCGTCGCTGCCGGCGCGCCGGCTGACGCTGGCCTGGGCCGGCCGGCCCTCGCCGGCGGCCGCGGCGGTGCGCGCCGCCGTGGGCGCCGCCGCGGAGTCGATCGCCCGGACGTGGTCGGGCGCGCGCTGACCCGGCAGCGCTGCGACCCGGGCCCACGACGCAGCGAGGGGTGGACGCCCCGGTCGGGACGCCCACCCCTCGTGTCGCTGGTGGTGGCTAGGCGGTCTGCGCCGCCCGGCGCGGGAGCACCCAGTCCGGCCGCACGAAGTGGCAGGTGTAGCCGAACGGGATCTTCTGCAGGTAGTCCTGGTGCTCCTCCTCGGCCTGCCAGAAGGGGCCGGCCGGCTCCACCTCGGTGACGACCTTGCCGGGCCACAGCCCCGAGGCGTCCACGTCGGCGATCGTGTCGAGCGCGACCCGCTGCTGCTCCTCGGACGTGTAGTAGATCGCCGAGCGGTAGCTGCGGCCCACGTCGTTGCCCTGCCGGTCCTTCGTCGACGGGTCGTGGATCTGGAAGAAGAACTCCAGCAGCTCCCGGAAGGAGATCACCTCGGGGTCGAAGACGATCTCGACCGCCTCGGCGTGGTCACCGTGGTTGCGGTAGGTGGCGTTCGGGGTGTCACCCCCGGAGTAGCCGACGCGGGTCGAGATGACGCCCGGGCGCTTGCGCAGCAGGTCCTGCGCGCCCCAGAAGCAGCCGCCGGCGAGGATCGCGGTCTCAGTGGTCACGGTGTGCCTCCCTCTTGTCGAGCACGTGGGGTGAACACCGGGACCGGTGCCCGTGCTTCCCGCCTCCGACGGGCCCGCGCCCGACCACCGTAGGTGGTGGGTGGGCAGCGGTCAGCGAGGGTCCGCGGGGCTGCCCGGTGCCGCTGCGGCAGCGGGCAGGAAGCCGACGGAGGTGACCAGCCGGCAGGTCCGGCAGAGGCTCGCGCCGTCGTGGGCGCACGCCGCCGTCTCCAGCCGCCGTTCCAGCGACGCCACCAGGTGCCGCGCCCACCGCTGCTGCCACCGCTGCCGCCACCCGGTGCCCGGACGCCGCCCGGCCGCCGTGCTCACGCGTCGAAGTCCACGGTCACGGTCCGGCTGAGCGGCCGGGTCCGGCAGGTGAGCACCGCCCCCGCGGCCACCTCGGCCGCGCCGAGCTGGTGGTTGGTCACCATGTCGACCTCCCCGTCGACGACGCGGGCCCGGCAGACGCCGCACATCCCGCCCAGGCAGGAGAACGGGACGTCCAGCCCCAGCCCGCGGGCGGCGTCCAGCAGCCACCGGGACCGCGGGACGGTCGAGGTGACGGCCGCACCGCCGGACAGCAGGCGCACGGTGCTGGCACCGCCGAGCGGGGCCACCTCGGCCGGGGTGGCGTCGAACAGCTCGGTGTGCACGCGCCGGTGCGGCACGCCCAGCGAGGCCAGGACCGGCCGCAGCTCGCCGACCAGGCCCTCGGGCCCGCACAGCCACACGCCGGCCAGCCGGGACAGCGGGCCGTCGGCCCCGAGCAGCCGGCGCCAGTCCTTCGCCGACGGGCGGCCGGCGCCCGGCGTCCGGGTCCAGACCTGGGTGCGGGAGAACCGGCCGGGGTGCTCGTCGAGCAACCGGTCGACCTCGGCGCCGAACAGCCGGCTGGACGGCTCCCGGTCGACCTGGACCAGCCGGATCCGAGCCCGGGGGTCGCGCAGCCGGGTGGCGACGACGGACAGCACCGGGGTGATGCCGGCGCCGGCGGCCACGAACAGCGCGTCGCCACCGGGGGCACCCGCCCCGAAGGTCCCGGCCGGTTCGCCGACCTCGACCAGGTCACCCGGTGCCAGCCGGTGCACCAGCCACGAGGACACCCGCCCGCCCCCGGGGCGTTCCCGCACCCCGATGCGGAGCGGGCCGCCGGCCGGCGCGCAGACCGAGTACGACCGGCGCAGCTCCGCACCACCCACCCGGCGGCGCACGGCGACCCACTGCCCGGCCCGGAAGGCGAAGCGGCCGCGCACGGCAGCCGCCACCTCGAAGGTGACGGCTGCCGCGTCCGGGCCCAGGCGGTCCACCCGGGCGACGGGCAGGGTGTGGAAGATCAGGAGAGGCCCCAGACCTGCCGGTACACGTCGGTGTAGGTGTCCCCGCCCCACAGCGACTCGTCGTCGAAGCTGGACTGGTCCACCTCCACGGAGTCGATGTTCGAGGAGTCGAACGCGCGGCTCGGGCCGATCGAGGTCTCCAGCGGCTGGGCACCGGTCAGCATCCGGAGCACCTGGTCGGTGATCGCCCAGCCCGCCCAGCGGTTGCTGCCCAGGGCGTCGTAGGCCTGCTGCCCGGAGGCGACCCGCTCCAGCGAAGCGATGTCGCCGATCGCGCTGACCACCTTGACGTCCTTGCCCGTGGGCGCGTTCTGCAGGCCCTGGAGGATGTAGCTGACGTTGGCGTCGAACTCCGACACGACGTAGTCGATGTCCGGGTTCTGCAGCAGCTCGGTGCTGACCTGGCTGCCCAGCTGGGTGAGCTGGGACGCGGTCGTGGTCGTCACCGTCGTCGTGCAGTCGGGGCACACCTCCTCGAAGCGGGGGATCAGGCCCTCGTCGATGTAGGCCTGCTGCCGCGGGCTGTCGGCCTGGGCGACGACGAGCACGTTCGCGTCGCCCCCGGAGTCGACGGTCACCCAGTCGGCCATCGAGGTGATGATCTCCGCGCCTCCGGTGTCGAGGTAGGCCAGCTCCGCGGTGCCGGGAGCCGGCTCCTGCCCGCTGACCAGGATCGAGATGCCGGCCGCCTGGAGCTGCGCGACACCCTGCGCCGCGAGGCCGAGCGGGACCTGGTCGAGCACCACGACGTCGACGTCCTGGGCGAGTGCCTGGTTGATGCAGGCCGCGACACCGGCCGGGTTGAACTTGCCGTCGCAGGAGCTCACCTCCATGCCGACCTCGCCGGTGGCCTCCTGCACCGCCGCGTACACCGACTGGAACGCCGGGATCTGCAGCGAGATCGGGATGTAGAGCACCTTCTTGCCGGCCACCTGGTCGACGCCCTCGAGCGCCGGACCGGGGGCCTCGAACGGCTCGGGGACGGCGAGGTCCTCCTCCACGGCCGCCTGGGCGTCGCTGTTGACCTCGGCGGAGGTGCCGCTGCCGCCGTCCCCGGCCGACGCGGCGTCCGCGTCCTCGGCGGACGAGCAGGCGGCCGTCAGCAGCAGCGTGCCGGCGCAGGCCAGGGCGGTGAGGCCTCGGACCACGACGGTGTGGCGAGGGGGTGTCGACATGGGTGTCCCTTTCTCAGGAGGTGCGGGGTGGGGGAGGAGCGTCAGAACCGGGACCTGCGCCGACGCAGCAGCGTCGACACCGTCACCGCGACGACGAGCGAGCCGCCGAAGAAGACGTCGCTGATCCAGCCGGTGAGGCCGAGCAGCTGGAGCCCGACGATGCCGGTCGCGAGGAAGAACACCGCGATCCAGGTGCCGAGCGGGTTGAACCGGCCGGGGAAGAGGATCGCCGTGCCGAGGAAGGTGGCGGCCAGGGCCGGGAGCAGCTGGATGCCCGAGCTGGTCGGGTCGAAGCCGCCGATGTTGGCCGCGAGCAGCACCCCGGCGAGCCCGGCGATCGTGCCGGCGAAGGTGAACGCGCCGAAGCGCATCCGGTCGACCCGGATCCCGGCCAGCCGGGCGACCTCCCGGTTGGCGCCGACGAAGGCCATGTGCCGGCCGAGAGGCGTGACGTGCAGGACGTAGGCGAAGGCCAGGGTGAGGGCCAGGCCGTACCAGAAGAACAGCGGCATCCCCAGGAACCGGTCGGTGACGACCCGGCCGAAGGAGACCGGCAGCCCGGTCACCGTGCTCATCCCCGAGATCCAGAGCGCGACGCCCTGCAGGGCGGTGGCCACCCCGAGGGTGGTGATGATCGGGTCCACGCCCAGGACGACGACGATGAAGCCGTTGAGCGCACCGGCGAGGGCGCCCAGGAGCAGTGCGAAGGCCACCGCCGCGGGCAGGCTCCAGCCCTGCTGGGCGTACATGACGGTGACCGTCACGCCGGTCATGCCCATCACGCCGGCGACCGAGAAGTCGAACTCGCCGACGCAGAACGGGGCGAGCACGGCCATGCAGAGGAAGACCAGCTGGCCGTTCGCGCCGAAGACGATGTTGAACGTCCCCTCGCGGAGGAACAGGTCGGGGTTGGCCACCGCGAAGGCCGCGGCCATGGCGATCCACAGCAGGACCACCGCCCACCGCCGGAGCAGGTCGGCGCCGGACACCCGGCGACCGCCGCGTGCCGGGCGGTTGGGTGCGCCAGGGCCGGCGGGGGCCGGGGCGCCGGTGTGCTCGGCCGGCGGCTGGTCCGCGGCGCCGGAGCGGTCGGC
This sequence comes from Modestobacter versicolor, assembly GCF_014195485.1. NCBI lineage: Bacteria > Bacillati > Actinomycetota > Actinomycetes > Geodermatophilales > Geodermatophilaceae > Modestobacter > Modestobacter versicolor. Next base: position 525,127 of record NZ_JACIBU010000001.1, read on the forward strand.
GGCGGAGACGGAGGTGCTCATGCGGGCTGCCCTTCGGTCGTGGTCTCGGAGCGGAAGACGGCGTCGAGGACCTGGTCGGCGGTGAGCGGTGCCCGCAGCTCGCCGGCCACCGCCCCGCCGTCCAGGACGAGGACGCGATCGCAGACGCTGGCGAGGTCCTCGTTGTCGATGGAGGAGACGAGGACGGCGGCACCGGCCGCGGCGGCCTCGCGGACGGTCCGCAGGATGTCCCGCCGGGCGCCGACGTCGACGGCCTGCGTCGGCTCGTGCAGCACCAGCACCCGGGGTCCGGCGACCAGCCACTTGCCCAGCAGCAGCTTCTGCTGGTTGCCCCCGCTCAGCGCCGCCACCGGGAGGTCGCCCTGCGGCGGGGTGATGCCGAGCCGCTCGACGACCCAGGCGAACTCGTCGCGCTGCCAGTCCCGGGTCACCCGCCAGGGCCCGCTGCGGGCGCGCACCCGCGGCAGGCACAGGTTGTCCTGGGCGGTCATCGTCACCGCGAGCCCCTGCTGCGCCCGGTCCTGCGGCACCAGCGCGAGCCCGGCGTCGAGCAGCGCGCGGGGGTCGGCGCCGGTCAGCTCGACCTGCTGGTCACCCACCCGGACGCTGCCCCGGCCGGGGCTGACGCCGGCCAGCACGTAGGGCAGCTCGTCGTGGCCGGACCCGGTCGTGCCGGTGACACCGACGACCTCGCCCGCGTGCACGGTCAGGTCGAGCCCGTGGAGGGTGGGCGAGGTGACGCCGCGCAGCTCCAGCACGGCCGCACCGGGCCGGGTGGGGACGGCGTCGTGCAGGGCCTGGGTGTCGGCGTCGGCACCGAGCATCAGCCGGGTGATCTCCCGGCGGCTGGTCCGCGCGGTCGGGATCCCGGCGGCCGCGACCCGCCCGTCCTTGAGCACGGTGACCCGGTCGGTGAGGGCGATGACCTCGTCGAGCTGGTGGCTGACCAGCAGGACCGCGCTGCCGGCCGCGGCGAGCTCGCGGACCGTCGCGTAGAAGCCGGTGAGCACCTCGCGGGGGAGCGACTGGGTGGCCTCGTCGAAGACCAGCACGCCGCCGTCGCCGCTGTTCTGCAGCGCGCGGGCGATCGCCACCAGGGCGCGGTCGGCGGGCGGCAGCGTCGCGACCAGCGCGTGCGGGTCGATGTCCGAGCGCAGCCGGGCCAGCGAGGCGGCGACCGCCTGCGCCTCGAGGTCGCGGCGAACCCGGCGGCTGAACCGGCCGCGCTGGTAGCGGCCGACCCGGACGTTGTCCAGCACGGTCTGGTTCTCGACCAGGCCCAGGTCCTGGTGCACGAACGCGACGCCCAGGGCGTCGAGCTGGGCCACGCTGAGCGGCAGCGGGTGGCTCTCCCCGCCGCTGACGGCGGAGCCGGCGTCCGCCCGGTGCAGCCCGGAGAGGACCTTGATCAGCGTCGACTTGCCCGAGCCGTTCTGGCCGACCAGGCCGTGCACCTCACCGGCGTGCAGCTCGAGGCTGACGTCGTCGAGCACCCGGGCCGGGCCGAAGCTCTTGGACACCGAGACCAGGGCCAGCGCGGGACCGGCGCCCGGTGCGCGCTCGGCGCCGGGGCGGACGGGTGCGGACGACGTCGTGGGCACCTGCGACCTCGCTTCGGGTGGGGGGACGGGGGAGCCGCTCCCGGCGCCGGTGTGACCCGGGCTACATCGGGAGTGGGGAGAGCATGGGAGCAGCCGAGGGCCCGGCGGAAACGCCGTTCGCGTATGGCCGACCATCAGGCCGGCGGATGCCCGGGCCCCGGCGCGGCGTCCCCGCGCACGGCTCGGGACCGGCAGCCGTCCGGGGGACGGCTGCCGGTCCGGCAGCGAGCGGGCGACCCGGGGTCAGGCCAGGCAGGTCAGCGGGCGGCCGTCGTTGTAGGCGACCATCTCCCGCAGGGCGGCCATCACGTCGATCGGCCGGCCGCGTTCCCCGGGCGTCCCGGACAGGTCGGCGTAGGCCCGGTGCAGGTTCCCCACGATGCGCTCGGGGTCGCTGAGCTCGGCGAAGCGGCCCAGGTCGGTGGCTCGGGCCAGCTCCAGCGGCGTGACCCCCGCTGCCAGCCCCTCACGGGCCAGGGACTCGACGAAGTGCAGGTAGGCCAGCACGTCGTCGATCACCTCCGGACCGGTGACGGCGCCGTGCCCGGGCACGATCGTGCGCGCGCCCAGCGGCCGGACGAAGTGCTCCAGGACGTCGATCGCCCCCAGCACCGACCCGGACAGCAGGAACGGCGTGCCCCCGTTGAACAGCAGGTCGCCGGCGAAGAGCACCGAGCGGTCGGGGATCCACACCACGACGTCGTTGGTGGTGTGCGCCGGGCCGCCGCTGTGCACGACCTGGCACTCGAGGTCGTCGGACCACAGGGTGACCCGGTCGGTGAAGGTCAGGAACGGCGGCGCCAGCGGCACGTCCCCGAAGTCGATCGGCGTCCAGATCGGGCCGTTGCCCACCTGGCCCAGCGCCAGCACCTCCCGGCGCGCGTCCTCGTGGGCCACGATCGTGGCCCCGGTGAACAGGCCGTTGCCGCCGGTGTGGTCCGGGTGGCTGTGCGTGTTGACCAGCGTCCGCACCGGCGCGGGGCTGCGTTGCGCGATCGCGCCGAGCAGGTCGCGGGTGCGCCGCTCGGTGGAGGCCGCGTCGATGACGCTCACCCCGGTGCTGCCGACGACGAAGCCGGCGTTGTTGATCATCCAGCTGCCGTCGGGCTGGACGAAGGCGAAGACGCCGTCGGCGACCTCGTCGGCCCGCCCCGGTCCGAGGGCCAGCCGGTCGACGGCGTGGTGGGCGCTCACGCGGTCCGCCAGGGGGTGATCGGGTGCCGGGCCGCGCCGGGCACGACCCGGTTCCGGGTCCCGCCCAGCGCCTCGACCGACGTCGTCACGACGTCGCCCGGCCGCAGCGGCGGCAGGTGGTCGCGGCCGTACCGGCCCCACAGCTCCGCGAGGCAGCCGTTCTGGCAGGTGCCCGAGCCCAGCAGGTCGCCGGGGCGGACGTCGGCACCGCGCGAGGCGTAGGCCAGCAGCGCCTCGAACGACCAGGACATGTTCGCCAGGGTGTCGCCGCCGATGAGCTGGTCGTTGACCCGCACCTCCATCCGCAGGTCGTAGGAGGGGCCCGAGCGGAACGGCGCCAGCTCGTCGGGGGTGACGAAGAACTGCCCGAGCGTGGTGCTGCCGTCCTTGCCCTTGGCCGGGCCCAGGCCCATGCGCATCTCGTGGAACTGCACGTCGCGGGCGGAGAAGTCGTTGACGACGACGAAGCCGGCGATGTGCTCGGCAGCCTCCTCGACCGGGACGTCCCGGCCGGCCGGCCCGACGACCGCGCCCACCTCGAGCTCGAAGTCGAACAGCTCGCAGCCCGGCGGCACCGGCACGTCGGCGTACGGGCCGGTGATCGCGTGCGGGTTGGAGAAGTAGAAGGTCGGGATCTCGAAGAACTCCGGGGCGACCCCGCCCTCCGGCCGGCCGTTGCGGGAGATGCCGTTGGCGTGCTCGTAGAACGTCGAGAAGTCGCGGAAGGTCGGCGGCGCGAGCGGCGCCAGCAGCTCGGTCCCCGCCAGCGGGACGACGTCCGCCCGGAACCGCAGGGCCGCCTCGGCGGCGGCCGCCAGGCGCCCCGGGGTGCCGATGAGCTCGGGCAGCTCCACCCCGGCGTCCAGGCCGACCAGCTCGTCGCCGTCGACGACGGCCAGCCGCGGCCGGCCGCCCGTCGCGTGCCGGGTGATCCTCATCGGGTCGCCTCCTGGGTCGCGGGGGTGTCGAGCCCGAGCAGCCGGGCCGCGTTGCCACCGCGCACCGCCTCCGTGGTCGCGGCGTCCAGGCCGGCGGCCTCGAGCCGGTCGACGGGGTCCTCGACGCCCATGTCGAAGGGGTGGTCGCTGCCCAGGGTCACCTGGGTCGGGCCCATCACCGCGACCAGGTGCCGCAGCTGCTCGGGGTCGTAGACCAGGGAGTCCACGTAGGTGCGGCGCAGCAGCTCGCTCGGCGGCGCCTCGGTGGTCCGGGCGTCGCCCCGTACCCGCCACGCGTGGTCGGCCCGGACGGCGTAGCTGCCCAGGTAGCCACCGCCGTGCGCGGACCAGATGCGCAGCCCGGGGTGCCGCTCCAGCAGGCCGGAGAAGACGATCCGGGAGAGCGCCAGCGCGGTCTCCGTGGGGTTGCCGACGGTGTTGAACAGGTAGTACGCGTCCAGCCGCTCGCCGAGCGTGCACCCCCAGGGGTGGATCAGCACCGCCGCGCCCAGCTCCTCGGCGGCGGCCCAGAACTCCGCCAGCGACGGGTGGTCCAGCTCCCGGCCCGGGCCGGCCGAGGTGGAGATCTGCACCCCGCGGAGCCCGAGGTCGCGCACGCCGGTGCGCAGCTGCTCGACGGCGAGGTCCGGCTCGTGCAGCGAGACCGTGCCGATCGGCAGCAGCCGCCCGGGAGCCTTGTCGCAGTACGCCCGGACCCCCTCGTTCGTCGTCGTGACGAACCGGTCGGCCAGCTCGCGGTCGGCCCAGTGCGCCGGCGCCGGCATGGGGCTGACCACCTGGAGGTCGACCCGCGCGGCGTCCATCGCGGCCAGCCGCAGGTCGAGGCCGACCAGGCGGGGCATCAGCTGGGCGAGCTGGCCGATGTTGTACTGCAGGGACGCCTGCCCGAGCGTCGCGGCGTCGGCGCGCCGCTGCTCGGCCAGCCCGGCGGAGCCGTCGAGCAGGGCGTCGACCTGGGGGAGGGCGACGTGCGCGTGCACGTCGATGGTGGGTGGGGGCGTCGTCACTGGCACTCCTCGGGGGTGGTGGGCGCTCAGGCCGGCTGGGCGATGACGGCCTGGACGCCGCCCATGAGCCCGGGCAGGTCGCCCTGCACGTGCTCGAGCTGCCAGCGGGCCAGCGTCACCGAGCCCTCCACGACCGCCTGCACCCGCGGGAGCCGGCGGGCGTGGAACTGGTCCCACAGCTCGTCGTCGACGGTGGTCGCTGCCCGGAGCAGCTCGGTCAGCACCAGCGCGTCCTCCAGCGCCAGCGCCGCGCCCTGGGCGAAGGTCGGCGGGCAGACGTGCGCGGCGTCGCCGATGACCACGACCCGGCCGCGGTTCCACGGCGCCGGGAGCAGGTGCTCCTCGAACTGCGTGTAGTGGATGGCGTCCGGGTCGGTGATCGACTCGCGGATCTCGTCCCAGGGGCCGGAGTAGTGCGAGGCCAGCTCGCGCACGATCGCGACCTTCTCCTCCGGCGTCACCTGCGAGCGGTCCTGCGCGTCCTCGACCAGGAAGGCGTAGAGCCGGTCGGCCGAGGTGGGGGTGTACCCGGCGATGTAGCAGTGGCCGCCGTAGTACAGCTCGCCGGTGGGCACGTCGGCCGGCCGCGGCGCGAACACCCGCCAGATGCCCATGCCGAGCGGCCGGGTCTCCAGGTCGATGCCGAGCTGGGCGCGGGTGGCCGAGCGCACGCCGTCCGCGGCGACGACCAGGTCGTAGCGGCGCACCGAGCCGTCGTCCAGGGTCACGTCGACGCCGTCGTCGTCCTGGTCGAGCTGCGCCACCGTGGTCGCGAACCGGAAGCGGACGCCGAGCTCCAGCGCCCGCTCGGTGAGCAGCCCGGCCAGGGCCGGCCGGTACATGCCGATGGCGTTCGGGAGGTCGGTCGGCCCCCGGCCCTCGGCGCCCATCGTCGCCAGCACGGTCGCCTGCGGGTCGGGTGCCCGCAGCCGGAGCTGGGTGGAGTCGGCGCCCTCGACCAGGCACTGGTCGAGGATCCCGACCTCGCGCAGCACCCGCAGGGCGTTCGCCTGCAGGGTGATGCCCGAGCCCAGCGCGGACACCTCGGGCTTGGCCTCCACCAGGTCGACCTGGACACCGGCGTCGGCCAGCAACGCCGAGGCGGTCAGGCCGGCGGCACCGGCACCGATCACCAGGACCTTCTGCACTGCGGTCATCTCAGCTCCTCCGTGCCGCTCAGACCGGGGGCGCGACGTAGACGCCGGGGTCGGGGTCGTTGAAGCTGGCCGTGCCGACGAGCTCGTCGAACGGGTTGGCCGTGCCCCACTGGTCCTGCACCTCGAGGTCGGTGACGTCGTAGAGGCTGGGGTGCCAGCTGTCCTCGTCGAGCTGCTCGAGCTCGGTCGTGTACTCCATCGTGTTGCCGTGCGGGTCGATGAAGTAGCTGAAGGTGTTGTCGCCGGCGAGGTGCCGGCCCGGGCCCCAGATCATCTTCGTGCCGGCGCGCAGCAGCCGGCCGGTGCCCCGCATGTACTCGTCCAGCCCGCGCATCTCGAAGGAGACGTGGTGCAGCGAGGCGTGCGGCGCCTTGGCGACGGCGAAGCTGTGGTGCTGGGGGTTGCACCGCATGAACGTCATCAGGTCGCCGACGTAGGGGTGGGTGAGCTTGTCGGAGGTGGCGAACCCGAGGTGCTGCTCGTAGAACGCCTGGGTCCGGGCGGTGTCGGGGGAGTTGACCACCACGTGGCTCAGCCGCACCGGGATGGCCTCGCGGTCCTCGATCCGGCGGTGCTGCCGGTTCTCCACCTCGGTGGAGATCTCGACGGTGCGGCCGTCGCAGTCGAAGAACCGGAAGCCGTAGCCGCCGCCCAGGGTCTGCAGGACGTCGGGCTCGCTGACCAGCTGCACGCCGGCCGTGCCGAGCTGCGCGGCCATCGTGTCGACGTCCTCGCGGGAGGCCGCGCCGTAGGCGATGAGGTCCAGCCGCTTGTCGGCGTCCTTGCGCAGCCGGACGACGTACTGCTCCGGGGAGCCCTCCGCCGCCAGGTAGACCAGGCCGCTGTCCTCCGCGACCGGGGTGAGACCCCACAGCTGGGTGTAGAACTCGCGCTGCTTGGCGTAGTCGGGCACGGCGATGTCGACGTGCCGCAGGTGGGTGATGAGCCGGTCGGACATGGCTGCCCTCTCACGGTGCGGTCGGTGGGTGGTCAGGTCTCGTCGACGCAGCGGTTGGACTGCGCGCCGAGGCCGGTGATGGTGGAGTGCATGACGTCGCCGGCGCGCAGCAGCCGGCCGTGGGCCAGGCCGTTGCCGGCGGGGCTGCCGGTCAGCACGAGGTCACCGGGCAGCAGGGTCGCCACCTCGGAGCAGTAGGCGACCAGCCGGGCGACGTCGACGACCATGTCCTTCGTCGACTCGTCCTGCATGACGTCGCCGTTCAGCCGCAGCGTGAGGCGCAGGTCGCCGGGGTCGGGCAGCGCCTCGCGGGGCACCAGCACCGGGCCGGTCGGCAGGAACGTCGGGGAGTTCTTGGCGGCCAGCCAGTCCGCGCCCAGGGCGGGGGAGTCCTTGCGGAAGACCTTCTCCCGCAGGGTGAGGTCGTTGACGATCGTCCAGCCGGCCACCACGTCCAGGGCGTCGGCCACCGGCACCCGGCGGGCCCGCCGGCCGATGACCACGGCCAGCTCCAGCTCCCAGTCCGGCTGCTCGCCGTCGCGGGGCAGCACCACGTCGTCGGAGGCGCCGCAGATGGCGCTCGGCAGCCCCTGGAACACGAACGGCGGGAGCGCCAGGCGCTCGTCCATGTGCGCCGCGGCGTCCGCCCGGACCTGCTCCGGGGTGCGGCCGTCCGAACCGTCGTGGTGCGCGACGACCAGGTCGAGCACGTGGGTGCGGTAGTTGGCGCCGGCCTGGAACACCTGCCGGGGCGTGACCGGGCTGAGCAGCGTGGACCCGGCCAGCGGGGCCCAGCCCTCGGTGCTGCGGGCGAGCTCGCGCAGCACCGGCAGGACGTCGTCCCACCGGTCGAGCAGCGGCGCGGTGCCGTCGGGGCGGCCGAGCTCCGCGCGGTCGGACAGGTCCAGGACGCGGTCCCGGCTGACCAGGGCGGGGAACACCCGGCCGGCCGCGTCCTGCAACCGGGCCAGGGCCCACGTCCCCGCGTGGTCGATCTCCGCCACGCCGGCGTCGCTGTGCATCTGGGTGGGCCCCTCACGTGTGGCTCGTCGGTGGACGCCGTCGCGGACCAGGGCGTCCGGAGGCGGGCCCAGCATCTGCGACGGGCGTCACACGGCGGAAACGCCGGTTGGGTATGGCCGGTCATCCGCGCGCCTTATGCCGGGCCGTCGTCCGGGGGCTCGGAGCGGGCCGGAACCCGCCCGGACGGGTGGACGAGGCGCCGCCTGGTCCCCGGAGCGCGTCGGCCGATCTACGATCCCGCGGCAGCCCGGTCACCGACGACCTGGAGGAGGAGAGCGCATGGAGCTGCCCAGCCTCGACGTGAACCTGGTGATCGTCCTGCACGCGCTGCTCGAGGAGCGCAACGTGACCCGGGCCGGCGAGCGGGTGGGCCTGAGCCAGCCGGGCACCAGCGCGGCGCTGGCCCGGCTCCGCCGCCACTTCGACGACCCGCTGCTGGAGCGGACGGGCACGACCTACGAGCTGACGCCGCTGGCGCACGCCCTGCGCAGCCAGGTCAGCGACACCATCCAGCGGCTGGAGCGGCTGCTCAACGCCCGGCCGGACTTCGACCCGGCCACCTCGGAGCGCCAGTGGGTGCTGCAGTGCTCGGACTCGGTGCAGACGCTGCTGGGGCCGGGCATCGTGCGGGCGGTGATGGCCGAGGCGCCGCACGTGAGCCTGGACTTCCAGCCGCTGGACCCCCGGTTCGCGCTGGACCCGCTGGGCTCGGCGCGCGACATCGACGTGATGATCGCCCCGCGGGGGCTGTTCACCGCCCCCACGCTCACCGACGTCGAGCTCTACAGGGACCACTGGATCTGCGTCACCTCGGCGGGCAACACCTCCGTGGGCGACCGCCTCGACCCGCAGCAGATCGCCGACGCCCGGTGGGTCGTCTCCTTCCGCGACCCCCCGATGAACTCCCCGGTGGACGCCGCCCTGGCCGCGCTCGGCATCGACCGGCGCAGCGCGGTGAAGGTGCAGAACCTGACGCTGCTGCACCGCCTGGTCGCCGGCACCGACCTGCTGGTCCTCGCCCACGAGCTGGTCGCCGGGGACCTCGCGTCGCAGGGCCTGCGCCGGGTCGAGCTGCCGCTGGAGCTGCCGCCGGTGATCGAGACCGCGTGGTCGCACCCCAGCCGGCAGCTGGACCCCGGCCACCACTGGCTGCTCGGCATGCTGCAGCGGGTGGCGGCCGGGGTCGAGTGCGCACCGCAGCGGGACCGGGTGCCGCTCGCGGTGACCGCGCCGGCCTGACGTCCCGGCCGCCGGGCCTCAGCCGGTGCGGTCGGCGGCCGGCAGGTCGCCGGTCGGGAGGCTGTGCCAGGTGTCGTAGGCGACGCCGGCCGCACCGGCCACGTCGCCCGCGGCGCAGAGCCGGATGAACTCCTCGTGCCGGGCCACGGACGCGTGCCCCTGCGCCGAGCCGAACTGCAGTCGCTCCGCACGGCGGATCGTCGGGGTGAACTGCTCGAGGACCGTGGCGAGCGCGCGGTTGCCGCCGACGGTGACCGGGACGCCGTGCAGCTCGTCGTCCGCCTGCAGGGCCGCCTCGACGTCGCCGCGGTCGACGGCCGCGGCGAACCGGCGGTTCGCGTCCCGCATGGCGGTCAGGTCGGCCTCGGTGAGCGCGGGGACGGCCTCCCGGACCGCCACCTCGTGCATCGCCGCGACCACGTCCCGGGCGTCGCGGATCTCCCGGACGTCGAGCGGGCTCACGATGGTCGACCGGCCGGGCTGCGCCAGGACCAGGCCGCTGTGCGCCAGCCGCAGCAGCGCCTCGCGGACCGGGGTCCTGCTGACCCCGAGCCAGGTCGCGAGCTCCAGGTCCCGCAGCTGCTCGCCGGGCGCGAAGGTGCCGTCGACGATGGCGTCGCGGAGCCGGCGGTGGACGTCGTCGCGCAGCAGGGTGCGGCCGACGCCGGGGTCGTTCGGCGGGATCGGCATGCAACATGTTGGGCCGACCGCGCGCCGTTCCGCAAGCCCGCCTCCCGTCGGGGTGATCCGGCATCGAACTGGACCTCTGTGCGGGAGACCCTTGACCGACCAGGGAGCCGCATCCAATATATCGCGCATGCCAGTTGGTCGGCCTGTCGTCCACGACGGGTGCCGCGGGGGCGGGCGACCGGTGTGCGGCGATCAGCACGGACGGGTGGCCCTCCGGCCAGGTCGCCGTGCCTCGCAGACCCGCGGCACCCGCGCCGCGGCGTCGGGCAGGGCGGTCCACCGCCCGCGATCGAGAGGAACCCCCTGATGTCCCTCAGCACCGGAGCCCGCCCAGCAGACGCGACCACGCCGACCGTGGTGCTCGTCCACGGGGCCTTCGCCGAGTCGTCCAGCTGGAACGGGGTGATCGAGCGGTTGCAGCGCAGCGGCCTCCCGGTCGTGGCGGCGGCCAACCCGCTGCGCGGCCTGCGCTCCGACGCGGCGGACCTGCGCAGCGTCCTGGACCAGCTGACCGGCCCGCTCGTCGTGGTCGGGCACTCCTACGGGGGCTCGGTGGTGAGCGAGGCAGCCGACGGCCACCCCGGCGTCCGGGCGCTCGTCTACGTCGGGAGCTTCCTGCTCGCCGAGGGGGAGAGCACCGGCGAGCTGGCCGGGAGGTTCCCGGGCAACGAGCTGGGGTCCGCCCTGGTCCAGGTCCCGGTGCCCGGCAGCCCGCCGGTGACCGACCTCTACATCCAGCCGGACAGGTTCCGGCCGGTGTTCGCCGCCGACGTCCCGGCGGAGGTCACCGAGCTGATGGCCGTCACCCAGCGGCCCATCACCTCCGACGCGCTCGAGGAGAAGGCGACGCGGGCGGCCTGGCGGACGATCCCGTCGTGGACCCTGGTCACGCTCCAGGACCTCGCCGTCCCGGCCGCGGCGCAGCGCTTCATGGCCCAGCGCGCCGGCTCCACCGTGGTGGAGGTCGACGCCTCGCACGCGGTCGCGGTGTCCCGGCCCGACGTGGTCGCCGACCTGGTCCTCGAGGCCGTCCGCGCCACCGCCGGCTGAGCCGTGCGACCCCGGCCCGCCCCGTCGACGGACGACGGCGCGGGCCGGGGCCGGTGGTCAGTCCACCCGCGGGGTGAGCAGGTCCGGCAGACCGATGCGGTCGTAGAACTCCCGCCGGACCCGGTCGCCGACGCCGTAGACCTCCTCGGCGCCGTCGCCGGCCGGGTCGATGTGCACCCGGTAGGGCCGGCTGCCCCGGGGCGCGTCCACCGCGGCGACGATCTGCCGGGCCACCTCGGCCGGGTCGGCGTCGGGCGGGGACAGCTCCGCCAGCCGCGCCGACACCTGGTCCATGAGCCCCGCGTAGCGCTCCTCGTAGGCAGCCGCGACCGCCTCGTCGGCGGCGTGCCCGGCGTTGGCGAAGTGGTGGGTGCCGGTGGTGAACGACCCCGGGACGACGATCGTCGTCTCGATGCCGAACCGGGCGAGCTCGGCGGCGTAGCTGACCGCCAGCGAGTCCTCGGCCGCCTTCGCCGCGAAGTACGGCGCCAGGTAGGGCGGGGTGCCGCCGCGCGCGCTGGAGGACCCGACCCAGACCAGCAGGCCCCGCCCGCGGGCGCGCATCGAGGGCAGCACCGCCCGGTTGACCCGCTGGGTCGACAGCACGTTGACGTCGTAGGTGGCCGCCAGCTGCTCGGGGGTGAAGGCCTCGGTCGGGCCCAGCACCATGTGCCCGGCGTTGTGCACGACGACGTCCAGGTGGCCGTGCTCGGCGAGCACCTCGGCGACCCCGGCGTCCACCGACGCCTGGTCGGACACGTCGAGCTCCACCGCCCGCACGTCGGCGCCGTGCTCGGCGGCGAAGGCCGCCAGGTCGGCCACCGCCTGCGCGTTGCGGCCGGTGGTCGCGCGCATGCCGGCCCACACCGAGTGCCCGGCCTCGGCCAGGGCCCGCACGGTCATGGCGCCGAAGCCGCTGGAGGCCCCGGTGACCAGGACGCTCTGCCCGGCGGTCACCGGGCCACCCCGCCGTTGACCAGCAGCACCTGGCCGTTGACCCACCGGCCGGGACCGGCGAGGAAGGCGACGGTCTCGGCGATGTCGTCGGGCTGCCCGAGCCGCTCGAGCGGTGGGGCGGCGGCCAGCCGGTCGATGGTCTCCTGGTCCTTGCCGTCCAGGAACAGCGGCGTCGCCGTGGGCCCGGGGGCCACCGCGTTGACCGTCACGTCGCGGCCGCGCAGCTCCCTGGCCAGCACCATGGTGAGCGCGTCGACCGCGCCCTTGGTGGCGACGTAGGCGCCGTAGGTGGGCAGCGCCAGCGAGGTGACCGACGTCGAGAAGTTGACCAGCGCGCCGCCGGGCCGCAGCCGCCGCACGGCCTGCTGGTCGACGACGACGGTGCCGCGCACGTTGGTCCGGTGCATCCGGTCGAAGTCGGCCAGGTCGAGCTCCGCCAGCGGGGCCAGCAGCATGATGCCGGCGGTGTGCACGACGACGTCGACGCCGCCGTGCGCCTGCTCGACGCGGTCGAAGAGGGCGGCGACCTCGCCCTCGTCCGCGACGTCGGCCTGCTCGGCGGTGGCCTGCCCGCCGGCGGCGACGATGTCGGCCACGACCTGCTCCGCCCGGTCCGGCCGCCCGGCGTAGGCGACGACCACGGTCATGCCGTCCCGCGCCAGCCGCCGGGAGACAGCGGCGCCGATGCCGCCCGAGCCGCCGGTCACGACGGCGACCCGCGGGAGCCGTTCTGGGAGGGGTGTCTGCGTCATGCGGGGACGCTCGCGCGGCGCGGGCGGTGACCGCTTCCACCGCGTTGCTGCCCGACCGCCTACTTCTTGCGGTGCCCGCCCACGTCCGCCCGGTAGCGGGTGGGCGTGGTCTGCAGCTCCCGCCCGAACGCGGCGGTCAGGTGGCCGGGGCTGCTGAACCCGCAGGCGTAGGCGATGTCGGTGACCGACCGCGCCGTCGTCCGCAGCAGGTGCTGCGCCGCCTCCACCCGCAGCCGGGCCACGAACCGCATCGGCGTGCTGCCGGTCTCGGCCTTGAACACCCGGAGGAAGTGCCAGGGCGAGAGGTCGGCGACCGCGGCCAGCTCGGCGAGGGTCAGCGGCTCGGCCAGGTGCGCGGTGACGTAGGACCGGACCACCGCCGTTCGCCGGGTCTCCGGGCGCGGTGCCGGCAGCGGGGGCAGGGCGCCGTACCGGGTGAGCAGGTGCACGGCCAGGAACTGGGCGGCGGTCTCGGCGTACAGCTCCGGCGCGCCGCTGGCCCGGGCGCGCGCCAGGGCGGTCACGACGGCGACGGTGGTGTCGTCGGCGGCGTCCAACCGGTCCATCTCGGGGAGCGTCGTCCGGCCCCACAGCTGTGCGGCGACCTCGCCGATCGTGCGGCCGGGGATGCCCACCTGGACGGTGACCACCGGCTCGTCGGACGTCGCGCGCCACCGCAGCCGGGTGCCGCGCCCCGGGGCGGTCAGGCTCACCGTGCCCGGGCCGTGCTCGGCCCCCCGCCACTGCCCGGAGGAGCCGGACTCGATGCGCTTGTGGCCGCTCTCCAGGACCACCACCCGCTGGACGTCGGCCGGCGCGATCCGCAGCTCCTCGACCTCCGCCGGGTCGTGCACCCGGCGGACGGACAGCGACCGCCAGGGGCTGCTGTCCAGGTCCAGCATCACGGCCGGGAGCTCCGCGCGACGTCCGGTGCCGTGGCGGCGGCGGAGGCGAGGAGGGTCAGCTTCTCGGCGTCGCTGGAGCCGGCATCGGGGTGGTAGACGACCAGGTTCAGGTCGTCCGCGCCGTCGATGGCCAGCCGCTCGCGGTTGAGCGTCAGCTCCCCGACCTGCGGGTGGTCGAACAGGATCGGCGTCCCGCGCTGCCCGCGCACCTCGTGCCGCGCCCAGAGCTGGCGGAACCGGGCGCTCGCCAGGCACAGCTCGCCGGTGAGCTCGATGAACCGGGGGTCGTCGACGTCGGTGCCCACCGCCTGCCGCAGGTTCGCGACGTAGCACTCCGTGACGGCCTCCCACTGGACGTGCAGCGCCTGCACGGCCGGGTCCAGGAAGAGGTCGCGCAGCTGGTTGGTGCCGACGGCGAAGGTGGGGGAGAGCGCCGTGGCCAGCCGGTTGACGGCCAGCACGTCGAAGTAGCGGTCCTCGATGAAGGCCGGCTGGGCGAGGGAGTCCAGCAGCTTGAGCGCCCCCGGGGGCGGGGCCTGCCGGCGGGGCCGGCGCCTGCGCTGCCGCGGGACCTCGGCGACCAGCGACAGCAGGTGGGCGAAGTGCTCGTCGTCGAGCTGCAGCACCCGGGCGATGGACTCCAGCACCTGGACCGAGGGGTGGCGGTCGCGGCCGCGTTCCAGTCGCAGGTAGTAGTCGGCGCTGATGCCGGCGAGCATCGCGACCTCCTCGCGGCGCAGCCCCGGCACCCGCCGCACACCGACGTCGGGCACGCCCGCCTGCTGCGGGGTCACCAGCCCGCGGCGGGCCCGCAGGAAGGCCCCGAGCGCGTTCGTCGACTCACTCACCCGCCGAGCGTAGGACGCCGCGCGCCGGTCAGCGGGGGTCCTGCCACACCCCAGGCTGCGCAGGGCTCTGGGTGGACCGGGCCGCCGTTCCTAGCGTCGTCGACGGCTCAGCCGAGCCACCGACGAGAGAGAAGACATGACCGTCACACTGATCACCGGGGCCAACAAGGGCATCGGGTACGAGACCGCCCGGCAGCTCCTGGAGCGGGGGCACGAGGTCTACCTCGGCGCCCGGGACGTCGAGCGCGGGGAGAAGGCCGCCGCGGAGCTCGGGGCGCGCTCGGTCCAGCTCGACGTCACCGACGACGCGTCGGTGGGCCGCGCGCTGGCGACGATCGAGGCGGCCGAGGGCCGGCTGGACCTCCTGGTGCACAACGCGGGCGTGCTGGAGACCGGGCTGGACGGCCCCGCCGCGCTGCGCTCCTTCGACGTCAACGCGGTCGGGATCGTGCGGGTCACCGAGGCGGCGCTGCCGCTGCTGCGCAGGTCCGCCGCGCCGAGGGTGGTCACGATCTCCAGCAGCATGGGGTCGTTCTGGGCGGTCACCAACCCGGACCGGCCGGAGTCCGCCATGCCGCTCGCGCTGTACGCGGCGTCCAAGGCCGCCGCCACCATGCTCACGCTGCAGTACGCCAAGGCGCACCCGGGCATCACGTTCACCGCGCTCGAGCCGGGCACCACGGCCACCGACATGACCGCCGCCTTCGGGATCGGGCGGCCGGTGGCCGACAGTGCCCGGGTCGTCGTCCGGCTGGCCACCCAGGACCCGGCCGGTCCGTCGGGGACCCTGCAGGACGAGGCGGGCCTGCTCCCGTGGTGACCACCGGTGAACGGGTCGACGTCCCCGCTGCGCCGCCGCGGGGTGCGTCCTGGGCCGGCGTCGTCTCGCTGGGCCTGGGGGTCTTCGCCATCGTCATGTCGGAGTTCCTGCCGGCCAGCCTGCTGCCGCGGATCGCCGACGACCTGGGCGTGTCCGCCGGCACGGCCGGTCAGAGCGTCACGATGACGGCCCTCGCGGCGGCGGTCTCGGCGCTGTGCATCTCGGTGGTCCTGCCCCGCGCGGACCGGCGCCGGGTGATGATCGGGCTGACCGCGCTCGCGGTCGTCTCCGACGTCGTCGTCGCGCTGGCGCCGAACCTGGTGGTGCTGCTGGCCGCGCGGCTGCTGCTGGGCGTCGCCCTCGGCGGGTTCTGGGCCATGGCCACCGCGATGGCGGCACACCTGGTGCCCGCCGACCACCTGGGGCGCGCGCTGACCGTCATCAACGCCGGTGTCGCGCTGGCCACCGTCGCCGCCGTCCCGCTGGGGTCGTGGCTCGGCGAGGTGTGGGGGTGGCGCGGCGTCTTCGCCCTGGGCGCCGGCGTCGCGGTGCTGGCGCTGACCGTGCAGGCGGCGACCCTGCCGCGCGTCCCGCCCACCGCGGCGAGCGGGCTGCGGGCGCTGGGGTCGGTGTTGCGCTCCCGTGTCGTGCTGCTCGGCCTGCTCGCGCTGCTGTTGGTGTTCGGCGGGCACTTCAGCGGCTTCACCTACATCCGGCCGGCCGTGCAGGGCATGTCCGACGTCGGGGCCGCTGGGCTCGCCGCGCTGCTGCTCGTGTTCGGGATCGCGAGCTTCCTCGGCACGGCGGTGAGCGGGCCGCTGGCCGACCGGGCGCCGCGGGTGGGGGTCATCGGCTTCCCCGCCGTCCTCGGGGTCGGGATGCTGGCCCTGCTCGCCGGCGGCGGGTCGACCGTCGGCCTGTTCGGCGCGGCCGTGCTGTGGGGGTTCGGCTTCGGCGGTGTGCCGACGACGGTGCTGAGCTGGGGTGCCCGGACCGAGCCGGCCCGGCTGGAGCAGGTCGGCGGGCTGATCGTGACGGTCTGCAACGTCGCGATCGCCGTCGGGGCGATCGCCGGCGGGTTCCTGGTGGACGGCGTCGCCACCGGCGCGCCGCTGGTCGCCGGCGGCGTCGCCGCGATCGCCGGCGCCCTGGTGTTCAGCGGCCTCCGGGGCGGGGAGCGCGTCCCCGCCCCGGCGGGCTGAGCTGCCGGCGGGGCGCCCCTGGACCGCAGGGGCGCCCGCGGGTCAGCCGCCGTAGGTGCGGGTGACCCACTCGGCGATGCAGACGGGCTTGTCGCCGCCCTCCCGCTCCACGGTGACGGCCAGGGTGTTCTGCACGCCGCCGGCGACCTGCTCGACGTCCTTGAGGGTCACCCGGGCGCGGACCTTCGACCCGACCGGGACCGGGGCGGGGAACCGGACCTTGTTCAGGCCGTAGTTCACGCCCATGGTCGCGTCGGTGACCGTGTAGGTCTGCGAGACCAGCGGCACGATCAGCGACAGCGTCAGGTAGCCGTGCGCGATCGGGCCACCGAACGGGCTCTCCGCCTTGGCCCGCTCGACGTCGACGTGGATCCACTGGTGGTCACCGGTGGCCTCGGCGAACAGGTCCACCGCCTGCTGGGTCACCTCGTACCAGTCGCTGGTGCCCAGCTCCTGGCCCACGAGCTCGGGCAGCTCGGCGATGGTCGTGGTGGTGGTCATGCGTCCTCCTCGGTGGGCACGTAGGTGTGCCGCAGGTCGGGCTTGCGGATCTTGCCGGTGGCGGTCTTCGGCAGCTCGGTCACGTAGCGGACCTGCTTGGGGACCTTGAACCCGGCGAGGCGGGCGCGCAGCGTCGCGCGGAGCGCGTCGCCGTCCTGCGGGGCGCCGGGCGCCGGGACGACGATCGCCAGGCCGACCTCGCCCCAGTGCGGGTCGGGCACCCCGATCACCGCGACCTCCTGCACCTCGGGCAGCTCGAGCATCACGGACTCGACCTCGGCGGGGTACACGTTCTCCCCGCCCGAGATGATCATGTCCTTGTACCGGTCGCGGATGTAGAGGTAGCCGTCCTCGTCGGTCGAGCCGGCGTCCCCGGAGTGGTACCAGCCGTCGACGATCGCCGCCGCGGTGGCCTCCGGGGCGTTCCAGTAGCCAGCCATGATGTTCGGCCCGGAGAGCACGATCTCGCCGACCTCGCCGGGCAGGCACTCGGTGCCGTCGGGCCGCACCACCCGGACGTCGGTGAAGAACTGCGGCTTGCCCGCCGACCCGACGTGGCTGACCGCGTCGGCGCTGTCCAGGGCCGTGCCGGCCGGCGCCGACTCGGTCATCCCGTACGCCTGCTGGACGGTGACCCCGCGGTCGAGCCAGGTGCGCAGCAGCGGCAGGGGGAGCGGGGCCCCGGCCGCGCCGATCGTGCGCAGCGCCGACAGGTCCAGGGTGGTGAAGCCGGGCTGCCGGCTGAGCGCGTCCAGCATCGTCGGGACGGCGAAGAACGACGTCACCCGCTGCTCGGCGATGACCGCCAGGGTGGCCGGGGGGTCGAACCCGCGGACCAGCACCCCGCACCCGCCGCGCAGCAGGGTCGGGTTGAGCGTGCCGTTCAGCCCGCCGATGTGGAACAGCGGCGCCAGGGCGAGGGTGCGCTCGTCGGGGGTGAAGTCGAACCCGAGCACCTGGCTCATGCAGGCCCAGGTCATGTTGCCGTGGGTCAGCACCGCGCCCTTCGGACGGCCCGTGGTGCCCGAGGTGTACATGATCAGGCAGTGGTCGTCGAGGGTGACGGTCTCGTCGCGCTGCACCGGCTCGGCGGCGGCGAGCAGCTCCTCCCAGTCCAGGGAGCCGGCACCGCCGGCCAACGGCGGCTCGGCCGCGACCCACGCCCGGACGGCGGGCAGGGCGGCGCGCAGCACGTCGGCCGTCCCGCCGTGCTCCCGGCCGTGCACGACCAGCGAGGCGCCGGAGTGCTCGAGCACGTACTGCGCCTCCGGCGGGGTCAGCCGGGCGTTGACCGGCACCCAGGTCGCGCCCAGCTGACCGCAGGCGTAGAGCGTCTCCAGCCCGGCGGGGTGGTTGGCGCCCAGCCAGGCGACCCGGTCACCCCGCTGGACGCCGAGCCCGGCCAGCGCCGACGCGGCCCGCCGGACCCGCAGCGCGAACTCGCCGTGCGTCGTCGTGGCGCCCTCGAACCACAGCGCCGGCTTGTGCGGCGAGCTGCGCAGGTGCCGCTCGGGCCAGGAACCCAGACCGGCGTTCCTCACCGCAGCCCCAGGGCCCGGATCGCGTTCTCCTTCATGATCAGCGGCACGACCTCGGGCTTGACGTCCAGCTGCGCGAAGTCGGCGATCCAGCGCTCCGGACGCAGCAGCGGGTAGTCGGAGCCGAAGAGCACCTTGTGCTTGAGCAGCCCGTTCGCGGCCTTGACCAGCTGCGGCGGGAAGTACTTCGGCGACCAGCCGGACAGGTCGATGTAGGCGTTGGCCTTGTGCGTGGCCACCGAGATGGCGGCGTCCTGCCAGGGCACCGACGGGTGGGCCATGATGATCGTCAGCCCGGGGAAGTCGGCGGCGACGTCGTCGAGCAGCATCGGGTCGGAGTAGCGCAGCTTGATGCCCCGCCCGCCCGGCAGCCCGGCGCCGATCCCGGTCTGGCCGGTGTGGAAGAGCGCCGGCACGCCCAGGGACTGCAGCTCCTCGTACAGCGGGTAGACCGCCCGGTCGTTGGGCTCGAAGCCCTGCAGCGACGGGTGGAACTTGAACCCCCGTACGCCGTGGTGCTCCACCAGCTTGCGGGCCAGCCGGATGCCGGCCACCCCGCGGGCCGGGTCGACCGAGCCGAACGGGATGAGCACGTCGGGGTGCTCGGCCGCCAGGTCGGCGATCTCCTCGTTGGACAGCGGCGGCTGCCCGGTGGCCATCTCGGTGTCGACGGTGAAGACCACCGCGGCCATGTTGCGGGCGCGGTAGTCGGCGGCGATGTCGGGCACCGTCGGGTCGTAGGGGTCGCCCTTGAAGTACCTCGAGGCCGCCGCCGACAGCTCGTCGTCCAGCGCCATGTGGCCGTGGGTGTCGGCGTGCACGTGGGTGTGCACGTCGATGGCGACCAGCGCGTCGAGGTCCAGCTGCAGGGTCACTGCGCCGTCTCCTTCGCGGGCGGCTCCGGCAGCTGCTGGCCGACGGTCTGCAGCGAGCCGGCGAAGGCCTTCGGCCACACCTCGTCGATGGCGTCCGCGGACCAGCCGGCGCCGTCGGCGAACTCGACGACGACCTCGGTCGGGTGCGACCAGAGCGCGAGCCGGTCGCCGCCGATGCCGATGGCCTGGCCGGTGATCCCGGCGGCGGCGTCGGAGGCGAGGAAGGCGACCAGCCCCGCGGCGTCCTCCGGGGTGCCGAAGCCGAGCTCCTGCCGGGCGAAGGACGGCAGCGGCTCGCCCTTCTTCAGCATCTCGATGTAGGGCTGCACGAACGGCACGGTCTCGGTCATCGCCGTGGCCGCGACCGGGATGACCGCGTTCACGGTGATCTGCGCCCGGGCCAGCTCCATGGCCCAGGTGCGGACCATGCCGACGATGCCGGCCTTGGCCGCGGCGTAGTTGGTCTGGCCGAAGTTGCCGACCTGGCCGGTGGGGGAGCCGATGCAGATGACCCGCCCGCCCTCACCCTGCTCGCGCATCCGGACGGCCGCGGCGCGCGTGCAGGTGAAGGTGCCGCGCAGGTGGGTGGTGATCACGGCGTCGAACTGCTCGTCGGTCATCTTCCACAGCGTCGTGTCCCGCAGGATGCCGGCGTTGTTCACCAGCACGTCGAGGCGACCGAACTCGTCGACCGCCCGGCCGACCAGCGCCTGCGCGGCCTCGCTGGTACCGACGGGGACCACCTCGGCGACGGCGGTGCCGCCGGCCGCGGTGATCGCCGCGACGGCGGCCTCGGCGACCTCGGCCTCGACGTCGTTCACCACGACGGCGGCGCCCGCGCGGGCCAGTTCGGTGGCGTAGGCGAGGCCGAGGCCCCGTCCGGATCCGGTGACGACGGCGACCTTGCCGGTCAGGTCCACGGGTGCTCCTCATCGAGACGGGGGTGGTGCGGCGACGGTAGGTGCGTATCTTGGAGGTTGTCAACGATGGAGGTGACCATGGGACGCACGTTCGCCGACGACCTCGGCTTCCTGCTGTCGCGGGCCAGCGGGGTGGTCGTCCGGGCGACCAACGCGGCCCTGGCCGAGCACGGGCTGCGGGTGCGCCAGTACTCCGTGCTGGCCCTGGCCGAGGAGTCCCCGGAGGGGCTGTCGCAGCGCGAGCTCGGCACCGTGCTGGGGCTGGACCCCTCCCAGGTCGTGCTGCTCGTCGACGAGCTCGTCGCCGCCGGGCTGGTCGAGCGGCGGACGTCCCCGTCGGACCGGCGCACCCGGCTGGTGGTCGCCACCCCTGAGGGGCGGCGGGTGCGCGAGGCGGCCGGGCAGGCTGCCGACGCCGCCCTGGAGGGTCCGCTCGCGCTGCTCGGCGAGGCCGAGCGCGACCGGCTGAGGGACATGCTCACCCGGGTCTGGACCGCCGCGGGCTGACGGGGCCCCGCCGCCCGGAGGTCAGCGGGAGGTGGCCCGCCGGAGCGCTGCGGCAGCGGCCGGCTGGAGGGCCGCGGCCACCCGCGTGTAGAGGGCGGTGCTGGCCGCCGCCGGGTCGTCGGCGCCCAGCTGGCCGGCCGGCAGCCCGGGGTCGGTGCGCAGCAGCAGCAGCCAGTCCGCGCCCAGCAGGGTGCGCTGGGCCAGCGAGCCGGTGACCCGGGGCGGGGCGCTCCAGTCGGCGACGAACCGCAGGTGGGCGCGGCGCAGGGCGGCCACGTCCCAGGCGCGGCGCACCAGCCGGTCGACGTCGGTGCCCGGCAGCGGCCGGGCCGCGAAGGCGTCGGCGAGGTCGGCCGCCTCGGTCAGCTCGCCGGGGGCCAGCACCGCGCCGACGTCGACCGTGCCGGGGGCGATCCACAGCCCGTCGCGCAGCCCGCCGAACCCCGCCCAGGTCAGCCGGGAGCGGACCTTGTGCCGCAGGTCGCGCCGGCTCTCCGGGACCGAGTAGCTCAGCAGCGTCCACTCGCCGGGGGGATGGGCGAACGGCGCGGGCGAGCTCACCCGCTCGTCGGCCCGGCGGAGCACCCGCTCGGCCAGCGGGGTGAGCGTGTACTGGGCGGACCGGCCGACCTGCCCGCGGTCCAGCAGGCCCCGCTGGGTCATCCGCTTCAGCGTCGCCCGGGCCGCCGCCTCGGTGACGCCGAGGTCGGCCAGCACGTCCAGCAGCACGGCGGAGGGCACCGGTGGCAGCTCCTGGTCGAGCACCACCGACCCGAGGAGGCTCAGCAGCAGCGTCTGCGGCCGGTGCGCGGGCGCGGCGGCCGGTGTCGCGCCCTGGTCCGCGCCGAGGTCCGGCCACGGGTCGTCCGGTTCAGCTGCCAGCGCGCTCATGACCCTCCCCGGTCCTCGGCCGATTCCAGCACGAGCGGCCGGAGTCAGCCGGGACGTTAGACACAGTCTTGACGGACGTCGAGATGCTCTCTAGCTTTTCGGTGACTCCGACCACAGCGACCCGTTGTCGGAGCGGCCCCCTGGCGCAGCCCTGGAAGGACGTCGATGTCCGCACCGCTGTTGTCCGTCGAGCACCTCGACGTGGTCTACGACGGCACCATCACCGCGCTGTCCGACGTCTCGCTGACCGTCGACGAGGGCCAGGTGGTCGCCGTGCTCGGGTCCAACGGCGCGGGCAAGACCTCGCTGCTGCGCGCGGTGTCCCGGGCGCTGGACTCCTACGGCGGCGCCGTCACCGGCGGCACCGTCCGGTTCGGCGGCGAGGACCTGGCCGGCCTGGACACCGCGGCCGTCGTCCGGCGCGGGCTGGTGCAGGTGCCCGAGGGGCGGCGGGTCTTCCGCGACCTGACCGTCGAGGACAACCTGCGGGCCGGCGGCTACACCGTGCGCGACGGGAAGGCCCGGGCGGAGGCGCGCGACCGGGTCTTCGACCTGTTCCCCATCCTGGCGGAGCGGCGCGACCAGCCCGGCGGCCTGCTCTCCGGCGGCCAGCAGCAGATGCTGGCGATGGGCCGGGCGCTGATGGTCTCGCCGCGGCTGCTGCTGCTCGACGAGCCCTCGCTGGGGCTGGCACCGCTGCTGGTCGACCAGATCGGCGAGATCATCACCGAGATCAACCGGCAGGGCACCGCGGTGCTGCTGATCGAGCAGAACGCGGTGATGGGCCTGCGGGTCGCCGACGCGGCCTCCGTGCTCGAGGTCGGCCGGGTCACCGCCGCCGGCTCGGCCGCGGAGCTCTCGGCCAGCGACGAGGTGCAGGAGCGCTACCTCGGCGTCGCCGTCCCGGTGGTCGCCACCGAGCCGGTCGCCGCCGAGCCGGAGGTCCCGACGGCCGAGCCGCCGCGGCGGCTGCGGGTCGAGGGCCTGACCGTGCGCTTCGGTGGGATCACCGCGCTGTCCGACGTGAGCTTCACCGTCGAGCCGGGCACCGTGCACGCGCTGATCGGCCCCAACGGCGCCGGCAAGTCCACGCTGGTCAACGTCCTGGGCGGGGCCTACCGGGCCACCGAGGGCACCGTCCACTACGGCGACGAGGAGCTCACCGCCCTGCCGGCGCACCGGGTGGCCGGCCTCGGCGTGGCCCGCACCTTCCAGAACATCTCGCTGGCCCTGGAGGACACCGTCGAGGACAACCTGCTGGTCGGCCGGCACCGGCTGATGAAGGGCGGGGTGGTGGCCGGGGCCTGGCGCTCGCCGCGGGTGCGCCGCGAGGAGCGCGAGCACCGGGAGACCGTCGCCGGCATCGCCGAGCTGCTCGGGATCGCGCACCTGCTGCGCACGCCGGTGCACACGCTGGCCTACGGCGACCGCAAGCGGGTGGAGATGGGCCGGGCGCTCGCGGCCCGCCCGTCGCTGCTGCTGCTCGACGAGCCGGTCGCCGGGATGACGCACGGGGAGTCGCAGGCGATGGCCGAGACCATCCGGCAGGTCCGGCGCGACCTGGGGTTGTCGATCGTGCTGGTCGAGCACGACATGCCCTTCGTGATGGGGCTGGCCGAGCAGGTCACCGTCCTGGACTTCGGCAAGAAGATCGCCGAGGGCACGCCTGCCGAGGTGCAGCGCGATCCCGAGGTCGTCCGGGCCTACCTGGGAGCGGCAGCAGCGTGAGCGACCAGCGAGCGAGCATCGCAGCGAGGTCTGCGAGCGAGGAGCGGGACGAGCGCCGGAGCGGGGTCGCAGCGTGAGCTACTTCCTCGAGCAGGTCCTCAACGGGCTCTCCTTCGGCCTGGTGCTCAGCCTGATCGCCGCGGGCTTCGCCATCGTCTTCACCTCCACCGGCGTGCTGAACTTCGCGCACGGGTCGGTGGTGCTGCTGGGCGCCTACCTCGTCGCCGTGCTCCACCCGACCATCGGCTTCTGGCCCTCGCTGCTGGTCGCCATGGCCGGGGCGGCGCTGGTCGGGGTGCTGATCAACACCCTGCTGGTGCGCCACCTGGCCGACCAGAACGCCGGCACCGCGGCGATCCTGATGCTCGGCGTCGACATCGTCCTGCTGACCGAGCTCACCCGGCGGATCGGCAACCAGGTGCTCACCCTGGGCGCGCCGTGGGGTGCCTCGGTGGTGCGGGTGGGAGACGTGTCCCTGCCGACCGGCCGGGTGGTCGCCGCCGGCGTGACGGTCGTGGCCTTCGCCGCGCTCTGGTACCTCTTCTCCCGCACCGACCTCGGCGTGGGCATGCGCGCCGCCGCGGCCGACGGGCCGACCGCCTCGCTGATGGGCATCCGGCTGTCCCGCACCGCGGCCACCGGCTGGGCGCTCGCGGGGGTGCTGGCCGCCGTCGCCGGTGTCTTCCTCACCTCGTTCCCCGCCCCCGGGGTGGCCCCGACGGTCGCGCTCAGCGCCTTCGCCGCGATCCCGGCCTGGGTGCTCGGCGGCTTCGACTCGGTGCCCGGCGCCGTCGTGGGCGGCCTGGTCATCGGGCTCACCAGCGCGCTGGTCACCGGCTACGAGGGCGACCTCGAGCGGTTCGTCGGCACCGGCTTCGGCGAGATCGCCCCCTACGTCGTCATGATCATCGTCCTGCTCGTGCGGCCCTCGGGCCTGCTGGGCAGCAAGGAGGCCGTCCGTGTCTGAGCTGCCGCGCCGGGTCGCCGGCGCCGTGCTCGTGCTGGTCGCCCTCGCCCTGCCCCTGGTGCTGTCGGACTTCTGGCTGCAGACCGGCCTGTTCGTGATGGCCACCGCCATCGGTGCGGTCGGGCTCACCCTGCTGGTCGGCGTCGCCGGGCAGCTGTCGCTCGGGCACGCCGCCTTCGCCGCGATCGGCGCCTACGTCTACGCCTGGTCCTCCGGCGAGTCGACGACGACGGTCGACGGGGCCGGCCTGCCGCCGCTCGTCGGGCTGCTGCTCGCCGCGGTGGTCAGCGCGCTGGTCGGGGCCGCGTTCTCCCCGGTCGCCGGCCGGTTGCGCGGCATCTACCTGGGGCTGGCCACGCTGGGGCTGGTCTTCGTCGTCCGGCACCTGCTGGTCAACCTGGACCAGTGGACCGGCGGGTTCACCGGCCGCTCGGTCGAGCCCTTCGCCCTCGGCGGCTTCAGCTTCAGCAACTCCGACCCCGACTACCTCGCCGTGGGCGGCGTGGAGTTCGAGGGGCTGCACCGGCTCTGGTACCTGTTCCTCGTCCTCGCCGTGGCCGCCTGCTGGCTGGCCGGGAACCTGCGGTCGGGTCGCACCGGGCGGGCCTGGGCGAACGTCCGGGACTCCGAGACCGCCGCGGCGGCCATGGGGATCGGGGTGGCCCGGGCCAAGGCGTCGGTGTTCGTCGTCTCCTCGGCCTACGCCGGGCTGACCGGGGCGATGCTCGCGCTGGCCTACGGGCGGGTGGCCCCCGACGTCTTCAGCCTCACCGCGTCCGTCGACTTCCTGGTGATGATCGTGCTCGGCGGGCTGGGCTCGGTGGGTGGCGCGGTCGTGGGGGCGCTGTTCGTCACCGCCCTGCCGCTGGTGCTCGCCGAGTACAGCTCCGCGCTGCCGTTCCTGGCCGCGCCCGGGTCCGGCGGGCTGGACCCCTCGACGGCCTCCCGGCTGGTCTACGGGCTGGCGATCATCGCCGTCCTGCTGTTCCTCCGCGGCGGGCTGGCCGGTGCGGCCCGCCGGCTCCGGCAGCGCACCTCCCGCGGCTCCACCGCGCCCCCGGCGGGCCCCGCCCCGCGCGACCCCCTCAGCACCGATGACGTCGGCCGCCCGGCCGCGGTCACTCCATCACGGTCGAAGGAGACCACCCGATGAAGCACCTGCCCCGCGCCCGTGCCCTCTCGCTCGCGGCCGTCACCGCACTCGCGCTGGCCGCCTGCAGCACCACCGACCCCGACGACGCCGGTGGCTCCGACAGCGCGGGCTCGGGCGACGTGGAGACCGGCAACGGCGTCTCCGACAGCGAGATCCGGATCGGCATGCTCACCGACCTCTCCGGGCCGTTCGCCGCCGGCGCCGCGGTGCAGGTCACCGAGACGCAGGCCTACTGGGACCAGGTCAACGCCGACGGCGGGGTCTGCGAGCGCGACGTCGTCGTCGACGTGCAGGACCACGGCTACGACCCGCAGCGGGCGGTGACCCTCTACCGCAGCATGGCCCCCGACGTCATCGCGCTGCAGCAGGTCCTCGGCGGCCCGACCAGCGCCGCGGTGCTGCCGCTGGCCGAGCAGGACCAGGTCTACGTCGGGGGCGTCGGCTGGACGGGCTCGGCGCTCGCGTACGAGAACAACCAGCTGCCCGGCGCCTCCTACGCCATCGAGGGGGCCAACGCGATCGACTACCTGGTCGACGAGCTGGGCGTCGCCGAGGGCGCGAAGGTCGGCGTCGTCTACTTCGCCGGCGACTACGGCGCCGACGCGCTCGCCGGTGCCGAGCACGCCGCCGAGGAGCGCGGGCTGGAGATCGTCGCGCAGGAGATCACCTCGGCGACGACGGACCTCTCCTCCCAGGCGTCCGCGCTCGCCCAGGAGGGCGTGGCCGGCGTCGTGCTGGCCGCCGCCCCCACCCAGCTCGCCTCGCTGGCCGGCGTGCTCGCCTCGCAGGGCGCCGACGTCCCGCTGATCGGGATGAACCCGACCTTCAACCCCTCGCTGCTGACCACCCCGGCGGCCGACGCCCTGCTGGCGAACGCCTACTCGATCACCAGCGTCGCGCCGTACGCCTCGGACGCGGAGGGCGTGCAGACGGCCAACGAGCTGTACACCCAGGCCGACCCCGACGGTGCGATCGGCTGGGAGGTGCCGCTGGCCTACGTGCAGGCCGAGCTGCTCAAGCAGTCGCTGGACGGGGCCTGCGAGTCCGGTGACCTGACGCCCGAGGGCGTCGTCGCGGCGCTGCGCGAGAGCACGTCGGTGGACACCCGCGGGCTGCTCCCGGACGGCCTGGACTACTCGGAGGTCGGCCAGTCGCCGACCACCACCGTGTACCTGTCCAAGGTCGACGCGGACGCCCCGGCCGGGCTCGCCCTGCTGGAGGAGCTGAGCGGGCCCAGCGCGGAGTCCTTCCGCTACGGGGACTGACCGGTGGCCGCACTCGCCGTGAGCGAGCTGCGGGTACCGGCCACCGGCCCGGCGGACGGCGTCCTGGGTGACGTCCTCCGCCGGGCCGTCCGGCTCGCGCCCGACGCGGTCCTGCTCTCCACCCCGGAGACGGGCGAGCGCTGGACCGCCACCGAGCTGCTGGACGCCGCGGGGTCCGTGGCCGCCGGGCTGCTCGCCCGGCACGCGCCGGGCGCCCGGGTCGCGACCTGCCTGGGCAACGGGCCGGCGGCCGTGCTCCTGCAGCTGGGCACGGCGCTGGCGGGCATGACGCTGGTGCCGGTGAACCCGCGCTCGCGGCCCGCGGAGGTGGAGCACGCGCTCCGGCTGTCCGGCGCGGTCCTCGCGGTGGCCGCCGAGGAGGTCGCCGGCAACCCGGTGGCCGACCTCTGCGCCGCCGTCGAGGGGGTCGACGTCGTCCGGGTGGGCGTGGACTGGCGGGCGGCCGTGCCGTGGGCGACGCCGGGTGAGCTGCCGGCCGTGGACCCGCAGTCGCTGGCCCAGGTGCAGTTCACCTCCGGGACGACCGGCCGGGCCAAGGGCGTGCGGATCACCCACGCCGGGATGGTCGCGACCGGGACGGCGTTCGCCGAGCGGCTGGGCCCGACCACCGGCCGGGTCTGGTGCAACCCGATGCCGCTGTTCCACACCGCCGGCAACGTCCTCGGCGTGGTCGGGGCGCTGGCGTCGGGCGCCGAGCACGTCGTGCTGCCCTTCGCGCCGGGCCCGGTGCTCCGGGTCGTCGAGGAGCGGCAGGTGACGCTGCTGTCGGCCGCGCCCACCCTGCTGGACCTGCTCGCCGCCCACCCCGACCTGGCCCGCACCGACCTGTCGTCCCTGCGGGTGCTGTTCACCGGCGGCATGACCGTCACCCCGGCCTTCGTCGACCGGGTCGAGCAGGTCTTCGGTGCGCGGCTGTCGATCACGTTCGGCATGACCGAGACCTGCGGCGCCGTGCTGCAGACGTCGCCGGAGGACCCCGACCCGGTGCGCCGGGAGACCGTGGGGGCACCGCTGGCGGGCACCGACGTCCGGATCGCCGGCCCGGACGGCGCCGCCGTGGCACCGGGGACACCGGGGGAGCTGTGGGTCCGCGGCGAGCGGATCACCCGCGGCTACCTCGACGACCCGGTCGCGACCGCCGAGGCGATCGACGCCGACGGCTGGCTGCACACCGGCGACCTGGCCGAGATGGACGGCCGGGGCGCCTGCCGGGTGGTCGGCCGGCTCAAGGACATGATCAAGACCGGCGGGGAGAACGTCTCGCCGGTCGAGGTCGAGGAGGTGCTGGTGGCCCACCCCGACATCGCCCGGGCCGCCGTCGTCGGCGTCCCCGACCCGCGGTGGGGCGAGCTGGTGGTGGCCTTCGTCGTCCCGGCCGGTGACCGGGACCCGAGCCCGGACGAGCTGACCCGGCACTGCCGCGACCGGCTCTCCCCGTTCAAGGTGCCCCGCCACTGGCGGGTGGTCGACGAGCTGCCGATGACCGCCTCGGCCAAGGTGCAGCGCGCGGAGCTGCGCCGGATCGCCGCGGCGGACGCCGGATGAGGGCGGCGCTGCTGGCCGACCTGGCGGCCGAGGGTTCGGCGCTCGAGGAGCTGCTCGTGCCGCTCGACGCCGCGGGCTGGGCGCGGCCCACCCCGGCGGCGGGCTGGTCGGTCGCCGCCCAGGTGGCGCACCTGGCCTGGACCGACGACGTGGCCCTGCTCGCCGTGACCGACCCCGCGGCCTTCGCCGCTCGCGCAGCCGTTGACCCGGCGGGGGGCGGGGACCGCGGCGCGTCGACGGGCGCCGGCTTCGCGCCGGAGGTGCTGCTGGCCCGGTGGCGCGCCGGCCGGCAGCGGCTGCTCGATGCGCTGGCCGCCGCGCCCGAGGGCGCCCGGCTGCCCTGGTTCGGCCCGCCGATGAGCGTGGCGTCGATGGCGACCGCCCGGCTGATGGAGACCTGGGCGCACGGGGTCGACGTCCGCGATGCGCTCGGCCGGGCCGTCGAGGGGTCCCGACGGCTGGACCACGTCGCCCACCTCGGCGTCCGCACCCGGGCCTTCGCGTTCGGCGCCCACGGGCTGCCCGCCCCCGAGCAGCCGATCCGCGTCGAGCTCACCCGGGCCGACGGGTCGCGGTGGGCCGACGGTCCCGAGGACGCCGGGCAGCGCGTGACCGGGCCGCTGCTCGACTTCTGCCTGCGGGTGGTCCAACGCCGCCCGCGCGCGGCCCTGCAGCTGGTCGCCGTGGGCCCGGACGCCGACCGGTGGCTGGACGTCGCCCAGGCGTTCGCCGGGGAGCCCGGCGCCGGCAGCGAGGGCCCGCGCCGGTCCTGACCAGCGCCGGACGTGCGGAAGCCCCGGCCCGCAGCGCGGACCGGGGCATCCAGACGAGGTGCCTACCGCAGGTCGAAGCGGTCGAGCTCCATGACCTTCACCCAGGCAGCGGCGAAGTCCCGCACGAACTTCTCCTGGGCGTCGTCGGCGGAGTACACCTCGACGATGCCCCGCAGGATGGAGTTCGAGTTGAACACCAGGTCGGCCGCGGTGGCCGTGCGCACGACGGTGCCGTCGGCGTCCAGCCCCTCGTAGACGTCCTCGGCCTCGGCCGAGGTGCGCCAGGAGATGCCCAGGTCGAGCAGGTTGCGGAAGAAGTCCTGCGACAGCACGCCGGGCCGGTCGGTGAAGACGCCGTGCGTCACGCCGCCGGTGGTGGCGCCGAGCACGCGGAGCCCGCCGAGCAGGACCGTCATCTCCTTCGGGGTCAGCTCGAGCATGTAGGCGCGGTCGACCAGCAGCGTCTCCGGCGCGAGCTTGGCGCCCGGCTGGAGGTAGTTGCGGAAGCCGTCGGCCCGCGGCTCGAGCCAGCGGAAGTTGTCGACGTCGGTCTGCTCCTGTGAGGCGTCGGTGCGGCCCGGGGAGAAGGGCACGGTGACCTGCACACCGGCGTCGGCCGCGGCCTTCTCCACGGCGGCGGTGCCGCCGAGCACGATCAGGTCGGCGAGCGAGACCCGCTTGCCGGTCTGCTGCTCGAACTCGCCCTTCACCCGCTCGAGCACCGGCAGGACGTCGCGCACACCCTCGTTGGCCGCCCAGCTGATCTGCGGCTCCAGCCGGAGGCGGGCGCCGTTCGCCCCGCCGCGCTTGTCGGTGCCGCGGAACGACGCGGCGGCCGACCAGGCGGTGTGCACCAGCTGCGGGACGGTGAGGCCGGAGGCCAGCAGGCGCTGCTTGAGGTCGGCGACCTCGGCCTCGCCCACCAGCTCGTGGTCGACCGCCGGCACCGGGTCCTGCCAGATCAGCTCCTCGGCCGGCACGTCCGGGCCGA
Source organism: Modestobacter versicolor (assembly GCF_014195485.1). Taxonomy (NCBI): domain Bacteria; kingdom Bacillati; phylum Actinomycetota; class Actinomycetes; order Geodermatophilales; family Geodermatophilaceae; genus Modestobacter; species Modestobacter versicolor. Next base: position 555,164 of record NZ_JACIBU010000001.1, read on the forward strand.
GGTAGCGGGTCCTCGGCCCCATGTCGCGGTGCAGCAGCTTGAACCAGGCGCGGGCGTACTGGTCGGCGAAGTACTCGGGGTCGTTGTAGAACCGCTCGGAGATCTCCCGGAAGCCGGGGTCGGCCATCAGCGCGAGGTCGGTCGTCGCCATCATCGGCGGGTTCTTCTTGCCCTCGATGTGCGCGTCGGGCACCAGCTCCTGCGCCTCGGCGTCCTTCGGCTTCCACTGCTTCGCGCCGGCCGGGCTCTCGGTGAGCTCCCAGTCGTAGCTGAACAGCATCTCGAAGTAGGTGTTGTCCCAGGTGGTCGGCGTCGGGGTCCAGGCGCCCTCGAGACCGCTGGTGATGGTGTCGGCGCCCTTGCCGGTGCCGTGCTGGTTGGTCCAGCCCAGGCCGTTGCCGTGCACCGGGCAGCCCTCCGGCTCCGGGCCGACGAGCTCGGGGTTCCCGGCGCCGTGCGTCTTGCCGAACGTGTGCCCGCCGGCAATCAGCGCGACGGTCTCCTCGTCGGTCATCCCCATCCGGCTGAAGGTGACCCGGATGTCGTGGGCCGAGGCGAGCGGGTCGGGCCGGCCCTGCGGGCCCTCCGGGTTGACGTAGATCAGGCCCATGGTGACCGCCGCGAGGTGGCCCTCGTCGAGGTCGAGCGGGTCGTCGCCGCCGTAGCGCTCGTCGCCGAGCCAGGTGTCCTCCGGACCCCAGAAGACCTCGTGCGGCTCCCAGACGTCCTCTCGGCCGAAGGCGAACCCGAAGGTCTTCAGGCCCATGTCGTCGTGCGCCACGTTGCCGGCCAGCACCAGCAGGTCGGCCCAGGAGAGCTTGCGGCCGTACTTCTGCTTGATCGGCAGCAGCAGGCGGCGCGCCTTGTCCAGGTTGGCGTTGTCCGGCCAGCTGTTCAGCGGGGCGAAGCGCTGCTCGCCGGCGCCGCCGCCACCGCGGCCGTCGGCGATGCGGTACGTGCCGGCGGCGTGCCAGGACATCCGGATGAAGAGCGGGCCGTAGTGACCCCAGTCGGCCGGCCACCAGTCCTGCGAGGTGCGCATGACCTGGACGACGTCGCGCTTGAGCGCCTCGACGTCCAGCGTCGCGAACTCGGCCCGGTAGTCGGAGTCACCGAGCGGGTCGGAGTCCTTCGACGGCTTGTTCAGCACGCCCAGGTCGACCTGGTTCGGCCACCAGTCGCGGTTGCTGCGCGGGCGCTGGTCGGTGTGCGCCTTCGGCGCGGGGATCGCCGGGTTCTCGCTCTCGCTGGTGCTCTCCGTCGGGGTCTTGTCGTAGACGGTCTCGTCGGTCTGGCTCACGGAGTACCTCTCTCTGGTGCGGCGTCGGGCTCGTGCGGGGTCGCCGGGGCCGCTGCGCAGGACCGGCACCGGCCCCAGTAGACGACCTCGGCGTGGTCGACGAGGAAGCCCCCGTCGACCGGGGGAGCGAGGCAGGAGGTCTCCCGGACGGCGCCGTCGACGTCGCTGACGGCACCGCAGGAGCGGCAGACCAGGTGGTGGTGGTCGTCGCCGACCCGCGCCTCGTACAGCGCGACGGAGCCCTGCGGCTGGATGCGCCGCACCAGACCCCGGTCGGTGAGCACGCGCAGCACGTCGTACACGGCCTGGTGCGAGACCGCGCCGAGCTGGGCCCGGGCGGCACCGATCAGCGCCTCGGTGTCGGCGTGCGGGTGCGCGTGGACGGCGTCCAGCACCGCCAGGCGGGGACGGGTGACCCGCAGACCCGCCGTGCGCAGGACCCGCTCGAGGTCAGCGGCGTCCGGCACGGGCCCATCGTCACGGCTTCCCTTGACCCGGTCAAGATCCGGCCGCGACGTGCCCGGCCGGGTGCGCCACCAGGCACACTGGGTCGCCCGACCGGTGCCGAGGCGGAGGGGGTCCGGGTGGCGAGCGAGCTGGACGACCGCGGCGTCGCAGGCGTCCGCGAGCGCAAGCGGGCGCACAGCCGCGCTGCCACGGTCGACGCCGCGCTGGCGCTGTTCGCCACCCGCGGCTACGACGAGGTCACCGTCGCCGACATCTGCGAGGCGGCCCAGATCGCGCCGCGGACGTTCTTCCGCTACTTCCCCAGCCGGGAGGACGTCCTCGCCGAGCCGGCCCGGCAGATGGCCGCCCGGCTGACCGCGGCGATCAGCACCGCTCCCGAGCAGCTGGGGGACGCCGGGACGCTCGACCACGCACTGCGCTCGGTGGGCGGCTACGTGGTCGACCACCGCGACCGGCTGGCCCTCTTCCTGCGCGTGGCCGCCGAGTCCGCCGCCTCCCGGCCGAGCCCGTTCCTGCACCTCGCCGACCGCGAGCGCGACGTGGCCGAGCGGCTGCTGGCCCGGCGCGGGGCCCTGCCGCCGGCGGACTGGCGGACCCGGCTGGTCGTCGCCCGCGGGGTGGCCACCTTCCGGGTGTGGCTGGACGACGTGATCGCCCGCGACGTGCCCGACCCGCTGGGCCACCTGGACGAGCTGCTCGCCACCCGCTGACCCGGCGGGGTCGGCCAGGCCGGCCGTCACCCCCGCGAGCAGCTCGGGGACGGCGTCATCGGCGCCGACTTCCCAACCGCCGGAGCACGTCGCACACTGCGCGGTGTGCCGCAGGTCACCGGCGACCTGCGCGGCTGGACGGAGGTCCCCGTGTCCGAGACGACCGCCACGTTCCTGGACATCGTCGGTCCCCTGCGGGCCGAGTTCGCCATCGACCCGGTGACCGGCGATCTGGTGGGCCGCCGTCCGCGGCTGCTGGTGCGGCTGCTCCGCGGGCTCGCCGTGCTCGGCTGCGTGCAGGGGCACGCCCTGGTCACCCCGGCGGTGCTGGGCACCGACGCGGCCGAGGGCCGCTCTCCGGAGGCGTGACCCGCTCGACGGGCGGTGCCCACCGCCGCGAGCCGCGGGCAGCCTGAAGCGGTGCCGGCCAGGCCGTGTCGCGCGGCCGTGGCGGTGGCCCTGGACAGCCGGGCCGCGGGCGCCGAGGGTCGTGGCCGTGCGGTGGTTCCGCGACCGGGCCGACGCCGGCCGGCAGCTGGCCGGGCGGCTGGCCCACCTGCGCGGTGCGCACCCCGTGGTGCTCGGTCTCCCGCGCGGCGGGGTCCCGGTCGCCGCCGAGGTGGCCGCCGCGCTGGGCGCCCCGCTGGACGTGGTCGTCGTCCGCAAGCTCGGGGTGCCGGCCCGGCCCGAGGTGGCGATGGGGGCCGTCGGCGAGGGGGGCGTGCTGGTGGCCGACGACGAGGTGCGCGCCCTGGCCGGTGTCGGCGCGGCGGAGTTCGCCGACGTCGCGCAGCGCGAGCGCCGGGAGCTGGAGCGGCGGGCCTCCCTCCTCCGCCGCGCCCGGCCCCGGGTGCCTCTGCCCGGCCGGACCGCGCTGGTGGTCGACGACGGGATCGCCACCGGCGCGACGGCACGGGCCGCCTGCCAGGTCGTCCGCGCGCAGGGGGCCGCCCGCGTGGTGCTCGCGGTCCCGGTGTGCGCGCCCCGGGCCGCCGGACGCCTGCGCGCGGAGGTGGACGAGCTCGTCGTCGTGGCGACGCCGGGCGACTTCTCCGCCGTCGGCCGGGCCTACGTCGACTTCGCGCCGGTGACCGAGCAGCAGGTCGTCGACCTGCTGGCCCGGGGCCCGGCGTAGGCCCCGGACCGGCGTCCGTCAGGCGCGATCGGTCATGTCCCCGGTCGCGGGCGTGCCCGGGACCAGGCCGTAGCGCAGGTACACCGTGCCCGACGGGCCGGCCGCGGGTGGCTCGAGGAGGGTGGTGTTCGTCGGCACCGCGCCGCCGGCGAAGACCTTCTTCCCGACACCGAGCACGACCGGGTGGAGCCACAGGTCGAGCCGGTCGAAGAGCTTCTCGCGCAGCAGCGTCTGCACCAGGTCCAGGCTGCCGACCACCGCCACGTGCTCGTGCCGGTCGCGCACCTCGCGCACCGAGGCGGCCAGGTCCGGGCCGAGCTGGGTGGAGCCGGCCCACGACAGGTCGGGCGTCCCGCGGGAGGCCACGTACTTGGGGACGCGGTTGAACAGCGTGGCGATCTCGTCGTCCTCGCCGCCCTGCTGGTGCGGCCAGAAGGCCGCGAAGATGTCGTAGGTCCGCCGGCCGAGCAGCAGCGCGTCGGTGCCCTGGTACGCCGCGGAGACCTGCGCCCCGGCGACCTCGTCCAGCAGCGGGGCCTGCCAGCCGCCGAACGGGAACCCGCCCTCCGGGTCCTCCTCGGGTCCGCCGGGCGCCTGCCCGACGAGGTCGAGGGTCGCGAACAGCTCGATGTGGATGAGGCCCATGCCGCGCTCCCTGCGGTCGGTCGTCCCGGTCGAGGTGTGGACCGCTGCCCGCCGGCGAACTCATCGCTGCCCCGGCGGGAGGTGCTCGGCAGGTCGGGCTTGACCTTGACGCAGCGTCAGGGCTCGACGCTGTCGCCATGACACCGACACCAGCCATCGAGATCGCCGGGCTGACCAAGTCCTACGGCGACCACGCGGTGCTCCGGGGGGTCGACCTCACCGTCGCCCCGGGCACCGTGCACGCCCTGCTGGGCTCCAACGGCGCGGGCAAGACCACCGTGGTGAAGATCCTGGCCACGCTGCTCCGGGCCGACGGCGGGACCGCCGCCGTCCACGGGCACGACGTCGCCACCCGGGCCGCGCAGGTGCGCGCGTCGATCAGCCTCACCGGGCAGTTCGCCGCTGTCGACGAGGTGCTGACCGGGCGGGAGAACCTCGAGCTCATCGCCGAGCTGCGGCACCTCGCGCGGCCCCGCCGGGTCGCCGACGACCTGCTCGACCGGTTCGACCTCACCGCGGCCGCCGGGCGCCCGGCGGCGACGTACTCCGGCGGGATGCGCCGTCGCCTGGACATCGCGATGAGCCTGATCGGCGACCCGCCGGTGCTCTTCCTCGACGAGCCGACGACCGGGCTGGACCCGCAGTCGCGGATCGAGGTCTGGACGACGGTCCGGGAGCTCGCCGGCCGGGGCACCACGGTGCTGCTCACCACCCAGTACCTCGACGAGGCCGAGCAGCTGGCCGACCGGATCTCGGTCCTGCACGGAGGACGGGTCATCGCCGACGGCACGCTGGCCGAGCTCCGAAAGCTCCTCCCGCCGGCGCGCGTCGAGTACGTCGAGAAGCAGCCCAGCCTGGAGGACGTCTTCCTCGCGATCGTCGGCCACGGCACCCCCACCGAGCAGGAGACCGACCGATGACCAGCACCGTCGTCCGCGACACCGTCACCCTGACCAAGCGGTCGCTGCGCCACGTGCTGCGCAGCCCGGACACGATCATCACGACCGCCGTCACCCCGATCGCCATGCTGCTGCTGTTCGTCTACGTCTTCGGCAGCGCCATCGACGTCGGCGGCGGCCGGTACGTCGACTACCTGCTGCCCGGGATCCTGCTGGTCACCGTCGCCTCGGGGATCGCGTACACCGCCTTCCGGCTGTTCACCGACGTCTCGGGCGGGCTCTTCGAGCGGTTCCAGTCGATGCCGATCGCCCGGTCGGCGGTGCTCTGGGGGCACGTGCTGACCTCGTTGGTGGCGAACCTGGTCTCGCTCGTGCTCGTCGTCCTCGTCGCCGTCGCGATGGGCTTCCGCTCCGGTGCCGGCCCGCTCGCCTGGCTCGCGGTGCTGGGGGTGCTGGCGCTGTTCACCCTGGCGCTGACCTGGCTGGCCGTCGTCCCCGGGCTGACCGCCACCTCGCTGGACGGGGTGAGCGGCTTCTCCTACCCGCTGGTCTTCCTGCCCTTCATCAGCTCCGCGTTCGTACCGACCGCCGGCATGCCGGGACCGGTGCGCTGGTTCGCCGAGCACCAGCCCGTGACGTCGATCGTCGCCACGCTCCGCAGCCTCTTCGCCGAGCAGCCGGTCGGCGACGACGGCTGGACGGCCCTGGCCTGGTGCCTCGGCCTGCTGGTGGTGGCCTACGCGCTCGCGATGCGCACCTACCGGCGGAAGATCAGCTGACCGAGGAGAGGGGACCCAGCTCGATGCTCACCATCAGCCAGCTCGCGTCGTACGCCGGCGTGACCGTGCGCGCGGTCCGGCACTACCACGCCACGGGGCTGCTGCCCGAGCCCGAGCGCGACCGCTCCGGCTACCGGCGCTACGACGCCGCGGCCGTCGTGGAGCTGATCCGGATCCGCACGCTGGCCGAGGCCGGCGTCCCGCTGTCCCGGGTGCAGGAGCTGCTGGCGGCCGACGAGGAGGAGTTCGCGGCGGCGGTCGAGGACGTCGACCGCCGGCTGCGGGCCGAGATCCGCGACCGCCAGCGGCACCGGGCGCGGATCGCCCGGCTGGTGGCCGGCGACAGCCTGGCGCTGCCGCCGCCGGCGGCGGCCTACGTCGACCGGATGCGCGAGCTCGGCTTCCCCGAGCGGCTGGTCGAGATCGAGCGGGACAGCTGGATCCTGATGGCCGCGCAGATGCCCGACCAGGTGCCGGCGATGATGGCGGTCAAGCACGCGCAGCTGGAGGACGAGGACCTGCGCCGGCTGTACCTGGACGTCGGGGAGCTCGCCGACTGCACGGCCGACGACCCGCGGCTGCCGGCGCTCGCCGACCGGGTGGTCGCCTTCCTCGAGGCCGCCGCCGCCCAGTCCGCGGGGGTCGAGCACCCCGAGCCGGTCGGCGACGACGTGATCGCGCTGCTCGACGCGCTGTTCCTGGCGTTCTTCCCGTGCGCGCCACGCCTGCTCCAGCTCCTGGAGGAGCGCGGCTTCACCGGGTGGACGAACATCCGGCGGCTGGACCCGGCGACCTGACCGGGCCGGCCGGGGTCAGTCGGTGCGGGCGCCCGGGGCGGGACGCGGGGCCTGCACGTCGGCGGTCGCGGCCCAGCTGGCCAGCAGCTTCAGGGCGTCCTCGGACGGCGATCCGGGTTCGGCCGTGTAGATGGTCAGCCGGCGGACCGACGCGTCGTCGCCGGAGAGGTCCAGGGTGCGGTAGGTGAGGTCCAGCGACCCGACGACGGGGTGCTGGAACTGCTTGGCGCCGTTGTGGTGGATGCGCACGTCGTGGGCGGCCCAGCGGACGCGGAACTCCTCGCTGACCGTGGAGAGCTCGCCCACCAGCTCGCGCAGCTGGGCGTCGTGCGGGCGTCGGCCGGCCTCGGTGCGGAGCAGGGCGACGGTGACGCTGGCCGCGCCCGCCCAGTCCGGGTAGAAGTCCCGCGCCCGCGGGTCGAGGAACTGGAACCGGGCGAAGTTCGCCGTCCCGCGCGGGTTGTCGAACAGCGGGGCGTGCAGCGCCCAGCCCAGGCTGTTGGTGGCGACGATGTCCAGCCGGCCGTCGGCGACGAAGGCAGCCGACCCGGTCATCGAGTCCAGCATCCACTGCACCCGCGGCTCGATCGGCGCGCTGCCGCTGCTGCTGCGCCGCTGCGGACCCCGGGGCCGGGCGGCCGCGCGGGCCAGGTCGAACAGGTAGGTGCGCTCGGCCTCGTCCAGCTGCAGCGCCCGGGCGACCGCCTCGAGCACGTCCTCGGAGACGCCGGTGATGTGGCCCTTCTCCAACCGGGTGTACCAGTCGGTGCTGACCCCGGCGAGGACGGCGACCTCCTCCCGCCGCAGCCCGGGCACCCGCCGACGTCCGCCCCCGGGCAGCAGCCCGGCCTGCTCGGGGCTGATCCGCGCGCGACGGGTGGTGAGGAAGTCGCGGATGTCGGAGCGGTTGTCCACGCCCTCGACGCTACGTCGGCCATCCGCCGGAGGGAGGTCGAGCTTCCACCCCCCACAGACCCGCCCTCCCACGCGTGGTCCGCGAGGCGTTCCGTGGTGCCCAGCCCCACCGAGAGACCACGAAGAGGAGCACCACCGTGCAGGTGAACGCCTACGCCGCCCCCGCCGCCGGCCAGCCGCTGGCCCCGACCACCATCGAGCGGCGGGACGTCGGCCCCACCGACGTCCTGATCGAGATCGAGTACGCCGGCATCTGCCACTCCGACATCCACACCGTCAACGGCGACTGGGGGCCGCAGCCCTTCCCGGTCGTGCCCGGCCACGAGATCGTCGGCGTCGTCGCCGAGGTCGGCTCCGAGGTCACCCGGCACCAGGTCGGCGACCGGGTCGGCGTCGGCTGCATGGTGAACTCCTGCGGCGAGTGCGCCAACTGCCGCAACGGCGACGAGCAGTACTGCCTGAACGGCATGGTCGGCACCTACGCCGCGACCGACCGCGACGGCACGACGACCCAGGGCGGCTACTCCACCCACGTGGTGGTGGACGCCGGGTTCGCGCTCCGGGTGCCCGAGGGCCTCGACCCGGCGGCCGCCGCGCCGCTGCTCTGCGCCGGCATCACCACGTGGTCGCCGCTGCGCCGCTGGGGCGCCGGTCCGGGCCGGCGGGTCGCGGTCGTCGGCCTCGGCGGGCTCGGCCACATGGCGGTCAAGCTCGCGCACGCCATGGGCGCCGAGGTGACCGTGCTGTCGCAGTCGCTGAAGAAGCAGGAGGACGGTCTGCGGCTGGGTGCCGACGCCTACTTCGCCACCAGCGACCCGGAGACCTTCACCGAGCTCGCCGGCCGGTTCGACCTGGTCGTCAACACGGTCAGCGCCACCATCGACGTCGACGCGTACCTGTCCCTGCTCGCGGTGGACGGCACCCTGGTGAACGTCGGCGCCCCGGCCGAGCCGCTCAGCCTCAACGCCATGTCGCTGATCAGCGGCCGCCGGTCCTACGCGGGCTCGATGATCGGCGGCATCGCCGCGACCCAGGAGATGCTCGACTTCTGCGCCGAGCACGGGCTGGGCGCCGAGGTCGAGGTGATCTCCGCCGACCGGGTCAACGAGGCCTACGAGCGGGTGCTCGCCTCCGACGTCCGCTACCGCTTCGTCATCGACGCGGCCACCCTCCGGTGACCGCGGGCCGCCTCGCCCCGCCCGACGTCCGCGCCGGGGCACCGCAGCCGGGCCGGGCGCAGGCGGCCCGCCTGCCGTTCGTGGTGTACGTGCTCGCGGTCGGCACGTTCCTCATGCTCACCACCGAGTTCGTCGTCGCCGGGCTGCTGCCCGAGATAGCCGGCGACCTGCGGGTCGGCGTGGCCCAGGCCGGGCTGCTGATCACCGTGTTCGCGGTGGGCATGATCGTCGGCTCACCGGCGATGGCGCTGCTCACCCGGCGGGTGCCCCGGCGGGTGACGCTGGTGCTCGCCCTGGCGGTCTTCGCCGTCGGGCACGTCGTCGTCGCGCTCGGCAGCAGCCTCCCGCTGCTGCTGGGGGCGCGGTTCGTCACCGCCTTCGCCACCGGTGCCTTCTGGTCGGTGGCGTCCGTGGTCGCGACCCGCGCCGCCGGCCCGGCGGCGAGCGCCCGCGCCCTGGGGCTGGTCGGCGCCGGGGGCATGCTCGCCAACGTCGTCGGGGTGCCGCTCGGCGCGTTCGCCGGTCAGCTGTCGGGCTGGCGCGGGCCGTTCTGGGCACTGGCCGCGCTGGCGGTGGCCGCCGTGCCGCTCATCGCCCGGCACGTCCCGCCCGAGGACGGCGACCAGCAGCCGGTGCCGCTGCGGCAGGAGCTGGGCGCGATGCGCTCCGGCCGGCTGTGGCTGGTGCTGGCCGCCTGCGCGACCACGACCGGCGGCGTGCTGTCGGCGTACTCCTACGTCTCCCCGCTGCTCACCGACCGGGCCGGCATCGCGGTCGGCCTCGTCCCGCTCGTCCTGGTCGGCTTCGGCGTCGGGTCCCTGGTCGGCACGATCTGGGGTGGCCGGCTCGGCGACGTCCGGCCGCACACGACGACGGTCGTCGTGCCGGTCCTGACCACGGTCGTGCTGGCGGCGGTCTGGCTGTTCTCCGCCCAGGCCCTGCCCACCGTGCTGCTCGTGGTCCTGCTCGGCCTGCTGGGGCTCAGCGCCAACCCGGTGCTCTCCGCGCTGGCCGTCCGGTTCGCGGGCGTGGCACCCACCCTGGGCGTGGCGATGTCGGTCTCCGCCTACAACCTGGGCACGGCGGCGGGCTCGTGGCTGGCCGGGCACGCGCTCGGCTCCGAGCTGGGGGCCGGCGGCCCGGTCCTGGTCGGCACCGGCATCGCCGCCCTCACCATGGTGCCCGCGGTCGCCCTCGCGGTGGTCCAGCGGCGGGCCGGCTCGCCCGGAGTCGGCGAGCCAGGAGAGCAGCCGGCCGCGTGACCAGCAGCGGCCGACCGCCGCGACGCGCAGCGCCGACCCGGCGGACACCGCCACGCCGATCGTGCTGTGCCCGGAGGCCGGCCGGTCGCCGAGCGTGGGCACCCCCGGCGCGACCCCGACGCCCTCGACCGACACCCACGCCAGCGGCCGTCCGGCCGCCGCCTCCTCCAGGCGGTGCCGGAACCGGAGCCGGGCAGGGGGCGGCAGGCGGGAGAGCGACCAGGTCGTGAGCACCACCGGCAGGGCGTCGGCGGGCACCCGGGCGAGGGCCTCGTGCAGCAGGTCGACGACGTCGCCGCGCACCAGCTGCGGGGGAGCGGCCACCGCCAGCGCGATCTCCGCGTCCAGGCGCGCTGCCTCCTCCGGGCGGCCCGGCCCCAGGCAGCCGCGCAGCCACCGGACGTCGTCCGGGTCGGTGACGTCGAGCGGGTCGCGGCCGACACCGACCCGCGCCACGACCGCGGGCAGGGAACGGTCCGGTACAGGGTGGTCGCCCACGACCGTCGCCGACAGCTGCACCGGTGACGACGGGTCGCCCAGCAGCTGCGCGGTGCCGGAGCCGGTGCGGTAGCCGGTGCCGACGCGGTCCAGGTGCAGCTCGAGCCCGGCCGGCGAGCCGACGCCGACCAGCCCCACCGCGTCCGCGCCCGCCCGGTGGGCCGCCTCGGCGACGGCCGGGTGCAGCACCGCGCAGCGCTGCGACTCGAACGACCGCACCGGCCGGCGGGCGGCGACGGCCACCACCTGACCGGTCTGCCGGGTGAGCGTGCCGATGGCGGCGACGGCTGCGGCGTCGGCGTCCTCCGCGGCGCAGGCCGCGGCGAGCTCCGGCGCGTGCCCGGCGAGGGCCAGCGCGTGCAGCGCGGCGAGGACCGGCTCGGGGCCCCGGGCGCGGGCGGGCGCCGTCCCCAGCGCGCGCAGCGCCTCGGCGGACCCGCTCACGGCGAGGGCGACGCGGGCCCGCAGCGGCGACCTACCGGTGTCGCCCTCGCCGAACCGCCGGTACCGGTCGGCCAGGGTGCGGCCGCGGGTCGCGGGGACGGCGTCTGCTGCGGGCATCCCGCTGATCCTCGCGCACGCGGCGGCCCCCGGCGGCGTCAGCGGCTCGCGGCACTCGGTCCGGGGAGGCGGGACGCACGGCGCGCTCTGCTGCGGCGGATGGCCGGGCCGCACCTCGGCGCCGGAGCGCAGCACGCCGCGCTCGACTCCGTCGGCGGCCTGGAGGAGCGGTCGGGCTTCGGCGACCTCTTCCCTGCCGTGGAGGGGCCGCCGTCCTGGGACGGGTCAGGCGACGTCGGTGCGCGCGCCGGCCAGGTACTGGCGGACGGCCGACTCCGGGACCCGGAAGGACCGGCCGACGCGGACGGCGGCCAGCTCGCCGCCGTGCACGAGGCGGTACACCGTCATCTTGGAGACGCGCATGATCGCGGCGACCTCGACCACGGTGAGGAAGGCGACCGCGGGGCGCGGCGTGGGCCGCTCCATGACCGGGCGGGGGGCCATCGGCTGGGGAGCCGCCGGGCGCATGCCCAGCGGGCGCTGGCCGGCCGGGACGGCGGGCCGGGCGTAGGGGCGCTGGGTCGGGACGGCGGGACGGGCGAGGGCGGGGGCTGCGGTGCGCTGGGGCGTGGTCACGGGAGGTTCCTCTCGAAGGCGGTGGGCGGGGCGCGGGCCCGGCTCGTTCGCCAGGGACGGTGCGCTTCCGTGCTGGTACCGACGGTAACGGCGAGGTCACGACACCGCGAGGACCACGGCAGACGAGGCGGGCCGGACCGCTTCGTCACATGTTGACCGTGCGCCTGGCGTGACCCGTGCGTCGCCGCAGGTGACAGGCTGCGCCGGGCGGCCGCGCCGGAGCACGCCGACCGGCGGTCAACCGGCCGCCGCGTCGGCGAACCGGCGGGCGAGGGTGGCGAAGGCGTCCCGCAGCTGCGGCGGGTCGACGACGTGGACGGCGGTGTCGAAGCGGCCCAGCGTGGCGGCCAGCCCGGTCCAGGACCAGGCGCCCAGGGTGAGCCGGCAGCGGTCCGGGCCGAGCGCCTCCACCACCCCGTCGAGGGCGAACGGGGCGACGTCGGCGGCCGGGAGGTCGAGCTCGACCACACCCCGGCAGGGCCACGCGTCGGCGCCGGTCGATCCCTTGAAGCGGGCGGAGACGAACGCCGCGAGGTCGCCGCCGGGCAGCTCGCGCGGCGTGAAGCGCGGGCCGGTGGGCGTGCGGGGGGTGATCCGGTCGGCCCGGAAGGTCCGCCAGTCGGCGCGGTCGAGGTCCCAGGCGACGAGGTACCAGCGGCCGCCGCGGGTGACCGTGGCGTGCGGCTCGACCCGGCGGGGCGGCGGGAGCTCGCCGGGGACGGCGCCGGCACCGGTCGCGTGGTCGAAGCGCAGCACCTCCCGGGCGCGGACCGCGGCGGTGATCGCGACCAGCACCGCGGGGTCGACGTCCTCGCCGCCGGGGCGGGTCGGCAGCGGGGTGACCTGGACGGCGTCGACGCGGTGCCGCAGCCGGGCCGGCAGCACCTGGCGCACGGTGACCAGGGCGCGGGCCGCCGCCTCGCCGATCCCGGCGCCGCCGGCCGCTGCGGCCTGCAGGGCGACGGCGAGGGCGACCGCCTGCTCGTCGTCGAACAGCAGCGGCGGCAGCTCGGCGCCCGCGGCCAGCCGGTACCCGCCGTCCGGCCCCTTGACCGCCTGCACCGGGTACCCGAGCTCCCGCAGCCGGTCGACGTCCCGCCGCACGGTGCGCGGCGTGACCCCGAGGCGCTCGGCCAGCACGCCGCCCGGCCAGTCGCGGCGTGCCTGCAGCAGCGACAGCAGGGCGAGCAGCCGTGCGGAGGTCCCGGTCACGGGTCTGATGATGCCCGCAGTAGAGGACCGGACCTGTCCGCTTCCCCTGTGAGGGTGAAGCCGGACCGCCGGCGAGGACCGCCGGCGGCACGACACCGAGGAGCCCGGCATGAGCATCACCACCACCACCCACCTGAACTTCCGCGGCCAGGCGCGTGCGGCGCTGGACTTCTACGCGTCCGTGTTCGGCGGGGAGGTCATGGCCTTCACCTTCGCCCAGGGCGGCGACGAGCGGGACACCGCCGACGGCGCGGTGGCCGAGCAGCTGAAGTGGGGCGGGGTGCAGGCACCGAACGGGTTCGCGGTCATGGCCTTCGACGTGCCGCCCGCGCGCCCGTACGACGCCGGCACCGACGCCGTCTACGTCTCGGTGCGCGGCACGGACACCGACGAGGTCACCCGGTACTGGCAGGCGCTGGCCGTCGGCGGCACCGTGCGGGCCGAGCTGGCGCCGGCCGGCTACGCCCCGCTGTACGGCATGGTCACCGACCGCTTCGGCGTGACCTGGGTGCTCGACGTGCTGCCGCCGTACAACGGCTGACCTGCGCCGGGGCGGGGGACCGGGCAGGTCCCCCGCCCGTCAGCGGGGCTCAGGCCAGGCCGTTGACGCTCACGCCGGCGGCGCGCAGCTCCTCGATCCCGGTCAGCCGCGAGGCGTCGGTCTCGTCCAGCCCGAGGTTCACCAGCGACCGCACCGCCACCAGGGGCGTGAGGTCGGTCAGCGGGTTGGCGCCCAGCTGGAGCTCCTGCAGCAGCGGTGCCGCCGCCAGCCCGCGGACGTCGGCGATCTGGTTGCCGAAGACGTCGAGGACCAGCAGCGTCGGGATGGTGCCCAGCGGCGTCGGGTCGACGACGCGGTTGCCGGCCAGCCGCAGGGTGTCCAGCGTGGGCAGCCCGGCCAGCGGCGAGACGTCGCTGATCGCGTTGCCGGAGACGTCCAGCTCGCGCAGCGCGTCGGCGCCGGCCAGCGGCGCGATGTCGGTGAGCGCCGCGCCGGCCACCCCGAGGGCGCCGAGGGTGGTCGTGCCGGCCAGCGGCGTCAGGTCGGTGATCGGGTTCTGCGACAGCCCGAGGTCGAACAGCTCCAGGCCGGCCAGCGGGGACAGGTCGGTGATCGCGTTGCTGGTCAGCGTCAGCGTGCCCAGCCGGGGGAGCGAGGCCAGCGGCGTCAGGTCGGCGATCTCGTTCCGCGGCGCGTCCAGGCTGGTCAGCGCGGTCAGCCGCTCGATGCCCGCCAGCGAGCGGACCGGACCGAGGGCGGAGCCCTGGCCGTCGCAGTGCAGCTCGGTGACCCCGTCGAGCGCGGCGTCGGTGACGGCGGCGGCCGCGTCGGGCAGGCCGGCGGCGGTGGCCACGCAGGCGGCCAGCGCGGCGTCGGCGACGAGCTGGTCGACCGGCCGGCCCGGTGCGCCGGGCTCGCCGCCCGGGGACGCGCCGCACCCGGCGAGCCCGGTGAGCAGCACCAGCACCGCGGCGGCGGCCGCGGGGCGCAGGGTGGGGACGATGGTCGGTACCTCCGGGGTCGGGGGCCAGTGGCCTGCCGCCATCCTGCCAACGGCGCGCCCGCCCACCTAGGCTGCCGTGGTGAGCCATCCCGTCGAGTCCGCCGTCGCCAAGGACGCGCTGCGCGCGGACCTCCTCGCCCGCCGGCTGGCCCGCCCGGCCGAGGAGCGCGCCGCCGCCGCGGAGGCGATCGTGGCTGCCCTGCTCCGCGGGCTGGACGGTGTCGGCACGCTGGCCGCCTTCGTCCCCGAGCCCGACGAGCCCGGCGCCGGCCTCCTGCCGCGCGGCTACGCCCAGCTCGGCGCCCGGGTGCTGCTCCCGGTCGTGCTGCCCACGGGCCGGCTGATGGACTGGGCCGTCGACACCGGTGAGCTGGAGACCGGCCGCTTCGGGCTGCTCCAGCCGGTCGGCCCGCGGCTCGGGCCCGAGGCGATCGGCGCGGCGGACGCCGTCGTCGTGCCCGCGCTCGCGGTCGACGGGCTCGGCTTCCGGCTGGGCCGCGGTGGGGGCTACTACGACCGGGCGCTGGTGCACGCCCGCCCCGACGCCGTGCTGGTCACCGTGGTGTTCGACGACGAGCGGCTCGACGAGCTCCCGCGGGAGGTGCACGACCAGCCGGTGACCGCGGTGGTGACGCCGTCCGCCGGCTGGGTGGACCTGGTGCCCACCCAGCGCTGAGGTCAGGCCGGCAGCAGCGCGCCGGAGCCGACCGCGGCCAGGACGCGGACCGCGTCGGCGCTGCCGGCGACGTCGTGCACGCGCACGCCCCACGCCCCCGCGGCGGCGGCGAGCACCGAGGTGGCGACGGTGGCGCTGTCCCGCTGGTCCGGAGGCCGCGGCCGCCCGTCCGCCGCGGCCAGCACCGCGCCGAGGAACCGCTTCCGCGAGGCGCCGACCAGCACCGGGAAGCCGAGGTCGGTGATCCGGTCCAGGCCGGCCAGCAGGGCGAGGTCGTGCTCGGGGTGCTTGGCGAACCCCAGCCCCGGGTCGACGACGAGCCGCTCGGCCGCCACGCCCGCCGCCATCGCCGCGTCGACCCGCCGGCACAGCTCCCGCCGGACGTCGGCGACCACGTCGTCGTAGCGGGCCTGCGCGTACATGTCGCGGCTCTCCCCCCGGCGGTGCATGAGCACCCAGGGCACGCCGGCCTCGGCGACGACCGGGCCCATGGCGGGGTCGGCGAGACCGCCGCTGACGTCGTTGACCAGCACCGCGCCGGCGGCCACGGCGGCGGCGGCGACCGCCGAGCGGGTGGTGTCGATGCTGACCGCGACGCCGCAGCGGGCCAGCTCGGCCACCACGGGCAGCACCCGCCGCAGCTCCTGCTCGGCCGCCACCCGGTCGGCGCCGGGCCGGGTCGACTCCCCGCCGACGTCGACGTAGTCGGCACCTGCGGCCACCATCGCCAGCCCGTGCGCGACCGCCGCCGCCACGGTGCCGTGGCGGCCGCCGTCGGAGAAGGAGTCCGGCGTGACGTTGAGGACGCCCATCACCACGCACCGGCCGGGGCGGGCGATCACGCGGCGCCCGCCCGCAGCAGCGCGCCGGCCTCACCGGCGGTGACCACGCTGCCGGTGACCAGGACGGCGGTGCCCGGGTCGCCGGCCAGGTCCAGCGCCGCGCGCAGCGCGCGCGGGAGGTCCGCCTCGACGGTCACCCGGTCACCGCCCAGCACGCCGGCGGCGCGGTCGGCGAGGGCAGCGGCGGGCATCCGCCGCGGCGAGGAGTTCTCGGTGACCAGCACCGTGGCGGCGGTGCCGCGCAGGGCGGGCAGCATGCCGTCGACGTCCTTGCCCTCCAGCACGGCCAGCACGACGACGAGGCGCTGCACCGAGGGCAGCTCGCGGACGGCGGCGACGGTGGCGGCCATCCCGGCCGGGTTGTGCGAGGCGTCGACCCACACCCGGGGTGCGGCCCGTACCGTCTCCAGCCGGCCGGGGGACTGCACCCGGGCCAGCACCTCCCGGACGGTCGGCGTCGCCAGCTCGCGGCCCGCGCCGGCCAGGAACGACCCCGCGGCGGCGACCGCGGTCGCCGCGTTGCCGGCCTGGTGCAGGCCGAGCAGCGGCAGGTGCAGGTCGCGGTGCTCGCGCCCGGCCCCCTGCAGGTCGAGCAGCTGGCCGTCGTCGCGCGGGGTGCGGCGCAGCACCGTCGCCGCGAGCCCCGCGTCGACCACCGTGGCGCCCACCTGCCGGGCCCGGTCGAGCAGCACCGCCCGCGCCGCGGCCGGCTGGTCGGCGAGGACCGCCACCGAGCCGGGCTTCACGATGCCCGCCTTCTCCCGGGCGATCGCCGCCACGTCGGGGCCGAGGTACTCGGTGTGGTCCAGCGAGACGGGGGTGACGACGGCGACCCGCCCGTCGGCCACGTTGGTCGCGTCCCAGGTGCCGCCCATGCCGACCTCGAGGACGACGGCGTCCAGGTCGGCGGCGGCGAACGCCTGGAAGGCCATGGCGGTGACCACCTCGAAGAACGAGAGCACGCCGTGCCGGGCCTCCACCTGCTCGAGCGCGGGCTGCAGCGCCTCGTGCGCGGCGGCGAACCGCTCCTCGTCCAGCGGGGCACCGTCGACGACGATGCGCTCGCGCACGGTCTCCAGGTGCGGGCTGGTGCAGCGCCCCACCCGCAGGCCGGAGGCGCGCAGCAGGTCGTCGACGACGCGCGCGGTGGTCGTCTTGCCGTTCGTCCCGGTCAGGTGCACCACCGGGACGGCGTCCTGCGGCCGGCCGAGCGCGTCGGTGAGGGCCCGGATGCGGTCCAGCGAGGGCTCCAGCCGGCTCTCCGGCCAGCGCCGGAGCAGGTCGCGCTCGACGGCCTCGACCGGGCGGAGGGACGGGAGCCCGGTCACCGGGACATCTGCTCGCGCACCGCGACCTCGATCTCGTCGGCCTGCCGGATGAGGTCCTCGACGCCGGCGACGGCCGACCGGAGCTCGGCCACCGCCGCCTCGTCGTCGATCCCGCCGAGGTTCGCCTCCACGGACAGCCGGGCGGTCGTGGCGGCGGCCCGGGCGGCGGCGGTGGCCGCGGCGACGTCGCTGACCAGGTTCGGGTTCGCGACCGGCAGCACCCGCGCCGCCAGCGCCACCAGCTCGGCGGCCGAGCCGAGGACGGCCAGCGGTGGCCGGGTCGCTGCGAGCTGCGCCTCGGACAGCCGGGCGCGCCGGGTCTCCTGCTCGGCCGCGGTGCCGTGCGGCAGCTTCATCGCCGCGGCGACGGCCGAGAACGCCGCCTCGTCGTCGGCCGCGGCGGTGAGGCACCGGTCGCGCTGCGCGTCGGCCGCCGTCACCACCTCGCCCACCAGCTCGGCGTGCTCCTCGTCGGTGCTGAACCGGCCGACCATCGCGACGAGCGACGCCGACAGGGCGGCCTCCACGGCGGCGGTCGCGCCGGCGCCCGGCGCGGCCATCCGGGCGGCCAGCTGGCCGAGGAAGTCACCGAGCGACTGGGAGTCGAGCTCGTCGCGGCCGTCCGGCGGGCCGGTCACGAGGCGGCTCCCGGCGCGCTCTCGACGGCGAGCCCGGGTGCGGTCGTGCCGGGCAGCAGCACCGCCGGGCGCCAGCCGCGCAGCGAGTTGAGCACCGCGACCTCCTCGGCGTCGCGGAGGTCGCCGACGTGCAGGACGCGCTCGTGCAGCCGGCCCAGCCCCAGCAGGCGGACGCGCTCGACCCCGGGCAGGCAGCCGGAGGAGGTGGGCGGCGTCCACCAGGTGCCGCCGATCCGCAGCGCGAGGTTGGCCGTGGTGGTCTCGGTCAGCTCGCCGTGCTGGTTGACCAGCACGACGTCGTCGGCCTCGGGGTGCCGCAGCGCCCGGGTCAGGTAGACGTCACGGCGGGTGGACTTGTGCTGCAGCCACGGGCTGGCGGCGTCCACCGGGTCGTCGTCCAGCGCCAGCCGCACCGGCAGCGGCCCGGCCGGCGGCAGGGCCTGCAGCTCCACCTCGACCTGCCCCGACCGGGACAGCAGGACGCGGACCCGGGCCGGCTCCGCGCGGCCGGCGACGGCCTGCTCCAGCAACGCCAGCACGGCGCCGCGGTCGAACCGGAAGCCGGCCCAGCCGGCCGAGTCGGCCATCCGGTCGAGGTGGCCCTCGACCGTGCGCAGCCCCTCGCCGGGCAGGAAGGCCAGCGTCTCCAGCAGCCGGTGCTCGGTCACGTCGTGGCCCAGCACCGCCGTCTTGGCGCGCAGCTCGGCCCGCTCCGCCGCGGCCACCGACCCCCAGGTGATGCCACCGCCCGCGCCGTAGACGCCCTCGCCGGTGCTGCGGTCGACGACGGCGGTGCGGATGGCGACGTTGAACCTGGCCCGGAACGGCGCCGACGGGGGAGCGACCAGGCCGACGGCGCCGCAGTACACCCCCCGCGGTGTCGGCTCCAGGTCGTCGATCAGCTGCATGGTGCGGCGCTTGGGTGCGCCGGTGACCGACCCGCACGGGAAGAGCGCGCGGAACAGGTCGAGCAGCCCGGTGCCCGGCCGGGTGCGGGCGCTCACCTGCGAGGTCAGCTGCCAGACGGTCGGGTAGCGCTCGAGCGTGAACAGCTCGTCGACCACCACGCTGCCGACCTCGGCGACCCGGCCGAGGTCGTTGCGCAGCAGGTCGACGATCATCAGGTTCTCGGCCTGCTCCTTGCTGCTGGCGCGCAGCCGGCTGCTCTGCTCCCGGTCCTCGGCGGTGGTGCGGCCGCGCGGGGCGGTGCCCTTCATCGGCCGGGTGCGCACCACGTCGCCGGCCCAGTCGAAGAACAGCTCCGGGCTGGCGCTGGCGATGACGTGCCGGCCGAGGTCGAGGTAGACGTTGTGGGCGCCGCGCTGGGCGAGGGCCAGCCGGGCATAGAGCTGCTCGGGGTCGCCGGCGGCGGTGGTGCGCAGCCGGTCGGTGAGGTTGCACTGGTAGGTCTCACCGGCGGCGATGTGCTCGCGGACGGTCTCGACCGCACGGGCGTGCTCGTCGTCGCTCCAGTCCGGCAGCCACGGCCCGGCCGGCGCACCCGCCTCGGCCGGCGGCGTCGGTGGCGCCACCTCCTGGGGCTCCCCGCACAGCCCGAACCACACGAGCGGCAGCTCCCCGGCCGTCGTCGAGCCGCCCGGCAGCAGCGGGTCCAGGCCGGCGGCCGCCTCGTAGGCCACGTAGCCGAAGGCCCAGCTGCCGGCCTCGGTCGCGTCGGAGACCTGCTGCAGCACCCCCGCGACCTCGTCGGGCGTGGTGGCGGTGAGCACCCGCGACGGCGGCGGGCAGCGCAACGACCGACCCGTGCGCAGGTCGTCGAAGCGCGCCCACGGCCCGGTCATCAGCTGGCGCGGCCCTGCTGGACCGTGGCCGCGGTCAGGGTGTTGGCCAGCAGCATGGCGATCGTCATCGGGCCGACCCCGCCGGGCACCGGCGTGATCGCACCGGCCACCTCGGCGACGGCGTCGTACTCGACGTCCCCGTGCAGGCCGTCCTCGCCGCGGTGGATGCCGACGTCGATGACGGTCGCGCCGGGCTTGACCGCGTCGGCGCCGACCAGCCCGGGGATGCCCGCCGCGACGACCAGGACGTCGGCCCGGCGGCAGACCTCGGCCAGGTCGCGGGTGCGCGAGTGGGCGATGGTCACCGTCGCGTTCTGGGCGAGCAGCAGCTGCGCCATCGGCTTGCCGACCAGCACCGAGCGGCCGACCACGACCGCCTCGGCGCCGGACAGCGCGACGTCGTACTCCTCGAGCAGGGTCATCACGCCGGCCGGCGTGCACGGCCGCAGCCCGGGCCGGCCCTGGGCGAGCAGCCCGGCGTTCGCCGTGGTCAGCCCGTCGACGTCCTTCTCCGCCGGGATCCGGGCGATCAGCGCCTCGGAGTCCAGGTGCTCCGGCGTCGGCAGCTGCAGCAGGATGCCGGACACCGCGGGGTCGGCGGCCAGCTCGTCGAGGAGCGCGGCCACGGTCGCCTGGTCGACGTCACCGGGCAGGTGGCGGTGGTGGTCGGCCATGCCCGCGGCGACGCAGAGCCGGCGCTTGTTCCGGACGTAGACCTCCGACGCGGGGTCCTCGCCGATGAGCACCGTGGCCAGCCCCGGAGCGGTCCCGCCCTCGGCCAGCAGCTTCTCGACGCCTCGGGCGACGTCCTCCCGTACCCGTCGTGCGACGGCCGTGCCGTCGATCACCCGTGCGGTCACCGGGTCCTCCTCGGTCGGGCGGGCCGGGCGTGGTGCCCGGCGGTACGGGGGTCAGGCAAGGTCCCTCAGCATCTGCTGGCGCCAGGCCTCGGTGGGTGCCAGGTCGTTGAAGGTGAAGACGTGGAAGCCCTCGAGGTGGTTGTCCGGCTTGCCGATGTGCGGGGCCAGCCCCTTGATGATCTTGTCAGGGCTGTACCCGCCGGGGATGAAGAACCTCCAGAGCAGGTTCTGCTGCTTCTTGAGGAACTTCGCCGACTCGCCGATCCCGAGGCCACCGGAGACCCGCATCAGCTTCTGCCGGTGGACCGCGCCGGGCACGCCCACGTGGATCGGCAGGTCGATGCCACGGTTCTTCAGCTCGCGGGCCCAGGTCAGGATGACCTTCGGGTCGAACACGATCTGAGTCTTGATGTGGTTGGCCAGCGGCGCCTTGTCCTTGAGCGCCTGGAACAGCAGCTCGGCCGGCGCGCTCGGGTGGCCCTCGGGGTGGCCGCCGATGCCGATGTCGGTGAACCCGTGGTCCAGCTCGTGCAGCGCCACCAGCAGCTCGTGGGCGTTCTTGAAGCCGGTGGGCTCGTCGGTCGGGTCGCCGCCCACGACGAACACGTCGGTGATGCCGGCCTCGCGGCAGCGGGCGACGACGTCGGTCAGGTGGGCCCGGTCGCGGACCTGCTGGGCGGACAGGTGCGGGGCGACCGAGTACCCGTGGCCGGCCAGGGCGATCGTCAGGTCGATGGTCGCGTCCTGCCCCTTGGCGGGGGAGGCGGTCACGGTCAGCCGGACGTCCTTGGGGACGTTGTCCAGCACGGCCTGCTCGGTCTTCTTGAACGGGATGACCTCGAACCCGAGGTCGTTGATCGCCCGCTTCAGCGACTCCCGCGTGGCTCCGTCCCGGACGGTCAGCGCGCGCTTCACGTGGTGTCTCCCTCTGCACTGGTCGGGCGAGTTCCCGCCGCGGCGGACGGTCGGCGGCAGCCCGGCGTCGTCCGCCTGACCTCCATGGTGACCTGGACCACCCGGGCCCGGGACGGTGGCATGACGGCACCTGCGGCACCGGATCGGTCGCCGCCCGTAGGTCAATCGTCGCGGTCGCCCCGGCTGCGGCGCCGGGACCGGCCCCGGACGACGGACGCCCGCTCCCCCTGGTGGTCCGGGAGGAGCGGGCGGGTCCGGTCGGTCGAGGTCAGAACAGCGGGTCGGTCTCCTCGGCCTGGTACTGCACGGCGACCGCGCTGAGCCCGTAGGGCGTCGCGGGGTCGTAGGAGTAGATGGTCGTCGACTGGGGGAGCACCCGGTCCTCGGGCTGGCCGAGGGTCAGGTCGCCGTTGAGCCCCTGGAAGTCGATCTTGTCCATCTCGGTCAGGGCCTGGCGCAGCCCCGGGCCGGAGAGGTCGCCGTCCTCGACGGCCTGCTCGAGCAGCGTGGTGACGGCGACGGCCTGGATGTAGCCGTAGACGTGCTGCAGGGTCAGGTCGGTGTCGCCCAGCGACTCCTTGAGGATCCGGATCCCCTCGATGGACTCGTCGCTGAGGTCGGCGCCGGGCCCGGTGAAGAGGACGTTCTCCTGGAGGTACTGCGCGATCGGGGTGCCGGCGAAGGCCGTCGAGTTGGCGATGAACTCGGCGATCCACTGCGGCTTGAAGTCCAGCTGGGTGGCCGCGGCCACCATCGCCGGGGTGTTGTTCACCGCGCCGCTGAAGGCGACGACCTCGCAGCCGGCCTGCTTGAGCTCCTGCATCTGCGCGGTCAGCGCGGTGTCCAGCGGGGCGTACCGCTGCACCGAGGTGACCGTGGTGCCCAGCTGCTCGGTGGCGAAGGTCAGCCCCTCCTCGACCGCGTCGCCCCACTCGCTGTCGTAGCCGAGCTCGCAGTAGACGGCGTCCTTGAGCGAGGGGTCCTGCTCGTTGAGGTAGGCGACCGCGTTGACCACGTTCGTCTGGTACGAGGGGAAGACCGGCAGCAGGGCCGGCTCGTCGCGCAGCTCGGCCGCCTGGTTGCTCGGCACCGCCACCGCCTCGTCGCGGTTGAGGATCGGCACCAGCGCCTTGACCGAGGGCGTGCCGAGGATGCCGGAGAGCATCACGACCTCGTCCTTGATCTGCTGGTAGGCCTGCACCGTCACCTGGGCGTCGTACTGGTTGTCCGCGGTGACCAGCTCGATCTCGTACTCACCGGCGATGCCGCCGTTGGCGTTGACCTCGTCGAACCAGGCCTGCTGGCCGAGCAGCTGCTCGCGCGCCGTGGCCGAGATCGGGCCGCTGAGCGCGACCAGGTTGCCGACCGCGATGGTGCCGGCGTCGGGGTCGAACCCGGGCACGGCGGCCGGCGCGCCGCCGGACCCGGAGTCGTCGCTCCCGCCGGTGGTGCTCTGCGCACCGCACGCCGTCACGGCCAGCGCGGTGCTCAGGATCAGAGCGGGGATCGGCAGGCCGAGCCCCCGGGGACGGTGCCTCATTGCGTGTCCTCTCGGTGGGTGGTGCGGGGAGGTCGGCCGGCGGTGCCGCCGGACGGTCGGACGGCGCGACGGATGCGTCCGAGGGTGGCCACCAGCCCCTTGGGCTCGGCCAGCAGGAAGACGACGATCATCGCGCCGTAGAGGATCAGGCTCAGGTCGGTCGTGGTGAGCCCGGCGTTCCCGCCCTGGGCCATGAACGGCAGGCTGGTGGCGAACTGGTCGACGAACACCGGCACCAGCGTCACGAACACCGCGCCGAGCACCGGGCCCCACAGCGAGGCCAGCCCGCCGATCACGATGATCGCCAGGTACTGCACCGACAGGTCGATGTTGAAGCTGTCGGGGCGGATGTACTCCAGGTTCACCGCGAGCAGCCCGCCGGCGATGCCGCCCAGGGCGGAGGCCAGCACGAAGGCGTTGGTCTGGGTGCGCATCATCCGGACGCCGAGCACCTCGGCGGCGACGTCGTGGTCGCGGACGGCCTGCATGGCCCGGCCGCCGCGGGTGCGCATCACGTTGGCCACGACCAGCAGGACCAGCCCCAGGACCGCCCAGATGAGGATGAACAGCCCCTGCTCGCGGGCGAACACCAGCGTGCCGAGGGTGAGCTCCTCGAAGTCGATCGGCCCCAGGGTGGCCCGGGCCTCGACGATCGTGCCCTCGTTGCCGCCGGTGATCGATCGCAGGTTGCGGGCGACGTAGATGCCGATGAAGACCAGCGCCAGCGAGACGATCATCAGGTACGGCCCGCGCAGCCGGAGGGCGAAGGGCGCAACCGCTGCGCCGACCAGGCCGGCCGCGATGCCCGCTGCCGGCAGCCAGAGGACCATCGGCAGGTCGAGGATGCCGCCCACCCACTGGGCGACGAAGGCCCCGAGCCCGACGAAGAAGGCGTGGCCGAGGGAGAGCTGGCCGGCGTACCCGGTGAGCACGTTCAGCCCGACCGCGGCGATCGCCGCCACCCCGGCGGCGTTGAGGATGCCCAGCCAGTACGTGCTGGTCATGTTCAGCGGCACCGCGATCACCAGCACGATGAAGACCAGCACGCCGATCCGGCCGGCCCGGGAGCCCACCAGCCGCAGCGGTGGCACCGTCCGCTGGGGGGTCGCGAGGGTCGAGCCCGTCGGTGTGGAGACGTCGGTGGCCATCAGATCCGCCTGACCTTCTTGGTCCCGAACAGGCCCTCGGGACGGACGAGCATGACCACGAGCATGAGCAGGTAGGGGACGACCTCGTAGAAGCCGGCGCCGAAGGACTCGGGGACCCGGACGACGGCGAACTGCTGGACGATGCCGACGAACAGGCCGCCCAGGACGGCGCCCAGCGGCGACTCGAGGCCGCCCAGGATGATCACCGGGATCGCGAGCAGCGCGTACTGCTCGAGGCCCGGGCCGAGGCCGGCGCCGGCCGTGGTGGCCAGCATCGTGCCGCCGAAGGCGCCGAGTGCCCCGGCGATGCCCCAGGAGAGCCGGTGGACGGTGCGGTCGCTGACCCCCTGGGCCAGCGCCGCCTCCGGGTCCAGGGCGGTGGCCTGCATGGCCAGGCCGAGCCGGGAGAACCGGAAGAAGGCGCCGAAGGCGGCCAGCAGGACCAGGGTCGAGATGATCACCGCCAGGTCGCGGTGGGTGATGGTCAGGTCGCCCACCCGGAGGACGTCCAGCCCCCACGGGTCACCGAGGTTCTTCTGGTCCGGCCCCCAGATCCCCGCGGCGACCGGGGGGATGATGATCAGCAGGCCGAAGGTGACCAGGATCGGCGTGAAGAGGTTCGCGGTCGCGATCCGGTGCACGATCGTGGCCTCGAGGAGCACCGCCAGCGCGGACACCAGCACGATCGACAGCAGCACCGCCAGGACGAAGGGCAGCCCCCACGTCTGGTGGGCGGTGTAGCTGAGGTAGCCGCCCAGCACGACGAAGCCGCCCTGGGTGAGGTTGAAGACCCCGGTGGACTTCGCCACGACCACGAAGCCGAGCGCCAGCAGCGCCAGCACGCAGCCGAGCGAGATGCCCGAGATCAGGATCTGCAGGTTCGCGGTCACGTGCGTGCTCCGGAGTCGGGACCGGCGTCGGCGGTGGGGGTGTGCAGGCCGGCCGTGGCCCGGTCGACCAGGGCGTCGCCGCTGCCGCCCAGGTAGGCGCGGATGACCCGGGGGTCGGAGACGGCGACGTCGGGGGTGTCGCAGCAGATGACCTCGCCGAAGTCGAGGACGAGCACCCGGTCGGCGACCTTGGTCACCAGCGCCATGTCGTGCTCGATCATCACCACGGTGAGGTCCAGCTCCTGCTTGGCGGCGAGCACCCACCGGGCCAGCTCGTTGGTCTCCTGGCTGTTCATCCCGGCCACCGGCTCGTCGAGGAGCAGCAGCGTGGGCTGCATGGCCAGCGCCCGGGCCAGCTCGATCCGCTTCTTGACGCCGTAGGGCAGGTCGTGGACCACCTCGCCGCTGATCTCGTCCAGGCCCATCAGCTCCAGCAGCGGGAGGCAGTCCCGGCGGGCCTCCTGCTCCTCGCGGCGGGCCCGGCCGAACCACAGGGCGCCGGAGACCAGGCCGGCCTTCATCAGGTGGTGCCGGCCCAGCACCACGTTGTCCAGGACGGTCATCTCCTCGAACAGCGCGAGGTTCTGGAAGGTGCGGGCGATGCCCAGCGCCGCGATCTGCGCCGGCTTGCGGCCCAGCAGCGACCCGCCCTGGAAGGTGACCGACCCCGAGCTGGGGCGGTAGACGCCGTTGAGCACGTTCAGCAGCGAGGTCTTGCCCGCGCCGTTGGGCCCGATGACGGCGAAGAACTCGCCCTGCTGGACCTCGAAGGAGACGTCGCTGATCGCGGTGATGCCACCGAAGGTCAGCCGGAGGTGCTCGGCCTGCAGCAGCGGCTGCCCGGCGGCGGTCACGCCGGGGCCCCGTTGCCGGCCGGTGCGTGCTCGTCCGCGGCCTCGTCGAGCCCCAGGTAGAAGGACTGGATGTCCGGGTCGGCCAGCAGCTCCGACGAGGGACCGTGCTTGGTCACCGCACCGTGGGACAGGATGTAGCCGTGGTCGGAGACGGCCAGCGCCATCATCGCGTTCTGCTCGATCAGCAGGACGCTGGTGCCGGCGTCCCGGATGGTCCCGATCGTCTCCCGGATCTGGTCGACGATGATCGGGGCGAGGCCCAGGGACGGCTCGTCGAGGACCAGCAGCTCCGGCGACTGCATCAGGGCGCGCCCCAGGGCGAGCATCTGCTGCTCGCCGCCGGAGAGGTAGCCGGCCCGCTGGTCCAGCCGCTCCCGCAGCTTGGGGAACAGGTCGAGCACCCGGGTGCGGCTGTCCTTGAGCGCCTGGTCGTTGCGCCGGCTCATCCCGCCGACCGCGAGGTTCTGGTCGACGGTCAGCTCGGCGAAGATCCGGCGCCCCTCCAGCGTCTGGCTCACGCCGGCCCGGACGACCTGGCCCGGCTTGCGGCCCAGCAGCGAGCGCCCGCGCCAGGTGATGTCGCCGCCGACGACCGTGCCGGAGTGGAAGGGGAGCATGCCGGTGACGGCGCGGGCCAGGGTGGTCTTGCCGGCGCCGTTGACGCCCATCAGCGCGACCACCGTGCCGGCCGCCACCTCCAGGTCGACGGACCGCAGTACGGTGATGGCCCGGCCGTAGCGGACGGTGAGGTCCCGGATCACGAGCCCTCCCGACCCAGCTGGCTCCGGTGGCTGACGGTTCACGACCGCGCTCCTCAGGGCTGGGTGCGACCCTCGTTGGCCGACGGCCGAAACGTAGTGACGGGGGCGGGGGCGCACGAGAGTCCTATGACGTGGGTCACTCACCAACTCTCCCGATGGGCCTACGTCATCTGTCCCGGAGCCGGGCGGCCACCGCTCGCTAGCGTCGGGGGACCGACGAGGCAGCGACGAGGTCAGGGGACATGAGCCACTACACCGCCGACCTCCGCGACCTGGAGTTCGACCTGTTCGAGTTCCTGGACTCCCGGGAGCGCTTCGGCACCGGACCGTTCGCGCAGGTGGACGCCGAGACCGCCCGCGGGGTGCTCGCCGAGGTGCGCCGGCTGGCCGAGGGGCCGGTCGCCGCGTCCTACGTCGACGCCGACCGCCACCCGCCGGTGTTCGACCCGGCCACCTCCTCGGTGACGCTGCCCCCGTCGTTCGTGGCCTCGTACCGGGCCTGGCGGGCGGGGGAGTGGTTCCGGCTCGACCTGCCCGAGTCCCTCGGTGGCTTCGGCGCACCGGCGACGCTGCGCTGGGCGGCCACCGAGATGCTGCTGGGCGCCAACCCGGCCCTGGTCATGTACGGCACCGCGACCACGATGAGCACGGTGCTGCACGCGCTGGGCACGCCCGACCAGCAGCGGCTCGGCGAGCTGATGATCGAGCGGGGCTGGGGCGCGACGATGGCGCTCACCGAGCCCGAGGCCGGCTCCGACGTGGGCGCCGGGCGCACCAGGGCGGTGCGGCAGCCCGACGGCTCGTGGCACCTCACCGGCGTGAAGCGGTTCATCACCGGCGCCGAGCACGACCTCAGCGACAACATCGTCCACCTGGTGCT
Organism: Modestobacter versicolor; assembly: GCF_014195485.1. Classification (NCBI taxonomy): domain Bacteria; kingdom Bacillati; phylum Actinomycetota; class Actinomycetes; order Geodermatophilales; family Geodermatophilaceae; genus Modestobacter; species Modestobacter versicolor. The sequence continues at coordinate 582,738 of NZ_JACIBU010000001.1, forward strand.
GGCCCGACCCGAGGGCGCCGGGCCGGGCACCAAGGGGCTGTCGCTGTTCGTCGTCCCCAAGGTGCACGTCGACCTGGCCACCGGGGAGCTGGGCGAGCGCAACGGCGTCCACGTCACCGGCGTCGAGAAGAAGATGGGCCTCAAGGTCTCCACCACCTGCGAGCTGAGCTTCGGCGACACCGGCGTGCCGGCGCAGGGCTGGCTGGTGGGGGAGGTGCACGACGGCATCGCGCAGATGTTCAAGGTCATCGAGTACGCCCGGATGGTGGTCGGGGCCAAGGCCGTGGCCACGCTGTCGGCCGGGTACCAGGTCGCGCTGGCCCACGCCAAGGAGCGGGTGCAGGGCGCCGACCTGACCGCGACGACGAAGGACGCCCCGCGCGTCACGATCACCCGGCACCCCGACGTCCGCCGCTCGCTGATGCTGCAGAAGGCCTACACCGAGGGCATGCGCGCGCTGTACCTGTACACCGCGAGCCTGCGCGACCAGGTGTCGGCGGCGGGGGAGGACGACGGGGAGGCGGCGGCGCTCGCCGAGCGGGTGAACGACCTGCTGCTGCCGGTCGTGAAGGGCTTCTGCTCCGAGCGGGCCAGCCAGCTGCTGACGGCGGAGACGCTGCAGACCCTGGGCGGCTCCGGCTACCTGCAGGACCACCCGGTCGAGCAGTACGTGCGCGACTCCAAGATCGACACCCTCTACGAGGGGACGACGGCGATCCAGGGCCAGGACCTCTTCTTCCGCAAGATCGTCCGGGACGGCGGGGTGGCCCTGGGCTGGCTGGTCGGCCAGGTCGGCGCGACGGCCGCGCCGCGCACCGGGCCGGACGCCCTCGCGGTCGAGCGGCGCCGGCTCGCCACGGGCCTCGCCGACCTGCAGGGCACGGTGGCCGCGCTGTTCGGCTTCCTGGCCGACGCGGAGCAGGACCGCACGGCGCTCTACCGGATCGGGCAGCACACCACGCGGCTGCTGCTGGCCACCGGCGACCTGCTCACCGGCTGGCTCCTGGTGCGCCAGGCCGAGGTCGCGCTGGCCGCGCTGGCCGGCGAGGTCCCCGAGGCCGACCGGTCCTTCTACGAGGGGAAGCTGGCGGCGGCGCACTTCTTCACCGGCGAGGTGCTGCCCCGGCTCGCGGCCGACCGGGTCGTGGTCGAGAGCACCGACGACTCGCTCATGGCGGCGCCCGAGCGCGTGCTCTGACCCCGCCGGTGGTGGCCCGCGGCCCCGGCCGGTGACGCGACCGGGCGCCCGCTCCTTAGGGTGGGCCCGGCAGCTGCGCCGCCCGCCGGGCGCGCACGCGTGCCACGATCTCCCCAGGGTGGCCGGGGCCATGGCCACGACCGCGGCGACGATGCCGTGCTGGAAGGTGGGTCCGGTGGAGGCATCAGGAGGAACGGCGGTCGGCACGCGGACCGCTGCGGTCACGGCGGCCGACGACGTCGTGCGGCACGCCCCCGACGGCCTGGCCGTCATCGACGCCGACGCGCGCTTCGTCGAGGCGAACCCGGCCGCCGTGCTGCTGTGCGGCCTGGACCCGGAGCGGGTCGCGGGTGCGCCCTCGCCGTTCGCCGCCCCCGACGAGGCGGCCGCCGCCGGCCGGTCCGGTGAGCTGACCGTGGCCTGGGAGCCGGTGGCCGGCCAGCGGCGCGAGTTCGCCTACGTGCTCTCCCCGGTCCCCGGCCAGCGCCGGTGGATCGTGTCCTTCCGCGACGTCACGCTGAGCCGGCTCCGCGAGCGGCGGCTCGCCGCGATCGCCAAGGCCGCCTCCAGCGTCGCGTCCAAGCGCTCGCTGGTCGGCACCCTGGAGGCGCTGGCCCACGAGGTGGCGCGCACGGACTCGCTGGCCGGCGTCCAGGTGATGACGGTCAACTCGACCGGCAACCGGCTGCACGTCGTCGGCGCCTCCGGGTTCGGGCGGCACGCCGACTTCTTCGACAAGCTGATGGAGTGCCGGGCGCTCGGCGCCCGGCTGATGATGCTCGAGGCGCTGGAGACCCGGCAGCCGATCGTGGCGCCCAGCCGCTACGAGGCCGTCATGCGCGACCCGGCGTGGGCGCCGCTCAAGGAGCTCATGCGCCACCCCCGGTGGGACTGGTTCGTCAGCGTCCCGCTCCTCGCCGGCGGCGAGCCGGTCGGCATCCTGAACGCCTTCTTCGCCCCCGGCCAGGTCGTCGGGGACACCGAGCTGGAGTTCCTGCTGGCGATGGCCGAGCAGGCCGCGATGGCCGTCGACCACGCCGCACTGCTGGAGTGGGAGCGCGACGTCGCCCGGCGCGAGGAGCGCCAGAAGCTGGCCCGGGACCTGCACGACTCGGTGGTCCAGCAGGTGTTCTCGATGATGATGCAGGCCCGGTCGCTGGGGGTGCTGGTGGCCCGCGGGCTGCCGCCCACGCCCGAGAAGCTGGCCCAGGTGGCCGACGACCTGAGCAGCAGCGCCCAGGACGTGCTGGTGGACCTGCGCGGCATGGTGGTCGAGCTGCGGCCCGCGGCCGCCACGGCCGGGGGGCTCGCCGCGGCGCTGCGCTCGCTGGTCGACAGCACCGCCGCGCGCACCGGCATGACCGTCTCGCTGGACGTCGTCGACCAGGCCGACGAGCTGGCCGCGCTGGACGCCGCCCTGCTGGAGGACGTCTACCGGGTGGTGGCCGAGGCGCTGCACAACAGCGTCAAGCACGCCGAGGCCGACCAGATCCACGTCCGGCTGGCGGTGACCGCCCACGGGCGGCGCCGGCGGCTGGTCGCCGAGGTCACCGACGACGGCCGGGGGATGGGCGCCTCGAGCGACGCCGCCCGCACCGCGGACTGCGCCTCGAGCGGGTTCGGCATGACGGTGATGCGCGAGCGCGCCGCCCGCTGGGGCGGCGCCGTCCGGGTGCGGCAGCCGGCCGCCGGTGGCACCAGCGTGCTGCTGAGCCTGCCGCTGCCGACCTCGCTCCCGGCCACCCCGGCCAGCCCGCCGACCCACGAGGAGAACGCACCGTGACCGCACCGGACCCGATCCGGGTCCTCGTCGTCGACGACCACGCGGTGGTCCGCCGGGGCGTGGTCGCCTACCTGGAGGCCCTCGCCGACGTCGAGGTGGCCGACGAGGCCGGCGACGGGCAGGAGGCGCTGGACCGGCTCGCCCGGGCGTCCGCGCACGGCGAGCTGCCCGACGTCGTCCTGATGGACCTGCAGATGCCCGGGATGGACGGGGTCACCGCGACCGCGGAGGTGCTGCGCCGGTTCCCGCAGCTGAAGGTGGTCATCCTGACCAGCTTCGGGGAGACCGAGCGGGTGCACGCGGCCCTGGCCGGCGGGGCCTCCGGGTACCTGCTCAAGGACGCCGGCCCGGCCGAGGTCGACGCCGCGCTGCGGGCCGCGGTCCGCGACGAGGTCTTCCTCGACGCGGCCGTCACCCGGCGGCTCACCCAGGAGATCCGGGCGCCGCGCACCGGGATCGGCGTGCTCACCGCCCGGGAGAAGGAGGTGCTCGTGCTGGTCGCGGAGGGCCGGTCCAACAAGGACATCGCCGAGCACCTGGTGATCAGCGAGCGGACGGCGCGCACCCACGTCAGCCACCTGCTGGCCAAGATGGGGCTCACCTCCCGGACGCAGGCTGCCCTGCTGGCGGTCAAGGAGGGCCTGGTCCAGCCGCGCTGACGCCGGGTGCCGTCATTTGTCGCGCCCGCCGCGCGACAGCGGCGCGCACCCGGACCGTCAAGCGGGCGATCCGCCGACCTCCCCGGCTCCCTACCGTGGCTCTCGGCAGGGCATCCGGCGACCTCGTCGCGGGCCCGACCGCTCGCTGGAGGGAGGCCCCGTGACCGCCGCTCCCGAGCCTGCCGCCGCCCTCGCCACGGTGCACGTCGTCTGCGCGGCCGCCGGCATCTCCCTCGCCGTCCCGCCGGGCGTCTCGGTGCTGGAGTGCGTGCGGGCGGCCGGGCTCGAGGTGCCGGCCCCGTGCGCCGACGGCCGCTGCGGGGAGTGCGAGACGCGGGTCCTCGAGGGCACGCCCGAGCACCGCGACGGCGTGCTGACCGCCGAGGAGCGCGCCTTCGGGGAGACGATGATGATCTGCGTCTCCCGGTCGGTGACGCCGCAGCTGGTGCTCGACCTCTGACCGGCACCCGACCCGGACGGGTGGGCCGCCACGACGGATGACGTAGCCGGCTCCTGCCGCGGCGGTGGCCACGTCGTGACATCGGGCCGATCCCGTCCGCCGTCGCCGTGCCTAGCGTGGGGCGGGAGGATCCCCCTGCGTCCGCCCGGACGCCGACGTCCCCCCGAGGAGGCCTGAGCATGACCGCGTTCGTCCTCGTGCACGGGGCGTGGCACGGCGGGTGGTGCTGGGACCGGGTCGCCTCCCGGTTGCGCGCCGCCGGCCACGAGGTGCACGCGCCGACGCTCACCGGCCTCTCGGAGCGGGCGCACCTGCTCACCCCGCTCGTCGGCCTGGAGACGCACGTCGAGGACGTCGTCCGGCTGGTCGACGTGCTCGGCCTCACCGACGTGGTGCTGGTCGGGCACAGCTACGCCGGGCAGGTCGTGACCGCCGTCGCCGACCGCCGCCCCGGGGCGATCGCGCAGCGGGTGTACCTCGACGCCTTCGTCGGGGCCGACGGCGAGGCCGCGCGCGACCTGCTGCCGGAGACCGTCGAGCACCACTGGGCCGAGTCCGCGGCCGAGCAGGGCTTCGGCTGGCTGGTGCCGGTGCGCAAGCTCTCCGTGCTGGGCGTCACCGAGCAGGCCGACGTCGACTGGCTCACCCCCAAGCTCACCCCGCACCCGTGGAAGACCTACACCGACCGGCTGCGGCTGACCGGCGCCGTCGACGACGTCCCCGCGGCGTTCGTCGAGTGCGTCAGCTGGATGCGCGTCTTCGCCGGCCAGGCCGACCGCGCCCGGGCGCACGGCTGGCCGGTGCACGAGCTCGAGACCGGGCACGAGGCGATGGTCACCGCCCCCGAGGAGCTGGCCCGGGTGCTGGCCGGGATCGCCGACCGGCTGCCGGTGCCGTCGCTGCAGGAGGAGAGCTGAGATGGAGTTCCTGGTCCGGTCGGAGAACCGGCTGCCGGTCGACACCCCCGCCGAACGCCGGGAGGAGCTGCGGGCGGGGGAGCGGGCCCGGGCGATGGAGCTGCGCGCCGACGGCGTGCTGAAGCGGCTGTGGCGGGTTCCCGGCCGCAACGCCACCATCGGTCTCTACGAGGCCGCGGACCCGGCCGCGCTGCACGACGCACTGATGTCCCTGCCGATGGCCCCGTGGCTCGACGTCCACGTGGAGGCGCTCGCCACCCATCCCCAGGAGCGGACATGACCCACCAGCTCGCCACCGCACCGGTCCGGGAGAGAGGACACACGAGAGCCATGAGCACAGGGGCCGGACGTCTCGACCTGCCGGGCACGCCGATCTTCGACGGCGACACCAGCCGCCGGGGGCTGCGGATGAACAAGCTCTTCATGAGCCTGCGCGACGCCGCGAACCGCGAGCGGTTCCTCGCCGACGAGGCCGCCTACTGCCAGGAGTTCGGGCTCACCGCCGAGCAGCAGCAGGCCGTGCTGGCCCGCGACTGGCAGGCGATGATCGACCTGGGCGGCAGCATCTTCTACGTCTACAAGCTGGCGATGATGGACGGCCGGTCGATGCAGTACCTCGGCGGCGTGTTCACCGGGATGGGCGAGGACGACTTCCTCGCCGCGATGCGCGCCGGGGGCCGCCGCGATGGCTGAGGTGATCTGGGGTCTGGCGACCTCGCACGTGCCCTCGATCGGGGCGGCGATGGACCGCGGCAAGACCGACGACCCGAACTGGAAGGCGCTCTTCGACGGGTACGCCCCGGCGCGGGCGTGGCTGGCCGAGCACCAGCCCGACGTCGCGATCGTCGTCTACAACGACCACGCCAACGGGATCGACCTGGACTTCATCCCGACCTTCGGGCTCGGCACGGCCGAGCGGTACGAGGTCGCCGACGAGGGCTTCGGCCGGCGCCCGGTGCCCGACGTGCTCGGCCACCCCGAGCTCTCCTTCCACCTGGTCGAGAGCCTGGTCGACGAGGGGTTCGACCTGACCGTCTTCCAGGAGCTGGCCGTCGACCACGGGTTCACCGTGCCGCTGTCGGTCTGGACCCCCGACCCGGGCGACGCATGGCCGTGCCCGGTCATCCCGCTGCTGGTCAACGTGATCCAGTACCCGCAGCCCACCGCGGCGCGCTGCTACGCGCTGGGCCAGGCGCTCGGCCGGGCGATCCGCAGCTACCCGGACGACCTCACCGTGGGCGTGCTGGGCACCGGGGGCATGTCCCACCAGCTGGCCGGCACCCGCGCGGGGTTCATCAACCCCGACTTCGACCACATGTGGATGGAGTCGATCGAGACCGACCCGGCCCGGCTGGCGGCGCTGTCCCGCGAGGAGCTGATCCGACAGGCCGGCTCGGAGGGGATCGAGCTGATCATGTGGCTGATCATGCGCGGGGCGATGCACGACCAGGTCACCAAGGTGCACTCGGACTACTTCGTGCCGGCGTCCAACACCGCCGCCGGCATCGCGCTGTTCGACAACACGCCGCCCGCCGGCTGAGCCGCACCGCCCGCCGTCGAGGCCCCCGGGACCGCTCGGTCCCGGGGGCCTCGGCGTGCGGTCAGCGGGAGCGGTAGCCCTCCCGGGCGAAGTCGACGAACGGGACCGGCGCGACGGTGGCCCGGATCTCCACCTGGCGGTGCTCCTCGACCGCCGGCTTGCCCGAGACCGGCTGCTCGCCCCACAGCACCGTCACCTCGGTGCCCGGCGCGGCGTGCTCGTTCGCGATCGTGGCCAGCGAGACCATCGCCCGCTCGTTGGCCAGGTAGCCGCAGTCCAGCGAGATGCCGACCTGCTGCCCGTCGACGAGCACGGCGTCCTCGTGGTGGGTGGCGTAGCGGATCTTGGGCAGGTCCATGTACTTGGCGCCCGGGCCCGGCCGGTAGAGGGAGCCGATCGCGGCGGTCACGTCGTCGGCGTCCCAGACCAGGGTCACCTTCTGCCGCGGCGGGGCCTCGGCCAGCCGCTCCAGGGCCGCCCGGCCGATGAAGTCGTGGTCGAACTTCACCGTCTTGCCGTACCCGAGGTCGTACGGCGTCAGGTACCAGTCGGCGATGTCGGTGGCCGCGTGGCTGCCGCCGATGGAGCCGACCTTCGTCGCGGGCAGCCACTCGCGGTACTCGGCCATCAGCGGGTCGTCGCCGAAGAGCGCGGTCATCGGCGCGGGCGCCCAGCCGGACTCCAGGTTGGCGGTCGAGTACGCCTTCGCGCCGACCCGGACCAGGCCGTGCCGGGCGTCGGCGCCGAGCAGCGCGCCCAGCACCGCCTCGGCGTCCTCCCAGGGCCCGAAGAGCTCGTAGCCGGGCTGGCCGGCCATGCCGTGCCGCAGCGCTCGGACCCGGCGGCCGGCGATGGTGAACTCCGCCATGGCGAAGAACCTCACCTCCGGGAGCGGACCGCCGGTCACCTCCTCCATCAGCGCCGCGGCCGTCGGCCCCTGCAGCTCGTAGCGGTACAGCCGCGGCGGCCCCGAGGCGCGGACGGCGGAGTTGTCGTCGCGCTCCGCGGTGGCCTCGTAGCTGCCCCGCTCGAGGTTGAAGGTGACCCAGTCGATGACCATCGGGTGCCCGACCAGGTCGAACAGCTCGTCCTCGAGGTGGAAGAGGATGGCGTCGCCGATCAGGTGGCCGTCGGGGGAGACGGCGACGAACTGCTTGGCCCGGCCCACGCCGAAGTTCGCGAACGTGTTGACGCCGACGTCGCTGAGCAGCTGGAGCGCCCCGGGGCCGGAGAGGAACAGGTCGGTCATGTGGTGCGACTGGTCGAGCAGCGCGCAGGACTCCACCCACGACCGCTGCTCGGAGCGCCAGTTGGTGAACTCGGGCTGCACCGGGAACGTGCTGGGCGGGAACGCGAGGTTCCGCAGCAGCTCGACCGGGCTGCCGGCGCGGGCGAGGGCTGCAGCGAGTGTCTCGGAGGTCATGTCGGGTGGGGGCCTCTCGTCGTCGGACGGGCAGGCGGTGCGTGCCCGGAGGGGCCGCCGCAGGCGGTGCGCGCTGCTGGCGGGTCGTCCTCGACGCTAGGGAGTCCCGCTGTGCCGCGGATCACGCAGATGACCATGATCTCGGGTCACCCGGTACCGGGGCGGACGCGACATCTGACCTACCGCCCCGCGGAAGGGGGCTGGACACAGCTGTGGCCGGGCGACGAGTCGTCGTCGCCCGGCCACAGCCGCGGATCAGGTGCGTCAGGCCTTGCCGGTGGTGCGCCAGCCGCCCTGGTAGGTCTCCCGCGCCATGGTGGCGTAGGGGACCGGGCTGACGATGGCGCGCACCTCGAACTGCTCGTGCGGCTCGACGGTGGTCTTCTTGCTGCCGCCGTCGGGCTCGCCCCAGACGACCTTCACCTCGGCGCCGTGCGGCACGTCGGGGCTGATGGTGGCCAGCGAGAGGCCCTTCTTCTCGTTGGCCGAGATGCCGGTGAACATCGAGACGCCCAGGTCGGTGCCGTCGGCGTCGATGACCCGGTCGAAGTTCGACGACCCGTAGTTGGCGTTCGGCAGGTCGAAGAACTGGTAGTTCGCACCCTCGACCTGGTTGGACAGCAACTTGGCGAGGTCCTCGGAGTTCCACTCCAGGGTCACCTTGCGGCGCTGGGCGTCCTTGTCGATCGACTCCAGGGCGTCGCGGCCGATGAAGTCGTGGTCGAACTTGACGAAGGAGCCGTAACCGAGCTCCCACGGGTTGGTGTAGTAGTCCTCGATGTCGCTGGAGACGAAGCTGCCGGCGATGGCGTTGGTCGCCTCGTAGCTGTCGGCGCCGAGCCACTCGCGGTACGGGCGCAGCTCCTCGCCGGTGTAGATGGCCGGCAGCGGCGAGGGGATCCAGCCGGACTCGAGGGTGTTGGTCGAGTAGGCGCGCGAGCCCACGGGCTCGATGCCGAACTCCCGGCCGGCCTCGAGGATGGCCTCGCGGATCCGGTCGTAGCTCTCGTAGGCGCCCCAGATCTCCAGGCCCGGCGCGCCGGCCATGCCGTGCCGCAGCGTGCGCACGCGCTCGCCGGCGATGGTCATCTCGCCCATCCGGAAGAACTTGAGCTGCTCGACCGTGCCGCCGTTGAGCTTCTCGATGATCGGCCAGGCGTTCGGGCCCTGGATCTGGAAGCGCCACAGGTCGCGGGTGACGGCCTTGCCGTACGGCCGGGACGGCGAGCGGGGGTCGTTGCGGATCTGGACGTCGTAGCCGCCGGTCTCGCCCTTGAACTGCAGCCAGCTGGCGCCGGGCGCGCGGCCGACGTAGACGTACTCCTCCTCGGCCAGGCGGAAGAGGATGCCGTCACCGATGACGTTGCCGGCGGGGGTCACCGGGACGAACTGCTTGGCCATGTTGACCGGGAAGTTGGCCACGCTGTTGATGCCGGTGTCGGAGATCAGCTTGATCGCGTCCGGACCGGTCATGAAGAGGTTGAACATGTGGTGGGACTGGTCGAAGAGCACCGCGGTCTCCCGCCATGCCTTCTGCTCCCGCCGCCAGTTCGTGAACTCCGACGGGACCACCGGGTAGATGTAGGTGCCGAGCTGGGAGTTCCGCAGCAGTCCGACGGTGTCACCGGTCTGGTCGAGGAGTTCCTGGAGGTTCTTGGCAGTCATGTCCGTCCGTTCTCGTCGGGTGTCACTCCTGTGGGCCGGTGGACCCGGCCCGTGGCCTGCACGCGGACCCGGTGCACTGCCCTTCGGTGTCCCCGCAGGCGACCACGGGCGTGCGTGTCCGGTGGCCGGCGCAGAGCGTGCCCCCGCAGCCTAAGGCGGCTGCTGTGCCGCAGCACACAGTCATGCGTCACCCAGCGGCGGCCGTTGTGGCCGCCCGCGGCGCGTCGAGATGACCGCCCCTCTCGGTCATTTGACGTATCTCTGCCCGGCACCGGGGTGCCCGGGGCGGCGGCGTGGTCCAGTGCGGGTCGAGGTCGGTCGGCGCGAGGGAGCAGGCGATGGCGCGGAGACCGGTGGGCCGGGGTGCCCCGCCGGAGACCGGTGCGGCAGCTGGGTCGACGTCGTGGGCGGCGGTGGCCGGCCTGATGGGCGCCGGCGTGGTCGCGGCCGCGCAGATCGGCGGTGCGTCGGCGGCGCTGCCGGTGCTGCAGGACGAGTTCGGGCTGAGCTCGACGACGGCTGCCTGGTACCTGTCCACCGTGAGCGCGCTGAGCGCGGTCGCCGGCGCGCTGCTCGGCTGGCTGGGGCAGAGCCTCGGACCGGCGCGCCAGGTCCGGCTGGGCCTCGTGGTGATCGTCCTCGCCGACGTCGCCGGCGCCCTGGTCGACTCGCTGCCCGGCCTGCTGGCCGCGCGGGTGGGGGAGGGCGTCGGGCTGGTCATGGTGATCCTGGCGGCGCCCGGTCTGCTGTTCACGGTGGCCACCCCCGCGCACCGGCGGCTGGTCGCCGGCATGTGGGGCGCCTACATGCCGGTGGGCGCGGGACTGGCCGCGCTCCTGGTGCCGCTGGCGATCCACTGGGTGGGCTGGCCGGGGGCGTCGCTGCTGGACGCCGTCGTGGCGGCGTGCGTGCTCGGGGCCGTCGTCCGCTGGGTGCCGGCGTCCGGCCCGGCGCGGTGGCCCGGGTCGCTGGCGGGGCTGCTGGGCGCGCTCCGCTCGCCCACGGTCCTGGTGATCACCGGCTGCTTCGGCCTCTACGCCGCCCAGTACCTGGCCGTGGTCGGCCTGCTGCCCGCGTCGCTGGTGGCCGACGAGGGCGTGTCGGTCGCCGCCGCCGGGCTGCTGGGCGCCGTCGTCTTCCTGGTGAACGCACCGGCCAACCTGCTCGGGGCCTACCTGCTGCACCGCGGCGCGCCGCTGCGGTGGGTGATCCCCACCGGCTGCGCGGGCATGGCCGTCACGGTCTGGGGGGTGCTCGACCCGGGGTTGCCGCTCGGGGTGCGGGTCGCGTCGGCGGTGGCGTTCTCCTTCATCGCCGGGCTGGTGCCGGCCGCGCTCTTCGCCGGCGTGGCCGTGGTCTCGGCGGGCACCGGCTCGGCGGGTGCGGCGATCGGCCTGGTGACCCAGGGCTCGGGGGTGGGCCAGCTGCTCGGTCCGCCGCTGGTGGTCGCCGTGGGCACCGGGCTGGGTCCCGGCGCGGCCCAGTCGGCGCTGCTGGTGTGCCTCGCCGGCCTCGTCGCGCTCGGCGCGGTGCTGCTGCCGCGGGGCGAGCGGATCCCCGGCACCGTGCCGCCGTGACCCACGGTGGGCTGCGGCTGTGACCCCCGGCGGCAGGCGGCCGGGCGGCGGGCTGCAGGATGCGCGTCCCGGGCTGCGGCAGGGATGACAACAGCTCGGCAACACTCGCAACAAGATCGTTGACAATCGTCAGCGGGGTCCTTACGTTGCCCCGGCGGGTCGAGGCCCGAGCGGGCCGGTGCAACGGAGCAACGGGGAGGCGGAACGATGGCGGCTGAGCTGGTCCTGCAGGACGTGGACCTGCAGTTCGGCGGCATCAAGGTGCTGCAGGAGGTGTCCTTCACCGTCGAGCCGGGCCAGATCTTCGGGCTGGTCGGTCCGAACGGTGCCGGCAAGACCTCGCTGTTCAACTGCATCAGCGGGCACTACACGCCCACCGCGGGCGCGGTGCGCATCGACGGCACCGAGGTGCAGGGGGCTCGCCCGGCGACCCTCGCCCGGCACGGGCTGGCCCGCACCTTCCAGCACCCCGCGCTGCAGCTGCACGAGACGGTGCTGGAGAACGTGCTGCTCGGCGGGCACTCCCGGCTCCCGGGCAGCCCGCTGGCGTGGGCGGTGCGCACGCCGGGCACCCGCCGCGCGGAGAAGGACCTGCGGGCCGAGGCGCTCGACCTGCTGGAGCGCAACGGCCTGGCCTGGGCCGCCCACCTGCCGGCCGACGAGCTCTCGCACGGTCTGCACAAGGGCGTCGAGCTGTGCCGCGCCCTGCTGATGAAGCCGCGGCTGCTGCTCCTCGACGAGCCCGCCGCCGGCCTCCCGCACGCCGAGGTGGAGCAGCTGATCGCGACGGTCCGGCGGCTGCGCAGCGAGGACGACATCACCGTCGTCATCGTCGAGCACCACATGGGCCTCATCGCCGCCCTCACCGACCGCGTGGTGGTGCTCGACCACGGACGCAAGCTCATGGAGGGGACTGCTGCCGAGGCGCAGTCCGACCCCCGGGTCATCGAGGCCTACATCGGGAAGGACGCCGCGGATGACGCTGCTTGAGCTCGAGGACGTCACGGCGTCCTACGGCCCGGTCCAGGTGCTGGAGGGGGTGTCGCTGAGCGTCCCGGAGAACGGCGCAGTCGGCATCCTCGGTGCCAACGGCGCCGGCAAGACCACCACCCTGCGCGCGATCAGCGGCACCGTCCGCGCGGGCGGCCGGATCGTGTTCGACGGCAAGGACATCCGCGGCCTGCGCCCGGACCAGGTGGCGGCGCTGGGCATCGCGCACGTGCCCGAGGGGCGCGGCACGCTGGGCGACCTCAGCGTCCGGGACAACCTGCGGGTCGGCGCGTACCTGCGCAAGGACCGCAAGGGCGTCGCGGAGGACATCGACTTCTGCCTCGACCTGTTCCCGAACCTGGCCGAGCGCATCACGTCCAACGCCTCGGCGCTGTCCGGTGGCGAGCAGCAGATGCTCGCGGTGGGCCGGGCGATCATGAGCAAGCCGCGGCTGCTGCTGCTGGACGAGGCCTCGCTCGGCCTCGCGCCGAGCACGGCCAAGAACGTCTACGACGCGATCCGCAAGCTGCGGCTGACCTCGGGCATCGCGATGCTCGTGGTCGAGCAGAACGCCAACCTCGCCTTCACCCTCGTCGACAGCGCCACCGTCCTGGAGACCGGGCGGAGCGTGCTCACCGGCACCTCCGCCGAGCTCAAGGGCATGGACGAGATCCGTCGCGCCTACCTGGGAGGTTGACATGGGCACATTCGTCCAACTCGTCGTCGACGGCCTGTCGACCGGCTCCGTCTACGCCGCGATCGCCCTGGCCATCGTGCTGGTCCACCAGGCCACCGGGCTGATCAACTTCGCCCAGGGCGGCATGGCCGTCCTCGCCGTCTACATCGCCTGGTGGCTGACCACCAAGGACGTCCCGCTGATCCTGGCCATCCTGGTGTCGATCGCCTTCTCGATCGCCTTCGGCGCCGTCGTCGAGCGGTTCCTGATGCGGCGCTTCGAGCGCGGCGACCCGGACACCGCGGTCGTCGTCACGATCGGCCTCCTGACGCTGATCACCGGCGTCGCCGGCTGGCTCTGGACGTACAACAACCAGCAGTTCCCCTCGCTGTTCTCGCTGGACACGGTGAACTTCCTCGGTGTCTCGGTCAGCCAGCGCTCGCTCGGGACGACGGCCGTGATCATCGTGGTGATGGTCCTGCTGCAGGCGCTCTTCGTCGGCACCAAGCTCGGCCTGGCGCTGCGGGCGGTCGCCAACAACCCGGAGTCCGCGGCGTTCTCCGGCCTCCCCGTCGGGCGCCTGCTGATGGTCGGCTGGGGCCTGGCCGCCGCGCTCGGCGCCGTCGCCGGCGCCCTGGTGGCCCCGCAGCTGACGCTCACTCCCGGCATGCTCGACAACGCCCTGGTGTACGCGCTCGCCGCGGTCATCCTCGGCGGGCTCACCAGCCCGGTCGGCGTCGTCGTCGCGGCGTGGCTGATCGGCGTGCTGGAGAACCTCGCCGCGGTGTACGTCTCCTTCATCGGCTACGACCTCAAGGTGGCCGTGCCGTTCATCCTGATCTTCGTCGTCCTCATCGTCCGACCCCAGGGCCTGTTCGGCCGGAAGACCGTGGTGCGCGTGTGATGGCCCGAGCTGTGGACACCTCCCCCTCGTCGTCCCTGCGGCAGAACCCCTGGCTCCGCCGCGCGGTCCCGCTGCTCGTCGTCGTCGTGCTCGCCGTGCTGCCGCTGGTGCTGACGGAGAACACCAACGACACGCTCGCCCGGATCGGCGTCTTCGCCGTCGCGGTGCTCGGGCTCAACGTGGTGATGGGCTACACCGGGCAGGTCTCGCTCGGCCAGATCTTCTTCGTGGGCCTGGGCGCGTACGTCACCGGCTACGGCGTCCAGCAGGGCTGGAACGTCGTGCTGGCGTTCCTCGCGGCGTGCCTGGCGGCCGCCGTCGCCGGGCTGGTCGTGGCGCTGGCCGCCGCGCGGCTGGGCGGTCTGGCGATCGCCATGGTCACGATCGCGCTGCCCATCGTCGGGGTGCCGCTGGCGAAGCGGCTGAGCGACGTCACCGGCGGTTCCCAGGGCCTGTCCGCGCGCTTCGCGGAGGCTCCGGAGGCGACCGGCCTCTACGACGACCAGTGGGTGCTCTACGTCGTGCTGGTCATCGGCGGCGCCGTCTTCCTGCTGACCCGCGCCCTGGTGCGCGGCAAGTACGGCCGGGCCTTCGCGATCGTCAAGGGCAACGAGGCCGTGGCGTCGTCCATGGGCATCTCGCCGTACCGCTACAAGGTGCTGGCCTTCACCATCGCCTCGCTCATCGGCGGCATCAGCGGCTTCCTCTACATGTTCGTCATCCAGTACACGTCCCCGGAGACGATGAGCTTCGGGCACTCGATCGAGCTGCTCGCCGCGATGGTGATCGGCGGCGCGGGCAGCATCATCGGCTCGCTCCTCGGCGGCGCGTACTACGTGCTCGTGCCCGAGCTGACGAACCAGGTCGACTCGAGCCTCACGGCCCTGCTGCAGGGCGTGATCCTGCTGGCCGTGCTGTTCGTGCTCCCCGGCGGCCTCGCGTCGCTCCTCCGCAGGCTGACCCGCGGCCGGCGGCGCTCCGGCGCCGGGTCCGGTGCTGCGGCACCCCCGACCACTCCGTTGTCGACAGCAGTGTCGGGCACCTCGGCGGAGGAACCAGGAAAAGAGAGGCAAGGACACGCATGAACATGCACTCTCGATCGCGGAAGGCGCTCGGCATCGCCGTGGCGTCGGCGCTCGCGCTCACCGTCTCGGCCTGCGGCCGTGAGGGAGGGGACGGCGGCGACCGGGGCTCCGGCGGGGAGGCCAGCCCCGGCATCACCGACGACTCGGTCACCCTCGGCATCTCCACCCCGCTCAGCGGTGCGACGGCGGGGCCGGGCACCTGCACGGTCGCCGGCATCACCGCGTACTTCGGCATGAAGAACGCCGAGGGCGGCGTCGAGTTCGGTGACGGGAAGACCCGCACGGTCGAGATCGAGGCGCTGGACGACACCTACGACCCGCAGCAGGCGAAGGCGAACTACGACCAGCTCAAGGACGACGTCTTCGCGATGACCGCGGGGCTGGGCACGCCGACCAACCGCGCCTGGCGCGACGCGGCCATCGCCGACGAGGTGCCGCAGGCGCTGATCATGACCGGCGACCCGCTGTTCAGCGACCCCGAGGAGAGCCCCTGGCAGCTCGGCTTCGTGCCGATCTACCAGAACGAGGGTGAGGCCTTCGGCGAGCTGCTGGCGAGCTCCGGCCAGCAGCACCGGGTCGCGATCCTGTCGCAGAACGACGACTACGGCGAGGGCTACGTCGAGGGCTTCAAGTCCGCCGTCGAGGGTGCCGACAACATCGAGATCGTCGAGGAGCTCACCTACGAGGCGACCGACACGTCGGTCGACGCGCAGATGACCGAGCTGGCCGCCAGCGACGCCGACGTCATGTTCAACGCGATGTCGCTGGTGCCGCTCGCGGTCTCGGCGCTGCAGAAGGCGCAGCAGCTGAACTGGACGCCGAGCTGGTTCCTGCCCTCCAACACCTCCAGCCCGGGCGGGGTGCTCACCCCCGGCGGTGCGACGGCGTTCCCCGGCGTCTACTCGGTGGCGTTCTCCAAGGCGCCGGCCGGCCCGGCCGCCGGTGACCCGGACGTCGTGGAGTACCTGGCGGCGCTGAAGCAGTACGGCGACTACCAGGACCCGCCGGCGTTCCCGCACTGCCAGTGGAGCTGGATGGTCGGCGCGACGCTCGAGCAGGCCTTCGGTGAGATGACCGAGCCGACGCGGGAGAACTTCATGGAGGCGCTGCGTGGCATCAGCGGCTTCGAGGCCCCGCTGATGCTGCCCGACACCTCGGTGGACACCACCGAGGCCGGGCAGCCCGCGGTCTCGACCGTGGTCGTGCAGAAGTACAACGGCAAGGGCTACGACACGGTGACCACCTTCGAGTGACACCGGCGTGGCAGGGGCGGCCCGTCCTCGGGCGGGCCGCCCCGCACGACCGCCCGGTGACCTGCCCGGGATGACCTAGCCGGGGCGTGCCGGGTCGGCTGTCGGTCTGCGCAGCGCCCGGGAGATGCCGAGCGCGCTGGCCAGCAGCAGCGGCACCAGCGCCGGTCCCCGGCCGTCGTTGGGCACGATCACCGACAGCGAGGCGACGACCCGGCCGCCGCCGTCGCGCACCGGGACGGCCACCCCCGTCGCGTCCTCGTGCTGGTGGCCGTCGAGCACGGCCGCGTGGCCGCGGCGCACCTCGGCCAGGGCGGCCCGCAGCACCGCGGGGGAGCGGAACCCGGCCGGGGTGATCGGCCGCAGCGGTGCGGCCAGCACCTGCTCCTGCAGCTCGTGCGGGGCGTGCGCGAGCAGCACCAGCCCCGACGACGAGGTGGGCAGCGGCAACCGGCCGGCGATCCGGGAGAAGTTGACCACGGCGTCGCGTGCGGTGAGCCGCTCCAGGAACAGCACGTCGGTGCCGTCGAGCACCCCGAGCTGGACGTGGTGGCCGACGACCGCGTGCACGTCCTCCAGGAACGGCATGGCGGCGTCCCGCAGGGTGAGCGTCGGGGAAGCCCGCGCGCCCAGCTCCCACAGCCGCACGCCGACTCGCACCCGGCGGTCCGGCGTCCGCTCCAGCAGCCCGTGCGCGACGAGCTCGCCGACGATCCGGGACGCCGTGGCGACGTGCAGGCCGCTGCGCCGGGCGACCTCGCCCACGGTGAGCGTCGGCTCGTCGGCGGTGAAGGCGTCGAGCACCCGCACCGCACGTGCCAGCACCGACTCGCCGGTCGGGGTCCGCGCCATGCCCCGAGTGTGACACCGGTCTCCCGTCCATTGAGAAGCCGCTTCTGCCCCCTCCGTCCGGGCCGCACGCTGGGCGACGACGACGAGGAGGTCGGCGTGCTCGGAGTGGAGCAGGTGGACGCCCGCTGGCGCAGCGGGACGGACCGCACGGTGGTGCGGGTGCAGGACAAGGTCCAGGTGGCCGAGGGCGTCGTGACGCTGACGCTCACCGCCCCGGACGGCGGGCGGCTGCCGGACTGGACGCCCGGGGCGCACGTCGACCTGACCCTGGAGAACGGCCTCACCCGCCAGTACTCGCTGTGCGGCGACCGCTGGGACGCGCACAGCTACCGGGTCGGCGTGCTGCTGGAGCCGGCCGGGCGCGGCGGGTCCAGCTACGTGCACGAGCAGCTCGAGCCGGGGCACGTCCTCGGGCTCGGCGGCCCGCGGAACAACTTCCCGCTGGTGCCGGCGGAGTCCTACCTGTTCGTGGCCGGGGGCATCGGCATCACCCCGGTCCTGCCGATGATCGCCCAGGCCGACCTGCTGGGCGCTGACTGGCAGCTGCTCTACGGCGGCCGGACCCGCAGCTCGATGGCGTTCCTGGACGAGCTGTCCGCGCACGGCGACCGGGTGCAGGTGCGCCCCCAGGACGAGTTCGGGCTCCTCGACCTGCCCGCCTTCCTCGGCGAGCCGCGGCCCGGCACGCCGGTCTACGCGTGCGGGCCGGCGCCCCTGCTGGCCGCGCTGGAGACCGCCTGCGCCGGCTGGCCGGCCCGCGCGCTGCACACCGAGCGCTTCGTCGCCGCCGACCAGGGCGCCCCGGTGCGCACCACGGCCTTCGACGTCGAGCTGCACCGCTCCGGCCGCACCGTGACGGTCACGCCGGACACCTCGGTGCTCGAGGCGCTGGCCGCGGCCGGCGTCGAGGTGCTGTCCTCCTGCCGGCAGGGCACCTGCGGCACCTGCGAGACCACCGTGCTCGCCGGCGTGCCCGACCACCGCGACTCGCTGCTGGACGACGACGAGCGGGCCGCCGGCGACTGCATGTACCCCTGCGTCTCCCGGTCGTGCAGCGACCGCCTCGTCCTCGACCTCTGATCCGGAGAAGACCATGACGCTGCTCTCCACCTCCGCCGACCTGCCGGTCGACGACACCGACCCCTTCGGGCACGAGGTCCTCGAGGACCCGCTCCCGTTCCACCACGCCCTGCGCGAGGCCGGGCCGGTGGTGTACCTGAGCCGGTACGACGTCCACGCGCTCGGCCGCTACGAGGAGGTGCACGCCGCGCTCGTGGACTGGCAGCGGTTCCAGTCCGCCGCCGGCGTGGGCCTGTCCAACTTCCGCACCGAGGAGCCGTGGCGGCCGCCGAGCCTGCTGCTGGAGGCCGACCCGCCGCGGCACGACGCGCCCCGACGGGTGCTGGCCTCCGTCCTCGGCCCGCGGGCGCTGCGCACGCTGCGGGACCGGTGGACCGCCGATGCCGAGAGCCTGGTCGACGAGGTCCTCGCCGCAGGCACCGAGTTCGACGTCGTCCCCACGTTGGCCGAGGCGTTCCCGCTGCGGGTCTTCCCCGACGCGGTCGGCATCGGGAACGAGGGGCGGGAGAACCTGCTGCCCTACGGCGACCACGCGTTCAACGCCTTCGGCCCGGCCAACGACCTGGTGGCCAAGGGCGCGCACCGGGTCGCCGAGCTGTCCGGCTGGGTGGGCGAGCAGTGCGCCCGCGACGCGCTCACCGACGACGGCTTCGGCGCCGCCATCTGGGCGGCCGCCGACCGCGGTGAGATCACCCCGCAGCAGGCGCCGCTGGTGGTCCGGTCGCTGCTCACCGCCGGCGTCGACACCACGGTGCACGCGCTCTCGGCGATCCTCTACGCCTTCGCGACGAACCCCGACCAGTGGGCCCGGCTGGTCGCCGACCCGTCGCTCGCCCGGGTGGCCTTCGACGAGGCGATCCGCTGGGAGTCACCGGTCCAGACCTTCTTCCGGACCACCACCACCGACGTCCGGATCGGCGACGTCGTCGTCCCCGAGGGCCGCAAGGTGCTGATGTTCCTGGCCGCGGCCAACCGCGACCCGCGGCGCTGGGCCGACCCGGACCGCTTCGACCTCGGCCGCGACCCCTCCGGCCACGTCGGCTTCGGCATGGGCCTGCACCAGTGCGTCGGCCAGCACGTCGCCCGGCTGGAGGCCGAGGCGGTGCTGACCGCGCTGACCCGCCGGGTGCGCACGATCGAGCTCACCGGGCCGACGCAGCGGCACCACAACAACACGCTGCGCGCCTTCGGCAGCGTCCCCGTCAGGCTGACCGTCCGCTGACCGCCCGCTGACCGTTCGTGTCCGCCACCCGGTGCGGGTGGCGGACACGATTGTTGACGATCCCGCGCACCGCGCACTAGCTTCCAGGTCACCGGACCGAGGAGGCGACGGTGAGCGGAGCGCACGAGGACGCGGCGCGGACCCTGCGAGCTGCGATCTCCCGCGGGGACATGCCGCCCGGGCTCCGGCTCGTCGAGGCCGACCTGGTCGAGCAGCTCGGCGTCAGCCGCGGCAGCGTGCGGCTGGCCATCGACGTGCTCGTCGCCGAGCGCCTGGTCGAGCGGTTCCCCAACAAGGGCGCCCGGGTCCGGGTCGTCTCCCTCGAGGAGGCCGTCGAGATCACCGAGTGCCGGATGCCCCTCGAGGCGCTGCTCGCCCGCAAGGCCGCCGAGCGCGTCACGGGTGCCGAGGCCGACCGGCTGCGGGCCCACCTGCACACCATGGCCGGCGCCGTCGACTCCGGTGACGTGCTCAAGTACGGCGAGCTCATCCAGCAGCTGCACGGCATGGTCGGCGAGGCCGCCCGGCACGCGGTCGCCGCCGACCTGGTCGGCAAGCTGCAGGCGCAGCTGGTCCGCCACCAGTTCCGGCTCTCGCTCCGGCCCGGGCGCGCCCGGGTCAGCCTCGGCGAGCTGACCGAGCTGGTCGCCGCCATCACCGACCGCGACCCCGACCGGGCCGACGCCGCCGCGGTCGCCCACTTCCGCAGCGTCATCGCCGCGCTGTCCGAGCCGCACCCCGACCCCGGAGGACCAGCATGAGGAACGTCGTCGTCACCGACCCGCCCCGCGCCGACCAGGCGGACGCCGAGACCCTGGGCGGGTTCGGCGTCGCCACCGTGCACGAGGCCCTCGGGCGGGTCGGCTACCTCGGCCCCGCGTTCCGGCCGGCCTGGCCGGGCGCGCGGATCGGCGGCACCGCCGTCACGGCGCTGTGCTGGCCCGGCGACAACCTGATGATCCACGTCGCCGTCGAGCAGTGCCGGCCCGGCGACGTGCTGGTGGTGGCCACCAACTCCCCGTCGACCGACGGGCTGTTCGGCGAGCTGTTCGCCACGGCGCTCGCGCAGCGCGGGGTGCGCGGGGTGGTGCTGGGCAGCGGCGTCCGAGACGTCGCCGAGCTGCGCGAGATGGGCTTCCCCGCCTGGTCGACCGCGGTCAGCGCGCAGGGGTCGGTCAAGGCCACCCCCGGGGCGGTCAACGTCCCGGTCGTGCTCGGCGGCCAGCAGGTCTCGCCCGGCGACGTGGTCGTCGCCGACGACGACGGCGTGATGGTGGTGCCCCGGGCCGACGTGCCGCGGGCGCTGTCGGCCTCGCAGGCCCGGCTGGACAAGGAGGCCGCCAGCCGCGCGGCCTTCCAGCAGGGGGAACTGGGCTTGGACCGCTACGGCCTGCGCGACAAGCTCCCAGACCTCGGCATCGAGTACGTGCCCTACGAGAAGTGGGCGGAGGAGCGATGACCTACGACGAGACCGGCGTCCGCTGCACGATGCTGCGCGGCGGCACCTCCCGGGGGCTGTTCTTCGAGGCCCGCGACCTGCCCGCCGACCCCGCCGAGCGCGACGACCTGCTGCTGCGGCTGATGGGCACGCCCGACCCGCGGCAGATCGACGGCCTGGGCGGCTCGACCACGCTGACCAGCAAGGTGGCGGTGCTCTCGCCGTCCGAGGACCCCGACGTGGACGTCGACTACCTGTTCCTCCAGCTCGGCGTGGACACCGCGACGGTCAGCGACCGGCAGAACTGCGGCAACATCCTCGCCGGGGTGGGCCCGTTCGCCGTCGAGCGCGGGCTGGTGCCGGCCGGCGACGGCGAGACCAGCGTGCGCATCCGGATGGTCAACTCCGACAGCGTCGCCGTCGCCACGTTCCCGACGCCGGGCGGCCGGGTCGAGTACCGCGGTGACGTCGAGATCGCCGGCGTCCCCGGGACGGCGGCGCCGGTGGTGCTCGCCTTCACCGACACCGAGGGCTCGGCGACCGGTGCGCTGCTGCCCACCGGCCACGTCCGGGACACCGTCGAGGGCATCGAGGTGACCTGCGTCGACAACGGCATGCCCGTCGTCCTGGCGATGGCCGACGCCTTCGGGCTCACCGGGTACGAGCCGCACGAGGAGCTGGCCGCCGACGCCGCGCTGCTGGAGCGGGTCGACGCGTTCCGCCGCAAGGCCGCCGAGCTGATGGGGATGGGCGACGTGTCGACGTCCTCGGTGCCCAAGACCGTGCTGCTGGCCGCACCGCGGGACGGCGGCCAGGTGAGCACCCGGTCGTTCATCCCGGTGCAGCCGCACACCTCGATCGGCGTCCTCGGCGCGGTCAGCGTCGTCACCGGGATGCTGCTGCCCGGGGCGGTCGGGCACGAGCTCACCGCCGGCTGGCCGGCGGGGACCTCGCAGGTCGACGTCGAGCACCCGACCGGCCACCTGCTGGTCGACGTCGTCGTCGACGCCGACTCCACGCCACCGCGGGCGGTCCGCTCCGGTGTCGTGCGCACCGCCCGCAAGCTGTTCGACGGCACGGCCTTCCCGCGCGCCTGATGCAGGGCCTCGTCCTCCTCACCCCTCGCACGCTCGGGGTGCGCCTCGGGACGAGGCCGTGAGACCGCCCCCGCACGACACCTGACTCGAAGGAGAGCCCCGTGCCGCCGCTCCACGACATCGCCCACCTCGCCCACGTCGAGGTCCTCACCGACAAGCCCGACGAGTGCCTGGACTTCTACGTGCGCTACCTCGGGATGACCGAGAACGGGCGGGCCGGCGACTCGGTCTTCCTGCGCGCCTGGGACGACTACGAGAACGCCACCATCAAGCTCACCGCCGCGCCGCAGCCGGGGGTGGGGCGGACCAACTTCCGGGCGAGCACGCCGGAGGCGCTGCAGCGGCGGGTCGCGGCGATCGAGGCCACCGGGCTCGGCCGCGGCTGGCAGGACGGCGACCCCGGCTACGGCCCGGTCTACGTCTTCACCGACCCCGACGGCCACGAGATGGGCGTCTACTACGAGACGGAGTGGTACCGGCCGGAGGGCGACCTCAAGCCGGCGCTGAAGAACCAGGCGCAGGCCTACCCCGGTCGCGGGGTCAGCGTGCGGCGCATCGACCACATCAACTACCTGGGCGTGGACCCGGTCGCCAACCGCGACTTCGCCGTCGACGTGCTCGGCGGGATGGTCACTGAGCAGATCGTGCTCGACGACGGGGTGGCCGGCAGCTGGACGACGTTCACCAACAAGGGCTACGACGCGGTCTGGACCCGGGACAACACCGGCACCGCCGGCCGGCTGCACCACCTGTCCTTCGCCGTCGACAGCCGGGACGACGTCATCCGGGCCGCCGACCTGGCGCTGGAGCACGGCATCCACATCGAGACCGGGCCGCACAAGCACACCATCCAGCAGAGCTTCTTCCTCTACGTCTGGGACCCGGCGGGCAACCGGATCGAGCTGGACAACCCCGGCGCCCGGCTGGTCTTCGCCCCCGACTGGAAGCCGATCGACTGGTCGGCGGCGGAGCGCGCCAAGGGGCAGGCGTGGGGGCTGCAGACGATCTCCACCTTCCACACCCACGGCACGCCACCGGTGCCGCAGCAGCAGGCGTGAGCACCCGGATCGCCGTCCTCGGCCTCGGTGAGGCCGGCTCGGAGATCGCCCGCGACCTGGTCGCCGCCGGGGCCGACGTGCGGGGCTACGACCCCAAGGGGCTCCGGGTGGGCGGCGTGCAGGAGCGGGGGAGCGAGGCGGCGGCGGTCGCCGACGCCGACTGGGTGCTGAGCGTCAACAGCTCCCACGACGCGATGACCGCGCTGACCAACGCGCTGCCCGCGCTCCGGCCCGGCACCGTCTGGGCCGACCTCAACACCGCCGCCCCGGCGCTCAAGACCGCCCTCGCGGCGGCCGCCGGGGAGGCGGTGCAGGTGGTCGACGTGGCGCTGATGGCGCCGGTGCCGGGCAAGGGGCTCCGGACGCCGATGCTGGTGTCCGGGCCGGCGGCCGAGCGCTACGCGACCGTGCTGTCCGGCCTCGGTGCCGAGGTCACCGTGCAGCCCGGGCCGGTCGGCGAGGCCATCTCCCGCAAGCTGCTGCGCAGCGTGTTCTACAAGGGGCTGGCGGCGGCGGTCGTGGAGGCCCTGGCCGCCGCCGAGCAGGCCGGTTGCGCCGACTGGCTGCGGGGCAGCATCAGCGCCGAGCTGGCCGGCTTCGACGACCGCTCGATCGACCGGCTGGTCGACGGCACGCACCGGCACGCCCGCCGTCGGGCCGACGAGATGGCCGCCGCCACCGAGCAGCTGGTCGACCTGGGCGTGCAGCCGCGCATCGCCGCGGCCGCCCGCGACCTGCTCGTCCAGCTCCGCGACACCCAGGAGGCAACACCGTGATCATCGACTGCCACGGCCACTACACGACCGCGCCGGCCGCGCACACGGCCTGGCGGGAGGCGCAGGTCGCCGCCTGGGAGGCCGGCACCAGCGCACCGGCCTACCCGGTGATCAGCGACGACGAGATCCGGGAGACGATCGAGGGCAGCCAGCTGCGGCTGATGGACGAGCGCGGCATCGACCTGACGGTCTTCTCCCCGCGCGCCTCGGCGATGGCCCACCACGTGGGCGACGCCGCGGTGAGCCTGGAGTGGGCTCGCCGCTGCAACGACCTGATCGCCCGGGTCACCGCCCTCTACCCGGACCGGTTCGTCGGCGTCGCGCAGCTGCCGCAGTCGCCGGGCGAGCCGATCGAGGGCTCGATCGCCGAGCTGCGGCGCTGCGTCGAGGAGCTGGGCTTCATCGGCTGCAACCTCAACCCCGACCCCAGCGGCGGGTTCTGGACGTCGCCGCCGCTGACCGACCGCAGCTGGTACCCCTTCTACGAGGCCATGGTCTCCCTCGACGTGCCGGCGATGGTGCACGTCTCGGCGTCGGCGACCCCGGTGTTCCACGCGACCGGCGCCTACTACATCAACGCCGACACCACGGCGTTCATGCAGCTGCTGCAGGGCTCGCTCTTCACCGACCTGCCCGACCTGCGGCTAGTGATCCCGCACGGCGGGGGAGCGGTGCCATACCACTGGGGCCGCTACCGCGGGCTGGCGGACATGCTCGGCCAGCCGCCGGTGGAGTCCAACGTCATGGGCAACGTCTTCTTCGACACCTGCGTCTACCACCAGCCGGGCATCGACCTGCTGCTGGACGTGATCGACACCCGCAACGTGCTGTTCGGGTCGGAGATGGTCGGCGCGGTGCGCGGCATCGACCCGCGGACCGGGCACCACTACGACGACACCCGCCGCTACGTCGAGGCGTCCGCGCTGGACACCGACGCCCGGACGGCGGTCTTCGAGGGCAACGTCCGGCGGGTGTACCCGCGGCTCGAGGCGCGGCTGGGCGCCCAGCGGTGACCCCGGTCCCCGGGGCGGCCGCTCAGGTCGTCTCGGGGACCCGCAGGTGCGCGATCGGCACGTCGAACTCGGCGCTGTCGACCACCTCGATGCCCATCGCGGGGGCGAACTCGTCGCGGAACTCCCGCGCGCCCTCGCCGGCCTGCGCGAACGTGTCGTCGCTGTCGTAGGAGATGGCGGCGACGGCCAGCCCCTCGGACCGTCGGACCATGATGCTGACGCTGCAGAACCCCGGCAGGTCGTCGAGCTTGGGCATCAGCGACAGCCGGACGGCGTCGACGGCGCGGTCGACGGCGTCGGGGGCGGTGCGCAGCCAGGTCACCCGCGAGCGGGCCGCCTGCCGCGCCTCCAGCACCCGGTGCATCGCCGCGATCTCCCACTCCTGCAGCTCCGGCTCCCCGCCGAGGATCTCCGCGGTGCGCTGCGCCGAGGCGCGCACGCCCTCGCGGCTGGCGCGCATCGCCGCCTCGTCCCGCCAGGAGGTGGTCACGATGCACCGGCCCGAGGCGGGGTCGGCCAGCATCGACAGGCCGACGCAGCCGTCCATCGCCCGGACCTCCGGCATGACCTCGTCGCGGACGAAGTCCGTCGCCGCGCCGACCGAGCCGGGGTCGCCGTGGATGGTGGTGGACCGGGCGTGCATGTCGGCCATGCGTCCTCCTGGTGCAGCAGGGGCGTCGTCCACGCCGGTGGCGCAGCAGACAGCGTGCCCGCTGCCGGGCGGGGGGCGACAGTCACGGACGACCGGTCCGGCCTACGTCGATTGTCGCGGCCTGGGTCACACCTCCTGCACGCCGGGAGAGGTCATCTGCGGTACCCGTCACACCGTTTCGCTGCGTAGGTTCACGACGGCACCACCTGCTGAGGCCGGACCGGCCTCGGGCACCCGACCGGAGGAGGAGACCCGATGACGCGGCCTGCTGACGCCCAGCACGGAGTCCTGGTGCTGAGCTGCCAGGATGCCCCGGGCATCGTCCACGCGGTGTCCGGCCTGCTCGTGCAGGAACGGTGCACCATCCTGGAGAGCCACCAGTTCGACAGCCCGGCGAGCGGCATGTTCTACATGCGCGTCGAGTTCGCGCACGTCGACGGCGAGCCGCTGGACTTCGACCACCTGCGCCAGGCGTTCGAGGAGACCGCCGGCCGGTTCGACATGAGCTGGCGGATGAGCGACACCGCCGTGCGCCAGCGGGTGCTGATCATGGTCAGCCAGTACGCGCACTGCCTCAACGACCTGCTGTTCCGCAACTCCATCGGCGAGCTGCACCTCGACGTGGTCGCCATCGTGTCCAACCACCCGGACCTGAAGGGCATCGCCGACTTCTACGGCGTCCCGTTCCACCACGTGCCGGTCACCCGGGACACCAAGCCGGAGGCCGAGGCCCGGCTGCTGGAGATCGTCCGCGCCGAGCAGGTCGACCTGGTCGTGCTGGCCCGCTACATGCAGATCCTCTCCGACGGGCTGTGCCGCGAGCTGGCCGGCCAGGCGATCAACATCCACCACTCGATGCTGCCCAGCTTCAAGGGCGCCCGGCCCTACCACCAGGCGCACGCCCGCGGCGTCAAGTTCATCGGCGCGACCGCCCACTACGTCACCGCGGACCTGGACGAGGGCCCGATCATCGAGCAGGAGATGCTCCGCGTCGACCACTCGCTGAGCCCCGAGCAGCTCGCCGCCCGGGGCCGCGAGGCCGAGACCCGGGCCCTGGCGCACGCCGTCCGCTGGCACACCGAGAACCGGGTGCTCGTGCACGGGAGCCGCACGGTCGTCTTCGAGTGACGGCGGCCGGTCGGCCGGTCCGGGCACGCTGAGCCGGGACCGCCGGGGCCATAACCGCCGGGCCGGGGAGGCCGGGCGGGGGCACACTGGGCCGAGGGCGCTCTCCGCGGCGGTCCCGGACCGTAACCGCCGACGAGGGGGACGCTGCGTGCAGGAGCCGACGCGAGCTGGTGGACCGCGGGCCCGATCGTGGACCGGCCGGCTGGCCGCCGTCGCGATCGCCGGCACGCTGGGGTGGTCCCTGGCGCCCGGCGCGGCCGGTGCCGCGCCGTCCGACGAGCAGGTCAGCGCCGCGCAGCAGGCCGCCGATGCCGCCGCCGCGCAGGTGGGCCAGGCGCTCACCGAGCTGGGCGACGCGCAGGCGGCGATCACCGCGGCCGAGTCCGCCGCCGCGACGGCCCGCGCGCGCTACGACGAGGGCCTGTCCGGTCAGCGCGCTGCCCAGGACGCCGCGGCCACCGCGGCCGGCGCCGCGCAGCAGGCTGAGCAGGAGGCAGCGGTGGCCCGCGGGGCGGTGGCCGACTTCGCCCGGGACAGCTACATGGGCACGACCACCTCGCCGGGCCTGCAGGCGCTGCTGACCGCCGACGACCCGGCCCAGGTGCTGGAGCGGGCCGCGCTCCTCGACGCCGTGGGGCGCAGCCGGTCCGCGGTCGCCGACCGGCTCACCGACACGCAGCAGCAGGCCGCCGACGCCGCCGCCGCGGCCGAGTCCGCGGTGGCCGAGGCGGCGGACCTCGCGCAGCGCGCCGCCGCCGACCTGGCCGCCGCCGAGCGGCAGGCGCAGGAGGCCCGCCGGCAGGCGGCCGAGCTGGCGGCCCGGCAGGCCGCGGTGCAGGCCGAGCTGGCGGCGGCGCGGGACGCGGTGGTGGCGCTGCAGGCCGAGCAGGCCCGGAAGGCCGAGCAGGCGCCGCCGCCCGCCCCGGCGAGCCCGCCGCCGAGCACCCGGCCCGCCCCCGCGGCGAGCGCCCCGGCGCCCGCGCCGGCCGCCCCCGCCCCGGCTGCCCCGCCGCCGGCCGCGGGGAACGACTGGGACGCGGTCGCCCGCTGCGAGTCCGGCGGCAACTGGAGCATCAACACCGGCAACGGCTACTACGGCGGCCTGCAGTTCAGCCAGTCGACGTGGGCGGCCTACGGCGGCACCGCCTACGCCTCGCGTGCCGACCTGGCCAGCCGGGAGCAGCAGATCGCGGTGGGCGAGGAGGTGCTGGCCGGTCAGGGGGCGGGCGCCTGGCCGACCTGCGGCAAGCTGCTCTGAGCTGACCCGGCCGCTCAGTCGGCGTCGCGCTGCCGGTCGATCTCCCGGAGCACGGTCTTCCGCCCCCGGCCCAGCTCCTCCTCGGCGCGCCGGGCCCGGTCGAGCTGGCTCGCACCGTGCATCCCGGCCACCCGGGCCCGCGCCTCGGCCGCGGGGAGGTCGATCAGCTCGGCGGCGGCCCGGGCCTCCCGGGCCGCGTCGGTGTTCGGCGCGTGCTGCTCGTCGGCGTCCCGCTTGGCCCGGTCGGTGGCCCGCTGCTCGGCCGGGGTGAGCAGCTGCCAGGCGGCGTCGGGAAGGTAGCGCGCGGTGCCCCCGCCGTCCCGGGCCCGGGTGCTGCCGTCGGCGGTGTGCCAGTCCTGCCCGGTCCACTGCTGCAGGTGCTCCTGCGACTCCGTCCGCCGGCCCTCGTGCCGGTAGCCGCCGCCGTGCTGCTCGTACTCGGTGACCAGCAGCTGGCTCTTCCGGGCGCTCCACTGGCCGGGCCGGCCGCCGCGGTCACCCGCCTCGAGCTCCTCCTTGAGCCGGGCCCGCAGCTCCGGGTCGGTGTAGTCGTCCGCGTAGTCGTCCGCCGTCTTGCCGCTCATCCCGCGCCGGTACCCCGTAGCGCCGGGGCACGCGCGCCACCCGGCGCCCGCGCCGCGGACCCGTGCACCGAGACTGGTGGCATGAGCGCACCCACCACGGCCGACCAGCTGCTGGACGAGGCGACCCGGGTCGCCGACCACCTGCTGGAGGTCCAGACCCGGGTGAACGCGCAGATCGACGCGACGCTGGCCGAGCTGCTGCCCGGCGTGCAGCAGCGGCTGGGCGTCGCGCCGGCGGCGGAGGGCGACCTGGCCGGCCTGGTGAACGCGCGGATCACCGGGCTCAGCGTCGTCGTCACCCCGGCAGCGGTCGCGGCCGTCGTCCCGCTGTCGGCGGCCTCGGTCGCCACCACCCGGGACGCGCGCCGCGCCGTCACCGACGTGCTGGCCGGCCGCGACGACCGGCTGGCCGTCATCGCCGGGCCCTGCTCGATCCACGACCCGGCGGCGGCGCTGGAGTACGCCGGCTTCCTCGCCCGGATGCGCGAGCGGCACGGTGCCGACCTCGAGGTGCTGATGCGGACCTACACGGAGAAGCCGCGGACCGAGGTGGACTGGAAGGGCTTCGCCTACGACCCGTTCCTGGACGGCTCCAGCCGGATCAGCGTCGGGTTGGTCGCCACCCGGATGCTGATGCGCGCGATCACCGCCCTGGGCGTGCCGGTGGCCGCCGAGCCGCTGAACGCGCTGACGCCGCAGTACGTCAACGGGCTGGTCACCTACAACGGCGTGGGCGCGCGCAACGTCACCGACCAGACGGCCCGGGAGCGGGTGTCCGGCTTCTCCTCCGTCGTCGGCTTCAAGAACTCGCCGGAGGGCAGCATCGACGCCGCGATCCAGGCGGTGATGACCGCCCGGGCCCCGCACGAGTTCCTCGGCGTGGACGCCCACGGGGTGACCGCCCAGCTGTCGACCACCGGCAACGACACCGGCCACGTCATCCTGCGCGGCGCCAAGGACGGCCCGAACTACTCCGCGGCGCACGTCGCCGACCTCAAGCGGGCGCTGGCGGCCCGCGGGCTGCCGGAGGTCGTCGTCGTCGACGCCTCGCACGGCAACAGCCAGAAGGACCACCGCCGCCAGGCCGAGGTGGTGCGCGACCTCGCCGGGCAGGTCGCCGGGGGCGAGCAGGCGATCCGCGGCGTGATGGTGGAGAGCAACCTGGTCGCCGGACGGCAGGACCTGGACCGCCGGCACCCGGAGGCACTCGAGTACGGCAAGAGCGTCACCGACGCCTGCGTCGACCTGCCGACCACCGAGGCGCTGCTGGCCGAGCTGGCCGCGGCCGTCCGGGCCCGCCGGGGCACCGCGGCCGGCTGACCGCGACGGCGGAGCTGCGCCGGGAGCGCAGCTCCGCCGCGGGGCACCGTCAGCCGGTGACGACCGCGATCTCGTTCGGCGTGGCCGGCAGCTCGGCGGTGGCCAGCACCTCGCCGGTGGCCAGGTCGACCGCGTGCACCGCGTCGGTGGCCGGCTCGGTCACGTAGGCGGTGCCGTCGTGCACCTTGACCGCCGGGTGCGGGTCCTGCCACTCGGCCGGCCCCTCCCAGGGAGCGATGACCGGGTGGCTGGCGAGCAGCTCACCGGTCTGCTCGTCGAGCACGTGCAGGCTGCCGTCCGTGCCGAGCACCACCGCCTCGCCCGCCGGGCCGCGCGCCAGGTCGCGGAAGGTGTACTGCACGCCGGCCGGCAGCGGGACGACGCGCAGGGTGGCCGTGGCGGTGTCGATCAGCGCGAGCTGGCTGAGCAGGTAGCCCTCGGCGTCGGGGTCGGCGTTGTAGTCGCCCAGCGCCACCGGTGAGTCCTCGGTGGTGAAGACGTTGCCGGTGCGGCCGTAGGCGTCGGGCGCGGTCAGCTTGGTGAAGGCGCCGTCGTAGAGCAGCACCCCGTCGGTGCAGCCGAACACCGCGACCTCCCCGGGCACGGTGCCCTCGCCGTGCACGTTCGGGCAGTCCTCGGACCGCGCCACCTCCTCGCCGGACGGGTCGAGCACCCGCACGCCGGTGCGCGACTCCTCGTCGCCGAGGGTGGACAGCAGCGACCCGTCGGCCAGCTCGATCGCGACGCCGTGGTGCGCCGCCTCCGACGTCCAGCTGCGCGTCTCCGGCAGCCCGTCGGCGGTGAGCAGCTCCTCGGTGCGGAAGGAGCTGATGTCGCCGGTGCCGTCGGCGAAGAGCACCGTGCGGTCGCCGTGCACCACGACGTGGCCGGCGGTGTCGGCCGCGAACACGTCGTCGGTGAGGGCGGGGTCGGTGGCGTAGGAGGTGCCGTCCTGGGTCCAGACGCCGGCATCGAGGACCTGGAAGCCCTCCTCGGTGGTGACCAGGGCGTGCCGTCCGTCGCCGGCGGCGTTGACCCGGAGGAACCCGTCCAGCGCGTGGTCGCCGACCACGTCGAGGGTCTCGGCGTCCAGCACCAGCAGGCCGCCGTCGTAGGTCAGCGTGAGCCGGGGCTGCGGCGCGGGCACCGTCTCGGCGGCGGTGTCCGTGGCGGTGGTGGACGGGGCGGAGGCGTCGGCGTCGGTGCTCGAGGAGCAGCCGACCAGGAGCAGGCCGGCGGCGCCCAGGCCGAGCAGCCGGGCCCGGGGCCGGGGGTGAGTGGTGGTCATGGAACCGACTCTAACGGGAACCGTTCTCATTCTCATCAGCGGGTCAGCTCAGCCCGGCCACGATGTCCTCGGTGTTGGCGCGCATCATCTGCAGGTAGCTCTCCGCGCCACCGCCCGGGCCGGTCAGCGACTCGGTGAACAGCGGCACGACCGCCACCTGGACGCCGGCCTGCTCGGCCAGCACCTGCACGAGCCGGTCCGGCTGCGACGAGTCGGCGAACACCGTGCGGACACCGGCCTCCCGGATCGCCCCGGCCAGGTCCTCGAGGTCGCTCGCGCTCGGCGAGGCCAGCGTGGTGCCGCTCGGGACGACCGCACCGACGACGGTGAAGCCGAACCGCGCCGCCAGGTAGCCGAAGACGTGGTGGTTGGTGACCAGGTCCCGGCGCTCGGCCGGGATGAGCTCGAACTGGGCGCCCATCCAGGCGTCGAGATCCTCGACCTCGGCCCGGTAGGTCGCGGTGTCGGCCGCCAGCCGGTCCAGGTCGACGTCCGGGACGTGCTCGGCGACCGCCTCGGACACCGCGTCGACGACGGCGACCATCTGCTGCGGGTCGGTCCAGAAGTGCGGGTCCACCCCCGAGGCGTCCTCGGTCGTCCACTCGACCGGGTCGACGGCGTCGCCGGCCTCGACCACCGGCACGCCGTCGTCGCGGGCCGCCTGCACGTGCACGGCGAGCCCCTCCTCGAGGCCGAGGCCGTTGGCCACCAGCAGGTCCGCGGCCCGCATCCGGGCGGCCTCCTGCGCCGACACCTCGAACGAGTGCGGGTCGGCGCCGTCGGGCATGAGCACGACCACCTCGGCCTGCCCGCCCACCAGCTCGCCCACCACGTCGCCGAGGACGTTCGTGGTGACCACCACCAGCGGCCGGTCGTCGGCGGTGGCCCCGCAGCCGGCGAGCGCGCCGGCGGTCAGCAGCAGGGCGGCGGCGGTCCGGGTGAGTGCCCTCATCGCCCGGTCTCCGCGAGGTGGTCCGGGGTGACCGCGGTCGGGAAGGTGCGCGCGAGCCGGGCGCCGTCGGCGTAGTCGACCTCCACCAGCTGGTCCTGGTCCGGCACGTTCAGGTACGCCCGGTCGGCGTCCACCTGCAGGACGACGTCGGCAACCTGGTCGGGTGCGACCAGCGGCTCGGTGGCGGCCAGGGCGCCGGTGGCCGGTTCCAGCACGACCACGCGGCCGCCGGTGTCCAGGCCCACCACCCGGTCCTGCGCGTCGTCGGCGGCGACCGCCTGCGCCCACGGCGTGGCGGTCGGCACCAGCTGCCAGCTGCGGGCCCGGGTGTCCAGCAGCCACACGCCGTGCTGCCCGGCGGGGGCGGCCAGCACGGGCCGCCCGGCCCGGTTGGCGAGCGAGACCGCCCGGTCCCCGTCGGCGACGGGCGACGGGTAGGGGATCCGCTCGAGGGTCACCCCCTCGGCGGTCTCGGTGGCGAGCACGGCCCCGTCGGCGCAGGACACGACCACCCCCACCCGGGTGGCCGCCCCGCCGCGCGGGTCGGTGCAGGGGGCCTCGGTCCCGGTGGGGTCACCGCCGTCCTCCCGCACCTCGACCGACGCCGGTCCGGTGGCGACGACCCGGCTGCCCAGGGGCACCAGCGCGCCGTCGTGCGGTACGCCCGCCGAGGTGGCGACGGTCTCGATCTCGCCCTGGCCGAGGGCCGCGCGGTCGAGCACCACGCCCGCGCCCGTAGTGGGGGAGAAGAGCGCGGTGAGCGTCTCCGAGGAGGCCGCCCGCACCTCCCCGGACCACGCCAGCGTGCCGACGACGCGGGCCGGTGCCCGGTAGTAGTGCACGTGGTCGCCGTGGTCCACGGTCCAGGTGCCGGTGTCGACGACGCTGAGCCGGCCGGCCGGGCCCGAGGTGAACAGGAACCGCCCGTCGCTGGCCACCGCGTC
Organism: Modestobacter versicolor; assembly: GCF_014195485.1. NCBI lineage: Bacteria > Bacillati > Actinomycetota > Actinomycetes > Geodermatophilales > Geodermatophilaceae > Modestobacter > Modestobacter versicolor. The sequence goes on from NZ_JACIBU010000001.1 coordinate 615,527, forward strand.
GGTGCGCCCGACCTCGCCCACCGGGGCGGACTCGCCGGTGAGCAGGTCGAGGGCGTGCACCGAGCCCGCCTCGTCCAGGTGGGTCAGCTGGAGCTGGGGCTCGCCGAGCTCCTCGGCCCCGGCGACGTACCCGTGACCGCCGGTGGGAGCCGGTCCGGCCCCGGTCGTGCCGGCGGGGGAGTCGGCGGCGGAGTCGGCGGCGCACCCGGTGGCGAGCAGCGCGGTGGCGCAGGCTGCGACCACCGGTGCGGACCAGCGGGTGCGCGGGGCGGGCGGGGGCAGGGGGCGGGGCACGAGGAGCTCCTCGGTTCGGGTCGGGTGGGGTTCAGCGGCGGACGACGGCGCGGGCCACGACGGACAGGCCGACCGACCCGACGGCGCAGGCTGCGATGGAGGCGCCGCCGGCGGTGCCGGCGTGCCAGGACAGGAGCAGGCCGGCCAGCACCGACAGCGCCCCGAGGAGGGCACCGAGCGCCATGGTCGAGGGCACCCGCCGGGTCCACTGGCGGGCCGCCGCGGCCGGTGCGAGCAGCAGCGCCACGACCAGCAGCGAGCCCAGCGACTGGTAGGAGGTGACGACGGCGGCGGTGACGGTCAGCACCATGACGACGTGGGTCGACCGCGGGCGCAGGCCCAGCGTGGCGGCGGTCCGGCGGTCGAACGCCAGGGCCAGGAACGAGCGGTGGAACAGCGCGCAGACGCCGACCAGCACCACCAGCGCGGTGCCGACGACGAGCAGGTCCGGCGTGCGGATCGCCAGCACGTCGCCGAAGAGGATCGCGGTGACGTCGGTGGCGAAGGACCGCGAGCGGGAGACGATCACCACCCCGAGCGCCAGCATGCCGACGAACAGCAGCCCGATGGACGTATCGGCCGACAGCCGGGCCCGGCGGGCGACGACACCGACCCCGACGCTCATCACCCCGGCGCTGACCGCGGCGCCGAGCACGGGTGGCCAGCCGGCGAGGGTGGCCACCGCGACCCCGGGGAGCATGCCGTGGGCGAGCGCCTCGCCGAGGAACGCCATCCCGCGGACGACGACCCAGGTGCCCACCACCGCGCACATCGCCGCGGCGAGGACCCCGCCGAGCAGGGCGCGCTGCATGAAGGGCAGCGTGAACGGGTCGATCAGCCAGGCCATGCCGGAGGACTGTACTGGGAACGATTCTCAGTCTTGCTAGCCTGGTCCGGTGCCGGGAGCCGAGGTCGACGTCGTGGGGCTCACCGTCCGGCGCGGCGAGGTGCTGGCCCTGGACGGGGTGTCCGCCCGGCTGCCGGCCGGCGCGGTGACCGCGCTCGTCGGCGGCAACGGCGCCGGGAAGTCGACGCTGCTCGACGTGCTCGCCGGGGTGCTGGAGCCGACCTCGGGTCGGGTGGACCGGCCGGCCGGGACGACGGTGGCCTACGTGCCGCAGCGCAGCGCCGTGCCCGACGACCTGCCGGTCACGGTGGGCGACACGCTCGCCATGGGCCGCTGGCGGGAGCTGGGCCGGTGGCGGCGGCTGCGCGCCACCGACCACGCGCTGGTCGCCGAGTGCGCCGACCGGCTGGGGCTCACCGGCGTGCTCGGGGTGCCGCTGTCCGCGGTGTCCGGCGGGCAGCGGCAGCGGGCGCTCGTGGCGCAGGGGCTGGTCGCCCGGGCCGGCCTGCTGCTGGTCGACGAGCCGACCGCCGGGGTGGACGCCGCCACCCAGGCCGTCGTCCTGGCGGCGCTGGCCGAGGAGGCGGCGCGTGGGGCCGTCGTCGTCCACGCGACCCACGAGCGGGCCGCCGTCGACCGCGCCGACCGGGTGCTGACCCTGGTGGCCGGGCGGGTCGACGGCGACCGGACCACGGCGTCGCTGCCGGCCGGCTGACCCCGGGCCGGGAGCGGCCGGCGGGTGTTCACCCGGTCGTCGCCGGGCCGCCTTGTTGCAACGCGTGTGCAACAACTAGCTTCTTGCCACGAGTTCGCAACAAGGCTGCCCAGGGTGGGCCGTCGGAACGGAGCCCCTGCGTGACCCCGCACCACGCCCGACCCGCTCTGCTCGGGGCCGGCCTGGCCGCCCTCGCCGTGCTCACCGGCTGCACGGCCCCCGGCTCGGCCGGTGACGACCCGGCCGAGGTGGCGCGGCTGGTGCTGGCCGACGCCTACGAGCCGGAGGCGTTCAACCCGGTCGCCGGCCACGGCGAGACCGGCGCCTCCAAGGTCTACGACGGGCTGGTCCGGCTGGCCGGTGGATCCGGGCTGCCCGAGCTGGAGCCCGCGCTGGCCGCAGAGCTGCCCTCGGCCGACGCCGCCGGCACGACGTGGACCGTCCCGCTCCGCGAGGGCGTCCGCTTCTCCGACGGCACCACCTTCGGCGCCGAGGACGTGGTGGCCACCTACCGGGCGGTGCTCGACCCGGTCTTGGCCTCGCCCATCGCCACGAACTACGCGATGGTCGCCGAGGTCACCGCACCCGACCCGCTGACCGTGCAGTTCCGGCTGGCGTACCCGTACGCGCCGTTCCCGACCAAGCTGCTGCTCGGCATCGCACCGGCCGAGGCGCTGGCGACCCCCGGCCCGGCCGAGGAGAGCCCGCTCAACACCGAGCCGGTCGGCACCGGCCCGTACCTGCTCGCCGAGCGGCGCGGTGACCGCACCGTCTACACCGCCAACCCGGGGTACTGGGACGGCGAGCCCGAGGTCGGCGAGCTCGTCGTCGTGTACGTGCCCGATGACAACACCCGGGCCCAGCGGATGGCCGGGGGTGAGTTCGACGGCACGACGCTGCCCCCGCTGCTGGCCGACACCCTGGCCGGCACCGACGGGCTCACGGTGGTGGGCCACCCCAGCGCCGACACCCGCTCGGTCTCGCTGCCGGCCGGCGACCCGGTGACCGGTGACCCGGCCGTGCGGCTCGCGCTCAACCACGCCGTCGACCGGGACGCCATGGTGGCCTCGATCCTCGGCGGGCACGGCGTCCCCGCGTCCACGCCGGTCCCCGAGGTGCTCGGCGACGCCTTCGAGCCCGCCGCCACGTTCGACCACGACCCCGACCGGGCCCGGCAGCTGCTCGACGCCGCCGGCTGGGTGCCCGGGCCGGACGGCGTCCGGGTGCGCGACGGTGTCCGGGCGGAGTTCACGCTGATGTACTTCCCGGAGGAGACGCTGCGCCGCGACCTGGCGCAGGCCTTCGCCTCCGACGCCCTGGCGGTCGGGGTGGAGGTCGACCTCGAGGCGGTGGACCGGCCGCAGTTCCGCCCGCGGATCCCGGTGGACGCCGGCCTGCTGGGCGGCGGGGACGTCCCCTACGACCCGGACACCCTGCTGTACGCGGCGCTGCACTCGGTCTACACCCGCGACGGCGTCGGCGGCCCGTTCGACAACCCGAGCGACCACGTCGACCCCGAGGTGGACGCCGCGCTCGACGCGGGCCGGCGGAGCAGCGACCCGGCGGTCCGGACGGCGGCCTACCGCTCCGTGCAGCGCGAGTTCGTCGCCGACCCGCCCGCGGTGGTGCTGGTCTTCCTGGAGCACGTCTACGTGGTGCGGGACGGCGGCTGGACCGGCGCCGAGGAGGTGCTCGAGCCGCACTCGCACGGGGTGAGCTGGGGCCCGTGGTGGAACGTGCGCGAGTGGCGGCGCGCCGGGTGACGGCCGCGCTGCTGGACGCTCCCGGGGCGCAGCGCCCGGGCGGGCAGCCGTCCTCGCGCCGGGCGGCCGCGGCCCGGATGGCCGGACGGCGGCTGCTGCACGCGGTGCCCGTCGTGCTGGCCGTGTCGGCCGGGGTGTTCGCGGCGGCGGCGGCCTCGCCGTTCGACCCGCTGGCCGGGTACCTCGGCGACCGCTACCTCACCGCCAGCCAGGCCACCCAGGACGAGATCGCCGCCCAGCTGGGCACCGACCGGCCATGGCCGGCGCAGTACCTGGGCTGGCTGGGCGACCTGGTCACCGGTGACCTGGGGACGTCGCGGTCCTTCGGGCAGCCGGTGGCGCAGGTGCTGGCCGAGCGGCTGCCCTGGACCCTGCTGCTGGTGGCGGTCGCGCTGCTGGCGGCCGTCGTCCTGGCGTTGGTCCTGGGCACCTGGACCGCGGCCCGTCGCGGCGGCTGGGTCGACCGGCTGGTGACGCCGGGCTGCCTGCTGCTGCAGGGGCTGCCGCCCTTCGTGGTGGCGCTCGGCGGGGTCGCGGTGTTCGGCGTCGCGCTGTCCTGGCTGCCGGTGGCCGGGCTGACCGACGCGGGCGCGGAGCTCACCGCCGGGCAGGTCGCCCGGCACCTGGTGCTGCCCGCGCTGGTGCTCGCGCTGTCGCAGCTGCCGTGGCTGCTGCTCAACGTGCGCCAGTCGCTGCTGCGGTCGCTGGGGGAGGACCACGTGGCCGGGGCGCGCTCCCGGGGGCTGGCCGAGCGCACCGTCGTCCTGCGGCACGCGCTGCCCACCGCCCTGCTGCCGTTCGCCACCCTGCTGGGTGCCCGGCTGCCCGAGCTGGTGGTCGGTGCCGTGCTGGTCGAGGAGGTCTTCAGCTGGCCGGGGCTGGCGCAGGCGGTGGTCACCTCGGCCACCGAGCTGGACTTCCCGCTGCTGGCGTTCCTCACCGTGCTCACCACCGTCGCCGTGCTGGTCGGCTCGCTGGTCGCCGACGTGGCCTACGTGCTGCTCGACCCCCGGGTGGCCGCGGATGGCTGACCGACGGCTCGTGCTGGGGCTGGCCGTGCTCGCGGTGCTGGCCGCCTACGCCGTCCTGGTGCCGGCGGTGGCCGGGGTCGACGACCGGGTGACCGACTTCGCCGCGGCCCGCCAGGCACCCTCGGCCGACCACCCGTTCGGCACCGACTCCGCCGGCCGCGACCTGTTCGTCCGCACTGCGGCGGGCCTGCGGGTCTCGCTGCTGATCGCGGCGGTCTGCGCGGTGCTGTCCACGGTGATCGGTGCGCTGGTCGGGGCGCTGTCCGGGGTCGCCGGCGGCTGGGCCGACCGGCTGGCCATGCGGGTGGTCGACGGGGTGAACGCGGTACCGCACCTGCTGCTGGGGATCGTGCTGGTGGCGCTGTTCCGCGGCAGCCTGGTCGCGGTCGTCGCCTCGATCGCGCTGACCCACTGGACCCAGGTGGCCCGCGTCGTCCGGGCCGAGGTGCTGTCGTTGCGCGACCGGCCGCACGTCGACGCCGCGGTGCTGGGCGGGGCCACCCGGTGGCGGGTCGTGCACCGGCACCTGCTGCCCGCGGCCCTGCCGCAGGCCCTGGTCGCCGCGGTCCTGCTGCTGCCGCACGCCGTCTGGCACGAGTCGACGCTGAGCTTCCTCGGTCTCGGCCTGCCGCCGCACCGGGCCAGCCTGGGCACGTTGCTGGAGGAGGCGCGCAGCTCGCTGCTGCTCGGCGGCTGGTGGACGCTGGCCTTCCCCGCGCTCGGCCTGGTGCTCGCCACCCTCGCGGTGGCGGCGGTCGGCTCGGCGCTGCGTGACCGGGTCGCGCTGCCCCAGCGGGTCGAGGTGCCCCGATGACCCCGACGCTCGCGGTGCGCGACCTGACGGTCCGGTTCCCGCTGCGCCCCGCCCGCCGGCGGGCGCCCGGGCCGGTGGTGCACGCGGCGACGGAGGTCTCCTTCGACCTGCACCCCGGCCGGGTGCTCGCCCTGGTGGGGGAGAGCGGCAGCGGCAAGTCGGTGCTGGCCTCGGCGCTGCTCGGGCTGCTGCCCGCCACCGCGGTGGTCACCGGGTCGGCCCTGCTGACCGGCGGTCCGCCGGTGGAGGTGCTCGCCGCGCCCACCCGGGTGCTGGGCACGCAGGTCCGCGGACGGCGGATCGCCCTGGTGCCGCAGTCGGCGGCCACCTCGCTGACCCCGGTGCGCACCGCCCGCAGCCAGCTCGAGGAGGCGGTGCGCGAGCTGGCACCGGGGGCCGACCCGCGGGCCCGCGCCGACGCGCTGGCGGAGCGGGCCGGCCTGGACCCGGGCGACCTGGACCGGTTCCCGCACCAGCTCTCCGGGGGCATGGCCCAGCGGGTGGTGGTCGCGCTGGCGCTGGCAGGCGACCCGGAGGTGGTGCTGGCCGACGAGCCGACCGCCGGGCTGGACCGGCCGCTGGTGGACCGGACCCTGGCGCTGCTGCGCGAGGTGGCCGACGCCGGCTGCGCGGTGCTCCTGATCACCCACGACCTGGGCGCGCTGCTGCGCACGCCGGGGGCGGCCGACGACCTCGCGGTCATGTACGCCGGCCGGCTGCTGGAGACCGGCCCGGCCCGCGCGGTGCTCGACGAGCCGGCGCACGACTACACCCGGGACCTGCTGGGCGCGCTGCCCGCCGGTGGTCTGGTGCCCATCCCGGGCGCACCGCCGGAGCTCACCGACCCGCCGGACGGGTGCGCGTACCACCGGCGCCGTCCGGACGCCGGGGCCTGCGACGGCGGCAGGCTGCACGCCGCCGGCAGCCGGTCGGCGCGCTGCCGCCCGCTCCCGGCCCTGGTCGGGGTGCGGCCGTGCTGACCGCGGCCGGGGTGGTCGTCGGACACGCCCCGGGGGAGCCGGTGCTCGACGGGGTGAGCCTCGCGGTGGCGCCGGGTGAGGTGGTCGGGCTGGCCGGGCCCAGCGGGAGCGGCAAGTCCACCCTGGCCCGCGTGCTGGCGCTGCTGCTCGCCCCGTGGGTGGGGGCGGTGCGGGTCGACGGCGTCGCGCCGGCCGGAGTGCGGTACCGGACGCAGCGGGAGCTGCGCACCGCGGTGGGCATGGTCTTCCAGTCACCGCGGCTGTCGGTCGACCCGCGGTTGACGCTGGCCGCGGTGGTCGCCGAGCCGCTGCGGGTGCGCGGCACCACGACCGCCGGCCGGGCCGGGGCGGGCGCGCGCGAACGGCGGGTGCGCGAGCTGGCGGAGCGGGTCGGCCTCACCGCGGACCTGCTCACCCGCCGTCCGCACGAGGTCAGCGACGGTCAGCTGCAGCGCGCCTGCCTGGCCCGGGCGCTGGCCCAGCAGCCGCGCTACCTGGTCTGCGACGAGATGACCGCCATGCTCGACGCCTCGACCGCGGCGTCGCTGGTCGCCGCCGTCTCCGCCGACGTCGCGGCCGGCCGGCTGGGCGTGCTGGCCGTCAGCCACGACGAGGACCTGCTCGGCGCCTGGGCCGACCGGACCGTGCGCCTGCCCGGTGCCGGCTCCGCGGCGGTCACCGGGGCCGGCTGAGCTGCCGGCCCCGGCGACCGCGCCGGTCAGGCGGTCAGCGCGATGTACTTCTGCTCGAGGAACTCCAGGATGCCCTCGGAGCTGCCCTCCCGGCCCAGCCCGCTCTGCTTGACCCCGCCGAACGGCGCGGCCGGGTCGCTCACCACGCCGCGGTTGACCGCGACCATCCCGGCCTCCAGCCGGCGGGCGACCGCCATCGCCGCCCGCTCCTCGCCGAACACGTAGGCCATCAGCCCGTAGACCGTGTCGTTGGCCATCCGGACCGCCTCGTCGACGTCGTCGAACCGCACCACCGCGGTCACCGGGCCGAAGATCTCGGTCCGGTTGATCGTCGACCCGTGCTGCACACCGGTGAGCAGCGTGGCGTCGTAGAACGCGCCCTCGGCCGAGGAGGTGCCGCCCCGGACGACGGTCGCCCCCGCGGCCACCGCGCCGTCGACCAGCTCGGCGACCTTGTCGCGCTCGTGCACCGACACCAGCGCCCCGAGGTCGTTGCCGCGGTCGAGCCCCGGGCCGACGGCGACCTCCCCCAGCGCGGCGTCCATCCGGGCGACGAACTCGTCGTGCAGCGAGCTGTGCACGTAGAAGCGGTTGGCGGCGGTGCAGGCCGAGCCGCCGTTGCGCATCTTCGCCAGCAGGGCGCCCTCGACGGTGGCGTCCAGGTCGGCGCCGGGCAGCACGATCAGCGGGGCGTTGCCGCCGAGCTCCATCGAGGCGCTGACCACGCTGTCCGCGCAGGCGTGCAGCAGCTCGCGGCCGACCTCGGTCGACCCGGTGAACGACAGCTTGCGCACCTCGGGCCGGTCGACCATCGCCTTCACCAGCGGGCCGGTGGGCACCGGCGTCACCAGGTTCACCACGCCGCGCGGCACCCCGACCCGGCGGAGCACGTCGACGACGTAGGCGGCGGTCAGCGGCGTCTCGCGGGCGGGCTTGAGGATCGTGGTGCAGCCGGCGGCCAGTGCCGGGGCGAGCTTGCGGGTCGCCATGGCGGCGGGGAAGTTCCACGGCGTGATCAGCAGCGAGACGCCGATCGGCTGCCGGTCGACCACGATCCGCTTGTCACCGGCGGGGGAGAGCCGGTAGTCACCGGGCACCCGCACCGCCTCCTCGGCGAACCAGCGGAAGAACTCCTTGGCGTAGCCGGCCTCGCCCATGGCGTCGCCCCAGGACTTGCCGTTCTCCCGCACCATCAGCGCGGCGAAGTGCTCGACCTCGTCGGTCAGCACGTCGTACGCGGCGCGCAGCAGCTCGCTGCGCTCCCGCGGCGCGGTCGCCGCCCAGGCCTCCTGCGCGGCGGCCGCGGCGTCCACGGCGGCGTGGCAGTCGGCCTCGGTGGCGATCGCGAAGTGGGCGATGACCGAGGAGTCCGACGGGTCGACGACGTCGAAGCGGCGGCCGTCCGAGCCGGGCCGCCACTGCCCGTCGATGAACAGGTCGGTCTGCAGGTCGGCGGGCGGGGTCACGCGGGGCTCCGATCGGTGAGGGTGCCGGCGAGGGCGTGCTCGAGGACCTCGAGCAGCAGCTCCCGGGTGGGGTCGACGGGTGCGATGGCCAGCAGTCGGGCCGAGCGCAGCGCGAGGTCGGCGACGTGCGGCAGCTGGTCGCGGGTCAGGCCGATGGCGGCCAGGTCGGTCGGGACGCCGATCTCGGCGTTGATCGCCACGACCCGCGCGAGGGTGCGCTCGGCCGACGCCTCGTCCGCCGGGATGCCCTCCAGCGCCGCGCCGAGGGCGGCGATCCGGGCCGCCGTGCCGGCGTCCTGCCGGAGCAGGTCGAGCACGTAGGGCAGCACCAGCCCGGTGCCGAGCCCGTGCGGGGTCTTGGTCAGCGCACCGATCGGGTACTGCAGCGCGTGGCACAGGTGGGTGCCGGTCGAGCCGAACGCGATGCCGCCCAGCAGCGCCCCGCGGGCGACCTCCGAGCGGGCCTGCCGGTTGCCCGGCTCCCGGACGGCGACCGGCAGCCACGGCCCCAGGTGCGCGGCCGCCTGCAGCGCGATCGGCTCGATCAGCGCGTTGCGGCCGGTGAACACCGGCTGCGGCGCGGACCAGTCGACGTCCAGCTCGCGGGCGGTGTACGACTCCACGGCGTGCACCAGCGCGTCGATGCCGGAGAACGCCGTCACGCTCGGGGGCGCGCCGACCGTCAGCTCCGGGTCGACGATCGCGGCGACCGGGACCAGGAACGGGCTGGAGATGCCCACCTTGAGCTCCCGGTCGGGGTCGGAGACGACCGCGACCGGGGTCACCTCCGAGCCGGTGCCGGCGGTGGTGGGCACCGCGACGATCGGCACGACCGGCCCGGGCACCAGGTTCTCGCCGTAGTAGCCGGACAGCGGGCCGTCGAAGCGGGACAGCAGGGCCACGACCTTGGCGGCGTCCAGCGCGCTCCCGCCGCCGATGGCCACGATGACGTCGGCCCCGTACTCCCGGGCGACCTCCGCGGCGGCGGTGAGGGTGTCGACGGGCAGCTCGGGGGTGATGTCGGCGTAGACCCGCACCTCGATGCCGGCCGCCGTCAGTGCCTCGACGGTCTCGGTGAGCACCGGGGTGCCGACCAGGAACGGGTCGACGACGGCGAGCGCGCGGCGGCCGTGCAGGCCGACGACCTCGGGCAGCTGGGCCCGGGCGCCCCAGCCCACGTGCACCCGGGCGGGCAGCCGCAGCGTGCCGATCTGCATGCCGGTCTGCTCAGGCAACGAACCCACCGTCCACCGGCAGGACCACGCCGGACAGGTGGCTGGCCCGGTCGCTGAGCAGGAAGGACACCACGTTGCCGACCTCCGGGCCGGTGCCGGCCTTGCGCAGCGGCGTCGCAGCGATCCGGGCCTCGACCCCGCCCGGGATCGCCTCCCGGGTCTTCTGCAGCATCGGCGTCTCGGTCGGCCCGGGGGCGACGACGTTCACCCGGATGCCGAGCGGCCCCACGTCGTGCGCGGCGGTGCGGGTGAGCCCGATGACCGCGTGCTTGCTGGCCTGGTAGGCGCCCATGCCCGAGCTGCCGCGCAGCCCGCCGATGCTGCTCACGTTGACGATCGAGCCGGAGCCCTGGGCCTCCATCACCCGGACCTCCTCCCGCAGGCACAGCCAGGTGCCCTTCACGTTCACCGCCATGAGCTGGTCGAAGTCGGCCTCCGGCACCTGGTCCAGCCGGCCGGCCTGGGTCATCGCGGCGTTGTTGAACGCACCGTCGAGCCGGCCGAACCGGGCGACGGTCGCGCCGACGAACCGCGCGACGTCGTCGGCGGAGGAGACGTCACCGGTGGTGCAGGCGACGTCGTGGCCCGCGGCCTGCAGCTCCTCGGTGAGCGCCGCCAGCGGGCCCTCGTTCCGGGCCACCAGCATCAGGCTCGCGCCGTCGGCGGCCAGCACCCGCGCGGTGTCCGCACCGATCCCGGCGCTCGCGCCGACGACCAGCACGACCGTGCCGGCCAGGGGGTCGCTCATCTCGTCTCCTCGTCGTGGAAGGTCACGCTGCGGCCCGCGTCGACCGCCGCCCGGGCGGCGGAGCCGAGCAGGGTGGCGTCGTTGCTGAGCATGGTGAAGGTGAAACCGGTGTCGACGGCCGCGCGCACCGCGGCCGCGGTGGCCGCCCCGGCGTTGCCGACCGGCACCCCGGCGGCGCGGCCCTGCGCGATCGCAGAGGCGATCAGCGCGACGACGTCCGGGTCGGACGGGGTCTTCCCCTCGCTCACCGAGAGGTCGGCCGCACCGACCAGCAGCGCGTCCACACCCGGGACGGCGGCGATCTCCCCGGCGTTCGCGACGCCGAGGGCGCTCTCGACCTGGGCGATCAGCACGACCTCCTCCTGGCCGCGGCGCAGGTACTCCGCCAGCGGGAGCGCGCCCCACGCGCCGGCCCGGCTGGTGGCGCCCACCCCGCGGGTGCCCAGCGGCGGGAAGCGCACCGCCGCCGCGGCGGCCCGGGCCTGCTCCGGGGTGTCGACGTGCGGCACCATCACGCCCTCGGCGCCGGCGTCGAGCACCCGCTGCACCAGGCCGGGATGCAGGTCGGCCACCCGGACGATCGGGGAGACGCCGGTGTGCAGCGCCGTCCCGATCAGCCGGAACGCCGACTCCAGGTCGATGGGGGAGTGCTCCAGGTCGATCACGACGAAGTCGAAGCCGGCCAGCGCGACCAGCTCCACGACCTCCGTCGCCGGGATCTTCACCCAGGTGCCCAGGGCGGGCCCCCGGGCGTCGGCGAGGGCGGCGCGGAAGAGGCTGGCCCGGGGTCCGGTCACGCCGCCGGGTAGTCGTCGGCGTTGAGCACCCAGCCGGAGGCGGAGAAGTCGACCCGCGGCGGGGAGAAGAGGTCGATCAGCTGCTGGTGGTCCCCGACGCCCTGGGTGGTGTGCACCGTCGGCGGGGGGATGACGCAGATCGACGGGGTGGGGATCTCGCGGCTCTCGTCGGGGCGCCACTGGGTGGCGTCCGGGCCCCACGGGTAGCGGATGTGGTGCACGAACCGGCCCTTGACCGCCAGCGAGACCTGCTCGAAGTCGTCGTGGTGGTGCGGCGACAGCTTCTGCACGTTGCGCGGGGCCGGCTCCTCGGCGAGGAAGTTGACCATCACGTTCGTGGTCCGGAAGATCCGGCCGAACCGGCCCTCGGCGATCGGGGTGTCGGCCAGCCGGTAGACCCGGAGCCGGAAACCGCCGACCGGGTCCGGCCACGGCACCAGCGGCGCGGCGCGCGGGTCGGGCTCGGCGTAGACGTCGGCGTTGACCGCGGCCGCCGCCAGGTCCTCGGCCCGCGGGGAGAACAGCCGGATCAGCACGCCGTCGGCGTCGACGCGCACCTCGCTGTCGCCGGGCGGGACGACGACGAACGCCTCCTCGGCGACCTGCTCGGTCCGCCCACCCGCGGTCACGGTCACCGGGGCGCTGTCGGAGTACAGCAGCACCGAGTACTCGTCGGGCTGGCCGCTGCGGGTGAACACGTCACCGGCCTTGGCGTCGGTGTAGGCGATCACCAGGTTCGCCGCGCGGGCGACCCACGTGCGGCTGCCGTTCGGCGCGGTCCCGGTCGGCGGCTGCTCGAGGAAGGCGATCCACTGCGACGGCCGGATCGGCGTGCTGGGGTCGACGGTCCGCACCGGCGCGGCGGTGGCCAGGCCGGACCGGATGTCGTCGGCGGCGTAGGTGGTCATGCGAGAGCACTGCCCTTCGGTGAGGTGCGTCCGCGCAGCGCGAGCATCGCGCGGGCGTCGTCCGGTGTGGCGATCTGCTTGCCGAGGTCCTCGACGACGGCGCGGATCTTGGTGACCTGCTGGGCGTTCGTCTCCGCGAGCTGCCCCTTGCCCAGCCACAGGCTGTCCTCGAGCCCGACGCGGACGTGCCCGCCGAGCCAGGCGCTGTGGGTGGCGAACTGCATCTGGTCCCGCCCCGCGGCGAAGGCGGAGAAGGAGTAGTCGTCGCCGAAGAGCTTGTCGGCGATCCGCACCATGTGCTCGAGGTTCTCGTGGTCGGCCCCGATGCCGCCGAGGATGCCGAACACGCCCTGGACCAGCAGCGGCGTCGGGGCCAGGCCCCGGTCGACGAAGTGGGCCAGCGAGTACAGGTGGCCGATGTCGTAGCACTCGTACTCGAACCGGGTGCCGGTCGCGCCCAGCGTGCGCAGGGTGTGCTCGATCCGGTCGAAGCTGTTGACGAACGGGTGGGAGTACGTGTTGAGCACGTACGGCTTCTCCCAGTCGTGCTTCCAGTCGGTGACCCGGTCGGCGATCCCCGAGTACACGAAGTTCATCGACCCCATGTTCATCGAGGCCAGTTCCGGCTGGAACCGGGTCGCGCCGGCCAGCCGCTGCTCCATGGTCATCGCCGAGGAGCCGCCGGTGGTGATGTTGACGACCGCGTCGGTGGCCTCGGTGATCCGCGGGACGATCTGCTCGAACACCTCCGGCTCCCAGGCCGGCCGCCCGTCGGGGTGCCGGGCGTGCAGGTGGACGACGGCCGACCCGGCCTCGATCGCACCGAGCGCCGCCTCGACCACCTGGTCGGCGGACAGCGGCAGGTACGGGCTCTGCGACGGGACGTTGACCGACCCGGTGACCGCGGTCGTGATGACGACCTTCTCGGCCTTGCGCATCAGCTGGTCTCCTCCAGGCCGAGGAGGAAGGCGGTGTTCCGGCAGATCATCTGGCGGATGTCGGCGGCGGGGATGCCGTGGTCGAGCAGCTGCTGGACCACCAGCAGGTAGGCGTCGACCGGCAGCGGGTTGCCCACCTGGCCGAGGTCGGAGTCGATGACGGTCCGCTCCGGGCCGATCTTGCGGATCCAGTCGACGAGCTGCTCGATCGGCCAGTCGGGCGCCTTCACCCGCGGGTCGTACATGGACAGCTCGTGCTCGACGAAGGCGCCGAGGCTCAGCATCTTCTCGATCGCCTGGTCGGAGGCCTTGATGATGTAGTCGGGGTGGTGGACCAGCATCCGCGTCACCCCGTTGCGGCTGGCGGTCTCGAAGAAGGCGACCATCGAGTCGCCGTCCAGGTGCCCGCCGGTGAGCAGGATCCCGGCGTCGGCGACCAGCCGGGTGACCAGGTCGGTCTGCTCGGAGACCTCACCGGAGGCGTCGAAGACCGACACCTCGGTCTCGTGGAGGTTGCCGGTGTTGTGCGGGAAGCCGTCGTCGTGCCGGTGGGCCTCGATGTGCTGCGCCGCCGAGACCGTCGGGCCCCAGACGCACTTCCCGCCCATGTTGATCGCCACCGCGACGGCCGACGGGTTCATCCCGCCCACCTCGGAGTTGAGCGCCACGCCGCCGTACATCGGCGTCGGCGCGTCTGCCAGCCGCGGGCCCATGGCCAGCAGGTCCATGACGGTGTTGTGGTGGTGCGACTTCACCAGGGCCGCCCGCATGCCGATCCGCGCGCCCTCGTAGGAGGCCTCGACGTGGTCGAGGCGGCGGGGGAACGGGCTGGGTCCGGAGTGGCAGTGCAGGTCGACCGTGCCGTCCAGGACCTTCAACAGTGCCGGCGACGGCTCGACGGCGGTGCCTGCGGTGACCATCGGGGCGCTCCTCGTGTTCGGGATGTGACGTCGATGTTCAACCTATGCACAGCGACTCGGCCGTGTCCAGCACTGCGACGGCCTGATGTTCATGATGCGAAATCGGTGATTGCATCCTGAACTCATGGCTGCTTCACTCTGTGACGCAGAGCGCACCGGGCGCTCGCGGGAGGAGCAGCACATGGAGGTCGCCGTCCGCGGCCAGCAGGCCCCGCCGGCACCGCCGGCGGGCCGCACCCCGGTGGTCGCCGACCCAGAGCGGGCGCTCATCCAGGCGATCGACCGGGCGGCCAACGTGCTGGCGCTGCTCGACCAGGACACCCGCCGGCTGACCGCGCCCCTGGTCGCCGAGCGGCTCGGCCTCAACCGCACGACCGCGCACCGCTACCTGCAGTCGCTGCAGCAGGCCGGGTTCCTCAGCGCCAGCGCCGGCCCCGGGCCGCTGCTGGACCAGCTGTCCGCCCTGGTCTCGGTGCGCCAGCAGCTGATCACCTTCGCGCCCTCGATCATGCGCCAGCTGGCCGACACCACCGGCCTGACCAGCGTGCTCAGCTTCCTCGGTCGCACCGGCGCCGTGGTCACGCTGGTCGAGGAGCCGCAGCAGACCACGATCCTGCTCACCGTCCGGGTCGGCACGGTGCTCGAGGTGAAGGCGGCGCAGACCCGGGTGCTGCTGGCCTTCCAGTCCGACCCGCGCGCGGTCACCCGGGCGCACGCGACGCTCACCGAGGCGCAGGCCGCGGTCGAGCGGCAGGCGCTGCACGACGTCCGGCGGCACCGGCTCGCCTGGGCCGACCTCGACCGGGTCGGGCTCGCGTCGGTGGCCGTCCCGGTGCTGGCGACCTACGACGTCCAGGCGGCGATGGCGCTGATCGGCACCAGCACGATGCTCAACCCCTCCGACTCCGCGGAGCGGGTCCACGCCCTCCAGGAGGCGGCGTCCACGCTCGGCTCCATGGTCGCCGGCTGAGTCGGAAAGGGCTCCCATGGCAACGCTCGACACCGCTTCGACCACGAGTCCCCCGACGAGGCACCCCGCACGCACCGACGGCGCCACCCGGCGGACGCCGAAGCCGCACTGGCTGCTGCTGGTCCCGGCGCTCGCCCTGCTCGGCGTGGTGCTGCTGCTCCCGCTGGCGCAGAGCTTCCTGCGCAGCGTCGGCGCACCGGACCTGACCGACGAGAACTACCGGACGCTGTTCACCGACGGCGTGACGATGCGGGTGCTGCTGCGCACCGTGCGCACGGCCCTGCTGGTCACCGTGATCGCCTTCGCGTTCGGCTACCCCTACGCGTACGTGATGACCCGGGTGGGCCCGCGGATGCGCGCCGTCCTGCTGGTGATCGTGCTGGTGCCGTTCTGGACCTCGGTGATGGCCCGCAACTTCGCCTGGATCCTGATCCTGCAGCGCGGCGGCCCGGTCAACGAGTTCTCCAAGCTGTTCGGGCTGGACGTCGTGCTCTACGGCAACGTCTCCGGCGTCGCGATCGCGATGAGCCAGGTGCTGCTGCCGTTCATGGTGCTGCCGCTGTTCAGCGCGCTCGGCGGCATCGACCGCCGGCTGCTGCTGGCCGCCCGCGGCCTCGGCTCCTCGCCGGTGGTCGCCTTCTGGAAGATCTACTGGCCGCTGTCCCGGGCCGGCGTCACCGCCGGGCTGATCCTGGTCTTCACCCTGAGCCTGGGCTTCTACGTCACCCCGGCCCTGCTCGGCACGCCCCAGGAGTCGCTGATCGCGCAGCTGCTGGCCCAGCGCACCACCCAGCTCCTGGACTTCGAGGGCGCCGGCGCGCTCGGGATGGTCGTCCTGGTGATCACCCTGGTCCTGGTGGCCTGGGCGAACCGCATCGGCGGCACCGTCTCGGCCATCGGCGTCGTCGCCACCTCCGGCACGAAGGAAGCCCGATGACCGCGACCGAGCTCGACGTCCCCGCCGCGCCCGCTCCGCCGCGCGCCCGGCGCCGCTCCCGGGGGGTGGACGCCGTCCCGTGGTGGCTGCGGCTGGTGGTCGCCGCCGGGGCCCTCTACTTCGTGCTGCCCACGCTGTTCGTCATCCCGATGAGCTTCAGCTCGTCGACGACCTTCAGCTTCCCGCCGGAGGGCTTCTCGCTGCAGCTGTACCGGAACTTCTTCACCGACCCGGTGTGGCTGACCTCGCTGCGCAACTCGTTCGTCGTCGCGCTGGTCGCCGCGACGCTGGCCACGCTGGTCGGCACCGCCGCGGCCGTCGGGCTGCACCACCTCACCGGCCGGCTGGCCCGGCTCGCCCGCACGGTGCTGATGATCTCGATCGTCACGCCGGGCATCGTGATCGCGGTCGTCGTCTACATCTCCTTCCTCAAGTGGCACCTGGTCGGCAGCTTCGCCGGGTACGTGCTGGCGCACGCCGCGCTCGGCATGCCGTTCGTGCTGGTGTCGGTCACCAGCGCGCTGAGCGGCTTCGACTCCAAGCTGCTGCGCGCCTCGGCGTCGCTGGGGGCGACCCCGCTGCGCACCTTCACGCGGGTGACCATGCCGCTGATCAGCCGGGGCATCGTCACCGGCGCCGTGTTCGCGTTCGTGACCTCCTTCGACGAGGTGGTCATCGCGCTCTTCCTGCGTTCCCCGACCTTCCAGACGCTGCCGGTCCAGATGTTCAACAGCGTCACCTTCGAGGTCGACCCGACCATCGCCGCGACGTCCTCCCTGGTGGTCAGCGCGGTCACCGTTGTCTGCCTCGTCCCGCTGCTGCTGGGCAGCCGGCGCAAGAACCGATAAGGAGCTGGCCATGCCCGCCACCACCGTCCTCCCGCCCGTCGCCCCCGTCCTGGCCAAGGCCGGGACGCAGATCCGGCTGACCGACGTCGTCAAGGACTACGGCCTGGCCGTGCCCGCCGTCGACGGGGTCTCCCTGACGATCGAGCCGGGGGAGTTCATGACCCTGCTCGGCCCGTCGGGCTCGGGGAAGACCACGACGCTGAACCTCATCGCCGGGTTCGAGACGCTCACCTCCGGGCACATCTCGTTCAACGGGGACGACGTCAGCACGCTCCCGCCGCACAAGCGGAACCTCGGGATGCTCTTCCAGAACTACGCGCTCTTCCCGCACATGACGGTGGCGCAGAACGTGGCCTACCCGCTGCGCGAGCGGAAGGTGCCCAAGCCCGAGATCGCCCGCCGGGTGGCCGAGGTGCTCGAGCTCGTCCAGCTCACCGGCCGCGACGACAACGTGCCCGCGCAGCTGTCCGGTGGGCAGCAGCAGCGGGTGGCGCTGGCCCGGGCCATCGTGTTCGGCCCGAAGGCGCTGCTGCTCGACGAGCCGCTCGGCGCGCTCGACCGCAACCTGCGCGGCGCCCTGCAGGCGGAGATCCAGCGCATCCACCGGGAGGTCGGGTCGACGTTCGTCTTCGTCACCCACGACCAGGAGGAGGCCATGAGCCTCTCCGACCGGATCGCGCTGTTCAACAACGGGAAGATCGAGCAGGTCGGCTCACCCGAGACGCTGTACAAGGCGCCGGAGACGCTGTTCACCGCCCGCTTCCTCGGCGACTCGAACGTCTTCGAGCTGGCCCAGGCGCCGGGCAGCACCGTGGTGTGGGCCGACCGCAGCTGGTCGGTCGAGCCGCGCACGGTGTCCGACCGGGCGCGGGCGGGGTCGCAGGCCGCGCTGGTGGTGCGGCCGGAGGACGTGCACATCGCGGTGAGCGCCGACGCCGTCCCGGCCGGTGTCTCCGCGGTGCCGGCGACGGTCACCGATGTCCAGTACCTCGGCTCGTACCGCACCGTCGTCCTCGCCTACGCCGGCGGCGTGGTGGGCCGCGCGCGGGTGGACGCATCGGAGACGCAGCTGGCCGTCGGCGAGCAGGTGACGGCCTGGTGGCGGGTCGAGCGGCAGCGGGTGGTCTCGCGCTGACGACGTCGCGCGGCGCCGCCCGGGAGACCCCGGGCGGCGCTCAGCCATGCCCGCGTCCGGCGCCGCCGATGAGCCGCTGACCTGCGCGTTCACCATGCGGACCGCTGCGTCGCACGGCAGTGCAACTTTCTCAGATGCCGTCTCCGACATGCTTGCTCCACCACTTCCAGCGGGGCTAGCGTTCACATCGCGATGGCATACATCACATGCCGAACATCTGGTCCGGGGCTCTCGGTCCCGCAACTCAAAGGGAAGTGACAACGGTGCCACGATCCAAGCGCGCGTTCGGAGCCCTCGGTGCGATCGTCCTGACGGCCTCGCTGGCCGCGTGCGGGAGCGACGACGACGGCGGTGGTGACGCCGCCGCCACCGGTTCCGCCGGCGGCAGCTCCGCCGCGGACGAGGCCCAGCTGACCTTCGTCGGCTACGGCGGCGACGGCCAGGACGCGATGATCAAGGACTGGCAGGAGCCCTACACCGCCGAGAACTCCGGTGTCACCTTCGTCAACACCTCGCCGCCGGACGTCGCGCAGGTCAAGGCGCAGGTCGAGGCGGGGGCGGTCTCCTGGGACGTCGTCGCCGTCGCGCCGGCGGCCGCGCAGCAGAACTGCGGCACGCTGTTCGAGGAGATCGACTACTCCGGTGTCCCGGAGGCCGACCTGGTCGAGCAGGCGGTCGGCGAGTGCTACGTCGGCGGGTTCATCAACTCCACGCCGCTGGCCTACCGCACCGACGCCTTCCCGGACCCGAGCAAGGCCCCGAAGACCGTCGCGGACTTCTTCGACACGGAGGAGTTCCCCGGCCAGCGGGGTTTCGTGACCAACGTGCAGAACGGCATCCTCGAGTACCCGCTGCTGGCCGACGGCGTGGCGCCCGACGAGCTGTACCCGCTGGACGTCGACCGGGCGCTGGAGAAGCTGGACTCGATCCGCGACGACACGACCTTCGCCCCCAACGTCGGCGCGCTGCAGCAGGCGGTCGGCTCCGGCCAGGTCGACATGTTCTTCCTGCCCGACTCGCGGCTGGTGCCGCTGCTGGACCAGGGCACCGACATCACCGTGGTCTGGGACCAGACCGTCACCACGCTGAGCGCCTTCGCGGTGCCGAAGGGCGCGCCGAATGCCGCGGCCGCCGGGCGGTTCGTCTCCTCGCTCACCAGCCCGACCGCCTCTGCCGCGATCTCCGAGGACCTGGGCACCGCGCCGGTCAACACCAGCGCCGAGCCGCAGCTCTCGGAGAACCAGAAGGCGGTCGAGGTGTACGGGCCGGTGAACGAGGGCGAGACCGTCATGCAGGACGTCGACTGGTACGCCGACAACTACAACGACGTCACCGCCCAGCTGACGAACTGGCTGGCCGGCTGACCTCTCCTCCGGGCGGGTGGCGTCGCGTCCCCGGAGTCCTCCAGGCGAACTAGTCTTCGCGCATGGCGAACTCCGAGGACGCGACGTCGACCGCCGACATCCGCGCCGTCGCCCGCGTCGGCCAGATCTGCGCCCTGTTCGGCCCGGGGGTCGTCGAGCTGTCGGCGGCGGACATCGCCGACGCGACCGGGCTCAACCGGACGACGGCCTACCGCTACTGCGCCTCCATGGCGGCGGCCGGGATCCTGGAGCGGGGGGTCCGGCGGGGGACCTTCGCGCTGGGCCGGCTGATGCTCGAGCTGGGCATCCAGGCGCTGGGGCGCCAGCGGATCGTGGAGATCGCCGGGCCGCACCTGCAACGGCTGCGGACGGCGGTGCGGATGACGGCGGTGCTCAGCATCCGCGGGGCCAACGGCCCGGTCGTGGCGCTGGCCGAGGAGGACACCAGCCGGGTCGTGGTGGTGACCGTGCACCCCGGGACGAAGCTCGACCCGACCGCGGCCCAGTCGCAGCTGATGCTCGCCTACGGCGACGCCGCCGCGATGGAGGCGGCCACGGCCGGGCTGCCGGCGGCGCAGCGGGCACGCCTGGAGACCGACGTCTACTCCGCCCGGCGGCAGGGCTACAGCGTGGTCTGGAACGACAGCACGTACGCCGTGGCCGCCCCGGTGTTCGACGACAAGGGGCTGGTGGCGACCGTGGCACTGCTCGGTGCCGGCGAGCTCGACCTCGAGCAGACCCTGGAGCAGCTGCTGGCGACCGCCGACGCGCTCAGCGCCGAGCTCGGGCACGCGAGGGACTCCTCGCCCCGCGTCGTCGGCTGACCGATCGACCTGCGCGACGCGCGCGGACAGGAGAGAGCTCGATGACCCCGGACCCGACGGGCCCCGCCGACGCAGCGGTCCGGCAGGAGCTGTTCGACCTCGTCCGGCGCGAGCGCTTCGCCCGTGACCAGCGGCGGTTCGCCGTGATGGCCGACTGCTTCCACGAGAACGCCTGGGTGCGCACCACCTGGTACGACGGCGTCGGGGGGCAGGCCTACGTCGACTCGACGCGCGACCTGCTGGGCGACGCCCCCGCGGGCCCGTTCTCCGGGAAGCACTGGGTCTTCCCGGCCTTCGCGACCGTGGCCGGCGACCGGGCGACCGTGGAGAGCCCGGCGAAGATCTTCCTGCGGGAGGAGGTCGGCGGCGTCCAGGCCGACGTGCACACCTGCTGCCGGTTCTTCTCCCGGGCGGTGCGGCAGCACGGCCGGTGGCGGCTGCTGACCTTCCACGTCCTGTTCGAGTGGGACGAGCTGCGGCCGGTGGTGCCCGGCCAGGTGCCCGACCTGGACCACGAGCTGCTCGCCACGATCCGCCCGTCGTACCGGTACCTCGGCTACGTCCAGCGGACGCGGGGCGTGGACCTGGACCCCGACCTGCTCGGCGACGACCGGTGGGCCGACCTGGTCGCCTTCCACGAGCGCGAGGACGCCTGGCTGGCCGGCGTCGGGTCGATCGACGACCCGAGGTAGCCCCGGTTCAGGCGGACACGGCGAGGGCCGCGGGCGTGGTGACGCCGACGGTGAGCACGCTGGGCAGCCGGTGCAGCCGGGAGGTGACCAGGTCGATCTCGTGCTCGGTGGCGACCAGGTCGAGGTTGACCGTCCACCGGCCACCGCCGGCCTCCTCGGCCTCGAGCCGGGTGAAGGCGTGCTGGCGTCCCATCAGCATGGTGACGACGCGGTGCAGGCCCGGCGCGTCGGTGACGACGACGCGGACCTTGGCGGGGGTGGTGGCAGGAGCGGGGTGCGCGGGCATGGGGGCCTCCGGGCCGGGTGCGGCCCTGGTCAGCGGGTGAGCGACCTCGACGGGCATGCGCTCGGACCCGCCGGTGCGAGGGTCAGTCGCCGGCGGGCCCGCAGGTAATCAGCTGCCCGGCCACGGGGGCACGGTATCCCTGACGGCGCCCGCCGGACAACCGCCCCGCCGTCCCGTGCCGCCCACCCGGCCCCGGAGATGGCCATCTCCGGGTGGGGGCGGCCGTGCTCCCGGCTGCGGCCGGACCGGGCTCGCGCGGGTGTGACGTGGGCCCACCGGATAGGTTCACCGCGACGGACAGCGGCACGGACGAGGGTGGGCACGGTGGGCAGATCGGTGCTGGTGACCGGTGGGAACCGGGGGATCGGGCTGGCGATCGCGCGGTCGTTCGCGGAGGCCGGTGACTCCGTGGCGGTCACCCACCGCGGCAGCGGCGCACCCGAGGGTCTGTTCGGCGTGCAGTGCGACGTCACCGACGCCGCGGCCGTCGACCGCGCGTTCACCGAGGTCGAGGAGCACCAGGGCCCGGTCGAGGTGCTGGTGAGCAACGCCGGCATCACCCGCGACGGGCTGCTGCTGCGGATGGGCGAGGACGCGTTCACCGACGTCATCGACGCCAACCTCACCGCCGCCTACCGGGTCGCCAAGCGTGCGGCGCCGAAGATGGTGCGCGCCCGCGCCGGCCGGATGGTGTTCATCAGCTCGGTGGTCGGCCTGCTCGGCTCGGCCGGCCAGGTCAACTACGCGGCGAGCAAGTCCGGGCTGGTCGGGCTCGCCCGGTCCATCGCCCGCGAGCTGGGCAGCCGCGGCATCACCGCCAACGTGGTGGCCCCGGGGTTCGTGTCCACCGACATGACCGCGGAGCTGCCCGAGAAGCGGCAGCAGGAGATCCTCGGGCAGGTGCCGCTGGGGCGGTACGCGCAAGCCGAGGAGGTCGCCGGCGTCGTCCGCTTCCTGGCGAGCGACACGGCGGGGTACATCACCGGGGCGGTCGTCCCGGTCGACGGCGGACTGGGGATGGGGCACTGACCATGGCAACCGAGGCAAAGGGCATTCTCGAGGGCAAGAAGATCCTCGTCGCCGGCGTGCTGACCGAGCAGTCGATCGCGTTCTCGGTCGCGCGGATCGCGCAGGAGCAGGGCGCCACCGTCGTCCTGTCGAACTTCGGCCGGGCGCTGTCGCTGTGCCAGCGGATCGCCAAGCGGCTGCCGAAGGAGGCGGCCGTGGTGGAGCTCGACGTGACGAACACCGAGCACCTGGCGACGCTGGCCGACCGGCTGCGCGAGCACGTCGACGGGCTGGACGGCGTCGTCCACTCGATCGGCTTCGCCCCGCAGGAGGCGATGGGCGACGGGTTCACCGAGGTGGCGTGGGAGCACGCCGCGACCGCGTTCCAGGTGTCGACCTGGTCGCTGGCCTCGCTGACCCAGGCCTGCCGCCCGCTGTTCGGCGACACCGCCTCGGTGGTCGGGCTGACCTTCGACGCGACCGTCGCCTGGCCGGTCTACGGCTGGATGGGCGCGGCCAAGGCCGCCCTGGAGTCGACCTCCCGCTACCTGGCCCGCGAGCTGGGCCCGGAGGGCGTGCGGGTGAACCTGGTCGCCGCCGGTCCGCTGCGCACCATGGCGATGAAGTCGATCCCGGGCAGCGCGCAGTTCGAGGAGGCCTGGGAGGGTCGCGCCCCGCTGGGCTGGTCGGTCACCGACACCGAGCCCGCCGGCAAGGCCGTCGCCGCCCTGCTCTCGGACTGGTTCCCGGCCACGACCGGTGAGATCGTGCACGTCGACGGCGGCTTCCACGCCGTGGGGGTATGACGGTCTGGTGACCGACCTCGCTCGCCCCCGGCACCCCCTGCCCGCGGGTGCCTCCATCACCCCACCCGGCCAGCAGCCGAACGAGGACCCCTCGCTCGCCGTGCGCAACAACGGCGGCGTCGCGCCGTCGGCGTCGCCCGCGCCGGCCGGGCGCCGCGAGGCGCTGCTCGTGCTCGGTTTCGGCGGGCCCGAGGGCACCGATGACGTGATGCCGTTCCTGGAGAACGTCACCCGGGGGCGCGGCATCCCGCCCGAGCGGCTGCTCGACGTCGCCGAGCACTACCACCACTTCGGCGGCGTCAGCCCGATCAACGAGCAGAACAAGGCGCTGGTGGCGGCGCTGGAGGGCGAGCTGGCCGCGGCCGGCATCGACGTGCCGGTGTACTGGGGCAACCGCAACTGGGCGCCCTACGTCGAGGACGCCTGGCGGCAGATGGCCGAGGACGGCATCGAGCACGCCTACGTGCTGGCGACGTCGGCCTACGCCTCGTTCTCCGGCTGCCGGCAGTACCACGAGGACGTCGCCCGGGCCCGGGTCGCGCTGGAGTCCGACCCCGCCGCACCGGCCGGCCCGACCGCGGAGAAGCTGCCGCACTACTTCGACGCCCCCGGGTTCGTGCAGGCCAACGCCGACGCGCTCGCCGCCGCGCTGGCCGAGCTGCCGGCGGAGCTGCGCGACACCGCGCGGCTGGTCGCCACCGCGCACAGCATCCCGAACGCGATGGCCGCCGTCGCCGGACCGCAGGGCGGGGCCTACGAGGCGGAGCTGACCCGGGCCGCCCAGCTCGCCGTGGACGCCGCCGCCCCGGGGCGCCCGTTCGACCTGGTGTGGCAGAGCCGCAGCGGGCCGCCGTCGGTGCCGTGGCTGGAGCCCGACGTCAACGACCACCTCCGGGCGCTGGCCGAGCAGGGGGAGAAGGCGGTCGTCGTCTTCCCGGTCGGCTTCATCAGCGACCACCTCGAGGTCATCTGGGACCTGGACAACGAGGCCGAGGAGACCGCCGGCGAGCTCGGCCTCGCGTTCGTCCGCGCCGGCACGGCCGGGACGCACCCGGCGTTCGTCGCGTCGCTGCGGCAGCTGCTCGAGGAGCGCCGGGCCGGGGGAGAGCCGCGCCTGGGCACCAACTGCCCGGCGCACTGCTGCTTCGTGCAGCGCCCGGCCCGCCCGGGAGCCCCCGCCGCCTAGTCGCTGCCCGTTGCACGCGTTCTGCACGCGGTGCACGTGCTGCGGCACGTGCACCGCGCACGAACGGCGTGCGATGCCGCCCGGCTACCGGCGCGGCACCCAGTTGTAGGCGGCGACCGTCGCGTGCCGGACGGCGTCGGCCAGCGGGCGGAGCGCGTCGTCGCGGGCCGCGGCCTGGGCGTGGGTGACGGCGGCCCCCGGCGCGTCGGCCATCGCCAGGTCCAGCACCCGGGACAGCCGCTGCGCCCGGCCGAGCACCGACAGCGCCAGCGGCTCGTGGTCGGCGGGCAGCCCCGGCGCCAGCGTCGTCCGGGCCAGCCCGGCCAGCAGCGTGGGCACCTCCGGGTTCCACCGCGCCAGGTCCAGCGAGACCAGGGTGCGGGCCGCGTCGCCCACCGCGAGGTCGAGCTCGCCGGAGACCGCCCGCAGGCTGCCCTCGACCGGCGGCGGCAGCGGCGGCGTGCCGGTGAGGTCGAACGCCGTCCAGGACACGGCCTCCGGGCCCAGCTCCTCGGGCACCAGGGCGACCCGCCCGCCGACCGCGGCCTGCCCGGACTCCAGCGCCGTGGCGACCAGCGGGGGCAGCGGCGGCAGCCCGCGGGTGTCGCCCGGGACGGGCAGCACCAGCCGCAGCCGCTGCTCGCCGAGGCCGCGCAGCGCGCTCAGCGCCCAGCCGAGCGGCACGGCCTCGTCGGTGCCCGGCAGACCCACCACCCGGTGGGCGGTGTCGCCCAGCAGGGCGTCGAGGGCGGCGTCGTAGGAGGCCCGGCCGGTGAGCCAGGCGGTGGCCCAGACGGCGACGCGGCCGGCGGCGATGTCGTGCACGACTGCCGAGGCTACGACCCCCGCGCCAGCCGGGCGTGCGGGGTCCCGACCCACCGCACCCGGGCAGCTGGACGGCGGCTCATCCGGTCGTCCACGTGCCAGACTGCGGAGCGTGGCTGCCTGGTTGCTCTGGTTGATCGCCGCCGGCCTGTTCGCCGGTGGCGAGGTGGCGAGCCTGGACCTCGTGCTGCTGATGTTCGCCGGCGGCGCCCTGGGCGGGATGACCGTGGCCCTGCTCGGGCTCTCCGTGCCGATCCAGCTGCTGGTGTTCGTGGTGGTCTCCGCCGGGCTGCTGTTCGTCGTCCGGCCGGTCGCGAAGCGGCACCTGCTCGACCGCACCCCCGAGCAGATCGACGGGGTGGCGAGCTACGTCGGGCGCACCGCGGTGGTCAGCCAGCGGGTCGACAACCATGCGGGCCGGGTGCGGATGGGCGACGACGAGTGGTCGGCCCGCACCCAGCTGGACGACGAGGTCTTCGACGTCGGCGCCGAGGTGCGGATCGTGCAGATCGAGGGCCCGATCGCCTACGTCAGCCACTGCTGAGCGCACGGCCGAGCCCACTGGCGAGCCCGCTGCCGGGCCCCGCGTCCGGGTGACCCGTGGCGCGGGGTGGTGACCGCGGGTATCGGACGGTGCAGGATCGGCACCACGCACCACCTCCTAGGAACGGAGCCCTCCCCGTGGAACCCGCCCTGATCGCGCTGATCGTGATCGCCCTGTTCGTGGTCGTCGTCCTGGCCAAGAGCGTGACGATCGTGCCGCAGGCGCAGGCGAAGGTCGTCGAGCGCCTCGGCCGGTACAGCCGCACGCTCTCGCCCGGTCTCGCCCTGCTCGTCCCGTTCGTCGACCGCGTGCGCGCGACGATCGACCTGCGCGAGCAGGTCATCTCCTTCCCGCCGCAGCCGGTGATCACCGCCGACAACCTGCAGGTCGGGATCGACACCGTCGTCTACTTCCAGGTGACCGACCCGCGGCTGGCCGTCTACGGCATCGCGAACTACATCACCGGCATGGAGCAGCTGACGACGACGACGCTGCGCAACGTCGTCGGTGGGCTGAACCTCGAGGGCGCGCTGACCGGCCGGGACGGCATCAACTCCCAGCTGCGCACCGTGCTCGACGGCACCACCGGGCCCTGGGGCCTGCGGGTGGCCCGGGTGGAGATCAAGGCCATCGACCCGCCGCCGTCCATCCAGGACTCGATGGAGAAGCAGATGCGCGCCGACCGCGACAAGCGCGCGGTCATCCTCACCGCCGAGGGGCAGCGGCAGTCGGCGATCACCACCGCCGAGGGCCAGAAGGCCGCCGCGATCCTCTCCGCCGAGGGCAAGAAGCAGGCCGCGATCCTCGACGCCGAGGCCGAGCGGCAGAGCCGGATCCTGCGCGCCGAGGGTGAGCGGGCCGCGCTGTTCCTGCAGGCGCAGGGCCAGGCGAAGTCGATCGAGACGGTCTTCCAGGCCATCCACGACGGCAAGCCCGACCAGGGGCTGCTGGCCTACCAGTACCTGCAGACGCTGCCGAAGATCGCGCAGGGCGACGCCAACAAGATGTGGATCGTCCCCAGCGAGTTCAGCAAGGCGCTGGAGGGGCTGTCCCGGCTCGGTGGCTCGGACGGCGAGAGCCGGTCCTGGCTGGACGTCGACGGCGCCGGCGGCAACGGCGCGGCCGGCAACGGGACGGCGCCCGCCCCGGCGAACGCCCCGGCGTCGGCCCCGGCCACGTCGCTGGACACCAGCAGCTGGTTCGACTCGAACCTGCCGCCGGCCGCCGAGCAGCCCGAGGCCAAGATCTCGCTGTCCAGCATCGGCGTGGAGCCGACGCTGCCCAGCGCGGCACCGCCGCGGCCGTCGCTGTCCCAGGCGACCGAGGAGGTCCGCAGCACGCCCCCGCAGCTCGGCCAGGCCCCCGAGCAGGGGTGACCCAGTGAACGCCAGTGGCCCAGGACCGGTGCGGTCCTGGGCCACTGGCGTTCAGCGTCAGTCCTTGAGCAGGCCCTCGCGGAGCTTGGCCAGCGTCTGGCTGAGCAGCCGGCTGACGTGCATCTGCGAGATGCCGATGTCCGCGGCGATCTGCGACTGGGTCATGTTGCCGAAGAACCGCAGGATCAGGATCCGCCGCTCGCGGGCCGGGATGGTCGCCAGCAGCGGCTGCAGCGACTCGCGGTACTCCACGCCCTCCAGCGCGGCGTCCTCCTCGCCCAGCGTCGCCGCCAGGGTGGGGGAGTCCTCCTCGCCGGAGAGCCGCTCGTCCAGCGAGCTGCTGCGGTAGGCGTTGGCCACCGCCAGGCCCTCGAGGACCTCGGCGCGCGGGATGCCCAGGTGCTCGGCCAGCTCCGACGGGGTCGGGGCGTGACCGTTCTTCTGGGACAGCTCGCTGACCGCCGCGTTCAGCGACAGGTGCAGCTCCTGCAGCCGCCGCGGCACCCGCACCGACCAGCCCTGGTCGCGGAAGTGCCGCTTGATCTCCCCGGTGATGGTGGGGACGGCGAAGGACAGGAACTCGACACCGCGGGTCGGGTCGAACCGGTCGATGGCCGCGATGAGCCCCAGGGTGCCGACCTGCAGCAGGTCGTCGAAGGGCTCGCCGCGGTTGCTGAACCGCCGGGCGAAGTGCCGGACGAGGGGGAGGTGCTCCTCGACCAGGATCTCCCGCAGCCGCTCCCGGCGCGGGTCGCCCTTCTCCAGGGTGGCCAGCTCGGCGAACAGCGGGGCGGTCCGCATCTGCCGGCTGCGGTTCTCCGACACCGGTACCGGGGTGTCCGCGACGGTGTCCGGCGCGACGACGTCGCTCCCCGAGGGGACGGTCATCGGCTGGGTGGGCTCGTCGGCGGGGGACCGGGGGCGGGTGACCTCACCGGCCTTCTGGACGGCGGCGTCGTCGGCGGCCGGGGAGTCCGTGGCTGCCGACCGGGTCACCGCAGTACCGACACGTCGGCGTCGTCGGCCAGGACGTCGCTGGAGCTGTACCGCCGCAGCTTCTTCACCAGCGAGATGCTGGCGGCGGGGGTGGCGTCGCCGTTGCCCGCGGGCACCGTCGCCTGGTCGCTGGGGCCGGCCTCCACGGTGTCGACCAGGGTGTGCAGCACCGCCCAGCCGAAGCCGTCGCGGGGCACGTCGACCCCGGCGGCGGTGGGCACCCAGGCGTCGATCCGCAGGCCCTCGCGGGTGGCCTCGAAGACCACTGTGAGCGAGTCACCCTGGGCGACCGCGGCGAGGGTGGCGCAGGCCTCGTCCACGGCCAGGCGCAGGTCCTCGACCGCGTCCAGGTCGAAGTCCATCCGCATCGCCAGGTCGCCGGCCATCGCCCGCACCGCCGGGAGCTGCGTCGGCGAGGTCGGGACCCGCAGTTCCAGTCGCTCGGCGCGCCGCTCGCCCGTGGGGGCGGCGCCCGTCGTGTCGACCATGCGTCGTTGCTCCTTCGTCGTCCCCGCGCTCCCGGGCGGGAGCGCGGCTGTCCATCTCAGCGCACCCGCCCGCGGCTCCGGTTCGGAGTGCGAGCGACGAACGGCCGCCCCGCGGGTGCCCGGGTCGTGCCCGGTGCCCCCGACGGTAGACCGACCGCCTGGCTGCGTTGCCCGCCGGGCCGCTGCGGCAAACACCGATCCGCCGCCACGTCCGGGTGACCGGGTGCGCGTCCGGGTTTGAGACCACCCGGTCGTGCCCATCCCTTGCGGGTGAGACTCCGCCGTAGTGACGTGCACGCCCCCGGCTGGACCCGGCGCCGGGCAGGACGGGGGTTCGCCTACTACGACGTCGACGGCTCGCTGATCCGCGACGAGCGCGTGGACCGGGTGAAGCAGCTCGCGATCCCGCCGGCCTGGAAGGACGTCTGGATCTGCCCGTGGCCCAACGGGCACATCCAGGCGGTCGGCACCGACGCCGCCGGCCGGCGGCAGTACCGCTACCACGAGCAGTGGCGGCTCAAGCGCGACGCCGCCAAGCACGAGCGGGTGGTGGAGATCGCCCACCAGCTGCCCGACGTCCGGGACGCCGTGCTGGACGCCCTGAGCACCCGCGGCCTCAACCGCGACCGGGTCCTGGCCTGCGGCGTGCGGCTGCTCGACCTCGGCGCCTTCCGGGTCGGCAGCGAGCAGTACGCCGACGACAACGGCACCTTCGGCCTGGCGACGCTGCGTCGGGAGCACGTCGAGGTGCGCGGCGAGCGGGTCTTCTTCCACTACACCGCCAAGGGCGGCATCCAGCGCGAGCTCGAGCTGATCGACAAGCCGACCGCGCTCGTCGTCCGCGAGCTGCTCAAGCGGCCGGCCGACCAGGGCGAGGAGCTGCTGGGCTACCCGCTCGAGGACGGCAGCTGGCACGACGTCACCAGCACGGAGATCAACGCCTACCTCAAGGAGATCAGCGGCGCGGAGATCACCGCCAAGGACTTCCGCACCTGGACGGCGACGGTGATGATGGCCGCCTCGCTGGCCGAGGAGCCCCCGCCCCGCAGCAAGACCGCCCGCACCAAGGTGGTCAAGCAGGCCTACGTGCGGGTGAGCGAGCAGCTGGGCAACACCCCGACGGTGGCCAAGAACAGCTACGTCGACCCGCGGGTGGTCGACCGCTGGGAGCACGGCGAGACCGTGGCCGAGGCGCTCGCCGAGGCGGCCGGCGCACCGGACGACCGCAGTGCCCAGCGGACCCTGGAGCAGGCCGTCTGCCAGATGCTCACCAGCGCCTGACAACGACGACGGGCGCCCCTCCCGGAGGAGGAGCGCCCGTCGTCGACGTGCTGGGTGTTACGCCTTCTCGGCGATGGTGAAGAGGTCGATGAGGCCGGTGACCTCCAGCGGGCGGGTGACGGCGCGGGTGTTGGCCACCAGCCGCAGCCCGACGTCGCGGGAGCGCGCCGACTTCTGGGTCTCCACCAGCACGGCCAGACCGGCCGAGCCGAGGAACTGGACACCGCACAGGTCGATCACCAGCGCGGTCGGCTGCTGCTCGAGCTGGGTGTCCAGCGAGGCCCGCAGGACGGGCGCGGTGAAGGTGTCGACCTCGCCGACGACCGTCACGGTGACCGTGCCGTCGTCGTCGGTGGACGTCGACAGCGTGATCACGTCGTCGAAGGGCGCTTCGTTCGAGTCAGCCGGGGCCGACACGTCGCGCGAGCCTTCGGCGGGTGAGTCGGATGAGGTCACGGACTGCAGCTCCTCTCAGCGGCGTTGCCCGTCGGGCACGCGTTCGCCCGGACAATGTACTGCTGTACGTCGTCCGGTCCGAAGCGGCCCGGGACACGCGGGTTCCGGACCACCCACCCAGGGGACCGGGCGGGCGACGGCTGGCTGCTCAACCGTGGCGCCCAACGTAGTCGCGCCACACTCGGGGCACCACTCCGGCCCGGCGGCCGCGGCGTCGGGCGCCGCGGCCGCACCGCCGTGCGGGTCAGCCGTCGGTGAGGTGCATGGCCCGCTCCTCGGGGCCCTCGCCGCCGGTGGGCTCGTCGCCGCTGGCGATCACGTCGTCGCTGACGCTGTCGGTGAAGGAGTCGGCCTGGTCGGACAGCCCGTCCTGGCTGAGCTGCGGCACCGTCCGGTCGTGGGTCTCCGCGGCCCGGACGTCGTCGGTGGGGTCGAGCCCGGTGTCGGGCACCTCCCGGTCGAGCCGGCCGGACAGCGACTCGCCCTCGGACTGCTCGCGGGCCGTGGTGCCGAAGTCGGTGCTCGCGCCGGAGCGCTCGCCGGGCACCGGCGCGAACTCCGGGTCCTCGGCCATCGACTCGGTGGGGTGGTCGTCGTCGGCGATGTCCGGCACGCCGTCGTCCTCGTAGGAGATGTCGCGGGCGGTCTGGCCGGCCGGGTCGCCGCCCGAGGTGTCGGCGTCCGTCGTGCCGGTGAGGCCGCGCTCGTCGTCGGGGAACTCCGCGTCGTTGAGGGCGGAGTCGCGGGCCGCCTGGTCGGTGTCCAGCTCGTGGGCCTCGGTCATGGTGGTGCCTCCGATCTGCGTGCTGCGGTGGGCGCACGCTCGTCCGTCCGGGAGGACGGGGGAGCCGGTCGGGTGACCGGCGTCGTGGTGTCGCCCTACCCGCCCGCCCCGGCGCCATGCGTGACCCGTCTCCCGCCGGCTCCGGCATGGCGGCCGGTGTACGGGGGTAGCGGCAGACCATGGCGATCACGGACGAGGTCCAGCGGCTCGGCGCACCGGTGCGACGGTGGGCCCGCACGCAGCAGCAGGAGTACACGCAGGGCGAGCCGCGCCCGCTGGCCGCCGACCTCGGGGCGATGGGCGTCTACCTCTCCCTGGTCGGCACCGCCGCGACCGCGATCCGGGTCTCCGGCCGTGAGCTGCCCACCCGCATCCCGCTGGCCGACGCCGTCCTGCTGACCATCGGCACCTTCCGGCTGGCCCGCCGGATCGCCAAGGACCCGGTCACCGCACCGCTGCGGGCCCCGTTCGTGAGCTACCAGGGCACGTCCGGCGAGGCGGAGGTGGCCGAGGAGGTGCGCGAGCACGGCGGTGTGAAGCACGCGGTGGGGGAGCTGCTCACCTGCCCGTTCTGCATGGCGCAGTGGGTCGGCACCGGCTTCGTGCTCGGCTACGTCACCGCGCCGCGGGCCACCCGGCTCGCCGCGCTGACGATGACCATGGTCGCCGGCTCCGACGTCCTGCAGTTCGTCTACGACGCCATCCAGAACGGCGCCCTGAAGCCGGGCGGCGGGGACGAGGCGGGCGGCCCCACCGGCCAGGGGGTCTGAGCAGCCGACCACTCACCCTCCGTGGTCGGCGGCGGCGGTCCCAGGCCGCTGCGCCGGTCACCCCTCCGGGTGGCCGACCACGCTGCGTGGCCGTCTCGCGCTGCCGGAGGAGGCCTCCAGCGCCTATCCTGCGATCTTGACGAGACGGGTGTCGCGGGACCCCGGGGCCAGGAGGTAGGCGTGCGGTCGATCTGGAAGGGCGCGGTCTCCTTCGGCCTGGTCAGCATCGGGGTGAAGCTGTACTCGGCGACCGAGGACCACGACATCCGCTTCCACCAGGTGCACAAGACCGACGGTGGCCGGGTCAAGTACAAGCGGGTCTGCTCGGTCGACGGCGAAGAGGTCGAGTACAACGACATCGCCAAGGGCTACGAGCTGCCCGACGGCCAGCTGGTCGTGCTGACCGACGAGGACTTCGACCAGCTCCCGCTCGGCACCACGCACGAGATCGAGGTGCTCCAGTTCGTCGACCAGGAGCAGATCGACCCGATCCACTTCGAGAAGACCTACTACCTGGAGCCCGACGGGGTGGCCACCCGCCCCTACGTGCTGCTGCGCACCGCGCTGGAGAACGCCGGCCAGGTGGCGATCACCAAGATCGCCATCCGGCAGCGCGAGTCGCTGGCGGCGCTGCGGGTGCGCGAGGGCGTGCTGGTGCTGCACACCATGCGCTGGCCCGACGAGATCCGCCGTCCCGGCTTCGGCTTCCTCGACGAGGAGGTCCCGGTGCGGCCGCAGGAGCTCGCCATGGCCGAGTCGCTGATCTCCACGATGGCCGGCGACTTCGACGCCTCGGCCTTCACCGACGACTACCGCGAGGCGATGCAGGCGCTGCTGGAGGCCAAGCAGTCCGGCGGTGAGGTGCAGCAGGCGCCCGACGCCGTCGACGACGGCGGTGGCGCGGTGGTCGACCTGATGAGCGCGCTGCGCCGCAGCGTCGAGCGGGCCGGCGGCAGTGCTCCGGCCGGCGGGGACGACTCCGCCGACGATGACGAGGACTCCGCCGCCGACGCCGCGCCGGCGAAGAAGACCGCCGCCCGCAAGCCGGCGAAGAAGGCGACCACCGCGGCGACGAAGGCGCCGGCCAAGAAGGCGCCGGCGAAGAAGGCCGCCGCCGCGAAGGCCGACGACGAGCCGGCCAAGCCGGCCAAGCGCGCCTCCCGCGCCCGCAAGACCGCCTGACGCCGGGTGGCCGCGCCCGACCCGCTCGCCACCTACCGGGCCAAGCGGGACCCTGCCCGCACCGCCGAGCCGGTCCCGCCGCCGGACCAGCCGCTGCCCGCCGGGAACGGCGACACCTTCGTCGTCCACGAGCACCACACCCCCCGGGGTCGCACCGGGGAGCGGGTGCACTGGGACCTCCGCCTGGAGCGCGACGGCGTGCTCAAGAGCTGGGCGGTGCCCAAGGGCCCGCCGACCCAGCCGGGGCTCAACCGGCTCGCCGTCCCGACCGAGGACCACCCGCTGGAGTACGCCTCGTTCTCGGGCACGATCACCGCCGGCGAGTACGGCGGCGGCCGGGTGAGCATCTGGGACGCCGGCCGCTACGCCGCCGAGAAGTGGGACGACGACCACGTCACGGTCTCCTTCGACGGTCGCCGGCTGACCGGCCGCTACGTGCTGTTCCGGTTGCCCGACCGCACCTGGAACGTGCGCAAGCTGGACGCCGACCCGGTCGTCGACGAGCCGGTCGCCGGGGTGCCGGAGGACCTGCCGCCGATGCTCGCCGCGATCGGCGAGCTGCCGCGCAGGGACGACCTGCGCTGGGGCTACGAGTTCAAGTGGGACGGCGTCCGCGCGCTCGCTCACGTGCGGGCGGGGAGGGTGCGGCTGCGGGCCCGCAGCGGCAACGACGTCACGGCCAGCTACCCCGAGCTGCACCGGCTGCCCGAGGCGCTCGCCGGGCACGACGCCGTGGTCGACGGCGAGGTGGTCGCGATGGACGGCCGCGGGCGACCGGACTTCGGGCTGCTGCAGGGCCGGATGCACCGCACCGGGCCCGAGGTCGCCCGGATGGCCGCGGCCGCGCCGGTCACCTACCTCGTGTTCGACCTGCTGGCGCTGGACGGCGAGAGCCTGCTCGGGCTGCCCTACACCGCCCGGCGCGAGCGGCTGGACGCCCTCGGGCTGGTCTCGGACCGCTGGGTCACCACGCCCTGGTTCCGCGGCGACGCCCCCGGCGTGGGCGACCAGGTGCAGGCCGCCAGCCTGGAGAACGGTCTGGAGGGCGTGGTCGCCAAGCGGCTGGACTCGCCCTACCGGCCCGGTGGCCGCGGCCCGGACTGGCGCAAGGTCAAGAACATCCGCGCCCAGTCGGTCGTCGTCGGCGGCTGGCGGCCCGGGGCCGGGCGGCGGGCCGGGGGCATCGGCTCGCTGCTGCTCGGCGTGCACGACGACCGCGGCCGGTTCGTCTTCGCCGGGCACGTCGGCACCGGCTTCACCGCCCGGGCGCTCGCCGAGCTCGAACCGCTGCTCACCCCGCGTTCGTCGTCCCCGTTCGCCGACGCGCTGCCCCGCGAGGTCACCCGGGACGCGCACTGGGTCGAGCCGCTGCTGGTGGGGGAGGTCGCCTACACCGAGTGGACCCGCGAGGGCCGGCTCCGGCACCCCTCGTGGCGCGGCCTGCGCGACGACCTCCCGCCCGCCCAGGTGGTGGTCGAGCCATGAGGCAACGCGTGCACATCGAGGGCCGGCAGCTCGAGGTCTCCAACCTGGACAAGGTGCTGTTCCCGGAGGTCTCGTTCACCAAGGCGCAGGTCATCGACTACTACGTGCGGATCGCGCCGGTGCTGCTGCCGCACGTCGCGCACCGCCCGGTCACCTTCACCCGCTGGCCGAACGGGGTCGACGGGCAGGCGTTCTTCGAGAAGAACAACGCGCGGCACGCCCCGGAGTGGGTGCGCACGGTGACCGTCCCCTCGCCGGGCAGCTCCCGCGGCCGGGAGACGCTGGACATGGTGCTGCTCAGCGCCGTCCCGGACCTGGTCTGGTCGGCGAACCTGGCCGCGCTCGAGGTGCACGTGCCCCAGTGGCAGGTCGACGACGACGGCGCGGCGCAGCTGCCCGACCTGCTCGTGCTCGACCTGGACCCGGGGCCGGGCACCGGCGTCGTCGAGTGCGCCGCGGTGGCGCACCGGCTGCGGGAGCGGCTGCTCGCCGACGGGCTGGACCCGGTGGTGAAGACGTCGGGCTCCAAGGGGCTGCAGGTGTACGCGCCGATCAGCTGCGCGGACAAGGACCACCCCAGCCGGTACGCCAAGGGGCTGGCCCAGGCACTCACCGGGGAGACCCCCGAGGACGTCGTCTGGCGGATGGAGAAGGCGCTGCGCCCGGGCAAGGTGCTGGTCGACTGGAGCCAGAACAACACCGCGAAGACGACGGTCGCCCCGTACTCGCTGCGCGCCCGCCCGCTGGCCACGGTGTCCACGCCGCTGCTGTGGGACGAGGTCGACGAGCTGCGCGACGGCGGCGACCCGGAGCAGGTCCGCTTCCGCACCGACGACGTCCTGGCCCGGGTCGAGGAGCACGGCGACCTGTTCGACGTCAGCGACCGGCACCGCGCCGCCCTCCCCGGCTGACCCGTCCCGCGCCGCCCCTGCCCCTCGCCCCGGAGATGGCCATCTCCGGCCTCCTCCCGGAGGGCGGAGATGGCCATCCCCGCCCTGGGGTGGACGGCGGGTCCGACCGCAGGGCGATGTGCGCGGACGCCGGGAGGCGGCACGCTCGACGCCATGATCGACACCGCGCCCGCCCCCGCAGAAGTCACACAGACCGCACCGCGCTGGTGGCTGCCGGTCGTCGTGCTCCTGCTGGGCGCCGGCGGGGGAGTGCTCACCGAGTGGCTGCAGGGCGTGCTCGACGACCCGTGGGCCGCCTGGGCGAACTCGGTGGCGGCCTGGTGCCTGCCCGCCTTCGCCGTGGGCGCCCTGGCCGGCCGGGTGCGAGTCGCCGTGGTGGCCGCGGTCGCCACCGAGCTGCTGCTGGTCGGCTCCTACTACGTCTCCCAGTACGCCCAGCTGCTGCCGGTCGACGGGGTCACGGTCGCCGGCTGGCTGGTCGCCGGCGTGCTGGCCGGGGTGGTGTTCGGGGTGGCCGGGCACTGGTGGCGCGCCGGGGAGCCGCGGACCGCGGTCGCGGGGGCCGCGCTGATGAGCGGTGCGGTGGTGGGGGAGGGGCTCTACCGGGCGGTGGCCTTCCCCTGGCAGGGCAGCTCCGGCGCGGTGATGGCCGCGGCGGGCGTCGTCCTGGCGGTGCTGCTCGGCCGCACGTGGCGGCAGCGGCTGACCGTGCTCGGGCTGCTGGCCGCCGTCGTCCCGCTGGCCTGGCTCGGCACCGTGGTCGTGGACGCCGCCTTCGCCACCTGGTGAGCCCGCCGGACGCCCGGAGTTCACCCGCTCTTGATTTGACTGACTCAAGACAACAGGGTTGAGTGGTCGGCGATGGAGACGGCCTGGGACGAGCAGCTGCGGCACGCGGGGCTCCGCGTCACGCGGCCCCGGCTCTCCGTGCTGGGGGTGCTCGCGCAGCACCCCCACGTCGACGCCGACACCATCGCCACCGCCGCGCGCACCGTGCACCCGTCGATCTCGCCGCAGGCGGTCTACGGGGTGCTCAAGGCGCTGGTCGGTGGCGGCCTCGCCCGCCGCATCGAGCCGGCCGGAGGGCCGGCGCTGTACGAGCTGCGGGTCGGCGACAACCACCACCACCTGGTCTGCCGGGAGTGCGGGTCGGTCGCCGACGTCGACTGCGTGGTGGGGGCGGCGCCGTGCCTGGCCCCCTCCGACGCGGCCGGCTTCGAGGTGGACGAGGCGGAGGTCGTCTTCTGGGGGCTCTGCGGCGACTGCCAGGTCGCCCGCAGGAAGCACGGCAACCAGCACCAGCAGTGAGATCCGAAGAGGAGTGGGCACATGACCGACGTCGCATCGCAGGGCCCGGCAGCCAGTGAGGCTGACCGCGCCGTCCTGACCAACCGTCAGGGCCATCCGGTCTACGACAACCAGAACCAGCGCACCGTGGGTGCCCGTGGCCCGGCCACGCTGGAGAACTACCAGTTCCTCGAGAAGATCAGCCACTTCGACCGCGAGCGCATCCCGGAGCGCGTGGTGCACGCCCGCGGCTTCGTGGCCTACGGCGAGTTCGAGGCCACCGGCACGTGGGGCGACGAGCCGATCGAGCGCTACACCCGCGCCAAGCTGTTCAACACCCCGGGCAAGAAGACCGACCTGGCGATCCGCTTCTCCACCGTCATCGGCGGCCGGGACTCCTCCGAGGCGGCGCGCGACCCGCGCGGCTTCGCGGTGAAGTTCTACACCGAGGACGGCAACTGGGACATCGTCGGCAACAACCTCGCGGTGTTCTTCATCCGCGACGCGATCAAGTTCCCCGACGTCATCCACTCGCTGAAGCCGGACCCGATCACCTTCCGCCAGGAGCCGGCCCGGATCTTCGACTTCATGTCGCAGACCCCCGAGGCCATGCACATGCTGGTCAACCTGTTCTCGCCGCGCGGCATCCCCGCCGACTACCGGCACATGCAGGGCTTCGGCGTGAACACCTACAAGTGGGTCAACGCCCAGGGCGAGACCAAGCTGGTCAAGTACCACTGGCTGCCCAAGCAGGGCGTCAAGAGCCTGACCGAGGCCGACGCCGCGGTCATCCAGGGCCAGGACCTCGGCCACGCCTCGAAGGACCTCTACGAGGCCATCGAGCGCGGCGACTTCCCGCAGTGGGACCTCTACGTCCAGCTGATGGACGACGGCGAGCACCCCGAGCTCGACTTCGACCCGCTCGACGACACCAAGGTGTGGCCGGAGAACGAGTTCGAGCCGAAGCTCGTCGGGACGATGACGCTGAACCGCAACGTCAGCGACCACCACAACGAGAACGAGCAGAGCGCGTTCGGCACCGGTGTGCTCGTCGACGGGATGGACTTCTCCGACGACAAGATGCTGGTCGGGCGCACGTTCTCCTACTCCGACGCGCAGCGCTACCGGGTGGGCCCGAACTACCTGCAGCTGCCGGTGAACTCGGCCAAGAACGCCGCGGTGCACACCAACCAGCGCGGCGGGCAGATGTCCTTCGGCGTGGACCTGGGCCCGGGCCAGAACCCGCACGTGAACTACGAGCCGTCGATCACCGGCGGCCTGCGCGAGGCCGAGTACCCCACGCACGACGAGCAGGGGCCGGAGATCACCGGGCGGCTCACCCGCAAGCGGATCCCGCTGACCAACGACTACACGCAGGCCGGTCAGCGGTACCAGCTCATGGAGCAGTGGGAGAAGGACGACCTGGTCGCCAACTTCGTGGAGCTGATCGGGCAGGCCGTGCCCGAGGTGCAGCAGCGCATGGTGTGGCACTTCTTCATGTGCGACGACGAGCTCGGCGCCCGCGTCGGCGAGGGCCTGGGCATCAGCGCGGACGACGTCCGCGGCCTGGAGCCGCTGCAGACGCAGACGCTGTCCGCCGACGAGCTGCAGCGCGCGGCCAACCTCGGCAAGAACGGCCCGCGCGACGTCACCGGCCTGACGATGACGCACACCGTGCCGAACGAGCGCGTCGTCCTCGCGAAGTGACCGACCGCGGCTGAGTAAGGACCCCGCTGCCCCCCACCGCTCGCACGCTCGCGGCGGGACCCTGCAGCGGGGCCGAACTGCGGGCCACGACCGGACACCGGTCGTGGCCCGCAGTGCCGTCCGGGGCAGGATCGGGGCATGGACGACGCCCGGCTGCTGCTCGCCGCCGCCGACCGGCTGGAGGCGCTGGCCGCCCGCACCACCGGCGGCACCTGGACCGTGCGCGGGCTGCTGGCCAGCCGCCCCGAGGTGGTCGCCCAGCTGCCCGACGGCAGCACCGAGCACGTCGCGGAGGCCCGCGCCCGGACGGGGGAGTGGATCAGCACGCTGACCCCGGCGCTGGCCGGGCCGCTCGCCGGCTGGCTGCGGACCGCGTCGACCGCGGACCCGCACGCCCTGGCGGTGGCCCGGCTGCTGGTCGAGCGGGATCGGTAGCGTCCCGGCCATGGACCGCCTCGCCGGGCTCTACGACGCGCTCAACGCCCGGGACGTCGACGCGGCGCTCGCGCACTGCGCCCCCGACGTCGACTGGCCCGACGCGATGCAGGGCGGCCGGGTGGTCGGCTCCGACGCCGTCCGGGCGTACTGGCTGGCCCAGTGGGAGGTGGTCGACCTGGCGCTGCACCCGCGCCGGGTGCGCGAGCTCCCCGACGGCCGGGTGGAGGTGCTGGTCGAGCAGCACGTCCGCGACCGGGACGGCGACCTGCTCGCGCACGCGTTCGTGCTGCACACCCACACGTTCAGCGGCCCGCTGGTCAGCCGGGTGGACGTCGGCGACCCGCAGGCCTGAGAGAGGACCCCGTCCTCCTCACCCCTCGCACGCTCGGGGCGAGCCTCGCGACGGGGCCGGAGGAGCCGGAAGTGGGTCCTATTCGCCCGGGCGGTCGCCGTCCTGCTCGGCGAGGAACTGCTCGATCTGGGCGCCCAGCTCCTCGCCGGTGGGCATCTCCCCGCCGAAGCCGAGCAGGCCGGTGTCGTCGCGGGAGGCGGTGAAGGAGTCGAACTGCTCCTCGAGCGCGGCGACGACCGCGGTGTTCTCGCTGCTCCGGCCGATCTGCTCGTCGACCTCGGTGCGGTTGGCCTCCGCGGCCTCGCGCAGCGCCTCGGTCGGCACGTGCAGGCCGGTCAGCTTCTCCAGGTGCTCGAGCAGGGTGAGCGAGGCGGCCGGGTAGGTGGCCTGCGCCAGGTAGTGCGGGACGTGGGCGGCCACGCCCAGCGCGTCGATGCCGGCCTCGCCGAGCCGCAGCTCGAGCAGGGCGCCGACGCTGCCGGGGATGCGCATCTCGCCCCAGTAGACCGGGTAGGACTCGATCAGCTGGCGACGGGTGGCGTGCGCGGTGACGGTGACCGGGCGGGTGTGCGGCACCGGCATCGGGATGGCGTGCAGCGCGACGACCTGGGTCACGCCCATCCGCTCGACCAGCTGCAGCACCGCGGCGATGAACCGCTCCCAGGCGTAGTCCGGCTCGGCGCCGTGCAGCAGCAGGAACGGCTCGCCGCCGTCGTCCTCCAGGGCGTAGATGCCGATCTCCGGCGCGGTGACCGACTCGTAGCGGTCGCCGGAGAAGACCATCCGCGGCCGGTGCCCGCGGTAGTCGACCAGGGAGTCGACGTCGAAGCGGGCGATCAGCTCCGACGGCAGCGCGTCGAGCAGGTGGGCACCGGCGAGGGCGCCGGCGTGGGCGGCGTCGAACTCGCCGGCGAGGTCGTGGACGAGCACCAGGCCGCGGCGCTCCTCGGGGGAGCGGACCGCCGCCTCGCGGGCGAGCAGGGGCTCGGCCTCGGGGAGGAGCTCGACGAGGTCCTCCGGTCGCTGCGGCACGGTGGTCCTCCTGCTGATCGGGTGTCTGCTAGCGGTGAAGGCCCAGACGGCGCCGCGCATTCCCGAGCCGGCTGACCCGTCCCTCGCCCTCGGCCACCTGCCCGGCCGGCTCGGCGTCCTCGGAGTCAGGGTTGACCGACGGCTCGATCTCGGCCTGCCGGCGCACCAGCTGCGACCCGGAGGAGTCGCCGGTCAGCTGCGCGGTGGTGCCGTCGGCGGCGACCTCGGGCGTGAGCCCGTCGAGCATGTCCCGGCCGTAGCGGTAGAAGACGGCGATCAGCGCCGCGACCGGCACGGACAGGAAGGCGCCGATGATGCCGAACAGGCTGCTGCCGGCGGTGACCGCGAGGATGACGACCGCGGCGTGCAGGTTGAGGCCGCGGCCCTGGATGATCGGCTGCAGCACGTTGCCCTCGAGCTGCTGCACGGCGACCACGATGGCCAGCACGATCAGCGCGGTGGTGAAGCTGTTGCTGACCAGCGCGATCACCACCGCGAAGGCGCCGGCGACGAAGGCGCCGATGATCGGGATGAAGGCGCCGAAGAAGGTGAGCACCGCCAGCGGCAGCACCAGCGGCACGTCGAGGATCCACAGGCCCATGCCGATGAAGAAGGCGTCGACGAAGCCGACCAGGGCCTGCTGGCGGATGAACTCCGACAGCGTCGACCAGGTCTTCAGCGACAGCGCGGACACGTGCGGGGCGGCCCGCGGGCCGGTCTGCGCCGCCAGCCAGGGCACCCACTTGGGGCCGTCCTTGAGGAAGAAGAAGGACAGCAGCAGGGCGAGGACCAGGTTGATCAGGACGTTGCCGATGGTGGCGGCGGTGGTGACGGCGTAGCCGGCGATGTTCTGCGCGTTGGACTGCACCGAGTTGATCACCGAGTCGACGGCGTTGCCGACCTGGTCGTCGTCCAGGTTGAGCGGCGGCCCGG
The DNA here is from genome assembly GCF_014195485.1 of Modestobacter versicolor. Classification (NCBI taxonomy): domain Bacteria; kingdom Bacillati; phylum Actinomycetota; class Actinomycetes; order Geodermatophilales; family Geodermatophilaceae; genus Modestobacter; species Modestobacter versicolor. The sequence goes on from NZ_JACIBU010000001.1 coordinate 656,578, forward strand.
CCACCCAGTCCTGCACCTGCTGCAGGCCACCGCTGAACTGGTCGGCCAGGTCCTCGACCTGCCCCACCACCTGGGGGGCGATGACCGCGATGATCCCGCCGAACGCGCCGAGGAAGAGCAGCACCGTGGTGGCCGCGGCCAGGGCCGGGGGCCAGGCGTGGTTGCGCAGGAAGCGGGCGAGCGGCCACATCACCGTGCTGAACAGCAGCCCGAGGGTGACCGGCAGCAGGACGACCCACAGCCGGCCGAAGACGTACCCGAGGATGATCAGGGCCGCAGTGATCAGGATGAGCTCGCCGGAGGCGATGGCGACCCGGCGGGTCGCGGCGTGCAGCCGCTCGGTGCGCTGCGGGCCGGGCGCGGGGGCCCGGGTGGCGACCATCACGGAGTCCTGCTCGTCCGACGCGACGACGGAGGCACCCGAGTCCGCGGCGGTGGGCGGGACGGCGGGGTCGGCGGAGCGGTCGTCGGGCATGCGCTGATCCCAGCACACCCCGGGCCGCTCGACTCGTCGTACGGCGAGTGTCACGTCGGCGCGACGGTGTCGGACCCTCGTCGTAGGTTCGACCCATGCCGAGAACCGCCACCGCCGACCGGGTCGAGCGCGACGAGCTGCTGGCCTTCCTGCGCCCCCGGCACAAGGCGCTGCTGCTCACCCACCGGTCCGACGGGTCGCCGCAGCTGTCGCCGGTCACCTGCGGCGTCGACGCCGAGGGCCGGGTCGTCGTCTCCACCTACCCGCAGCGGGCCAAGGCGGTCAACGCCCGCCGCGACCCGCGGGTCTCGCTGTGCGTGCTCTCCGACGACTTCGACGGCCCCTGGGTGCAGGTCGACGGCCAGGCGGAGGTGCTGCACCTGCCCGAGGCCCTGGAGCCGCTGGTCGACTACTTCCGCGCCATCAGCGGCGAGCACCCCGACTGGGACGAGTACCGGGCCGCGATGCAGCGCCAGGGCAAGGCGTTGCTGCGGGTGACGATCGAGCGGTGGGGGCCGGTCGCCACCGGCGGCTTCCCGCCCGAACTCACTCCGTCCTGACATCCGCAAAGCCAGAGCCTTGCATTTGCTGCTGCAAGCTGGTGGACTTGCGGGGTGCCGTTCGTGCTGACCGTGGACCAGCGGGGCAGCCGCCGGGGCACCGACCGGGTGCCCGGTGCGCTCGCCGCGCTCGCCGCCGTGCCCACGGTGCTCCGCTTCGAGCGCACCGCCGGCGACGAGTTCCAGGGCGTGCTCGACGACCCGGCCGTGGTGGTCGACGTGGTGCGCCGGCTGGTGCGTGACGGCGGCTGGAGCATCGGGATCGGGGCCGGGCCGGTGCAGACGCCGCTGCCCGGCAGCACCCGGGCGGGGGCCGGTCCGGCGTTCATCGCCGCCCGCGGCGCCGTCGAGGCGGCCAAGCGCCGTCCGGTCCGGGTCGCCGTCCGGGGTGCGGTGGCCGAGCCGGCCGCCGACGCGCAGGCGGTGCTGACCGCGCTGGCCGCCCTGGTCGAGCGCCGCAGCGACCAGGCATGGGAGGCGATCGCGCTGGTCGAGGGCGGCCGCACCCAGGCGCAGGCCGCCACCGAGTTGGGCGTCACCCGGCAGGCCGTCGGTCAGCGGCTGTCCGCCGGGCTGTGGGAGGTCGAGAAGGACCTGCGCCCGACCGCGGCCCGGCTGCTGGCGAGGGCGGCGGGATGAGCGTCGCCGTCCTGGTCGTGCTGGCCGGCCTGGTCGCCGCCGGTGCCGTGCTGACCCCGCGCAGCGACACCCGGCGGAGCGGGCTGAGCGCGGTGCTGCTCGTCGTCGGCCTCGGGGTCGCCGCGGGCCTGGCGCTGCGGGCCGGCCGGGTCGGCGACTGGGTCGAGACGGGCGGCGTGCTGCTCGCGGTGGCGGCCGCGGCGCTGGGCGGGGGGCCGGTCGCCACCGCGGTGCTGCGCGCGGCCGACCCCGACCGCGGGCCGTCCCGCCGCCGCGCCTCCGACCCGGAGGTGCTGCGCGGCGGCACCTGGATCGGCGTCCTGGAGCGGACGGCGATCGCCGTCACCGTGCTGGCCGGGTTCGAGGAGGGGCTGGCCGTGCTGATCGCGGTCAAGGGGCTGGGCCGGTTCAACGAGCTGAAGGCCCCGGTCGCCTCGGAGCGCTTCATCATCGGCACCCTCGCCAGCGGCCTGTGGGCCCTCGGCTGCGTCGGCGTCGCCGTCCTGCTCCGCTCCTGAGCCCGTCCCGCGCTAGTCGGTGAAGACCTCGATCTGGGCGCCCATCTCCACCAGCCGCTCGTAGAGCTGCTCGTAGCCGCGGGCGATGATGTCGACGTTCCGCAGCACCGAGTGGCCCTTGGCCGCGAGCATCGCCAGCAGGATCACCACCGCCGGGCGCAGCGCCGGCGGGCAGACGATCTCCGCCCCCGACCAGCGGGTCGGCCCGGACACCAGCACCCGGTGCGGGTCGAGCAGCCGCACGTCGGCGCCCAACCGGGTCAGGTCGGAGAGGTGGATCGCCCGGTTGTCGTAGACCCAGTCGTGGATGACGGTCTCGCCGGTGGCCGTCGCGGCGATGACGGCGAAGAACGGCAGGTTGTCGATGTTCAGCCCCGGGAAGGGCATCGGGTGCACCTTGTCGATCGGTGCCCGCAGCTCCGAGGGGTGGATGGTGACGTCGACCAGCCGGGTGCGGCCGTTGTCGGCGGCGTACTCCTCGGACAGGTCGAAGCGCAGCCCCATCTCGGCCAGGATCGCCAGCTCGATCTCCAGGAACTCGATCGGCGCGCGGCGCACGGTGAGCTCGGAGCCGGTGACGATCCCGGCGGTCAGCAGGCTCATCGCCTCGACCGGGTCCTCCGACAGCGGGTAGTCGACGTCGGCGTCCAGCACCGGCTGCCCGGTGACCACCAGCGTCGTCGTCCCGAAGCCCTCGATCCGCACGCCGAGCTTCTCCAGGTACAGGCACAGGTCCTGGACCATGTAGTTCGGGCTGGCGTTGCGGATCGTGGTGGTGCCGTCGTGCCGGGCGGCGGCGAGCAGCGCGTTCTCGGTGACGGTGTCCCCGCGCTCGGTCAGCACGATCGTCCGGTCCCGGCCGGCCGAGCGGGTGACGGTCGCGTGGTACTCCCCGGCGCGGGCCTCGACCTCCAGCCCGAAGGGGCGCAGCGCGATCATGTGCGGCTGCACGGTGCGGGTGCCCAGGTTGCAGCCGCCGGCGTAAGGCAGCTCGAAGACGTCGGCCCGGTGCAGCAGCGGCCCCAGGAACATGATGATGCTGCGGGTGCGGCGCGCGGCGTCGGCGTCGATCGCGGTCAGGTCCAGCTCGTCGGGGACGACGATCGTCAGGTCGCGGCCGGTCTCGTCCCAGGTCGCGGAGACGCCGATGGAGACCAGGACGTCGAGGATCCGGTCGACCTCGACGATCCGGGAGACGTTGCGCAGCGTGGTGCGGCCCCGGTTGAGCAGCGAGGCGCACAGCAGCGCGACCGCGGCGTTCTTCGACGACTTCACCGTGACGCTGCCCGACAGCGGCGTGCCGCCGCTGACCCGCAGGTGCGTCGGGCCGGAGCGGCCGACGGTGATCAGCTCGCTCTCCAGCGCGGCGGAGAGCCGGCCGAGCAGCTCCAGGGTCAGGTTCTGGTTGCCCTGCTCGATCCGCGCGATCGCGCTCTGGCTGGTGCCGAGCCGGTCGGCGAGCTGGGTCTGGGTGAGGCCGTGGTGCCGCCGGGCGTCCCGCACGAGGGTGCCGATCTGGCGCAGCGACTGGCCGGTGGCTTCTTCGGTGAGCGTCATCGGCGGCCACGATATCTCACACGTGATATGCCCGTTGCAGGTCGGTGTGGGAGCCGAGGCGGGCGGCCCGCTCGGTCCGGACCAGTCCTGGACCAGCTGGAGCCGGCGGAACGGTCGCCGAGCCGGCGCCCCGCGCGTGCCCCTCAGGTGATCACCGGGCAGGATGAGGCGCCGACCCCGGCACGAGCTGCGAGGAGACCAGAGTGACCGAGACCCCGGCACCGTCCGGCACCGTCGCCCACCCCGAGCTGCTGGCCATCTACGTCAACGACCACATCGCGTCGGCGGCGGGCGGCATCGAGCTGGTGACCCGGATGATCGGTGCGCACAAGGGCAGCAGCTACGAGGCGGGGCTGCGCCAGCTGCTCGACGAGCTGCGCCAGGAGAAGACCGACCTGACCGCCACCGCTCGCTCGCTGGGCCTGCCGGTGCGCCAGTACAAGCAGGTCGCCGTCTGGATCGCGGAGAAGGCGTCCCGGCTCAAGCTCAACGGGCACGTGCTCAGCCGCTCCCCGCTCAGCTCGCTCGTCGAGTTCGAGTTCCTCGCCTCCGCCGTCCGGGGCAAGCGCAGCGGCTTCGAGACGCTGCGGATCGCCGCCGAGGTCGACCCCCGGATCGACAAGGTGCTCCTGGACAGCCTCATCGACCAGGCCAACCGCCAGTTCGAGTGGGCCACCGACGTCCGGCGCGAGGTCGCCGCGCAGGTCTTCGGCGGCGACCCGGCCGCGGTGGCCGACGCGGACACCGACGCCTGACCGCGCGGACGCCCCGGTCCGCCGGTAGACACGGGGCATGTGCCACGACCACGACAGCCGCCCGCCCGCACCGCCCCGCTCCGGGGACGTGGCCGAGCGCGGCACCCTCACGCTGACCGCCGCTGACGGCACCGAGTTCTCCGCCGCGTACGCCGCGCCGGCCACCACCCCGCGCGCCGGGGTCGTCCTCCTCCCCGACATCCGCGGTCTGCACCCGTACTACGTGGCCCTCGCCGAGCGGTTCGCCGAGGCCGGGCTGGCCGCGGTGGCGATCGACTACTTCGGGCGCACCGCGGGCCCGGCGGCCACCGGTTCCCGCGAGGAGGACTTCGACTGGCAGACGCACATCCCGCAGACCACGCCGGCCGGTGTCGACGCCGACACCACCGCGGCCGCCGAGTACCTGCGCAGCCGCACCGAGCCGACGCTGCCGGTGGTCACCGTGGGCTTCTGCTTCGGCGGCAGCCACGCCTGGCGGCAGTCCGCCGCTGATCTGGACATCGCCGGCAGCGCCGGTTTCTACGGGAAGCCCGAGATGGTCGGGGAGGCCGCGAGCCAGGCGCGCCGGCCGGTCGTCATGATCATCGCCGGCGCGGACTCCGCGACACCGGTGGCCGACCAGCTCCAGCTCGCCGCCACCATGCGGGCGGCCGGCGCCGAGGTCGACGACGTGGTCTACGAGGGCGCACCGCACTCGTTCTTCGACCGCGCGTTCGGCGAGTGGGCCGAGGCCTGCCAGGACGCCTGGCAGCACGTGCTCGCGCTCACCGACCGGGTCGCCGCGCGCTGACGGCGGTCCACCCCGACGAGCGAGGTCGGGCCCGGCGCGCCGACCTACGCTGGACGGCGTGAGCGAACCGATCGAGCAGGGCGTCATCGACCTCGCCGTCCGGGTGTTCGGCCTGGCCCGGGCCGGCGAGACCGAGGAGCTGGCGGCCTACGTCGACGCCGGGGTGCCGGCCGACCTGACGAACGAGAAGGGCGACACCCTCCTCATCCTGGCCGCCTACCACGGGCACGCCGACACGGTCTCCGCCCTGCTCGCGCGCGGGGCGGACCACTCCCGGGCCAACGACCGGGGGCAGACCGCGCTGGCGGCCGCCGTCTTCAAGCAGTCCACCGACACCGTGCAGGCGCTGCTGGCCGCCGGCGCGGACCCCGACGGCGGCCAGCCCAGCGCGCGGGCGACGGCGCAGTTCTTCGAGCTGCCGGCGATGACGGCGCTGCTCGACGCCTGAGCTCAGCGGGTCGTGGCGCGGTCCGGCAGCGTGGCGGTGAGCACCGCCAGGACGACGCAGGCGCCGAGGCCGATCAGCCCGATGCCCTCGTAGCCGGTGGTCGCCGGGCTCTCCTCGCCGGCCGCGGTCGCGGCCTCCAGCACCGTGGCGCCGGCCGCGCTGCCGATCGCGAACCCGACGTAGCGCATGACCTGGTTGAGGCTCATCGCGCTGCCGGTCTCCCCGGGCGGGACGGTGGACACGATGAGCCCCGGCAGGGCGGCGAACACCGTGCCCACGCCCAGCCCGGCGACGGCCATCGCGGCGAACAGCTGCCACAGGTCCTCCCGGACGAAGCCGACCAGCACCTCGCCGATCCCGAGGACGACCGCGCCCACGGGGATCACCAGCCGCTGCCCGACGGCGCGCCGCAGCTGCGGGGCGAACCGGCCGCCCAGGAAGCTGGCCACCGAGAACGGCAGGAGCGCCAGCCCGGCGACGACGATCGAGGCGCCGAAGCCGTAGCCGGTGGACTCCGGTTCCTGGGCCAGCCGCGGCACCGAGGACAGCAGCAGGTAGTTGGCCAGCCCGACCAGCAGGGCCGCGCCGTGGGCGGTGGCGGCGGTGCGGCTGCGGGCCAGCCGCAGGTCGACCAGCGGTGCCTCGGCGCGCAGCTGCCACACCGCCCAGGCCACGACGGTGACCAGGGAGAGGGCGGTCAGCCCCAGCACCGCCGGCGACGTCCAGCCCCACCGCTCGGCCTCGCCCAGCGCGAGCAGGCCGGCGCTCAGCGCCGTCCCGAGCAGCACCGCGCCGGCGACGTCCAGCCGGCGGGGCGGCACGTCGGCCGACGGCGGGTACACCAGCGCGGCCGCGACGATGGCGACCGCGCTGGCGGCCGCGCCGAACCAGAACGCCGCGTGCACCCCGCCCACCTCGGCGATCGCCCCGGTCACCGGGTAGCCCAGGCCCACGCCGGCGGCCACGGTCACCGAGAGCGCCGCGGCGGTCGACCGGGCCTGGTCACCGGCCAGCGCGGTGCGCGCGGTGGCGATGGCCAGCGGGGTGACGCCCAGGCCGAGCCCCTGCAGGCCACGCCCGGCGACCAGCCAGCCCAGGCCGAGGGGGAGGGCGGCCAGCACGCTGCCGAGCAGCACGATCGAGAGCACGACCAGGACGACGGCCCGCCGGTGCCGCCCGTCGCCGAGCCGGCCGATCACCGGGGTGGCGACCGCACCGACGACGAGGGTCACGGTCAGCGACCACTGCGCGCTGGTGACCGAGACGTCGTTCGCCTCGGCGATCGCCGGGATGAGCGGGGCGCCCAAACTGCTGATCACCGCGACCAGCATCGCCAGGTAGATCAGCACCGGCACCAGGGCGGGCCGGACGGCAGGGGGCGCGGTGCTGGTCGCCGGGGAGCTCACGCCGTCCGACGGTAGTTGTACGGTGCGCCTGGTCGGTGGCCCGCCTTCCGCCCAGCGGTCACCGGTCCCTGACACGGCCCTGTCCGCAGTGGGGGTGGGTCGGTCGGCGGCGCGGGCGGACGCCGTAGCGTCGGGGCCTCGCCGGGCCGACCAGGGAGTGCCATGCCGGAGTGGGTGCAGGACGCGGTGTGGTGGCACGTCTACCCGCTGGGGTTCGTCGGGGCGGAGCGTGAGCTGCCCGCGGACGGGGCCGTCACCCCCCGCCTCGGCAGGCTGACCGGCTGGCTGGACTACGCCGTCGAGCTCGGCGCCAACGGCCTCGCGCTCGGCCCGGTCTTCGCCGCCAGCACCCACGGCTACGACACCGTCGACCACCTGCGGATCGACCCGCGGCTGGGCACCGACGCCGACTTCGACGCGCTGGTCGCCGCCGCCCACGACCGCGGGCTGAAGGTGCTGCTGGACGGCGTCTTCAACCACGTCGGCCGCGAGCACCCCGCCTTCCGCGCCGTCCTCGAGCAGGGGCCCACGGCACCCACGGCCGGCTGGTTCCGGCTGCGCTGGCCGGGCGGGCCGGACGCCGAGCCCGAGTACGACACCTTCGAGGGCCACGGCCAGCTCGTCGCCCTCGACCACTCCTCGCCGGCCGTCGCCGACTGGGTCACCGAGGTGATGACGCACTGGCTGGACCGCGGCGCCGACGGCTGGCGGCTGGACGCGGCCTACGCCGTCCCGACCTCCTTCTGGGCCACCGTGCTGCCCCGGGTGCGGGAGCGGCACCCGGACGCCTACGTCGTGGGCGAGGTGATCCACGGCGACTACGCCCGGGTGGTCACCGAGTCGGGGATGGACGCGGTCACCCAGTACGAGCTGTGGAAGGCGGTCTGGAGCTCGCTCAACGACGGCAACCTGCACGAGCTGACCCACGCGCTCGGCCGGCACGACGGGTTCCTGGACACGTTCGCGCCGCTGACCTTCGTCGGCAACCACGACGTCACCCGGATCGCCAGCCGGCTGACCGAGCCCGCGCACCTGCCGCACGCGCTCGCCGTGCTGTTCACCGTCGGCGGCACGCCCTCGGTCTACGCCGGCGACGAGCAGGCCTTCACCGGCGTCAAGGAGGACCGCGCCGGTGGCGACGACGCCGTCCGGCCGCCCTTCCCGGGCACCCCCGAGGAGCTGGCGCCCTACGGCTGGCCCACCTACCGGCTGCACCAGGAGCTGATCGGCGTGCGCCGCCGGCACCGCTGGCTGCACCGCGCCCGGACGACGCCGCTGCACCGGGCCGACCGGCAGCTCAGCTACGCGGCGAGCGCCGACGGGCAGCGGCTGGTCGTCGCGCTGAACCTGGCCGGCACCCCGGTCACCGTGCCGGCGCCCGGGGCCGGGGCGCTGCTGGCCGGCGCGGGCACCGTGCAGCGGCCGGGCACCGACGGCGCGGCGGTCGAGCTGGGGGCGCACGGCTGGGCCGTGCTGGACGGGTGAGCGACCGCACAGCGCCGGGCGGGAATGCGCGGACGGCGCGTCGGCGTCGTCCCTGCACGTGACCGGACCCGCGACCCGAGCGCCGCGGCGCGCCTACGCCGTCTGGGCGGTGGGGCTCGTCGCCTACGCCGTCGCGATCTTCCACCGGGCGTCGCTGGGCGTCGCCGGGGTCGAGGCGCAGGAGCGCTTCTCGGCGGGCGCGTCGGCGATCTCGCTGTTCCTGGTGCTGCAGCTGGCGGTCTACGCCGGGATGCAGGTGCCGGTCGGGGTCGCGCTGGACCGGTTCGGTTCGCGCCGCATGATCGTCGCCGGTGCGCTGACGATGGCCGTCGGCCAGCTGGTGCTCGCCCTCGCCGGCGACGTGCCCACCGCCGTGCTCGCCCGCGTGCTGGTCGGCGCCGGGGACGCGATGACCTTCATCAGCGTGCTCCGGCTGGTGCCGCTGTGGTTCCCCGGCCGCACCGTGCCGGTGATCACCCAGCTCACCGGCCTGCTGGGGCAGATCGGCCAGATCGTCGCGGCGTACCCGCTGGTGGCGCTGCTGCACTCGGCCGGCTGGACGCCGACGTTCCTCGGCGCGGCCGCCGTCGGCGTGCTGGTCGGCGTGCTGGTGCTGGTCTCGCTGACCGACGCCCCGCCCGGGGTCGAGGTCTCCGCGCCGACCGGGCTGGCCGAGGTGCGCAGCAACCTGGTCGCCACCTGGCGCGAGCCGGGCACCCGGATCGGGCTGTTCACCCACCTGGTCACCCAGTTCTCCGGCACCGTGTTCGCGCTGCTCTGGGGCTTCCCGTTCCTCACCGTCGGGCAGGGGATGTCGGCCGGCGGCGCCGCGACGCTGCTCAGCCTGCTCGTCGTCGTCGGCATGGGCTTCGCCCCGGTGCTCGGCCAGCTGGTCGGGCGCTGGCCGCTGCGCCGGTCCGACCTGGTGTTCGGCATCCTCGCCGCCACCGTCACCGTCTGGACCGTGGTGCTGCTCTGGCCGGGCCGGGCACCGCTGTGGCTGCTCGTCGTGCTGGTCCTGGTGCTCAGCACCAACGGGCCGGGGTCGATGATCGGCTTCGACTTCGCCCGCACCGAGAACCCGGTCGAGCGCACCGGCAGCGCGACCGGCGTGGTCAACGTCGGTGGCTTCGTCGCCTCGCTGCTCACCGTGCTGGCGATCGGGGTGGTGCTCGACGCGATGACGCCGGGGAGCTCGACCGACTACTCGCTGGACGCGTTCCGGGCGGCGTTCGCCGTGCAGTACGTGTTCTGGGCGATCGGGCTGGTCGGCGTGCTCACCCACCGGCGCCAGCTGCGCGCCCGGCTGGCCCGCGACGGCGTCGTCCTGGCCCCGCTGGTGGTCGCCGCCCGCGCCCGGCTGCGCGGCACCTCGGCCTACGCGCGGACCACCGACCAGGACTGAGCCCCGGCGCGGTTCAGCCGGCGCGGCGGGCGACCACGACGGCGTAGTCGAACCGGCGGCCGTCCCGATCGACCGGCAGCACGAGGTGCTCGACGTCCGCTGCGCCGGGCAGGGCGGCCAGCCGGTCGGCGAGCTCCGGCGCCGGGTCGGCCGACCAGATCGCCAGCACGCCGCCCGGGCGCAGCGCCGCGAGCGCGGTGGACAGCCCGGGCTCGGCGTAGAGCCCGGCGTTCGTCTCGTGCACCAGGAACGCCGGGCCGTTGTCCACGTCCAGCAGCACGGCGTCCCAGCGGCCCGGCGACCCGGCCAGCGCGTCGGCGACGTCGGCGGTGCGCAGCCGGAGCCGGTCGGGCAGCACCGGCAGCCCGGGCAGCAGCCCCTCCCCGGCCCAGCCGACCAGCGCGGGTTGGAGCTCTACGACGTCGGCCTCGGTGACCCGCGGGTCGGCGAGCACGGTCGCCGCCGTCCAGCCCAGCCCGAGACCGCCGACCAGCACCCGCAGCGCGTCGCCGGTGCACCGGCGCAGCGCCTCGGTGGCCAGCGCCCGCTCGGTGGAGGTGTCGACGTCGTCCATGGCGAACACGCCGTCGACGATCAGCTCGGTCACCGCGCCCCGCCGGCGCAGCACCACCTCGCCGTGCGCCCCCGACGCCCGCCCCAGCTCCTGCAGCTCGTCGTGCTCGATCACCGCGTCACTGTGCACCAGCGGCCAGCCAGCCGGTGATCCGGTCCTCGGTCCACGCCGGGTCCTCCAGCGCGAGCAGGTGGCCGGCGCCGGCGCGCAGCTCGAACGGCCAGTCCGGCCGGGTGGCGGCCAGCGCGGCGGCGTCGTCCGGGTCGGCCAGCGGGTCGTCGGCGCCCTGCAGCCACAGCGTCGGGACGGCGACCCGGGCCAGCGTCGCCCGCCAGGCCGCGGCCCGGCCCAGCAGAGCCATGGTGTCGGTGATGCCGGCCCACTGCACCGCCTGGGCCCGGTCGGCGTCCGGGTCGCCGGACCGCTCCCGGGTCTCGGCCACGGAGGCGGCCACCACCTCGGGCGGGATGCGGTCGGCGTGCGGCGTGGCCTGGCGCAGCTGCTGGTCGACGACCTGCTCGGGGGTGAGGCCGGCCAGCTTGCGGCGCACCGCGCCGGCCACCCCGGGCACCCGCAGGACGGCGCGCTTGGCCAGCATCGCGAGGTCGAGCCGGCCCGCCGTGCCGGGTACCGGCGGGCTGAGCAGCACCAGCCGGTCGACGGTGCCCGGGTGCTCGGCGGTGTGCTGCAGCGCGAGCACCCCGCCCATCGAGTGCCCGACCAGCACGACCGGCTCGCCGACCACCTCGGTCAGGAAGCGGTGCAGCATCCGCCGGTCGGCCGCCAGGCCTGGCGCGGCGGGCAGCCCGCTGCGGCCGTGCCCGAACAGGTCGAGGGCCAGCACCCGGTGGGTGCGGGCGAGCCGCGGGCCCAGGAGGCCCCAGTTGAGCGCCGAGCCGCCGAGGCCGTGCACCGCGACGACCGGCGCGCCGGCCGGGCCGCCCAGGTCCAGGTGCCGCACCGGGCCGTCGAGGTCGGTGACGTGCGAGGTGGCGCCGGCCGGCCACTCGAGCCGGGCGGGGGACGCGCTGAGGTCGGTCACGGGGAGCTCCTGGTCGGAGGGATCGTGACCGCAGCGTGCCGTCGGGCCGGGTGGCCGCGCACCACCCACCCGGCCGGACCACCCCGGGTGGTCAGCCCAGCCCGAGCTCGGCCGCGCGGGTGACGGCGTCCGCCCGGGAGTCCACCCCGAGCTTCCGGTACAGCGCGGCCGTGTACCCCTTCACCGTGTTCACCGACAGGTGCAGCTCGGCCGCGATCTGCCGGCGGCTGAGCGGCCCGCGCAGCAGCCGGAGCACCGTCACCTCCCGCTCGGTCAGCGGCTCGGCCAGCACGGCGCGGCTGGACCGGGCGACCCCGCTGCCGGCCTCGGCGCCGAGCGCGACGAGCCGGGCGGCCAGCGCCGGCGCCGGCGGCGCGTCGCGGGCTGCCTCCCTCGCCTGGTCCAGCAGCGCCAGCGCGGCGCGCGCGTCGCCGCAGCGCAGCGCCCACCCGGCTGCGTCGACGAGCACCAGCACGGCGACCGCCGGGTGCGCCTGGACGGTGACCAGGTCAGCGGCGCGGGCGGAGCGGCGGCGGGCCGAGCGCAGGTCGCCGTCCACGCCGGACAGCCGGGCGGCGACGGCGTGCAGCAGGGCGACCGCACCGGCGGCCGCGTCGCCCAGCGCCGACTCCAGCGCGGTGACCTCCGCCGCCGTGGTGCGGACCACCCCCCGGGCCCGGTCCGGGTCGTCGGCCTCCAGGAGGCACCAACCCAGCAGGCCGGCGACCTCCAGGCGGGAGGAGGCCGGCAGCACGGCGACGGCCGGGGCCGACCACGCCCGGTCGAGCACCGGCAGGGCGGCGGCGGGGTCCCCGCCGGCGAGGAGGGCGCCGCCCAGCGCGACGTGGGCGGCGACCCAGCCGGGCAGCCCCGGGTCCGTCTCGGCGGCGACCGCGGTCTCCGCTGCCGTCCGGGCCGCGCCCGGGGCGGCGGTCGGGGGCGTGCCGTACACCGAGCGGAGCGACGCGAGGGCGCCGGCCGTGGTGGCGAAGCCGGGGTAGCCGGGGTCGGGTGCCCCGTCGCGCAGCAGCCGTTCCGCGCGGTCCAGCAGCGCCGGCACCCGGTCGAGCCGGCCGGTCACCCCGGCCGCCCAGGCCAGCGACGCCAGCAGCGGCACCGACGCGGTCGCCGCCGGCTCGAGCAGCGCGCCGAGCTGGGCGAACACGCCCACCCGGCCGGTGCCGAGGAAGACCCCGGTGGAGGCGACGAGCACGTCCGCGGCGGCCGGGTGGTCGCCGGCGGCGAGGAGGGCGCGGACGGCGTCCTCGGGCAGCCCGGCGTCGAGCGACCAGCGGGCGGCGCGGGTGAGCAGCTCCCTCGTCCGGGCCGGGTCGGTCTCGCGGAGCAGGGCGGCCCGGGTGAGCTCGTGCATCCGGTACCACTCGCCGTCGGCGGTGCCGACGAACGTGCCGGTCCGCTCCAGGTCGGCCAGCTCGCCCGCCGACCCGCGCCGGTCCAGCACGGCGTCCAGCAGCGCACCGCTGGCCCGGTCCAGCACCGCGACGGCGGTGAGCAGCTCGCGCCGCGCGGCGGGCTGACCGGCGAGCACCTCGGCCGCCAGGTACTCCAGCGCGTGCTCCCGCCCCGGCGGGCCGGGGCGCGGCGCGTGCCCGGCGGCGGCGCCCCGCAGGGCGAGCGCGCCGAGTGCCAGGCCGGCGGCCCACCCCTCGGAGCGGGAGACCACGCCGGCGGCGGCGTCCCCGTCGCCCTGGGGCGTCCCGGCCAGCAGCTCGCGTGCCTCGGCGTCGGTGAAGCGCAGGTCCTCGCGGCCGACCTCGACCAGGCGGCCGCGGGCGCGCAGCCGCGCCAGCCCGGGGACGGGGACCCCGCGGCCGGCGAGGACCACGCGCAGCGCCGGTGGCTGGTTCTCCAGCAGGAGCTCCAGGCCGGCCGCCACCCGCCCGTCCGTCACCTCGTGCAGGTCGTCGAGCACCAGCAGGGCCGGAGCGGTGCGCTCGGCCAGGCCGTTGAGCAGCAGGGGCAGGGCGACGTCCACGGGGTCGACCGACGGCACCCCGAGCGCGGCGAGCGCCGGCCCGGTCGCCTCGGGCGCCGGTCCGGACAGCGCGGTCGCGACCAGCGTCCAGAACCGGACCGGGTCGCCGTCCAGCGGGCCCACGGTCACCCAGGCGACCGGCGACCTCGCCCGGCGCACCCACTCGGCGAGCAGCGTCGTCTTGCCCCAGCCGGCGCCGCCGGTGACCACCGCGACCGGCACCTGCGCCAGGGCGTCCAGCCGGGTGGTGAGCCGGGGGCGGGGCACCAGCGTGCGCGGGGTGCGCGGCACCCGGAGCTGGGCGGTCAGCACGGGGCGGGCACCCTCCACCCGAGGAGTGTCGGTCACGCCGCGCGCGGGCGGAAGCGCATCACCTGTCCCGGTCGCAGCTGCGCGCAGCGGTCGACGTCGGCGTCGGTCACGTACCCGATCACCGGGTAGCCGCCGGTCACCGGGTGGTCGGCGAGGAACAGCACCGGGGTGCCCGACGGTGGCACCTGCAGCGCGCCGCGCACCATGCCCTCGCTCGGCAGCTCGCCCTCGCGCAGCCGCTCCAGCGGGACGCCGTCCAGCCGCAGCCCGACCCGGTTGCTCTCACTGGTGACCGACCACGGCTGCCCGGTGAGCCCGGCCCACCCCGGCTCGCCGAACCAGTCGGCCCGCGGCCCGGGCAGCACGGCCACGGTCACCTCGCCGGCCGGCGGGTCGGCGACGGGTGCGAGGTCCACCCCGGGCAGCGGTGCGGACGGCTCGCCGACGGGGAGCACGTCGCCGGCGGCGACGACCGCGGGGCCGAGCCCGGCGAGCACGTCGGTGGCCCGCGACCCCAGCACCGGCGGGACGTCGATGCCGCCGCGGACGGCGAGGTAGCTGCGCAGCCCGCTGGCCGGTGCGCCGAGCCGCAGCTCCTGGCCGCGCCGCAGCACGGTGGGGGCGGCGTGCGGCGCGCCCGGGCAGCGGGCGCCGGTGGTGACCACCAGCAGGTCGGCCTCGGCGCGCACCGCCAGCCCGCCGAACGTGACCTCCAGCAGCGCGGCACCCGCCGGGTTGCCGACGAGCCGGTTGGCCAGCGCCGCCGACGCCCGGTCGCACGCGCCGGAGCGGCCGATGCCGAGCGCGGCCTGCCCGGGCCGGCCCTCGTCCTGCACCGTGGTCAGCGGGCCGGGGCCCAGCACGGTCAGCGCGCGGGGGGTCACGACGCCACCACGAAGCGCACCCGGGTGCCCGGCCGGAGCAGCGCGGCCGGGTCGCGGTCGAGGTCGAAGACGGCGACGTCCGTGCGCCCGATGAGCTGCCAGCCGCCGGGGGACTCCCGCGGGTAGACGCCGCTGAACTCACCGGCCAGCGCCACCGAGCCCGGCGGCACCTTGGTGCGCGGGGTGGAGCGGCGCGGGACGTCCCACTCCGCGCCGCGCTGGGTGAGGTAGCCGAAGCCGGGGGAGAAGCCGCAGAAGGCGACCGTCCACTCGCTGCCGGTGTGCCGGGCCACCAGCTCGTCGGGGCTCAGCGACAGCAGCGCGGCGGCCTCGGTGAGGTCGGCGCCGTCGTAGCGGACCGGCAGCTCCACGGTGTCGCCGCCCTGCTGCGCGCCGGGCACCGGGGTGGTCCGGCGGACGGCGTCGGCCACCGCGGCGAGCGTGGTGCGGGCCGGGTCGGTCACCAGCAGCACCGTGCGGGCCGCGGGGACGACGTCGAGCACGCCGTCGGGCGGGGCGGCGGCCAGCGCGGCGTACAGCGCCAGCACGTCGTCCAGCCCGTCGAGCTCGACCAGCAGGGCGGCGCTCCCGCTGGGGAGCAGCCGCATCAGGCGGCGAAGGGGGCCAGCGCGACCCCCGCGGACGTCAGCGCCTCGCGCACCTGCCGGGCGATCTCCACCGCGCCGGGGGTGTCGCCGTGCACGCAGATCGACCCGGGCCGCAGGGTCAGGTCGCCGCCCTCGACGTCCCGGATCGGCTCGCCGGCGGCCATCGCCACGCACCGCGCGGCGATCTCGGCCGGGTCGTGCAGCACCGCGCCGGGCAGCCGCCGGGAGACCAGCGTGCCCTCGGGGGTGTAGGCGCGGTCGGCGAAGGCCTCGTGCACGACGGTGAGCCCGGCCTCGCCGGCCAGCCGGAGCCACGCCGAGCCCGGCAGCCCGAGCACCGGCAGCGTGCGGTCGTAGGCGACCACCGCGGCGACCACGGCGGCCGCCTGCTCCTCGTGGTGCACGATCGCGTTGTAGAGCGCGCCGTGCGGCTTCACGTAGCGCACCCGGTCGCCGGCGATCCGGGCGAAGGCCTCCAGCGCGCCGATCTGGTAGACGACGTCGGCGGTCAGCGACTCGGGCTCCACGTCGATGAACCGCCGACCGAAGCCGGGCAGGTCCCGGTAGCCCACCTGGGCGCCGATCGCGACACCGGACTGCACGGCCTGCGCGCACACCCGCCGCATGATCGTGGCGTCGGAGGCGTGGAAGCCGCAGGCGACGTTCGCGCTGGTGACCACGCCGAGCAGGGCGTCGTCGTCGCCGAGGGTCCACTGGCCGAAGCCCTCGCCGAGGTCGGAGTTCAGGTCCACGCGCACCTGGGTCATGCCGACAGCCTCCCTCACGAGAAGAGCTCGATCACCGGGCGGACCGAGTTGACCGCCAGGTAGAGGGTCAGCAGCCAGGCGACCCAGCCGACGGCGAGCAGCCAGCGCGGGTAGCGGTACCCGCCCAGCAGGTCGGTGCGGCGGGTGGCGACCCACAGCAGTACGGCGATGCCGATCGGCAGCAGCAGGCCGTTGAAGGCGCCGGCGAAGACCAGCAGGGTGGTCGGGGCGGTGCCGATCACCAGGTAGGCGAGCGCGGTGACCGCGATGAACCCGACGACCAGCAGCGTGCGGGTGCGGTCGGAGGTCCTCGTCCGGGAGGTCACGAAGGAGACCGACGTGTAGGAGGCGCCGATGACGCTGGTGATCGCCGCCGCCCAGAGCACGATGCCGAACACCCGCAGGCCGACCTCGCCGGCGGCCTGCTCGAACGCCGAGGCCGCCTGGTTGTCCGGGTCCAGCGCAGCGCCGCCGGAGACGACGCCGAGGATGGCGAGGAACAGCACGACCCGCATCACCGCGGTGATCAGGATCCCGGTGATCGAGCCGCGGGTGATGTCCCGGACGTGCGCGGGGCCGGTGACGCCGGAGTCGAGCAGCCGGTGGGCGCCGGCGTAGACGATGTAGCCGCCGATCGTGCCGCCGACCAGCGTGGTGATCGCCAGGATCTCCACCTGCTCGGGCAGCACCACGTTCTTCAGCGCGTCGCCGACCGGAGGTCCGGAGGTGATCGCGATGTAGGTGGTCAGCGCGATCATCGCCAGCCCCAGGACGACGACGATCCGGTCGACCGCCACCCCGGCCTTCTTGCTGAGGAAGATGCCGATCGCGATCAGCGCCGAGAGCGCGCCGCCGAGCTTCGGGTCCAGGCCCAGCATCGCGTCCAGCCCCAGCCCGGAGCCGGCGACGTTGCCGATGTTGAACACCAGCCCGCCGACGACCAGGAAGCCGGCCATCACCCAGCCCAGCCCGGGGGCGACCAGGTTGCCCAGCTCCTGGGCGCGCCGGCCGCTGACCCCGATCACCCGCCAGACGTTCAGCTGCAGGGCGATGTCGACCAGGATCGAGATGACGATCGCGAAGGCGAAGGCCGCGCCCAGCTGCACGGTGAAGGTCGTGGTCTGGGTGATGAAGCCCGGGCCGATGGCCGAGGTGGCCATCAGGAACATGGCGCCGAGCAGGGTGGAGCGGGTGCTGCTGGCGAGCCGGCCGCCGGTGGGCGTGGGCTGCGCGGGGCTGGACGGCGGGCTGTCCGGAGTGGATGCCATGGCTGCTCCCGGTTCGGTCAGGCGGCTGTACCCGCATCGGTGCGGATCAGTGCAGGCGCCTCAGACCGCTGAACCTAGAGAGTTGTTCAACAATCCTTCAAGGGGATGCGACCACAATTAACTGTTCCGACACATGCTGCGGCGGGGCAGGATGGCGCCATGACCTCCGCCCCGGACGCACCCTGGCTGCGCACGGTCGCCGACGAGGTGCGCTCCTTCGACCGCTCCAGCACCGCCGAGCGGGTCGCCGAGCTGCTCCGCCACCGGGTCATCGAGGGTGACCTGCCGCCGGGCACCCGGCTGTCGGAGGAGCAGCTGGTCGAGGTGCTTCGGGTCTCCCGCAACACCCTGCGCGAGGCGTTCCGGCTGCTGACCCACGAGGGCCTGCTGGTGCACCACCTGCACCGCGGCGTCTTCGTGCCCGAGCTGGACGAGGACGACCTGGTCGACCTCTACCGGCTGCGGCGGACCATCGAGTGTGACGTGGTCCGCCGGTTGCAGCGACTGGAACCAGCGCGCCTCCGACCGCTGCACGACGACGTCGCCGCAGGTGAGGACGCCGCCCGGCGCGGCGACTGGCCGGCGGTGGGCACCGCGAACATGCGCTTCCACCAGCACCTGGTGGCGCTCGCCGGCAGCCGGCGGCTCGACGAGACCGCGGCCCGGCTGCTCGCCGAGCTGCGGCTGGCCTTCTCCGCCGTCGCCGAGCCCCGGCGGCTGTACGAGCCCTACGTGAGCCGCAACCGGGGGCTCCTCGACCTGCTCGTCGCCGGAGAGTGCGAGCGGGCGGCCAAGGAGCTCGAGGACTACCTGCACGACTCGGAGGCCGAGCTGCTGGCCGCCCACCGCGAACGCCCCAGGAGCTGACCGTGACCACGATCGTCCCCGCCGCCGCCGCCGCCGACCCCGCCACCGCCCGGGGCCGGTTCCGCGCCGGGGTGGCGGTGCCGTCGTCGGGCTGGGCCCCCGGGCACACCCAGGCCAACCTCGTGGTCCTGCCGCGGGACTGGGCCTGGGACATGCTGCTGTTCGGGCAACGGAACCCGCAGCCGGTGCCGCTGCTGGACGTCACCGACCCCGGCGCCGTGGGCACCGTGCTCGCGGCCGGTGCCGACCTGCGCACCGACCTGCCGCGGTACCGGGTCTGGCGCGACGGCGAGCTCGTCGACGAGCCGACCGACGTCGCCGCCCTCTGGACCGACGACCTGGTCGCCTTCCTGATCGGCTGCAGCTTCAGCTTCGAGACCGCGCTGCTGGACGCCGGGGTGCCGGTGCGCAACATCGAGCAGGGCCGGAACGTGTCGATGTACCGCACCGACCGCGCCTGCCGCCCGGCCGGCCGGCTGTCCGGGCCGCTGGTGGTGTCGATGCGGCCGGTGCCGGCCGCGCTGGTGGCCACCGCCGTCCAGGTGACCGCCCGGATGCCGCAGGTGCACGGGGCGCCGGTGCACGTCGGCTCACCGGCGGACCTGGGCATCGCCGACCTGGACCGGCCCGACTTCGGCGACCCCGTGGAGCTCGCCCCCGGGGACGTGCCGGTGTTCTGGGCCTGCGGGGTCACGCCGCAGGCGGCGCTGATGGCCTCCCGGCCGCCGTTCGCGATCACCCACGCGCCGGGGCACATGTTCGTCACCGACGTGCCCGACGCCGCCTACCGGCAGCTCTGAGCCCCGGCGGTCAGCCGCCACCGGTGGCGACCGCGAAGCAGCCCTCCACGGCCGCTTCCCGCTCGGCCTGCTCCGCGCTGCTCAGCCGGCCGGTGCTGGAGTCGGTCCAGGAGGCGCCGCCGCTGCCGTCGAGCTCGACGTCGATGCCCAGGGCGGCCATGCACGGCGTGAGGACGGCGGGGTCCGGCATGCCCGTCCCGTACACCAGCGTGGACACCGGGTGGCCGGTCCGCAGCAGGTCGAGGTCGATCCGGTGCCCGTCGCGCACCAGCAGGACCTGCCCGGCGTCCCAGGTGATCGGGGTGGTCACGGTGCCCAGCGGCACGCCGTCCACCACGGGCAGCGGGGCGAACTGCCGGGCCAGGGTGCCGTCGGGCATCCGGTCGAGGCTGGGGGAGTACTCGGCCCCGTCGCCGGGCCGCCCCAGCACCACCAGCGGGCCGCGGGGCGCCGACATGTCGACCAGCGCGAGCACGTGACCCCGGACGATCCGCTCCGGCGGGAGCGCCAGCTCGAGCTCGTCGGGGTCGGCGCCCGCCGGTCCGCGGAACCAGGCGTACATCCACTGCACCCCGGACCTGCCGAGGACGACGGCCCACCGGTGCCCGCCAGGGACGTCGGCGGCGTAGACCACCCGGCGGCTGCCCGGGTCGGTGCTCCACGCCTGGCCGTTGATCACCGTCTCCGACCAGTCCAGGGCAGCCACGCCCGCCAGGAACTCCTCGTCGCCGGCGAGGGAGCCCCGGGGCGGCAGCTCGTAGGCGTCGGGGACGGTGCGGGCGGCCAGGACGGCGGCCGGCGTGCGGGTGTCGGCGACGAGCGAGGGAGCGGGGGACTCCGGCCGGGTGAGCAGGGCGGTGCTGGCGACCACGACGACGGCCACCGCGGCGACCGTCCGGCCCAGGGCACGCCGGCGGCGGGTCCGGTCGTGGAAGGCCGCCCGCTCGGCCGTCGAAGGGCCGCCCGGTGGCCCGGCGAGGGTGGCGAGCTCGCGCAGCCGCTCGGCGACGCGCTCCTCGGTGGGGGTCACCGGGGCCGCCGGTAGATGGCGTACGGGTCGTCGTCCGCGGGGTCGTCGGGTGGATCGACGGCCGGAGCCGGTGCGGCGACGGGTGGCGGCTCCGCCGCCGGCAGCAGCGGCTCGAGGGTGTGCAGCGCGGTCTGCAGGTCGGCGACCGCGGTGGCCGGGTCACAGCCGAGCAGGTCCGCGGTGGCGGTGGCGTCGAGGCCGTCGTGCAGTTGCAGCACCGCGGCGGCCCGGGTGCGCGGCGCCAGTCGGTGCAGTGCCTGCAACCAGCGGTGGTCGACGGGGGAGGGGCCCGGTCCGCCGGCGTCCTCGACCTGCTGCGGGGCGCCCGGCTGCAGCGCAGCGGCCACCAGCGACCGGCGCGCCTCCTCGGTCGCGGCCTGCACCGAGCCCAGTCGGCGCCAGCGGCGGTGCACCTGCGCCAGGGCGGTCAGCACCAGGGCCTCGGCGTCCCGCCGGGAGCCGGTGAGGAGGAAGGCGGTGCCGAGCAGCTCCGGCTCGGCCACGGCGACGAACGCCGGGAACCCGTCGGCACGGTCCACCCCGCTCGCCTCCTCGCCCCGGTGCGTCGTGGCCCGCAGTCTCGCGCGGTCGGTGGCCGTCGCGCACCATCCGGCACGATCTCGTTCCGGTCACGGCTCCGTCCGGGCGGGCAGGATGTCCGCTGATGACCGTCGACCACCCGGACCTGCCGCAGGTCGTCACCCGGCTGCGCGCCGCCGGGTGCGTCTTCGCCGAGGACGAGGCGGCGCTGCTGCTGGCGGCGGGAGCCGACGGCGGCGACCTCGACGCGCTGGTCACCCGGCGGGTCGAGGGCGAGCCGCTGGAGCAGGTGCTCGGCTGGGCTGAGTTCTGCGGCATCCGGTTCGCCGTCGAGCCCGGGGTGTTCGTGCCCCGGCAGCGCACCCGGCTGCTGGTGCGCGAGGCCGTGGCGCTCACCTCGCCGGGCGACGTCGTCGTGGACCTGTGCTGCGGCACCGGCGCGGTGGGCGTGGCCGTCGCGGCGGCGGCGGGCCCGGTCGAGCTGCACGCGGCGGACGTCGACCCGGCGGCGGTGCGCTGCGCGCGGCGGAACGTGACCGGCGCGGTGCACCTCGGTGACCTGTTCGACGCCCTCCCGGCGGGCCTGCGCGGCCGGGTGGACGTGCTGGTGGCGAACGCGCCCTACGTGCCCACCGAGGCGATCGCGCTGATGCCGCCGGAGGCCCGCGACCACGAGGCCCGGGCGGCGCTGGACGGCGGCGCGGACGGGCTGGACGTGCAGCGCCGGGTGGCCGCCGGAGCGCCGGCATGGCTGGCGCCCGGCGGCGCGCTGCTGATCGAGACGAGCGGCCGGCAGGCAGCGGGGACGCTGGCTGCCGTCACCCGCGCGGGCCTGGCCGGCCGGGTCGTCGTGGACGAGGAGCTGGCCGGCACGGTCGTCGTCGCCGTCCGGGCCTGAGACGACGAACGGCCCCCCGGGTGGTGGAGGGGCCGTTCGTCGGTGGGTGTCAGCTGGGCTGGACGCCGAAGGCGGTGGCGAGCTTCTCGATCTTGCGGGCCCGGCCGAGCCGGGGCAGGTCGCTGCCGTCGCGGATGACCTGTCCCCGTGCCTCGAAGTCAGCGAGGAAGTCCCGGGCCCAGGCCACGTCCGACGGTGCCGGGCTGATGACCTCGTTGATCACCGGCAGCTGGTCCATGTCCAGGCAGAGCTTCCCGGTGAGGCCGAGCGACACGGTGAGCGCCGACTGCTCGCGGAGCACCGGGTGGCTGGAGCTCACCGTCGGGCCGTCGATCGGACCGGGCAGGCCGCCGACCCGGCTGGCGACCACCAGGCGGGACCGCGGGTAGGCCATCGCCAGGTCGTCGGCGCTGGTGCCGGTGTCGCGGCGGTAGTCGCCGCTGCCGAAGGCGAGCCGGAAGGCGCCGCGGGCCTTGGCGATGTGCACGGCTTCCTCGATGCCGAGCGCCGACTCGACCAGCGCGAGCACCGGGGTGCCGCCGCCGAGCCGGTCGAAGGTCTCGGTGACGTGCTCGGCGGCCTCGGTCTTGGCGAGCATGACGCCGGCCAGGCCGGGCTGGCCCTTGAGCTCGTCGACGTCGCCGGACCAGAACTCGGTGGAGCGGTCGTTGATCCGCACCCAGGCGCGCTTCTCGCCGGACGACAGGTACTGCACGACGTCCGCGCGGGCGGCCGGCTTGCGCGCCGGGTCGACCGCGTCCTCGATGTCGAGCACGATCTGGTCGGCGCGGGAGTCGTGTGCGCTGTCGAACAGCTCGGTGCGGGCGCCGTTCACCAGCAGCCACGATCGGGCGATCCCGGGGTCTACGTTCCGTCCTCTGTGCACCCGGCCATTCTGCGGGCCGGGCCGGGCCGGGTGCCGCGCGGGGTCAGGCGGCTGAGCTGCGCAGCCGGTCGAGCAGGCCGACGTGCCAGTCGACGTCGACCCGCCGGCCGCTGGAACCGCGCGGGCGCACCAGGTCGAACCTGACCAGCTCGGGATCGCGGCCCGGCGTGCGCGAGTCGGCCCACAGCAGCGCCAGGTGCTCTCGGCGGCCCGGGTCGCCCGGGACGGTGTCCAGCGCGAGCTGGAGGCGCAGCTGGGCGGTGGGCGCCTGCGCGTAGAAGTCACGCAGACCCTGGGTCTCGGCGGCGGGCAGCTCGCCGTCGTCGGAGTGCCAGACCCGCAGCACCTCGGTGGGGGTGCGCAGGATGAGCCCGCTCATCGGCAGGCCGAGGTTCTCGTTGGCCGGCTCGAGCAGCTCCAGCTGGGTGCCGAAGGGGTGGTCGTGGTGCTCCGCGTAGGGCCGCAGCCGCTCCATCGCCTCGCGGCGGACCAGCTGGTGGTCCAGGTGCCGGTCGGCGCCGGGCTGCCAGTCGTGCTCGGCGTGGATCGCCCGGCTGACGGCGAGGCCGCGGACGAGGGCGTCGCGGACCTCGACGAGCAGCGGGTGCAGCCGTCGCACGACGGCGTCCGAGGGGTGCTCCACGCCGCTGAGTCTGCCGGGCGGGTGTGACAGTCGGCGCGGGGGAGGATGCCGGGGTGCCCCCCTCACCCCGCCCGCTCACCCTGGTCACCGGCGGCAGCCGCGGCATCGGCGCCGCCACCGCCCTCCACCTCGCCGGGCTGGGGCACGACGTGGTCGTCGGCCACCGGACCGGGCGGGACGAGGCCGCCGCCGTCGTCACCGCCGCGCAGGCGCGTGGGGTGCGGGCGGTCGCCGTCCAGGCCGACGTGACCGACCCCGCCGAGGTCGACGCGCTGTTCGCCGCAGCCGGCGAGCTGGGCCCGGTCACCGGGCTGGTGGCCAACGCCGGGCTGACCGCGCACCTGGGCGACCTGGCCGACACCCCGGTCGACGTCGTCCGGCAGGTGGTCGACGTGAACCTGCTCGGCGTCGTCTGGTGCGTCCGGCGGGCGGCGCAGGTGATGTCCCGGAGCCGCGGCGGGGCCGGTGGCGCGATCGTCGCCGTCTCCTCCAGCGCGGCGACGCTGGGCTCGGCGCACGAGTACGTGCACTACGCGGCGGCCAAGGCGGGGGTGGACGCGCTCGTCGTCGGGCTGGCCAAGGAGCTCGCCGGCGAGGGGGTGCGGGTCAACGCCGTGGCGCCCGGGCTGGTGCGCACCGGCATCCACGCCGGCGCGGGCGACGCCGGGCGGCTGGACCGGGTCACCGGCCGGGTGCCGATGGGCCGGCCGGGGGAGCCGGACGAGATCGCCCCGGCCATCGCCTGGCTGCTCGGCCCCGAGGCGGGTTACTGCACCGGCGCCGTCCTGCGCGTCGCGGGCGGGCTCTGACCCGGCGTCAGCGCCGCGGCCACGACCTCGACGATCCGGGGGAGCAGCACACCGTCCGGGTCGTGGTCCGGGTTCACCTCGGTGAGCACGAGCCCGGCCAGGGCGTCGCTGCTGCAGAAGACCGCGAGCGCGGCTGCGACCTCGTCCAGGGCGAGCCCGGCCGAGTGCGGGAAGTTGGCCAGCGGGAAGTCGTTGGTGTCCAGCACGTCGACGTCCAGGTGCACGAGGACGGCGTCGGCGGCGGCCTCCAGCCGGCGCAGCGCGGCGGCGGCGTGGCCGGCCGGGTCGGTGCGGACGACGGGCGCCGGGGTCGCGGAGAGCCGGTGCGCCACCAGCTGGGTCCACTGGTCGGTGTCCAGCTCCCCGGGGTCGAATCCGAAGAGCTCGAGGTGGTCGTCGGGCAGCAGCGGCACCCGGGGGCCGAGGCCGGCCAGCGCGGGGGCGCCGCCGCCGAGCAGGTGGGTGGTGCCCATCGTGTCCAGGACGCCGGAGGTGCTGCCGCCGGGGGTGTTCAGGTCGGCGTCCCCGTCGACGTAGGCGAGCCCGACGTCGACGTGCCGGGCGAGGCCTGCGACCACGCCGAGGGTGACCGTGCAGTCGCCCCCCAGCACCAGCGGGCGGCGCCCGGCGGCGTGCACCTCGGACACCCGGTCGGCGACCTCGGCGGCCAGCTCGACGACCCGGTCCAGGTCGCGGACGCCGTCGACCGGTGGGGTCGGCCGGTGCCGGCGGACGGCGAGGTCGCCGGTGTCCTCGACGTCGACGCCGGCCGCACGCAGGGCGTCGACCAGCCCCGCCGCGCGGAGCGCCGCCGGTGCCTTCTCCTGGCCGGCGTTGTGCGAGCCGGCGGTGGTGGGGACCCCGATCACGCCGATGCCCTGCGTCATCGTCCGAGGCTGGCACCGGTCACCGGGCGGCGACCAGCGCGCGGGCCGGGTTGGCAGCCGAGCGACGGTCGTTGGCGGCCCGGTTGCCGAGGCCACCCGCCGCGGGGCCCTAGAACGGTGGCGGCTCATCTGGCGGGGGTGGCGGGGGTGGCTCAGGTGGTCGTGGTCGCAGGCCGGGTGGTCGTGGTCGCAGGCCGGGTGGTCGGGTCGTCCGGGTGACGCCCGAGGGTGTGGTGACGTGCAGGGTGCCGTTCCCGTCCAGGGTGAACCGCCAGCCGGGGGCGAAGGTCTTGAGCCGGTGGTGGGAGCGGCACAGGCAGCACAGGTTGGTGCAGTCGGTGGCTCCACCGCAGGCGTGGGCGGTGACGTGGTCCAGGTCGGTCCAGCCGGTGCGTTGCCCGCAGTTGGGGACCGGCAGCGGCGGTCGCGGACGGCCAGGAACGCCCGCTGCCGGTCGGTGGGGGCGTAGGCGTCGGTCGGTGGCGGCGGGCCCAGCACCGGACACCCGCAAGCTGCGACGGGGTGGGTGGAGCAGCCGCGGCGGGCCAACCGGGCCAGCTCCGCGGGGGTGGTGGTGGCCAGCAGCTCGCCGTCCGGGCCGGTGAGCGCGTAACGCAGGGTGCCGCCGTCGGGGGCGGTGGCCCCGAGGGCGCCGAGGCGGGTGAGGAGCTCGCGCAGGTGGGTGGCGGTGATCGGCAGCCCGTTGACCTCACCAGGGGTGTGGCCGGCTCCGGTCAGCGCGGCCAGGTCGGCGGTGATGGTCAGATCGGCGCGTACGTCCGGTAACCCATGATCAGCGGGGCGGCGGACCAGCAGCGACAGCACGTGCGCCCGCAGCGCGCCGATCGGGCGGTCGTCGCCGGCGGCCTGGAGCATCCCGGCGAGCTGGTCGACCACGTCGTAGCACTCCACCGCCTCCTCGCCGGGCAGGTCCGCGGCGAGAGTGGCCCGGCCGTCGGTGGCCGAGGGGTGCAGGTGCACGTCGGCGGCCTTGGCCGCGGCCTGCCGGCGCTGCTCGGCGGCAGCGGCGTCCAGGCGGAGCATCTCCTGGGTGGCGCGGGCCGTGAGCCGCGCCACCGACAGGTCCCGGGCCTCGCTCAGCAGGGTGGCCTCGACCTGGCCGGCGACATCGGGGCTGGTGTGCATCAGCACCTCGGCCAGCTGGGTCGCCCGGCGCTCGTCCAGCTCGCCGGCGGCCAGCGCGGCGAAGGTCGCGGGCAGCTTGGTCAGCCAGGTGCGGGCGCGGGCGTGCCGGTAGTCGGCGGTGCCGCGGCCCAGGTTGAGCACCGCGGACAGCTCCGCGGTGAAGAACTCACTCACCCCGCCGTCCACACCCCCACCGGTCCAGCTCCGCCGGCGGGCACCAGGGGCACCGGCGGGTGGGTCCAGCGCGGCCGGGCGGGCGTGGGCTAAGGCCACGATCAGCTCCGCCTCGTAGGCGGCGTCCGCAGCCCGCCGCCGCTGCACCGCCTGCAGCTCCCGGGCGATCTTGTCGTCCGACAACCAGGAGATCGGCAGCCGTGACGGGGCGACCCGGTGCGGGGACACCAGGTCGATCAGCACCGCCGTCTCGGTCACGGGTCGAACATACGTTCGGGGTACGACAGTTCTGGCGAGCTGCGCGACTGCCGGGCGAGTGGCCGGTGGTGCAGGTGTGACGAGAGAGCCCGGAGGGGAGAGAC
Organism: Modestobacter versicolor; assembly: GCF_014195485.1. Taxonomy (NCBI): domain Bacteria; kingdom Bacillati; phylum Actinomycetota; class Actinomycetes; order Geodermatophilales; family Geodermatophilaceae; genus Modestobacter; species Modestobacter versicolor. Next base: position 683,109 of record NZ_JACIBU010000001.1, read on the forward strand.
GTGCAGGTCGGACGCCAGTGCGCTGCTGGTTCGAGTCACGGTCGGCCCGCATCGGGCCGATAAGACCATCGTGACCCGTCATCACCTCGGTGAGAGCTCCCCGCGGAGCCCGCAGTGGTTCGACTCCGCGCACCAGGCCGACATCCTCGCGGCCTTCGACACCGTGCTGGCCGCCGGGCTGCACGAGCGCGCCCACGGGCACGGGCACAGCCATGCCGGGCCCCGCCCGGAGCGGGTCCGCGAGCTCGGCCAGCTGGCCGCCGCCAGCGCGCTGCCCGCCCGGGCCGCGCTGCTGCGCTGGGGCGCGCTCTCGCCCACCGTCCGGCACCAGCTGCTGACCAGCTGGTACGGCAGCACCCAGCGCGCCTCCGCCGCCTGACCCGCGGTCAGCCGCGGCGGACCCGCCCGCGGCCTGCGGACAGCCCCCTCAGGGGCGCGGCACGTTGCGCAGGTTGCTGCGCGCCAGGTCGATCATCTTCCCGACCCCGCCGCCGAGCACCATCTTCGACGCCGAGGTCGCGAACCCCCGGATCTGCTCCCCGGTGATCGCCGGGGGGATCGACAGCGCGTTGGCGTCGGTCACGAACTCCATCAGCACCGGGCCCGGCTCTGCCAGCCCCTTCTCCAGCGTCGAGCGCACCTCGCGCGGGTCCTCCACGCGGTAGGCGGGGATCCCGACGCCGGCGGCGATCGCCGAGAAGTCCGTCGGCTCGTGGTCGGTCTCGAAGTCGGGGATGCCGTCGACCATCATCTCCAGCTTCACCATGCCGAGCGACGCGTTGTTGAACAGCACGATCTTCACCGGGAGCCGGTGCAGCCGGACGGTGATCAGCTCGCCGAGCAGCATGGCCAGCCCGCCGTCCCCGCTCATCGAGACCACCTGCCGGCCGGGTGCGGCGAACTGCGCGCCGACCGCGTGGGGGAGCGCGTTCGCCATCGAGCCGTGCCGGAACGAGCCGATCACCCGGCGCCGCCCGTTGGGGGTCAGGTACCGGGCGGCCCAGACGTTGCACATGCCGGTGTCGACGGTGAACACGGCGTCGTCGGCAGCCAGCTCGTCCAGCTGGGCGGCCACGTACTCCGGGTGGGTCGGCCGCATCTTCTCCACCCGGTGGGTGTAGGCGTCGACGACCTTCTCCAGCGCGTGCGCGTGGTCGCGCAGCATGCCGTCGAGGAACCGGCGGTCGGTCTTGCGCTCCAGCAGCGGCAGCAGGGCCCGGATCGTCTCGCCGACGTCCCCGTGCACCGCCACCTCCAGCGGGGTGCGGCGCCCCAGGTGCGAGGGGTCGGCGTCCACCTGCGCCGTCCGGGCCTGCGGCAGGAAGTTCGTGTACGGGAAGTCGGTGCCCAGCAGCACGAGCAGGTCGGCCTCGTGCGTCGCCTTGTGCGCCGCCCCGTAGCCGAGCAACCCGTTCATCCCGACGTCGTAGGGGTTGTCGTACTGCACCCACTCCTTGCCGCCCAGCGCGTGCCCCACCGGCGCCAGCACGTGTCCGGCCAGCTCCATGACGTCGTCGTGGGCGTCCTTGCAGCCGGCGCCGCAGAACAACGTCACCGTGCGCGCGGCGTTGATCGCGTCGGCGAGAGCCTGCACCTGCTGAGCCGCCGGGCGCACCGGTGAGGGCTCGGTGACCACGGCGCTGGGCACGGTGGGCCCGCCGGACTCCTCCGCGGCGAGGTCGCCCGGGAGCACCACCACGGAGACGCCGCGCTTGCCGACCGCCGTCTGGATCGCGACCCGCAGGTTGTGCGGCATCTGCTTCGGGGTGACGACCTCGCACCAGTACGAGCACTCCTGGAACAGCCGCTCGGGGTGGGTCTCCTGGAAGAAGGCCATCCCGATCTCCTGGGACTGGATGTGCGAGGCGATCGCCAGCACCGGCGCGCCGCTGCGGTGGGCGTCGTACAGCCCCTGGAGCAGGTGGGTGTTCCCCGGCCCGCACGATCCGGCGCAGACGGCGAGCCGGCCGGTCACCTGGGCCTCGGCGGCCGCCGCGAAGGCGCCGCCCTCCTCGTTGCTGACGTGCACCCACTCGATGCCGTCGGTGTGCCGGACGGCGTCGACGACCGGGTTGAGGCTGTCGCCGACGACGCCGTAGATCCGCTGCACTCCGGCGTCCCTGAGCATGGTCACGAGCTGGGCGGCGACGGTGGGGTTCGCCATGGCGGGCTCCTCGGGAGGTGGTTGGCTGCTGCACCCCTACCCGGAGGGACGCAGCCGAACATCGGTCAGCCGGCGTCCCAGACCTCGCCGCACGCCGCGCACCGGCCCGACGGCAGCCGCTCGGCCAGCCGCCCGCACGCCGGGCACACCTGGTCGACCCAGCACGCCGGGTCGCCGCCCTCCGGCTCGCGTGGGGGCTCCTCGTCGCTCACGACGCGGCTCAGTCCTCGTCCGGCGGCGCGAAGCGCGCGAGCGCGTCGATCGACGGGCAGGTGTAGTACGCCCCGCTCAGCGGCTTCAGGTAGTTCGTCAGGCCGTCGCGGACGCCGTCGGTCGCCCCGGCCATCCGCCGCAGCATCTCGTGCAGCCGCCAGCGGTCGCGGGCGAAGCCGACGAACGCCGTCCCGTGGTCGGTCACGCCGCCGTAGGCGACATTGCGCCGGAAGATCTGCTTCTCCTCCCCGTCCACCTCCAGGGTGGTGCGTGCGACGTGCGCGCTGGGCAGCATGACGTCCTCGGGCAGCTCCACGCTGTCGGGCTTCGTGCGCCCCATGTTCATCTCCTGGCCGTACATCCCCAGCGACTCCCAGGTCGCGCTGTCGTGCCGCCAGACCTGCACGAGCACGATGCTGGCCCCGGCGCCGGGCTCGCCGGCCGGGACGGCGGCGACCGCGGCGGCGGTGAGCAGCGAGGGGTTCTCGGTGCCGTCGATGAAGCCGGTCAGGTCGCGGTCGTGCTGGTACAGCCAGCCGGTGATCTCGCGGCCGACGGTGGCGACGCCCTTCAGCGCGGCGAGCACGGCGCGGGCGTTGTCGAAGACCGCCGTCCGGTTGCCACCGGCGACCCACACCCAGGCGTCGTGCTGGGTGGCCGGCATCCGGAAGCGACCGGCGCCCACGATGTCCTCGGTGAAGCCGGCTGCGTCGGCGGGGGCGTCGTCGGGGGCGACGGAGGCCCACAGCTCGGGGCGGAAGCCCACGACGAGGTTGACCCCACCGGTGGAGGAGAGGGGGCCGGTGAGCCCGGCGACCCCGCGGACCAGGTCCTCCGCGGAGCTGCCGGGCTCCAGGTCGAGCTCGAGGTAGCAGTGCTCGGGGGTGCCGAGCGCGAAGATGCCGGGCTGGGTCGTCACGCCCGACACCCTCTCAGGCGCACCCTCAGTCGGTCGGCGGCTTGTCCTTGCCTGCCTCCTCGAGGGCGTCGGCCTCCTCCTTGGTCTTGTGCACCGCCTTGTCGGCGTGCTCCGGCGGCCCGTAGACCGTGTAGAGGACCAGCGGGTTGACCCCGGTGTTGAGGAAGTTGTGCTTCTTGCCGGCCGGGACGACGACCAGGTCACCCTGGGCGACGTTCTTCTCCTGCCCGCCGACCTTGGCCTTCCCGGTGCCGCTGACGAAGGTGAGGATCTGGTCGACCTCGTGCACCTCCTCGCCGATCTCCCCACCCGGCGGGATCGTCATGATCACCAGCTGGGTGTGCTCGCCGGTCCAGAGCACGCGACGGAAGTCGGCGCTCTCCTCGGCGACGGTGGCGATGGTGAAGTGCTCCATGGCTGCCGTTCCTCCTCGATGGTCGTCGTGCTGCCGGCACCCGCCGGCTCATGATCATTCAAGAGCAGACCGGGCTCCCGCGCGATCCGAGACGGCCGAGGAGCAAGATCCAGGGCACACCGCCCAGGACGACGGAGGAGACCCCCATGCGCAGCGAGACCGACGGCACCGACCCGCAGATCCTCAGCACCGTCTCGGACAGCCTCGAGGGCGACATCGACGACGACACGGCCGGCTACTCGCCCGCCGACCGCCCCTGGGCGTCGAACGACTGGGGCACGACCGAGCGCGAGGAGGAGGCCGGCGAGAGCCTCGACGGCCGGCTCGCCCGCGAGCTGCCCGAGGGTGCGACCGACGAGGGCGACGGGCTCGGCGACTCCTCCGACACCGACGGCGAGCTGCTGGACGACGAGGTGGGCGACGACCGCGCCGGCCGGCTGGCCGACTCGGGTGAGGACGGCGTGGTCGACCGAGAGCCCGAGCTGTACGCCGAGGACGAGGGCATCGACGGCGCGGGCGCCTCGGCCGAGGAGGCCGCGGTCCACGTCGTCCGCGACTGACCGGGCCCGGCGTCGTCAGGGGCCGGACGCCACCGACGGGGGAGAGCGGGACGCCTGCCCTGCCGCCGGCGAGCGGGGTGCGAGAGGCTGTCCCCGGTCAGCGGTCTCCGCTGGCCGAGGAGCAGTGCCCGGGCAGTCGCCGGGCGGAGGACGGGAGACGGCGATGACGGAGCAGTCACGGGAGGCGGCGCTGGCCGCGGAGCGCGACGAGGTGGCGGCCGAGCTGGTCGGTGCCGAGGCGGAGGTCTCGACGCGGGCGGTGCCCGAGGGCGGCGTCGTCGTGGGCCACGACGGTTCCGGCTGCGCCCAGGAGGCGCTGACCTGGGCCGCGGCGATGGCCGAGCGGGCGAACTGGCCGCTGCACGTGGTGCGGGCCTGGCGGATCGCCACCGCGCCGCAGCCGCCCACCTGGGAGCCGGGCTACGTCCCGCCGATCACCGACTACGAGAAGGCGGTGCAGGCCGACCTCGAGGCCGACGTCGCCGCGGTGCTGGGCGCCGAGCGGGCCCGCACGGCCACCTGCCACGTCGTGCACGCCCCGGCCGTGAAGGCCCTCATCGAGGCCGCGCAGGGCGCCGACCTGCTCGTCGTCGGTGCGCGCGGCCGCGGCGGCTTCGCCGGCCTGCTGCTGGGCTCGGTGAGCGACCAGGTCACCCACCACGCGCCGTGCCCGGTCACCGTGGTGCGCAGCGACCGCAAGGACTGAGGGTGCCCGGCACCGTCTCCCCGGAGTTCCTGCGCGCGCACACCCGCACGGCCCGGCCGACGCTCGTCCCCGAGGTGCAGCTGCACGTCGCCGACGACGTCGTCGGGCTGTGGGAGGCGATGGAGACCGAGGGCGGCGGCGCCGGCCAGGACCCGCCGTTCTGGGCCGCCGCCTGGCCCGGTGGTCAGGCGCTGGCCCGCTACGTGCTCGACCACCCCGCGACCGTGGCCGGCCGCCGGGTGCTCGACCTAGGCGCCGGCAGCGGCCTCGTCGCCGTGGCGGCGCTGCTGGCCGGGGCCACCGGCGTGCTGGCCAGCGACCCGGACCCGTACTCGCACGCCGCGATCGCGCTCAACGCCGAGCTCAACGGGGTCTCCGGCATCGAGGTGGCGGGCGACCTGCTCGACGACGACCCGCCCGCCGTCGACGTCGTCCTGGCCGGCGACGTCTGCTATGACCGGGAGATGACCGGCCGGGTGCTGCCCTTCCTCGGGGCCGCCTGGCTGGGTGGCGCCGCGGTCTTCCTCGGCGACCCGGGGCGTGCCTACGTGCCGAAGGAGGGGCTCGTCGAGCAGATCGCCTACGACGTCGTCGACGCCGACGGCGGGCCGGCCCGACGGACGACGGTGTGGCGACTGCCCTGATCAGAGGCCTGTCCCAGCCGTCCCATGCGCACGCTCACAACCCACATCTGGTGCCCGCGCGTGGCAGATCACCACGAAATGTGGTGCCGGGGATTGTCACGTCCGGGTAACGGCATCTACCTTGGCGGAGTCCGGTCGGACGTCAGGTCCTCATCCGAGGAGCCCGTACCGGATGCCGCCGAGTCGCTCATCGCAGCGAGCCGGGGACCCACCGCAGCACTGGGGTGAATCCTGACCTGGGCAGAGTCCAGGCCGGGTAGGGCGACTTCCAGCCCGAATCCGTCAGCTAACTCGGTAGGCGGCCGCGGAAGACCCACGGAGCCCCTCCCTTCATGTCCCGTCGCACCACCGCGCACACGTCGAACGAGCAGTCCCTCCCCACGGAGGTCCTCGAGCAGGTCGCCGACGCGACCGCCGAGATCGACGCCGCCGAGACCCACGCCGCAGCCGTCCCCGCCGCCGAGACGGTCGGCAGCCACCGCGCCACCGGTCGTCGCCGGCCGCCGATCGGGCTGCGCCGTCCCGCCTTCTTCCTGGCCGCCGCCGCGGCCGGCGGGATCGTGGTCAACGTCCTGGTCGCCGGCCAGCCCGACGCCGCCGCCGCTCCCGAGCCGGTCAGCGTCGCCAGCCAGCTGGGGCTGAGCTCGCAGGACACCGCCACCGCCCTCTCCGACGGCTCGGTCGGCGACCGCCTGGGCGAGCTGGCCGCCAACCGCAGCCAGCGGGAGGCCGAGCAGGTCGCCGCCGCGCAGTCCCAGGCCGCCGCCGACCAGGCCGCCCTCGAGGCGAAGGCCGCCGCGGAGGCGAAGGCCGCCGCCGAGGCCCAGGCCGCCGCGGAGGCCCAGGCCGCCGCCGAGGCCGCTGCGAAGGCCGCCGCCGAGCAGGCCGCAGCCGCCGCCGAGGCGGCGGAGGCCGAGAAGGCCGAAGAGGCCGAGGAGTCGGCCCCGGCAGCCTCGTCGGGCTCCGCGTCCGCGTCCGGCTCCTACCAGGAGTACGCGCTGGCCCAGCTCGGCGGCAACGCGAGCGAGTTCTCCTGCCTCGAGAGCCTGTGGGGCAAGGAGAGCGGCTGGAACCCCAACGCGCAGAACCCGACCAGCACCGCCTACGGGATCCCGCAGTTCCTGGACTCGACCTGGAAGGGCACCGGCATCGCCAAGACGTCGGACCCCTACCGGCAGATCGACGCCGGGCTGATCTACATCGACTCGCGCTACGGCTCGCCGTGCGGCGCGTGGGCGCACTCGAAGTCCACCGGCTGGTACTGACGCCGCGATCGGCGCAGCGGTCAGGAGGGGTCACCCGGTCTCGGGTGGCCCCTCCTGCGCGTCCGGGGCCGGGCCGGCCGAGCGGCCTCCTCCAGGCAGGGCGGATCATGGTGCATCCGGTCACGTCCCGGACTGCGAAGAGCCCCCGGGGTCGTTGCACCTCGACGTCACCGGCCGGGCTCCGGACGTCGTCGTCCGCAGCGACCGGGGCACCACCCGTCCCTCCCGGGACGGGCATCGGTCACGATGGACCGGTGGAACACCCAGACGAGGAGCGCTGAACCGTGGGCAGACACCGCGCACCCGAGGGCGCTGCGACGGACTTCGACGCCGCCACCAGCGCGCTGGCCGACGTCACCGGCGACTACACCGTCGACGTGGCGCACACCCGGATCGGCATCCGGGCCCGGCACGCCATGGTGACCACCGTCCGTGGCGCCTTCACCGAGTTCTCCGGCACGGCGCACCTGGACACCGCCAAGCCGGCCGCCAGCAGCGTCACGCTGCGGATCGCGACCGCCAGCATCGACACCGGCACCCCCGACCGGGACGCGCACCTGCGCTCGCCGGACTTCCTGGACGTCGAGCGGTACCCCGAGATGGTCTTCCTCTCCACCGGCGTGGAGCAGGTCGACGACGACGTCTACCGGGTGACCGGCGACCTCACGATCAAGGACGTCACCCGCTCGGTGAGCATCGACTTCACGCTCACCGGCTCGGCCCTGGACCCGTTCGGCAACACCCGGGTGGGCTTCGAGGGCGCGCTGGCGATCAAGCGCAGCGACTGGGAGCTCACCTGGAACACCGTGCTGGACACCGGCGGCGTGCTCGTCAGCGACCGGATCCAGGTGGAGTTCGACGTCTCGGCCATCAAGGCCTCCTGAGCCCCACGTGGGCCAGGTCACCGCTAGGGTGGCACTCAGTGCCACGCCGCCCGGCGGCGGTGCGCACTCCAGCCGGACGACGGCGTCCGGCGGGGAGACCGAGCATCAGGAGGTCCGCAGGTGGCGAACGCGTGGTTCGAGTCGGTGGCCGAGGCGCAGCGCCGGGCGAAGAAGCGGCTCCCGAAGGGCGTCTACGGCGCACTGGTGGCGGGGTCGGAGCGGGGCCTGACCGTCGATGACAACATCGCGGCCTTCGCCGAGCTCGGCTTCGCCCCGCACACCGCCGGGCTCAGCAACGACAAGCGGATGGCCACCCGCGTCATGGGGCAGGACATCTCGCTGCCGGTGCTGATCAGCCCCACCGGTGTGCAGGCCGTGCACCCCGACGGCGAGGTCGCCGTCGCCCGGGCCGCGGCCGCCCGCGGCACCGCGATCGGGTTGTCCTCCATGGCGAGCAAGCCGATGGAGGAGGTCATCGCGGCGAACCCGAAGACCTTCTTCCAGCTGTACTGGGTCGGCGACCGGGACGTGATGGCCGCCAAGGTCGAGCGGGCCCGCAACGCCGGTGCAGCGGGGCTCATCGCCACGCTGGACTGGTCGTTCTCCTACGGCCGCGACTGGGGCAGCCCGTTCATCCCGGAGCGGATCAATCTCGAGGCGGTCCGCCGGTACGCCCCGCAGGTGGCGCTGAAGCCGAGCTGGCTGTGGGAGTTCGCGAAGACGAAGAAGCTCCCCGACCTCACGGTGCCCAACATGGTGGCCACCCCGGGTGCGCCGGCGCCCACCTTCTTCGAGGCCTACGGGCAGTGGATGCAGTCGCCGATGCCCACCTGGGCCGACGTCGCCTGGCTCCGCGAGCTCTGGGGCGACAAGCCCTTCATGCTCAAGGGCGTCATGCGCGTGGACGACGCCAGGCGCGCCGTGGACGCCGGGGTCAGCGCGATCTCGGTGTCCAACCACGGCGGCAACAACCTCGACGGCACCCCGGCGGCGATCCGGGCGCTCCCCGCGGTCGCGGCAGCCGTCGGCGACCAGGTCGAGGTGCTGCTCGACGGCGGGATCCGCCGCGGCGGCGACGTCGCGAAGGCCCTCGCGCTGGGCGCGAAGGCCGTGATGATCGGCCGGGCCTACCTGTGGGGCCTCGCGGCCAACGGCCAGGCCGGCGTGGAGAACGTGCTGGACCTGATGCGCGACGGCCTGGGCTCGGCGCTCATCGGGCTGGGCCACGAGTCGGTCGACCAGTTCACCCCCGACGACCTCGTGATCCCGGCCGGGTTCGAGCGCCGGCTCGGCGCCGAGATCGCCCAGCAGGCGGTCGAGCAGGCCGCCACGGCGGCGCCCGCGCAGCCGCGGAAGACCACCGCCGGCTGAGCCGCCGATGAGTTCTCCGCCGCGGCGGGGTCTGCACTGCTGACCCCGTCGCAGCAGGAGGCCCGGCCATGGCGCACCCGTCGCACCTCTCCCGGTTCGTGACCGTCTGGTCCGGGCTGCAGGCGCAGGTGGCCCGCGGCCGGCTGCCCGGGTTCGCCGCCGCCGTCCGGTACCGCGGGGTCACCGAGGTGCACGCCGGCGGCTGCCTCGAGCTGGGCGGCACCACCCCGGTGCGCCCGGACTCGCTGTTCCGGCTGGCGTCGCTGTCCAAGCCGTTCGCCGGCGTGCTGGCGCTGTCGGTGGTCGAGGACGGGCTGCTGGGCCTCGACGACCCGGTCAGCCGGTGGCTGCCCGAGCTGGCCGAGCCCCGGGTGCTGGTCGACCGGGCCGGCCGGCTCGACGACACGGTGCCCGCCGAACGCCCGATCACCGTGCGGCACCTGCTCACCAGCACCCCCGGGTTCGGCGGTCTGTGGGACGACTCGCCGCTGGACCAGGCGGTGCACGCGGCCGGCCTCGGGCCGGGGCCGCTGCCGCCGGAGCTGGTGCCGGAGGAGTACCTGGCCCGGCTCGGCGAGCTGCCGCTGGCCGCCCAGCCCGGGGCGAGCTGGCTCTACCACCTGAGCACCGAGGTGCTCTCGGTGCTGCTGGCCCGGGTCGCCGGTCAGCCGCTGCACGAGCTGCTGCACGCCCGGGTCACCGGTCCGCTGGGTCTCGCCGACACCGGCTTCTGGGCGACCGACCCGGCCCGGCTCGGCCCGGCGTACCTGCCGGACGGCGCCGGGTTCGAGCTCATCGACCCCGCCGACGGGCGGTCCTCCCGGCCACCGGTGTTCGAGGGGCTGGCGGCCGGGTTGGTGTCCAGCGCGCCCGACGTGCTGGCGTTCTTCGCCGCGCTGGCCGACGGCGGTGCACCGGTGCTCGGCCCGGGCTCGGTGGCGGCGCTGACCAGCGATGCGCTGACCGGGGCGCAGCGGGCGGAGGCGGCGACCTTCCTGGGCGCCGGCCGCTCCTGGGGCCTGCAGGTCGGGGTGCAGGTCGAGGCGGCGGAGCCGTGGGCGCAGCCGGGCCGGTGGGGCTGGGACGGCGGTACCGGCACGACCGCGTACGCCGACCCGGACCGCGACCTCGTGGCGGTGCTGCTGACCGCGCGCGGCACCTCACCGGCCGAGTCGTTCCTCGGGGACTTCTGGCAGGCCGTGCACCGCTGCCTCTGAGGCTCAGCCGCGGCGCATCCGGCCGAGCAGCCCGCCGGTGCTGTCCAGGGTCCGGGCGGCCAGCTGGAGGACAGGGCCACCGGGGATGCCCGGCGCCGACTGGACGATCGGCGCCAGCTGCAGCAGCCCGGCCAGCTGGTGCACCCGCAGCCGGCGCCGGGCCAGCGCGACGACCGGGTTGACCCGGCCCGAGGCGGCGTCCAGCAGCAGGTCGGCGGCCGCCTCGACGGCCGTGCCCGGCACCTCGCCCGGGGCCAGCCGGCGCACCGTCCAGCCTGCGTCGTCGGCCGCGAACGCCCAGCCGCCGTCCGGGGTGACCAGCGCGGCGCCCGCGGTGATCCCGCCGGCCGACGCCAGCGCGCCGGTGACGTCGGCGAGCGCGGCGAGACCCGACTGCAGCACCTCGGCCGGCGGTGCGGGCGCGCCGGCGGACACCAGGTCCAGGCCGTGCACCGCAAGCTCGTAGGCCTGCCCGAGCACGACGCTGAGCATCGGCAGCCGGCCGACCGTGGAGACCGTCGGTGCGGTGTCCAGCTCCGCCGGCTCGTCGGTCAGGTAGCGCTCGGTCGCCTGCCGGGCGGCCCGGACGGCCGCGAGCACCTCCTCCCGCGACGCGTCGCGGTGGGCGGCGGTGACCTGGGCGTTGACCGCGTCGGGGTCGGCGGCCCGGCCGGTGCCGCCGGACCGCGCGCCGGCGGTCAGCCCGGCCAGCGCCGCGTGGTCGGGCCACACGCCCAGGTGCACGCACACCTCGTGCGCGCGCCAGCCCGGCAGCCGGGTGCCGCGCTGCAGGTCCACCGCCCCGGCCTGCGCGAGGAAGGCGTCCCAGGCGCCGAGCACCCGCCGGCCCACCTCGTCGCGGCCGGCGTCGGCCATCCCGCGGCTGCTCACCGCGCCGGTGCGCCCAGGGCGAGCACGGTGCGCAGCGCGGCGACGAGGGCCAGCGGCTGGTCGAGCATCGGGTGGTGGCCGGCGTCGGGCAGCTCGACCACCGGCATCGGCCCGCGCACCAGGCCGGTCATCTCGGCGGCCATCCCCGCCGAGACCAGCCCGTGCTCGCAGCGCAGCAGGGTCAGCGGGACGGCGACGCCGGGCAGCAGGTCGCGCAGCCGCAGCCGGGTGCCGAAGAAGTCGGGGTCGAACGCCCACGTCCAGCCCCCCTCGACCGCGCGCAGCGAGCCGCGGGCGACGTGCTCGCGGACGTAGGGGAGCAGCACCTCCTGCGGCGGCAGGGTCCGGAACCGGCCCATCGCGTCGGCGACCGTCGGGTACACCCGGTGCGGACGGCGGCGCTGGCGGAGCCGCTCCTCGTCCGGCGGCTGGTCGTTGAGCGGGGAGTCGATCACCACGATCGAGGAGACCTCGGCGGGGTGCTCGACGCCCACGGTGACCGACACCCAGCCGCCCATGCTGTGCCCGACGACGACCGGGCGCTCCAGCTCGGCCGCGGCGGCGACGGCGGCGACCTCGCGGGCCCAGAGCAGCGGGTCGTACTCGGTGCGGCGGTCGCTTGCCCCGTGACCGGTGAGGTCGAGGGCGGCCACCCGGTGGCCGGTGAGCAGCGGGCCGACGTGGTCCCACCACCCGGAGTGGGCGGCGCCGCCGTGCACCAGCACCACGCCCGGGGCGCCGGCCGGGCCCCAGACCCGGTAGGCGACCCGGGCGCCGGCGACGACGACGTCCCGGTGCTCGGGCGCGACGGCGAGGGCCTGGGTGAACCACGTCGGTGTGGGCATGCCCGGATCCTGCCCGACCGGGTCAGCGGCCCTTCAGCAGCTCCTCGAACGAGGTCGTCGGGTCGGCGAACGGGTCGGCCGGCCGGGTGGCCGCCGGTCGGCCGGCAGCCCGTCCGACGAGGACGTCGGCCAGCTCCCCGGCGGCCCGGTCGACCCGGCCGGCCAGCGCGGTGGAGCCACCGCCGGCCCAGTCCTCGCTGGCGGCGAAGACCCCGGTGGGCACCGGGACCGCCCGCAGGTAGGCGAACAGCGGCCGCATGGCGAACTCCACGACCAGCGAGTGCCGCGCCGTCCCGGCGGTGGCGCCGAGCAGCACCGGGGTGCCGATCAGCGCGTCCTTGTCGATGACGTCGAAGAAGGTCTTGAACAGGCCGCTGTAGGAGGCGGAGAACACCGGTGTCACGGCGATCACCGCGTCGGCGCCGACCACCGTGTCGATCGAGGCCTGCAGCGACTCGTTGGCGAAGCCGCTGGTCAGGTTGTCGGCCAGGTCGCGCGCGTGCCCGCGGAGCTCGACCACCTCGACGGTGGCGTCGTCCCCGCGGGCGCGCAGCGCCTCGACCGTGGCCGCGGTCAGCCGGTCGGCCAGCAGCCGGGTGGAGCTGGGGTTGCCCAGCCCGGCGCTGACCACCGCGATCGTCCGGGTGGTCATGCCTGCGCCACCTCGGCGGTGCGCCCGGTGACGTCGTCGGCCGGGGCGTGGACGGTGACGTCCTTCGCCCCGCCGGCGGCCGCGACCAGGCTGGCGTGCGTCGGCGCGTCCGGCACGTGCGCCGGCTTGAGGGCGGCGAACTCGCGGCGGAGCACCGGCACGACCTCCTCGCCCAGGATGTCCAGCTGCTCGAGCACCGTCTTCAGCGGCAGGCCGGCGTGGTCGACGAGGAACAGCTGGCGCTGGTAGTCACCGACGTAGTCGCGGAAGCCGAGCGTCCGCTCGATCACCTGCTCCGGGGAGCCGACGGTGAGCGGGGTCTGGGTGCTGAACTCCTCCAGCGACGGCCCGCCGCCGTAGACCGGCGCGGCGTCGAAGTAGGGCCGGAACTCCCGCACGGCGTCCTGGCTGTTCTTCCGCATGAACACCTGCCCGCCGAGCCCGACGATCGCCTGGTCGGCGCTGCCGTGGCCGTAGTGCTCGAACCGGCGGCGGTAGAACTCGACCATCCGCTGGGTGTGCTCCGGCGGCCAGAAGATGTGGTTGTGGAAGAAGCCGTCGCCGTAGTACGCGGCCTGCTCGGCGATCTGCGGGCTGCGGATCGACCCGTGCCAGACGAACGGCGGGACGCCGTCCAGCGGGCGGGGCGTGGAGGTGAAGCCCTGCAGCGGGGTGCGGAACTGGCCCTCCCAGTCCACGACGTCCTCACGCCACAGCCGGCGCAGCAGCTGGTAGTTCTCCACCGCCAGCGGGATGCCGTCGCGGATGTCCTTGCCGAACCAGGGGTAGACCGGGCCGGTGTTGCCACGGCCCATCATCAGGTCGACGCGGCCGTCGGCCACGTGCTGCAGGGTGGCGAAGTCCTCGGCGATCTTCACCGGGTCGGTGGTGGTGATCAGCGTCGTGGACGTCGACAGGACGATCTTCTCGGTCTTCGCCGCGATGTAGCCCAGCGTCGTGGTGGGGGAGGAGACGACGAACGGCGGGTTGTGGTGCTGGCCCTGCGCGAAGACGTCGAGACCCACCTCCTCGGCCTTGAGCGCGATGGCGATCATGCTCTTCAGCCGCTCGGCCTCGGTGGGCGCGCGCCCGGTCGTCGGGTCGGGCGTGACGTCGCCGACGGTGAAGATCCCGAACTGCATCTCGTGCTCCCTCTCGTCTGAGCCGCACTGGTTGAGAGTGCAACTACTGGCCGGTGGAACCGTACCCGGACCGCGGGCATTCCCCGGGGCGCAGCCCGGCGTCAGCAGCCGGCCAGCTCCCGGGTGACCAGGGCGCGGGAGGCCGCCGGGTCCAGCGCCATCTCGCTGATCAGGTCGAACGCCCGGGTGTACCGGTGCAGCTCGGCCTCGGCGTCGATGAAGAAGATCCGCGTCTTGTTCTCCAGGTAGACGACGTCCGGTGTCCCGCTGGCGGGGGAGTCGAGGACCGCGAAGGAGCCGGCGGTGACCGGCGGCAGGCCGGCGGCGAAGGGCAGCACCTGCAGGGTGACGTTGGGCAGGTCGGCGACCGCGGCCAGCCGCTCCAGCTGCCCGCGGCGGACGGCGCTGTCCCGCGCGGGGTCGCGGGGCACCGCGCTGCGCCGCAGGACCGACTCGTCGACGACCGCGTGCAGCAGCAGCCCGCCGTCCGCGCGGCCGGTGTCGAGCACCTCCTGGCGTCGGCGGCAGACCTCCACGCGGCGCTCCACCTCGGCCGGGGACGGCCGCTCCCAGGTCGACAGGATCACCTCGCGGGCGTAGTCGGTGGTCTGCAGCAGCGCGTGCGGCACCAGGGCGCCGTAGCAGCGCAGCGCCTGCGAGCCGGACTCGAGCCGGACCAGGTTGGCGTACCCGGGCGACAGCGTCTCGGCGTAGGCGTCCCACCAGCCCCGCGGCCGCACGGAGGGGGCGAGCCGGCGCAGGTAGCCGGCCTGGGCGTCTGGCACCCGGTACAGCTCCACCAGCCGCTCCAGGTCGGCCTCGCCGATGCCGGTGCGGCCGTTCTCGATGCGGGACACCTTGGACGCCGACCAGCCCAGGGTCGCGGCGACGTCCTTGCCGTGCAGTCCGGCCGTGGTGCGCAGCGCCCGGAGCTCGGAGGCCAGGCGTCGTTCCCGGACCGACGGCGTGTCCACCATGGCGGCACGCTGGCAGCCGCCGTGCAATCTTGCAAGCCACCTGTCGCCCGGGCGGCGGAGGTGCGACCGTCCGCACACCCGAACGGCCCCCGACCGGAAGGCGGCGCACCGTGACCAGCACCCGCACTCCCTCGCTCACCACCCGGGACGTCTACGACGTCGCCCAGCTGACCGGCGGCCTCCACCGGGTCGTGGACACGGCCGTGGTCGTCCTGCTCCAGCGCGGCCGGCTGACCGCCGACGGCCTGGGCCGGCTGCAGGCGGTCGGCACCGCGGTGCACCCGGCGGAGGCCGCCGTGCTGGCGCTGGCCGGTCCGCGCCCGCTGCGCTCGGTCAGCAGCATCCGGGCACGCGCCCAGGAGGACCCGCGGCTGGCCGGCATCGTGGACCGGCTCGTCGCCGACGGTCTGCTGCGCCGCAACCCGGTGGCCGGGCTGTCCCGCCGGTGGCCGGTCCACCTGCGCACGGCGGCCGGCAACCGGGTGCTGGCCGAGTGGCGCGCCGCGGCACCGGCGGGCAGCGGCACCGCGGTCGCCCTCGGCGGTGTGGCGGCGGCCGATCCCGCCGTGCGGGCGGTCGTCTTCCCGGGACCCGTGCCGAGCCGGGTCCGCCGCCCCGTCCGGCGGGACGGCGCCCTCGTGGTCGACACCGGCGGCGGCTGGGGGGCGAGCTGGGGTGGCCACGGCGGTGGTGGTGGCGGCTTCGACGGCGGTGGCTGCGGGGGCGGCGACGGCGGAGGTGGGGGCGGGGGCTGCTGAGCCGGTGGCGCCCCCTCCGGCCGAGGGGGCGCCACCGACGTCAGGCGAGCGGGTCGACCGTCTCGTGCGCGTCGACCGAGCCGGCGAGCCGGGCCAGCGCCCAGTCGCCGTCGCCGAGCAGGTGGTCGATCGCGGTGAGCCGGCTGGTGTAGTGGCCGACCTTGTACTCGGCGGTCACCCCGATCCCGCCGTGGAGCTGGATCGCCTCCTTGCCGATGTGCCGGGACGCCCGGCTGGTCTGCAGCCGGGCGCGGTCGGCCGCGGCCACCACGTCGCCGTCGGCGTCGACCACCAGCGTGGCCCACATGACGGTGCTGCGGGCCAGCTCCAGCGAGACGTACATGTCGGCCGCCCGGAAGGTCAGCGCCTGGAACTTGCTCAGCGGGACCCCGAACTGCTTGCGCGCCTTGAGGTACTCGGCAGTGGTGGTCAGCGCCGTCTCCATGGCGCCGAGCGCCTCGTGCCCGTAGGCCACCCGAGCCCGGGCCAGCGCCTTCTCCACCGCCCCGGACCGGTCGCCGGTGCCCTCGCCCAGCGGTTGGGCCGGGGTGCCGGCGAACTCGACCTTCGCCGACCGGGTGCCGTCGTGGTTGCGGTGGCCGGTGCGGGTGAGCCCCTCGGCGTCGCCCTGCACCAGGAAGAGCCGGGTGACCCCGCCCGCCACCGCGCTGACCACCAGGACGTCGGCGCGGGCGCCGTTCGGCACCGGCTCCTTGACCCCGGTCAGCCGCCAGGAGCCGCCGTCCTCGGTCGCGGTGACCGCCGCGGCCGTGGGCTCCCAGCGGGTGCCGGTCTCGGCGTGCGCGAACGCCGGCACCAGCGAGCCCTCGGCCAGCGCCCCGAGCACCTCGGCCCGCTGCGCGTCGGTGCCCAGGTCGGCCACCAGCCCGCCGGCGAGGACGACGGCCTCGACGAACGGCTCGGGTGCCAGCACCCGGCCGATCTCCTCGGCGACGATGGACACCTCCACCGGGCCGGCGCCCATCCCGCCGTCGGACTCGGCGAAGGGCAGCCCGAGGACGCCCATCTCGGCCAGCCGGCTCCAGGTCTTCTCGTCGAAGCCGGGATCGCCGGCGACCACCCGGCGGCGCTGCTCGCTGTCGGCGTAGGCGCGGCCGAGCAGCGCGCTCACCGCCTCGCGGAGGCCGTTCTGCTCGTCGTCGTAGCTGAAGTCCACGGTGAGATCACAACCCCAGGATCGAGCCGGCGATGATGGTGCGCTGCACTTCGTTCGAGCCCCCGTAGATGGAGACCTTGCGGTAGTTCAGGTAGTTCGGCGCCGCGACCTGCGCCCAGTCCGGGACGTCGGAGTCCTCGCCGGCGAAGGAGGCCACCGACAGCGGCCCGGCGACGTCGACCAGCAGCTCGGTGGCCGCCTGCTGCAGCTCCGAGCCGCGCAGCTTGAGCACCGAGGACGCCGGGTGCGGCCGGCCGCCGGCGGAGTTGGCCACCACCCGCAGCGCGGTGAGCTCCAGCGCGAGCAGCTCGTTCTCGATCTCGGCGATCCGGGCGCGCAGGTACGGGTCCTCCGACAGCGGGGCGCCGTTGGCGGTGATGCCGCGGGCGTGCTCCTTGGCCTCGACCAGCATCCGCTTGGTCGAGCCGATCCGGGCGATGCCGACCCGCTCGTTGCCGAGCAGGAACTTGGCGTAGTCCCAGCCGTGGTTCTCCTCGCCGACCAGGTTCTCCGCAGGAACCCGGACGTCCTCGAAGAAGACCTCGTTGACCTCGAAGCCGCCGTCGAGCAGCTCGATCGGCCGCAGCGTCACGCCGGGGGAGTCCATCGGGAACAGCAGCAGCGAGATGCCGCGCTGCCGCTTGTCGGCGGTGGGGTCGGTGCGCACCAGGCAGAAGATCCAGTCGGCGTGCTGGCCGAGCGTCGTCCAGGTCTTCTGGCCGTTGACCACCCAGTCGTCGCCGTCGCGGACGGCGGTGGTGCGCAGCGAGGCCAGGTCGGAGCCGGCGTCGGGCTCGGAGAAGCCCTGGCACCACCAGATGTCCAGGTTCGCGGTGGCCGGCAGGAAGCGCTCCTTCTGCTCCTGCGAGCCGAACGTCGCGATGACCGGGCCGATCATGCTGGCGTTGAAGGCCAGCGGCTCGGGCACGCCGGCCAGCTGCATCTCCTCGCGCCAGATGTGGCGCTGCAGCGGCGTCCAGTCGCGGCCGCCCCACTCGACCGGCCAGTGCGGGACCGCCAGCCCCGCCGCGTTGAGGACCTGCTGGGCCTCGACGAACTGCTCCTTGGTCAGCTCCCGGTGGGCCGCGACCGCGTCCCGGATCGACTGCGGCACCCGGGTGGTGAAGAAGGTGCGCATCTCGTCCCGGAAGGCCTGGTCCTCCGGCGACAGGCTCAAGCGCATGGGACCTCATTCCTGACGGCAGCCCTGCCGTCTCGACGTGGGGGACCCCGAACATCCCACATCGCCTACCGCCGGGTAACTCCGGGTCTGCGGCCGGGGTCACACCGCGTGGTGGACCGGCGGAGCACCCCGCCCGTTGGGGGGAAGTCGGCCGGATGCGCTGGAGAGCCCGGCACGGGAGGCCGAGGGTGGGGTGGAGGGCGGACAGCACCCTCCGGCGACGGGGCAGGGAGACGGGTTGGCAGCCAGAACACGCGTGGTGGACGACCACCACGCGTCACCGGAGGTGATCGCCGCCGTCTTCCACGGGGTCGCCGTCAGCGACGCGACGGCGATCGTGGTCGTCGAGCCGGTCGACGGGGCACTGCACGTCAGCTGGAGCAACGAGAAGGCCGTGGGCCTGCTCGGCTACGCGCGGGAGGACCTGCGGGTGCTGCCCGTCGAGCAGCTGCTGCCCACCCTGGCCGGCGGCGAGCTCAAGCTGCTGCTGCGCCGGGAGCGCGCCGTCCGGATGACGCTGCCGGTGCGCGGCGCCAGCGGCGCCCTGCTGGAGTGCGTCGTCTCCGCCGTCCCCGCGCCGGCCGGCCGCCGGTGGACCGTCCGGCTCACCTCGACGGCCAACGAGACCGAGCGTGCGCTGCGCGCCACCGCCGACGCCCACGAGCGGCGCTTCTCCACCCTGACCGAGCGCTCACCGATCCCCACCCTGCTCTCCGAGCAGGGCATGCGGCTGGCCCACGTCAACGACGCCTTCTGCGCCCTCGTCGGGCGGCAGGCCGAGCAGCTGCTGGGCACCGGCTGGATGTGCACCGTGCACCCCGACGACCTGGACGCGGTGATCGAGGAGGCCGCCGCCGTCCTCGGTGGTGGCGGCGAGGCCGGCGAGGGCGAGGCGACGGCCCGGCTCGTCCGGGCCGACGGCACCGAGCGGACGACGGTCATCCGGTTCTCCCACCTGTTCACCCCGGGGGTGGGGGCGGGCTTCGTCGGCACGATCGAGGACATCACCGAGCGGCTGGCCTTCGAGGCGCGGCTGGCCCACCAGGCCAACCACGACCCGCTGACCGGCCTGCCCAACCGCACGCTGCTCGCCGACCACGTCGCCGCCCGCTTCCGGCCCGGCGAGGGCCGGCTGGCCTGCATCTTCCTGGACCTGGACAACTTCAAGGTCGTCAACGACTCGCTCGGGCACGCCGCCGGCGACCAGCTGCTGGTCGAGCTCGCCCGCCGGCTGCGCGCCACCGTGCGCCCCGGCGACCTGGTCGCCCGGTTCGGCGGCGACGAGTTCGTCGTCGTCTGCCAGGACGTCGGCGAGGCCGCCGCTGTCGCGCTGGCCGAGCGGATCGGCGAGGCGCTGCGCCAGCCGGTGGCCCTCGGCGGGGTCGAGCTGCGCCCGGCCGCCAGCGTCGGCGTCACCGTGCAGACCGCCGAGCACACCGCGGCCGAGGAGCTCATCCGCGACTGCGACATCGCGATGTACCAGGCCAAGGCCGGTGGCAAGGGGCGGATCACCGTCCTGGACTCCCAGGCCCGGGCCCGCGCGCGGGAGAAGCTGCTGCTGGTCGCCGAGCTGCGCGAGGCCATCGAGCGGCGCGAGATCACCCTGATGTACCAGCCGATCTTCAGCACCGAGGACGGCACCGCCGTCGCGGTCGAGTCGCTGGCGCGCTGGCAGCACCCGGTGCGCGGGGCCATCACGCCCAGCACGTTCGTGCCGCTGGCCGAGGAGAGCGGCCTGGTCTCCGGCCTGGGCCTGCTGGTGCTCGACGAGACCTGCCGGCAGCTGGCCGCCTGGGACGCCGAGCTCGGCCCGGCCGCGCCGGCCCGGGCCAACGTCAACGTCTCGGCGCTGCAGCTGGACGCCAACCTGCACGGGCACGTCGAGTCCGCGCTGCAGCGGCACGGTCTGCACCCCTGCCGGCTGTCGATCGAGATCACCGAGTCGGCGCTGATGAAGGACCCCGCGGCCGCCCGCACGGTGCTGCTGGAGCTCCGCGACCTCGGCGTCCAGGTGTCCATCGACGACTTCGGCACCGGCTACTCCTCGCTGGCCTACCTGCGGCGGCTGCCCGTCGACTGCCTCAAGGTCGACCGCTCGTTCGTCGCCGAGCTCGCCGACGGCCACTCCGAGATCACCTCCGCGGTGATCGCGCTGGCCAGCAGCCTCGGGCTGTGCACCGTCGCCGAGGGCGTGGAGACCCTCGAGCAGGCCGAGCAGCTGGCCCTGCTCGGCGCCACCTACCTGCAGGGCTTCTGCCTCGCCGCACCGCTCACCGGCACCGATGCCGCCACCTGGTTCGCCGCCCAGCACGACGCGGAGGCGCGACCGTGACCCCGTTGCCGACCCACCACCCCGATCTGGAGACGACGTGACCATGTCCGCCGCCCCGTCCCTGGCCGTCCCGCCGACCTTCGACCTGGAGCGGGTGCTGGCCAGCATCGACACGATGGCCGCCCAGCGGCCGGTCGCCGCGCAGATCGTCTCGGTGGCCAACGCCGACGAGGCCAGCGCCAAGGAGCTGTCCCGGATCCTCGCCTCCGACGTCGCGCTGGCCGGTCGGGTGATGAAGCTGGCGAACTCCGCCTTCTACGGCATGCGCGGCCGGGTGACCTCGCTGCAGTTCGCCGTCACCGTGGTCGGCTTCGCCACCGTGCGGACGATGGCCACCGTCGCGCTCACCGACCTGGACGACGAGTCGCGGCTGCCCGAGGACTTCTGGGAGGTCAGCACCAGCCTCGCGCTGGCCGCCTCGACGCTGGCCCCGCGGTTCGCCGAGCGGCCGCAGGACGCGCTGTGCCTGGGTCTGCTGGCCCAGCTGGGCGTCGCGCTGCTGCACCACAACGACCCCGACGGGTACGCCGAGCTCTGGCACGACGAGCGGTCCTTCGCCGGCCGCCGGGCCGCCGAGGTGCAGCGCTACGGCATCTCCGCGCTGCGGCTGACCTCGGTCGCGCTGGAGCAGTGGTCCTTCCCGCCCGGGATGGTCCTGCCGCTCAAGCAGGTCGACGACGCGGCGTCCTTCCAGGGCGCCCTGCTGCGGGCCGTCTTCGAGATCGCCGGCCGGCTGACCGACCGCGACCACGAGGAGATCCCGATCGAGCGGGTCAGCTGCGGCCAGCTGCGCGAGCGCGACGTGCTGCCGGTGCTCGACCAGGTCCGGGTGGACGCCGAGGAGCTGCGCCGCGCCATGCTCGGCTGAGGAGGGACCCCCTGCGGGGGGCCGGACGGAGGTGCAGCCTGGCACTCGTGGCCCGACTCGACTCGACGACCGTCCGCTCCCTGCCGGCGGGGGTCGCCGTGCCGTCGTACGACCGGTCCGCCGTCAGCACCGGCATCGTGCACCTGGGGGTGGGTGGGTTCCACCGGTCCCACCAGGCGATGTACCTGGACCGGCTGATGTCGCGCGGGCAGGCGCTGGACTGGGGGATCTGCGGGGTCGGTGTGCTGCCCGGTGACCGGCGGATGCGCGACGTGCTCACCGCGCAGGACGGGCTGTACACGCTGCTGCTCGCCCACCCCGACGGCCGGCTGGAGGCCCGGGTGGTCGGGTCGGTGGTGGAGTACCTGTTCGCCCCGGACGACCCGGAGGCGGTGGTGGCCAAGCTGGCCGACCCGCAGACCCGGGTCGTGACGATGACGGTCACCGAGGGCGGCTACCACGTCTCGCCGGCGACCGGCCGGTTCGACGCCGACGCCCCCGACGTCCTCGCCGACCTGCAGCTGGGCGCGGTGCCGCGGACGGCGTTCGGCCTGCTGGTCGAGGCGCTGGCCCGCCGCCGCGCCCGGGGAGCCGCCCCGTTCACCGTGGTCTCCTGCGACAACATGGCCGGCAGCGGGGCCGTCGCCCGCGCCGGCGTGAGCGCCTTCGCCACCCTCCGCGACCCCGAGCTGGGGGCCTGGGTGCACGGGTCGGTGCCGTTCCCGGACTCGATGGTCGACCGGATCACCCCGGTGACCACCGACCGGCAGCGCGCGGAGGTGGCCGACCTGCTCGGGGTCGAGGACGGCTGGCCGGTGGTCTCCGAACCGTTCGCCCAGTGGGTGCTCCAGGACAGCTTCAGCTGCGGCCGCCCCCCGCTGGAGGAGGCCGGCGTCCAGCTGGTCGACGACGTCGAGCCCTACGAGCTGATGAAGCTCCGGCTGCTCAACGCCGGTCACCAGGTCCTCGGCTACCTCGCCGCCCTGGCCGGGCACGAGCACGTGGACGACGCGGCCACCGACCCGCTGCTGCGCGCGTTCCTCGCCGGCTGGATGGCCGAGGAGGCCACCCCCACCCTCCGCCCGGTGCCCGGCATCGACCTGGCCGGGTACCGCGACGTCCTGCTGGAGCGCTTCAGCAACCCGCACGTCCGGGACACCGTCGCCCGGTTGTGCGTGGAGAGCTCGGTGCGGGTGCCGCGGTTCCTGCTGCCGGTGGTCCGCGACGACCTGGTCGCCGGCCGGGACGTCACGCGGTCGGCCGTGGCGGTGGCGGCCTGGGCCCGGTGGGCCGAGGGCACCGACGACGCCGGCCGGCCGCTGGGGATGACCGACCCCCGGGCGGACCGCCTGCGCGCCGCCGCGAGCAGCCAGCACGCCGAGCCGCTGGCGTTCCTGGCCGATCGCGAGCTGTTCGGCGACCTCGCGTCCGACCCCCGCTTCACCGGGCCGTACCTGGCCGCGCTCGGGTCGCTGCACGAGCGGGGCGCCCGGGCGACCGTGCAGGCGGTGCTCGACGGCACGCTGCTCGACGGGTGACCGCTCAGGTGCCCGGCTGGGGGTTGTCCGGCTGCGGGTCGGCCCCGACGGTGGGCAGGTAGCCCGGCTCCTCCCGGGCCGCGGCCTGGTCCTCGAAGTCCGCGGCGATGTCCAGCAGCTCGGCGTCGGCCCAGCGGGCGCCGAAGAACGACACCCCCACCGGCAGCGCGCCGCGCAGCCCGGCGAACCCGGCGGGCACCGACACGTTCGGGTAGCCGGCGACCGCGGCCGGGCCGGACGTGCTGTAGACGAACGCGTCGGCCTGCCCGTCCACGCTCTGGTACCGGGTCTGCCAGGCCGGGGTGTTGGTCAGCCCGACGACGGCGTCCAGGTCGTCCTCCGGGCCGGGCCCCTGGGCCAGCACCTCGTCGATCGAGGCGCGGGCCAGCTGCCGGATCCGGTCCCGGGTCGCCTGGACCGCCGGGTCCTCGGCCGGGACGGTCGCCGCCTGCGCCTGCTCGAAGAGCTCCTGGCCGAAGTAGGCCAGCTCGACCGGGTCCTGCGCGTTGAACTCGATCAGCCCGGCCAGGTCCGCCGGGTGCTCCCCGGGGGTCTGCGCCAGGTACGCGTTCACGTCGCGCTTGAACTCCGCGAGCAGCGCCGGGGTCTCGCCGGCCCCGATCTCGTCCTGGTACGCGAGCTGCACCGGCACCGGGGTGGCGCCGGCGGCCTCGAGCTGCTTCACCGCTGCGGCGAACACCGCCTCGGTGTCGTCCTCGACCTGCGCGGCCTGCTCGGGGGTCAGCGTCCAGACCCCGATCCGGGCGCCCTGCAGCGCGTCCAGGTCCAGGTCGGCGAAGTCGGCGTCCAGGTCGGCGGGGATCTCGGCGGTCGCGGCGTCGGCGTCGTCGGTGCCGGCGACCACCTGCAGCAGGATCGCCGCGTCGACGGCGTGCCGGGCCATCGGCCCGGCGGTGTCCTGCTCGGCGGAGATCGGCACGATGCCGTCGCGGCTGACCAGCCCCAGGGTGGGCTTGAGCCCGACGACCCCGTTCTGGCCGGCCGGGCAGACGATCGAGCCGTCGGTCTCGGTGCCGATCGCGACCTGGGCCAGCGAGGCGGCGACACCGACCCCGGAGCCGGACGACGAGCCGCACGGGTTGCGGTCGAGCACGTAGGGGCTGGCCGTCTGACCGCCCACGGCGCTCCAGCCGCTGGTGGAGTCCGCGCCGCGGAAGTTCGCCCATTCCGAGAGGTTGGCCTTGCCGATGACGATCGCGCCGGCCTCGCGCAGCCGCCGGGTGATCGTCGCGTCGTCCGGCTCGCTGTCCAGCAGCGCCCGGGAGCCGGCGGTGGTCGGCATCTGCTCGGTGTCCACGTTGTCCTTGAGCAGCACCGGGATGCCCTCCAGCGGGCTGCGCGGGCCCTTCCGCTGCCGGGTCCGGTCGCTGGCCGCGGCGTCCTCCAGCGCCTTCGGGTTGACGCTGAGCACGGCGCCGAGCTCGTCGTCCAGCGCGACGATCCGGGCCAGGTAGGCCCCGGTGAGCACCACCGAGCTGAGCCGCCCGGCGTCCATCCGGTCCTGCAGCTCGGGGATGGTCAGCGCGTCGAGGTCCAGGTCGCGCAGCGGCAGGGTGCCCGAGCCGGCCGCGCCGGCGGCGGTGCCGAGCACCCCCGGGTCGCCGGGGGCGGCCGACACCGTGCTGGCCGGGACGAGGAGGGCGGCGGCGACGGCGGCGGTGAGCGCGGCCCTCCGTCGCAGCGGGCGGGGGCGGGACTCGGCGCGCATGGGCTCCTCCGTGGACGCGTGCGGCTGTCGCGGTGCCCCGCACGCTAGGCCCGTCGCTGGGCCGCCGCTGGGTCAACGCACAGCGGGCGCACCGGATCGCGCCGACGACGGGACGGCGGCGGCTCGGCGGGGGATGGTGGAGGGGTGTTCGACAGCGACTTCGGCCCCGACCCCCTGGCCCTGCTGACCCGGGAGGTGCTGCGCGAGCGCACCCCCGCGCTGATCGCCGAGGCCTGCGCCTGGGCGGTCGGCCTCTCCGACCAGCCGCACCACCTGCGGGTGCGTGGGCGGGTGGTCACCACCGGTCTGACCATCGGCGCCCGCGCGGCGACCGGTCAGCTGCTCAGCGGCGAGGAGGACGGCCGGCTCGAGCTCGGTGACGCGCGCCCGGGGAGCTTCCAGGACGCGCTGAACTCGGTCACCGCCGACGGCACGCTGATCGCCGAGCACTTCGACCGGGAGGTGGTCGAGCCCTTCGTCCTGGCCACCTGCGTGCAGGCCGCCGAGCGGGCCCGCGACACCAGGGCCGCCGCCTGGTCGGAGCTGCTGGACGAGCTGGGGGAGGACGGCGCGGACCTGGTCGAGGTGGTCCGGGTGGCGGAGTGGGAGGCGCCGCTGCGGATCGACGCCGAGCACCTGGTGCTCGCCGCGCTGGGCGCCGTGCCGCTGGTCGAGGTGGAGGCCGAGGGGCTGCCGCTGTCGCTGGTCCGGGCCGCGGAGGCGGTCACCCGGGCGGCCGCGCCGCCCCCGGTCCGGCCGGCCGAGCCCGGCCGCCCCGACGAGCTGGCCGGGGCGCTCTTCCTCGCCGAGGCCGCGCTGCAGGGCTCCGGCCTCACGCTGCCGGTGCCGCTGGCCCAGGCCGACCGGCTGCTCGACGTGCTGCTGGCCGAGGGGCTGCTGCCGGAGGAGGTGCCGGCGCTGCTGGCCCACCTGCCCGTCGAGCCGGTGACCGCAGCCGAGGTGCGGGCCACCCTCGCCACCCTCGGCCCGGGGCTCTGACTCAGCCGCCGGTGCCCGCGCCGGGCAGCCGGACGACGTCGGCGGTGACGCCGTGCTCGTGCAGCCGATCCGGCGCCGGGCTGTCGTAGACGACCAGCAGCTGCGCGCCGCCGGGGCCGTCGGCGACCAGCCCGATGCCCTCGGCGTGGTCGACCCCGACGCCGAAGGGCAGGTCGACCTCCCGGGTCAGCAGCTCGTCCCGCACCACCTGCGGGGTGTCGGCGGTCAGCGCGCCGTGCCAGCGGAACACGTGCACGGGGCCGTCCAGGTCCATCGTCGGGCCGGCCAGCACCAGCAGGTCCGAGCCGTGCGGGCACAGGTCGCGCACGCCCAGCCCGGCCATCCGCAGCACGTGCTTGCGGTAGGGGCGGCCGTCGGCGAACGGGCGCAGCAGCAGCCGGGCGGGGTCGTCGGGGTCGACGGCCGGGCGCAGCTCCAGCACCACCGCCCAGCCCCGCAGCACCGGCCCGCGCAGGCCGAGGTACACCCGCTCGCCGGCCACCGCGATGCCCTCGACGTCCAGGCCGTTGTCCTTGCCGGGGATCGGCAGGAACGGCGCCAGGTGCTCGTCGTCGGCGAGCAGGTCGCGCAGGTCGCGGCCGGAGCTCCCGAACACCGCCGCGACGTGCGTGCGGCCGTCGACGGTCAGCTCGCGCACCGGGGTGGGCAGGCCGTCGACGTCGGCGACCGGCAGCCGCACCAGCACCTGGCGGTTGGCCTGCCCGGTGACCCGGGCCAGCCGGCGCAGCGCCTTCTCCCCGCTGTGCCGGGCCTTCACCTGGCGCCGGCGCAGGCTGTGCGAGCCGACCGCCCAGAGGAAGTGCCCGTGCCGGGCCAGCCCCTCGACGTCGGCCTCCTCGTCGGCGTCCTCGCCGGGCAGCGGCACCAGGTCGGCGAGCCGGAAGCTGGTCTGCCCCGCGTACTCCCGCGGCCGGTCGGGGTCGTCGGCGACCAGCCGCTCGATCGTCGCGGTCTCGTCGCCGGCCACCCACAGCACCGGGCCGTCGCTGCGCACCGCGGAGAGGTTGGTGTGGGTGCTGGCCGCGCGGGCGTCCGCGGAGAAGGACAGCCGGACGGTGTGCTCGATGCTCACGCCCACCACCCTGGCACGCCGCGCGCACGGCCCCCTTCCGCGCACCCGCCGGCGGGGCGACCATGGCAGGGCACGCATGCTCCCGGAGGGACAGTGCCATGAGCAGCTCTGCGAACCCGAACCCGAGCCCGGACGACCGGCGCCGCCGGCCCGCCCCGGACCCGCTCACGATGACCCCGGCGGAGAAGCTGATCGCCGAGTGGGAGGCGCGCCACGACGTCGCCGCCCGCGGGGCGCGGGCGACGCCGGGGGCGGTCCAGCACTACCTGTCCGAGACCCGTTCGCGCGAGCGGTGCGACGAGGCGGCGCGACCCCGCCCCGCCCACCGGGCGGACCGGCACTGACACCCCGGGGAACCGTGCGGCGGCCGTCGCCGTTGGCCGCGCATGGACCTGGTCTGCCCGAAGTGTCAGGGGACGATGCGCACGTACGAGCGCAACGGCGTCCACGTCGACCAGTGCGCGGACTGCCGCGGGATCTTCCTGGACCGCGGTGAGCTCGAGCGCCTGGTCGACGCGGAGAACGCATGGCACGGCGGGGCCGCCACCCCGCCGCCGGCCGCGGCCGCGCCGCAGCAGTCGAGCCACCAGCAGCCGTTCTCGCACCCGCAGGCGACCCACCCGCAGCAGTCGCACGGGCAGGCCCAGCCGGCGGCCTCGCTCGGCGCGGTGGTGAGCGAGGTGCTCGGCCAGGTGCGCAGCAGCTCGAGCTCCTCGCACGGCTCCTACGGCAGCAAGCCGCGCAAGAAGTCGTTGATCAGCGAGCTGTTCGGCTGATCCGGGCGGCCCGCATCTCCCGGTGGTGCGGGTTGACCATCACGCCGAGCACGTTGCCGAACGGGTCGACCACCGAGGCGGTCGCGAAGCCCGAGCCGTCCCCGTGCTCGGTCAGCGGCTCGTGCGCGGTGGCGCCCAGCGCCACCAGCTGCTCGATCGCGGCCGGCAGGTCGTCGACGTCCCAGTAGACGACGGCGTCCGGCGGCGTGGCCGGAGCCGGCGTCCGCCGGTAGCGGGCGTCGATCAGGCCGAGCTCGTCCTCGCTCTCGCCGACCCGGAACTCCAGGTAGCCGGGCACCGAGTAGTAGGGCTCGATGCCCAGCAGCTCGGTGTACCACCGGCCGGCCGCGGCCAGGTCGTCGGCGTAGAAGGAGACGGTCGCCAGTTCTCGCAGCATCGGGGTGCCTCTCGTCGGGGCGGCGGGGGAGCCGCTGGGGTGTCGAGGTCCACGATCCGCGCTGAAGTGCTCACCTCCTGACCACTTTGCGCGGCATCCTCTGCGCATGCGGGCGGACCGGCTGGTGGCAGTGCTGCTGCTGATGCAGACCCGCGGCCGGGTGACGGCCGCGGAGCTGGCGGCCGAGCTGGAGGTCTCGGTGGCCACCGCCCGCCGCGACCTGGAGGCGCTGTCAGCGGCCGGCGTCCCGGTGTACCCGCAGGCCGGGCGGGGCGGCGGCTGGTCGCTGGTGGGCGGGGCCCGCACCGACCTCACCGGGCTGACCGAGCCCGAGGCGCAGGCGCTGTTCGCGCTGCTCGGGACGGCGGCCGGGGCGGCACCCGAGGCCCGCACGGCGCTGCGCAAGCTGCTCCGGGCGCTCCCCGGCACCTTCCGGGCCGGCGCCCAGGCGGCGGCCGAGGCCGTGGTCGTCGACGCCGCCGGCTGGGGAGCGGGCGACCGGCGCCGTCCCGAGCTGGCCGACGCGCTGCAGTCCGCCGTCGTCCGGCGCCGCCGGGTGCGGCTCACCTACCGCGGCCGCGACCGGTCCGCGGCCGAGCGGCTGGTCGACCCGTGGGGCCTGGTCGACAAGGACGACGTCTGGTACCTCGTGGCGGGCACCCCGGCCGGGCAGCGCACCTTCCGGCTGGACCGGGTGGTGGCCGCGGTGGTGACCGACGAGCCGGCCGAGCGCCCGGCGGACCTGCGGCTGGCCGAGGTGTGGGAGCAGGTGGTGGCCGAGATGGAGGGGCGCCGGTCGACGGTCGCGGCCACCGTGCTGGTGCCGGCCCGGCTGCTGCCGGTGCTCCGCCGGGTCCTCGGCCGGCACTGCACCGGCGACGAGCCGGCCGAGGACGGGCGGGTGCGGGTCCGGGTCGCGGCGCACACCGCGCGGTCGGTCGCCGAGCAGCTGGCCGGGTTCGGCGGCGCGGTGGAGGTGGTCGAGCCGCCCGAGGTGCGCGCCGAGCTGGCCCGGCTGGGCGCCGAACTGGTCGAGCGCCACAGCAGCTGACCGGTTCGCCGCGCGGTGGCCGGGCATGGGGCATCCCGGGACGACGTCGACGGAGGGGTGCAGTGGTGGCAGGACAGGGCAGCGTGCTGGTGACCGGGGCCGGCGGGGTGATCGGGGCGCACGCCGCCGCCGAGCACGCGAAGGACCCCGGCCGGCGGGTGCGGGGGCTGAGCCGCCGGGCGCCGCGGGAGACCGGCTGGGAGCACCTCGCCGTCGACCTGCGCGACCCCGGGGCGTCCCGGGCGGGGCTGGCCGAGGCCGGCGACGTGACCCACCTGGTGTTCGGGGCCTACGCCGAGCGCCCCACCGCCCGGGAGCTCTCGGAGGTCAACGTCGGGATGCTGCGCAACACGCTGGACGGGCTGGCCGCGGCCGGGGCGCCGCTGGAGCACGTCACCCTCTACCAGGGCGGCAAGGCCTACGGCGCGCACATGGGGTTCTTCAACACCCCGGCCAAGGAGCGCGACCCGCGGATCGTCCAGCCGAACTTCTACTACGACCAGGAGGACCTGCTCCGCGAGGTCGCCGCCGAGCGCGGGTTCCGGCTCACCGTGTTCCGGCCCGAGGGCGTGATCGGGTACGCCGTGGGCAACCCGATGAACCTGCTCATGGTCCTCGCCGTCTACGCGGCGATCAGCCGGGAGCTGGGCCAGCCGCTGCGGTTCCCCGGCAGCCTCGCCGCCTACGACGCGCTGTACCAGGTCACCGACGCCGAGCTGCTGGCCCGGGCGACCGTGTGGGCCGGGGACGAGCCGGCCGCCGACGGCGAGGTCTACAACGTGACCAACGGCGACCAGGTGCGGTGGCGGCACCTGTTCCCTGCGTTCGCCCGGGCCTTCGGCATGGAGCACGCCGAGCCGCAGCCGGTGCCGCTGGCCGAGGCGATGGCCGACCGGCGCGACGTCTGGGAGCGGCTGGCCGCCCGGCACGACCTCGTCCCGACGCCGTACGAGGACCTGGTCGGCTGGGAGTTCGGCGAGTTCATCCTCACCTCCGGCTTCGACAACGTCAGCTCCACGATCAAGCTGCGCCAGGCCGGGTTCGCCGACTGCCTGGACACCGAGGACCGGTTCCTGGAGCTGTTCGAGCAGCTGGCGGCGCGGAAGGTGATCCCGCCGCTGGCCGGGTAGGGGAGCGGCATGCCCGACTACACCGTGAACGAGGCCGGCGTCGCCCATGCCCGGGAGCTCATCGACGCCGGGGAGTACGACGCCGACACCGAGTGGTCCCAGGCTGCGCCCTCGGCTGCGGAGCAGAACGAGGAGCGGGACGACGAGGGCCAGGAGGGCTACGCGCAGTGGCACCTGGCCGTCGACGAGTCCAAGGGCGAGGGCACCAAGGGGCGGTACCGGTTCCCCTACGGCGACTTCAGCCGGGTCAACCGGGCGGCGTTGATCCACGCGAAGCAGCGGGCCGCCCAGAACGACCACCCGGAGATCGAGCGGGCCGCCGACCAGCTGCTGGAGCGCCTGGACGCCGCCCGGGGCTGACGCAGCCCGGCCCGCCCAGCGGAAGCCGGGACGCGGCCGGGCCCCCGCGTCGGCAGACTGCGGGAGCGCCCCGGCGACGGAGCCGGGCGCCCGGCGGGCCCGCGGGCACCGGGCGGCCGCCGGCCGGCACACCCGGTGCAGGAGCGCACATGCGGATCACCGCCGCCGTCGTCGAAGAGCAGCACACCCCGTTCGTCGTCCGGGACGTCGAGCTGGACGACCCGGGCCCCGGGGAGGTGCTGGTCCGGGTCGCGGCCGCCGGCTTCTGCCACACCGACGGCCTGGCCCGCGACGGCGAGCTGCCGTTCCCACTGCCCGGCGTGCTGGGCCACGAGGGCGCCGGCACGGTCGTCGCCGTGGGGGACGGCGTCACCTCGGTGCGCGAGGGCCAGGCCGTCGTCATGGGCTGGCCGTGGTGCGGGGAGTGCCGCAACTGCCTGGACGGCGAGCCGCGGTACTGCCTGCAGCTGGGCGCGCTGTGCTTCAGCGGGCAGCGGCCGATCGGCAACTCCGGTCTGCGCACCACGGGCGGCGACCCGGTGGCCGGTGCCTTCTTCGGCCAGTCCTCCTTCGCCACCCACTCGCTGGCCACGGCCACCTCGCTGGTGCCCGTCCCGGACGGGCTGCCGGTCGACCTGATGGGACCGCTGGCCTGCGGGCTGGCCACCGGCGCCGGGGCCGTCTTCCACACCGCGCGCCCGCTGCCCGGCTCCTCGATCGTGGTCTACGGCGCCGGGACGGTCGGCCTGGCCGCGGTCATGGCCGCCCGGAACTCCCCGGCCAGCACGATCATCGCCGTCGACCGGCACGCCTCCCGGCTGCAGCTGGCCCGCGAGCTGGGGGCCACCGAGGTCATCGACGCCACCGACACCGACCCGGTGCAGGCGGTCGCCGACATCTGCGGCGGCCCGGCGGACTTCGCCGTCGAGTGCACCGGCATCATCGCCGTCGTCCGGCAGGCGATCGACTCGGTCGGCATGCGCGGTCAGGCGATCCTCATCGGTGGCGCCCCCGCCGGCGCCGAGTTCAGCGCCGACCACATGACCACGCTGTGGGGGAAGTCGATCGTCGGCACGCTGGGCGGCAGCGGCCGCAGCCAGCGGCTGATCGGTGGGCTGATGGACCTCTACGCCGCCGGGCGCTTCCCGATCGACCGGCTGGTGGAGCGCTTCCCGCTGGAGCGGATCGGCGAGGCCATGGAGGCCTCCTACAGCGGCGCCGTGGTGAAGCCGGTCATCACCATGCCGCAGGGCTGATGCCGTGGCGGCCGGCACCCGGGTGGGTGCCGGCCGCCACCGGCCTACCGGGTGCTGGCCGCGGCCCGCTCGAACTCGACGACGTCCCGCCAGCCGCCGCGCGGCACCGACGCCGTCCGCGGCTCGTCGGACCGCCGGCCGAGCTGGCCGGCCGGGCCGGTGACCTGCCGCGACCCCTTGGTCGAGACGTAGGAGGTCTCGTAGCCGACGGTCGCCTGCGGGTCCAGCCGCGGGTCGACGAGCAGCCCCTTGTCGCCTCCGCTGCGGATGAAGAAGAAGTCCGCCTGCACCCGGGCCGGGGTGACGTCCAGGACGGTGAACCCGTGGCCGATGCCCTCCAGGTAGCGGACCCAGGGGTTCACGGCCTGGAAGGCGGCGGTCGCGGCCTGCGCGGTGGCCGCGGAGCCCAGCGACTCCTTGAACCCGTTGCTGGTCACCGACGGGCAGACGAACTCCACGCCCACGGAGTTGCGGTCCAGCGGGTAGCGGGTGGTGTCCCGGGGCAGGTCGTTGGCCCACGAGGAGTGGATGTCGCCGGTGAGCACGACCGGGTCGGTGCGACCGGCGGCCATCGCGTCCAGCAGCGCCCGCTGGTCGGCCTGGTAGCCGTCCCACTGGTCGGTGTTGAACACCTGGCCGGGCAGCACCCCGGCCCGCGGCAGGGCGTACACCCGGGTGAGCACCGTCTGGTTGCCGACCAGGTGCCAGGCCTTGCTGCTGCCGGTGATCCCGCGGGTGAGCCAGTCCAGCTGCTGCGGCTCGGGCAGGTGCCGGGCGGGGTCGGTCAGCGCCGGGTTGAGCGTGCTCGCCGCCGTCGTCGGCACCTGCTGGCTGCGGTTCTGCCGGGTCTCGATCACCGACAGCTCGGCCAGGTCGCCGAAGCTGAACCGGCGGAAGAACTGGGTGCCCTGGTGCGGCTGGGGCTGCCAGCTCCCCGGCTCGCGGATCGGCATCCACTCCAGGTAGGCCTGGAACGCCAGCGCCCGGCGGGCCAGGAAGTCGCCCTCGGGACGGGTGCCCGCCGGCTGGCCGGGGCCGGTGTAGGAGGTGTCCGGGTCGTCCTGCGTCTCGTGGTTCTCCGCGCCGGTGTCGTAGGCGTCGTTGGTGATCTCGTGGTCGTCGAAGACCACGATCCACGGCTGCCGGCGGTGCGCCTCGCGCAGGTCGGGGTCGGTCTTGTAGAGCGCGTGGCGCAGCCGGTAGTCGGCGAGGGTGACCACCTCGGTGGCCGGCTGGTGGTCGCGCACCCCGGCCAGCTCGGCGGGGCCGTAGCGGTCCTCGTCGTTGCCGTACTCGTAGAGGTAGTCGCCCAGGTGCAGCACGAAGTCCAGGTCGTCGCGGGCGGCCAGCCCCCGGTAGGCGGTGAAGTACCCGCCGGTGTAGTTGCTGCAGCTGACGAACGCCAGCCGCAGGGCGTGGGTGCGGCCCGGCTCGTCGGGAGCGGTCTGGGTGCGGCCGATCCCGGAGATCGCACCGCACGCGGCGAACCGGTAGTAGTACCGGGTGTAGGGGGTCAGGCCGGAGACGACGACCTTGACCGTGTGGTCACGCGAGGCGTCGGTCGTGGTGGTGCCGATCCTGACGATCTTGCGGAAGCCCGGGTCGGCGGCGACCGCCCAGATGACCCGGGTCCGGCGGCCGCGGCCGCTGCCCGGGGTGGCGTCCGGCGACGGCGTCACCCGGGTCCACAGCAGCAGCTCGGTGGCGGTCGGGTCGCCGCTGGCGATGCCGAAGCCGAACACCCCCGACCGGGCCGTCTCGTCGACCGTGGCCCGGGCCTCCTCGGTGGTGAGCCCACCCAGGGTGAGCGCGGCGGCCGCGACGGCCCCGCCCTTGAGCATCGTCCTGCGGGACAGCGGCGTCTCGATGGCCATGCCTGGACTGTGTCCGGGCCGGGCGACGCCCGGGCGGGTGCCGGGTGAACAACGGCGGTCGCGGCCCTGGCCGGTGGCCGACCGCTCGTTTTCCGGGCGCGACCGCCGGGCAGGGGAGGGAGACCGCGGTGCGCGTCCCGACCGCCCGAGCGCCCTGCGCAGCGAGCGCCGCCGTCCGGACCGCACCCTCCGCCCACCGACGGGAGCCCCCATGGCCATCGCCACCACCAACCCCACCACCGGCGAGGTGCTGAAGACCTACGAGCCGCTGCCGGACGACGCGCTCGAGGAGAAGATCGCCCGCGCCGCGGCCGCCTTCCGCAGCTACCGGCTGACCTCGGTCGAGGACCGGGTCGGCTGGCTGCGCGCGGCCGCCGACGTGCTGGACGCCGACACCGACGCGGTCGCCGAGCTGATGACCACCGAGATGGGCAAGACGCTGGCGTCGGCCAAGGCCGAGGTGGCCAAGTGCGCCACGGCGCTGCGCTACTACGCCGACCACGGCCCGGCGATGCTCGAGCCCCAGCAGCTGGACGCCGACGCGGTGGGCGCCCGGCAGGCCTACGTCACCTACCAGCCGCTGGGCGTCGTGCTCGCGGTGATGCCGTGGAACTTCCCGCTGTGGCAGGCGATGCGCTTCGCCGCCCCGGCGCTGATGGCCGGCAACGTCGGGCTGCTCAAGCACGCCAGCAACGTGCCGCAGACCGCGCTGTACATGGAGGAGCTGTTCCGCAGGGCCGGCTTCCCCGCCGACGTCTTCCAGACCCTGCTCATCGGCTCGGCCACCATCGAGCGGGTGCTGCGCGACGACCGGGTGGTCGCCGCGACGCTGACCGGCAGCGCCCCGGCCGGGCAGTCGGTGGCCGCGATCGCCGGCGACGCGCTCAAGCCCACCGTGCTGGAGCTCGGCGGCTCCGACCCGTTCATCGTGATGCCCTCGGCCGACCTCGCGGCCGCGGCTGCGGTGGCGGTGACCAGCCGGAACCAGAACAACGGGCAGAGCTGCATCGCGGCCAAGCGGTTCTTCGTGCACGCCGACGTCGCCGAGGAGTTCACCCGGCTGTTCGCCGAGAAGATCGGCGAGCTGACCGTGGGCGACCCGATGGACCCGGACACCCAGGTCGGCCCGCTGGCCACCGAGTCCGGGCTGCAGGACGTCGTCGAGTACGTCGAGGACGCCGTCGGCAAGGGCGCGACCGCGGTCGTCGGTGGGCACCGCGTCGACCGGCCCGGCTGGTTCTACGAGCCGACCCTGCTCACCGGCGTCACGTCCGAGATGGCGGTGCACGCCGAGGAGGTGTTCGGCCCGGTCGCCGCGCTGTACACGGTGCAGAGCCTGGACGAGGCGATCGAGATCGCCAACAGCCACCCGTACGGGCTCGGGTCCAACCTGTGGAGCGAGGACGAGGCCGAGCGGGCGCAGTTCGTCCGGGACATCGAGGCCGGCATGGCGTTCGTCAACGGGATGACGACGAGCTACCCGCAGCTGCCCTTCGGCGGGGTGAAGCAGAGCGGCTACGGCCGCGAGCTGACCGAGTTGGGCATGCGCGAGTTCATGAACGCGAAGACCGTGTGGGTCGGGGCGCCCAGCAGCGAGCAGGAGCAGGGCGCCTCGGCGGGCTCGGCGAACGAGTGACCCGCGGGATCAACGGGGCGGGCCGACGCGGACCGGCGGCCCGACCCCGGTGACGGCGGTGCGCAGGCTCGCCGGCAGCGGGCCGGCGCCCGCACCACCCACGCCCGGCCCGCCGGCGGTCACCCAGGCGACCAGGCCCGCGGTGCGCTCGGGGGTCTGCACCTCCGACAGCCACACGGCGGGCCCCGGCTGCCCCGTGCCGGGCGCCCGCCGGGCGAGGGCGGCCAGCGCCGCGCGGTCGCACCCGCCCAGGCAGCCGGCGGTGACCAGCACCGCCCCGGACGTCGACCGGACCGCCTCGGCGACCCGGTCGACGCCGTCCGCGGTGCCGGCCAGCCGGCGCAGCGCGGCGCAGCGGTGCCCGACGCAGAGCGCGACCAGCGGCCCGCCGGTGTCGGTCACGGCAGCAGGCCCCGCTCGGCGGCCCGGCGGAGCTTCTGCGGCACCAGCCGGACGACGCCGTTCACGGTCACCGGCACCAGCGGCACCGGGGTGGCCTTCCACTGCGCGCGGCGGGACCGGGTGTTGGACCGGGACGTCTTCCGCTTCGGGACGGCCACCGGTCAGCCCTGCTTCCGCGCCGGCCGCGCGATGCTGCCGTAGCGCTGGTGGAACCGCTCGACCCGGCCGGCGGTGTCCAGCACGCGCTGGTTGCCGGTCCAGAAAGGGTGGGACGCCGCACTGATCTCCACGTTGACCACCGGGAGGGTCTCGCCGTCCAGGTCGATGGTCTGGTCGGTGCTGACCGTGGAGCGGGTGCGGTAGGTCGCCCCGCTGGCCGTGTCCCGGAACACCACGGTGCGGTACTCGGGGTGGATGCCGTGTCTCATCAGGCTCGGTCCTCTCGGTCGGTGAGGTGCAGGTCTGCGTCGTCCGCGGGGCCGGATGCCTCGCAGGGGTCGTCGTGCCAGTCGCCGAAGGGGTCGGGCCAGGTCGCCCAGACCTCCGGGCCGGCTGCGTACTCGTCGTCGGTGAGGACGGCGGAGAACAGCGCCGCGGTGATCGCCAGCGGTGCCTGCCGGTGCGTCAGCACGACCAGCTGGCTGGCCCGGTCACCGTGCAGCGGGTCCCAGCGCAGGGCGGCGGCGGCCGCGCGCTGCGGGTCGACCTGGGCCCACAGCTCCGGGTCGTCGGGCAGCGTGGCCAGCCACGGTCCGGCGTCCCCGACCTGGAGCCCACCGCCGGCCGACTCCAGCCAGAGCGCGCGGTCCTGGCGGGTGGCCAGCCACAGCCGACCGCGGCTGCTGACGACGCCGTCGAGGAGGGCGTCGATCGCCTCGTGCAGCCGTTCCGGGTGCAGGGGGCGGTCGGCCTCGAACCGCACCAGCGACACCCCGGCGTCCTCGTCCAGCGGGGGCTGGCCGGCGAGCAGCGGGTCGTGCGGCGTGGGCAGCCGACCGCGCCGGGCTTCCGCGCCCAGCCCGGCGAGCACCGGCCCGGGCTGCCAGCCGCCCAGCGGGAGCCGCGCGGCGCTGGGGCAGAGGCGGACGAGGACGGCGTCCAGCTGGGCCGCGGCCCAGGCGTCGTCCGGCTCACCAGCCAGCAGCAGCACGTCGGCGAAGGCGGTCTGACCGACGACGACGTGAGCCACGGTCCGCTCGTCGTCGGCGGTCGCGGCCAGGCCACGGTCGGCCATCGTCTCCTCGCCCGAGGCGTCGCCGAGCCAGGTCGCCGCGTCGAGCGCGGCGACCACCGCCTCCACCTCGACCCAGTCCGCGGCCGTCTCGGGCTCGCCGACCGGTTCGTCGTCCAGCAGCACCTCCGCGATCGCCCAGCACAGGTGCTCGGGCTCGAGGGCCGGGTCCAGCTGCAGCACGATCCGGGTGACGTCGGGCCGGGCGGCCAGCGACCGGAGCAGCGGCAGCACGTCGAGCCGCAGCGTGCAGGACAGGCAGCCGTGCGCGAGCTCGATCGCGGAGCGGTGCTCGACCACCCCGGCCGGTCCCGGCTCGCGGAGCGTCCGGAGCACGACGCCCTGGCCGAGCTCTCGGACGTCGTGGTGCACGAGCACCGTCCCGGGGGCGGCGTGGAGCAGGTCCTGCGCGGCCCGCGCGGTCAGCGCGGGCTGCAGGCCGGTCACGAGGACGAGGGGGGTCCGGGTCTGGCTCACGAGGGACACCCTACTGCGAGAACGAGAACCGTTGTCAGTTAGGTTGTCGCTCGTCCGGCTCCGCGGAGGAGCCCCGACCCGAGGAGCACGATGTCCGACTGCTGTTCGTCGACCAGCTGCACGCCCGAGCCCGCCACCCCGCCCGCCCCCGGCGCGGTCGACCGCCGCAACCGGGCCGAGCGCCGGCGCGACGCCCGCAAGGCCGGGCGCTGATGGCCCGCGGCAACGACGTCCGCCCGATCATCAAGCTGAGGTCGACGGCTGGGACCGGCTACACCTACGTGACCCGCAAGAACCGCCGCAACGACCCCGACCGGCTGGTGCTGCGCAAGTACGACCCGGAGGTGCGCCGACACGTCGACTTCCGCGAGGAGCGCTGAGATGGCCAAGCAGTCCATGATCGCCAAGGACCGGCAGCGCCGGGACGTCGTCGCGCGGTACGCCGAGCGCCGGGCCGAGCTCAAGCAGGCGGCTCGCACGGCGGCCACCCCCGAGGAGCGGGCCGAGGCGCAGGCCGCGCTGCAGCGGCTGCCCCGCGACGCCAGCCCCACCCGGCTGCGCAACCGCGACGTCGCGGACGGGCGCCCCCGCGGGCACCTGCGCACGTTCGGCCTGTCCCGCGTGCGCTTCCGGCAGATGGCGCACGCCGGCGAGCTGCCCGGCATCACCAAGAGCAGCTGGTGACCCCCGCCGCGCGGCCGGTCCGGCCGCGGAAGAAGCGCCGGCTCGACGGTCCGGTCGACTGGAAGGACGTGACGCAGCTGCGCACGTTCATCTCCGACCGCGGCAAGATCCGCGCCCGCCGGGTGACCGGGCTGACCCCGCAGCAACACCGCCAGGTGACGACGGCGATCAAGAACGCCCGGGAGATGGCGCTGCTCCCGTACCCGTCGCGCGGTCGCTGAGGCCGCGGCCTCCACCCCCATGCCACGAGAGAGAGAAGGCACGACCATGTCCGGCCCCCGCTCCACCGCCGCCCTGCTCGCCGGCGCGTTCGTCCTCGCGCTGTCCGGCTGCGGCCTGTCCGGCGACGACCCCGCCGCCGCCGAGGGCGAGCAGGTGCTCCGGGTCGCCCTCGCCGACCCGGAGGCGTCGCTGTCGGTCCAGGACTACACGACGTCGTCGTTCACCGTGCTGGACCAGCTGTTCGAACCGCTGGTGCGCTACCAGGCCGACGGGTCCTTCGCCCCCGCGCTCGCCGAGTCCTTCGAGATCAGCGACGACGGGCTGACGATGACCTTCGCGCTGCGGCAGGGCGTGACCTTCACCGACGGCACGCCCTTCGACGCGGAGGTGGCCCGGGCGGACCTGCTGCGCTGGGTCGACGACCCGGACAACGGCTTCCTGGGGCTCACCGGGGTCACCGAGTCGATCGAGGCCACCGACGAGGCCACCATCACCTGGCGGCTCAGCCAGCCGTACTACTCGGCCCTCAACGAGCTGGCGCTGACCCGCCCGGTGCGGTTCACCAGCCCGGGTGCGGCCGACGGCGAGCCGGTGGGCACCGGGCCCTACCGGCTGGAGCAGCTGGACGAGCAGCAGATCGTGCTGGTGCGCAACGACGACTGGTGGGGCGGTGAGCCCTCGCTGGACCGGGTGGTGTTCGAGGTCATCCCCGACGCCGCCGCGCGGGTGGCCGCCCTGCAGGCCGGGGAGGTCGACGTCATCGGGGGCGACTACACGGCTCCGCTGGCGCTGGAGGACGTGCCCGCGCTGCAGGCCGACGACGACGTCGAGGTGCTCACCGCCGACAGCACCACCAACCTGCTGCTCACCGTCAACGCCGACACCGGCAACCCGGCCCTCGCTGACCCGGCCGTGCGGCGGGCCATGGCGCTCGCCGTCGACCGGGCGGGCATCGCGGCCGGGCTCTTCGACGGCGCGGCGACCGCGGCGACGACGGTCTTCCCGGCCAACGTGCCCTACGGCCCGCAGCCCGACGACGAGGTCGTCACCGACCCCGACGCCGCTCGGGCGCTGCTCGACGGCGCCGGCTGGACCGGCTCCGGCGTGCGCAGCAAGGACGGCGTCCCGCTGCAGCTCACCCTGGTGCTCGACCCCGGGCTGCTGCCGCAGGCGGTGTCGTTGAGCCAGGCGCTCGCCGACCAGCTCGCCGACGTGGGCATCGGGGTCACCATCGACTCGCTGGACACCACCGCCTACGGCGCCCGGGTGTCGGCGCGGGACTTCGACCTGCGCTTCTACTCCACCTACGGCGCTCCCTACGACCCGTACAGCACGTTGACGGCGAACTTCCGCACCGAGTCCGACGGGCACCTGTTCGCCTCGCCGGAGCTCGACGCGCAGATCCCGGTGGCGTTGGCGGCGACCAGCGACGAGGCCCGGCAGGCCGCCTTCGACGACGTCTGGGCGACGCTCGGCGAGCAGGTCGCGGCGGTGCCGCTGGTGCAGCTGCCCCGGCTGTGGGCGGCCAGCACCGACGTGCGCGGGTTCGAGCTCGGGGCCACCGAGTACGACCTGCCGCTCACCGACGTCACCGTCACCCGCTGAGCCGTCCGCCGTGCGCAGCGCAGCACTGACGGCGGCCGGCCGGCTGGCCGGCCGCCGGTTGGTCGAGGGCGGGCTGGTCCTGCTCACGATCTCCGTCGCGACGTTCGCGCTGCTGTCCCTCACCGACGGCGATGCCGCCACCGCGATCGTCCTGGAGCGGGACGGCGCGGTCACCGAGTCGGCGGTGGCGGCGGTCCGGGCCGAGCTCGGGCTCGACCTGCCGGCGCCGGTGCGCTACCTGGACGGGCTGGTCGCGATGCTGCACGGCGAGCTCGGCCTGTCGCTGCGCACCGGCCGGCCGGTGGCCGACGAGCTGGTCGGCCGGGTCCCGCTCACGGTCACCCTGGCCACCGCGGGGGCGGTGGTCGCGGTCGTGCTGGGCCTGGCCGCGGGCGTGGCCGGCGCCGTCACCGACCGGCGGGGCGTTGTCGTCCCGCTGCGGCTGGTCACCCTGGCGCTGCTGTCGCTGCCGGCCTTCGCCCTGGCCTACCTGGGTGTGCTGGCGCTGGCCCTGGGCCTCGGTCTGGTGCCGACCCAGGGCGTCGACGGCTGGCCGTCGCTGGTGCTGCCGGCGCTGGTGATCGGTCTGCCGCTGGCCTCGGCGATCGCGCGGGTGACCGACGCGCGGCTGCGGGCCACGATGACCGAGCCCTTCGTGGTCACCGCCCGGGCGCGGGGGCTGTCCCGGTCGCGCTCGGTGGTCACCCAGGCGCTGCCCGCCGCCGCTGCGCCGCTGCTGGTCGTGGTCGGCAACCAGGTCGGCCACGCGATCGCCGGCACGCTCGTCGCCGAGACGGTGTTCGGCTGGCCCGGGCTGGGCGACTACCTGGTCCGCGCGCTGCAGTTCCGGGACTGGTACCCGCTGCAGGCGGCCGTGCTGCTCATCGCCGCGGCCGCCGTCCTCGCCCGCGGGCTGGCCGGCTCGCTGGCCGCGCTGGTCGACCCCCGTGCCGGGCGGGGCTGACGTGCGACGGGGCGGTCGGCCGTCGTGGCCGAGGCTGGTCGCGGCAGCGGTGCTGGCGGTCGTCGTCCTCGCCGGCCTGCTCGGGCCGCTGGTGAGCCCGTGGTCGCCCACCGCCACCGACCTGACGGCCGTGCGGACCGGACCGTCGGCCGCCCACTGGCTGGGCACCGACCAGCTGGGCCGGGACGAGCTGACCCGGCTGCTGGTCGCCGCCCGCACCTCGCTGCTCGCGGTCGCCGCGGTCACCGCCCTGGCGCTCCCGCTCGGGCTGGCGCTGGGCGCGCTCGCCGGCTGGCGGGGCGGCCTGGTCGACGCGCTGGTGCTCCGGGTCACGGACGTCACCGTCGCGCTGCCCGCCCTGCTCACCGGGCTGGTGCTCTCCTCGGTCCTCGGCGCCGGCCTGGGCGGCGTCGTCCTGGCGCTGGCCTCGGGCAGCTGGGCGGCCTACGCCCGGCTGGTCCGCACGGAGGTGCGGCTGCTCCGCGACCAGCCGGCCGTCCAGGCGCTCGTGCTGCTCGGGGCGCGACCTCCGCGGATCCTGTTCCGGCACGTGCTGCCCGCGGTGCTGGGCTCGGTGCTGGTGCTCACCAGCACCCAGGTCGCGACGACGGTGCTGGCCATCTCCACCCTCACCTTCCTCGGCCTCGGCGTGCGCCCGCCGACGCCGGAGTGGGGGTCGATGATCGTCGAGGCCCGCCCCTTCCTGGCGAGCGACCCGCACCTGTTCCTGCTGCCGACGCTCGCCGTCGGCGTCGTGGTGCTGGCCGTGAACGTGCTGGCCGAGGACGCCGGCCGCTGGGTCACCCACGGCGCGTCCAGCACGCCGCGACGCCCGGCACCCGCCGCCGTCTCAGCACCCGCCGCCGTCCCGGCACCCGGGGCCGGCCCGCGGACGGCGACGGGCGCGGAGCTGCTGGTGGTCCGCGACCTGGTGGTCGAGCTCAGCGGGCCGGCCGGTCGGCGTCGGGTGGTCGACGGGCTGGACCTCACGCTGGACCGCGGTCAGGTGCTGGCGGTGGTGGGCAGCAGCGGGTCGGGCAAGAGCATCACCGCCCACGCCCTGCTGGGGCTGCTCCCGGAGGGGGTCGGTGCGGTCGCCCGGGGCTCGGTGCGGATCGCCGGCCGCGAGGTGCTCGGCAGGTCCGACCGGGAGCTGCGCCGGCTGCGCGGCGGGCAGGTGGCCCTCGTGCCGCAGGACCTCGCCGCGGCGCTCCACCCGCTGCGCCGGGTGGGCGCCCAGGTCGCGCAGGCGGCCCGGCTGCACCGGTCGATGAGCCGCCGCGAGGCCGACCGGACCGCCCGGGAGCTGCTGGGGTGGGTCGGCCTGACCGACGTCGACCGGGTCGTGCGGCTGCGCCCCGACGAGCTCTCCGGCGGGATGCGCCAGCGGGTGCTCATCGCCGCGGCGCTGGCCGGGCGCCCGGACCTGCTGGTCGCCGACGAGCCGACCAGCGCCCTGGACAGCACGGTGGCCCGGCAGGTGCGGCAGCTGCTGGCGCGGGTCCGCGACGAGCTCGGCACGGCCGTGCTGGTGGTCACCCACGACCTGGCCGCCGTCGCGGGCTGGGCCGACACCGTCGCCGTCGTCGACGCCGGCCGGGTGGTCGAGTGCGGCCCGACCGGGCAGTTGCTGCAGCGACCCCGGCACCCGGCGACCTGGGCGCTGGTGGCCGCCACCCGGCCGGTGGCACCGCCCCCGGTCACCCCGGCCGGCGGCGCACCCCTGCTGCGCGCCACGGGCGTCTCGGTCGTCTACCCCCGGCGCGGCCTGCGGGGCCACCCGCGCCCCGCGCTGGCCGACGTGTCGCTCGACCTGCCGGTGGCCGGGGCGGTCGGGCTGGTGGGGGAGTCGGGCAGCGGGAAGTCGACGCTGAGCCGGGTGCTGGTCGGGTTGCAGCAGCCGACCGGGGGGACCGTGGAGCTGGCCGGCAGACCCCCGGTGCCCCGGGAGGGGCGCGCCCAGCTGGTGTTCCAGGACCCCAGCGCGGCCCTGGACCGGCGGCAGACCGTCGGTTCGGCCCTCGCCGAGGCGCTGGAGCTCGCCCGGCGCCGCGGACTGCCGGCGACCGGGGACGTGCACCGGCTGCTGGACCGGGTGGGCCTGGGCGCCGAGCACGCCGACCGCCGGCCGTGGCAGCTCTCCGGCGGCCAGCGCCAGCGGGTGGTCATCGCCCGGTCGTTGGCCGCCCGCCCCGACGTGCTCGTGCTCGACGAGCCGGTGAGCTCGCTGGACGCCGTCGTCCGGGTCGGCGTGCTCCAGCTGCTCCGCGCGCTGCGCCAGGAGGGCGTGGCCCTGGTCGTCGTGTCGCACGACCTGGCCGCGGTGGAGGCGCTGGTGGACGAGGTCGTGGTGCTGCACCGGGGCGCGGTCGTCGAGCGCGGACCGACCGCGCAGGTGCTCCGCGCCCCTCGCCACCCCGTCACGGCCGCCCTCGTCGCCGCGGCCCACCCGGCCCGGCCCACCCCGGAGCCCCCGCACGCCGCCGTCCCGGCGGACCACCGACCCGGAGCCGCCGTCCCGGCGGGCCGACCGAGAGAGAGGACCACCCCATGACCACCCCGAGCGAGACGACTCCCGGCACCGCTGCCGACTGGAGCCGGCTGCTGGCCGACTGGGACGCCCAGCAGAGCGGCTACCTGCGGGCCCGCGAGGAGCGCTTCACCGCCGCGCTGGACGCCGTCGAGGTGCTGCGCGCCGACGTCCTCGACGACCCGTTCACCGTGCTCGACCTC
This sequence comes from Modestobacter versicolor, assembly GCF_014195485.1. Lineage (NCBI taxonomy): Bacteria > Bacillati > Actinomycetota > Actinomycetes > Geodermatophilales > Geodermatophilaceae > Modestobacter > Modestobacter versicolor. Next base: position 726,449 of record NZ_JACIBU010000001.1, read on the forward strand.
GCCTGCGGGCCGGGGTCGTTCAGCCAGCGGGTGCTGGCCCGCTTCCCGGCGGCCCAGGTGGTCGCGGTGGACGTGGACCCGGTGCTGCTGGCCGTCGGACGGCACGCGCTGGGTACGGCCGAGGGGCGGCTGCAGTGGGTGGACGCCGACCTGCGCGACCCCGCGTGGCCGGCCCGGCTGCCGGTGACCGGCGCCGACGTCGTCGTCTCCTCCACCGCCCTGCACTGGCTCTCCGCCAGCCAGCTCGCGGCGACCTACCGGCGGGTGGGCGCCCTGGTCCCGGCCGTTGGCCTGTTCCTCAACGCCGACAACATGGCCCACGACCCCGGGCAGGCGGTGCTGACCCGGCTGGCCGAGGCCGCGGAACGCCGCCAGGCCAGCGCGGCGTTCGAGCGGGACGGCGTGCCGGACTGGGACACCTGGTGGGCCGAGGTGCTCGCCGTCCCCGAGCTCGCGGAGGCCGCCGAGGAGCGCCGCCGGCGGACCGCCGGGCGCGGCGTCGACGACCACGAGCCCGGAGCCCGGCTGACCGGCCTCCGCACCCACGTCGCCGCCCTGGTCGAGGCCGGGTTCACCGAGGTGGGCACGATCTGGCAGGACCACGACGACCGGGTGCTGCTGGCCGTCCGCTGAGCCCCGGCGCCACGGGCCGGCCCTCGGCCCGTGGCGCCACCCGGTCAGCCGGGCAGCCGCAGCTCGGGGGTGGCGGCCGCCGGTGGGGCGCCCTGCGCGGGGCGGCCCGGGGGCCGGAGCCGCGGGAGCGGGCGGCGGAGCACGAGCCGGCCGGCGGCCAGCAGGCCGAACGCGGCGATCGCCGTCAGCACGATGGTCGCGCCGGAGGGGGTGTCGGCGTGGAAGGACACCACCGTCCCGCCGACCGACGTCGAGACGCCCACCAGGGCGGCGACGCCCAGGCTGGACCGGAAGCTGGGGGCGACCAGCCGGGCGCACGCCGCAGGCAGCACCATGAGCGCGCTGATCAGCAGCAGGCCCAGCACCCGCATCGACAGCACCACCGTGCCGGCGGTCACGGTGGCCAGCAGCAGGTCGAGCCGGAGCACCGGCAGCCCGCTGGCGGCGGCGTACTCCTCGTCGACGGCGATGGTGAACAGCTGGCGGCTCAGGCCGATGGTCACGGCGAGCACGCCCACCGCCATGGCGGCGAAGACCACCAGGTCGCCGCGCGTGGTCGTGGTCAGGGCGCCGAAGAGGTAGCTGTCCAGGTTCGCCGGGGTCCCGGCCGGCGCGCGGCTGACGACGACCACCCCACCGGCGATGCCGCCGTAGAAGAGGACGGCCAGGGCGACGTCGGCGCTGGCGGACCGGCGGTGGCGCAGCAGCTCGACCAGCAGGGCCCCGGCCACGGCGGTGGCCAGCGCGGTCAGCACCGGGGCCGAGCGGGTCGCCAGCCCGATCGCGACCCCCAGCAGCGCCATGTGCCCCAGGCCGTCGCCGATCAGGGACAGGCGCCGCTGCACCAGGTGGACCCCCACCGTCGGGGCGGTCAGCCCGACGAGCACGGCGGCGACCAGCGCCAGCCGCATGAACTCGTAGCTCAGCACGCCCGGGCCCCCGCGGCGGGCGCGGCCGGCGTGCCGGACGGCGACACCGTGCGGGTCACCACCTCCGCCAGGGGCCCGGGGTCGTGCACGACGACCACGATGGTGGTGCCGGTGGCGGCCAGGCCGGCGAGGGTGGCGGCGAGCACCCGCTGGCTGGCCGCGTCGACGCCGGCGGTCGGCTCGTCGAGCACCAGCAGCTCCGGGTCGTCGGCCAGCGCGCGGGCGACCAGCGCGCGGCGCTGCTGACCGCCGGAGAGCTCCGCGAGCGGCCGCCGGTCGAAGCCGGCCAGACCCACCCCCTCCAGCGCGCAGTCGACGGCGCACCGGTCGGCCGCACCGAACGACTGCCAGGTCCGGAGCCGGGTGAGCCGCCCGGAGGAGACGAGCTCCCGGACGGTCACCGGGAGGGTGCCGGCGACCGTGTGCCGTTGGGGGACGTAGCCCACCCGGTGGCGGTCACGCCCGGTCCCTCGCGGCCGGCCGAAGAGCAGCACCTCGCCGGCCAGCACCTCGGCCAGCCCCAGCAGGCCGCGGACGAGCGTGGACTTGCCGGTGCCGTTGGCCCCGCGGACGGCGAGCACCTCCCCGTGGTGGACCGTGAGGTCGACGCCGGTCAGCACCGGCTGCCGGGCGTACCCGAACGACGCCCCGCGCAGCTGGACGACGGCCCCGGCCCGGTCGGCCGGGGGAGTGGTCGGCCCGGACCGCTGCGTCAGGAGCACTGCTGCCCCGCGCGGAGGCTGGCCAGGTTGGCGCGCATGAGCGCCGGGTAGTCCGAGCCCTGCGACTCGTCGGTCAGCCCCTCGATCGGGTCCAGCTGCCGGGTCCGGGCGCCGGTCTCCCGGGCCACCGTCTCGGCGACCGCCGGGCTGACCAGCGTCTCGAAGTAGATGGTGCCGACGCCGTGCTCGCGGACGAACGCGGTGGCGTCGGTCAGGGCGCTCGGTGCCGGCTCCTCGTCGGGGGCGAGGCCGCTGATGCCGACCTGGTGGAGGTCGAAGGCGTCGGCGAGGTACCCGAAGGCGCTGTGGCTGGTGACGACGTCCCGGCTGGCGCAGGTCGCCAGCCCGGCCCGGAACTCGGCGGCCAGCGCCTCCATCTGGTCCCGGAGGCCCGCCGCGTTGGCGGTGTACACGTCGGCGTTCGCCGCGTCGGCCCGGCCGAGCTGCTCGGCCAGCGCCTCGCCCACGGCGGCCATCCGCAGCGGGTCGTGCCAGAAGTGCGGGTCGGTGACCGCGCCGTCCGGCCCGGCGGGCTCGTCGTCGGCGGCGTGCTCGTCGCCGTGCTCGTCGCCGTGGTCGTCCGTGTAGACCAGGTCGAGGTCGGCGACGGCGCCGGCGTCGAACGCGGTGCCCGCCGCCTGCTGCTCGACCGCCTCGTCGACCGACGGCTGCAGGGTCGGCAGGTACACGACCAGGTCGGCCTCGGACACCGCCGCGACGTCCTGCGGGGTGAGCTCGTGCTCGTGCGGCTCGGCGCCCGGGGGTGTCAGCGAGGTGACCGTGGCCCGGTCGCCGGCCACCTGCTGGCTGAGCCACTCGAGCGGGTAGAACGACGCGACCACCCGCAGGTCTCCGCCGGCCGCTGCCGCCGGGTCGGTGCCGCCTGCGGAGCAGCCCGCCAGGCCCAGCGCAGCGGCGCAGAGGAGGGCGGGCAGGGCAGGGCGCGGGGTTCTGGAGTGCATGGGCCGATCGTCGAGCACATGACAATCATTGTCAAAACCGATCCGCCCTCGTCCCGGTCAGCTCCCGGCGGGGCCGGCCGGCACCATCCCGTCCGGCTCGATGGCCGGGTCGTGCCGCTCCACCCCGCGGTAGCGGACCAGGCGGGCCGAGTTGCCGGCCACCGCGACGGACGAGGCGTTGTGCAGGACCGCCGCGAGCACGGGGGAGAGGGCACCGCCGCCGGCGACCAGCAGCCCGATGCCGTTCACCGCGATCGACATGCCGTAGTTCTGCCGGACGATCTGCAGCGTGCGCCCGCCCAGCTCGCGCAGGTCGAGCAGGTGTCGCAGGTCGTCGCCGACCAGGGCGACGTCGGCGGTCTCCACCGCGACGTCGGTGCCCGAGACCCCCATGGCGATGCCGATGTCGGCCGCGGCCAGCGCCGGGGCGTCGTTGGTGCCGTCGCCGACCATCGCCACGGTGTGCCCCTCGGCCTGCAGCGCGGCAACGGCGTCCTGCTTGTGCTCGGGGAGCACCTCGGCCTGCCACTCGGTGACGCCGAGCTCGGCGGCGACCGCTGCTGCCGTCGCCGCGTGGTCGCCGGTGAGCATGACGATGCGCTCGACGCCGGTGGCGCGCAGCGCGTCGAGCACCTCACGGGCCTCCGGCCGCACCTCGTCGCGCAGGCTGACCAGCCCGACCAGCTCGCCGTCCACCGCGAGCAGCAGCGGTGTCTCCGCAGCGGCGCGCAGCCGGTCCAGCCAGTCGCGGGCGTCCGCGCCGACGGTCACCCCCTCGCTCGCCATCAGCGGCTCGCTGCCCAGCAGCAGCACCCGGCCGTCGGCCTGGGTGCGCATGCCCAGCCCCAGCAGCACCTCGCACTCCTCGTGCGGCGGGATGAAGACGTGCCGCTCCTCGGTCGAGCGGATCACCGCCTGGGCCAGCGGGTGCCGCGAGTGCACCTCCGAGCTGGCCGCGTAGCCCAGCACCTCCTCGGGGGTCCAGGCCGCGGAGAAGGAGACGATGTTGGTGACCACGGGCCGGCCGATGGTCAGCGTGCCGGTCTTGTCGAACACCACGGCGTCGATCCGGCCGGCCGCCTCCAGGTGGGCGCCGCCCTTGATCAGCACGCCGCGCGAGGCGCCGTTGCCGATGGCGGCGCTGACCGCGGTCGGCGTCGACAGCCCGACCGCGCAGGGGCAGGCGACCAGCAGCATCGTCATCGCCCGCCGGACGTCCCGGGTGACCAGCCAGGTCAGCCCGGCCAGCGCGAAGGACGCCGGGACGAAGCGCCGGGAGAAGTTCTCCCCGACGGTCTGGATCGGCGCCCGGTCGTCCTGGGCCTGCTCGACCCGGGCGATGATCCGGCCGATGGCGGTGTCCGAGCCGGTGGCCGACGCCCGGACGACCAGCCGCCCGCGCAGGTTGACCGACCCGGCGTGGACGACGGCGCCCGCCGTCACCGACACCGGCAGCGGCTCGCCGGTGATGGCGGCCTGGTCGACCACGCCGGCGCCCTCGATGACCGTCCCGTCGACCGGGAGGGTGGTCTGCTCGTGCACCACGACCAGGTCGCCGACCCGCAGCTGGGCCAGGTCGACCTGGCGCTCCACGTCGGGCTCGCCGCCCTCGCCCGGGACGACGACCCAGGCGGTGGTCTCGGTGCCGGCCAGCAGCGCGGAGATGGCCCGGCGGGTGCGCCGCAGGGTGAGCGTCTGCATCCACTCGCCGATGTTGAGCAGCCACAGCACGGTGAGGGCGACGACGTTCTCCCGCAGCAGCAGGCTGGCGAACGTCGCGGCGGTGACCAGCGCGTCGGTGCCCGCCGTCCGCTTGCCGGCGAGCGCGCCGAAGGCGCCCTTCACGAAGGGGTAGCCGGTGAACAGGGTGATCGCGCTGGCCACCAGCCGGCTGCGGCCGGACAGCACCGGCGGGCGGCCGAACCCGTAGCGGCGGATGCCGAGCAGGGCGAGGGCGGCACCGCCGATGCCGATCCGCAGCAGCTCGGTGTTGGCGACGTCGGCCGACCGGGGGCGGCGGGCCACCGCGGCGTCGGCCGGCAGCTCGCGCGCGCCGGCGACCACGGCCAGCACCTCGGCCCGGTCGGCGTCGCGGGTCAGCCAGACGACGACCTGGCCGGTGACCGGGAACGCCTGCACCGCCAGCACGCCGGGCACCTCGTCGAGGGCGTCCTCGAGCCGGACGGCGCGCGCCGACCGCCCGGTCAGCGCCGGCACGGCGATCCGCAGCCGGCCACCGGCATCGGCGACGACGACCGGGTCCCCTCCGCCGCCGTCGGGCAGTGCCGTCGCGCCCGGCATCAGTGGCTGTGGTCGTGGCCGCCGGTGGACCGGTCGGCCGGCGGCGGGGCCTGCTCGCCGAGGTCGGCGTAGGCCTGGGCGCGGACGTCGCCGGCGGCCAGGCGTGCCTTCTCCACCGCCACCTCGGCGCGGCGGGTGCCGAGGATGCCCCAGCGGGTGGCCGTGACGGCGATCCGGCGGGGCAGCGGCCCGCCCTCACCGCGCTCGGCGGCGCGCACGACGGCGACGCCGACCACGCCGGTGGCCACCGTGCCCGCGGCCTTGCGCAGCAGGCGGCCGGCGGTGGCGGTCCGGTTCTTCCTCGACTCGGCCATGGGCGGGCTCCTCGGTTCTCGGCGCTGGGGGCGGGGCATGCGATCGTGGGCCTGCACACGGTAACGGGAACCGTGCTCACGAGCGCAGGGAGGCGGAGATCACCGAGCTGCCGCTGCCCGGCCACCGCGCCGCCCGGGTCCGCAGCACCGACCTGCTGGCCGGTCTCGTCGCGCTGGTGGTCGTGCTGCACTTCGCCGCACCCGACGTCCTGGACCGGCCGGCCGTGCTGGCCTGGAGCACCGTCTTCGTCGCGGTCTGCCTGCAGGCGCTGCCGTTCCTGGTGCTGGGCGTGGCGTTGTCGGCCGCCATCGGCACGCTGGTGCCGCCGTCGTTCTTCGCCCGGGCGCTGCCGCGCCGGCCGGCCCTGGCGGTGCCGGTCGCCGGCGTGGCCGGCGTCGTCCTGCCCGGCTGCGAGTGCGCGTCGGTCCCGGTCGCCGGCAGCCTGGTGCGCCGGGGCGTGACCCCCGCCGCGGCGCTGGCCTTCCTGCTCGCCGCGCCGGCGATCAACCCGGTGGTGCTGGTGGCCACGGCGGTGGCGTTCCCCGGCCAGCCGGAGGTGGTGGCGGCGCGGTTCGCCGCCTCCCTCGGGGTCGCGCTGGTGATGGGCTGGCTGTGGACCCTGGTGGGCCGCGCCGACTGGCTCCGGCTGCCGGCCCCCGCGGCGGGCGTCCCCGGCGCCTCCCGGGCGGCGGTGTTCCGCGACGCGATGCAGCACGACCTGGTGCACGCCGGGGGCTTCCTCGTGGTGGGCGCCGCGACCGCCGCCACGCTCAGCGCGCTGGTGCCGCGCCGCTGGCTGGACGAGGTCGCCGGCTCGCCGGTGCTGTCGGTGCTGGTGCTGGCCGCGCTCGCCGTCGTGCTGGCGATCTGCTCGGAGGCCGACGCGTTCGTGGCCGCCAGCCTCACCTCGTTCTCGCTCACCTCCCGGCTGGTCTTCCTGGTCGTCGGCCCGGCGGTCGACGTCAAGCTGGTCGCGCTGCAGGCGGGCACCTTCGGCCGCCGCTTCGCGCTCCGGTTCGCACCGGTCACCCTGGTGGTGGCCGTGCTGGTGGCCGTCGGTGTCGGCGAGGTGCTGCTGTGACCGCCCGCCCCGACCGCACGACCCAGCACGTGCTCCTGCTGCTGCTGGGCGTCGTGGTGCTGGTGGTGGCCGGCAGCGACCGGTACCTGGACTACGTCCGGCCCGGCTTCCGGCCCTTCCTGCTGGCGGCGGGCGTGGTCGTCGTGGCCCTGGCGGCCACCGGGCTGCTCCGCCGTCCGGGCGGGCCCCGGGCCGGGCACGAGCACCCTGGGCCCGCGGTCGGCTGGCTGCTGGCCGCGCCGGTCGCCGTCGTGCTGGTCGTGGCGCCGCCCGCCCTCGGCGCGTACAGCGCGGCCCGGCTGCCGACCGCCCCGCCGGCCGTGCCCGCCGCCCCGCCGTCGCCGGGCATCGGGGCGGACGACCCGGGCGCCGACCACCGCACGATGACCCTGCTGTCCTACACGATCTGGTCGCAGCAGCCCGATCCGTCGCCGCTGGCGGACCGGCGGGTGCGCCTGGTCGGCTTCGTCACGCCGCGGGAGGCCGGTGGGTGGTACCTCACCCGGTTCCGGATCAACTGCTGCGCCGCCGATGCGACCGCGCTCCGGGTGGCCGTGATCGACGGGTCGGCGGAGTTCGCGCCCGACCAGTGGGTCGAGGTGGTCGGGCACTTCACCGAGCCGGTGGTGGACCCGGTGGCCGGGTACGCCCTGCCCGCCATCGAGCCGGCCTCGACGCGGCTCGTGCCGCCGCCGGCCGAGCCCTACGAGTGAGCGGCCGGGGCGCCCCGGGGCGGGGGCCGGCGACCCGGTGGGCGCGCGGTGGCCGAGCGCGGCTACGCTAGTGGTAACCGTTCCCGTTCCAAGGAAGAGAAGACCCATGCGCATCGCCCGGATGGGCGTGGCCCTCACCGCCGCGTCGACACTGCTGCTGCTGAGCGCCTGCGGGTCGGACGACGACTCCGCCGCTGCCGCGGAGGACGGCGTCTCCGTCGTCGCCTCCACCAACGTCTACGGCGCGATCGTCTCGGCGGTCGCCGGCGACGACGTCGAGGTCACCGCGATCATCGACGACCCCTCGGCCGACCCGCACTCCTACGAGGCGAACACCCGCACCCAGCTGGCCATCTCCGAGGCCGACCTGATCGTGGAGAACGGCGGGGGCTACGACGACTTCGTCGACACGATGGTCTCGGCCAGCGACACCGACGCCCCGGTGATCAACGCCGTCGAGCTCTCCGGTCGCGAGGCCGAGGCGGAGGACGCCGGCGAGGAGCTCAACGAGCACGTCTGGTACGACCTGGAGACCGTCGAGAAGCTCGCCGACGAGCTGGTGACCCAGCTCAGCGAGATCGACCCGGACGGCGCCGAGACCTACGAGGCCAACGGTGCCGAGTTCACCGAGCAGCTGCAGGCGCTGGTGGCCGCCGAGCAGGAGGCACGGGCGGGCACGGAGGGTGCCGGCGTCGCGATCACCGAGCCGGTCCCCGGCTACCTGCTCGACGCGCTGGGCGCGGAGAACCGCACCCCCGAGGAGTTCTCCGAGGCGATCGAGGAGGGCGGCGACGTCTCCCCGGCCGTGCTCCAGGAGACCCTCGACCTGTTCAGCAGTGGCCAGGTGCAGGCGCTGGTCTACAACGAGCAGACGACGGGCGCGGAGACCGAGCAGGTCCTCGCGGCGGCCGAGGCGGCCGGCGTGGCCGTCGTGCCGGTGACCGAGACCCTCCCCGAGGGCGAGGACTACGTCAGCTGGATGCAGGCCAACATCGACGCCGTCGCCGGCGCGCTGTCGGCCTGACCAGCCGGGCGGGCGACCGGGGTGAGCGCTCCGCTCTCGGCGCGGGGGGCCGCGGTCCGCTTCGGCGACCGGGTGCTGTGGAGCGACCTCGACGTGGACGTGCAGCCGGGGGAGTTCCTGGCGGTGCTCGGGCCCAACGGGGCGGGGAAGTCCACCTTCCTCAAGGCGGCGCTGGGGCAGCAGCCGCTCTCGGCGGGTGAGCTGCAGGTCGCCGGCCGCCCGCCCGGGCGGGCCGACCGGTCGATCGGCTACGTGCCGCAGCAGAAGTCGATGGGTGCGGCGACCCCGCTGCGCGCCCGCGACCTGGTCGGCCTGGGCATCGACGGCGACCGGTACGGAGTGCGCCGTCGGAGCCGGGCCGACCGTGCGCGGATCGACGAGGCGCTCGGGGCGGTGGGGGCTGCCGGGTACGCCGACGCCCCGATCGGCCTGCTCTCCGGGGGCGAGCAGCAGCGGGTGCGGATCGCCCAGGCGCTGGTCGGTGACCCGCAGCTGCTGCTCTGCGACGAGCCGCTGCTCTCCCTGGACCTGGGCCACCAGCGGGCCGTCACCGGGGTGATCGACCGGCGCCGGCGGGAGCACGGGACGGCCGTCGTCTTCGTCACCCACGAGATCAACCCGGTGCTCGGGCTGGTCGACCGGGTGCTCTACATCGCCGCCGGGCGGCACCGGCTGGGCACCCCGGCCGAGGTGTTCACCTCCGAGTCGCTCAGCGACCTGTACCGGACGCCGGTCGACGTGCTCACCGTCCAGGGGCGGGTCGTGGTGGTCGGCACGCCCGAGCACCCGTCCGCCGGGCACCACGACCTGCCGCCCGCGCTGCAGGTGGCCCACCGGTGAGCGACGTCGTCAGCTTCGACGACTACGGCCGGCTGCTGGCGCTGGTGCAGAACTCGCTCCTCGCCGCCGCCCTCCTCGGGGTGATCGGTGGCCTGGTCGGCGTCTTCGTGCAGATGCGCGACATGCAGTTCGCCGTCCACGGGATCAGCGAGCTCTCCTTCGCCGGCGCGGCGGGGGCGCTGCTGCTGGGCGTCGACGTGGCGCTGGGGTCGGTGCTGGGCTCGCTGCTGGCCGGCTTGCTGATCGGGTGGCTGGGGGTGCGCGCCCGCGACCGCAACTCGGTGATCGGCGTGCTCATGCCCTTCGGCCTGGGCCTGGGCGTGCTCTTCCTGGCGCTCTACGACGGGCGGGCGGCGAACAAGTTCGGGCTGCTCACCGGGCAGGTCGTCTCGGTGGACACCGTCCAGCTGGGCTGGCTGATCGGCCTGTCGGCGGTGGTCCTGGGCGGGCTGGCGGTGATCTGGCGACCGCTGGCCTTCGTCAGCGCCGATCCCGAGGTCGCGGCGGCCCGCGGGCTGCCCGCCGGGGTGCTGTCGGTGGCCTTCACCCTGCTGCTGGCCCTGGCGGTCTCGCTGGCCGTCCAGGTGATCGGCGCCCTGCTGGTCCTCGCCCTGCTGGTCACCCCGGCGGCCGCCGCGCTGCGGGTCACCGCCTCCCCGGTGCTCGCCCCGCTGCTGAGCGCGACGTTCGGCGTGGTGTCCGCGGTCGGGGGCATCCTGGTGGCCCTGGGCACCAGCGTGCCGATCAGCCCGTTCGTCACGACGATCAGCTTCGGCATCTACCTGGCCTGCCGGCTGGTCTCGGTCCGGCGGTCCCGCCGGGGCTGGGGGAGCCGCGGCGGCGGGGACGCGCTCGGCACCCCAGTCGACAACAGTTCTCACATGGCCCTATCCTGATGTGATGACCGCCGCACCGCGTCGAGAGGACGCCGCAGCACCGCGGGTCCACCCGGGCACGGTGCAGGCGGCCAGCTCCCTGTTGGCCGCCCTGGCGGCCCCGATGCGGCTGTCGATCGTGGCCTCGCTGCTCCAGCACGAGACCCGGTGCGTCCACCAGCTGGTGGACGAGCTCGGCGCCGCCCAGCCGCTGGTCTCCCAGCACCTGCGGGTGCTCCGGGAGGCCGGCCTGGTGGTGGGCGAGCGGCGGCACCGCGAGGTGCACTACGCGCTGGTCGACCAGCACGTCGGGCACATCGTGCGCGACGCGCTCGACCACGTGTCGCACTCGGCGGAGGGAGCTGGACCCGCGTCCGTCGAGGAGGTCGACGCGGGGTGCCGAGTGGACGAGGGGACCCGATGATCCGCAACACCCGCCAGCGAGCCGCGGTCAACGCGGTCTTCGACGAGCTCGAGGGCTTCCACAGCGCCCAGGAGGTGCACGCCCGGATGCGGGCCGCGGGCGACTCGATCGGGCTGTCGACCGTCTACCGGGCGGTGCAGGCCCTGGTCGACGACGGCGAGCTGGACTCGATCCGCACCGACGGTGGGGAGTCGATCTACCGGCGCTGCAGCACCCGGCACCACCACCACCTGGTCTGCCGCAGCTGCGGCCGCACCGAGGAGGTGGAGGGCCCGACGGTCGAGCGGTGGGCCGACCGGGTGGCCGCCGAGCACGGCTTCGTCGACGTCCGGCACACCCTGGAGATCTTCGGCACCTGCCAGGCCTGCCACCGCGCCGACCAGGCCGCCCCGGTCACCTCGGGGGACGGCCAGGGCTGAGCCCGCGGGCGGAATCCCGTCCGGCAGCGCAGGGTTGGCGCCGGCATGAGCCGCGTCGTCGTCGCCACCGCGTTCGGTGGTCCCGAGGTCCTGTCCGTGGTCGAGCAGCCGACGGGCTCGCCGGGCGCCGGGCAGGTGCTGCTCGAGGTCCGCGCCGCCGGCGTCAACCCGGCGGACTGGAAGGGCTACACCGGCGCCTTCGGCACCGACCCGGCGAAGCTGCCACTGCGGCTGGGCTTCGAGGCCTCCGGCGTGGTCGCCGCCGTCGGCCCGGACGCCGTCGGCCCGGCGGGGCCGCTCGCGGTGGGCGACGCGGTGATCGGCTTCCGGCTGCGCGGTGCCTACGCCTCCTCCCTCGTCGTCCCGGCCACGGCGCTGGTGCCCAAGCCCGCCGCGCTCGACTGGGCCGAGGCGGCCGGGCTCATGCTCACCGGCGCGACGGCGGTGCACGCGCTGACCGCGATCGGTGCCGGAGCCGGGGACACGGTGCTGGTGCACGGTGCGGCCGGGGGAGTGGGCCAGGCGCTGGTGCAGCTCGCGGTGGCCGGCGGTGCGCGGGTGATCGGCACGGCCGGGGCGTCCGGCGCGGAGACGGTGCGCCGGCTGGGCGGCGAGCCGGTGGGCTACGGCGACGGGCTGGCCGAGCGGGTGCGGGCGATGGCGCCGGACGGCGTCACCGCCGCCGTCGACGCGGTCGGCACCGACGAGGCGCTGGACACCTCGCTGGAGCTGGTCGGCGACCGGCAGCGGATCGCCACCATCGCCAACTTCGCCCGCGGCGGGCAGGCCGGCATCAAGGTGCTGGGCAGCGGGCCCGGCGCCGACCCGGGCACCGCGCTGCGCGACGCCGCCCGGTTGGGGCTGACCGCGCTGGTGGAGGCCGGCCGGCTGGAGGTGCAGGTCGCCGGCCGGTACCCGCTGGACGACGTCGCCGCCGCGCACCGCGAGGGCATGACCGGGCACAGCCACGGCAAGCTCGTGCTGGTCCCCTGAGCCCCAGAAGCCGGAGATGGCCATCTTCGGGGTGCAGGGGGGCGTCAGGTCAGAGGGTGCCCTCGCGGGCGCCCTTCCAGATGTCGATCCCGGCGTCCACCGCGTGCTGGTCGATGCTCGCCAGCTCCTCGGCGGAGAACTCCAGGTGCTGCGTCGCCGCCACGTTCTGCTCGAGCTGCCGCACGCTGCTGGCGCCGATCAGCACCGAGGTGACCCGCGCGTCGCGCAGCGCCCAGGACAGCGCCAGCTGGGCCAGGCTCTGCCCGCGGGACTGCGCGATCTCGTTCAGCGCCCGCACGTGGGTGAGGTAGGCCTCGGTGATCATGCTCTGGTCCAGCGACTTGCCCTGGGTGGCGCGCGACCCCTCGGGCACGCCGTCCAGGTACTTGTCGGTGAGCATCCCCTGGGCGAGCGGGGAGAACGCGATGCAGCCCGCGCCCACCTCGGCGAGGGTGTCCAGCAGGCCCTCGGTCTCGATCCAGCGGTTGAGCATCGAGTACGACGGCTGGTGGATCAGCAGCGGCGTCCCGAGCTCGCGGAGGATCCGCGCGGCCTCGGCCGTCATCTCCGGCGAGTAGGAGGAGATGCCGGCGTAGAGCGCCTTGCCCGACTGGACGGCGGTGTGCAGCGCGCCCATCGTCTCCTCGAGCGGCGTCGTCGGGTCGGGCCGGTGACTGTAGAAGACGTCGACGTACTCCAGCCCCATCCGCTGCAGCGACTGGTCGAGGCTGGCCAGCACGTACTTGCGCGAGCCGCCGCCCTGGCCGTACGGGCCGGGCCACATGTCCCAGCCGGCCTTGGAGGAGATGACCAGCTCGTCGCGGTAGGGGCGGAAGTCGTCGGCCAGGTGGCGGCCGAAGTTCGTCTCGGCCGAGCCGTAGGGCGGGCCGTAGTTGTTCGCCAGGTCGAAGTGCGTGACGCCCAGGTCGAACGCCCGGCGCAGGATGTCGCGCTGCCGGTCGAAGGGGACGTCGTCGCCGAAGTTGTGCCAGAGCCCCAGGCTCACGGCGGGCAGGTCGAGGCCGCTCGACCCGGTCCGTCGGTAGGGCATGGCGTCGTAACGGGTGCTGTCTGCGCTGTAGGCCACGGTGCTGATCGTGCCGTGCCGTTCAGCGGCTGCCCACCGCGGCCTGCTGCGGCTGGTCGCGCAGCCGCGAGTGCCGACGCCCGTAGCCGGCGTAGACCACCAGGCCGATCAGCAGCCAGGCCAGGAACCGCAGCCAGGTCTCGACCTCGAGGTTGAGCATCAGGTAGAGGCAGGCCAGCGCCGACAGCACCGGGACTATGGGGGAGAAGGGCACCCGGAACGCCCGGGGCAGGTCCGGCCGGGTGCGGCGCAGCACCGGGACGGCGGCCGACACCAGCACGAAGGCGAACAGCGTGCCGATGCTGACCAGGTTCGCCAGGCTCTCCAGCTTCACGAAGGTCGCCGCGACCAGCACCAGCACCGCGTACAGCAGGGTCATCCGCACCGGGGTGCCGGTGCGCGGGCTCACCCGGGCGATCGACTGCGGCAGCAGCCCGTCGCGTCCCATCGCGAACCCGATCCGGCTGACCGTGACCAGGTCGACCAGGATCACCGAGGTCAGCCCGGCGACGGCGGCGATCGAGATCAGCGCCGAGGCCCAGCCCAGCCCGACCTGGTCGAACGCGTCGGCGATCGGCGCACCGGCGTCGATGTCGGTGTACTCGACCATCCCGACCACGACGAACGCGACGCCGATGTACAGCGCGGTGGCCACGCCGAGGGTGCCGAGCAGGCCGAGCGGGATGTCCCGCGAGGGCTTGCGGGTCTCCTCCGAGAGGTTCGCGACCGCCTCGAACCCGGTGTAGGCGAAGAACACCACGGCGGCGGCGGTGAGCACGCCGCCGATGCCGAAGGTGGCCGGCTCCAGCCCGGCGATGGCGGAGATGAGCGGCTGGGTCAGGCCACCGGAGCCCTCGGTCGGCTCGCCAGCCGGGACGAACGGGGTCAGGTTGGCGCCCTTGACGAACCAGATGCCGGTGACGACGACGAAGACGCAGACCGCCACCTTGACCAGCACCAGCACATTGGTCACCCGGGCCGACTCCCGGATGCCCAGCACCGCCACCAGGGTGAGCACCACGACGATGGCCGCCGCACCCACGTTGACCGGGGCCTCCTCGCCGAACAGCGAGGTCGGCAGGTCGAGCAGGTTGCCGATGTAGGCCGACCAGCCGCGCGCCACCACGGCGGCACCGAAGGCGAACTCCAGGAACAGGTCCCAGCCGATGACCCAGGCCAGCAGCTCGCCGGTGGTGGCGTAGGCGTAGGTGTACGCGCTGCCCGCCGTCGGCACGCTGGAGGCCAGCTCGGCGTAGCAGAGCCCGGCGAGCAGGGCGACCAGCCCGGCGATCGCGAAGGAGACGACGACGGCCGGGCCGGCGGTCTCCCGGGCCTGGATGCCGGTGAGGGTGAAGATGCCGGTGCCGATGACGACGCCGATGCCGAAGCCGATCAGGTGCCGCGCGGACAGCCGCTTGCGGAGGTGCCCGACCTGCCCGCCGCCGCCGTCGTCCCCGCTGACGTCGGACTGGATGGCCTCGAGCGACTTGGTCCGGAAGAGCTGCACCGGAACACGTTAGGTCGCTATCGGCGACGCCGCTGCTCGAGCCGGGAGGCGGCCCAGTGCGCCGGCCGGGCCAGCGCCGCCGGCAGCCGGGTGGCCGCGTCGCCGGTCGCGGCGGTCAGCTGCGGCTGGGTGAGGAAGAGGGCGCCGGTGAGGTCCGCGCCGCGCAGGTCGGCGGAGCGCAGGTCGGCGCCGAGGAGGTCGGCCCGGCGCAGGTCCGCCCCGCGCAGGTCGGCGCCGATCAGGTAGGCGCCGCGCAGGCTCGCCCCGCGCAGCGACGCCCCGCGGAGCGCGGCGCCCATCAAATCGGCACCCCGCCGGTCCCGGGCCCGGCCGGGCACGTCGGCCCGGGCGCGCTCGCTCACCTGCCCGAGCAGCTCGCCGGCCTCGGACCGGAGCGCGCCGACGTCGGCCCGGGCGAGCTCCGCCGCCGGCGACCGGGTGAGCTGCTCGACCCGGTCCAGCAGGGCGCCGACCGCGGGGTCGGTGGTGAGCGTGCGGGCCTCGGTGAGGTGCCACAGCAGCTCGGTGAGCTGGCGCATCACCGGGAACGTCGCGGCCATCTCCCGGGCGGTGGCCGGGTCGTCGCGCCAGCTGCGCCCGGCGAAGGTCGACCGGGTCAGCCGCTGGCCGGCGCCCAGGCAGTCGAAGACGACGCAGCCGGGGAAGCCCCGCTCGCGCAGCTGGTCGTGCATGCCGCAGCGGTCGTCGGTGAGCAGGTTCAGGCAGGGGGTGCCGGCGGGCTTGTCGACGGCGAAGTCGGCGGACGCGGCGAAGGCCGGCAGCACGCAGCAGAGCGCGGCGCACCGGCTGCAGTCGGCGGTCAGCTCCCGCCGGGCGGCGGCGAGGTCAGCGGAGGGCACAGCGGGAGTCTCCTCCTGGGTCAGGAGCGCGGTGCCAGCCCCGTCTCGTAGGCGACGATGACCGCCTGCACCCGGTCCCGCAGGTGCAGCTTGTGCAGCACCCGGCTCACGTGCGTCTTGACCGTGGCCTCCGCCAGCCGGAGCCGCTGGGCGATCTCGGCATTGCTCAGGCCGCCGGCGAGCTCGCCCAGCACGTCCCGTTCCCGGTCGGTCAGCGCCGCCAGCGCCGGGTGGTCGCGCCCCCGGCGGGGCGCCTCGAGCGGGCCGGTGGGGAGGTGGTGGGCGTAGGCGTCCAGCAACCGCCGGGTCAGCGCCGGGGCGACCACGGCGTCCCCGCGGGCGACCGCCCGGATCGCGCCGGCGAGCTCGGCCGGTGGGACGTCCTTCAGCAGGAAGCCGCTCGCGCCGGCGCGCAGCCCGGCGAAGGCGTGCTCGTCGAGGTCGAAGGTGGTCAGGATGAGCACCCGCACCGACGGGGCGAGCTCGGCCAGTCGGCGGGTCGCCTCGATGCCGTCCATCCGCGGCATCCGCACGTCCATCAGGACGATGTCGGGGCGCAGCCGCAGCGCCTGGTCGACCGCCTGCCGGCCGTCCGCGGCCTCACCGACGACCTCGAGGTCGTCCTCGCCACCGAGGACCAGGCCCATGCCCTGCCGCAGCAGCGGCTGGTCGTCGGCGAGCAGCAGCCGGATCACCGGTGCACCTCCCCGGCCGCTGGCGACGCCGGCGTGGGCGCCGGCAGGGGGAGCCGCAGCGCCACCTGCCAGCCGCCCTGCGCCGCGGGGCCGGCGGTGAGCTGGGCGTCGTGCAGCGCGGCCCGCTGGCGCATGCCCAGCAGCCCTCGTCCGGCGCCGGCAGCCACCGCACCGGCGCCGTCGTCGACCACCACCAGCTCCACGCCGTCGTCGGCGGTGCGCAGCCGGACGTCGGCCCGGGTGGCGGAGCGGGCGTGACGCAGCACGTTGGTCAACGCCTCCTGGGCGACCCGGTAGAGGGTCAGCTGGGCGATCGGGTCGAGCGACCGGGCCGCGCCCTCGACCGACAGCGACGCGGCCAGCCCGGACTCCCGCACCCGTTGCACCAGCTCACCGAGCTGGTCGAGGCCGGGCTGCGGCGCCGAGCCGGCGTCCGGGCCGTCGGCCGGGGCGAGCACCCCGAGCAGGCCGCGCAGCTCCCGGAGCGCCTCCCGACCGGTGGCCGACACCTGGGCCATCACCTCGCGGGCCCGCTCCGGCGCCCGGTCCAGCGCCACCTGGGCGCCGTCGGCGAGCGACACCATCACCGTGACCTCGTGGGCCACGACGTCGTGCAGCTCGCGGGCGATCCTCGCCCGCTCGGCGGCCAGGGCCTGCTCGGTCCGCCGGGCCTCCGCCCGCACCCGGTCGGCCTCCCGCTCCTGGGCGCGCTCGGCGAGCACCACCCGCCGCTCCCGGGCCAGCCGGCCGGCCGAGCCCACGGCCACCGCGGCGACCAGCGCGGCGACCCCGGCGACCAGCTCGTCGTCACTGGCGCCGCCGGCGAGGGCGACCAGCACCGCCACGCCGACCGCGGTCGACGCGGTGGGCACCGCGGCCGCCGCCCAGCTGGGCGCGGCGGTGACCGCGGTGGCCAGCGCGACCAGCAGCGCGAGCTCGCCGCCCATCGTGCCGACCGACCCGACCGAGACCGCCGCGACGGCCAGCACGGCGGCCAGGACCCGCAGCGGCGCCCGGCGGCGCCAGACCAGCGGCGCCACCAGCACCAGGTTGACCGCCGCCCCCAGCCACCGGCCGCCCGGCTCCGTCTCCTCGGCGGTGGTGGTGACGGCCAGGGTGAGCACCGCCCACAGCAGCAGGGCCAGGCCGGCGTCGACGAGCAGCACGTGGCGGGTGGTTGCCCGCCGGAGGCGGCCGGCCGGCCCGTCGTCGGTCACGGTCACACGTCCCGCCGCCGGAGCACGACCCCGGCGAGCACCGCGGACCCGGCTGCCCAGGCGACGAGCACGAGACCGGCGGCCCACGGCGGCAGCAGGTGCGCCTCCGGAGGTGCGGGCGGCAGGACCAGGGCCTGGAGCGCCCGGCCGGGCAGGTACGCGGTGACCTCCGGGGCGGTGACCACGACGACCGGGACGACGAGCAGCACGAAGGTCGTGGTGAGTCCGGCAGCGGGGGACCGGGTCAGCATCCCCACCGCGACGCCCAGCACGACGACGCAGCCCAGGGCGAGCACCGTGCCGAGCGCCGCCCGGAGCACGAGCGGGTGGGCGGGACCGTGGACGGCGTCCGGCGCGGCCACCGCGGCGACCGACCACCCCACCGCGGCCGCGAGCACCAGCAGGGCGACCACCGCGCCGGTGTGCACGACGAACCTGGCCAGCAGCACCCGCGCGCGGCGGGGCACGGCGGTGAACGTCGTCCGGGCGGTGCCGGCGCTGTGCTCCCCGGCGCCGGCGAGCACGGCGGTGCCGGCGACCAGCAGCTCGGCCAGCAACAGGGCCGTGAGCGCCGAGTCGTACCCACCGGCCTCCGGCAGCAGGAGGTAGAGGCCGTAGAGCGCCACCAGGACCGTGGCGATCACGGCGTAGCAGGCCACGGTCGAGCGCAGGCTCCGCAGCTTGACCCACTCCGAACGGACGGCACCGGACAGCCCGGCGGTCACCGGGTCACCGGGCCAGCGTCGAACTCGACGGCGTCCCGGGTCAAGGCCAGGAAGGCGTCCTCCAGCGACGGGCGCTCCTCTACCAGTTCGCGCAGGCCGATCCCGTGCCGGCGGGCCACCTCCCCGACCTCCGCCGCTGGCAGCCCCTCGACCACCAACTCGTCGGGGGCCGGGGTGCGGAGCGTCGCCCCCGGGCGGGCCAGCAGGTCGCGCAGCCGGTCGGGGTCGGCGGTGCGCACCCGCACCGTGGCCGGTGCCACCGAGTCGACCAGCTGGGCCACCGAGGTGTCGGCGACGAGCCGGCCACGGCCGATCACCACCACGTGCTCGGCGGTCGCGGCCAGCTCGCCCATCAGGTGGCTCGAGACGAACACGGTGCGTCCCTCGGCGGCGAGCCGGCGCAGCAGGCCGCGGACCCAGACCACCCCGTCGGGGTCCAGCCCGTTCACCGGCTCGTCCAGCAGCAGGACGGCCGGGTCGCCGAGCAGCGCCGCTGCGATGCCCAGCCGCTGGGACATGCCCAACGAGAACGCGCCGGTCCGGCGGCCACCGACCTCGGTCAACCCCACCTCGGCGAGCACCTCGTCCACCCGCCGGCGGCCGAGGCCGTGCGTGACGGCCAGGGCCAGCAGGTGGGCCCGGGCGGTGCGCCCCGGGTGCGCGCCCCGGGCCTCGAGCAGCGCGCCCACCTCGGTGAGCGGGGCGGCGTGCTCGGCGTACCGGCGTCCGCGGACGAGCACCCGGCCGCTGGTGGGTGCGTCCAGGCCGACGACCATCCGCATCGACGTGGACTTCCCCGAGCCGTTGGGCCCTAGGAAGCCGGTGACCCGGCCGGGCCGCACCGTGAGGGTCAGGTCCTGCACCGCCCACCGCTCGCCGTACCGCTTGCTGACGTCCTCGAACTCGATCACGGCACCGACGCTAGGGACGCGCCCGCGGGACGTCGTCCGTCGCGAGGACCATCATCGGGCGGGTGGGCTACACCCCCCGGAGGACGGTCGTCAGCCGACGCGGCAGACGCAGCCCCGGCCCTCATCGCTGCTCGCCACGGTGGCCTGGCAGAACCGGACGCCGATCCGGTCGTGGGCGCTCATCGGGTGCGGGCACGCCGGGCAGCGCTCCTCGGTGCCGACGGCGTCGGACGGCTTGGTCCCGGGGACGGTGCCGGGGGAGTACGTGGGGGCGGTCATGGCGTCGGCCTGACTCCGCCGACGGCTCGGCGGTGGTGGGCGTCGTCGCGGCGGGGGTGCCGGGACGGACGCGGTGGGACCGTGCCCCCGACGCTACGCCGGTGGCGCGGTCGGGCGGAGCCGCTGGGGCGGCGGAGCGCGTAGCGTCGGCCTCCCGGGGCCGCGTGGCTCCCCGACGAGGGAGTGGTCATGGTCGACAAGCGCGCGTCCAAGAAGTCCGGCTCGAGCATCAAGGAGAAGCGGGCTGCCAAGAAGGCCGCCGCGGAGACCACCTCGGGCATGGAGAAGCTGACCCACCCGACCAAGCGCTGACCGCGCGGCCGGGGCTCCCCGGTCAGCCGCGCTGCTGCGCGACGAGCTCCCGCAGGGCGTCGACGACCACCCGGTGGTCCTCGACCTGCGGGAGCCCGGACACCACGACGACCCCGATCGGCCCGACGTCCCGGACCAGCAGCGGGAACCCGCCGCCGTGGGCGACGTAGCGCTCCGGGTCCAGGCCGAACTGCTCCTCGAACGTCGTGCCGGCCTCCCGCGACCGCTGCCCGACGTAGAGCGAGCTGTGCCCGAACCGGTGCACCGTGGCCGCCTTGCGGGCGATCCAGGTGTCGTTGTCCGGGGTGGCGCCGGTGAGGGCCGCGTGGAACAGCTGGTGCCCGTGCCGGGACACCTCGATCGCCACCGGCAGCTGCTCGGCCCGGGCGCGGGCGACCAGCGCCGACCCGAGCGCCCAGGCGTCGTCGTTGGTGAAGCGGGTCAGCTGCAGCTCGTCCTCCTGGGCGGCGAGCTCGGCCAGGGCGGGGAAGTCGGTCACGGTCAGACCTCGGTGACGTCGAAGGTGCGGGTGGGGGAGGTGTACTCGTCCTGTGCGGCGACCAGCAGGATCTCCCGGGAGCCCGCCTCCGCCGTCATCCGGAGCAGCCCGAACACCGAGGCGGCCGCGCGGCCCAGCGCCTCGCCGGCCGAGCGGGTGTCCAGCCAGTGCGCCAGGAACAGCGCGGCGATCGCGTCCCCGGCGCCGTTGACCGACAGGTCCAGCCGCGGGGTGCGCACCCGGAAGTGCCGGCCGCCCTCGCTGGCCAGCAGGTCGACCGCGTCGTCCGGGGTGTCCTCGGCGACCAGGGAGGTGGTCAGCACGACCCGCGGGCCCATCGCCTGGACGGCGGCGACCGCCTCCGTGACCGACGCCAGCGAACCGGTCGCCCGCTGGGCCAGCAGCTCCAGCTCGAAGTGGTTGGGCGTCACGATGTCGGCAGCCGGGACGGCGACCTCGCGGAGGAACTCCGGGATGCCCGGGCGGACGAAGACCCCGCGGCCGACGTCGCCGATGACCGGGTCGCAGCACCACACCGCCGCCGGGTTGGCGGCGCGCACCTTGGCCACCGAGCCGAGCACGGCGTGCCCGATGTCGGCCGAGCCGAGGTAGCCGGAGAGGACGGCGTCGCAGCTGCCCAGCACGCCGCGGTCCTCGATGCCCTGCACGACCTCGTCGACGGCCTGGCCGTCGAAGACCCGGCCGGTCCACGCGCCGTAGCCGGTGTGGTTGGAGAACTGGACGGTGTGCACCGGCCAGACCTCGATCCCCAGGCGCTGCAGGGGGAAGACCGCCGAGGCGTTGCCGGCGTGGCCGTAGGCCACGTGCGACTGGATCGACAGGACGTTCACCATGCGCTGACCGTCGCACACCGCCCGGGCCGGGCCGTCAGGCGGTCGCCGGACCCGCCTGCGGCCGGCGGGCGACCTCCACGTGCGGGCGCGACTGCCACAGCGCCCACTCGGCGCTGACGTCGCCGGCGGTGCGCAGCAGCTGGGGCAGGTGCTCGCCCAGCAGCTGGTCGGTCGAGGTCTCCGCGGCGTGCACGGTCACGTTCATCGCGGCCCGGACCCGGCCCTCGCCGTCCCGCACCGGGACGGCGACCGACCGCACCCCCGGGGCCAGCTCCTCGTCGGCGAGCGCCCAGCCGCGGGCGCGCACCTCGGTGAGCTCGTCGGCGAGCTGGCCGGCGGTGCGGCCGATGTAGGGCGGCAGGCCCGCCCGACTCGGCTCGGCCAGCGTGCGGGCCAGCTCGTCGGGGGAGAGCGCGGCCAGCAGCACCTTGCCCTGGGAGGTCTGCGCGGCCGGGAAGCGGGTGCCGATCTCCACCCGCAGGGTGATCAGCTTCGGGACGGCGACCCGGGCGACGTAGACGATGTCCGACCCGTCGAGCTGGGCCATCGAGGAGGACTCGCCGGTGCGGGCGACCAGCTCCGCCAGGTGCGGCCGGGCGATGTCCCACAGGCCCAGCGCGCCGACGTACGCCATGCCGAGGGTCAGCACCCGGGGGGTGAGCTGGAACTGGCCGCCGGTGCTGCGGACGAAGCCCAGCTCCTCCAGCGTCAGCAGCAGCCGGCGCGCCGTCGGCCGGGCGAGCCCGACCCGGCCGGCCACCTCGCTGAGCGACATCGCCGGGCGCTCGGTGCTGAAGCAGGCGAGCACGTCCAGCCCGCGGGCCAGCGCCTCGACGAAGTCCGGTCCCTGACCGCGACCAGCCATCCCGGGCCCCCGGTCAGCCCGCGTCGCCGGAGTCGCCGGAGTCGCCGAAGACGCTGCCGCGGGCACCGTGGGTGCTGGCCGACTTGTACTCGGTGTACGTGTACGGGTTGTCCAGCACCTCGTCGCCGGGCAGGGCGGGGTTCATGCCCTGCACCCAGGTCTCCTCGCCCATCTCGCCGCGCAGGTGCTCGACCGTCGCGTCGACCGCCCGGCGGACCGCCGGCAGGTCGGCGCCGACCAGCCGGTGGGCGTGCTTCACGACCCGGCCGTCGACGAGCACGGTGTGCACGTCGCCGCGCTGGGCCTGGAAGGCGACGTGGCCGTAGGGGTTGAGCAGCGGGAAGGACACCGGCGAGGCGTCGTTCTTGATCAGCACGACGTCGGCGCGCTTGCCCGGCTCCAGGCTGCCCAGGTCGTCGCGGCCCAGCGCCCGGGCACCGCCGCGGGTGGCCCAGTCGACGACCTGCTCGGCGCGCAGGTGCACCTGGGTGACGGTCTCGCCCTTGGCGTGCGCCTCCAGGTGCTCCCGGGACCGGTCGGCGCCCAGCGTGGTGCGCATCGCGGAGAACAGGTCGCTGCTCCACCAGACGCTGGTGTCCATCGACAGCGACACCGGGATGCCGTGCCGGCGCACCTGCCAGGTGGGCGGGTAGCCCTGGCCGGCGCTCTGCTCGGACTCGGTGGAGACCGAGATCGAGCCGCCGGTGGCGGCGATCCGGTGGTAGGAGTCGGTGCTCAGGGTGGCCGCGTGCACGTACACCGTCTCGGGGGCCATGAAGCCGTGCTCGTGCATGAGCCGGATGCCCTCGTCGTTCGTCGCGCCCCAGACCCCGGCGTGGGTGGTGACCGGGAGGCCCAGCTCGCGGGCGACCTCGAAGGCCGCCTTCTCCGGGAAGGCCGGGTCGCCGGTGACGTCGAAGGCCAGCTGCAGGCCCAGCCGGCCCTCGTCCTGCCGGCGGCGCAGGAACGACTGCACCGCCGGGTCGGCGGTCCACTCCCACGGGCCGGCCTGGATGTTGCCGTAGGCGAGCACGAACCGGCCCGGGACGGCGAGCAGCGCGTCGGCGGCGGCCTCGGCGTGGTCGACGCTCTGCAGGCCGTGCGACCAGTCGACGGTGGTGGTGACCCCGGCCTCCAGGGCGTCCCAGGCGGAGAGCAGGTTGCCGGCGTGCACGTCCTCCGGGCGGAAGGCGCGGCCGTGCTCGAGGTAGTACCAGACGAAGTACTGGGTGAGCGTCCAGTCGGCGCCGTAGCCGCGCATCGCCGTCTGCCAC
Organism: Modestobacter versicolor; assembly: GCF_014195485.1. Classification (NCBI taxonomy): domain Bacteria; kingdom Bacillati; phylum Actinomycetota; class Actinomycetes; order Geodermatophilales; family Geodermatophilaceae; genus Modestobacter; species Modestobacter versicolor. Next base: position 749,765 of record NZ_JACIBU010000001.1, read on the forward strand.
ATGTGCCGGTGGGTGTCGACCATCCCGGGCATGACGATGCCCCCGCGGGCGTCGATCTCGGCGGTGCCCTCGGGCACCTCCAGCGCGGTGCCGACGGCGGCGACCCGGCCGTCGACGACCAGCACGTCGGCCTCGGGCAGCAGGGTGTGCGCGTTGTCCATGGTCAGCACCGTGCCGCCGCGCAGCACCACGGGCTGGCCGGCTGCCGGGGCCACGACGTCGGCGTCGGGGTGGGACATGGACTCCTCCTGAGAGCAGCACCGGCACCGGCGGACGAGTGTCCGCACAACGGTCAACCCGGATCTGCGCCTCACCTTCCGGGTGACCCGGCCCACATGTCAAGAGGGCTCGCGCCGAGCCGGTCCTGCTGTTGACAAGCGACGTCGGACCGCCCAAGACTCCGGGCCACCAGCGGACGCCCGTCCGCACCAGGTCGACGAGGAGCGAGCGGACCGATGACCGGACCACGGGCAGTGCCCGGCGCCACCGCGGCCAGGGGCCCGCTGGCCGGTCTGCTGGTCGCGGACTTCTCCCGGGTGCTGGCCGGCCCGTACGCCACGATGCTGCTGGCCGACATGGGCGCCGAGGTGGTGAAGGTCGAGGGCCCGGCCGGCGACGACACCCGCAGCTGGCAGCCCCCGGTCCGGGACGGCGTCTCCACGTACTACCTGGGGGTCAACCGCAACAAGCGGTCGGTGGCGCTGGACCTCAAGGACCCCGACGACCGGGCGGTGGCGCAGGAGCTGGCCCGCCGGGCCGACGTCGTGGTGGAGAACTTCAAGACCGGCGGTCTGGCCCGGTTCGGCCTCGACTACGACTCGGTGGCCGCGGGCAATCCGCGCGTCGTCTACGCCTCGATCACCGGTTTCGGCAGCCAGCCCGAGGGCGCGCCGCTGCCCGGCTACGACCTGATCGTGCAGGCGATCTCCGGCCTGATGAGCCTCACCGGCGACCCGGACGGCGAGCCGTTCCGGGCGGGGATCTCGGTCTTCGACGTCATGGCCGGGCTGCACGCCACCATCGGCGTGCTGTCGGCGCTCAACCTGCGGCACGAGACCGGCCGGGGCCAGCACGTGGAGGTCAACCTGCTCTCCTCGGCGCTGTCCGGGCTGGTCAACCACGCCAGCGCCGTCGTCGCCGGCGGCGTCGTGCCGTTCCGGATGGGCAACAGCCACCCCAGCCTGTTCCCGTACGAGCCGCTGCCCTGCGCCGACGGCGACCTGATCATCACCGCGGGCAACAACGGCCAGTTCCGCAAGCTGGTCGAGGTGCTGGGCGTGCCGGAGCTCGCCGACGACCCACGGTTCGCCCGCAACGAGGACCGGACGGCGAACCGGGACGAGCTGCGGCCGCTGCTGGTCGACCGGCTGCGCACCCGGTCCAAGCAGGACTGGTTCACCGACATCATCGCCGCCGGCGTGCCGTGCGGGCCGATCAACACCGTCGACCAGGGCGTCGCCTTCGCCGAGCGGATCGGCCTGGACCCGGTGGTCACGGTGGGGGAGGGCGGCGCGGGCATCCCCTCGGTGCGCAACCCGATCACCTTCTCCGAGACCCCGGCCGACTACCGGTTGCCACCACCGGCGCTGGACGAGCACGGTGCGGAGATCCGCCGCTGGCTGGCCACCCCCGAGGAGCAGGCGTGACCGAGTACCCGACCGCACTGGGCGCCTCCAGCCGGGACGCCATCACGCTGCTCGGCCACGACCTGGCGCGCGACGTGATGGGCTCCGTCGGCTTCGGGGAGCTGGCCTTCTGGCTGGCCACCCAGCGCCGTCCCGCCCCGGGGGAGACCCGGGTCTTCGAGGCGGTGCTCGCGGCGCTCGCCGACCACGGGTTCACCCCCACCGCGATCGTCACCCGGCTCACCTACCTGTCCGCGCCCGACTCGGTGCAGGGCGCGCTGGCGGCCGGGCTGCTCGGCGGCGGCTCCCGCTTCCTCGGGGTCACCGAGGACTGCGGCCGCTTCCTGCACGACGTGCTCACCGGGGTCGAGGGTGACCTGCCCACCGACGACGCCGGCTGGGACGCGCTGGCCCTGGAGACCGTGACCGCCCAGCGGGCGGCGCGGCGCTTCGTCCCCGGCCTCGGGCACCACGTGCACAAGGACGGCGACCCGCGCACCCCGAGGCTGCTGGAGATCGCCACCGAGGAGGGGCTGTTCGGCCCGCACCTGTCGCTGTTCGCCGCCATCGGGCGGGTGCACCCCCAGGTGCTCGGGCGGACGCTGCCGCTCAACGGCGCCGGGGTGTGCGGCGCCGCGCTGGCCGACCTCGGGCTGCCGCTGGACCTGCTGCGCGGCTTCGCGCTGCTCGCCCGCACCGCCGGGCTCATCGGCCAGCTCGCCGAGGAGCTGCGCCACCCGGTGGCCAACGACGTCTTCCTCTCCGTCGACCTGGCCAACCGGTCGGTCGACCCCGACCCGTACGTGCCCGACCCGCTCCCGGGTCCGCACCCCGCGCACTGAGACCAACGGAGGTCGTCATGGCTGAACTGGCCGCGGTCATCGCGTCCACCCACCACCCCTTCTACTACCGCGCGAGCACCGCCACCGGGGCGGACCGGCCGCCGTTCGCCGACGAGTGGGTGGCGAAGATCGAGCGGTTCCGGGAGACCCTCACCGCCGCCGAGCCCGACGTGCTGGTGATGGTGGGCAGCGACCACTTCCACCAGCTCTGGCTGGACAACATGCCGCAGTTCCTGGTGGGCAAGGCGCCGTTCTTCGACGCCAACTGGCACAACGAGGAGCGCGAGTTCGGGCTGCCGCGGATGACGCTGCGCGGCGAGGAGGACCTCGCCGCGCACATCCTGCGCGACGGGCTGGACCGCGACTTCGACCTGGCGTTCAGCAACGAGCTGCGGATCGACCACAGCATCACCTGCCCGATCATCACGCTGCGGCCCGAGGCCGACCTGCCGATCGTGCCGGTCTACACCAACATCTTCGCCCCGCCGATGCCGCAGCCCAAGCGCTTCGTCCAGCTCGGCCGGGCGCTGCGGGAGATGGTGGAGTCGTGGGAGAGCGACAAGCGGGTGGCCATCATCGGCACCGGCCACCTGTCGCTCGAGCTCGGCGGCCCGCGCCAGTTCGGCGAGCACGGCCCGGACCCGGAGTTCGACCGCAAGGCGGTGGAGTGGATCGCCAGCGGTGACATCGAGGGCTGCCTGGCCGAGGTGACGCTGGAGAGCCTGCACCACCCGGGCAACGCCACCCACGGGTTCATGGACTTCATGCTGATGATGGGTGCGGCCGGGGAGGGCCAGAAGGCCGACCACGTCGACACCCTGGACCTGTTCCACACCATGGAGGCCTACTTCACGTGGTACCCGAACGGGGTGCCGTCCCGGGGCGCTGCGGAGGTGCGGTCGTGAGCAAGTACCTGCTGGACAAGTTCCTGTTCACCGTCGACCGCGACCCCGAGCTGACCGAGCGGTACCGCGAGGACCCGGCCGGCACGGTCGAGTGGTGGGAGCGGGAGATGGCGGGCACGCTGCTCAACGCCATCGCGGCCGAGAAGACCACCTGGCTCGCCTTCGACGACGAGGAGCGCCGGGCGCTGCGCGAGCACGACCACGTGGCGCTGTTCCAGATGGGGGCGCACCCGTTCCTGACCCTGACCCTGTTCATCGCCGTGTTCGAGCGCGACCACGGCCCGCTGGAGTACCAGAAGGCCTACGGGAAGGCGATGGAGCACGTCACCATGCCGTACCCGGACATCACCACCTGACCTGCCCGAGCCCGCCCGAGCCCCCGACGACGAGGACCTCATGAGCGACGCAGCCACCCCCTCTCCCACCCACGACACCGACGTCCTGGTGGTCGGCTCCGGGCCGGCCGGTGCGGCCGCGGCGCTGTTCCTCGCCACCTACGGCACCCGGGCCCTGCTGATCACCAAGTACGGCCGGCTCTCCGACACGCCCCGGGCGCACATCACCAACCAGCGCACGATGGAGGCGCTGCGCGACGTGGGCCTCGAGGAGCGGCTGATGCGCGAGGCGACGCCGTGGGAGTACATGGGCAACACGACGTTCTGCACCAGCCTCGCGGGGGAGGAGCTGGGCCGGATCCCGTCCTGGGGCACCGACACGGTGCGGCACGCCGACTACGAGCTGCAGAGCCCGTGCACGATGCTCGACGCCCCGCAGACCATCACCGAGCCGGTCATGGTGCAGGCCGCCCAGGAGCGCGGGGCCCGGGTCCGGTTCGACACCGAGTACCTCTCCCACTCCCAGGACGACGACGGCGTCACCACCACCGTCCGCGACCGGCTGACCGGCCGGGAGCACACCATCCGCTCCCGGTACCTGATCGGCGCCGACGGGGCGCGCAGCAAGGTCGCCGCCGACCTGGACCTGCCGTTCGAGGGCCCGGGCGCGGTGGGCGGCGCGATGAGCATCGTGTTCGAGGCCGACCTGTCCCACCTGGTCGCCCACCGCCCCTCCGTCCTCTACTGGATGCTCCAGCCGGGTGCGGAGAAGGAGGGCGTCGGCCTGGGCGTGCTGCGGATGATCAAGCCCTGGACCGAGTGGATGCTCATGTGGGGCTACGAGGTCGCCGCCGGGCCGCCGACCTTCACCGACGAGGTCGTCCGCGAGCTCGCGGTGGCCCTGGTCGGCACCGACGACTTCGAGATGCGGGTGAAGTCCGCCTCGCCGTGGACGGTCAACCACCACTTCGCCACCACGATCGCCCGCGGCCGGGTGTTCTGCGCCGGCGACGCGGTGCACCGGCACCCGCCGACGAACGGGCTGGGCTCCAACACCTCGATCCAGGACTCCTACAACCTGGCCTGGAAGCTGGCCCACGTCGTCGCCGGCACCGCGGACCCCTCGCTGCTGGACAGCTACGACGCCGAGCGGGCGCCGATCGCCCGGCAGGTCGTCGAGCGGGCCAACCAGAGCATCGCCGACACCGGCCGGATCCTGCAGGCGCTGGACCTCTCCGACACCACCGACGTCGGCAAGCTCGAGGCCCAGCTCGCGCTGCGCAAGGCGCCCGGGCCGGAGGGGGAGAAGGTGCGGGCCGCGCTGCGCGAGGCGATCGCCTACAAGGCCCACGAGTTCGACGCCCACGGGGTGGAGCACAACCAGCGGTACGCCTCCTCGGCGGTCGTGCCCGACGGCACCCCGATGCCCGAGTACCGCCGGGACCCCGAGCTGTACGCCCAGCCGACGACCTGGCCCGGCGCGAAGCTGCCGCACACCTGGGTCACCCGCGGCGGCCACCGGGTCTCCACCCTGGACCTGGTCGGCAAGGGGTCGTTCAGCGTGGTCACCGGCATCGGCGGCGAGCCCTGGCTGGAGGCCGCCGCCGAGCTCGCGGCCGAGCGGGGCCTGACCATCACCCCCGTCTCGATCGGCCCGGGCCGGCCGATCGAGGACCCGTACGGCACCTGGGCCGACCTGCGGGAGATCGGCGACGCCGGCGTGCTGCTGGTCCGCCCGGACCTCTACGTCGCCGGCCGGCACGCCGGTGCCCCGGCCTCGGCCGACGCCGCCCGGGCCTGGTTGTCCGACGTCCTCGGCGCGGTGCTCGGCCGCTGACCGGGAGGGACGACGTGGCGCTTCCCGAGGAGACGACGTCCGACCCCACCCCCCGGGAGCTGCTGGCCCGGGCCGCCGCGCTGCGGCCGCTGCTGCGCGCCCAGGCCGAGGACGCCGAACGGCGCGGGCACTACGGCGAGGAGGTGCACCGGGCGCTGGTCGACGCCGACCTCTACCGGGTGCTCACCCCGCGCCGGTACGGCGGCCTGGAGGTCGACCTGTCCACGTACGCGCGGCTGGTCATCGAGGTCTCCCGCGGCGACCCGTCGACCGGCTGGTGCTACGGCCTGGGGCACAACCACAACCTGACCACCGCCGCCCACTGGGGGCAGGCGGCGCAGGACGAGGTGTTCGCCGCGCCGGCCGGCTACTACCGGTCCTCGCACAGCATCGCCGGCGCGAGCACCGCCGTCCGGGTGGACGGCGGGTACCGGGTCAGCGGCCGGTCCCCGTACCAGTCCGGGGTGCCGTACTCGACCCACTCGACGGTGAACGCGGTCGTCGAGGGCGAGACCCGGGCGGACGGCGCGCCGCTGCTGATCGCGGCGATCATCCCGCACGAGGAGGTCACCGTGCTCGACGACTGGGGCGGTGACCGCACGCTGGGGCTGCGGGGGAGCGGGTCGAACACGGTGGTGGTGTCCGACGTCGTCGTCCCCGAGCACCGGGTGTGCCGGTTCGACTGGATCACCCACGACTACACCGGCCCCTCGATCGGCACCGAGCTGCACGGCAACCCGCTGTACCTCGGCCCGGTCGCCGGCTTCCTGCACATGTCCCTGGCCAGCCCGGTGGTGGGCGCGGCGCGGGCGGCGCTGGACGAGTACGAGCAGATCATCACCACCCGCAACTCGCCGTTCCCGCCGTTCGCCCCGCGCCGGGAGGACCCGCTGCACCAGCTGGACCTGGGCACCGCGATGACCATGACCGACGCCGCCGAGGCCGTGCTGGTCCGCTGCGGCGACCTGTACATGGAGCACGCCGAGGCGACCGTGCGCCACGGGGTGCCGTTCACGCTGGAGACCGACGCCCGGCTCTACGGGATGGCGCAGCGGGCGTCGGAGCTGGCCAGCGAGGCCGTCGGCCTGCTGTTCCGGTCCGCCGGCTCGTCGGCGGCGATGGCCGGGCACCCGATGCAGCGGTACTACCGGGACGTCGCGATGGTGCGGGGCCACCTGTCCTCGCAGTACGCCTGGACGGCGATGAAGCTCGCCCAGGTGCACCTCGGGCTGCGGGTGGGCCCGTACTGAGCCGGCCGGGGCTCAGGAGCGGGGCTGCACCTCGCCCATCGGGCCCCAGCCGGCCAGGTCGGGGGAGTCGACGTACATGATCGACGGGGTGGCCGAGACCCAGTCCGGCATCTCCCCGATCGCCTTCTGGAAGTGGTCGGACGCGGTGTGCACGGCGCCGGCCCCGGCGTCCCGGAAGCCCTCGACGAGCACCCAGGTGTGCGGCTCCTCCACGCTGCGCGACCACTCGAAGAAGACGTTGCCGGGCTCGGCCCGGACGGCCTCGGTGAACTCGCGGACCAGCTCCGGCCACCGGTCGTCGAACTCGGGACGGACCGGCCACTTCACGACGATGAGGATCACCCGGCCAGCCTAGGTCGGGCCCGCGGGGCCGGCAGCAACGGAACTCCGTCGTCTCGTGGGCGTTGACCGGGGCTCCGGTCGTGGGGTTCACTCTCTCGGGGGAGTTCCGATAACTATCGGAAGTTCTCCAGGTCACGCAGCAACGCTGCTACGCGCACCGACCCGAGGGGACACGGGACACATGGGACGACGACGTCTGGGAGCCGGAGCAGCGATGCTCGGCATGGTGGCCACCGCGGGGGTGACGGTCGCGCCATCGGCCGCCGCCGCACCCGCCACCGTGCACACGGCGGACTTCGAGCAGGGCACCGGCGGCTGGTACGGCCGCGGTGGGGCGCAGGTCGCGCCGAGCACCACGACCGCGCGCAGCGGTGCGCAGAGCCTGGCCGTCACCGGCCGCACCCAGGCCTGGGAGGGCCCGGGCCTGGACGCGCGCACGCTGCTGCCGGCCGGCACGTACGACGTGGAGGCATGGGTGCGGCTGGCCGACACCGCGCCGGAGCTGGAGACCGACGTGGTCACGCTCAGCGCCGCGCGCACGCCCACCGGGGGCACGACGGCCTACGACACCGTCGCCTGGCAGGTCGCGGTCTCCGACAGCACCTGGACCAGGGTCGGCGGCACCTACCAGGTCGGCACCAGCAACAGCGCGCTCGAGCTGTACCTGGAGAGCCCGGACGCCACCCAGGCGTTCTTCGTCGACGACGTGACGATCACCGGGGAGGCCGCCGGCCCGGCGGAGCCCGGCACCCGGACCGACCTGGCCGCGGACTTCGAGAGCGGCCTGGCCGGCTGGGGTCCGCGCGGGGCCGCGCAGGTCGCGCTGACCACCGACGACGCGCACGCCGGCGCCACCAGCCTGCGGGCGACCAACCGGCTGGAGGCCTGGCAGGGCCCGACGGTCGACGTCACCCAGGGCCTGGCCGTCGGCGAGACCGTGCAGGTGTCGGTCTGGGCCAAGCTCGCGCCGGGCTCCGCGCCCGCCTCGCTCAAGGCCTCGATCCAGCGGGACCGCGGGACGAGCACGAACTACGACAACGTCGCCGGCGCCAGCGCGGTCGTCACCGCCGACGCCTGGACCGAGCTGCGGGGCACCTACACCCTCGGCGCGGCCATCGACCGGGCCCAGCTCTACGTCGAGGGCGACGCCGGTGTCAGCTTCCTCATCGACGACTTCTCCCTCGCCGGGTTCACCGAGACCCCGGTGCAGGACGTGCCCGGCCTCAAGGACGTGCTGGGCGAGGACGGCTTCGAGCACGTGGGCGTCGCGATCGACCAGCGGGAGACCGTCGGCCGCCCGGCGCAGCTCGTGCAGCGGCACTTCAACGCCTTCACCCCGGAGAACGACGGGAAGCCCGCCGAGGTGCAGCCGGTCGAGGGGCAGTTCACCTTCGGCGACCTCGACGCGCTGCTGGACTTCGCCGACGCCACCGGCACGCAGGTCTACGGCCACGTGCTGGTCTGGCACTCGCAGACGCCGGACTGGTTCTTCCTGGACGGTCAGCGGCCGCTGACCAGCAGCCCGGCCGACCAGGCCCTGCTGCGCGCCCGGATGGAGGCGCACATCAAGGCCATCGCCGACCACGTGAACGCCCGGTACCCCGACGGCGACAGCCCGATCTGGGCGTGGGACGTCGTCAACGAGGTCATCGCCGACGGTGACAACGCCAACCCGCACGACATGCGCGACAGCCGCTGGTTCCAGGTGCTCGGCGAGACCTTCGTGGACACCGCCTTCCGGCTGGCCGACCGCTACTTCCCGCAGCAGGCGCTGTTCATCAACGACTACAACACCGAGATGCCGACCAAGCGGGCCGACTACCTGGAGCTCGTCTCCAGCCTGATCGCCCGTGGCGTGCCGATCGACGGGGTGGGCCACCAGGCGCACGTCGACTTCGCCCGGCCCGTGCAGTGGCTCGACGACTCGCTGACCGCGGTGGAGAAGCTCTCCGCCCGGACCGGCCGGCCGCTGCTGCAGGCGATCACCGAGCTGGACGTCAGCGACTCCAAGGAGAACAACGGCGCCGACGTCAGCAACGGCACGGTGCCGCAGCACTCCCCGGCGATGGCCGACCAGGACCAGGCCGAGACCGAGCTCGGGTACTACTACCGGGACCTGTTCGACGTGCTGCGCAAGCACTCGGGGTCGATCGAGTCGGTGACCTTCTGGGGCATCAGCAACGGCCGCAGCTGGCTGCGCACCTGGCCGGCGGCCCGGCCGTGGGAGTCGCCGCTGCCCTTCGACGACGACCTGCAGGTCATGCCCGCCTACTGGGGCATCGTCGACCCGGCACAGCTCGCAGCGCGCCCGGCCGACGTCCTGCCGCCGCGCATCGCCGGGCACGACGCCGTGCCCGCCACCGCGAACCGCACCGGCACGGCGCGGGTGACCTACACCGCTCCCGAGGCCGGGGACACCCGGGACCGCTCGGTGAAGGTCGACTGCACTCCCAGGTCGGGCTCGCAGTTCACCGTGGGCACCACCCAGGTGACCTGCACCGCGCGGGACAAGGCCGGCAACGTGGCCACCCCGGCGACCTTCGACGTGGTGGTCACCGCTGCCCCGGCGCAGCCGCCGGCCGCGGAGCACCCGGTCGTCACCGCGGTCAAGCGGCTGATCAGCGGCATCCTGGACGCCGTCCTCCGGCTGGTGGGCCGGCGCTGACCGGCTGACCGACCCGGTGCCCCCGTCCGCCTCCCGGTGGGCGGGGGCACCGTGCCGTCCGGGTCAGCCGGCGCGGTGCCCGCGGGCGGCGGCGACCTGCGGACCGGCGGCGACCAGCCAGTCGTCCAGCGCGCCGGGGGAGTCCCAGGCCTTGTCCAGCAGGTAGAGCCCCCGGGTCGGGGTGGTCGCGCCGAGCTCGACCAGCACCGGCTTGAGCAGCAGGTCCGGCGCCAGGGCGTGCCCCGGGCCGGCGCCCAGCATGAGCGGGACCGCGACCACGCCGGCCAGGTCGCCGGTGCCCACCTGGTCCAGGAAGAGCTTGAGCAGGCCGGTGTAGGTGGCCTTGTAGGTGGGGCTGGCGACGACGGCGACCTCCGCCTCGCGCAGCGCGGTGACCGCCTCGGCGACCGCCGGGTCGCCCCACCCGAGCAGGCCCGCGCCCAGGTCGATGACGTCGACGACGAGGTCCGGCGGGGCGCCGGTCAGCCGCTCGACCACGAGCTCGGCGGCGGAGCGGGTGCGGGAGCGGGGCTTGGGGTTGCCGACCACGGCGATCGTGCTCACGACGCAAATCTCACCATGTCGATCGTATTTGACGGGATGCGGGTCGGTCTGCCACTCTCGGCTCAGGTCACGAGTGCCAGCGCGAAGCCCCGGCTCGCTGGCCGGCAACCCTCCTCCGCGAGCGGGTGCCCCGGGTGACGACCTGGCGGTCGCAGTTCCGCGACCGCAAAGCGCGGACCCGTGCCCCGGGTCCCCGGCCCGTCAGGAGCACCACCGTGTCCAGCGCCGTCCTCTGCGCCCCCGCCGCCGTCCAGCCCGCCGCCGTCGCGCCGATCGTGCCGGGGGCCACCCCGCTGCTCCCCGTGGTCGGCGCCGACACCCGGGTGCCGCTCGTGCCCGGCGGCACCGCCCGCTACGTCGACCTGGACACCGCCGCCAGCAGCCGGGCGCTGGAGCAGGTCGCCGCCCGGGTCACCGAGGCGTTGCCGCTGTACTCCAGCGTGCACCGGGGTGCGGGGTACCTGTCCCAGGTCTCCACCGCGCTCTACGAGGACGCCCGGGCCACCGTGGCCGGCTTCGTCGGCGCGCGCGGCGACGACGTCTGCGTGCTGGTGCGGCACACCACCGACGCGCTCAACCTGCTCGCCGGCTGCGTGCCCGACGGCGGCGCCGTGCTGGTGCTCGACTGCGAGCACCACGCCGACCTGCTGCCCTGGCAGCAGCGCGGCCCGGTCACCGTGCTGCCGACCGGGGCCACCGTGGTCGAGACGCTGCGCGCGCTGGGCACCGAGCTGGCTGCCGCGCCGTACGCGCTGATCGCCGTCACCGGCGCCTCCAACGTCACCGGCGAGTCGCTGCCGCTGGACGAGGTGGTGCAGCTGGCCCACGCGGCCGGCGCCCGGGTGCTGGTCGACGGCGCGCAGCTGGTGCCGCACCGGCGGTTCTCCCTCGCCGGCTCCGGCGCCGACTACGTGGCGTTCTCCGGGCACAAGACCTACGCGCCGTTCGGCTCCGGGGCCCTGGTCGGCCGGCGCGACTGGCTGGACGCCGCCCCCGCGTACCTCGCCGGCGGCGGGGCGGTGCAGGAGGTGACCGTCGAGCGGACCAGCTGGGTGGCCGCGCCGCACCGGCACGAGGGCGGCTCGCCCAACGTGCTGGGCGCGGTGGCGCTGGCCGCGGCGTGCGACGCGCTGGCCGCGCTGCCCGCCGGGGCGCTGGCCGAGCACGAGCGGGCGCTGCGCGAGCGGCTGGTGGCCGGGCTGGCCGCGCTGCCGGGCGTGCGGGTGCTGCGCATCTGGGCCGACTCCGCCGAGCCGACCGGCGTCGTCTCCTTCACCGTGGCCGGCGCCGACCCCGGCCTGGTCGCCGCGTACCTCTCCGCCGAGCACGGCATCGGGGTGCGCGACGGCCGGTTCTGCGCCCACCCGCTGCTGGCCCGCCTCGGCGTGCCGGCGGGGGCGCTGCGGGCCAGCGTCGGCGTGGGCAGCAGCCTGGACGACGTCGAGGCGCTGCTCGGCGCGCTGGACGCCTTCCTGTCCGCCGGGCCGCAGGTGCCCTACGCGCAGGTCGCCGGCCGCTGGCAGCCCGCCGACGACCCGCGGGCCACCGATCTCTCCTCGGCCGCGCGGGGCGCCGGCTGCGGGCCGTCGGTGCGGTGACCGGCCGCTCAGCGCGGCAGCAGCACCGTGCGCAGCTCGTGGGCGCCGTCGGCGCGGGTCGCCTCGTAGAACCAGCGGGCACCGCCGCCGGGCAGCGCCACGACGTCGGCGTACCGCAGGCCGGCCGGCGGGTGCGGGCTCTGCAGCAGCGGTCCGCCGGCGGCGGCGGTGAACGCGCCGTCGCCGTCCTGCACGGCCAGGCCGGTGCGCTCCTCCCAGTTCTCCGCCGCGGTGGCCCGGCCGTCGTAGAGCGCCCAGCTGCGGTCGCCGTCCAGCACCACGGTCGCGACGCGGACCCCGCGGGCGTCCCAGCTGCCCGGGGTGCCGGCCAGCGCGGTGCCCTGCCAGGTCCACTCGACGCCGTCGGGGCTGGTGGCGTGCTCGGTGGTCATCCGGTCGGTGGCGTCGGGGTCGTCGAGCGGGTGCACCGAGGCCCACAGGTGCCACCGGGTGCCGTCGTGCCGCAGCACCGGGTCCTTGACCGCGGCCGCGTCGCTGCCGGGCAGCACGGTGCGCGGGGTCGCGGTCGCCAGCCCGGCGACCGTGCCGGCCTCGAGCAGGTCGACCCGCCAGTGCTTGGTGCCCGGCGTCGCGCAGCTGACGTAGAGCCGCCAGCGGCCCTCCGGCGTGTGCACCAGCGCCGGGCGCTCCAGCGACTCCGCGCCGAACGCGTCCTTGCCGATCGCCACGACCGGCTCGAAGCGGACCCCGTCGTCGGAGCGGGCGACCACGTTGGCGAAACCGCGGCCCTCGCCGACCGGCCGGCGCAGCCGGTAGGCCAGCCACCACGTGCCGTCGACCAGCTGCGCCGAGGGACCACCGGCCCAGGAGCCCGGGCGCGGGTCCTCGGGGGCGAGGACGACGTCCGCCTGCGACCAGAAGGGGCCGGGCTCGGGGGGCTGGGGTCTGCTGGGCACGGCGCCAGTCTGCACACCCCGCCGCCGTCGCCCGCACCCCTCCCGGAGGCCCGCCCGTGACCACCGACCGCCTGCCCCAGTTCGTGATCGCCGGCGCGCCCAAGGCCGGCACCACGGCGCTGCACGCCGCGCTGGCCACCCACCCCGGGCTGTTCCTGTCGCCGGTGAAGGAGCCGAAGTACTACCTCACCGACGGCCGGCCACCCCCGCGCAGCGGCCAGCGCGGGCCCGGCGACGCGCACAGCGCGCGGGAGTGGGTGTGGCGGCGGGAGGAGTACCTGCGGCTGTTCGCCGGGGCCCCGGCCGGCACGGTGCGCGGCGAGAGCACGCCGTTCTACCTCTACGACCGCGCGGCGCAGCAGCGGCTGGTCGCCGACGTCCCCGACGTGAAGGTGGTCGTGGTGGTGCGCGACCCGGTCGACCGGGCGCACTCCAACTGGGCGCACCTGCGGGCCGACGGTCTGGAGCCGGAGGCCGACTTCCTGGCCGCCGTCCGGGACGAGGAACGGCGGGTCGCCGCCGGCTGGGCGCCGTTCTGGCACTACCGGGGCCTGGGCACCTACGGGATCCAGCTGCGCGACCTGCACCGGCTGGTGCCCCGCGAGCGGGTGTTCCTGCTGCGCTACCGGCAGCTGGTCGACACCCCGGCGGAGACCCTCGACCGGGTCAGCCGGTTCCTCGGCGTCGAGCCGGGGCTGGCGCACACCGTGGCGCCGGAGAACGTCAAGCCGCACGTCCCCGACTCCCCGCGGTACCGGCTGCTGGCCCGGGTGACCCGGGCCGGTGCCGCGCTCGGCGCGTACGCACCGCCGCAGGTGTGGCGGCAGGCCAGCCGGCCGCTGCTCGCCGCCCTGCACGCCGGCCGCGCCCCGCGCCCGCCGCTGCCGGTGGAGGTGCGCCGGGAGGTGCTGGCCCCGCTGCTGCCCGACATCGAGCTGCTCGAGGAGCTCACCGGCGAGGGCTTCGCCGACTGGAAGGGCGACACCGGGCGCGGGGACTTCCGCTCCGCAGCGCCGCCCGCTCCTGAGACCCCGCACCACCTACCGAGGAGAGGTCGCCCGTGACCACCACCGACGAGCTGCTCGAGGGGAACGCCCGCGACGCCGAGTCGTTCTCCGGCCTGATCCGCTCCCTGGCGATCAGCCAGCGGCTGCTCGGCACGCGGGAGGTGGTGCTCGTGCACCACACCGACTGCGGCATGCTGACCTTCAGCGACGAGGACTTCCGGTCCGGCATCGAGGCCGAGGTCGGCAGCCGGCCCGAGTGGCACTCGGAGGCGTTCGCCGACCTGGCGGACGACGTCCGGGCGTCGCGGCAGCGCATCCTGGACAGCCCGTACATCCCGGTGAAGGACAGCGTGCGCGGATTCGTGTTCGACGTCGCCACCGGCCTGCTCACCGAGGTGGACTGACCCATGAGCCTGACCGACACCGACACGTTCGCCGCCGACTGGGCGGACTGGCACGCGCAGCACGAGGCGGCCCGCGCCGACCGGCACGGCTTCCTGGCGATCACCGGCCTGCACTGGCTGACCGGCGAGCCGCAGCGGCTCGACGGCGCGCCCGGGGAGTGGTGGACCGGCGCGGACGGGCCCGTCGTCCGGCTGGCCGACGGCGAGGAGCTGGTCGTCGACGGGCAGCCGGTGCACGGCGAGCACGCCTTCGGCGTCATCCCCGAGCGCGGTGGGGTGACCGTCGGGTACGGGGACGCCGTCATCGAGGTGGCCCGGCGGGGCGGCTCGGACGTCGTCCGGCCGCGGCACCCGTCGAACCCGGTGCTGGTCGGCTACCCGGGGACGCCGGCGTACCCGGCGGACCCGCGGTGGGCGCTGACCGGGCGGTACGTGCCGTTCGACGAGCCGCGGCCGACGACGGTCGGCGCCGTGGTCGAGGGGCTGCAGCACGTCTACGACGCCCCCGGCCGGATCGAGTTCACCCTCGACGGGCAGCAGCTGGCGCTCACCGCGTTCAACGGCTCGACGCCGGGCAGCCTGTTCGTGCTGTTCACCGACGAGACGTCCGGGGTGACCACGTACGCGGCGAACCGCTCGGTGCAGGTCGCGCCGCCGGCGGCCGACGGCACGGTGACCTTGGACCTGAACCGGGCCACCAACCTGCCGTGCGCCTACACCGCGTTCGCCACCTGCCCGCTGCCGCCGGCGGAGAACCACCTGCCGGTCGCGGTCGAGGCCGGGGAGAAGAAGCCGGTCGGCTGAGCGGTCAGGTCCTGACGGGCGGTGCGCCGCACCGCCGGTCAGGTCCTCCTCAGGTCGGCACGGTGGACCAGCGCCTCGCGCCCGTGGTACTCGGCACGCTTCCAGAAGCTCAGCCCGGCCTTCTCGGCCACGCGGACTGACGCGGTGTTGCCCGGGTCGATGATGGCGATGACGTGGTCCACGCCTCCTCGCAGCCGGACGAACTCCGTGACGGCCCGGGCAGCCTCGGTGGCCAGGCCCTTCCCCTGGTGCCGCGGCAGGACGTGGTAGCCGAGCTCGAGCGACTCACCGTCGATCGGCTGCCACGTCAGACCGCAGTCCCCGACGAAGTCGCCGTCCTCGGTCTCGATGACCCAGAGCCCGAAGCCGTCCCTGGCGTAGTTGCGCACGTTCCAGTCGATCCAGTTCCGGCACTCGCTCCGGGACATCGGGTGGTCGTAGTGCTCCATCACGACGGGGTCGCCGAGCAGCGACTCCATGAGGTCCAGGTCGCCGTCGGACATCCTGCGGAAGCGGAGGCGGGGGCTGTCGGGTACGTCCACGGCGGGAGGCTAGGGGAGCTGACCGCGCCGCTGCGCACGAACGTTTCGCAGGCCTAGAAGGGTGGCGGGTCGCCGGGCGGTCCGGTCGGCGGTCGAGGGGTGCGACCGGGCGGTGGCGCGTCATCGGCCGGGTGCCCGTCGGGCCAGGTGGTGAGCACCTGACCGGTGGGGGTGGTGAACCGGAGGCCGCCGGCCGGCAGGGCGTGCAGCTGCCAGCCGGGCGCCTGGTGGACGAGCCGGTGGTGGTGGCGGCACAGGCAGCAGAGGTTCTCCGCGGCGGTGTCGCCCGCGGGCCAGCGGGTGACGTGGTGCTGGTCGCAGCGCCGACCGGGGCGCCGGCAGCCGGGGAACCGGCACCGGCGGTCACGGAGCTGGACGAAGCGGCGCAGCGGGTCGGTGGGCCGGTAGGCGTCGGTCGGTGGCGGCGGCCCGAGGGCTCGGCCGGCGCGGAGACCGCCGCCGTCGGTGAGGGCGAGGAGCTGGCCGGTCAGCTCGTCGACGAGGCCGATCTGCGGCCGTGCGGCGAGCGCGGTGTCGCAGAGGCTGCGGGTGTCCAACAGGTGAGCGAGGTCCGTGCAGTCGGTGGCGGCGCTGTCAGCGGTGGCGGCGCTGCCGTCGGCCGGGTCGTCGGCCGGGTCGTCGGCGGGGAGCAGGCCGAGGGCACGAACGGTCTCGGCCGGGACCACGTCGCCGCCGACCTCGCCGGGTTCGTCACCGCCCAGCAGGGTGCGCACGGTGGCGAGCACGGTGAGCTGCGCCTGCACCGGGGCCAGCCCGTGCTCACCGGGCCGGAGCACGAGGTCGACGAGGCAGTCGGCCATCCGCTGCTGCCGGGTGCGCGGGTCGTCGGGCGCCGAAGCGGCGTCGGCGTACTGGCGCAGTGCGTCCTCCATGGCGCGCAGGACGGGCAGCGGCAGGTCGGTGACCGCCAGCGTGCCGAGGCCGTCGCCGGTGGGGTGCACGGCGACCGCCCGTGCGCGGAGGGCCGCCTGCACCCGCCGGGTGATGGCCTGGCCGTCGAGTCGTTGCACGACCCGGTGCGCGGCGGCGCGCAGCTGCGTCGGGGTCTTGTGCCCGAGCCGGGCCAGCAGTCGGCCCTCCGCCTCGGCGCGCAGGTCGTCGTCGAGCGGGGCGAGGACCTGGCACATCGCGGTGGCGTGCTCCCAGGTGAGCTCGCCCTGCTCCAGGGCCGCCAGGGTGGCGGGCAGCCGGTGGACCAGCTGCAGCGACTGCACCATCCAGGACTGTGCGGTCGCCGAGGTCACCGAGAGGGCGGCGGCGACCTCGTCCACGGCCCACTCGCTGACGCTGAGCAGCACCTCCGGCCGACCCGCGCGGGTGGCCGCCGCGGCGGCACCGATCTCGGTGTCGGGCCGGTCGTTGCCGGCAGGCCGAGCGCGGCAGAAGTCGGCGATCCACCGCGCTCGCCAGGCCTGGGAGGAGCTGATCGCCTGCTGTTCCTCCCGGAGCAGGTCGAGCAGGATGCCGCCCTGCTCCAGGAATGCCCGCAGCGGCGCGAAGGCCGCGTCGGACCATCCCGCGCGGGGTGGCGCCTCAGCGACAATGGAGTCGAACACACGTTCGATGATACCGAGGCGCCAGCCCGCTGACCAGCAGAGACGACGTCTGTGGACAACGGCGCGATCGCCGGAGCAGGTGGGCGTCCCGGCTACGGGGCGGGGGTCCCGGCGTCGCGCAGCCCGGTTGCTGCGCGGACCAGGGACGCGACGGCAGGGGACCGGCTGCCCGCGGGCCAGGCGAGCACCGTGGTGATGGCCGGTGCGTCGGGGACCGGCACCGCGACGTGCTCGGGCCACTGCCAGGCGCGGCTGGACGCCGGGATGACGAGCAGGGTGCGGCCGAGCGCCACGAGCTGGGCGAGCTGGGACTGGGTGTGCACCTCCGGCCCCGGCCCGTCCGGGTAGGAGCCGTCGAGCCGGGGCCACCGGGCGATCGGCAGGTCCGGCACGTCGCTCACCTCGGCCATCGTGAGCCGGTCACGCGCGGCGAGCGGGTGCCGGGCGGGCACGATCGCCACCTGGCCCTCGACCAGCAGGTCCTCGGTGTCGAACCCGTCGAGGTCGTCGACCGGCCGGTGCATCACCGCGACGTCGGCGCTGCCGTCGCGGAGCAGGCCGGCCTGCTCGCCGACCTCGCAGAGCAGCACCTCGACCGGGGGCTGACCCGGGTCGCCGGCGACCGCGTCCAGCAGCCGCTGCAGCAGCTCGTGCGACGCCCCGGCCTTGGTGACCAGCACCAGCGGGCGCGCGGGGTCGGCGGCCCGCCGGGTCCGGCGGCCGGCGGCGGTCACCGCGTCCAGAGCCGTGCGGGCCTCGCGGAGCAGCACCCGGCCGGCGTCGGTGAGCGCCGTGCCCCGGCGGTCGCGGTCCAGGAGCCGGACCCCGAGCCGGTGCTCGAGCTGGCGGATGGCGCGGGACAGCGGCGGCTGCGCCATGCCGAGCCGGTCGGCGGCCCGGCCGAAGTGCAGCTCCTCCGCGACCGCGACGAAGTACCGGAGCTCGCGGGTCTCCAGGTCGGTCACCGGCCGAGCGTACGGCGCTGATACCCGCCGGGTACCTCAACCGACCGGATCGGTCGTGGACACCGGCTGCCCGGCCCGCCGAGCATGGCCGACGTGGACGACACGAGGACGGCGCTGGTCACCGGCGCGAACAAGGGCATCGGCTACGCCATCGCGGCGGGCCTCGGCGAGCTCGGCTTGCGGGTGGCGGTGGGCGCCCGGCACGACGCCCGGCGCGCGGAGGCCGTCGCCCGGCTGCGGGCCGCCGGTGTCGACGCGTTCGGGGTGGCCCTGGACGTGACCTCCGACGACAGCGTGGCCGCGGCCGCGGCGGTGATCGAGCGGACGGCGGGCCGGCTCGACGTGCTGGTGAACAACGCGGGCATCTCCGGCCGGACCGACGGCGGCGCGCAGGACCCGACGACCCTGGACCTGGACGTCGTCCGCACGGTGCTGGACACCAACGTGTTCGGCGTCGTCCGGGTGACCAACGCGATGCTGCCGCTGCTCGGTCGCGCGCAGTCGCCGCGCATCGTCAACGTGTCCAGCACCATGGGCTCGCTGACCCTGCAGCCCGGCCCGGTGATGGCCGCCTACTCGCCCTCGAAGACGATGCTCACCAGCCTCACGACCCAGTACGCCCGCCGGCTGGCCGGCACGGCGGTCATCGTCAACGCCGCCTGCCCGGGCTACGTCGCGACCGACTTCACCGGCTTCGACGGGGAGCGGACGCCCGAGCAGGGGGCGGCCGTCGTGATCCGGCTCGCCACCCTGCCCGACGACGGGCCGCGCGGCGGGTTCTTCGAGGAGGCCGGCGTCGCGCCCTGGTGAGCCGTCAGGCCGGGACGGCGTGCGCGGCGACCCGGAACGGCGCCGCGTCGGGGGCCGCACCGACGGCGAGGTCCGCGAGCACCCGGCCGACCGCCGGCGCGGACTTGAAGCCGTGCCCGCTGAAGCCGGCCGCCACCACCACCGCGCCGATCCGGTCGAGCACGAACTCGCCGGTCGGCGTGGTGGTGTAGGTGCACGAGATCGGCTCCGGCGCCGAGGCGTCGAGCCCGGGCAGCCACCGGCGCACATACTCCTGCAGCTGCGCCAGCTGCCCCGGTTCCGGCAGGTGGTCGCGCCGGTCGGGGTGCACCTCCGGCCCGGTGCCGTGGAAGCCGACCTTCACGCCCTCGTTCGGGCTGGCCAGCCCGTACACCCCGCTGGGCCAGCCCTCGGCCGGGTCGGGGTCGGCGGTGAACGCCGGCCACCCCGCCGCCGGGTCCAGCGGCCGGAAGTGCGCCGGCTGCTCCTGGGTGACCCGCAGCGGGGGGAGCACCAGCCCGGGCAGGACGTCGGCTGTCCAGGCGCCGGCCGCCACGACGGCGGTGCGCGCCCGCACCACCGCCCCGGCCGCCGAGCGGACCAGCACCCCCTCGCAGTCCGGTTCGACGGCGGTGACCCGGCGGTGGTGCCGGACCACCGCCCCGTGCGCGGCCGCCGCCGCCTGCAGCGCGGTCACCGCGGCGTCGGCGTCCACCCGCCCGGCGGTGGCCGGCTCGTGCAGCACCGGCCCGGGGAACCGCATCCCCGGCCAGCGCTGCTCGGCCTCGGCGGCCGTGAGCCACTCGTGCGGCACCCCGGCGGTGGTCATCGCCGCGGCGACCTCCCGCAACCGCCCGAGGTCGGCCACCGGCGCGGTGGCGACGCCCGGCGCCGGGTGCAGCACCCGGGCTCCGGACTCCTCCTCCAGCTCCGCCCACAGCCGCCGCGCCTCGGCCACCAGCGCCTGGTGGTGCGGCTGGGCGTAGGTGCTGCGGTAGATCCGGGAGCGGCCGTGCGAGGCGCCGTGCGCGTGCCCCGGCCCGAACCGCTCCAGCAGGACGACGTCCACCCCGCGCCGGGCCAGCGCCCAGGCGGTCGCCGAGCCCATCACGCCCCCGCCGACCACCACCACGTCGGTGCGGCGCGGGGTGGCCGGGCCGGCCGGGGTCAGGACGCCACCTGCGGGTTGACCACGGGCTCGTCGACGGCCTCGTCGGTGAGCCCCCAGCGCTCCAGGGTGGCGGTGTAGCTGCCGTCGTCGAAGACGTGCTGCAGGCCGGCCTGCACCGCCTCGACCAGCCCGTTGCCCTTGAGCGTCGTGGCCGCGACGTAGGTGGTGTTGGGCCAGCCGGCGTTGACCGTGCCGACGATCGCCACCTGCCCCTTGCTCTCCTGGTAGACCGCGTTGGGGTTGGGCCCGAGGTAGGCGTCGACCCGGCCCGACCGGATGGCGAGCAGCGCGTCGGCGGCGTTGGCGTAGTAGTCCAGCGTCGCGGGCTCCAGCCCGGCGGCCTCGTTGTCGGCGTTCCAGTCCAGCAGGATGCGCTCCTGGTTGGTGCCCGAGCCGACCGCGAGCGTGAGGCCGGCGATGTCGGCGGCCTCGGCGATCTCCAGGTCGCTGCCGCTCTGCGCGGTGAACGCCATGATCCCCTGCCGGTAGGTGGCGAAGTCGAACAGCTGCAGCCGCTCGGCGTTGACCCCGACGTTGCTGAACACCGCCTCGACGTCGCCGCTCTGCACCGACAGCGGCCACTGCTCCCAGGAGATGTTGCGCAGGTCGAGCTCGAGGCCCAGGGAGTCGGCGACCAGCGAGGCGATGTCGACCTCGCTGCCGACGACGGTGCTGTTGTCGTCGGCCAGGAAGCCCAGCGGGGGCTCACCGGTGCCCACGACGCCGACGGTGAGCCGGCCGTCGGCGGCGATCGCACCGGGCACCAGGGCGGCGGCGTCGGGGTCCTCGTCGCTGCTGACCCGGTCGGCCTGCTCGGGGCTGGTGTCGACGGAGAGCGGCTGGGCGGACCCGGCGTTGCTGGACTCGGCCCGCTCCTCGGCCTCGATGTCGGCCGACGAGCTGCAGGCCGAGAGCAGCGTGACGGTGAACAGCAGCAGCGCGCTGGTCACCGGGAGGACCGGGCGGGTACGGGGCGTGCGGGTGCGGGTCATGGTGGGGTCCTCTCGGATGGGCGAGGTCAGGCGGCCGGGAGGCCGGGCGGGTTGGTCTCGGAGCGCTCGATCGCCTCGCTGGTCAGGCCCCAGCGCTCGAGCACCTCGGCGTAGCTGCCGTCCTCGATCGCGGCGTTCAGCGCGGCGGTGACCGCGGGTGCCAGCCCGTTGCCCTTCGCGGTGGCGACGGCGATCTGGGCGGTGTCCGGCCAGCCACCGTTCACGGTGCCGACGACCGCGAAGTCCTCCGGCGACCGGGCGGCCTTGTAGGCGGCGGTCGCGTTCGGGCCGAAGGAGAGGTCGAGCCGGCCGGACTGCAGGGCCAGCGTGGTGTCGCCGTCGTTCTCGAAGTACTCGACCTGCACCGGGTCCAGCCCGGCGGCGCGGTTCTGCTCGTCCCAGGCCAGCAGGATCTTCTCCTGGTTGGTGCCCGAGCCGACCGCGACGGTCAGCCCGGCGACGTCCGCCGGCTCGTCGATCTCGACGTCCGAGCCGGCCTGGGCGAGGAAGCCCAGCTCGTCCACGCGGTAGGAGGAGAAGTCGAACAGCTGCTTGCGCTCCTCGGTCACCGTGACGTTGGAGATGGTGACGTCGACGTCGCCGGACCGGGTGGCCAGCGGCCAGTTCGCCCAGTCGGTCGGCACCAGCTGCAGCTCCAGGCCCAGCCCGTCGGCGACCAGCTGGGCGATGTCGGTCTCGTTGCCGATCGCGGTGGCGTTGTCGTCGGCGTAGAAGGACAGCGGTGCGCTGAACGGCGACGTCGCCACCCGCAGCACGCCGTCGTCGACCAGGCCCGGGGGCAGCAGGGCGATCGCCTCGTCGCTGGGCTCGGTGCGCACGCGGTCCTGCTCGGGGCTGGTGTCCACGACCAGGGCGGTGCCGCCCTCGTCGGCGGCGGCCGCGCTCTCGATCTCCCCGGAGCTGCTGCACGCCCCGAGGGCCAGTGCGGACACGGCGGCCAGGGCGGCGACGAGCGGGGCTCGTCGGGTACGTGCGGTCACGGTCTGTCTCTCCTCGGATGGGGCACACGGGCGTGTGCCATCGCCGGGCGGCGCACGGTGCGCCGTCCAGTCGGACTGTGGGTGGGGTCGGTTAGAGAACGCGCGCGAGGAAGGCGCGGGTGCGGTCGTGCTGCGGGGCGTCGATCACCTGCTCGGGCGGGCCCTGCTCGACCACCCGGCCCTCGTCCATGAAGACGACCTGGTCGGCGACCTCGCGGGCGAAGCCGATCTCGTGGGTGACCACGATCATCGTGGTGCCGCTGCGGGCGAGGTCCTCCATGACCGCGAGCACCTCACCGACCAGCTCCGGGTCCAGCGCCGACGTCGGCTCGTCGAAGAGCAGGACCGCCGGGCGCATGGCCAGCGCCCGGGCGATCGCCACCCGCTGCTGCTGCCCGCCGGACAGCTGCCGCGGGTAGGCGCCCTCGCGGCCGGCCAGCCCGACCCGGGCGAGCAGCTCGCGGGCCTCGGCTTCGACCTCCCGGCGCCCGCGGCCCTGCGCGGAGACCGGGGCCTCGACGACGTTGTCCAGCGCGGTGAGGTGCGGGAAGAGGTTGAAGGACTGGAAGACGAACCCGAACCGGGTGCGCTGCCGCAGCACCTCCTTCTCCTGCAGCTCGTGCAGCCGCTCGCGCCCGCGGTGGGGCTTGCGGCGGTAGCCGACCAGCTCGCCGTCCAGCGCGACGAACCCGCGGTCGACCTTCTCCAGGTGGTTGATGCTGCGCAGCAGCGTCGACTTCCCCGAGCCCGACGGCCCGAGGACGACGGTCACCGTGCCCGGCTCGACCACCAGGTCGACGCCGTGCAGCACCTCCACGCCGGCGTAGGACTTGTGCACGCCGTGCACCTCGACCCGGCCGGGCCGGGTGTCGGTGGTCGGGAGCTCGACGGCGGTCATCGGGTGGCTCCGCGCGGTGCGCCGAAGCGGGAGAGGACGGCGCCGAGCTCGGACCGGACCCGCTGCAGCGGTGTGGGTGGCAGCGTCCGGACCGCGCCGCGGGCGTAGTGCCGCTCGACGTGGTACTGGACGACGGTGACCACGGTGGTGAGCACGACGTACCAGACCGCGGCGACCACGAGCATCGGCAGCACCCGCTGGGTCCGGCCGTAGATGACGCTCACCGTGTAGAACAGCTCGCCCAGCGCCAGCACGTAGACGATGGAGGTGCCCTTGAACAGGCCGATCACCTCGTTGACCGCGGTCGGCACGATGGTGCGCATGGCCTGCGGCAGGACGATCCGGGTGGTCTGCCGGCGGCGCGGGATGCCCAGCGAGGCGGCCGCCTCGTGCTGGCCCTGGTCGACCGAGAGGATCCCGGCGCGGACGATCTCCGCCGAGTAGGCGGCCTGGTGCAGGCCCAGCCCCAGCACGGCGGCGCCGAACTTGTCGATCAGCGAGAGGGTCTCGACGCTGGCGAAGGACGGGCCGAACGGGATGCCGATGTCCAGGTGCTGGTAGAGGTAGGCGAGGTTGTACCAGAGCAGCAGCTGCAGGATCAGCGGCACCGAGCGGAACACCCAGGTGTAGCCCCAGCTGACCGCCTGCAGCAGCGGCGAGCGGCTCAGCCGCATCAGCGCCAGCACGGTGCCCAGCGCGAAGCCGAGCACCGCGGTGATCGCGGTCAGCTGGATGGTGGTGAGCACCCCGCGGACGATCGACTCCTCGGTGAGGTAGGCGCCGACGACGTCCCACTCCCACCGCGGGTTGGTGACCAGGCTGTTGAGCACCATCGCCAGCAGGACGGCGACGACGGCGGTGGCGACCCAGCGGCCGGGGTGCCGGGCCGGCACCACCTGGAGCTGGTCGTAGGGCGTGCCCGCCGGCGACGCGGCGGCCGCCGGACGGGTCTCCAGCGTGGTCATCTCGGGTCTCCCGGGAGCTGCTTGTCGAAGGCGTAGAGGCGCTGGTCGACCGGCAGGGCGCGCAGCGTCTCGGTGTCGGTGGGGCGGGGGACGGCCGGGTCGAACAGCGGCGTCCAGCCGGCGGCCAGGTAGAGGTCGCGCGCCTCGGGCTGGCGCGGGCCGGTGGTCAGGTGCATCCGCCGGTAGCCCTGCTGGGCGGCGCGGAGCTCGAGCAGCGTGAGGACCCGGCGGGCCAGGCCGCGGCGACGGTGGGTGGCGGCGGTCCACATCCGCTTGACCTCGGCGGCACCGGAGGGGTGCCGCATGAAGGCGCCGCCGGCGACGGCCACGCCGTCGTCCAGCAGCAGGACGAAGTCGCCGTCCGGGGGGAGGAAGGCCTCGGCGGGGTAGCGGGTGAGCTCCTGGGACGCGCCGCCGAACA
Organism: Modestobacter versicolor; assembly: GCF_014195485.1. NCBI lineage: Bacteria > Bacillati > Actinomycetota > Actinomycetes > Geodermatophilales > Geodermatophilaceae > Modestobacter > Modestobacter versicolor. Next base: position 774,181 of record NZ_JACIBU010000001.1, read on the forward strand.
GGTCGCCGTAGCGGCTGTCGTACTCGGCGGCGAGCTCGGCGAACAACGGCGCCGTGAGCGGGTCGTCGGGGTGGACGCGGACCACCTGGAGCTGGTCAGGGGTGGTCGCGGACAGGGACGTGGACATGCGGAGGGGACTCCTGCGGAGGGAGGTGGGCGCGCCGGACGCCGCCGCGGGCGGCGGGGTGGGTGCGGGGGAGGAGCGGGAGGGTGGCGCCGGGTCAGCGACAGAGCGCGCTGTCGGTGCGCAGCAGGTCGACGGTCGGCCGGCCGACCAGGTCGGCGGAGACGGCGCGCACCAGGCGCGAGCTGGTCTCTCCCACAGTGCTGCTCCTCGTTCGTCCCCTCGGGGAGGGGGCCGCTGCTTGCCGGGCGCGGACGCGCACGGCCAGGTCGTCACCCGGGGCACCCCGTCGCAGGGAGGGTTGCCGGCCAGCGAGCCGGGGCTTGACGCTGGCGCTCAGGACCTGCGGCGGACTGTAGGGCCCCACCCCGGCTGTCGTCAAATACGATCGACTTGGTAGACATACGCAGCCACCGACACGCCGGGACGGGAACAGCCCGCCCCCGCGGTCGCTTGGTCCCGACGAGCCCCGCAGGAGAGAGGAGACGCCCGTGCCCAGCACCGCCCTGGTCTGCCGCCGGCACGTCGACCTCCTGCGGACGTCGAGCGCGCAGTGTCGGCCGAGGCCTGCGACCCCGCGTCCCTGACCGCTCGTCCCTCCCCGGGAGCCCGCTTGTCCGCGTCCCCCGCACCCTCCCTCGGTCACCCCGGCCCGTCGATCGCCGTCGTCGGCGCCGGCCCGACCGCCATCGGCCTGCTCGAGCGGCTGATCGCCAGCGCGCCAGAGCTCGGCGACGGCAGCAGGCTGCAGGTGCACCTGGTCGACCCGCACCCGCCCGGTGGCGGGCGCGTCTGGCGCGCCGCCCAGCCGTCCCTGCTGTGGGCGAACTCGCTGGCCGCCGACGTCACCGTGCTGCCCGACCCCTCGGTCACCGTCGACGGTCCGGTGGGGGAGGGCACCACCCTGTGGCAGTGGGTCGAGGCGGTCGGCCGCGGCCTGCCGGCCGGCGACCCGGTGGGGGAGGAGGCCCGGCGGACGACGCCGACGTCCTTCCCCTCCCGCCCGCTGGTCAACGCCTACCTGGGGTGGGTGCTCGCCGAGGTGGTGGCCGCCGCCCGCCCGTGGGCCGACGTCCACCTGCTCGAGACCCGGGCGGTCGACGTCCGGGTGCGCACCGAGGGCGTCGACGTCGAGCTGGCCGACGGCCGGGTGCTCGCGGCCGACCTGGCCGTGCTCGCCCAGGGACACCTGGACGCGCACGCCACCCCTGCCGAGCAGGACGTGCAGCGGCGGGCCGACGCCGCCGGGCTCACCTACCTGCCCACCGGCTACACCGCCGACCTGGACCTCTCCCGGCTGGCGCCCGGTGAGGACGTGCTGGTGCGCGGCGCCGGCCTGGCCTTCGTCGACCTGATGGTGCTGCTCACCAGCGGTCGCGGCGGCCGGTTCGAGAGCGACGGCGACCGGCTGCGGTACCTGCCCTCGGGGCAGGAGCCGGTGCTGCACGTCGGCTCCCGGCGCGGGGTCCCGTACCGGGCCAAGCTCGGCTACGTCTGGCCCGGCCCGCCGGTGCCGCTGCGCTTCTTCACCCCCGAGGCGATCGACGACCGGTTCGGTGCCGACCGCCGGCTCGACCTGCGCGCCGACCTGGCCCCGGTGATCGTCCGGGAGCTCGGCTGGGCGCACTACACCGAGCTGTTCCGCACCGCTCCCGAGCGCACCACGCTGCCCTGGGCGGAGTTCGCCGCCGAGTACGCGGCGACCGACGACCCGGTGCTGGTCGCCGACCTGGTGGCCCTCGCCGTCCCGGACCCGGCGGACCGGTTCGACCTCGCCGCCCGGGACCGCCCGCTCGGTGGTGCCCGGTTCGGCAGCGCCGACGAGCTGCAGGAGGCGGTGCGCGGGCTGGTCCGCGCCGACCTCGCCCGCTCGGCCGACCCCCGGCACAGCGCCGACCAGGCCGTGTTCACCGCGCTGCTGTTCTGCCACGGCACCATCGCCGGGCTGGTCGGCGCCGGCCGGCTGACCCCGCGGTCGGAGGCCGAGGACGTCTCCGGCTGGTGGATGAACCTGTTCAGCTACCTGGCCAGCGGGCCGCCCGCGCCGCGGCTGGCCGAGCTGCTCGCCCTCTCCGAGGCCGGCGTGATCCGGTTCCTCGGTGCCGACACCCGGGTCGAGCTCGACGTCGACGCCGGGATGTTCCGCGCCCGGTCGGCCTCGGTCGACGCGGTGGTCACCGCCCGGGCGCTGGTCGAGGCCCGCATCCCGGCCCCCGCGGTGTCCGCCACCCCCGACCAGCTGGTCACCTCGCTGCTGGCCCGCGGGGTGGCCGCGGAGAAGACGGTCGGTGGGGGCATCGGCACCGGCCGGCTCGCCGTCGACCCCGGTCAGCGGGTGGTCAGCGCCACCGGGCAGGTGCAGGAACGGCTCTTCGCGGTCGGCTTCTGGACCTCCGGCGCGCAGGTGGCCGCCTTCGCCCGGCCCCGCACCAACGCCCCGTTCTTCCGCCAGAACGACGCCCTGGCCCGCCGGCTGTGGCAGGCCGTCGTCCCCGCCGCGCGCGCCCTCGCCGCGTCCGCCGCCTGAACCCCCGGAGAGACATGAGCACCCACCTCCACCTCGCCGTCGCCCTGGACGGCGCCGGCTGGCACCCGGCCGCCTGGCGCGAGCCCGGCGCCCGCCCCACCGAGCTGCTCACCCCCCGGTACTGGGTCGACCTGGTCCAGGAGGCCGAGCGCGGCCTGCTCGACCTGGTGACCATCGAGGACGGGTTGTCCCTGCAGTCCACCGACCGCAGCGGCCCCGACGGCCGCACCGACCAGGTGCGCGGCCGGCTCGACGCCGTCCAGGTCGCCGCCCGGGTGGCGCCGCTGACCCGCTCGATCGGGCTGGTGCCGACCGCGGTGGTCACGCACACCGAGCCGTTCCACCTGTCCAAGGCGATCGCGACCCTCGACTACGTCAGCACCGGCCGCGCCGGGGTCCGGGTCAAGGTCAGCGGCAGCCCCGCGGAGGCGGCCCACTTCGGCCGCCGCACCCTCCCCGAACTGGGCAGCCTCGACCCCGCCGACCCGCAGACCCAGGCGGCCCTGCGCGAGCTCTTCGACGAGGCCGCCGACTGGGTCGAGGTGCTCCGCCGGCTCTGGGACAGCTGGGAGGACGACGCGGAGATCCGGGACGTCGCGACCGGCCGGTTCGTCGACCGGGAGAAGCTGCACTACATCGACTTCGAGGGCCGGTCGTTCTCGGTGAAGGGCCCGTCGATCACCCCGCGCCCGCCGCAGGGCCAGCCGGTAGTGGCCGCCCTGGCCCACCAGGCCATCCCGTTCGAGCTGGTCGGGCGCAGCGCCGACCTCGGCTTCGTCACGCCCGCCGACCGCGCCGACGCCGGCCGGGTCGTCGGGGAGGTGCGGGCGGCGCAGCAGGCCGCCGGCCGGGCGGGGGAGACCGTGCACGTCTGGGGTGACCTGGTCGTCTTCCTGGACGACGACGCCGCCACCGCCCGGGCCCGCCGGGAGCGGCTCGACGAGACCGCCGGCGCCGCGTACACCAGCGACGCGCTGGTCTTCACCGGCACGCCCGCCGAGCTCGCCGACCTGCTCACCGACTGGGCCGCGGCCGGGCTGACCGGCTACCGGCTGCGTCCGGCCGCGCTGCCGCACGACCTCCGGCAGGTCACCACCGGGCTGGTCCCGGAGCTGCAGCGCCGCGGTCTGTTCCGCACCGCCTACGAGGCGGACACCCTGCGCGGCCTGCTCGGGCTGCCGCGCCCCGCCAACCGCTACGCCACTGTCTGAGGACGTCGACATGACCAAGCAGGTGCACCTCGCCGCGCACTTCCCCGGCGTCAACAACACCACCGTGTGGAGCGACCCGGCCGCCGGCAGCCACATCGAGTTCGGCTCGTTCGTCCGGTTCGCCGAGGCCGCCGAGCGCGGGAAGTTCGACTTCCTGTTCCTCGCCGAGGGCCTCCGGCTGCGCGAGCAGAACGGCGCCATCTACGACCTGGACGTCGTGGGCCGCCCGGACACCTTCACCGTGCTGGCCGCCCTGGCCGCGGTCACCGAGCACCTCGGCCTGGCCGGCACGATCAACTCCACCTTCAACGAGCCCTACGAGGTGGCCCGCCAGTTCGCCTCGCTCGACCACCTCTCCGGCGGCCGGGCGGCCTGGAACGTCGTCACCTCCTGGGACGCGTTCACCGGGGAGAACTTCCGGCGCGGGGGCTTCCTCGCCCAGGACCAGCGCTACGAGCGGGCCCGGACGTTCCTGCAGACGGTGACCGAGCTGCTGGACAGCTGGCGGGGCGACGAGGTGGTCGCCGACCAGCAGAGCGGCGTGTTCCTGGCCGACCCGGACGCCGGCCGGTTCGCGCACTCCGACGCGCACTTCGACATCGCCGGCCGGTTCGACGTCCCGCGCAGCCCGCAGGGCCGGCCGGTGGTCTTCCAGGCCGGTGACTCCGAGGAGGGCCGGGAGTTCGCGGCCTCGGCGGCCGACGCCATCTTCAGCCGGCACGGCACCAAGGAGGCCGGGCAGGCCTTCTACACCGACGTCAAGGGCCGGTTGGAGAAGTACGGCCGCCGCCGAGAGGACCTGCTGATCCTGCCGGCCGCCACCTTCGTCATCGGCGACACCGACGCCGAGGCCGCCGAGCTCGCCGCCGAGGTGCGCAAGCAGCAGGTGTCCGGGCAGACGGCGCTGCGCAAGCTCGAGGAGGTCTGGAACCGCGACCTCTCCGGCTACGACCCCGACGGCCCGCTGCCCGAGGTCGACCCGCTGGTCGGCGAGCACACCGTGGCCAAGGGGCGGGCCAGCGTGCGGATGAACCGGGACCCGCTGGCCGTCGCGCGGGACTGGCGCGAGCAGGCCGAGGCCAAGGGCCTGTCCATCCGCGAGCTGATGATCGAGGTCAGCAGCCGGCAGAACTTCATCGGCAGCGCCGCGACCGTGGCCGAGCAGATCGACGACCTGGTGCAGTCCGACGCCAGCGACGGGTTCATCCTCGTCCCGCACCTGACCCCCGGCGGGCTCGACCCGTTCGTCGACGCCGTCGTCCCGCTGCTGCAGGAGCGCGGCGTGTACCGCACCGAGTACCCGGGGACGACGCTGCGCGACAACCTGGGCCTGCCGCCGCTCGGGGCCCCGGCGTGAGCGCCGAGCTGGCCACGGGGCTGGCCGCGGAGTTCCGGGCGGTGATGGCCGGGGTCGCCACGCCGGTCTCGGTGGTCACCACCCTCACTGACGGGCACCCGCACGGGACGACGGTGAGCGCGTTCGCGTCGCTGTCGATGGCGCCGCCGATGGTGCTGGTCTCGCTGGACCGGGGCTCGGAGCTGCTCGCCCGGCTGGGGCACGGCAGCGTGTTCGGGGTCAACGTGCTCGGCAGCGACCAGGCCTCGCTCGCGCTGGCGTTCGCCCGCAAGGGCAGCGACAAGTTCGCCGGCGTGCGGTGGTCGGACGACGCGGGCGCGCCGCGGCTGGCCGGCAGCCCGGGCTGGCTGGCCTGCACCGTCACCCAGCTGGTCGAGGGCGGTGACCACGTGATCGTGCTGGGCGAGGTGCAGCGCGCGGCGACCACCGCCGCGGCGCCGCTGACCTACCACGCCCGCACGTTCGGCACGCACGCCGCGGCGTCGTGACGGGGTCTGACATCGTCTGACCCTCGCACCACCGACCCGACGGAGACGCCGTGCCCAGCGACGCCCCTGCCTCCCCGCCCGCCACCCCGGGGGAGACCGTGCCGCTGCGCACGGCGACCCGGGCGTGGTTCCTCATCTCGCTGCAGACCTTCGGTGGGCCGGCCGGCCAGATCGCGGTGATGCAGCGGACGCTCGTCGACGAGCAGCGCTGGATCGGGCAGCGCCGGTTCCTGCACGCGATGAACTACTGCATGCTGCTGCCCGGCCCGGAGGCGCAGCAGCTGGCGACCTACGTGGGGTGGCTGCTCAACGGCGTCCGCGGCGGGCTGATCGCCGGTGGGCTGTTCGTGCTGCCCGGCGTGGTCGCGCTGCTGGCGCTGTCCGGGGTGTACGTGGCCTACGGCGACACGACCGCGGTCGGTGCGGTGTTCGCCGGGCTCGCCCCCGCGGTCGTGGCGATCGTCGTCCAGGCGGTGGTCCGGGTGGCCAAGCGGGCGCTGAACAGCACCGCGCTGGTGGCCATCGCGGTGGCTGCCTTCCTCGCGCTCGCGCTGTTCGGGGTGCCGTTCCCGGTCGTCGTCGCGCTCGCCGGGGTGGCCGGCTGGGCGCTGGCCCGGCGGCGTCCCGGGTCGGTGCCCGAGGGGCCCACCGACAGCGCCGACGACGGCCCGGCACCGGTGATCAGCGACGACGTGCTGCACACCGAGCGGCCCTCCACCCGGCGCAGCGTGCGGGTGCTGGTGATCGGCCTGCTGGTGTGGAGCGCGCCGGTGCTCGCGGTGCTGCTGCTCACCGGCCGGGACAGCGTCTTCGCCCAGCAGGGGCTGTTCTTCTCCGGGGCCGCGGTGGTGACCTTCGGCGGCGCGTACGCGGTGCTGGCCTACGTCGCCCAGCAGGCGGTGCAGGTCTACGGCTGGCTGGCGCCGGGGGAGATGGTGCGCGGTCTGGCGCTCGCCGAGACCACCCCCGGGCCGCTGATCATGGTCGTGCAGTTCGTCGCGTTCCTCGGCGCCTACCGCGACCCGGGGTCCCTGGACCCCTGGGTCGCCGCGGTCCTCGGCTCGTTCCTGGTCGTCTGGGTGACCTTCGTGCCCAGCTTCCTGTTCGTGCTGCTCGGCGCGCCGTACATGGAGCGGCTGCGGGGCAACCGGTCGCTGTCGGCGGCGCTGACCGGGATCACCGCCGCGGTGGTCGGGGTGATCGCCAACCTGGGCCTCTACTTCGCGGTGCACACGCTGTTCCGCGACACCGTCTCCGTCGACGCGTCGGTGCTGGCGCTCGAGCTCCCCGACCTCACCGAGCCGCGCTGGGTGGCGTTCGCGATCGCCGCGGTCGCCGCCGTCCTGCTGTTCCGGGTGAAGTGGTCGGTGCTGCGGACGCTGGGTGTCTGCGCCGCCCTCGGGCTCGTCGCCGGGCTGGCCGGGCTGCCGGTCGGCTAGCGCTCGCGGGCGGGCAGCAGGCCCTCCTCGTGGTCCAGCTCGCGCTCCAGGATCCGCAGCCCCTCGTCGGGCAGCCGCGCGCCGTCGCGCCAGCGCAGCAGCTCCTCGCGCTGGGCGGCGATCACCGCGCGGCGCAGCCGCAGCGCCGCCTCGTAGGTGGGGGACAGCGGGATGTCGCCGCCCTCGGCGCTGCTCAGCACGTCCAGCCGCTTGCGGTAGCGGTCCAGCCGGCCGCTCAGCTGCGCCCGCAGGTAGCCGATCGCCTGGTCGTCGACGGCGTCGTGCTCCTCCGACTGCAGCGACTCCAGCCGGGCCAGCCCGGCCTCTGCCGCGGCGATCCGGGCCTGGTTGCGCAGCCGCGCCTCGTCGGCCTGGTCGGCGCGGCAGCCCAGGGCCCGCACCAGCGGGGCGAAGGTGACGCCCTGCCCGACCAGGGTGACCAGCACCGCCAGGAACGCGCAGAACAGCAGCAGGTCGCGGTCGGGGAACGGCGCGCCGCTGTCGGTGACCAGCGGCAGCGTGAAGATCGCGGCCAGGCTGATCACCCCGCGGGTACCGGCCCAGCTGAGCACCACGATCTCGCGGATGCTGAGCCGGCCGCTGAACGGCCCGGTCGGCGGGCCGTCGTCCGCGTCGTCCATCTCCTGCCCACCGAGCTGGCTGTGCGCCCAGCGCGGCAGCGACTCGGTGAGCAGCAGCCACAGCGGCCGGACGAGCAGCACGCAGCCCACGGTGATCGCGGCCGCGGTGACGATCGTGGAGGTCTCGTACTGGCCCAGCCCACGGATCACGGTGGGCAGCTGCTGGCCGATGAGCAGGAAGACGATGCCCTCGAGCAGGAAGTCGACCAGCCGCCAGACGGCGTCGGTCTGCAGCCGGCTGGCCCCCGACGTCCAGTACGGGGTGTTGTGCCCGATGACCAGGCCGGCGACGACCACGGCCAGCACGCCGGAGACGTGCACCGCCTCGCCCAGCAGGTAGGCGACGAACGGGGTGGCCAGCGAGATGGCGTTGGAGGACAGCGGGTCGCGGCGGAGCCGGCGCAGCGGGCGGACGCCGTAGGCCACCACCAGGCCGGCGGCGACGCCGCCCGCGGCGGCGATGACGAACTCGCCGACGGCGGCCGGGGTGGAGAAGCCGTCGCCCTGGGCGGCGGTGACCGCGACGGTGAGCAGGGTGAGCGCGGTCGCGTCGTTGAGCAGCCCCTCGCCCTGGATGAGGGTGATCAGCCGGGGCGGCAGGCCGACCTTGCGGCCCACCGACAGCGCCGCCACCGGGTCCGGCGGGGCGACGGCCGCGCCCAGCGCGATGCCCGCCGCCAGCGTCGCGCCGGTGACGAACAGCGCGAAGCCGGCCCCGATCAGCACCGCGGTGACCAGCACCAGCAGCACCGACAGGCTGACCACCGTGCGCAGGTTGCGCCGGATCGCGGTGAGCGAGGAGTCCAGCGCTGCGCTGTAGAGCAGCGGCGGCAGCACCAGGGTGAGCACGAGGTGCGGGTCGAGCGTCACGTTCGGCCCGGGCAGGAAGGCGTAGCCGATGCCCGCCAGGGTGAGCAGCGCCGCCGCCGGCAGCCCGGTGTGGTCGGCGACCCAGCGCACCGCGACGATCACCGCCACCGCGCCGAGGACCAGCAGCAACATCGTCTCGGCGCTCACCCGGTCAGTCTCCCCGACCGGGTGCCGCGCTCCGGGGAGGTGTGGGTCAGCGGCGGGCGGCCGCCAGCTCCGCGGCGGTCGGCGGGTCGGCGCCGGCGCGGGTGCAGGCCAGCGCCGCGGCGAGGGCGGCGTCGTCGAGCAGCGGCGCCAGCTCGTCGTCCGGCAGGCCGGCGAGCGCGTCGTGGGTCAGCGTCCCGGTGCGCACCAGCCCGGAGAACAGCGCGGCGGCCAGGGTGTCGCCGGCGCCGACGGTGTCCACGACGGCGACCGCCGGGGGCTGCCGGCGGAGCAGCGGCCGGCCGGGGCGGGCGGCCCGCAGCGGCGCACCGCCGTCGGTGACCACGACCAGCGCCGGCCCGTCGTCGGCCCAGCGCAGCGCGGCCTCGTCCAGGTCCGCGCCGGGCTCGAGCCACTCGAGGTCCTCGGCGCTCACCTTGACCAGGTCGGCGGTGCGGCGCAGCTCCTCGATCCGCGCCCGGACGGCGTCCTCGTCGCCCATCAGCGAGGCGCGGACGTTCGGGTCGAAGCTGACCAGCGCGCTGCCCTCGGCGCGCACCCGGCGCACCAGCCCGGCGATGGCGTCCGACCCGGGCGGCGTCCAGCTGGAGATGGAGCCGATGTGCACGACCCGGGTGCCGGCCGGCCAGTCGCGGGCCAGCTCCTCGGGGGTCCACTGCCAGTCCGCGGCGCCGACGGTGTGGAAGGAGTAGCCGGCCGACCCGTCGTCCCGCAGCTCGACCACGGCCAGGCTCACCGGCTCAGGCGCGTCGACCATCGCGTCGGTGGCCACGCCGTTGCGGGCTGCGTGCCCGCGCAGCAGCGAGCCGAACGGCCCGGGGCCCACCCGGGACATCAGGTGCACCTCGTTGCCCAGGCGGGCGGCGGCGACGGCGACGTTGAGCGCGTTGCCGCCGGGGAAGGCGGTGTACTGCGGTGCGCCGGCACCGGCACCGGCGGCCACCGGGATGAGGTCGACGACGAGCTCGCCACAGACGGTGATCACGGCCACACGGTAGCTGCGGGCTCGTGCGCGGTCGCAGCGCCCGGGGAGCACGCACAGCGACGGCACAGCGGACGACCAGTACCGGGACATCGGCCGCCGGTTCCCTGAGGCCTGCGCGTCGCCGTGCGTCCACCGCACGGCCGTCGCGGGTCCACTGAACCGTCACCCGAGGGAAGCCGATGTCCCCGTTCCTCCTGCCCGCCGCCGACCTCGTCGCGATCACCCTGCTGACGTTCGGCGTCTACTTCCCCCGGCACCGCCGGCGCGACCTGGTGGTCGCCTACCTGGCGGTCAACGTCGGCGTGCTCGCCGTCGCGAGCGTGCTGGCCGACAGCACGGTCGGCGCGGGGCTGGGGCTGGGGCTGTTCGGGGTGCTGTCGATCATCCGGCTGCGCTCGACCGAGCTGGACCAGCACGAGGTCGCCTACTACTTCTCCGCGCTCGCCCTCGGCCTGCTCGGCGGGCTCGGCTCCACCTCCGCGCTGCCGCTGATGGCCCTGGTCGTCGCCGTGCTGTACCTGGCCGGGCACCCGCGGCTGCTCCGCCGGCACCGCCAGCACGCGATGGTGCTGGACCGCGCCTTCACCGACGAGGCAGCGCTCACCGCGCACCTGGAGGGCGTGCTCGGCGCCCGGGTGCACCAGGTGACCGTGCAGCGGGTCGACCTGGTGAACGACACCACGCTGGTCGACGTCCGGTACCAGGCGGTCGACCGGCTCGGTGAGCACCGGGCGGCGGCCGTCGCCGCCGGGTTCCCGGCCGGCACCGCCGCCCCGGCCCCGCTCGGCTCGGTCGCCCGGTGACGGCGCTCGCCGCCGTCGCCGGCCTCGCGCCGATCACGCTCGAGGAGCTGGTCGAGCAGGCCGCGCTGCAGACCCGGGTCGACCGCAAGTACGTCGTGCCGGTCACCGTCGCCGAGCAGCTCGTGGCCGGGCTGGCCGGCTGCGCCCGGGTGCTGGACGTCGGCGGTCGCCGCGACCTCGGGTACGCCTCGCTGTACTTCGACACCCCCGAGCTGACCAGCTACCTGCTGGCCGCGCGGGGCCGGCGGCGCCGGTTCAAGGTCCGCCGCCGCACCTACGCCGACACCGGGCAGTCGTTCCTGGAGGTGAAGACCCGCGGCGGCCGGGGCTGCACCGTCAAGGAGCGGACGCCGGACGACGACGGGCACGCCCTCGCCCTGGACGCGGCCGGTCGGCGGTTCGTCGACGAGGTGCTCGGCCGCGCCGGGATCGACCCGGTCGCCGCCGAGCTGGTGCCGGTGCTCACCACCCGGTACGAGCGCACGACCCTGCTCCTCCCCGCACCCGCCAGCCGGGTCACCGTCGACACCGGTCTGCGCTGGGCCGTCCCCGGCGGCCCCGACCTCGGGCTGCCCGGGCTGGCGATCGTCGAGACCAAGTCCAGCTCGACGCCGTCGGTCGCCGACCGCCGGCTGTGGCGGGCCGGCCACCGCCCCAGCCGGGTCTCCAAGTACGGCACCGGACTGGCCGCGCTGCACGAGCACCTGCCGGCCAACAGGTGGCACCCGGTGCTGCGCCGGCACTTCGACCCCGACCCCACCCCGACTCCCCAGGAGCGCACCGCCTCATGAAGCTCGCCACGATCCGGCACACCCTCTCCGCCGCCGCGCTGGCCGCCGTCCTCGCCGGCTGCTCGGCGTCGGGCAGCACCACCACCGGCACCGCGACCGCCGACACCTCCACCGAGGTGTCGGACGCGGTCGCGGCGAGCGCAGGCACGAGCGTGGCCGACGCCCTCGCCGCGAACGCCGCGACCACCGACCAGAGCAGCGACGCCGGCTACGACGAGGCCGCCGCCGTCGCGGTGGACCTGGGGGCGGACTCCACCGACGCGGCCGGGGTGGTCATCGCCGACGGCACCGTGACCATCACCGCCGCCGGCACGTACGTGCTCAGCGGCACCCTGGCCGGTCAGGTCGTCGTCGACACCGACGGCGCGGCGACCCTGGTGCTCGACGGGGCGGACGTGACCTCGGAGACCACCGCGGCGCTCGCGGTGATGAACGCCGAACGGGCGGTCGTCGTGCTGGCCGACGGCTCGACCAACTCGCTGGCCGACGCCGCCGAGTACGCCTCGGCCGACGAGGAGCCGAACGCCGCGCTGTACAGCGCCGCCGACCTGACCCTCACCGGCACCGGGGAGCTGACCGTCACCGGCAACGCCAACGACGGCATCGCCGGCAAGGACGGGCTGGTCGTGCAGTCCGGCACGATCACCGTCGACGCGGTGGACGACGGCATCCGCGGCAAGGACCACCTGGTGGTCCGCGACGGCTCGGTCACCGTGACCGCCGGTGGTGACGGGCTCAAGGCCGACGACGCCGAGGACGAGACGGCCGGCTACGTGCTCGTCGCCGGCGGCACGGTCGACGTCACCGCCGGGGGCGACGGCGTCCAGGCATTCACCGACGTGGTCGTCTCCGGCGGCACGCTGGACGTGACCGCAGGTGGCGGGAGCTCGGCGACCGTCGCCGACGACGCCTCGGCGAAGGGGCTGAAGGGCGAGGTCAGCGTGGTGGTCGGCGGCGGCACGGTGTCCGTCGACGCCGCCGACGACGCGGTGCACAGCAACGGCGCGGTGAGCGTGCAGGACGGGACGCTGACCCTGGCCAGCGGCGACGACGGCGTGCACGCCGACACCGACCTGACCGTCGCCGGCGGGACCGTCACGGTGATCGGTGCCTACGAGGGGCTGGAGAGCGCGGCGGTGACCATCGCCGGCGGGGACGTCGACGTCACCGCGAGCGACGACGGGATCAACGTCGCCGGGGGCAACGACAGCTCGGCGGAGCAGGGCCCCGGCGGTGCGGGCGACGCGTTCGCCGCGACCGGCGACCTCCTGCTGACGATCAGCGGCGACACCCTGGCCGTCGACTCCGGTGGCGACGGGCTGGACTCCAACGGCTCGGCGGTGATGACCGGCGGCACGGTGACCGTGAGCGGGCCGACCGACGCGGGCAACGGCGCGCTGGACGTCAACGGCACCTTCGACGTCTCCGGCGGGACGCTGCTGGCCGCCGGCAGCTCGGGGATGCTCGTCTCGCCGTCGACCGACTCGGCCCAGGGCTGGCTCGCCGCCGTGCTGACCACGACGGCGTCGGCCGGCGACACGGTCGAGATCGTGGCGGGCGACGGCACCGTGGTCGCCAGCTCCACCGTCGCGAAGGACGCCCAGTCGGTCGTCTTCTCCTCGGCCGACGTCACGACGGGGGAGACGTACACGGTCACCGTGGACGGCGCGGACGCCGGCACCGCGACCGCCGGCGAGGCGGCCGAAGGCGGCATGGGCGGCGGTGGCATGGGCGGCGGTGGCCCGATGGGCGGCCGCCCCGGCGACAACTGAGCCGGCCGGCGCGGTGCCGGAACCGGGGGACCCGGCGCCGCGTTGGGTCTCAGGCGGGGCTCGGACGCCCTGCCGTCCCCGACCAGAAAGAGCCATGAGCCCCAGTCACAGTCCCCAGGCCACGCACCCCGCCTCCGCTGAGGGGGTGCGTGGCCGGTGACCGAGGTCCTGTCCCTGTTGCTCGGCGTGGTGGTCGTGCTGGCGATCACCGTCGTCACCGGGTACTTCGTGGCCCAGGAGTTCGCCTACATGGCGGTGGACCGGGCGACTCTGGCCGCTCGCGCCGCGGACGGTGACAGCACCGCCGCGCGCGCCCTCGCGGTCACCCGCCGCACCTCCTTCATGCTCTCCGGCGCCCAGCTGGGGATCACCGTCACCGGCCTGCTGGTCGGCTACGTGGCCGAGCCCCTCATCGGGGACTCCCTGGGCGCGCTGCTGGGCGGCGTCGGCATCCCGACGGCCGTCAGCGTCGCCGTGGGTGCGGTGCTCGCCCTGCTGTTCTCCACCGTCGTCCAGATGCTGTTCGGCGAGCTGTTCCCCAAGAACCTGGCCATCGCCCGCCCCGAGCCGGTCGCCCGCTGGCTGGGCACCTCGACGACGGTCTACCTGAAGGTCTTCGGACCGCTGATCTGGGTGTTCGACCAGGCGTCGAACCTGCTGCTGCGGGCGTTGCGGATCGAGCCGGTGCACGACGTGGAGCACGCCGCGACCGCCCGCGACCTCGAGCACATCGTCGAGGAGTCCCGGGACAGCGGTGACCTCCCGGCGGAGCTGTCGATGCTGGTCGACCGCATCCTGGACTTCCCGGACCGGACCGTCGAGCACGCCATGATCCCGCGGCCCCGGGTGGGCACGGTGGCGACCACCGACACGCTCGGGACGCTGCGCACGCTGATGAGCCGGGGCCACTCCCGCTACCCGGTGTCCGACGCCGGCGACGTCGTCGGCGTGGTGCACCTGGCCGACCTGCTCGCCACCCCGGAGCCGGACTCGGCGCCGGTCACCGCCATCGCCCGCGAGTGCCCGGTCGTCTCGACGTTCACCCCGCTGCCCGACGCCCTGCGGCTGCTCACCGAGACCGGCGAGCAGCTGGCCTGCGTCATCGACGAGTACGGCGGGTTCGCCGGGGTGCTCACCCTGGAGGACCTGGCCGAGGAGCTCGTCGGCGAGATCACCGACGAGCACGACGCCGACGTCGACCCGGCGTACGTGCCGGTCGAGGGCGACGGCGTGTGGGAGATGGCCGGCGACGTGCACGTCGACGAGGTGGAGCGCTCGCTCGCCGTCGACCTGCCGCGCGGCCCCTACGAGACGATCGCCGGCCTGGTGATCGCGGCGGCCGGGGAACTGCCCCAGCCCGGCGCACGGCTGACCGTCGAGCTGCCGCCCGACCCGGGCGACCTGGTCCACGACGACGACCCCCGGCCCCGGCTGCTGCACGTCGAGGTGCTGGCCGTGGAGCGGCACGTGCCGGCGCGGGTGCGGCTCGAGCTGCCCGACCGCGCCCTGTCCGGTGCGGCCGCCACCGCCGAGGAGGGCTCCCGATGAGCGACGACCCGCGGGTGGTGATCGCCGCGACGGTGGTCATCGTCGCCCTGTCCGCCTTCTTCGTCGCCGTCGAGTTCGCCGCGCTGGCGGCCAAGCGGCACCGGCTGGAGGAGGCGGCGCCGACCAGCCGGTCGGCGCGGGCCGCGCTGCGCAACTCCGCGGAGCTGACCCTGCTGCTGGCCGGCTCGCAGCTGGGCATCACCGCCGCCACCCTGGCCCTCGGCGCGATCAGCAAGCCGGCGGTGCACCACTGGCTCACCCCGTTGTTCGAGGACTGGGGGCTGCCGGTCGTCGCCGCCGACGTCGTCGGCTTCGTGCTGGCGCTGCTGGTCGTGACCTTCGTCCACCTCGTCGTCGGCGAGATGGCGCCGAAGTCCTGGGCGATCGCCCACCCGGAGCGGTCGGCCACCCTGCTGGCCGTGCCCATGCGGGCCTTCATGGCCCTGTTCCGGCCGGTGCTCCGTGCGCTGAACTCCGCCGCCAACCGGCTGGTGCGCGCGGTGGGGGTGGAGCCGACCGACGAGCTCGCCGTCGGGCACAGCCCCGACGCGCTGCGGCACCTCGTCGAGCACTCGGCGAACGTGGGCGCTCTCGACGCCGGCTTCTCCGCCCAGATCTCCGGCGCGCTGGAGCTGGAACGGCTCACCGTCCGCGACCTGCTCACCGCCGGGGCACCGCTGGCCGCGGTGCCCGCGGGCGCCACCGTGGGCGACGTGCGGGAGGCGACCCGGCGCACCGGGCACCTGCGCATCCTGCTCGGCGACCGGGCGCAGCTCACCGGCGTCGTGCACGTCCGCGACACCCTCGCCGCCACCGCCGGGGAGCCGGCGGCTTCCCTCGCCCGCCCGGTGTTCGCGCTCCCGGCCGGCACGACCGTGCACGCCGCTCTCCGGTCGATGCGGGAGACCCGCAACCACCTCGCGGTCGTCACCGACGGCGGTGCGGTCCTGGGGGTGGTGACGCTGGCGGACGTGCTGCGCCGGCTCCTCCCGCAGCCGGGGGTCGTGGCCGCGACCGGCTGAACGGACCGGGGCGGCGCCGGTCGTGCTGGTCCGCGGGAGCTCGTGCTCTGCTCACCCCTGGGGAGCAGAGCACGAGCGTCGACGGTGGGTCTGCCCTCAGAGGTCGTTCGGGTAGACCACGCCGAGCTGGGCGCGGACGCCGTCGAGCAGCCGCATCGTGGCCAGCGAGTGCTCCAGCGGCATCACCGGGCTCTCGGCGAGCCCCTGCTGCAGGCACCGGGTCACCTCGCGCAGCTCGTGCACGTAGCCCGACCCGATCAGCTCGAACTCCTCGGTGCGCACCTCGGCGTCACCGGCCTGCACGTCCAGCCGGGTGGGCCGGTAGACCGAGTCCGGGCCGGTGGCCCGCACCCAGCCCTCGCTGCCGCAGACCATCGCGGTGTGCGGCGAGCGGGCCAGCAGCGACGTGGTCAGCTGCGCCTGCGCACCCGAGGCGTAGGAGAGCGTGAGCGCGTTCTGCGCGTCGACGCCCTCGGCGTTCAGCGTGCCGACGGCGGACACCGAGTCGGGCAGGCCGAGCGTGCCCCAGGCCCACAGCAGCGGGTAGACGGCGAGGTCGAGCAGCGCCCCGCCGCCGTCCGCCCGCGCCCAGATCCGGGCGGTCGGGTCGAGCGGCGCGGGGAACGCCACCTCGGCGGTCACCCAGTGCACGGTGCCGATCTCGCCCGAGGCGGCGATCTGCAGCGCCCGCTGCATCGCCGGCAGGAACCGGGTCCAGAGCGCCTCCATCAGGAACAGCCCGCGCTCCCGCGCCAGGTCGACCAGCTCCTGCGCCTCGCGGGCGTTGATGGTCACCGGCTTCTCGCACAGCACCGACTTGCCCGCGGTCAGCGCCGCCCGCACCACCTCGGCGTGCTGCGCGTGCGGGGTGGCCACGTAGACGACCTCGACCTCGGGGTCGGCCAGCAGCGCCTGGTAGCCCAGCTGCTCGCCGGTGTCGGAGTACGACGCCGCGAAGCCGAACTGGTCGGCGAACGCCGCGGCCTTGTCCGCCCGCCGGGAGCTGACGGCCTGCAGGACGGCGTCGGGCAGCTGCGCCAGGTCCGCGGTCACCGTGGCCGCGATCGCGCCGGTGGCCACCACGCCCCAGCGGACCGGCCGGCCGGTCGCGGTGCGCGGGTCGGCGTCGAGCAGCTCGGGACGGGCGATGAAGGGGGAGGTCACGCGCTCACGCTAGGGGAGCGCTCCCAGCCCCCGCGCACCGTGCGGCTGGCTACCGTGCCGGGATGAGCGAGATGCAGGTGCAGCCGTGGAGCGCCGGCACGTGGACGACGCCGCCGGTGGCGGTGACCGAGGACGGGCCCGACCTGCTGGTCACCGCCGCTCAGGGAAGCGACGCCTGGCGGCACACCAGCTACGGCTTCGTGCACGACGACGCGCACGCGCTGCTGGCCCCGCTGCCGTCCCCCGGCGCGGTCGAGGTGACCTTCGACCTCGGCTGGGACGGCCAGTTCGACCAGGCCGGGCTCGTGCTGCGGGCCGACGCCGAGACCTGGCTCAAGGCCGGGGTCGAGTTCTCCGACGGCAGCCCCCAGGTCGGCGCCGTGGTGACCCTCGGCCGGTCGGACTGGTCGGTCGCGCCGGTGCCGGGGTGGGCCGGCCGCCGGGTGACCGTGCGGGCCAGCCGGGCCGGCGACGCGGTCACCGTCCGGGCCCGGGTGGACGACGAGCCGTTCCGCCTCGTCCGGCTGGCGTACCTCCCCCCGGACGTCGCGGTGCAGGCCGGGCCGTACTGCTGCGCCCCCACCCGCCCCGGCCTGGTCGTGCGGTTCCGCCGGTGGGCCACCGGACCGGCCGACACCGCGCTGCACTGAGCCGCCGTCCCGCTGGACGGCGCCGCCGGCATGCCCGCCGTCGCCGGCGCGGTGGTCGCGCACCGGGCGTGCGCCCTCAGCCGCGCTCCAGCACCCGGCGCAGGAAGGTCCCCACCCGCTGCAGCGCCGCATCCGCGGCCGGGTCGGTGCCGTGGTGCAGCTGGAACACGTGGGTCGCCCCGGCCTCCACCTCGAGGGTGACGGGGACGCCGGCCGCCGCGGCCCGCGCGGCCAGCCCGGTGGCGTCGTCGAGCAGGACCTCCGCCGAGCCGACCTGCACCAGCAGCGGCGGGAGGCCCCGCAGATCGGCGAAGAGCGGGCTGACCAGCGGCTCGCCGACCCCGGCCGCGCCGGCGTACTGCGCGGCTCGCGGAGCGAGGGCGGCCGCCGAGAGCACCGGGTCGAGGGCGGCGCGCTCGTGGTGGCTGGCACCGGACAGGGTGAGGTCGGTCCACGGCGAGAACACGACCGTGCCGGCCGGCTGCGGCAGCCCGCGGTCGCGGAGCACGACCTCGAGCGCCAGGGCCAGCCCACCCCCGGCCGACTCGCCGACGACGACCACCTGCTCCGCGCGGACCCCGGAGGCCAGCAGCGCGACGTAGCAGGCGACCGCGTCCTCGACCGCAGCGGGGTGCGGGTGCTCGGGCGCCAGCCGGTAGTCGACCACCACGGCCCGGGCACCGCCCGCCCGGGCGACCGCCGAGGCCAGCCGGACCGACGCGCGCGCCGACCCCACCACGTAGGCGCCGCCGTGCAGGTACAGCAGCACGCCGCCGGGGTCGGGTGCGCCGTCGACGCGGACGTCGACCACCGGCACGCCGCCCAGGTCGGTGGTGGCCGCCCGGACGTCGGCCTTGGCCGGGGTGGCGGTCAGGAACGCATCGAAGGCGGCCCGCGCGAGGGCGAGGTCACCGGTGAGGTCGAGAGGGGCAGGCCGAACGGTGTCCATGGTGTCCTCCTCCAGGGGGGCGTGACCGCCCCGCTCGGTACGGTGAAGCCGATTCCAGGAAACAATCTTCCGCGTAATGCATTCTGTCAACGAGGAGGCCGCGTGAGCACGGACGAGCTGGACCTGGTCGACGTCCTGGACAGGTTCGTCCGGCTGGAGACCGTGCTGTGGAACGCCCTCGACGCCCGGCTGGTCGATGCCTCGGACGTGACGCTCGGCCGGCTGCAGACGCTGCGCGTGATCCAGCGGACGCCGGACTGCCGGGTGCACGACGTGGTGCAGCAGCTGGCCATCACGGTGGGCGGCGCGAGCAAGGCGGTCGACCGGATCGAGGCCGCGGGCCTGTGTCGCCGCCGGGCGCACCCCACCGACCGGCGGTCCTCGATCCTGGAGGTGACGCCGGCCGGTGAGCGGCTGATCGCCGACGGCACCGCGCTGCTGCGGGCCGAGCTCACCCGGCGGATGGGAGCCGTGCTGCCCGACGGGACGCTGCGGGAGTTCGCCGCCGTCGTCGACCGGCTGCTGGCCGCACACGACGACATCGAGGCAGGCGGCTGACCGGCCATGCCCGCAGCGGTGCGTCCCGATCAGGTACCGGGACGCAGCACGAGGGCTGGGGGTGATGATCGGGCGATGAGCGCAGCCCCCACCGTCGGCACCACCGGTTCCACCGGCCACCTCGGGAGCCGGGTCGCCCGGCGGCTGGCCGCGGCGGGCGTCCCGCAGCGGCTGCTGGTGCGCGACCCCGCGCGGGCTCCGCAGCTGCCCGGCAGCACGGTGGCCGTCGCGCCCTACGACGACGCGGCAGCGGTGCGGACGGCGCTGGACGGGTTGTCGACCGTGCTGATGGTGTCGGCGGCCGAGCACCCCGACCGGGTCGGCCAGCACCGCACGTTCATCGACGCGGCCGCGGACGCCGGGGTCGAGCACCTGGTCTACGTCTCGTTCCTCGGCGCCGCGCCCGACGCGACGTTCACCCTCGCCCGCGACCACTGGGCCACCGAGCAGCACGTCCGGGCCCGGGGGCTGCGCGCGACGTTCCTGCGCGACTCGCTCTACGCCGACTTCTTCCCGTACCTCACCGGCGAGGACGGCGTGATCCGCGGACCGGCGGGCGAGGGCCGGGTGGCCGCCGTGGCCCAGGACGACATCGCCGACGCGGCGGCGGCGGTGCTGCTGGACCCGGCAGCGCACGCCGGCGCCACCTACGACCTGACCGGCCCGGAGGCGCTCACGCTGGGCGAGGTGGCGGAGACGATCACCGCCGTCACCGGACGCCCGGTGCGCTACGTCCCCGAGACCGTCGAGGAGGCGTACGCGTCCCGCGCCTCCTACGGCGCCCCGGACTGGCAGGTGGACGCCTGGGTGTCCACCTACACCGCCATCGCGGCCGGCGAGCTGGCCACCGTGTCGGGCGCAGTCGAGGCGCTGACCGGTCACCCCGCGCGCGGCCTCGCCGAGGTGCTGCGCGCCGGGTGACCTCCGGTCCGGCCGGACGGCGTCCGCCCGGGCCCTGTCGTCCCGACCTCGGGCGCTACGTCAATTGACCCGTTTCTGCCCGCGGCCGGCCCGCCGGGCCGGTGCGTCCTTGACCGGTGCTGTGAGCGGGGTCATGCTCGACGTGCGACATCGCACCAGGCGTTCAGATATCGCACACCGCGAGACGGCCCGGTCCGATACGACCCGTCCAGCGCCCGACGGAGGCGACGATGACCCGCAGCACGGCAGAACGAGCGCCCGCCCCGGTGGCGGCCGATGCCGCCCCCCGCCCGCAGCTCCAGGTGAGCGGGGTGAACAAGACCTACCAGGCCCGCCGGGGTGAGGTGCACGCCCTCAGCGACGTGAACCTGACCATCGGGCGGGGGGAGTTCATCTCCCTGGTCGGCCGGTCGGGGTGTGGGAAGACGACGTTGCTGCGGATCCTGGCCGGGCTGCTGCCGCCCACCTCGGGGGTGGTGGAGGCCGACGGGGAGAGCATCTGGCGCAACGGCAAGCGCAACGACGAGGCGTTCAAGCAGTTCGGGTTGGTGTTCCAGGACGCCAACCTGTTCCCCTGGTACACCGTGGCGGAGAACGTGTCGCTGCCGCTGAAGCTGCGCGGGATGGGCAAGAAGGCCCGCCTGGCGCGGGCGGGGGAGCTGTGCGAGCTGGTCGGGCTGCCCGGCTTCGAGAACGCCTACCCCCGGGAGCTGTCCGGTGGGATGCGGCAGCGGGCGGCGATCGCCCGCGCGCTGTCCTACGACCCGACCATCCTGCTGATGGACGAGCCCTTCGGCGCCCTGGACGCCCTCACCCGGGACAAGATGAACCTGGAGCTGCAGAACATCCACGCCCAGGCCGGGGCCACCGTGGTGTTCGTGACCCACTCCATCCCCGAGGCGGTGTTCCTGGCCGACCGGGTCGTGCTGCTCACCCCCCGACCGGGCCGGATCCGGTCGGTCACCCCCGTCTCGCTGGCCCGCCCCCGCTCGCTGGTCACCGAGACCAGCCAGGAGTTCCAAGACGTCGTCCGGGTGCTGCGCAGCGAGCTGGACGAGGAGGACTGATGACCACCACCAGCAACCACCCGATCAGCGAAGACGCCACCCCCGCCAGCGCCACCGATGGTGGCGCGCGCAGGTCGGGGTTGTTCGGGGACCGGGAACGGCTGATGAAGGTGCTGCCCTGGATCTCCAGCCCCATCCTGCTGCTCCTACTGCTGGGCAGCTGGCAGTTCGCCGTCTCGGTGGTCGGGGTCTCGGAGTTCATCCTCCCCGCCCCCTCTGCCGTCTGGGACTCCCTGGTCACCCTGCTGTCCGGGTCGGCGGTCTACCACGACATCTGGATCACCCTCACCGAGGTCCTCATCGGCTTCGCCGTGGCACTCATCGCCGGGGTCGCGATCGGCGCGGTGCTGGGCCGGGTCGTCTGGCTCGAGCGCGCCGTGCAGCCGGCGATGGTCGCCTTCCAGGTCGTGCCCAAGGTCGCGTTCATCCCGATCTTCGTGATCTGGTTCGGCTTCGGCACCACCTCCAAGATCATCATGGCGGCGATCCTGGCGTTCTTCCCGATCATGCTCAACGTGATGCTCGGGGTCCGCTCGGTCGACCGCGGTCACCGCGACGTCATGCGCGGGCTGGGTGCGACCCGCTGGGCCACCTTCCGCAACCTGGAACTGCCCTCCACGCTGCCCTACGTGTTCGCCGGCGCCGAGGTCGCCATCGTCTTCGCCGTCATCGGCGCCATCGTCGGGGAGTACCTCGGTGGCAGCGAAGGCCTCGGCCACCTCGTCGTCTCCAGCCTCAACGCACTCGATGCACCCCAGCTGTTCGCCGTGATCATCCTGCTCGCCCTGATGGGCTCCCTGCTGTATCTCGCCGTCACCACCACCAAACGCCTGGTCATCCCCTGGCACGACTCCGTCGCAGGACAGCAGTGAGCGTCGAGGCGGCAGCCGGCAGCGAGGTGGACGTCGACATCGACGACGTCCGCCGGGCGCTGGAGCACTACGCGAGCAAGGGCTGGAGTGACGGCCTGCCGGTGATGCCGGTGACCGAGAGCTACCTGGCCGAGTTCCTGGCCACCACCGACCGCGCGCCGTCGGACGTGGTCTTCGAGATGCCGCACCTCAACCGCACCTGCACGGTGCGCGCGGCGGCGATCAACGCCGGGCTGGCCGGCTGCCTGCCGGAGTACTTCCCGGTGGTGCTGGCCGCCTGGGAGGCGCTCACCCTGGACGGCTACGCGACCCGTGGCATCTGGCAGAGCACCACCGGCACCGCACCGCTGCTGATCGTCAACGGCCCGGTGCGCGAGCGGATCGGGCTGAACAGCCGGGGCAACGTGTTCGGCTCCGGCTTCCGGGCCAACGCCACCATCGGCCGGGCCATCCGGCTCACCGCCATCAACGTCTTCGGGCTGCGGCCGCACGAGCTGGACCAGGCGACCCAGGGCACGCCGGCGAAGTACACCGCCTGCATCGCCGAGAACGAGGAGCAGAGCCCCTGGCCGGCGCTGCACGTCGAGCACGGGATGAGCGCGGCCGACAGCGCGGTCACCGGCATGGTCGTCCGCTCGGTGCTGCACATCGAGGCCCGGCACACCGTCGTCCCCGAGCAGCTCGCGCTGGACCTGGCCGGCTCGCTGGCCCGCACCGGCGCGCTGATCCACGAGACCATCAGCGGCTGCCTGGTGCTCGGCCCCGAGCACGCCGAGCTGTTCGCCCGGGCCGGCTGGAGCAAGACCGACGTCCGGCAGGCGGTGTACGAGCGGGCCTGGAACAGCCGGGAGGCGCTGGCCGCCGTCGGCAAGGACGCGGTCTCCCGCAGCACCCGCTGGCGGGTGCCGGCCGACCACCCCGACGCCGTCCCCGACCGGGCGTCGGAGGCCGGCGGCGACCGGGTCGAGGTGCTGAACTCGCCCGAGGCCCTGCTCGTCGTGGTCGCCGGTGCCAACAACTCCGGCGTCTCCGCCGTCATCGAGACCTTCGGCCCGCGCGGCGGTGCACCGTCGACCGCCCGGGTGGCCGAGCCCCGCCCATGAGCACCACCCCCACCGAGAGGACACCGCGATGAGCACCGTGGACACCACCGGGCAGCAGACCCCGGCCGGCGACGACCAGCAGGTCGACGAGGCGCTGCAGGGGCTGCGCGACGTCCTGGCCGCCGACGGGTACGTGCTGGGCTGGTCCCGGCAGGGCGACGCCGAGCTGGTCGTGCAGGTCGCCGCGGGTGAGGGCGCCTGCGAGGACTGCCTGGTCCCGGAGACGGTGATGCACGCGATCCTCACCGACGCGCTCACCTCGACCCCGTACTCGGTCGCCCGGGTCGAGCTGCCGGCCGGAGCCAAGTGACGGCGGTCCGCCCGGGCGCTGCGACGCTCGTCGAACCCAGCCGGGAGATCCCGGTCCACGGCGAGTTCGACGTCGTGGTCATCGGCGGCGGCCCGGCCGGGCTGATGGCGGCCACCGCGGCCGCCCGGCAGGGCCGCTCGACGCTGCTGGTGGAGCGCTACGGCTTCCTCGGGGGCGCCGGCACCGCCGGCGGGCTGAGCACCTTCTGCGGGCTGCACGCCAAGGTGCACGGCGAGCACGTCCAGGTGGTGCACGGGCTGGCCGACGAGCTGCTCGAGCGGCTGGCCAAGCTCGACGGGCTCTCGGCCCCGCACCTGACGATCAACGACGGCATCCTGGCCCAGGCCTTCGACATCTCCAGCTACAAGCTGGCCGCCGACGAGCTGGTCACCGGTGCCGGGGCCGGGCTGCTCTTCCACGCCATGGCCGTGGCGGTGGTGATGACCGACGAGGCCACCATCGACGCGGTGGTCATCGAGTCCAAGTCCGGCCGGGCCGCCGTCCGCGGTCGGGTGTTCATCGACGCCTCCGGGGACGCCGACGTCGCCGCCTGGGCCGGCGTCCCGTTCGAGACCTCGCCGCACCTGCTCTTCCCGTCGATGATGTTCCGGATCAACGGGGTCGACGTGGCAGCGGCGGGAGAGCGGCCCTGGCGCACCGTCGAGCGGCTGATGGACGAGGCCGAGCAGGCCGGCACCCACCGCTTCCCGCGGAAGAAGCCGATCGTCCGGCCGCAGCGCAACCCGCTGGAGTGGCGGGCCAACCTGACCCAGCTGAGCAACGCCGACGGCAGCGCGATCGACGGCACCGACGTCGAGCAGCTGACCCGCGGCGAGCTGCAGGGCCGCCAGCAGGTGTTCGACGCCTTCGCCTTCATCCGCGACCGCACCCCGGGCTTCGGCAGCTCCTACATCGTCGACATCGCCCCGCAGGTCGGCATCCGGGAGACCCGCCGGGTGGTCGGCGACCACGTGCTCACCGAGGACGACGTGCTGGACTGCGTGGACTTCCCCGACACCATCGGGGTCAACGGCTGGCCGGTCGAGGCGCACGTCGCCGGCACCGTCGAGTTCCGCTGGCAGCGCGGGGAGGACTCCCGCGGGTTCAACCAGCTGCCCTACCGGATGCTGCTGCCGCAGCGCGTGGACAACCTGCTCGTCGTCGGCCGGTGCGCCTCGATGACGCAGATGGGCCAGTCCTCGGCGCGGGTCACCGGCCCGTGCTTCGCCATGGGCCAGGCCGCCGGTACCGCGGCCGCCCTCGCGCTGGACGACGGCAGCACGCTGCGCGGTGTCGACGTGGGCCGGCTCCAGCAGCGGCTGCGCGGCGACGGCGCCTTCCTCGGGGACGAGCCGGCGTGAGGGAGCTGCGGAGCAACTTCGAGCCCGGCACCACCCGCTGGGCGATGCGGCGGGCGCAGTGGACGGCGCTGGGCATCCCCGAGGCGGACATGGAGAAGCCCAAGATCGCCATCGTCAACAGCTCGTCGGGGCTGGCCAGCTGCTTCAGCCACCTCGACGGCATCGTCGGCCCGTTGAAGGAGGCCGTCCGGGCGGCCGGCGGGGTGCCCTTCGAGGTGCGGACGGCGGCGCCCAGCGACGCGATCACCAGCGCCGGCCGGGCCGGGCAGTACATCCTGCCCACCCGCGACCTGGTGGCCAGCGACATCGAGGTGGCCGTCGAGGGGGCGCTGCTGGACGGCATGGTCACCCTCGCCTCCTGCGACAAGACCACCCCCGCCCAGCTGATGGCCGCCGCCCGGCTGGACATCCCGACGATCGTGGTCGGCTGCGGCTACCAGCCCTCGGGGCTGTTCCGCGGTGAGCACGTCGACTTCGAGGACGTCTTCCTCTACGCCGGGCACGTGGCCACCGGGAAGATGACGGTCGAGGACCTCGCCGAGATGGCGAGCAACGCCGTCACGGGCCCGGGCGTCTGCGCCGGGATGGGCACCGCCAACTCCATGCACATCGCCACCGAGGCGCTGGGCATGGCGCTGCCGGGCAGCACCCCGGTGCTCGCGAACAGCCCGCGGATGTGGGACGCGGTGCGGGCAGCCGGTGCCCGGATCGTCGAGATGGTCGACGAGGACCTGCGCCCGCGCACCGTGCTCACCCCGGGTGCCTTCCGCAACGCGGTCGCCGCTGTGCTCGCCGTCAGCGGCTCGGTCAACTGCGTGAAGCACCTGCAGGCGGTGGCCGTCGAGGCCGGCTGCGACGTCGACGTGATCGCGCTGTTCGAGGAGCTCGCCGGGCAGGTGCCGCTGCTGTCGGCGGTCAAGCCCAACGGCGACCGGCAGATCGACGAGTTCGAGGCCGCGGGCGGGGCGCAGGCGCTGCTGCACCAGCTGCGGCCCTTCCTGGACCTGGACCAGCTGACCGTGTCCGGCGCGACGCAGCGGGAGGTGCTCGGCGGGGTCACCGTCGCCGACCCCGACGTCATCCGCCCGGTCGGGGACCCGCTGGCCCGCCACCCCGGGGTGATGGTCGTCCGCGGGTCGCTCGCCCCGGACGGCGCGCTGGTCAAGCGCACCGTCGCCGACGACGGCATCAAGCAGTTCAGCGGCCCGGCCCGGGTGTTCCGCTCCCGCGAGGAGGGGCTCGCCGCGATCCGCGGCGGCGAGGTGCGGGCCGGCCAGGTGCTGGTGCTCAGCGGGCTGGGCCTGCGCGGCGCCCCGGGGATGGGCTTCACCTCGGCGTTCATCTTCGCCCTGGACGGCGCCGGCCTCGGCGACGAGGTGGTGGTGGTGACCGACGGGCAGATGTCCGGCCTGGTCAACAAGGGCCTGGTGGTGGCCGAGGTCGCGCCGGAAGCGGCGCTCGGCGGCCCGCTGGCGCTGGTCGAGGACGGCGACGTCATCAGCGTCGACGTCGAGGCCCGCACGGTCGACCTGGACGTCGACCCGGCCGTGCTCGAGGAACGGCGGGGCCGCCTGGCGCCGCCGGAGACGCCCAGCGGCTGCGGCTGGCTGTCGGTGTACGCCCGGTCGGTCCAGCCGGTGTCCCGCGGCGCCACGCTCGGCGCCTGACCGACCGATGAGGAGGAGACAGACGTGACCCGCGAAGTCCTGCTCGACCCGACCGGCGACGGCGACGGTGCCGGCGACACCCGGCTGGCGCCGCGGCTGCGCAGCCTGAAGGGGGCGCGGATCGGCCTGCTGGACAACACCAAGCCGAACGCCTCGGTGGTGCTCGCCGAGGTGGCCCGCCAGCTGCGCCGCGACTTCGACGCCGGCGAGGTGACCACCTACGTCAAGGGCTACTTCGGCACCCCGGTGGAGGAGAGCCAGATTCAGCAGATCCTCAAGAACTGCGACTTCGTCGTGGCCGGGATCGGCGATTAGGGCTCCTGCAGCGCGGCCAGTGTGGCCGACGGAGTCCTGCTGGAGCGGGCCGGTGTGCCCGCCGTCAGCATCTGCACCGACGCGTTCCGGGTCCCTGGCGAGGCGATGGCCAAGGCCTACGGGTTCCCCGGCTACCGGTTCCTGGTGGTCCCGCACCCGCTCGCCAGCCTGGACCAGCAGCAGATCAGCGAGCGGGTCTCCACCGCGCTCGCCGAGCTGGTGGGCATCGTCGTCAGCGGCTGAGCCGACGGTGGGGGTGGGGTCGCCCGGGAGGGCGGCCCCACCTCGGCGGCACCGGCCGGCCGGCGGTCGTGGCACACTCCGGGCCCGCGCACGACCACCGGGCCGACGAGGTGACTGACACGGAGCAGGACGAGTCCCTGGAGCGGGGCGACCACTACGCCAAGACCTTCGCCCGGGGCCTGGAGACGATCCGGGCGTTCAGCCCCGAGGAGCCCGAGCTCTCGGTGAGCGACGTCGCCCGCAAGACCGGCATGCCGCGGGCCGCCGCCCGCCGCTTCCTGCTCACCCTGCTCGACCTCGGCTACGTCGGGGTCACCGCCGAGCGCCGGTTCTTCCTGCGCCCCGCCGTGCTCGAGCTGGGCTTCACCTACCTGTCGACGCTGACGCTGCCGCAGCTGGCCCGGCCGCGGCTGGTCGAGCTGACCGCCGAGCTGGGGGAGACCACCAGCCTCGGCGTCCGGGACGGCGACGACATCGTCTACGTCGCCCACGTCCCGGTGCGCCGCACGTTCAGCGCCGGCATCACGGTCGGCACCCGGGGCCCGGCGTACCTCAGCTCCCACGGACGGGTGCTCCTCGGCGCGCTGCCGCCGGCCGAGCTCGAGGCCTACCTGCAGCGGGTCCGGCTGGAGCGGCGCACCACGCACACCGTGCCCGACCGCGAGGCGCTGCGGCAGCGCATCGAGGAGGGCCGCGCCCAGGGCTGGGTCGCCGTCGACGAGGAG
Organism: Modestobacter versicolor; assembly: GCF_014195485.1. Lineage (NCBI taxonomy): Bacteria > Bacillati > Actinomycetota > Actinomycetes > Geodermatophilales > Geodermatophilaceae > Modestobacter > Modestobacter versicolor. Next base: position 801,829 of record NZ_JACIBU010000001.1, read on the forward strand.
CTGGAGGACGGCGTCACCTCCCTCGCGGTGCCGGTGCACGGACCGGACGGCGACGTCGTCGCCTCGCTCAACCTCGCGAGCCACAGCAACCGCGAGTCCGTCGGCGCCCGGCGGCCGCAGACCATCGCCGCCCTCCAGCGGACCGCGGCCGCGCTCACCCGGGAGCTGCGGCTGCTGGGCGGGACCACCGACACCCGCAACCGGCTCTGAGCGGTCGGCCACGGCAGGATGAGCCGGTGACCTCCGTGCCGCACCTCGCGTCCCGGCTGCAGGGCTTCGGGACGACGGTCTTCGCCGAGATGAGCGCGCTGGCGGTGGCCACCGGCTCGATCAACCTGGGCCAGGGCTTCCCCGACCAGCCCGGCCCGGCCGAGGTGCTCGACGTGGCCCGCGCGGCGATCGGCACCGCGCACGACCAGTACCCGCCCGGCCCCGGCCAGCCCGACCTGCGCGCGGCGATCGCCGAGCACCACCGGCGGTTCACCGGGCTGGGCTACGACCCGGCCGACGAGGTGCTGGTGACCGCCGGGGCGACCGAGGCGCTCACCGCCGCGCTGATCGCGCTGCTGGAGCCCGGCGACGAGGTCGTGCTGTTCGAGCCGATGTACGACAGCTACGCCGCCGCGGTCGCGATGGCCGGCGGCGTGCTGCGCCCGGTGCCGCTGCGGCCCCCGCCGGCCGCCGCCGGGGAGGTCACCACCGGGGCGTGGACCTTCGACGAGGCCGAGCTGCGCGCCGCGGTCACCCCGCGGGCCCGGCTGCTGCTGCTCAACACCCCGCACAACCCGACCGGCAAGGTCTTCACCCGCCCCGAGCTCGCCGTGCTGGCCGACGTCGCCGAGCGCGGCGACCTGCTCGTGCTCACCGACGAGGTCTACGAGCACCTGGTCTTCACCGGCAGCGAGCACGTCTCCCCGGCCACCCTGCCGGGCATGCGCGACCGGACGCTGGTGGTCGGCAGCGGCGGCAAGACCTTCAACACCACCGGCTGGAAGATCGGCTGGGTCTGCGGACCGGCGCCGCTGGTCTCCGCCGTCCGCACCGCCAAGCAGTTCCTCACCTACGTCAACGGCGGGCCCTTCCAGCCGGCGATCGCCGCCGGGCTGCGGCTGCCCGACGACTTCTTCCGGCGGGTGGCGCACGACCTCGAGCAGCACCGCGACCTGCTGGTCACCGGGCTGGCCGAGGCCGGGCTGCCGGTGATCAGCCCGCAGGCCACCTACTTCGCCACCGTCGACGTCCGGCCGCTCCAGCCCGACGGCGACGGCTGGGCGTTCTGCCGGTCGCTGCCCGAGCGGGCGGGGGTGGTCGCCGTCCCGACCGAGGTGTTCTACGCCGCCGACCACGCCCCGCTCGGCCGGCACCTGGTGCGGTTCGCGTTCTGCAAGCACGAGGAGGTCCTCGGCGAGGCCGTGGCCCGGTTGAGGAGGATGCGATGAGGATCGCCGCGGTCCAGCACGACATCGTCTGGGAGGACCGGGCGGCGAACTTCGACCGGCTCGCCCCGCAGGTGGCCCGGGCGGTCGGCGCCGGTGCCGAGCTGGTGCTGCTCAGCGAGACCTTCTCCACCGGCTTCTCGATGACCCCGGGGATCGGTGAGCCCGAGGGCGGCCCGTCGTCGCAGTTCCTGGGCGCGCAGGCCGCCGAGCACGGGGTGTGGGTGGCCGGCACCTGCCCGGAGACCGACGCCGGCGGGGAGCTGCCCTACAACTCCTTCGTGCTGGCCGGCCCCGACGGCAGCACGCACCGCTACCGCAAGCTGCACCCCTTCGCCGCCGAGCGCGACCGGTTCCGCTCCGGCGAGGGCCCGGTGACCGTGCAGGTCGGCGACCTGCGGGTCACCCCGTTCATCTGCTACGACCTGCGCTTCGCCGACGTGTTCTGGCAGACCGGGCCGGGCACCGACGTCTTCCTGGTGCCGGCGAACTGGCCCAGCGCCCGGCGGCACCACTGGACGACGCTGCTGCAGGCCCGCGCGATCGAGAACCAGGCCTACGTCGTGGGCTGCAACCGGGTGGGCGTCGCGGGCGACGGCACCGAGCACGCCGGGGACAGCCGGGTCATCAGCCCGATGGGCGAGCTGCTGGCCACCGCGTCGGGGGTGGAGACGATCGTCCTGGCCGACGTCGACCCGGCCGAGGTGGCCGCCACCCGCGACCGGTTCCGGTTCCTCGCCGACCGCCGCGGCTGACGGCGTCCGTCAGCAGCGGGCCGGTTCCACCCGGCCGGTCACCTCGCCCAGGCCGATCCGGCTGCCGTCGGTGCCCGGCGCGGTGGCGGTGATCGTCACGACGTCGCCGTCCTCCAGGAAGGTGCGGGCGGTGCCGTCGGGCAGCGGCAACGGCTGCCTCCCACCCCAGGACAGCTCGACCAGCGACCCCCACTGGTCCGGCGCGGGCCCGGAGACGGTGCCGGAGGCGTAGAGGTCGCCGGTCCGCAGCGCCGCGCCGTTGACGGTGAGGTGCGCCAGCTGCTGCGCGCCGGTCCAGTACGTGCAGCCGAAGGGCGGGCAGCTGACCAGGTGCCCGTTGACCCGCACCTCCAGCGCCAGGTCGAGCCCCCACGGGTGGTCGTCGTCGCGCAGGTAGGGCAGCGGCTCGGGGTCGCGCTCCGGCGCCGGCACCCGGGCGGCCGCCAGTGCGGCCAGCGGCACCACCCACGGCGAGACCGAGGTGAGGAAGGACTTGCTGAGGAACGGCCCGAGCGGCTGGTACTCCCAGGCCTGCAGGTCGCGGGCCGACCAGTCGTTGACCAGGCAGACGCCGAACACGTGGTCGGGGAAGGCGCTGACCGGCACCGGCGTGCCGGGGGCGGAGCCGGCGCCGACGACGAAGCCGACCTCGGCCTCCAGGTCCAGCCGCTGCGTCGGGCCGAACACCGGCGGCTCGTCCCGGGTCTGCGACTGCCCGTGCGGCCGGACGACGGCGGTGCCGGAGACCGCGACCGAGCCGGCCCGGCCGTGGTAACCGATCGGCAGGTGCCGCCAGTTGGGGCTCAGCGGCGGGGTTCCCGGGCGGAGGATCCGGCCGAGGTTCTCCGCGTGGTGCCGGGAGCTGTAGAAGTCGACGTAGTCGGCGACCTCGACCGGCAGGTGCAGCGCGACGCCGTCCCGCGGGTGCAGGTGCGGCTCGACGGCGCCCCGGTGCGCCGGGTCGGTGACCCAGCCGGTCAGCTGCGCCCGCAGCTCCGCCCAGGCGCGTGGCCCGCGGGCGAGGAAGGCGTTGAGCGTGCCGGTGGCGTGCACCGGGTCGCCGGTGGCCGCGGCCAGGTCGAGCACCAGGTCACCGATGGCGACGCCGGTCCGCCGCCGGTCGTCGCCGGCCGGGGAGAAGACGCCGAGGGGCAGGTTCGCCGGGCCGAACGGGGTGCCCGACGGCAGGTCGAGCCAGCTCACGTCGGGCTCACCTGCTGGGCCCCCGCCCCGACCAGCTCCAGGCGTAGCGGCCGTCGTCGACCGCCGTCCCGCCCTCGCCGAGGGACAGCGGCCGGAAGGTGTCGACCATGACGGCGAGCTCGTCGAACCGCTCGGCCCCCAGCGACGCCTCGATGGCGGCGGGCTGCGGCCCGTGGCTGTGCCCGCCCGGGTGCAGCGACACCGAGCCCGTGCCGATGCCGGAGCCCTTGCGTGCTTCGTAGTCGCCGGCGACGTAGAACATGACCTCGTCGGAGTCGACGTTGGAGTGGAAGTAGGGCACCGGCACGGCCAGCGGGTGGTAGTCGACCTTGCGCGGCACGAAGGCGCAGATGACGAAGCCGGTGCCCTCGAAGACCTGGTGCACCGGCGGCGGCTGGTGCACCCGGCCGGTGATCGGCTCGAAGTCGCTGACGTCGAACGCGTAGGGGTAGAGGCAGCCGTCCCAGCCCACGACGTCGAAGGGGTGCTCCGGGACGACGTGCACCGTGCCGGCCAGCCCGCCGGGGCCGGCGCCGCGGTGCTTGACGACGACCTCCACGTCGGTGCCCTCGGCCAGCAGCGGCTCGGTCGGCGCGCGCAGGTCGCGCTCGCAGTACGGCGCGTGCTCGAGGAACTGCCCGTACCGGGACAGGTACCGCTTGGGCGGGGTGACGTGCGAGTTCGCCTCGACGGCGTAGCTGCGCAGCGGCTCGGCCCCGGTGGGCAGCCAGCGGTGGGTGGTCGCCCGCGGGATCACCACGAAGTCGCCCGGGCCGACGTCCAGCGCGCCGAAGACGGTCTCCACGGTGGCGGTGCCGCGCTCGACGAACACGCACTCGTCGCCGGTGGCGTTGCGGTAGTACGGGCTGGGCAGGCTGCTCACCGCGTAGGAGATCCGCACGTCGGCGTTGCCCAGCACCAGCCGGCGGCCGGTCACCGGGTCCGTCGCCTCGTGCTCGTCGCCGGGGAACAGCTCGGGCAGCCGCAGGTGCCGGGGGAGCAGCGGGGTGTTGGGCGTCAGCGCCTGGTCGGGCAGCTCCCACGGCCGGGCGTCGACCAGCGAGGACGGGATGCCGCGGTGGTAGAGCAGCGCGGAGTCGGCGGTGAAGCCCTCCTCGCCCATCAGCTCCTCGGCGTACAGCCCGCCGTCCGGACGCCGGTGCTGGGTGTGCCGCTTGGGCGGGACGTCCCCCACCCGCCGGTAGTACGCCATGGTCTCCACCCTTCGGGCCGTTGCTCGTTCAGAAGTTGCCGCGGAGCTCCTGCTCGCGCTCGATCGCCTCGAACAGCGCCTTGAAGTTGCCGATCCCGAAGCCCAGCGACCCGTGCCGCTCGATCAGCTCGAAGAAGACGGTCGGCCGGTCGCCGAGGGGCTTGGTGAAGATCTGCAGCAGGTACCCGTCCTCGTCCCGGTCGACGAGGACCCCGCGGCGCTGCAGCTCCTCGATCGGCACCCGCACCTCGCCGATCCGGGCCCGCAGCGCGGGGTCGGAGTAGTAGGAGTCCGGGGTGGCGAGGAAGACGACCCCCTCGGCCCGCAGCGCGTCGACCGCGCCGAGGATGTCGTTGGTGGCCAGCGCGACGTGCTGGGCGCCCGGGCCGCCGTAGAACTCCAGGTACTCGTCGATCTGCGACTTCTTCTTGCCCACCGCCGGCTCGTTGAGCGGGAACTTGACCCGGTGGTTGCCGTTGGACACCACCTTGCTCATCAGCGCGGAGTAGTCGGTGGCGATGTCCGCGCCGACGAACTCGGCCATGTTCGTGAAGCCCATGACCCGGTTGTAGAACTCGACCCAGCGGTCCATGGCGCCGAGCTCGACGTTGCCCACCACGTGGTCGATCGCCTGGAACAGCCGCCGCGGGGCGCCGGGTCGCTTGACGAAGGTCGAGCTGCGGGCGACGAACCCGGGCAGGTACGGGCCGTCGTAGCGCGAGCGGTCGACCAGGGTGTGCCGGGTGTCGCCGTAGGTGGTGATCGCCGCCAGCCGCACCGTGCCGTGCTCGTCGGTGAGGTCGTGCGGTTCGGTGAGCACGGTGGCCCCGCTCGCCCGGGCGTGCGCGATGCAGGTGTCCACGTCGGGCACGCCCAGCGCGATGTCGGCGATGCCGTCGCCGTGCCGGCGGTGGTGGTCGGCGAGCGGGCTGGCCGGGTCGTAGGCCCCGGTGACCACGAACCGGGCCGCGCCGCTGGTGAGCACGTAGGCGTGGGAGTCGCGGTTGCCGGTCTCCGGCCCGGAGTAGGCGACCAGCTCCATGCCGTAGGCCGACTGGAAGTAGTGCGCGGTCTGGGTGGCGTTGCCGACGACCCAGACCAGCGCGTCCCAGCCGCTGACCGGGAACGGGTCGCGAGAGGCGTCGTGGTCGACGAGCCCGACCAGCTGCTGCAGCTGCTCGAGGCTCAGCTCGGCCAGCTTCTCCTCGTCGGTGAGGGTCTGCTCGAGGGTCACGGCTGCTCCTCGCGGGCTCCGGGGGCGGGGGAGCAGAGCGCACCGCACCCCCTGCGCACTGCGCAATCAGCCGGGTGGCGGCTGGGCACCCGGTACATCCCGCCTGCCCGGACGGCGCCGCTACTGTGCGCATCGACCAGTTGTGACCGCGATCACCCGAGGAGCCCCGCGATGGCCCGGCTGGACACCCTGGACCTGGCGCTGCTCCGGGCGCTGACCGAGCACCCCAAGGCCGGCGCGCTGGAGCTGTCCCGGCGGCTCGGGGTGGCCCGCGGCACGGTGCAGGCGCGGCTGCAGCGGCTGGAGGAGTCCGGCGTCGTCACCGGCTACGGCCCGGACGTCGACCTCCCGGCGGCCGGCTTCGGCGTCCAGGCGTTCGTCACCCTGGAGATCGCCCAGGGCGCGCTGGACGACGTCACCGCCGACCTGACCGCGATGCCCGGCGTGCTCGAGGCCCACGCGACGACCGGCTCCGGCGACGTGCTGTGCCGGGTGGCCGCGCGCTCGCACGGCGAGCTGCAGCAGACCCTGCTCCAGCTGGGCCGCTCGGGTTCCGTCGTGCGGTCGACCAGCGTGGTCGCGCTGTCGGAGCTGGTGCCGCGCCGGGTGCTGCCGCTGCTGGCCGCCGTCGAGGACGCACCGCCGGCCCGGGCGCCCGGGCACCGCGCCGTCGGCACCCCGGGACCGCGGCCGCCCGGCTGAACCGCCCCGGACGGGGCACTGGCGGCCCGCCGGGCCGGGGAAGCTGGGAGGATGGTGTCCATCGGTGCCGCCACGGGGCCGAGGACGTCGAGATGTGCAGGAGTCGCAGGATGCCGCAGGGCACGGTCAAGTGGTTCAACGCCGAGAAGGGATTCGGGTTCATCGAGCCCGACGACGGCGGGCAGGACGTGTTCGCGCACTTCTCGGCGATCGCCGACGACGGGGGCTACCGCAGCCTCGACGAGGGCCAGCGGGTCGAGTACACGGCGAGCCCGGGCGACCGCGGCATGCAGGCCGACTCCATCCAGCCCCTCGGCGGCGGCGGGCGCCCGCCGGCCCGCGAGCAGCGCGGCCACCGCGACGACCCCCGCCAGGTGCGCGCCCCCCGCGCTCCCCAGCGCGGCGGCGGTGGCAGCGAGGGCACGGTGCGCTGGTTCAACGCCGAGAAGGGATTCGGATTCATCGAGCCCGACGAGGGCGGCGACGACGTGTTCGTGCACTTCTCCGCGATCGTCGACGACGGCGGGTACCGCAGCCTGGAGGAGGGCCAGCGGGTCGAGTACACCGCCAGCCCCGGCCAGCGCGGCCTGCAGGCCGACTCCGTGCAGCCCCTCGGTGGCGGCCGCGCGCCGGCCCGCGACGACCGCCGGCAGAGCGGCCCCCGCGACAGCGGCCACGACCGCGCCCCGCAGCGCGGCGGCGGTGGCAGCGAGGGCACGGTGCGCTGGTTCAACGCCGAGAAGGGCTTCGGGTTCATCGAGCCCGACGGCGGCGGCGAGGACGTGTTCGTGCACTTCTCCGCGATCGCCGACGACGGCGGCTACCGCAGCCTGGAGGAGGGCCAGCGGGTCGAGTTCTCCGCCAGCCCCGGCCAGCGCGGCCTGCAGGCCGACCACGTCCAGCCCCTCGGTGGCGGCGGCCGCCCGCCGGCCCGCGAGCCCCGCCGCGACGACCGCCGGCCGAGCGCGCCCCGCGACCGGGCACCGCGCGCCCCCCGGGGCGGCGGCGCCAGCGGGCAGGGCACCGTGCGCTTCTTCAACGCCGAGAAGGGCTTCGGCTTCATCGAGCCCGACGACGGCGGCGACGACGTGTTCGTGCACTTCTCCGCGATCGCCGACCGGGGCGGCTACCGCAGCCTGGACGAGGGCCAGCGGGTCGAGTACTCCGCCAGCCAGGGCGACCGGGGCATGCAGGCCGACTCGGTGGACCCGCTCTGAGCTGACCGTGGCCGTCGCCGTCGGGACGTCGGGCTGGAGCTACGCGCACTGGGACGGCGTGCTCTACCCGCCCGGCACCCCGCCGGCCGACCGGCTGGGGCACTACGTGCGGCGCTTCGGCACCGTCGAGCTCAACGCGAGCTTCTACCGCTGGCCGCGGACGGCGACGTTCGCGAGCTGGCGGCGCCGGCTGCCCCCGGGGTTCCAGCTGTCGGTCAAGGCCCCGCGCGGGCTGACCCACGCCAAGCGGCTGTACGCGCCGGAGGCGTGGGTCGACCGGCTGGTGGCCTGCTGGCACGAGCTGGGCGACAAGCGGGCGGTGCTGCTGGTGCAGCTGCACCCGGCGCACGAGCGGGACGACGCCCGGCTCGACTTCCTCCTCGGCCGGCTGCCCGGCTGGATGCGGGTGGCCGTGGAGTTCCGGCACCCCAGCTGGCACGACGAGGCGGTGTACCGGCTGCTCGAGCGGCACGGTGCGGCCTACGTCGTGATGAGCGGCGCCGGGCTGCCCTGCGTGCTGCGGGCGACGGCGCCGTTCGTCTACGTGCGGATGCACGGCCCCGACCCGCAGCACCTCTACGCCGGGTCGTACCCGACGGCGGACCTGCGGTGGTGGGCCGACCGGGTGCGTGAGTGGTCCGCCGGCGGCCGGGACGTGTTCGTCTACTTCAACAACGACGGGTACGGCCACGCGGTGCGCAACGCGGAGGAGCTGCGCGGCCTGCTCGGCTGACCGCCCGGGGACCTGCGGGGCTGACCGCTCAGCGGGCCGGGCCGGAGCCGAAGTCGCCGAAGGGCTCGGTCGGCGACGGCGCGACCGGCGTCTCCCGGAGCTCCCGGCCGCCGGCGCCCAGGGTGCGCACCGAACGGGCGCCCCCGGGCAGGGTGAGCACGGCGCTGCCGTCGACGAGCGCGAGCGTCTCCAGCACCCGGCCGCGGCCGTCGAGCACCTCGCCGGTGACCGCGTCCGGTGGTGCGGTGACCACCAGCCAGCGGCCGTCGTCGGTCTGGCCGAGGCCGGGCAGCGCCACGTCGCAGACCCGCGCCACGGTCAGCGTGCCGACCTCCGTCGTACCGGGTGGGGTCTGGGTGCCGCAGGAGACGCCGCTGCTGCCGACCCCGGCCCAGGTGGTCACCACCAGCGCACCACCCGGGCTGCGGGCCACGACCACGGCGACCGTGCCGGTGCCGCGGGTGAGCGGCAGCCCGGCCGACCAGAGCAGCTCCGGCTGCAGCGCCGCGGGCTCCACCCCGAGCGGCACCGCGACGTCGGTGAGCGCCGACTCGACCACCCGCGGGTCGGGTCGGCCCGGTCCCGGCCGCACCGAGGACAGCGCGGGCAGCGGCGCCGCGGCGGCCGCGTCCTGGTCCGGCCAGTCGACGGCGGAGCGGTAGACCTCGCGGCCCTCGCGGGTGACCCGGACCGACAGGGCCGGCCCCAGCGCGGTCGTCCGGGCGGGCACGACCGCCAGGCCGTCCGCGGTGCCGACCGGCGCGTAGGTGCGCCCGACCGTGCCGCGCGGACCGGTCATCAGCCGGTCGGAGACCGCGATCACGTCGCCGGGGGCGGCGACCGCGACGAGGGTCGCGTCGCCCGGCCCGCCGAGCAGCAGGGCGAGCGGGCGGCCCCGGCCGAGCTGCCGGGGCAGGTGCGGCACCAGGTCTCCGGGGGCGGCGCCGACCGGGCCGGTCAGCCACACGCCGCGGAAGTCCTCCAGCACGGTGCCCACCACCAGCGCGACCCGCCCGTCGGGGGTGTCCGTCGCGAGCACCACCTCGCGGTCGGCGGGCGGCGGCGCCTCCTGGGCCCCCCAGTCGGCGCCGCGCAGCTCGTCGAGGAGCGCGGCGTCGCCCGCCAGCGAGCCGCGGGTCGGGCCGGTGAGCACCGGGACCGCCGGGGTGACCACGGGCGCGGAACTCGTTGCGGCGACCGACGGGGGAGCGGCGGCCGTCGGCTCGGCCGGCAGGTCGGGCGCCCAGCGGGCCAGCGGGACGGCGATGCCCACCACGCACGCCGCGGCGACGGCCCCGGCAGCCAGCCGCCGGCGGGCACCGGAGCGGCGGGCCGCCAGGTCGCCGACCGCCTCGGCGGGGTCGAGCCGCCACCGGGCGGGTGCCCCGGCGAGCCGGGCGAGCTGCCCGGCCAGCCGCTGCTCGGCGGGGAGCTCGGCAGCGGCGCGCTCGTAGGCGCTGGGTGCGAGCGCCGGGCGCAGCTGCTGCAGCCCGCGGGCCGCCTCGGCGGCGACCACCGCGACCGGGACGTGCAGCAGCTCGGCGATGCGGGGCTCGGGGAGCCGCTCGTGCCAGCGCAGCACGACCACGGTGCGGGTGCGCGGGGCCAGCTCGCGCAGCGCTGCCGCCAGGTCGGGGACGTCGGTCGGCGGGGCGGCGAGCGGGTCGGGCAGCGCCTCGATGACCTGCTCGGTGCGGGTCAGCCGGGCCCACCGCCCGGTCGCGCCGGCGACCAGGCCCTGCAGGACGGCGGTCTCCGGGTCGCGCGGCCAGCTCCGCCGGGCCTTCCCGAGCGCCCGCTGGGCCAGCTCCTCGGCGGGGCCCCGGTCGCCGGTGAGCAGGAGTGCGGTGCCCAGCAGCGCAGGCCGCCGGTCGACGACGAACGCGGCGAACCCGGCGCCGACCGCGTCGTCCACCAGCTCTCCCCTCGATCGCCCTGCCGGGTGTTCGTACCCAGCCGGCGCCCGGTTCACCGGCCCCTTGACCCTCGAGCCGTGTAACGGTGTAATCGGCCTGCCGAGCATGGGAGCCGACATGATCGTCGAGTACGTCCGGTACCGGGTCGACGAGGAGCGCTGGGCGCAGTTCCTGGCCGACTACGCACGGGCGGCCCGCGTGCTGGCCCGGGCCCCGCAGTGCGTCGACCACGAGCTCAGCCGGTGCGTCGACGAGCCGGCCTGCGCCGTCCTGCGGATCACCTGGACCTCCGCCGAGGACCACCTGCAGGGCTTCCGCGGCGGCGAGCTGTTCCCGGAGTTCCTCGCCGCGGTGCGCCCCTACGTCGGCGACATCGAGGAGATGCGGCACTACGAGCGCACCCCGGTGCGGGGCGCGGGGGGCTCGGTGCCCTCGCTGTACGACTGGGCCGGGGGTGCGCCGGTGCTCGAGCGGCTGACCCGGGTCTTCTACACGCACGTGCTCGCCGACGACCTGATCGGCCCGCTGTTCGCGCACATGGACGACGAGCACCCGCAGCACGTGGCGATGTGGCTCGGCGAGGTCTTCGGCGGCCCGGACCGCTACACCCGGGAGCGCGGTGGCTACCCGGCGATGCTCGGCCACCACCTGGGCAAGGCGATCACCGAGCCGCAGCGCCGGCGGTGGGTCTCGCTGCTGCTGGACTCGCTGGACGAGGCCGGGCTGCCCGACGACCCGGAGTTCCGGGCGGCCTTCGTCGGCTACGTCGAGTGGGGCACCCGGCTGGCGCTGACCAACTCCCAGCCCGGCGCCGCGGTGGTGCGCGACGCCCCGGTGCCGCGCTGGGGCTGGGGGGTCGCGCCGCCCTGGCTGGGCTGAGCGCTCAGCCGGCGTAGGCGGTGGCCAGCCGGGCGAAGCCCTCGTCCAGCGGCACCCGGGGCGACCAGCCCAGCGCCGCCCGGGTGCGCCGCTGGTCGAACCAGTGCGCCGTGGCCAGCTGCTCGGCGAGGAACCGGGTGAGCGGCGGGGTGTCCCGGCGCGAGGTCGCCGCCCACACGCCCTCGACCGCGGCGCCGGCGACCCAGGCCAGCGGGAAGGGCACCCGGCGGCGGGGTGCGGGGACGCCGGCCGCCCGGCACAGCCGGGCGATCACCTCGGCCACCGGGCGCGGCTCGCCGTTGGAGACGACCAGCGCCTCGCCGTGCACCGGACCGCACGCGTCGACCGCGGCGACCAGCGCGTCGGCGGCGTTGTCGACGTAGGTGGTGTCGATCAGCGCGGTGCCGGACCCGATCAGCGGCAGCCGCCCGGAGCGGGCCCGCTCGACGATCCGCCCGACCAGCTGGGTGTCACCCGGGCCCCAGACCAGGTGCGGCCGGACGACCAGGACGGCGAGGGAGGGCGAGTCCGCGGCCAGCGCGTCGAGCTCGGCGGTGGCCTTGGACCGCGAGTAGTGCCCGCGCGCCCGCTCCGGGTCGGCCGGGCCCGCGCCGACGCCGACCAGCGCCGAGCCGCCGTGCGCCACCGAGGGGGAGGAGACGTGCACCAGCCGGCCCACCCCGGCCCGCCGGCACGCCGCGACGACGGTGCGGGTGCCCGCGACGTTGGCCCGCACGTACTCCGCCCAGCGGCCGGTCACGTCGACCTTGGCGGCCAGGTGCAGCACGGCGTCCTGGCCCTCGACCGCCCGGGCGACGGTGCCGCCGTCGGCGACGTCGCCGAGCACCTCGCGGAACGGCAGCCCCGCGCTGCGGCGCTGCAGCACGGTCACCTCGTCGCCCCGCTGGGCCAGCGCGGTCGCCGTGGCCCGGCCCAGCATCCCGCTGGCGCCGGTGACGAGCACCCTCATCGGCCGGCCAGCACCCGGGCGGCCCGCCGGGCGACCTCGCGCCGGTCGATCTTCGACTGGTGCCGGACGTCGACCGGCAGCTCACCGGTGACCAGCACGGCGGCGACCTCGACCCCGGCCGCCGCGCGCACCGCGTCGGCCAGGGCGGGGTCGGCGAGCGCCGGGCGCCGGGGCCCGCCGGCCGCCGGGACGACGACCAGCACGACCACCTGGGCGCCCGCCGGGCCGACCCCGGCGACCGCCGCGGCCGACACCCCGTCCAGCGCCTCGACCCGCTGCTCGACGCCGACCGGGGTGACGACGCCGGTCGCGGTGGTGACCACGTGCGGCAACCGGCCCTCGATCCACAGCCGGCCCTCGGCGTCCAGGTGCCCGACGTCGCCGGTGCGGTGCCAGCCCGGGTCCCGCGAGGCGGCGCGCTCGGTGATCCACAGCGCGTCGTAGCGGTCCTTGACGTGCGGCCCGCGGACGCAGACCTCGCCGGTCGTGCCGGGCTCGGCGGTGAGCGCACCCCCGGCCGCGCCGTCGGCGGACAGCGGGCTGACCCGCACCTGCACCCCGGCGAGCGGCCGGCCGACGCAGACGCCGTCCCCAGCGCCCGCGGCCTCGATCTCGGTGGCGGACACGTCGGTGACCGGCAGGGCCTCGGTCATCCCGTACGGCGTGTGCGCCTCGGCGGCGGGCAGCACCTCGCGCAGCGCGCGGAGCAGCGGCAGCGGCACCGGGGCGCCGGCGGACATGAGCAGCCGGACGCGGCCCAGCGCCGCCCGCTGGTCGGCGGTCAGCCCGGCCGCGGTGGCCACCACCCGGCGCAGCGCGGCGGGGGAGGCGAAGACCACGGTGCCGCCCACCGCGGCCGCGGCGTCGGCCAGCTTCGCCGCGGTGAGCGAGCCCGGGGCGGTGACGTCGATGTCCGGCACGGCGGAGCCGATGCCCAGCGCCGGCCCGAGGATGGCGAACGGCGCGAAGGCGGCGACCAGCCGGTCCTCGGCGCCGAGCCGGTAGGTGCTGCGCACCAGGTCCAGCTGGGCCTGCGCCTGGCGGCGGGTGTAGACGACGCCCTTCGCCGGCCCGGTGGCCCCGGAGGTGAAGAGCACGGCGCAGTCGGCGTCGGCCGGGCCCTCGGGCGGCGGGGGCGCTGACCGACCGAGGTGCTCGAGCTCGTCCAGGGTGTGCGCGGCCCCGAGTGCCCGGGCGGCGCGCGCGGGCACCCCGGCCGCGATCCGGCGGCCGGGCAGCCGCATGGCCCGCGCGGCGGCCAGCCCCTGGGCGCTGCCGATGACCGCGTCGACGCCGGCGCTGCGCAGCGCCCGGCGCATGCCGCGCAGCCCCAGGCCCTTGTCGGCGACCACGATGACCGCGCCGGCCCGCCAGATCGCGTAAACGGCGGCGGTCAGGTCGGCGGAGGGCTCGACGAGCAGGCCGACCCGGTGCCCGGGCGCGACGCCGGCGGAGGCCAGCCCGGCGGCCAGGCGCTCGACCCGCTGGTGCAGCTGCGCCCAGGAGACGGTGCCGCCCGACACCTCGACCACGGCGGGGGAGTCGTCGTCGGCCCGCGCGGTGAGCGCGGCCCACGGGGAGCCGGTGAGCGGGGCGGCAGGCTCGGCCGGGACCGGCCGGTCGGCGTCGAGGTCGGTGACCCACTGGGCGATCGCGGTCGCGTACTGCGGGGCGTCCTCGGGCAGCAGGTGCGAGGCGCCCTCGAACCGGTGCAGCTGGGCGTGCGGCACCCGCTCGCGCAGGTCGGCCAGGTAGCGCTCGCCGAACACCGGGTCACGCGGGCCCCACAGCAGCAGCGCCGGGACGTCGAGGCCGCGGATGCCCTCGGCGATCGCCTCCTGCGCGGACCGGGAGGGGTGCGCGGGGGAGAACGGGATGTCGGCGACGAAGTCGCCCACGGAGCGGCGGCGGGCCGGTGAGCCGTAGGGGGCGGCGAAGGCGTCGCGGACGTCGGCGGGCAGCGGCGGCCAGGACAGCGCGGTGGTGGCCCGGACGAACACCGGGGTGCCGACGGTGACCGCGGCGCGCACGCCCGGGGCGTGGGCCAGCCGGATCAGCGCGGGCCCGAGGTCGCCCTCGGGCATGGCGACGGCGGTGTTGGCCAGCACGACGCCGCGCAGCTGCTCGCGGTGCTGCAGCGCCCAGCCGAGGGAGATGACGCCGCCCCAGTCGTGGCCGACGGTGACGACCGGGCCGGTGAGGCCCAGCGCCGCGGTGAGGTCACCGAGGTCGGCGACCCGCTGGGCCAGCGGCCGGGGGGCGGCGAGCCGCTCGGAGAAGCCCATGCCGAGCTGGTCGACGGCGACGACCCGCCAGCCGGGCGGCGCGGCGGCGAGCAGCCGGCGCCACAGGTAGGACCAGGTCGGGTTGCCGTGCACGCAGAGCAGGGTGCCGACGGGGTCGGGGACGCCGTTGTCCAGCAGGTGCCAGTCGTGCTTGGTGCCCGCGGCGTCGGCGACGGTGAGGTGCCGCGACCAGGCGGGGTCGAGCCCGGGGAGGCCGGCCGGGAGGGAGGTGGGAGCCCTCACCAGGCGATCTCGAGGCAGGAGACGTTCAGGCCCGAGCCGACGCCCATCAGCAGCACCCGGTCGCCGTCGTCCAGCGAGTCCTGCTCGCCGGCCAGGGTGAACGGGACCGACGCCGGGCCGAGGTTGCCGCGGGTCGGGAAGGTGGTGGGCACCAGTGCCTCGTCGATGCCGAACCGCTCGCACATCGCGGCGGTGTGCACCTTGGAGACCTGGTGGATGACGTAGCGGTCCATGCCCTGGGCCCAGTCGAACTCCGCGCGGGCCTCGCGCCACATGTCCTCGGACAGCTCCATGCCGGCGTCGAGCAGGCCTTTGAGGTCGGTGCGCATCATGGTGAAGTCGCCGACGCACAGCTCGTGGTGCTCGGTGGCCGCGCGGGTGACCGAGCCGACCATCCGGTGGCCCTCGGGGTGCTGGTCGGTGCGGCCGAGCACCATCGCGGCAGCGCCCGAGCCGAGCGTGAGCGTGGCGAACTCGGCGATGACGTCCTTGCTGGTGGTGCCCGGGCCGTTGAGCCGGTCGATGGTGCGCTCCTGGGCGATCTGCGGGTCCTCGCCGTTGACGATCAGGGCGTGGTCGATCATCCCGGAGTCGATCATCGCGGCGGCCAATTCCATGCCGTTGACGAAGCCGAGGCAGGCGTTGGTGACGTCGAAGTTCTGCGCGGAGCGGGGGAGGCCGAGCGCGGAGTGGACGGCGACCGCCGTCGAGGGCTCCAGGTACTTGCGGCTCACCGAGGTGTTGATCATGAGGCCGATGCCGGCCGGGTCGACGCCGCTCTCGCTGATCGCCTTGGCGCCGGCCATGGCGGCGCCGTCGACGAAGCTGACGCCCTCGGCCCACCAGCGCCGTTCGCGGATGCCGCAGAGCCGCTCGAGCAGCCCGGGGCGCAGCCCCACCCGCTGGTAGGTGTCCAGCAGGCGCTCGTCGAGGGCGTCGGAGGTGATGACCTGCGAGGCGTCGGCGGTCTGCACGGTCAGGATGCTGGTGTTGCGGAAACGGTGCGTGGCATTGCCACTCATGGGCGGGGTCCAGTCGTCGGGAGGGCCGACTCTTCCACGTGCGCCGCCCTGTTCCCCCGGGCAGTACCCGGCCCGGTTCCCGGTATGCCGCCCGCCGTCCACCTGGATGTCTGCTGCGTCACGTCGCCGGCGGGCCGTGCGCGCCCGGGCCCGGCGGGGGAGGCCGGGCCCGGACGGCAGGTCAGCGGCGGGTCAGCGGCGGGGAGCCGCCACGTCGAGGTCCTGGTCGACCTGGATGAACGCGTACTCGTTGTCGTCGGGCACCCCGGCGGTGCGGCCGTTGGAGCCGGGGAAGTTGTTGTCGTTGCCCACGACGATCGTGTGGTCGTCCAGCACGGCGAGCTGCTCGATGGTCACGAACGGGAAGGTGAAGAACGAGCCGGGGGCGCCGGCGACGCCCTCCGGGTCCGGGATCGCGAGCAGGTTGACCAGCAGCTCCTTGTCGGCGAAGCCGTCGCGGTCGGCGTCGCGGGTGTCGAGCAGGTAGACCGCCTTGAGCTGGGACGCCGGGCCCTGCGCGTTGTCCCGCTCGATCACCAGGAAGCGGTCGTCGTCCAGCGCGACCAGGTCGCCGATGGCGTCGCCGGGGCTCTCCAGCCGGAACTGGCTCTTCAGCCCGGTGTACTTCCCGGTCCTGGTGTCGAAGGAGTAGATCCGCAGCGTCTGCGGGTCGTCGCCGGCCACGGCGCCCTCGAGCATCGGGTAGAGCGTGCGGCCGTCGGGCGAGAGCGCCATGCCCTCGAAGCCCTTGCTCGAGCCGATCGTCGGCTGGCCGCCGGCCAGGTCCGGGGCGTCGGGCGAGCGCACGCCGGCCGGGGCGACCGGGGCGGACAGCACCCGGCCCTGGGCGTCGGTGTGCAGCAGCGAGGGGCCGAACTCCTCGCCGAACCAGAACGTGCCGTCGGGCATCCGCTGGAAGGACTCCGGGTCGAAGTCGGCCCCGGTCAGCCGCCGGTCGGCGCGGGTGAGCGGCTGGGTCAGCACCTTTCGCGGGTCGGACAGGCCGAACCCGCCCACCACGGTCACCTCGCTGGTGACCACGTCGACCCGCAGCCGGTTGACCCGCAGCAGGTAGTCGGCGCTGTTGGCCTTGGTGCCGTAGCCGTTGTCGGAGAGGACGAACGCCTCCCCGCCGTTCTGAACCAGCAGCCCGGAGAAGCCCTGCACCGGCTGGGCGGGGAACGGGGCGTCGACGCCGTTGGCGTCGGCCACCAGCGCCCCGGAGGGGATCTGCTCGCCGAAGGTGAGGGCGGGCAGCACCGCGTGGCCGACCAGCTCGGCCTGCTGCAGGCCGGAGCCGCGGGGCACCGGCCCGGACGGTCCGGCCAGGGCCGGGACGGCGAGGCCGCCGAGGAGGAGCCCGACCAGCGCGGATGCGCCGGCGAGCACGAGGGGGCGGGGACGACGCACGGGATGACCTCCAGAGGGGGTGCACAGCGGACGTCCAGGACGCTGCACCGGCGGGGGGGACGGCGGACGACCCGCGCGTGCACGGCCCGCGACGCCACCGTGAACGCCGCCGTGGACGCCGGTCGGGGCGGTCTGCCGCCGACCGGCCGGTGGGGACGCCCGCGGTCGTCCCGGGACCGGCAGGTGGAGGTGCGCGTGGTCGGCTCGACCGGCTGATCGTGTTCCGCAGCCGTCCGGCCGGGTAGGCGGCGGGGGAGACCGCACCGGGACCCGGTGCGGCGCGACCCCGTGGAGGCCCCGTGTCCGAGCCCGCCGTCGACGAGACCCTCGGTGAGCTGGAGGTCGTGCACCTGTTCGGCGACGCGATGCCGACCGGGGTGAGCGTCTCGCACGCCGGCCGGGTGTTCGTCTGCTACCCGAAGTGGGGCGACGAGGTGGTGTTCACGGTCGGCGAGCTCCGCGACGGCGAGGTCGTCGCGTTCCCGAGCCAGGAGCTCAACGACAACCGCTCGGACGCCGACGCCGAACGGCTGGTCTCGGTGCAGAGCATCGTCGTCGACCCGGCCGACCGGCTGTGGCTGCTGGACACCGGCAGCCCGCTGTTCCAGCCCACCGAGCACGGCGGGCCGAAGCTGGTCTGCGTCGACCTGACCACCGACACCGTCGCGCAGACGATCCTGTTCCCGACCGACGTCGCGCTGCCGACCACGTACCTCAACGACGTGCGGTTCGACCTGCGCCGCGGCGAGGCCGGGACGGCGTACATCACCGACTCCTCCGACTCCGGGCCCAACGGCCTCATCGTGGTCGACCTGGCCACCGGGGAGAGCTGGCGGCGGCTGCACGAGCACCCGGCCACCAAGGCGGTGCTCCCGCCGGACCTGCGGATGGTGGTCGAGGGCCAGGAGTTCACCGAGCGGGCCGAGGACGGCAGCACCTCGCCGATCCGGATGGGCGCCGACGGGATCGCGATCGCCGCCGACGGCAGCCGGCTGTACTGGTGCCCGATGGCCGGGCGGCGCTGGTACTCCGTCTCGGTGGACGCGCTCACCGACCGCTCGGTCGACGACGACGCCGTCGGGGCCACCGTCGTCGACGAGGGGGACAAGGGCTGCGTCAGCGACGGCCTGGAGACCGACGACCAGGGCCGGCTGTACGTGACCGACGGCGAGCACGACGCGATCCACCGGCGGCTGCCGGACGGCACCTGGGAGACGGTCGTGCACGACCCCCGGCTGCTCTGGCCGGACACCATGTCGGTGGCCGCCGACGGGCACCTGTACGTGACGGCGAACCAGCTGTACCGGCAGGACAAGTACCGCGGCGGGCGGGACGAGCGGCGCAGGCCCTACGTGCTGTTCCGCACCCCGATCGACGCCGGACCGGTGCGGCTGCGCTGAGCTGCCCGGCTCAGAAGGTGACCGGCAGCTCGTCGATGCCGAAGACGAAGGAGAGCTGCCGGAAGCTCAGCTCCTCCGCGGGCACGGCGAGGGCCAGGTCCGGGAAGCGGCGGAGCAGCGCGGGCAGCACCACCCGCAGCTCCATCCGGGCCAGCTCGGCGCCGATGCAGCGGTGGATGCCGTGCCCGAACGCGAGGTGCCCGCTGCTGGGCACCCGGGCCGGGTCGAAGGTGTCCGGGTCCGTGCCGGCGCTGGCCGGGTCGCGGTTCGCGCCGCTGAGCGAGGCGATGACGACGTCGCCGGCCTTGAGCTGGTGGCCGTCGATCTCCAGGTCGTGCTTGGCGAAGCGGGGGAAGGCCACCTGCACCACCGACAGGTAGCGCAGCAGCTCCTCGACCACCCGGTCGACGTCCTTGCGAGAGCCGCCGCGCACCAGCGCGGCGTGCGCCGGGTCGCGCAGCAGCACCATCGTGGACAGCGAGATCATCCCGGCGGTCGTCTCGTAGCCGCCGGTGAAGACCCCGTCGGCCAGCCCGGCGAGGTCGACGTCGGAGATCAGGTCGCCCTCGTCGCGGATGATCTGGCCGATCAGCCCCGGGCCGGGCTCCTTGCGCTGCCGGGCGACGGCGTCGAAGAGGAACTCCCGCTGCTCGGAGACGGCGCCGAAGGCACCCGCGGCGCCACCGGTGGCGTCGAAGCGCTGCACGCCGAGGCGGGCGAAGGCGTCGCGGTCGTCGAGGTCGAGGCCGAGCAGCGCGCAGATGGTCTGGAACGGCACCGGGAAGGAGACCAGCTTGGCCAGGTCGGCGCCGGGGCCGGCGGCCTCGAGCTCGTCGAGCTGCTGCTCGACGAAGCGCTCGATCATCGGCTCGAGCCGGGCCAGCCGGCGCATCGTGAACTCGGGGGTGACGATCTTGCGCAGCCGGGTGTGCACCGGGGCGTCGGTGAAGCCCAGGCCGCCGACGTCCTCGGCGGTGGTCGGGCCCGTGCCGGGCAGCAGGTGCCGGATGTCGTTGCTGTAGCTGTCCCGGTCGGCCAGCACGGCGCGCACCTGGTCGTGACCCGTGACCAGGTGCACCCGGAAGTCGAAGGGCAGCTTCAGCCGGTGCACCGGGTCGGTGGCGCGCAGCTGGGCCAGCCGGGGCACCGGGTCGGTGCCGACGCGCTGCAGCGGCACCTTCGCCTTCTCCGGGATGAAGGTGAGGGCGGAGAGGTCGATGCCCTTGCGCTGGATGCGGCGGGCGACGAGGCGGCCGGCCCAGGCGCGGGCCCGGGACCTCACTGCTGGTGCCACTCGGCGGCCCCGCAGACGGCGCCGGGCCGTCGGGACAGTGCGCTGGCGGTGCAACCGGTCCGGGGTGCCGAACACGAGGCCCCTTCCGGGATGTCGAAGACGATGTCGTCTTCGTACTCCAGGACCCTCTCCGTGATCAAGGCCGCCACGCCCCGGCGGGTCGCCGGGCGCCGCATCCGTCACACGTGCGCCACCGGTTCGGGTGCGGCCGCGGAGAGCCCCGGGCGGGGAACGGGGCGGGCCGCGTGCCAGCCGCAGCCCAGCTGCAGGGCCAGGGCGGCGAACAGGACGACGAAGGGGCCGGTCCAGCCGGTACCCGCGTACAGCCGGCCGACCAGCAGCGGACCGGTGGCGGCGAGCAGGTAACCGGCGCCCTGGACGAACGCCGACAGCGAGGCGGTCTGCGCCGGGGTGTCCGAGCGGAGCCCGATCAGGGTCAGCGCCAGCGGGTAGGTGCCGCCGCCGACGCCGAGGAGCACCGCCCACACGCAGGCGCCGGCCACCGGCGCGGTCAGCATGACCAGGTAGCCGGCGAGGTAGCACAGCGCCAGGGCGACGACGACCGGCCGGGGCGAGGCCAGCCGGGTGGCCAGCCGGGGGACGACGAGCGACACGGGCACCGCCAGCGCCAGGCTCAGGGCCAGCAGCCAGCCCGCCGTCGCGGCCGGGACGCCGGAGTCCCAGGCGAACTGGGCTGCCCAGCCCACGGTGACGAAGGCCATCAGGGACTGGGCGCCGAAGTAGCCGGCCAGGGCCCAGCCGGTGGTGCTGCGTGCCGGGCCTCGGACCGCCGGGCGCCCGCCGGCCGGTGCGGGCGCGGGACGGCGGGCGGCGACCGCGAGCCACAGCAGCGCGGTGACCGCGGCCGGGAGCGCCCAGACGCCGATCGCGGTCCGCCAGCCTCCGGCGGCGGACCCGCGGCCGGCCCACTCGGCCAGCGGCACGGTGGTGCCCGCCGCCAGCGTGGCGCCCACCGCCAGGGCGGTGCTGTAGGCGGCGGTGAGCGATCCGACCCGGTCGGCGAAGTGCTCCTTGACCAGCACCGGCAGCAGCACGTTCCCCACCGCGCCACCGACCAGCGCCAGCGCGGTGCAGGCCAGCAGGGTGCCGGGGGCGTCGCTGACCGCGCGGAGCAGCAGCCCGGCGGCCATCAGCGCCATCGCGGCGGCGAGCGTGCGGTAGGAGCCCAGTCGTCGCGCGGTCGCCGGTGCCGCGGACCCGACGACGGCGAAGCAGACCAGCGGCAGGGCGGTGAGCTGCCCGAGCAGCTGGGCGGACGCGCCGGTGCCCGCCCGGAGCTCGCTGAGCACCGGTCCGATGCTGGTCACGGCGGTGCGCAGGTCGAGCGCGGTGAGCAGGACCGCGGCCAGCAGCAGCCGGCCGGCTCCCCGCGACGTGCGGTCCAGCGGCTGGGAGAGCGTGCTCGTCATCGGCCCGCGGCGGCGTGCCGGGTCACCGGCGCCAGGGCCGGGAGCCGGGTGGCGGCACCGGTGACCCGGACCCGGGCGCTGCCCGGCACGAGCTCGACGAGCAGCCGGCTGGGGGAGCCCATGTCGGCGCCCTGCAGCACCGTCAGCCTCCCGGTGGCGGGCGCGCGACCGAGGTCCCGCAGGTAGCCCCCGAACGCCGCGGCGGCCGCTCCCGTGGCGGCGTCCTCGACCACCCCGCCGGGTGGGAAGGGGTCGCGGGCGGAGAACGTGGCGGGGTCGTCGGCCACGAACAGGTGGACGGTGGTCCAGCCCTCGGCGGCCATGAGCTGCTGCAGGGCCGGGAAGTCGTAGTGCAGGTCGCGCAGCCGGGCTCGAGTGCGCACGCCGAGCACCAGGTGGTCGTTGCCGGCCGAGGCGACGGCGGCCGGGAACCGGGGGTCGAGGTCTGCGTGCGCCCAGCCGAGGGCGGCCAGGGTCGCGTCCAGCTGGGCGGCGGTCGCCGGGCGGCTGGTGGCGGGCACGGAGGTGAGGGTCGCCGTCGTCCCGTCCGGACCGGACGCCGTCGTGACCTCGACCGGGCCGGCGGCCGTGGCGAGGAGGAGCCGGCCCGGCCCGTCCCGCTCGGCCAGCGCGACGGCCGCCGCGACGGTGGCGTGGCCGCAGAAGGCGACCTCGGCCAGCGGGGAGAAGTACCGGACGGTGTGCTGGCCGGGGGCGGCCCCCGGGACGAGGAAGGCGGTCTCGGAGTACCCGACCGCGGCGGCGGTGGCGAGCATCGCGGCCTCGGTGAGGCCGGTGGCGTCGAGGACGACGCCGGCCGGGTTGCCGCCGCGGCCGCCGTCGGTGAAGGCGGCGTACCGCAGGACTGGGGAGGACATGGACCCACCATCGAGCTGACCGGCGATCGCGTCCAACGAAGATGCATGATGACGGCCATCGGCTTGGCCGATAGCCTGTTGCGGTGGAGACCGAGCTGCTGCGCACCTTCCAGGCCGTCGTCCGGGCGCGCAGCTTCACCGGGGCCGCCGCTGAGCTCGGGTACGTCCAGTCGACGGTGACCGCCCACGTCCAGTCGCTGGAGCGCCAGCTCGGCACCCGGCTGCTGGACCGGCTGCCCAGCGGTGCCGTCCCGACCGCGGCGGGGCTGCGGTTGATGCCGGCGGCCGGGGACCTGTTGGCCCTGGAGGAACGGTTGCGCCGCGAGGTGCCGGAGGCCACCGGCCCGCTGTCGGGGGCGGTGACACTGGTCGCCCCCGAGTCGTTGTGCGCCCACCAGCTGCCGGTGCTCATCGCCGCCATGCGCGAGCACGCGCCCGGGGTGCGGCTGGCGCTGCGGCCGGCCGGCACCGCCCGCGCGCTGCAGGGGGTGCGCGACGGGGAGGTCGACGCCGCGCTGGTGGTCGATGCCGGGCTGAGCGCGCCGGACCTGCGGGTGCGGCACGTGCGCGACCTGCCGCTGGCGGTGCTGGCGGCCCCGTCCTCGCCGCTGACGCGCGGGCGGCGCAGCTGGGCGGACGTGGCGCAGGAGTGCGCGCTGCTGCTGGAGGAGGGATGCAGCTACAGCGACGCCGCGGCCACCCTGCTCGCGGCGGCCGGGCAGCCGCCGGTCAAGCGCTCCCGGTTCGGCAGCGTGGAGACGGTGAAGCGCTGCGCCGCGACCGGGCTGGGGGTGACGGTGCTGCCCGTCGTGACCGCCGAGCGCGACCTGGCCGACGGCACGCTGGCCGTGGTCGCCGGCCCCGAGCTGCCCGACCACGCCGTCGTGCTGGTCACTCACCCCGGCCGAACGTCCACCCCCGCGGTCGACCTGCTGGTCGACCTGGCGATGGACCTGCTCGGTGGACCCGCCGGCGCCCGTCCCCGGCAGGTGGCCTGACCGGTTGGGCACCGCCGCTCCCGGATACCGGGAGCCGGTGACGCGACTGCAGTTCGACGGCTGGATCCTCGGGCTCGGCACCACGTCGGGCACCCGGGTCGTCCTGGGGCACTGGGCGCGCTCGCCGCTGGGGCCGATCTCCGACGTGATGGTCCAGCGCCCCGACGGCCACCGGGTGCTGCTCGCGCCGACCGAGGAGGTCGCCGCCTTCGTCGGGAGCACCTACACCTTCGACGAGGTGCGGCTGGTCCCGGTGACGGTCGGCCGGCCCGACGGCACGACCTGGACGGTCGACGCCGGCCCGCTGCAGGGGCGCGTGCGCACCGGGCCGCGGCCGGCGTTGGGCCGGCTCCTGCACGCGGTGCCCGCCCGGCTCGCGCGCACCCCGGCCTGGGTCGGGCTGCTCGACCTGCCGGCTCGGCTCAGCACCGGCCTGCGCACGAAGGGCTCCGCCGGGAACGGCCGGACCGAGTGGTACGGCGTGCAGGACCTGCACACGCTGACCGGGGTCGACGCCCGCTGGGACGGCGAGCCGCTGGGGGCGCTCACCGCGGTGCGGCCGCCGGTCACCTTCGGCTTCGGCTCGGTGCCGCCGCGGCCGTCGGTCGTCCGGGTCATGACGACCGTGCAGCTGCCCTGACGTTCAGCCGCCGACCACGACGGCCCACTCCCGCACCGTCCAGCCGGTCACGAGCCCCCGGACGACGTAGGGGTCGGCGGCGGCGAACGCCTCGACCACCTCCCGCGGGGCGGTCCACACCAGCAGCGCCCGGTCGAAGGGGTCGGGCAGCGCGCCGGCCAGCAGCAGCTCACCGCGGTCGTGCGCCGCCCGGGCCAGCGCGAGGTGCTCCTCGCGCAGCGCCGCCCGGCGCTCGAGGTAGTCGTCGGCCAGCGCGTACTCCAGGACCAGGTACATGCCCCGACCCTCACACACCGCCGCCCGGGCGGGTCGGTTTCCCCGGCGCCGGGGCGGGCACTGGCCAGCGGACGAGCAGTCCCCCCAGGAGGCACCATGCGCGCGATGACGTACCGCGGCCCGTACAAGCTGCGGGTCGAGGAGAAGGACAAGCCCCGGATCGAGCACCCCAACGACGCGATCGTGAAGGTCCAGCTCGCCGCCATCTGCGGCTCCGACCTGCACCTCTACCACGGGCTGATGCCGGACACCCGGGTCGGCCACACGTTCGGCCACGAGTTCATCGGCGTCGTCGACGAGGTCGGCCCGTCGGTGCAGGACCTGCAGGTCGGCGACCGGGTGATGGTGCCCTTCAACATCTTCTGCGGGTCGTGCTGGTTCTGCGCCCGCGGCCTGTACTCCAACTGCCACAACGTGAACCCGAACGCCACGGCGGTCGGCGGGATCTACGGCTACTCGCACACCACCGGTGGCTACGACGGCGGCCAGGCCGAGTACGTGCGGGTGCCCTTCGCCGACGTCGGCCCGGTCAAGATCCCGGACTGGATGCACGACGAGGACGCCGTCCTGCTCACCGACGCCGCCGCCACCGGCTACTTCGGCGCCCAGCTGGGCGAGATCGCCGAGGGCGACACCGTGGTGGTGCTCGGTGCCGGGCCGGTCGGCCTGATCGCCGCCCAGTCGTCGTGGCTGATGGGCGCCGGCCGGGTCATCGTCATCGACCACCTGCCCGAGCGGCTGGAGAAGGCCCGCACCATGGCCCACGCCGAGACGCTCGACTACGACGAGCACGACGACATCGTCGTGGAGATGAAGAAGCAGACCGACTTCCTCGGCGCCGACGTGGTCATCGAGGCGGTGGGCGCCGAGGCCGACGGGAACGCCCTGCAGCACATCGCCGGCACCAAGCTCAAGCTGCAGGGCGGGTCGCCGGTCGCGCTGAACTGGGCGATCGACGGCGTCCGCAAGGGCGGCACCGTCTCGGTGGTCGGCGCCTACGGGCCGATCCCGAACGCGGTGAAGTTCGGCGACGCGCTGAACAAGGGGCTGACCCTGCGGATGAATCAGACGCCGGTGAAGCGGCAGTGGCCACGGATGTTCGAGCACGTCCGCAACGGCCACCTCACCCCGCGGCAGATGGTCACCCACCGGTTCCCGCTGGAGGACATCTCCGAGGCCTACCACGTCTTCTCGAGCAAGCTCGACGGCTGCATCAAGCCGCTGATCCTGCCCAGCGCGTCCTGAGAGCGGAGCCCACCATGACCGAGAGCGACATCCCCAGCGCCTACGTCCGGGACAAGCGGACCCCACCCCCGAGCCGGGAGGAGCTGCGGGCCCGCATCCCCGGCTGGGGCGCGGACCTCGACCCGGCCGACCGGCCGTCCTACCCGAAGCTGCAGTACCCGGCGCAGACCGGCGCCCACTGGGACTTCCCCGACCGCCAGCCCGGGTCCGCGGGGCGGGAGCGGTCGATCGAGCACGCCTTCGTCACCCCGGCGTTCGGCACCGCGCAGCCGCTGCACGGGCTCTCCGGCGCCATCCGCCGGTTCGCCTACGAGCGGTTCAGCGAGGGCCGCAACGCGCACTGGCTGCTGCTCATCGTCGGTGACCGGGTCGACGCCTGGGGGAGCCACCTGCGCTCGTTCGCCTCGCTGCACCCGGACAACCCGGTCACCGAGACCGGCGTGCTCAGCGAGCTGTCCGCCAGCGGGACGGCGCGCAGCGGGCGGTCGGACCGGCGGCACCAGCTCCTGGACCCGGTCGTGGTCGCCGGGCCGTGGGTCGCCGGGGCCGGGGCTGCGTTCCTGGGCGTCCGGAAGGTCGTCCGCGCACTGCGCGGCTGACCCCGGCTCAGCCGCTGCCGGGCGGTGCGCGCAGGAGGACGCTGACCCGATGGACATCACGACCGTCAACGACCGGCACCTGTACTCCGCGACGGTCCGGCTGCGCGACCCCGGGCGGCCCGAGGGCTCGGTAGAGCTGGCCGGGCGGGTCGTCCGGTTCGGCCCGCCCGGCTGGCTGACCGTCGCCGACGGTCCGGGGGAGGGCAGCGACATCCAGCTGGTCCCGACCGCGCAGGTGCTGGCGGTGACCCACCTCGGCGAGGTCGACCGGCCGGTCGGGGACCACGGTGCCGCCTGACCGCACCACCTGCGGGTAACGTCCCCCCGGACGTCGCACGGCGTTCAGCCCCTCCGCTGGCGGAGGGAGATCGGCGGTCCTCGTGGGCCCCACACATCCGCACGCACCCGACGCCCCGCGGCGTCCCGACCCCCGCGACATGCCGCGGCGGTCGGTGCTCGTCGCCCGCCCCGTGGTCGTCGACCGGCCCGCTCCGGACGACGGCCCGGCGGACCCGGACGCAGCGACCCCCACCCCGCGGGCGTGACCCTGCCGTGCTGAGCACCGCCGTCGTCCTCCCGGGCGGCACCCCCGACGTCCCGGGACCGGCCACGGTGGGCGCAGCACTGCCCGTCGTCCCCGAGCCGGTGACCGACGGCTGCGGTGACCGGCTGGTGGTGGTCAGCGCCACCGCCACCCCGGACCGGCCCTCGGCGACCCTGCTCGCCGCTCAGCAGCTGTCCGACGAGGCCGACCGGCGCCCGCGCCGGGTCCGCGGGCTGGACACCTCGGCCGGGGACCGCCGGCTGCGCCGGCAGCGCGCCCTGCTGGCCGAGCGCCGCGCAGAGCGGTCGCACTGCCCGGGCACGTGAGCCCCGGCCCGCCCGGTCAGCCCCGGTACGCGGGCACCGACCGCGGCGGCCGCCGGCCCGCGGTGGCGGCCTGGCGCAGCACCTGCGCGTACAGCCGCTCGTAGCCGTCGGCCATCACGGCGGGGGAGAACCGGCGGCGGGCGTCCGCCGCGCACGCCTCCGGGTCGAGCTCGTCCAGCCGGGACAGCGCGGCGGTGAACCCCACCTCGTCCGCTGCCAGGAACCCGGTCACGCCGTCGTCCACCAGCGACGGCAGGCACCCCAGCGCCATCGCGACGACCGGCGTGCCGGCCGCCAGCGCCTCGCAGACCGCGGTGCCGCCCGGCTCGGGCCAGCGCACCGGGGTCAGCACCGCCCGGGCCCGCCGCAGCAGGTCCTCCTTGGCGGGCCCGGAGACGGTGCCCACCCAGCGCACCCGGTCGCCGTCGACGTACGGGGCGACGTGCTCGGTGAACCACGCGACGTCGGGGTGCTCCGGACCGGTGCGCGCCGGGTCGGCCAGGGCCGCGTCGAGCTCGGCCCGGTCCCGGTACGGGCCCACCGGGCCGGCCAGCACCAGCGGGATCCCGGCGGCGCGGCAGGCCCGCACCGCGGTGTCGACGCCCTTGGCCGCGCAGAGCCGGGAGAGCACCAGGACGAAGTCCGCGCGCGCGGTGCGGGGCAGCGGCGGGCCGGCCGGCAGGGGCACCGCGAGCGGCACCGCCCCGAGCGTCTGCCGCCGCAGGGCCGCGGGCCCCCGGGCGACCTGGGAGCGGGAGACGCCGGCGAAGAAGACCCGGTCCCGACCGTCGAAGGCGGCGTAGAACTCCGCGTTGCGGTGCAGGTCCCAGTGCAGCGTGTGCAGCGCCGGGGGCGCCTCGGGGCCCAGCGCGGCCAGCAGGGCCGGCCCGACCACCTGCAGGTGGGTGTGCACCAGGTCGAACGGCGTGCCGGCCGACGCCTGCCGTCGGACCTCGTCGACCACGGCCAGGGCGTGCGTCGTGGCCACGCCGGCCGCGTCGGCGTAGGAGTCGGCCAGCCGGCCGAACTGCCCCTGCGCGAAGGCGGACACCCGGCCGTCGCTGGGCAGCCGGCTCTCGCCCACCGTGGCCAGCACCACCTCGTGGCCGCGGCGGCGCAGCTCGGTGGTCAGGGTGGCGACGACGTTCTCCAGCCCGCCGTAGCCGTCGGGGGGCACGGCCAGCCACGGGCCGGCGTCCATCAGCAGCCGCAGTCGCGGGCCGCGCGGCGACGGCACGGCCGCCGGGAGCGGGCGGACGTGCACCGACCGGGTGCGGGCGGTCGGCCGGTGGGGAGCGCCTGGACGCATGGCGGAGTCCTTCCGTCGTGCGGCGCCGTCGGCGCCGCCCCCCGTGCCAGTGGTGCCGGTCACACTGACCGATCCGGGCGCCGAGCGCGACAGGGTGTGCGACGGTGCTCGGCGTGACCTCTGCGCGCAGGCCGCCCCCAGCCGGGACCAGCAGTATGCGGAGCACGACAGCCCGGGCAGCCGGTGCCGGACGACGTCCGGGTGAACAGTGAGCGACCTGCGGGTGGGCGTGGTCGGCGCCGGCGGGGTCGGGGCGCGGCACGCCCGCACGCTGGCCGGCCTGCCCGACGTCGAGGTCGTCGGGATCTGCGACCCGGTGCCCGCCGGCCGGGACGCGCTCGCCGCGGAGCTCGGGGTCGCGCCGCTCGCCGACCTGGGCGCACTGCTGGCGGCGCGGCCGGACGCCGTGTGGCTGTGCGTGCCGCCCTTCGCCCACGGTGAGCCGGAGCGGGCGGTGCTCCGCGCCGGCCTGCCGTTCTTCGTCGAGAAGCCGCTGGCCGCCGACCTCGGGACCGCCGAGCGGGTGGCGGCGGCCGTCGCCGATGCCGGGGTGCCGACGGCCACCGGCTACCACTGGCGGCACCTGGACACCGTCGCCGGGGCGCGGGAGGCCCTGGCCGGTGCCCCGCTCCGGCTGGTCCAGGCCCGGTGGTGGGGCACGACACCACCGCCGGCCTGGTGGTCGCAGGCCGACCGCTCGGGCGGCCAGGTCGTCGAGCAGGCGACCCACGTGCTGGACCTGCTGCGGGTGCTCGCCGGCGAGGTCGCCGAGGTGACCGGCCTGGCGGCCGCGTCGACCACCGCGGGCCGGGACGTGCCCGACGCGACGGCGGCGGTGCTGCGGCTGGCGTCCGGCGCGGTGGGCACGGTGACGACCTCGTGCGTGCTGCCGGCGCTGACCGCGGCCGGGCTGGACCTGGTGGCCGACGGCGTCGCGGTGCACCTCACCGAGACCGCGCTGCGCACGGCGACCCCGGCGGGGGAGACGACCGCCGAGCCCACCGTGGACGCGCGGACCGCCGTGGACCGGGCGTTCGTCGACGTGCTCCGCGGCCGCCCCGCCGCACCGGGGCTGGTCGACGTGGCCGAGGCGCTGCGCACCCACCGGCTGGCCTGGGCGGTGGCCGAGGCCGGCCGGACCGGCACCACCGTGCGGGTGACCGGGTGACCCGGCCGCCGGTGCGCACCCTGGTGGTGCCGCGCCCCGGCGTGCTGGAGGTCGCCGAGACGCCCGAGCCGCCGCTCGAGGACGGCCGGTTCCGGGCGGCGACGGTGGTCACCGGCCTGTCCGCCGGCACCGAGCTCACCTGGTTCCGCGGCACCAGCCCCTACCTGGCCACCGGGTGGGACGCCGAGCTGGGCCTGTTCGGCCGTGGCGAGCCGCAGGGCTTCCCGGTGCGGCGGCTGGGCTACATGGAGGTCGCCCGGGTCACCGACAGCCGCACCCCGGCGGTGCCCGAGGGGTCGCTGGTCGCGATGGCCTACGGGCACTCCACCGTGGTGCACGGCGACCCGGTCACCCAGCACGTGGTGCAGCTGCCGGCCGGGCTCGACCCGCTGCTCGGCGTCTACGTGGCCCACCTCGGCCCGATCTGCGCGAACGGCCTGCTGCACGCCGCGGCCGACGTCGGCGGCAGCGAGCTGGCCGACGGCGTGCGCGGGCGGCTGGTCGTGGTCACCGGGGGCGGCGCGATCGGCCTGCTCGTGGGGCTGCTCGCCCGGGTGCACGGCGCCGCGGAGGTCGTCGTCGTCGACCCGACACCCCTCCGCCGGGCCGCGGCCACCGCGCTGGGGCTGACCGCCGTCGACGACACCGCCGAGGTGGCCCGGGAAGTGAAGACCCGCTGGCGGCACGGGCCGGCCGACCACGGCGCCGACGTGGTGTTCCAGTGCCGCGGGACCGCGGCCGCCCTGGCGACCGCGCTGCGCTGCCTGCGGCCGCAGGGCACGGTGGTCGACCTGGCCTTCTACACCGGCGGTGCCGGCGAGGTGGCGCTGGGCGAGGAGTTCCACCACAACGGGCTGTCGGTGCGGGCAGCGCAGATCGGCCGGGTGCCGCGCGGGCTCGGCTCCGCCTGGGACCGCCGCCGGCTCTCGCAGGAGACGCTGGCCCTGCTGCGCGAGCACGGGGACGCCGTCCGCGCGCACCTGCTCACCGACGTCGTCCCCTTCGACGACGCCCCGGCGCTGTTCACCGAGCTGAGCGAACGGCGCCGGCACGTGCTCTCCGCGGCCTTCGCGGTCTGAGCGGTGCCCCGCCCCGACGGGCGAGGCACCGCTGGCGTCACGGGACGAGGATCGCCCGGGTGCCGGGCAACCGGCCGCCGTCCAGGTCGTCGAGCGCCTCCAGCGCGGAGGCCAGCGGGTACTGCTTCGTGGAGAGGGTCACCAGCCCGCGGGCGGCCAGCGCCATCAGCTCGCGCAGATCGGTGTAGGAGCCGACCTTGTTGCCGACGATGCTGATCTCCCGGTTGATGATCTCCAGCGTCGGCACCTCGACCGCCCCGCCGTAGCCGATCACGTAGTACGAGCCGGTGTCCCGGGTCATCGCGATGCCCTCCGCCTCGGTGCCGTGCTCGCCGACGAAGTCGAACACCACCTCCGCGCCGGTGCCGCCCAGCGCGTCGAGCACCTCGGCGACGGTGTCGTCGCCGGCCTGCACGGTCCGGTGCGCGCCCAGGCTCGCGGCCTTGGCCAGCGCGTCGGCCGACCGGTCGACCACGGTCACCTCGGCCGGCGTCATCGCGAGCAGGCACTGCAGGCCGATGTGCCCCAGGCCGCCCGCGCCGATCACCACCGCCCTGGCCGTGGCGGGCAGCAGCGGCACGGCCTTGCGGACGGCGTGCTGGGCGGTCAGCCCGGCGTCGGCCAGCGCCGCCACGTCGACCGGCGCCAGCCCCTCGGCGAGCCGCACCACCGAGCGGGCATTGGTGCGCAGGAACTCCGCCATCCCGCCGTCCCGGCTGATGCCCGGGAACTCGCCGTTCTCGCAGTGCACGTCGTCGCCGCGGCGGCAGGGCGGGCACAGGCCGCAGGTGACCAGCGGGTGCAGGATCACCTTGTCGCCGACCGCCACGTTGCGCACCGCGTCGCCGACCTCGACGACCGTGCCGGCGTTCTCGTGGCCGATGACGTAGGGCAGGCCGACCCCGCTGGCCTCGGCCCACTGGCCCTCGATGATGTGCAGGTCGGTGCGGCACACCCCCGCCGCGTCGACGTGCACCAGGACGTCGAGCGGGCCCTGCAGCGTGGGCTCCGGGACGTCGTCGATCGACGGGGGCTTGCCGTACTCGTGCACGCGGACCGCCTTCACGGCAGCACCTCCAGGGGGAGCAGGGGACGGGAGTCGACCGAGGGGCGCGGGGCCTGGTCGGCCTCGGCACCGGGGTAGCGGGTGGTGAGCAGGCCGCGGCAGAAGTGCGCGTTGCCGTCGACGGAGATGCGCACCGAGCGGGCCCGGCGCAGCGTGGCCGGCACCGCGTCGGCCGGGGGCACCGAGCCGTCCGGGGCGAGCAGCACCGGCGACCCCGGGTCCACCGGCAGCCCGAGGGCCGCCCGCCGGCTGAGCAGGGCGTCCGTGGTCGGGCCCGGGGGCAGGTCACCGAGCATCAGGGCGCCGACCGCGGTCTCCGGCCGGGTGGGGTCGGCGCGCAGCCACGCGGTGAGCGCCCGCTCCATCGCCGCGGTGTGCGCCTTGCGCTGGAAGGTCGCCCGCAGCTCGTCGAGCGAGTCCTCCGCCTCGTGGCCGAACGTGCCGCGGTAGCCCGCGTCGGCGGCCAGCCCCCGGTTGATCAGCTCCGAGTCGTGGTGGTCGTCGAGCTGGACCACCACCCGGCCCGCCCCGGGCAGCGCGGTGACGGCGTCCCGGGCGTCGGAGGCCATCAGCCAGGCGAAGTTCGGCGCGCAGAACGACGTCGGCAGCCGCAGGTGCACCTCGACCCGGTCGCCGTCCACCGCGACCGAGCGGACGAACCCCAGGTCGGTGATCGGCTCGTCGAGCTCGGGGTCGACGACGGAGCCCAGCGCGGTGCGGACGTCGGCCTCGGTCAGCCGGGTGAGCAGGCTGGTCACCAGTGCCCCCGTCACGCCATCGCCAGGTCGGCGCTGCCCGGCTCGCGGGGACCGGTCGCGGTCTCGTCGGCGTCCGGGAGCTGCAGCTCGGCCGGCACCGGGACGTCGTACATCTTCGCCGCGTTGAGCCCGAGCACCTTCTTCTTCTGCGCGGTGGTCAGCGGCCCGTACTCGGTCATGTCCGCCGGGATCTGGAAGTCGACGAACGCCTCGACCAGCCACTTCGGCGTCCAGAGCGCGTAGTCGCTGGAGAACTGGATGCGGTCCTCGCCGATCCAGTACATGAGCTCGCCGATGATCTGGGCGAAGTAGCGCGGCCGGGTGTGGATGAACGGCATCGCCACCGCCAGCCCGGCGTGCACGTTGGGCTCCTGGGTGGCGATCCAGCAGAAGTCCTCCAGCCGGGGCAGCCCGCAGTGCTCCACGACGAAGTCGAGGTCGGTGAAGTCGGTGGCCGCGTGGTCGACGTCGGCGACGTCGAAGGCGTCGCGGTCCAGCGGCCGGATGGTCGGGCCCTTGTGCACGTGGATGTTCCGGATGCCCAGCTCGCGGCAGACCTCGAGGTACCGGTAGGTCCAGGGGTCGCTCAGCTTGTAGCCGCGGGAGTCGCCGTGCCACTCCGCGGTGTAGAGCTTCACGCCCTTGAGACCGAAGCGCTCGGCGTCCGCGCGCAGCTGGTCCAGGCCCTGCTCGCCGTTGCGCGGATCGAAGTTGTGGTTGTACGTCAGCTTGTCCGGGTGCTGCTGGGTCAGCGCCCAGGCCTCCTCGGTCTGGCCGAAGCCGCGGTGGTAGAACTCGCCCAGCGCGGCCGGCTGGAAGACCGCGTGGTCGACGATGCCGTCGGCGAAGACGTCGCGCATCAGCCGCTCGCCGCCCTGGTAGAGGTACTCCTCGTAGGGCCAGACCTCGGACTCCGGGCTGAGGTTGCGGTGGTAGTCGTAGAAGCAGTCGATGAACTGCTTGCCGTGCACGTTGCGCTGGTTCTCCGGGCGGGCGTCCCACAGCGCGATGTGCGCGTCCACGATGAAGTACTTCTCGCCGTCCTTGGTGTACACGGGTCCTCCTCGACCGGTACCGGCTCGTCGAGTGCGAGCTGGGTCACACCGGACGCTAGGACGGTCGCGAGCCCTCGCGAGGGGGTCCGGTGTCTCACTTTGAGACACCGGGGCCCTGCGGCCGCCGGGCCGGGACGGCGACGATGGGACCGGCGGCGGCCTACAGTCGGCCGCGACGCAACGGCGCGTCTGGAGGTGGTGCCCCGTGACGGATCTCCCTGCCGTCCGGCCGCGGGCCCGGGTGCGGGCCTCCTGGGCGCGCAGCGAGCGGTACGGCGTCTCGCCCGAGGCCGTGGAGCCGGTGTTCAGCGGCTCGCTGTCGACCGACTCGCTGTTCTACGAGTGCGGAGCCGAGGTGCTCGGCCGGCTGCACGGCACGCTGGTCAACGAGCCGCTCGGGCTGATGATCACCGACGCCGAGGGGCTGGTGCTGGCCCGCTGGTCCGAGGACGCGGACATCAACCGCTCGCTGGACCGGGTGCACCTCGCGCCGGGCTTCTACTTCGGCGAGCGCACCGCCGGCACCAACGGGCTCGGGCTGGCGCTCGCCGACCGGGTGCCGGCGCTGGTGCGCGCCGACGAGCACTTCGTCGCCCCGCTGCGCCGGTACACCTGCGCCGCGGTGCCGGTGCTCGACCCGCGCAGCGGCGACCTGGTCGGCAGCATCAACATGACCACCTGGTCCGACGCCTCCTCCGACCTGCTGCTGGCGCTGGCCCAGTCCGCGGCCGGCAACACCAGCGCGCTGATGCACGTGCGGGCCGGCGGCCACCCGGTCCGGCCGATGCCGCGCGGCGAGGTCTTCCACGTCTTCGCCGACCGGCTCCCCGGTGCCGGCCCGGACCCCTGCCCGTCCCCGGCCTGGCGGGCGGCCGTCGCCGCGGCCCGGGAGGCGGTCGCCGGCGGGCGGCTGCTGGCCGTGGTGGGGGAGCCGGGCGCCGGCAAGTCCGCCGTCGCGACCCTGGCCCGGCACGGTGGCCGGCGCCGCGAGCGGGTGCTGGTGGCCCGGCCGCCGCAGGCCGCCGACGTCGGCTCCTGGCTGGCGCTGTGGGCCCCCGAGCTCACCGCCCGGGACACCTGCGTGGTCGTCTCCGGCGCCGACGTGCTGCCGGCCTGGGCCGCCGACGAGCTCGCCGCCGTCCTGGGGACGGCGACCGGGCCGCTGCGGCCGGTGGTGCTCACCGCGTCGACGCTGGACGCCGTGCCGGCCTCGCTGGCCGCGCTGGTCGACTCGGTGGTCGAGGTGCCGGCGCTGCGGCACCGGGTCGAGGACGTCGAGCCGCTGGCCCGCTCCTTCGCCCGCGAGCTGCGGCACCGCGACGTCGAGTTCACCCCGCGGGCGTTGCGCGCGCTGGCCGCGCACTCGTGGCCGGAGAACGTGCGGGAGCTGCGCTCCGTCGTCCGGGAGGCGGTGGCCCGCACCGACGTCGTCGACGTGCACCACCTGCCGCCCGCGGTGCTCAGCTCGGGCTCCCGCACCCTCACCCGGCTCGAGCAGCTGGAGCGCGACGAGATCCTGCGCTGCCTGACCCGGCCGGGCACCACCGCCGTGCAGGCGGCCACCGAGCTGGGGCTCTCCCGGGCGACGCTCTACCGGAAGATCGCCCAGTACGGGCTGCGGGTGCCCGGCCGGGTCGCGGACCAGCCCTAGCCGGCCGCAGTGCTCGCGCCGGCCGGCGCGCGCAGCGCCGCCTGCATCGCGGCGTCGTCCAGGTAGGCCTCGAAGCGGGTCACCACCCCGTCGCGGACGGTCCAGACGTGCACCTCGGCCACGTCGAACCCGGCTCCGTTGGCCCGGACGACGCCGCGCGTCCGGCCCACCTGGACCACGTGCCCGTCCCCGTCGGCGAAGAGCTGCTGGCTCTCCGGCACCGACGCGACGTGCCCGGTGAGCGTGCCGAGGAAGTGCCCCAGCCCGGCGTGCCCGTGGTGGGTGCCGCCCCAGGGCAGGGCGGGTGACTGGGCCACCGTCCCGTCCTCGGCGAACCGCGCCGTGATCGCTGCGACGTCCCCCCGGCCGAACGCCTCGTACACCCCGCGGACCACCGCCAGGTCCTGCTGCTCTGTCGATCCCATCGTCTGCCCCCTCCGGCTCGTCGTGTTGCTGGCAGGACGAGCCTGCTGGTCGGCCGACGTGCGGTCTGGTCCTGAGCTGCGCGGCCGTGGTCGATCCGTGCTCCGGGTCAGTCCCGGGTCAGCGGCCGCGGGCCGCCGCACGGACGGCGGCGGGGGTCGCGCCCAGCCGCCTGCGGACCACCCGGGTGAGGTGGCTCTGGTCGGCGAAGCCGCAGCGGACGGCGACATGGGCCAGCGGCAGGTCCGTGCCGGTCAGCAGCTCCCGGGCCCGGGCCAGCCGCCGGTCGAGGACGTACTGGTGCGGGCTGACGCCGGTCGAGGCCCGGAACAGCCGGCTGAAGTGGAAGACGCTGACGTGCGCCCGGGCGGCGAGGTCGGCGACCGGCAGCGGCCCGGGCAGCTCCTCCTCGACCAGCCGGAGCACGGCCTGCAACTGCGTCCGGCCCAGCTCGGGCGGCGGCGCCGGGGGAGGTGGCCGGGTGGTCGTGTGGTCGCGGACGACGGTGGCCGCCAGCGCCGTGCCGAGCGACTCCACGGCCGACCGGCCCAGCCCGGTCCGGTCGGCCAGCCCGGCGTGCAGCAGCATGCCGAGCTGCGCCACGCCGGGGGAGCGCGTGCCCACGACCCCGGCCAGCTCCGACCGCGGGCTCACCCCGGCCGCGTCCAGCACCTCCGCGACGAGGTCGGGGGAGAGCAGCACCAGCAGGGCGGACAGGGGTTGCGGGGTGCCGTCCAGCGAGGCGGCCGTCAGCGGGACGCCGGCCGGCACGACCGCGACGTCGCCCGGGGCCCCGGGTGTCGGCCGGAGCACGTCGCCGAGCGTCTCGACCAGGCGGTAGGGGCGCCCCACGTTGACCAGCACCCGGTGCTCGGCGAGCGTGCTGGCCACCGGCTCGGTCACGGTCCTGCGCAGCTCCAGGACGGCCAGGCCCGGCCGCAGCTGCCGCAGCCCGGGCGGTTCCGTACCGGCCACCTGGCACCTCCGGCGTGCACCGGTGCCCGGAACCGGGCACCGGTGCCGATCCTGCCGGGCCCGTGCGCCGAGGTCGACGGGTTCCCGCGTCAGCCGGCGGGCTGCCCGCCGACCTCGTCGCGCCAGGAGTGCTGCGGTTCGAAGCCGAGCACCCGGCGGGCCTTGTCGATCGACAGCAGCGTCTCGTTCGGGCCCAGCTCCCGGGTGACCGGCACCCCGGGGAACTCCGCGGCCAGCAGCTCGGCGTTCGGCCGGGACATCACCGTGTCGGCGTTGGCCACGATGAACACGTCGGCGCCGGGCTCGGTGTGCTCCAGCCCCCGTCGCACCGCCTGGGCGCCGTCGCGGGCGTCGATGTAGCCCCACAGGTTCCACCGGCGCACCGCCGGGTCGGCGTCCCAGCCCGGGAACTCGGCGTAGTCCTCGGGGTACATGACGTTGCTGAACCGCAGGCCGGTCATCGACAGGTCCGGGTGCCACCGGCACAGCTGCCGGGCCAGCTCCTCCTCCAGCGTCTTGACCAGCGAGTAGGTGGTGGTCGGCCGCGGGGCGTACTCCTCGTCGACCGGCACGTACGGCGGCGGCTCGTCGAAGGGCAGGCCGAGCACGGTCTCGCTGGACGCCCAGACGATCTTGCGGACGCCGGCCCGCAGCGCCGCGCTGTAGACGTTGTAGGACGCCGTGGCGTTGTTGGCGAAGGTGGCCGCGTCGGGCCGGAGCCCGGGCGCCGGGATGGCCGCCAGGTGCACCAGCGCGTCGATGCCGGCCCGGTGCTCGTCGAACCCGCCGAGCGCCTCCACCGCCTGGCCGTGGTCGGTCAGGTCGACGACCGAGGACTCCACCCCGGCGACCGGGCTCGGCACCCGGTCCAGCGCCAGCACGTCCCAGCCCTCCTCGAGCAGGTGGGTGACCACCGCCCTGCCGAGCTTCCCGCTGCTGCCGGTGACCGCTGCCCGTGCCATGTGTCGCCTCTCGCCGGTGGACGTGCCCGGCGGACCCTGCCCACCCCGGGCACTCGGCACACCCGGCTCGGCACACCTGGCTCGGCACACCTGGCTCCGCACACCCGGGGAGGCGGCGGTCACTCCAGCCGGGCGTACTGACCGGGGCCGAAGGGCAGGTCGAGGAAGAACCAGACGGCGAGCACCGCGGCCCAGGCCAGCCAGAAGAACACCGTGAACGGCAGGAACCGGGAGATCAGCGTGCCGAACCCGGCCTGCGGCTCGTAGCGCCGCAGCATGGCCAGGATGATCACCAGGTAGGGGTTGAGAGGGGTGAGGATCTGGGTGGCCGAGTCGCCGATCCGGAACGCGGCCTGGGTGAACCCGGGCTCGTAGCCCAGCAGCGCGAACAGCGGCACGAAGACCGCGCCCATGATCGTCCACATCGACGAGCCCGAGACGATGAACAGGTTCAGCAGCGAGCAGAGCAGCACGAACGCGAGCACCGCGGGGAAGCCGGTGAAGCCCAGCCCGGCGAGCGCGTCGGCCCCGGTGACCGCCAGCACCGTGCCGACGCCGGACCAGTTGAACAGCGCGATGAACTGGCCCAGCACGAAGGCCAGCACGATGAAGGAGGCCATGTCCTTCACCGCCTCGGTCATCGCGAGCGGGACGTCGGCGGCCTTCCGGAAGGCGCCGGTGGCGTAGCCGTAGACGATCCCCGGGACCGCCAGCAGCGCCGAGACGATGAAGACCACGGAGTCCAGCAGCGGCGACTCGGGCAGGTAGCCGCCGGTCTCGTTGCGCAGCGGGGCGCCCGGCAGCACGGTCAGCAGCACGACCGCGGTGGCGGTCACCGCGAAGGCCAGCCCGGCCAGCCGCATCCCGCGGCGGGCCCGGTCGTCGACCTGCAGGTCGGTGACGTCCTCGACCGCGCCGAGCCCGTCACCGGTGTCGGTCTGCTCGCGGGGCACCCGCAGCCGCTCCAGCCGCGGCTCCAGCACCTTGGTGATGAGCAGCCCGCAGACGACGGTGAGCACGAGCGAGCTGGCGATGTTGAAGAACCAGTTGGACACGGGGGTGACCGGGGTGCCCGGGTCGGGGAGCGACCCGGTGACCGCGGAGGTGATCCCGGCGAACAGCGCGTCCAGGCTGGTGACCAGCAGCGAGGTCGAGTACCCGGCGCCGGCGGCGGCGAACGCGCCCAGCAGGCCGGCCACCGGGTGCCGGCCCGCCGCGGCGAACACCATGGCGGCCAGCGGCGGCAGCACGATCATCACCGAGTCGGCCATGACGCTGCCGACGGTGCCGACCAGGGCCACGGCGTAGGGCAGCGCCCAGGACGGCCAGCCGGAGAAGCTCCGCTTGATCACCGTCGACAGCAGCCCGCTGCGCTGGGCGATGCCGACCGCCAGCAGGATCACCACCACGGTGCCCAGCGGCGGGAAGCCGACGAAGTTGTCCACCAGCGTGGTGGTGAACCACCGGATGCCCTCGCCGGTGAAGAAGCCGCGCACGACGGTGGGTTCATCGGTGCCCTCGACCTGGGCCTGGACGTCGCCCAGCGCCAGCGCCGTCGACACCACCGCGAGCACGGTGAACAGGCCGACGAAGAGCACGAACGGCTCGGGGATCCTGTTGCCGGCCCGCTCGATGCCGCCGAGCAGCCGGTCGGCGCGGGTCGGCGCGGGCGCCGGGTCGTCCATCCGGGTCATCCCAGGACCTCCTCCAGGTCGAGCACACCGCCTGCCGCCTCGAACTCCGCGCGCACGGCGGCGAGCAGCGCCGGGTCCGCGAGCACGTCCAGCGCCGTGAGGGCCAGCCCCACCGCGCCGTCCAGCACGGCCCGGTCACCGGCCGGTGACGCCGCCGCCGCGGCGAACTGCGTCGTGTGCATGGAGGTGTCCGGGCCCGCGATGGCGATCATCGGGTGGATCGAGGGCACCCGCACGCTGACGTTGCCCAGGTCGGTGGAGCCGGCCAGCGACGACGGCGTGACGCCGGGCGGCAGGGCGGTCCGGCCCCGCCGGGCCTGGTGCCGGGTCCAGCGCGCCGCGAGCTCCAGGTTGGCCCGGATCGGCAGGTAGGCCGGCAGCTCGTCCCAGTGCAGCTCGTACCCGCAGCCGGTCATCGCGGCCGCGCCCGCCATCACCGCCTCCATCCGGCGGGAGAGGTCGGCCAGCGTCCCCGGCGTCGCCGAGCGCACGTAGTAGAGCGCCTCCGCGGTCTCCGGGACGACGTTGGGCCGCTGCCCGCCGTCGGTGATCACGCCGTGCACCCGGTCGGTGTCGGGCACGTGCTGGCGCAGCATGGCCACGCCGTTGTAGCCGGCGACCACGGCGTCCAGCGCGTTGCGGCCCATGAACGGCTGGGCCGAGGCGTGCGCGGCGATGCCCCGGAAGGTGACCCGGAGCTGGCGGCGGCCCAGGAAGGGCTGCACGGCGGCGTCGTAGGAGAACGGGTGCAGCATGACGACGGCGTCCACCCCGTCGAAGGCGCCGTCGCGGGCCATCAGCTCCTTGCCGCCACCGCCCTCCTCGGCCGGGGTGCCCAGCAGGACCGCCGTGCCCGGGACCGCCCCGTCGGCCAGGACGGCGGCCAGGCCGAGGAACGCGCCGACCGCCGACGAGCAGATGACGTTGTGCCCGCAGCCGTGCCCGATGCCCGGCAGCGCGTCGTACTCGGCGAGCACCGCGACGGTCGGGCCCGCCCCGGACCCGGCGGTGGCGCGCAGCGCGGTGTCCAGGCCGTGCACGCCGACCCGGGCCTCGATGCCGTGCGCGGCGAGCAGGTCGGCGACGGCGCGCACCGACCGGTGCTCGGCGTAGCCCTCCTCCGGGTGGGCGTGCAGGTCGTGGCTGAGCCCCAGCAGCGCGGGGCCGGCCGCCTCGACCGCCTGCTCGGCCCGGGCGAGCAGCTCCTCGGCGGCGCCCGCGTGCGACGAGGGGAGCGGCGCGGCCGTGGCGGCGGCGCGCTCGGTGGCGGCCCGCAGCTGGTCCAGGTGCGAGCGGTCGGCGGGCAGCGGGGTACGGCGGTCGGCGGCGTCCTCGGTCATGCGGTGCTGTCTACCCGGTGCCCGCGGGCCTAGCCTGCCCGGCATGACTGCGACGCTGGCGGGACGACGGGCGATGGTCACCGGAGGGGCGTCGGGCATCGGCCGGGCCTGCGCCGAGCGGCTGGCCGCCGAGGGCGCGCACGTGGTCGTCGTCGACCGGGACCTGGCCGGCGCCCGCGCCGTCGCGGACGCCGTCGGGGGCACCGCGGTCGGGGTCGACCTGGCCGACCTCGACGCCGTCGACGCGCTGGACGTCGACGTCGACGTGCTGGTCAACAACGCCGGGCTGCAGCACGTCGCGCCGGTGCACGAGTTCCCCGTCGACCGGTTCGGGCTGATCCTGCGGCTGATGCTGGAGACGCCGTTCCGGCTGGTGCGCACCGCGCTGCCGCACATGTACGAGCGCGGCTGGGGGCGGGTGGTGAACATCAGCTCGGTGCACGGGCTGCGGGCCTCGCCGTACAAGGTCGCCTACGTGGCCGCCAAGCACGGGCTGGAGGGGTTGAGCAAGGTCGTCGCGCTGGAGGGCGCCGCGCACGGGGTGACCAGCAACTGCGTCAACCCCGGGTACGTGCGCACGCCGCTGGTGGAGGGCCAGATCGCCGACCAGGCCAAGGCGCACGGGATGAGCGAGGGCGACGTCGTGGCGCAGGTGATGCTCGGCCCGGCGGCGCTCAAGCGGCTGCTCGAACCCGCCGAGGTCGCCGACGCGGTGGCCTGGCTCTGCTCGCCGGCCGCCCTGTCGGTCACCGGCACCTCGCTGGTGATGGACGGCGGGTGGAGCGCGCACTGAGCGCCGGGCAGCCGGGCGGGACGCCGAAGCCGCTGCCCGACGTCGTCGCCGACGGCCTGGACGTGCTGTTCTGCGGCATCAACCCCTCGCTGCTGTCGGCCGAGCGCGGGCACCACTTCGCCCGGCCGGGCAACCGGTTCTGGCCGGCGCTGCACCTGGCCGGCCTCACCCCGCGCCGGCTGACCCCCGACGAGGACCGCGAGCTGCCGGCGTACGGCCTCGGCGTCACCAACGTGGTCGCCCGCCCCACCCGGACGGCGGCCGAGCTGACCCGCGAGGAGCTGCGGGCCGGCGGGGCGGAGCTGGCCGCGCTGGTCGAGCGGTACCGGCCGCGGCTGCTCGCCGTCCTCGGCGTCACCGCCTGGCGGCTGGCCTTCGACCGGCCGCGGGCGGTGCTCGGCCGGCAGCCGGAGCGGATCGGCGGCGTGCCGACCTGGGTGGCGCCGAACCCCAGCGGGCTCAACGCCCACCACCAGCTGCCCGACCTCGCCCGGCTGTACGGGGTGTTGCGCAAGGCCGCCCGCGCGGCAGGGTGAGCGGCGCCCGTCCCGTCACCGAGGAGCGCGATGTCCACCCACCCGGGGTTCGAGGGGTTCGAGCTGTCGTCGGTCGACGTCGGGGAGGTGTCGCTGCGGGTGCGGGTGGGCGGGTCCGGCCCGCCGTTGCTGCTGCTGCACGGCTACCCGGAGACCCACCAGATGTGGGGCCCGGTCGCCGCCGACCTGGCCCGCGACTTCACCGTCGTCGCCCCGGACCTGCGCGGCTACGGCGGCAGCTCGCAGCCGGCGACGGTGCCGGGCCACGAGACGTTCGGCAAGCGGGCGATGGCCGCCGACGGCGTCGCGCTGATGCGCGGGCTGGGCTTCGACCGGTTCGACGTCGCCGGGCACGACCGGGGCGCCCGGGTCGCCTACCGGATGGCGCTGGACTCCCCGGACGCCGTCCGGCGGGTCACCGTGATGGACGTC
The DNA here is from genome assembly GCF_014195485.1 of Modestobacter versicolor. Lineage (NCBI taxonomy): Bacteria > Bacillati > Actinomycetota > Actinomycetes > Geodermatophilales > Geodermatophilaceae > Modestobacter > Modestobacter versicolor. The sequence goes on from NZ_JACIBU010000001.1 coordinate 843,918, forward strand.
GTCCCCACCGGCGAGGTGTGGGCCCGGGCGGACGCGCGCTTCGTGCTCGGCTACTGGCACTGGGCGTTCCTGGCCCAGCCCGAGCCGCTGCCGGAGACGGTGATCGGCGCCGACCCGGTGCGCTTCTTCCTCGACCTGCAGTTCGGCCGGCGGCTGCGGGACGTCGTCGCGCCCGAGGCGCTCGCCGACTACGCCCGGGCGCTGTCGGACCCGGCCGTGGTGCACGCCGTCTGCGAGGACTACCGCGCCGGGGCGACCTGCGACCGGCAGCTGGACGACGAGGACCGGGCGGCCGGCCGCACGATCGCCGCCCCGCTGCAGGTGCTGTGGGGGGCCACCGGCGCGCTGCCGGCCTGGTACGACCCGCTGGAGGTCTGGCGGCCGTGGGCCGACGACGTCGTCGGCTCGGCGCTGGACTGCGGGCACTTCGTGGTCGAGGAGCAGCCGGCCGCCACCCTCGCCGCGCTGCGGGCGTTCCACACGGCCGGGCGTTGAGCAGGGCGTTAGGGTCCTACGGTGCAGATCGCTGACCTGAGCCGGGGCACCGGGTGAACCTCGAGAAGGTGGTGTTCGGGTTCTTCGTGACCCTCGCCGCCACGCTGAACTTCGGCTTCTTCATCGGCGACATCTCCGACCCCGAGCTGCACAACGAGTACGAGTTGTTCGCCGCGGTGGTGGTGAACCTGATCGCCACGGTGCTCAAGTTCGGCGACCGCACCCAGATCGGCGCGGTGCACCTGTCCACCAGCCTGGTGGCCGACCTGCAGCTGATCGCGGCCACCGTCTTCTGGGCCTTCGCGGCGCACGTCTCCGACGAGGGGCTGACCGCCGGCGCGACCGCCAGCATCGTCTCGCTGTCCGGCGGGGCGCTGGTGGCCAACATCGTCTCGCTGGTGCTGCTCGTGGTCGAGACCAGCTCGTTCCGCCGTTCCTGACGGGCGGGCGACGGTGACCAGGGCACCCGGGACGGGCCGCCGCCCGGCGGTCGAGGGCCCCGCGCCGCCCGGGCACCGCCGGCTGCCGGCCGGGGTGGTCTCGACGGTGCAGGCGTCGGCACCGATCTTCCTGGTGCTGCGCCGGATGCGCGCCCCGCTGATCACGCTGATCCTGATCTTCGCGATCAGCGTGCTGGGGCTCAGCCTGATCCCGGGGATGGACTCCGACGGGCAGCCGGCGCGGATGAGCATCTTCCACGCCTTCTACGTGATGAGCTACACGGCCACCACGATCGGCTTCGGCGAGCTCCCCGACCCGTTCACCGACGCCCAGCGGCTGTGGGTCACCGGCACCATCTACCTGTCGGTGATCGGCTGGGCCTACGCGATCAGCGCCCTGCTGTCGCTGCTGCAGGACCGGGCGTTCCGGGCCGCGCTGGCACTGCAGCACTTCAGCCGCAAGGTCAGCCGGCTGCGCGAGCCGTTCCTGCTGATCGCCGGCTACGGGCAGACGGGGGAGCTGCTCGGCCGCTCCTTCGACGAGCTCGGCCGCCGGTTCACCGTCATCGACCTGCGCGAGGCCCGGATCGACGCCCTGGAGCTGGACACCCTGCGCGCCGACGTGCCCGGCCTGGTCGGCGACGCCCGCAACCCGCACGACCTGCAGGTCGCCGGGCTCACCCACCCCTGCTGCGAGGGGGTGCTCGCGCTGACCGACGACGACGAGGCCAACCTCGCCGTGGCGATGACCGCGGCGCTGCTGCGCCCGGAGCTCACCGTGGTCACCCGGACGACGTCGCCGGTGGTCGCGGAGCGGATGTCCTCCTTCGGCAGCCCGACGGTGATCAACCCCTTCGACCGGTTCGGCGACCACCTGCGGCTGGCGCTGCACTCACCGGCGGCCTACCAGCTGATGACCTGGCTGGAGAGCGGCCCGGGGGCCGAGCTGCCCGAGCGGTCCTCGGCGCCCGCGCCGGGCCGGTGGGTGGTGTGCGGCTACGGCCGGTTCGGCCGGCACTTCGCCGCCGACCTGCGCAGCGAGGGGCTGGAGGTGACCGTCGTCGAGCCCAAGCCGGTCCGCGACCCCGACCCCGACCCCGGGCTGCACCTGGTGGTCGGCGACGAGTCCGACCCGGAGGTGATGGCCAGCACCGACCTGGGCACCGCCGTCGCCTTCGTGGCCGGCACCGACAACGACACCACCAACCTCTCGCTGGTGGCCGCGGCCCGCCGGGTCAACCCGGACCTGTTCGTCGCGGCCCGGCAGAACGCGCCGACCAGCGCGGCGCTGTTCGTGGCGATGGACGTCGACGCGCTGCTGGTGCCGACCGAGGTGATCGCGCACGAGATCTACGCCCGGCTGAGCACCCCGCTGCTGTGGCGGTTCGTCCGGGAGCTGCCGGGTCAGGACGACGCGTGGGCCGCCGAGCTCACCGACCGGCTGATCGACACCTGCGGGCACCACCTGGGGGCGCTGTGGAAGGTGCGGCTCAACGAGCACGAGGCGCCGTCCCTCGGCAGGTGGCTGGAGCAGGGCGACCTGCGCCTCGGTGACCTGCTGCGCAACCCCGACGAGCGCGAGCACCGGCTGCCCGTGGTGCCGCTGCTGCTGCTCCGCGACGGCGAGGAGTGCGTGCTGGCGCCCGACGAGGGCACGGTGCTGCAGGCCGGCGACGAGCTGCTGCTCGCCGGCCGCCCGGTGGCCCGGCGCGCGCTGGAGAAGACCCTGATGGTCGACGCGGTGCCGGAGTACCTGGTCACCGGCCAGCGGGTGCCCTCCGGCTGGTTCTGGCGGCGGATCACCCGCTACGAGGAGTCCCCGCGCCGCTGAGCCCCGCGTCGCTGAGCCCCGCGTCGCTGAGCCCGGAGCCGCGGGAGCCGGCGGTCGTACCGCCGCGCGCCGGCCTCGTCGGCCAGCTGCCGGGCCGCCACGAGCACGGCCGAGGAGTCCGTCGGTGGGGGAGCCTGCTCGGTCATGCCGCGCAGCCTGCCCGCGGCCCGGTCTCGGCGGCGTCCAGCTTCCGCTTATGGCCTGCTTATCTCAGCGGACCGGCGGGAACCGGACCTGGACGCCGAGGCCACCGCCGGGATCGGCCCGGGCCTCGACGACCGCGCCGTGGGCGGCCGCGATCGACCGGACGATGGTCAGCCCCAGCCCGACGCCACCGCCGTGGTCCAGCCGCTCGCCGGACATCCGCCGGAACGGCTCGAACAACCCGGCGACCAGCTCCGCGGGGATGGTCGGGCCGGTGTTGGACACGGTCAGCCGGCCGGCCTCGTCGACGGTGACCGCCACCGCCCCGCCCGGCACGTTGTACTTCACCGCGTTGGACAGCAGGTTGGCGACCAGCCGCTCCAGCAGCGGCCGCTCGCCGGAGACCTGCACCGGGGCGAGGGTGGTGGTCAGCTGCAGGCCCTGGCGCTCGGCGGTGGGCCGGTGCTCGGCGGCCACCTCGGCCACGATCCGGTCCAGCGCCAGGGTGCTGCGGGTGAGCACCCCGCGGTCGCTCTCGGCGAGGGTGAGCAGCCCGTCGATCAGCCGCTCGTTGCGCTCGTTGGTGGCCAGCAGCTGCCGGGACAGCAACTCCAGCTGCTCGCCGGTCAGCGCCGAGCTGAGGCTGACCTCGATCAGCGCCCGCTGGGTGGCCAGCGGGGTGCGCAGCTCGTGCGAGGCGTTGGCGGCGAACCGGCGCTGCGCCTCGTAGCCCTCGGCCAGCCGGTCGAGCATCGTGTCGATGCCGTCGGCCAGCTCCCGGGTCTCGTCCCGCGGCCCGCCGGCGCGCAGCCGCAGCGCCAGGCTGTTGGGCCCGAACCGGCCCACGGTCACCGCCATGTCGTGCACCGGGTACAGCACCCACCGGGCGAGCAGGGTGGCGGCCAGCACGGCCAGCGCGGTGGCCACCACCAGCTCGACGACCGCCAGCGTCGGGCTGAAGGACGTGCAGCTGTTGAACAGCCGCGGCCAGCCGCCGCCGCAGGAGATGAAGCCGCTGCGCAGGTAGTACAGCAGCGCCCGGACGGTGTAGAGCGCCCAGTCGCACCAGAAGTAGGCGAACGGGAACGTGACCAGGACGGCGATGACGGCCCGGCGCCGCGGGGTGAAGACCACCGCTCAGCCGCCGAACCGGTAGCCCACGCGCGGCACGGTGTGCACCACCGGGGGGTCGCCCAGCTTGCGGCGCAGGGTCATCACCGCGACCCGGACGGCGTTGGTGAAGGGGTCGGCGTACTCGTCCCAGGCCTTCTCCAGCAGCTCCTCGGCGCTCACCACCTCACCGGCGGACCGCATCAGCACCGACAGGACGGCGAACTCCTTGGGCGTCAGCTCCAGCAGCCGGCCGTCGCGGAAGGCCTGGTGCCGCGGCACGTCGAGGACCACGCCGTCGCGGTCCAGCACCGGCGCGGTGCGCACCGGCGGACGCCGGGCCAGGGCCTGGATCCGCGCGGCGAGCTCGGCGAAGGCGAAGGGCTTGGTCAGGTAGTCGTCGGCGCCCAGGCCGAGCCCGTCGACCCGGTCCCGGATGCCGCTGGCCGCGGTCAGGATGAGGATCCGGGTGCCGATGCCCTGGGCCACCATCCACCGGCACACCTCGTCGCCGGTCGCCCGGGGCATGTCCCGGTCGAGGACGGCGACGTCGTAGGAGTTGACCCCGAGCCGTTCCCGCGCGGCCTCGCCGTCGTAGCAGACGTCGACGGCCATCGCGAGCTTGCGCAGCCCCTCGGCGACGGTGTCGGCCAGGAGGCGCTCGTCGTCGGCCATCAGGATGCGCACGGTCAGCGGACTCCGGTGGGGGGAGGGCAGGGGACCCGGGCAGTGGACCACATGCCGGGATAAGCGGGGCGTAAGGAGCAGCCGAACGCCCGGGCGACGGGTCGCTGCGCACGCTGGGGTCCATGATCGAGGAGTCCGTGGGCTGGATGGCCCTGGTCGGCAGGAGCGGCACCGTGCTGGCGGCGACGAGCATGCTCGCGCTGCTGGCGCTGGCGGTCGCCGTGCTCGCACCGTCGTCCCGGCTGCTGGTGGCCGGCACCGGCCTGTCGCTGGCGGCGGTGCTCGGGGTGACCGTGGTGCCCACCGGCGGCTGGCGGCAGTTCGCCCTCACCCCGGGGGCGCTGGACAGCATCGTGGCGAACCTGCGGCCGCAGGCCGGCGACCTGACCGCGTGGGCGTACGCCTCCGACGGCCCGCCGAACGTCGCCCTGTTCGTCCCGCTGGGGTTCTTCCTGGCGCTGCTGCTGCGCCGGCCGCTCGCCGCCGCGGTCGTCGCGGTCGCGCTGTCGCTGGCGATCGAGTGCTACCAGGCGGCGCTGACCACCCGGGTCGGGGCGTTCGCCGACGTCGTCGCCAACGGGCTGGGCGCGCTGGCCGGCGCCGCGGTCGCCGCGCTGCTGCTGGCGCTCGCGCCACGGGCCCGGCACCACCGCGGTGCCGGGCCCGTGCGCCAGCGCGTCTGACTCAGGACGGTGACCGGGTGGCCGGCACCGCCGCCCGGTCGCCGTCGCCGGTCGCGTCGTCCGCCGCGTTGTCCCGGAAGCTCATCGCGGTGCTGCCACCGGGGTCGGGCTGGTGGTCGAGCAGGGCCGGGGGCAGCACGGCCGGGTGCGCCCGGCCCCACTCGGTCTCCACGTCGCGCAGCAGCGCCTCGAGGTAGGCGCGCAGCTGCACCCGGGTCGCCTGGCCGAACGCCTTGAGGTAGGCGACCTGCTCCTGCAGCTCCTGGGTGTCCGGTCCGGCCCCGCCCGGGCCACCGCCGGCGGCCGCGATGGCCGTGCGGGCCTCGGTCGCGGCCTGGATGATCGCCCCGGCCCGCTCCCGCGCCCGGGTGAGCTGCTCCTCGTACTGGGCGCGGGCCTCGCTGGTCATCTGCCGGCTGAAGTCCTCCGCCTCCGCGACGTACTCGTCGGCGGTGAGCTGGGCGGTGGCGAGGATGCCGACCGCCTGGTCGCTGGGGGAGGGGCGGGCGGCCGCCTCCGCCAGCTGCTCCTGCAGCGCCTGCAGGTGCTGGCGCAGCTGGGCGTTCTCGTCGGTGAGCCGGGCGAGCTCGTCGGCCACGCGGGCGACGAACTGGTCGACCTCGCGATCGGTGTAGCCCGGGTGGAGCATGCTGGCCTGCGTGAAGGACACGCGGCGGAGGTCGTCGGCCGTGGGCGGCCCCGCCTCGTAGCCGCGGCCGGTGTCGCTGGTGGTCATTCGGTCACCTTCCCGTCAACGGTCGGGCTCGGTCGGCTGGGTGCGAACACCTCGGTGCGGATGCGGCCCATGGGCAGGCCGTGCTGGTGGAGCCGGACGACGGTGTCCTCGACCGTCGCCGGGTTGCCCGCGACGTAGGCGTCCCGGCTCGTCCAGGGGCCGTGCCGGAGCACGACGTCGGCGATGTCGCCGTGCTCGAGCGAGGACCCCTTCTCCTGGGAGACGGCGCAGGTGACCGTCAGCCAGGGGTTCTCCTGCTCCAGTCGTCGGAGGTCGGCCCGGTCGTAGAAGCCGTCCTCGGTGCGGGCCCCCACGAACAGGTCGACCCGGCGCGGCGGCCCCTGCCGGGCCACCTGGTCCACGATCGCCTTCAGCGGTGCCAGCCCGGTGCCGCCGGCGACCAGCAGCAGGTCGCGGTCCGACGCCGTGTCCAGCGCCAGGTGGCCGACGGGTGGCCCCAGCCGCAGGACGTCGCCGACCTGGGCCAGCCGGACCAGCGCGCTGCTGACCGGTCCGCCGTCCCGGGCCTTGACGTGCAGCTCCAGGACCCCGTCCGCGCGGGGCGCGTTGGCCGGGGAGTACCAGCGCCACAGCCGGGGGCGCAGCTCGCTCTCCAGCGAGATCGCCTGGCCGGGCAGGTACTCGAGCGGTGCGTCCGGACGCACGCGCAGCACGGCGACCTCCAGCGTGCGGCGCTCGTGCGCCACCACCTCGGCCTCCCACCAGGCCGGCTGGTCGGCCTGCCCGTCGGCCGCCCCGATCATCACGTCGGCGATGACGCCGTAGGCCTCGGCCCAGCTGGCCGCGACCGCGTCGTCCCACTGGTCGTCGAAGTGCTCCAGGGTGGCCAGCAGGCTGGCGCCGACCGCCGGGTAGTGCGCGGCCACGGCGCCGAACTTGCGGTGGTCCCGGCCCAGCTGCTGCAGGATCGGCACCAGCGCGTCCAGGTCGTCCACCCGCGCCATCACCTCACCCAGCGCGGCGAACAGCCGGTCGCGCTGGGTGGCCATCGACACGGGGAACATGGCCCGCGTCTCGGGGTGGGTGAGGAACAGGTGGGAGTAGAACCACAGCGGCACCTGGTCGCCGTGCGCGCCGGCCCGGGCGAAGCTCGCCCGCATGGCGGGGACGTCCACGTCGCTCCTCGCTCGCCGGGGTCAGCGGACCGGTTCGGCGGCGGTGACGATGTCGTCGCGGTGGGCGGTGAGCGCGGCCCCCACCTCGCCGATGTCCTCGGCGGGGACGCCGAGCGCGGTGAGCGTGTCGACGAGGTGGCCGACCACCCGGTCGAAGTCGGCCGGGGTGATGCCGAGCCCGGCGTGGCCCTCGGCCAGGCTGCGGCCGGAGTAGTCGACCGGGCCGCCGGTGACCTGCACCAGCAGCGCGGTCTGGTGGCGGCGCAGCCGTGGGAGGTCGATCCCCTCGAAGAAGTGGGCGAGCTGGGGGTCGGAGACCACCCGTGCGTAGAAGTCGTCGACCGCGGTGCGGATCCCGACCTCCTGGCCGAGCCGTTCGTACAGCGACATGCGCAGGACCTTCCGTTCGACCCCCGTGAACGGACAACGTGGCTGGTCCGGGCGCCGGCGGCTGCCGACGTCCCGGTCACCTTCCCCCGCGACGCTAGTGCCCGCCCCGCCCTCCTGTCATCACCGGCAGTAGCTGAAGGCGCACGCAGGGGCGGCCGTCAGCCGCTGCGGCCCGGGGTCTCGGCGACCGCGCCGGCGGCCAGGAGCGCGTCGACGTCGTCGATGCCCCAGTCGGCCAGCGCGGCCCGGGTGTGCTCGCCGGCGCGGGCCGGCGGGCGGACCAGCGTGGCCGGCGTGCGGGAGAACCGGGGCGCCGGGGCGGGCTGCACGACGCCGTCCCGCTCCAGGTAGGTCTGCCGGGCCGCCAGGTGCGGGTGCTCCCGCGCCTCGGCGAAGGACAGCACCGGGGCCACGCAGGCGTCGCTGCCCTCGAACACCGTCACCCACTCGTCCCGGGTCCGCTGCCGGATGGTGCCGGCCAGCAGCCCGCGCAGCGCCTCCGGGTCCGCGCCGGCCCGGTCGGGGGCGACGTCGGTGAGCCCGAGCCGGTCCAGGAGCTGGGCGTAGAAGTGCGGCTCGAGCGCGCCGACCGCCAGGTGCCGGCCGTCGGCGGTCTCGTAGACGTCGTACCAGGGCGCGCCGGAGTCCAGCAGGTTCACCCCGCGGGTGTCCTGCCACGTTCCGCCGGCGAGCATCCCGACGACCATCGTGGCCAGGTGCGCGGTGCCGTCGACGATCGCGGCGTCCACCACCTGGCCGCGGCCGCCGGCCCGGGCCTCCAGCAGCGCCGCCAGCACCCCGACGACCAGGTACATCGCCCCGCCGCCGAAGTCGCCGACCAGGTTGAGCGGTACCTGGGGCGGGCCGCCCGCGCGGCCGATGGCGTGCAGCACCCCGGTGACGGCGACGTAGCCGACGTCGTGGCCGGCCGTCGTCGCCAGCGGTCCGTCCTGCCCCCAGCCGGTCATCCGCCCGTAGACCAGCCGCGGGTTGCGGGCCAGGCACTCCTCGGGGCCGATGCCCAGCCGTTCGGTGACCCCGGGCCGGAAGCCCTCCAGCAGCACGTCGGCCCGCTCGGCCAGCCGGCGGACCAGCTCGACGCCGTCGGGGTGCTTGAGGTCGACCGCCACCGAGCGGCGGCCCCGGGCGAGCAGGTCGTGCTCGGGGTCGCCGACGAGCGGCCGCGCGCCGGGGCGGTCGACCCGGACGACGTCGGCGCCCAGGTCGGCGAGGAGCATCGCGGCGAAGGGGCCCGGGCCGATGCCGGCCAGTTCCACGACGCGGAGTCCGCTGAGGGGTCCGGTGGTCATGCCCGACCCGACCGCACGGCGGTGGCGGCCGTCAAGCTGTCAGCCGACGGTCTCCAGGGCGGGGTCGGTGGCCCGCGGGGCGGGGCCGCGCAGCCGAAGCCAGGCGCGGAAGCCCAGCACGCAGAAGGCGCCGTAGACGACGTAGAGCAGCGCCGAAGGGTAGTAGCCGGCCCGCAGCAGCAGCGGCACGCCGACCGCGTCGACGGCCACCCAGACCAGCCAGAACTCCAGGTACCCGCGCGCCATCCCGTAGGTGGCGAGCAGGCTGCCGACGAAGATCCAGGCGTCGGCCAGCGGCCCGTAGCTGCCCAGCCGGGTCAGCGCCCACCAGGCCACCGCGACGCCGGCCGCGGTGGCCAGCAGCAGCCCCAGCCGCTCCCGCCCGGTCGCCCAGCGCGGGGTGACCGCCGCGGCGTCCGCGCCGGTGGCCCGGTTGCGGTGCCAGCGCCACCAGCCGTAGGCGCTCACCGAGAAGAACAGCACCTGGCGGCCGGCCTGCCCGTAGAGGTCGGTGTCCTGCGGGGTGGCGAACACCCCGCCGAGGAAGACGGTGAACAGCAGCACGTTGGCGACCATGCCGACCGGCCAGGCCGCCGTCCGCCGGCCCATGCCGAGGACGGCGCTGGCCAGGCCGATCGCGTTGCCGATGACCTCCCGCCAGAGCACGTCGGCACCCAGCACGTGCACGTGCGCGTCCAGCAGCCAGCCCATCCCGGGTCCCCTGTCGTCCGCCGTGCCGATCGTCCGGGAGGCGCCAGCGCTGCAGCGGCCCCGGTTCTTCCCGCCGGCGTCGCAGGGGTGAGCCGGGCCCGGTCGCGGCACCGGGCACCCGGATCGCGTGCCACCATGGCGCGGTGGCCCACCCCTCCGCCTCCGCGAGCGCGCTGCTGCACCACGTGCGCACCGGCCGGGCGCGGAGCCGCGCGGAGCTGATCGCGCTGACCGGGGCGTCCCGGAACACGGTGAGCGCGCGGGTCGACCAGCTCATCGCCGCGAACCTGCTGGAGGAGGGCGGGCGCGGCTGGAGCACCGGCGGCCGGCCGCCCACGCTGCTGCGGTTCAACAGCCGAGCCGGCTGCGTGCTCGCCGTCGACCTCGGGGTCACCAGCGTCGACGTCGCCGTCACCGACCTGTCCGCGGAGATCCTGGCGACGGTCGGCCACCCGATCGACATCGCCGAGGGCCCCGGCCCGGTGCTCGCCGAGGTCGACCGGCTGGCCGGGCTGGTGCTGGCCGAGGCGGGGCTGACCCCGGCCGACGTGTGCGCCGTCGGCGTCGGCGTGCCCGGCCCGGTGGAGTTCTCCACCGGGCGGCCGGTGCACCCGCCGATCATGCCCGGCTGGCACGACCACCCGATCCCGGCCGCCTTCGCCCGCTACGACTGCCCCGTGTACGCCGACAACGACGTCAACGTGATGGCGCTGGGCGAGATGGGCATCGCCGGATCGGTCGAGGACGTGCTGGTGATCAAGGTGGGCACCGGCATCGGCTGCGGGATCATCGTCGACGGGCAGGTCTACCGCGGGGCGCAGGGCAGCGCGGGCGACATCGGGCACATCTCGGTGACCCCGCCGGACGGCCGGACCGTGGTGTGCCGCTGCGGCAACGAGAACTGCCTCGAGGCGATCGCCGGTGGTGGCGCCCTGCTGCGGGACGCGATCGCAGCCGGGCTGCCGGTGACGACGACGCGCGAGCTGGTCCAGCTGGCCGCGCACGGCGACGGGCGGGCGCTGGAGCTGGTCCGCGACGCCGGCCGGACCATCGGCACGGTGCTGGCCAGCCTGGTCAACTTCTTCAACCCGCACCGGATCGTGATGACCGGGGGAGTGGCGCAGGCCGGCAACCCGCTGCTGGCCGGCATCCGCGAGGCCGTCTACGGCCGGTCGCTGCCGCTGGCCGCCCGGGCGCTGGACATCACCGTCAGCGACGCCCCGGACCTCTCCGGCCGGCTCGGTGCCGCGCTGATGGCCATCGAGGGGTACCTCGACGAGGACTCCGTGCACCGGGCCGCCGCCGGCAGCTCCGACGCCTCCACGCGCTGAGCCGCGACCCACCGCTCGCTCCCCGCTCGCCGGCCGCTGGTTGCGGTTCGGTAACGGCTCCACGGCGTCTTGACCCGCTTGTGACGGGGGACATAGTGTCCGGCCTCAACGTACTTCTGTTCAGTGCTGAGCAAAAGTCTGGAGAGGGTCGACATGGTCCGAGTGACCGCATGACGGCGCCGCTGCTGGAGATGCGCGGCATCGTCAAGGAGTTCCCGGGGGTCCGCGCGCTCGACGGCGTCGACCTCGACGTCCGGGCCGGCGAGGTGCACTGCCTGCTGGGCCAGAACGGCGCCGGCAAGTCGACGCTGATCAAGGTGCTGGCCGGTGCCCACCAGCCCGACGCCGGGCAGATCAGCTGGGACGGCGCACCGGTCACCCTGGGCGACCCGCAGGCGGCGATGAGCCTCGGCATCGCGACGATCTACCAGGAGCTGGACCTCGTCGCCGGGCTCACCGTGGCCGACAACGTCTTCCTCGGCCGGGAGCGGTCCCGGTTCGGGCTGTCCCGCCCGGCGCACGCCAACCGGGCCGCGGCCGAGCTGCTGGCCCGGCTGGGGCACCCGGAGATCCGGCCCACCGCCGAGGTCGGCCAGCTCTCCGCGGCCTCGCAGCAGATGGTGAGCATGGCCCGCGCGCTGTCCCAGGACGCCCGGCTGATCGTGATGGACGAGCCGTCGGCGGTGCTGGACGGCGAGGAGGTCGAGCACCTGTTCCAGGTGATCCGCGACCTCACCGCCGAGGGCGTCGCCGTCGTCTACATCTCCCACCGGCTGGAGGAGATCCGCTCGGTCGGCGACCGGATCACCGTGCTCAAGGACGGCCGCACGGTCGCCACCGGGCTGCCGGCACGCGAGACCGGCACCCGAGAGGTCATCACGCTGATGACCGGCCGCACGATCGAGTACGTCTTCCCGCCCCGCCGGCCCCTCGCCGACCCCGGTGCGGCCCCGCTGCTCGAGGTCGCCGACCTGTCGCTGGCCGGCCGGTTCGCCGGGGTGTCCTTCGCCGTCCGCCCGGGCGAGGTGCTCGGCCTGGCCGGCCTGGTCGGCTCGGGCCGGTCGGAGATCCTGGAGACCGTCTTCGGCGCCCGCAAGGCGACCACCGGCACGGTCACCGTCGCCGGGAAGCGGCTCCGCCACGGGGACGTCGCCGCCGCCGTCGCCGCCGGGGTGGGGCTGGCGCCGGAGGAGCGCAAGAGCCAGGGGCTGCTGCTCGGCGAGCCGATCTACCGCAACATCACCGTCTCCAGCCTGGCCCGGTTCGCCCGCGGCGGGTTCCTGTCCGCCGGCGCGGAGCGGCAGGCGGCCCAGGAGCAGGCGGACGCGCTGGACCTCCGCCCGGTCGACGTCGACCGGGAGGTGCGCACGCTGTCCGGCGGCAACCAGCAGAAGGTCGTGCTGGCCCGCTGGCTGCTGCGCGACTGCCAGGTGCTGCTGCTGGACGAGCCGACCCGGGGCGTCGACGTCGGCGCCCGCTCGGAGATCTACGCGCTCATCCGCGCGCTGGCCGACCGCGGTGTGGCCGTGGTCGTGGTCTCCAGCGAGATCCCGGAGGTGCTGGGCCTGGCCGACCACGTGCTGGTGGTGGCCGACGGCGCCGTCGTCGCCAGCGCCGGCGCCGGCGAACTCGACGAGCACCGGGTGCTCGACCTCGTGATGCAGGGCGCGGCACCCGCCGCCGGACAGGGAGATGCAGCGTGACCTCGACGACGACGCGGAGTTCCGAGCCCGCCGGGGGCGCCTCCGCCGCCCGGCCGCCCCGGACCCGCCAGAGCGTGATGGCCGGCCCGGTGGGGCGCAACCTCGGCCTGGTGGTCGCCCTGGTGCTGCTGTGCATCGCCGGGGTCGTCACCGCCGGCGACCGGTTCGCCGACATCGACAACGTGCTGACGATCCTCCGGCTGGCCTCGGTCATCGGCGTGGTCAGCATCGGGATGACCTTCGTCATCATCGGCGGCGGGATCGACCTGTCGGTGGGGGCGCTGGTCGCCCTCTCCTCGGTCTGGGCGACCACGCTGGCGACCCAGCAGATGGCCGAGGACACCCACTGGATCGTCATGGTGTTCACCGCGCTGGTGGTCGGCTCGGTGGCCGGGCTGGTCAACGGCGTGGTGATCGCCTACGGCAAGCTCGTCGCCTTCATCGCCACGCTGGCGATGCTCGCCGCCGCCCGCGGCCTGGCCGAGATCATCGCCAACCGGCGCACCCAGATCGTGCAGGACCGGGACTTCGTCCGGTTCTTCTCCGGTGACGTGCTCGGCATCCCGACCCTGGTCATCGTCTTCGCCCTGGTCTCGATCGCCGGCTGGGTGCTGCTCAACCGGACGACGTTCGGCCGGCGCACCTTCGCCGTCGGCGGCAACGCCGAGGCCGCCCGGCTGGCCGGCATCCGGGTCCAGCGGCACACCGTGCTGCTGTACGTGCTGTCCGGCTTCACCTGCGGCATCGCCGCGGTCCTGCTGATGGCCCGGACGACGACCGGCAGCAGCACCCACGGCACCCTCTACGAGCTCGACGCCATCGCCGCCGTCGTCATCGGCGGGACGCTGCTCATCGGCGGCCGCGGCACCATCGTCGGCACCGTGCTCGGGGTGCTGATCTTCACCACGCTGGGCAACGTCTTCACCCTCAACGACCTGTCCAGCTCCGCGCAGGCGGTCGCCCGTGGCGTGATCATCGTCGCCGCCGTCCTGCTCCAGCAGCGGCTGGTCACCGGGTCGGCCACGATGCGCACCCCGCGGTCGATGTCAGCGACCTCCGGCGGGCCGGCCGGTGCGACCTCCGGCGGCTCCGCGGTGCCCGGTGGCCCGGCCGGCGACGGACCCGGCGGCGACCCGACCGCCCCCTGACCTGGCCGGCGCCCACCCGGGCGCCGTCCGGAACCACCTCCGCCGGCCAGCGGCCGCCGGGGCGCAGCACCCCGCACGTACGACCGACACCCCTGTTCCTGGCCCTGCCTCCCGGCACGGCCAGCCCGGTTCGATGCAAGGAGAGACCGATGTCTGCAACGCCGCAGCGGCCGTTCCGTCGCCTGTTGTCCACCACCGTCTGCCTGGTCGGAGCCAGCGTCCTGGTGGTGGGCTGCACCAGCAACTCCTCCGACGACGACGAGTCCTCGGGCGGCGGCGGCAACAACGCCGTCAGCGCCAACGACGACACCGGCGACACCGTCACCATCGGGTTCTCCGCCCCGGCGGCCGACCACGGCTGGATGGCCGGCATCACCGAGGCCGCCCGCGCCGAGGCCGACAAGTACGAGGACGTGGAGCTGCGGGTCGCCGAGGGCACCAACGACGTCAGCACCCAGATCAGCCAGGTCGAGACCTTCATCAACGACGGCGTCGACGCGATCGTGCTGCTGCCCTTCGACGGCGCGGCGCTGACCCCGGTCGCGCTGGAGGCGATGGAGGCCGGCATCCCGGTCATCAACGTCGACCGCGAGTTCGACAGCCCGTTCGCCGCCCGGGCCACCGTGCTCGGCGACAACTACGGCATGGGCGTCTCGGCCGGCACCTACGTCTGCTCCCAGCTGGGCGACAAGCCCGACGCCGTGGTCGCCGAGATCGCCGGCATCGACTCGCTGCCGCTGACCCAGGACCGCAGCCAGGGCTTCGCCGACGCGCTGGCCGACTGCGGCCTGGACGTCGACAACCGGGTCGCCGCGGAGTTCACCGTGGAGTCCGGTGAGGAGGCGGCGTCCAACCTGCTGCAGGCCGCACCGCAGATCGACGCCATCTGGAACCACGACGACGACCAGGGCGTCGGCGTGCTGGCCGCGATCGAGAACGCCGGCCGCGACGAGTTCTTCATGGTCGGCGGCGCCGGCTCCGCAAACGCGATGCGCGCCATCCAGGCCGGTGACTCGGTCCTGAAGGCCACCGTCATCTACCCGTCCACCCAGGCGGCCGACGGCGTCCGGCTGGCCCGCCTGCTGGCCCAGGACAAGTCGCTGTCCGACCTCGTCGAGGTGGAGATCCCGCGGCAGATCGTGCTCAACGCCCCGGTCGTCACCGAGGACAACGTCGACCAGTACATCGACACGGCGTTCGAGTCCTGACCGGCGCGCCGGGTGCCGTCGCCTCCCCGGCGGCGGCACCCGGCACCACCCCTGGAGTCCCGATGACCTCTGCACCACGGCCGCCGCTGCGCGTCGGCCTCCTCGGCTACGCCTTCATGGGCGCCGCCCACTCCCAGGCCTGGCGCACCGCGCCGCACTTCTTCGACCTCCCGCTCCGCCCCGAGCTCACCGTGCTGGCCGGGCGGGACGCCACCGCGCTCGCCGCTGCGGCGGGCCGGCTGGGCTGGGGGAGCACCGAGACCGACTGGCGCCGCGTCGTCGAGCGCGACGACGTCGACCTGGTCGACATCTGCACCCCCGGCGACACCCACGCCGAGATGGCGATCGCCGCCCTCGAGGCCGGCAAGCACGTGCTCTGCGAGAAGCCGCTGGCCAACTCGGTCGCCGAGGCCGAGGCGATGACGGCGGCCGCCGAGAAGGCGGCCGCGCACGGGGTCCGGGCGATGGTCGGCTTCACCTACCGGCGGGTGCCGGCGGTGGCGCTGGCCCGCAAGCTGGTCGCCGACGGGCGCCTCGGGCAGATCCGGCACGTCCGCGCGCAGTACCTGCAGGACTGGATCGCCGACCCCGCGGCGCCGCTGTCCTGGCGGCTGCAGAAGGAGAAGGCGGGCTCGGGCGCGCTGGGCGACATCGGCGCGCACATCGTCGACCTCACCCAGTTCATCACCGGCCAGACGGTGACCGGGGTGAGCGCCGTGCTGGAGACCTTCGTCCGCAAGCGCCCGCTGCCGGCGAGCACCGGCACGCTCGGCGGGGTCGCCGGGGAGGGGATGGGCGAGGTCACCGTCGACGACGCCGCGGTCTTCCTCGGCCGCTTCACCGGCGGCGCGCTGGCCACCTTCGAGGCGACCCGGTTCGCGCTGGGCCGCAAGAACGCGATCCGGATCGAGGTCAACGGGTCGGCCGGCAGCCTGGCCTTCGACTTCGAGGACATGAACGTGCTGAAGTTCTTCGACGGCGCCGAGCCGGGGGAGACCGCCGGCTTCCGCCGGATCGTCGTCACCGAGCCCGAGCACCCCTACGTCGCCGCGTGGTGGCCGGCCGGGCACGGGCTGGGCTACGAGCACGGCTTCACCCACCAGGTCGTCGACCTGGTGACCGCGCTGGCCGCCGGCGAGCAGCCGACTCCGTCGTTCGCCGACGGGCTGCAGGTGCAGCGCGTGCTGGACGCCGTCGAGCGCAGCGCCGCCGACCGCTCCACCTGGACCGACATCGACACCGAGGGAGTGCACTGATGCCCCGTCCCGTCACGCTGTTCACCGGCCAGTGGGCCGACCTGCCGTTCGAGGAGGTCTGCCGGCTCGCCGCGGGCTGGGGCTACGACGGCCTGGAGATCGCCTGCTGGGGCGACCACCTCGACGTCGTCCGGGCCGCCGAGGACGAGTCCTACGTGCGTGAGCGGCTGGGGCTGCTCGAGCAGCACGGCCTGCAGGTGTTCGCGATCTCCAACCACCTCAACGGCCAGGCCGTCTGCGACGACCCGATCGACGAGCGGCACCGCGGCATCGTGCACCCGCGGGTGTGGGGCGACGGTGACCCGGAGGGCGTGCGGCAGCGGGCCGCCGAGGAGATGAAGGCGACCGCGCGGGCCGCCCGCGCGCTCGGGGTCGACGTCGTCGTCGGGTTCACCGGGTCGAAGATCTGGAAGACCGTCGCGATGTTCCCACCGGCGCCGGAGTCGATGATCTCCGACGGCTACGCCGACTTCGCCGCCCGCTGGAACCCGGTGCTCGACGTCTTCGACGAGGTGGGCGTGAAGTTCGCGCACGAGGTGCACCCGTCGGAGATCGCCTACGACTACTGGACGACGGTGCGCACCCTGGAGGCGATCGGCCACCGCGAGGCGTTCGGGCTGAACTGGGACCCCAGCCACTTCGTCTGGCAGGACCTGGACCCGGTCGGCTTCCTCTGGGACTTCAAGGACCGGATCTACCACGTCGACTGCAAGGACGCGAAGAAGCAGGTCGGCAACGGGCGCAACGGCCGGATGGGCTCCCACCTGCCCTGGGCCGACCCGCGGCGCGGCTGGGACTTCGTCTCCACCGGGCACGGCGACGTCCCGTGGGAGGCGTGCTTCCGGATGCTGAACACCATCGGCTACGACGGCCCGATCTCCGTGGAGTGGGAGGACGCCGGGATGGACCGGCTGGTCGGCGCCCCCGAGGCGCTGGAGTTCGTCCGCCGCCTGGCGTTCGACCCACCGGCCGCCGCCTTCGACGCGGCCTTCTCCAGCGGCAACTGAGCGACCGCCCCATCCGGTGCCCGGCGACCGCCGGGCACCGGATGGGGAGTTCGCCCGATGCGCCGGCCGCTCGGCGGCGGCCACCCTCGGCAGCACCACCACCGAGGAGAGGACCGGCGATGACCGCCACCGCAACCGACACCGAGCTCAAGGCACGACACCGCGCGATGTGGGCCTCGGGGGACTACCCCCGGATGGTCGACTCGTTCCTGACCCCGCTCGGGCCCCGGCTCGTCGAGGCCTGCGGGGTCACCGCCGGCGACCGGGTGCTCGACGTCGCCGCCGGCACCGGCAACGCCGCGCTGCCCGCGGCCGCCCGCGGCGCCCGGGTCACCGCCAGCGACCTCACCCCGGAGCTGCTCGCCGACGGCCGCCGCCGGGCCGAGGCCGCCGGGCTGGAGCTGGAGTGGACCGAGGCCGACGCCGAGCACCTGCCCTTCGACGACGCCTCCTACGACGTCGTGATGTCCGCGATCGGCGTCATGTTCGCCCCGCACCACCAGGAGTCGGCCGACGAGCTGGTCCGGGTCTGCCGCCCGGGCGGCCGCATCGGCCTGCTCAGCTGGACGCCGGAGGGCATGATCGGCAAGCTCTTCGCCACCATGAAGCCGTTCATGGCACCCCCACCGCCCGGCGCCCAGCCGCCGCCGCTGTGGGGCGGCGAGGAGCACCTGCGGGGGCTGTTCGGCGGCCGGGTCGACTGGAGCTCGCTGGACCGGGGCACGCTGAAGGTCACCGCGTTCCCGGGGCGGCACGAGTTCGCCCGGCACTTCACCAGCTGCTACGGCCCGACGATCGCGGCGCGGGCCAACGCGGCCAGGGACGGGCGCGAGCAGCAGCTCGACGATGCGCTCGACGCGTTCGTCGACGAGTGGGACCGCGGCACCCCGGGTGCGGCGCGGTACGAGATGGAGTACCTGCTCGCCGTGGGCACCCGGCGCTGAGCGCCGGAGGGCTCCTCACCGCGCCCGGTCCGTGGGACGCTCGGCGGGTGCAGCGGGCCGACGGGGCCGCACTGCTGCGGACCGGCAGACGGGCGCTCGAGCGGGCGGACTGGGAGTCCGCCCGCTCGGCGTACAGCGCTGCCCTGGGCGCAGGCGCCGGCGTCGCCGACGCCCGGGACGGCCTGGCCCAGGCTCAGTGGTTCCTCGGCCGGGTCGCCGAGGCCATCGCGCTGCGCGAGCAGGCCTTCGAGGAGCACGTGCGGGCCGGCCGGTGCGCCGAGGCCGCGCGGTGCGCGGTCTGGGTCGCCCACCAGCACCTGCTCGGCGGGCACGCCGCGGCCGCCCGCGGCTGGCTGGCCCGGGCCGAACGGGCGCTGGCCGACGCGGCACCGTGCGCCGGGCACGGCTGGGTCGCGGTCGAGCGCGCCCGGCAGGCGGCCACCGTGGCCGACCAGGCAGCCGCGGCCTCGGCGGCCCTGGCGGTCGCCCGCACGACCGGGGACGCCGACCTCGAGGTGCTCGCGATCAGCCTGCTGGGCCGGGCGGAGGTGCGCGCCGGGCGGCGCGAGCCGGGCCTGCTGCTGCTGGAGGAGGCGATGGCCGCGGCGACCGCCGGGCAGGCCCGCGACGTGCACACCCTGGGGGAGGCCTACTGCAACCTGGTGCTGGGCTGCGCCGGGGCCGGCGAGTGGACCCGGGCGGACGAGTGGTGCGCGCACGTCGAGGCCTTCGCCCGCGACCGCGCCATCGCCCCGCTTTTCGGGGCGTGCCGGACTGTGCACGCCGAGCTGCTGCTCGCCGGCGGGCGGTGGGCCGCCGCCGAGCAGGCCCTGCAGGACGCGCTGGCCGCGCGGTCACCGGACCTGCCGGAGGTGAGCGCGCCCACGGTGGCCGCGCTGGCCGAGCTGCGGGTGCAGCAGGACCGGCTGGCCGACGCCGAGCAGCTGCTGGCCGGCCGGGCGGAGCACCCCGCCGTGCTGCGCGCGCTCGCGCTGCTCCGGCTGGCCGGCGGGCGCCCCCGGCAGGCGGTGACCCTGCTCGAGCGCGGCCTGCGCGCCGCGCCGGACGACGCGGTCGTGACCGGGGGGCTGCTCTCGCCGCTGGTGCACGCCCGGCTGGCCCTCGCCGACCTGCCCGGCGCCCGGCGGGCGGCCGCGGAGCTGGCGGCGCTGGGCGAGGCGACCGGGATCCGGCTGCTGGCGGCGCGGGCGCAGCTCGCCGCCTCCGCCGTCGAGCTGGCCGCGGGCCGGGCCGGGGAGGCGGCCGAGCCGGCCCGCCGGGCCCTCCGCGGCTTCACCGCACTGCACATGCCCTTCGACGCGGCGCTCGCCCGGCTCGCGCTGGCCCGGGCGGTCGCCCCGGCGGACGGCGGGACCGCGCGGGACGAGGCCGCCGCGGCGCTCACCGCGTTCCGGGAGCTCGGCGCGGCCCGCGCGGCGGAGGCAGCCGCCGCGGTGCTCCGGGAGTGCACCGACGCCGACCGCCACCGGGTTCCCGGTGGTCTGTCGGCCCGGGAGGAGGAGGTGCTGGCGCTGGTCGCCCGGGGGCTGTCCAACGCCGGCATCGCCCGCGCGCTGGTGATCAGCGAGAAGACCGCCGGGCACCACGTCAGCCACATCCTGGCCAAGCTGGGCGCCCGGAACCGGGCCGAGGCCGCGGCGCTGGCCGTCCGGCGCCAGCAGCCGGCCGGCTGACCTGCCTCAGCTGCCGAGGACGTACCGCTCCAGCCAGTCGTTGCGGAAGGCCCCGCGCGGGTCCAGCCGCTCGACCAGCCGGACGAAGTCGGCGTGGTGGGGGTACCGCGGCGCCAGCGTGCCGGCGTCGGCGAGGAAGAGCTTGCCCCAGTGCGGCCGGGCGCCCAGCGGCAGCAGCGCGGCCTCGAGGTCGACCAGCAGCTCCTCGACGGCCTGCTGCGCCTGGACCCAGGTGAAGTGCAAGGCGACGGAGTCCTGGGCGTGGGCGGTGCTCATCCAGAGGTCGTCGGCGGCGATGGTGCGGATCTCGCAGGTCTGCAGCAGCGGCCGCACCCGGGGCCCCAGTCGGAGCAGCGCCTCCAGCGCCGGGACGGCGTTCGCGCGGGGGAGCAGGTACTCGGACTGGATCTCGTCGCCGTTGCTGGGCGTGAAGCCCATCCGGAAGTGCGGCAGCCGGTCCGACCACAGCCCCGGCTCGGCGAGCTGCGGGGTGGTCGGCGTCGGGTCGATGCCCGGGATGGGGTGGCGCTCGCCGTCGGCCTCGGTGGCACCGAAGAGCTCGCCCACCGGTGCGGGGCCGGCGTCGGTGCGGGCCTTCACCCACACCATGTCGACGTCCCCGCCGAGCAGGGTGAACAGGCTGACGCTGTACGCGCTGGAGACGACCTCGTCGAAGTGCTCGAACAGCGCAGCCCAGGGCAGGTGGTCGAACACCCGCTGCTGCACCTGGAACTCCGGCTCGACCTCCAGGGTGATCCGGGTGACGACGCCGAGGGCGCCCAGGCCGACGACCATCCCGGCGAAGTCGGCGTCGCCCCGGGCGGCCCGCACCAGCTCGCCGCTGGAGGTGACCAGCTCCAGGCCGGCGACGGCGCCGGCCAGGTTGCGGTTGCCGACCCCGCTCCCGTGGGTGGCCGTGGCCACCGCGCCGGCGACCGAGATGTGCGGCAGCGAGGCCAGGTTGTGCAGCGCCAGGCTCTCGCGGTGCAGCGCGGTGGCCAGCTCGCCGTAGCGCAGGCCGGCGTCGACGGTCACGGTCCGCCGGTCGGGGGCGACCGCGACCGCCTCGCCGGTCATCGCCTCGAGGGTGACCAGCTCGGCGGAGTCGGGGATGGCGGTGAACGAGTGCCGCGAGCCCAGCGCCCGCAGCCGCGGGGTGGCGGCGACCAGCTCCTGCAGCTCGGCCAGGCTCTGCGGCCGGTGCAGCTCCGTCGCGTCGTACCGGTAGTTCCCGGCCCAGTTGTTGCCTGCCCACTGCACTGCCACGTCGGTCACGCCCCAGTGTCCCGCGTTACCGCTCGATGTGCCGCCGTCGGGGTTGCTCTCCATAAGCGTCGACTTATACAGTCGCTGCCGTGCACGCCTTCGACGTCCTCGGGGACCCGGTGCGACGCCGGCTGCTCGAGCTGCTCGCCGAGGGGGAGCAGCCGGCCGGCCGGCTGGCCGCGGTCGTGCACGACGAGTTCGGCATCTCCCAGCCCGCCGCCTCCCAGCACCTGAAGGTGCTGCGGGAGAACGGCTTCGCCCGGGTGCGGGCCGAGGGCACCCGGCGGCTCTACGCCGTCGACACCGCCGCGCTGCGCGAGGTCGATGCCTGGCTCGACGGCTTCCGGAGGTTCTGGGACCAGCGGCTCGACGCGCTGGCCACCGAGCTCGCCCGGGGGAAGCGGTCCCGTCCCACCACCGCGGGCGAGGGTCCCGCGGTGCCCATGGAGGAGGAGACATGAGAGACCTGGTCGACGAGATCGTCGCCGCGCACCGGGACGTCGTCCGTCGGGGGGACGATGACGCCGAGCTGATCGCGGTCACCGCCCGCCGGCGCTACGACGCGGCGGTCGCCGACGTGTGGGACGCCGTCACCGACCCGGCGCGGCTGGCCCGGTGGTTCGCGCCGGTGAGCGGCGAGCTGCGGGTCGGCGGCGCGTTCCAGGTGGAGGGCAACGCCGGGGGAGAGGTGACCGAGTGCGACCCCCCGCACGCGTTCACCGTCACCTGGGGCGGCCCGCAGAGCGTCGTCCGGCTGCGGCTGACCCCCGACGGCGAGGCCACCGAGCTGTCGCTGGAGCACTCGGTGCCGGTGGCGTTCGCCGGCAGCGGGGCGGGTGCGCTGTACGTGGGGCCGGGCTGGGACGTCGCCGTCCTCGGGCTGGCGCTGCACCTGCGCGGCGAGGAGGTCGGCGACCCGGCCGCCTGGGAGGGGACGCCGGAGGTCGCCCGGTTCAACGCGGCGACCATCGACGCCTGGGCCGAGGTGGTGCGGGCCAGCGGCACGGCGCAGCCCGAGGAGGTCGACGGGGCCGTCGCCGCCGCCCGGGCGCAGTTCGCCCCCGACGCGGTGGGGTGACGCCCGGCGTCTGGTTCACTGGTGGTTGAGCGTTTGACGGAATCGGTCCGTCGGCGCCGGTGAGCCTCCGGGAGGACCCCCATGCACGTCGGTGTCGACAGCTTCGTGTCCGCGGTGACCGACCCCTCCACCGAGCGCCTGATCGGGCCCGAGGAGCGGATGGAGCACCTGCTCGAGGAGATCGCCCTCGCCGACGAGTCGGGGCTGTACTCCTTCGGGATCGGGGAGCACCACCGGCCGGAGTACTACGACTCGGCGCCGGCGGTCATCCTGGGGGCGGCGGCGGCCCGCACCTCGCGGATCCGGCTCGGCAGCGCGGTCAACGTGCTCAGCGCGGCCGACCCGGTGCGGGTGTTCCAGGAGTTCGCCACCCTGGACCTGATCTCCAAGGGCCGGATCGACCTGGTCGTCGGGCGCGGCTCGTTCACCGAGGCCTTCCCGCTGTTCGGCCTCTCGCTCGCCGACTACGACACGCTCTTCACCGAGAAGCTTGACCTGCTGCTGCGCATCCGGGAGTCCACCGAGGTCACCTGGTCCGGGCGGCACCGGCCCTCGCTGACCGGGCAGGGCGTCTACCCGCGGCCGCTGCAGGACCCGCTGCCGATCTGGGTCGGCGTCGGCGGGTCGCCGGAGTCGTTCGCGCGCGCCGGCCTGCTCGGCCTGCCGCTGATGGTGGCGATCATCGGTGGTGAGCCGCGGCAGTTCGGCCCGCTCATCGACCTGTACCGCCGGGCCGGTGCGCAGGCCGGGCACGCGCCGGAGGCGCTGCAGGTGGGGCTGCACGTGTTCGGCTTCGTCGCGGAGAGCACCCAGGCCGCGGCGGACACGATCTACCCGGGCTGGCACGAGATGTTCACCAAGGTCTCCCGCGAGCGCGGCTTCGCGCCACCGTCCCGGGGGCAGTTCGACGCCACCAGCGGCCCGAACGGCGCCTTCTTCATGGGCGACCCGGAGACGGTGGCCGAGAAGCTGGTGCGGATCTCCGGTCAGCTCGGCGGGGTCGACCGGATCTCGCTGCAGATGACCAACCCGCGGCTGGCGCACGCCGACCTGCTGCGCGGCATCGAGCTGCTGGGCACCGAGGTCGCGCCCCGGGTGGCCGACGCCTGAGCCGCGCTCTCAACGGCGCACGGGGAACCTGAGGTGGGTGACCCGGTCGCCCTGCACCGTGGTGGTCGGGTCGCCTAGCAGCACCTGGGTGGTGCTGCAGGTGACGTAGGGCCGGCCGGCGCCGAGCACGACCGGGACCAGGTCGATCGACACCTCGTCGAGCAGGCCCAGGTCCAGGCACTGGCTGCCGACGGTGCCGGCGGCCACCCCGACGGTGGCGTCGCCGGCGATCTGCTGCGCCCGGGCGACCGCGGCGCCGACGTCGGTGGCGAACTCGGTGTGGTCGCCGGCGTGCGCCCAGCCGCTCGGTGGCCGGTGGGTCACCACGACGACCGGTACGCCCAGCGGGTGGTTGCCGCCCCAGCCGTCGGTGAGGTCGAACAGCCGGCGACCGACGACGAGCGCGCCCAGTTCGGCGACCCAGGAAGCCCAGTGCGCGGCGCTCGCCTCGGACAGGTGGAACGTCAGCTCGGCCGCGGCGGTGCGCACCTCGACCGGGCCGTTGTCGTACCAGTCGAACAATGCTCCGGGGGTGTCGTCGGGGTGGGCGACGTAGCCGTCCAGGGACATGGACGCGGATGACACGACGGTGCCCATGGTCGCTCCCGTGTCGGGGCGGGGCCCGGTGCCCACCGCTGCAGGTCAGACCGCGCGCGGTCCGCGGACTCATCGGAGGAGGCGGACCCGCTCGCCGAGTCCGTCGAGCGGCCCCAGCTCGAGTTCGGTGCTGTGCTCGGCCAGCCCGGCCTGCGGCCAGCCGACGGTGAGCCGGAGCCGCCCGTCGCTGGGCAGGGCTCCGATCCAGTAGCCGGCCCGCAGGTGAAAGTGGTCGGCTGAGCCCGTCGTGGTGCGGCCGGCCGGGTCGACGGGGCGGGTGGCGCCGTCCAGCTCGGCGGTCAGCAGGACACCGGACCAGGGGTCGCGGTCGGCGCGGTCGTCCCCCGGCCGCCAGCCGGCGCGCCGGCCGGCCGCCTCGGCCTGGACGCCCTCCGCGCGGAGCACCAGGGGCAGGTGCAGGCCGGTGGGGTGGGCGAAGACGCAGCGCAGCCCAGCGGCGATGCCCGGCGAGCGCGCGAGCACGACCGGCCCGTGGACGACGGCGCCCAGCTCGTCGTCGGGCGGGAGCTGGGCGGGCCACCGCAGCCTGGTCACGGCGGCAGTATGGCGAGGGTCGTGCGTCCCTGACCAGCCAGAACTGTCGTACCCCCGCTCTAGGTTGAGGGTGTGTTCGAGGCGGCGGGGTACGGGGTGGCGCTGACGATCGCGCCTGTCCTCGAGTCGCCCGAGCCGGTGCCCTCACCGGCGACGTCGGGGGTGTCCCGTCGGCGGTCCCGGTTGACCGACGTCCTCGACCCGGCCGGGTTCGACGACGCCGCCTGGGCGCGGGAGATGTCGGCCGTCTCCGTGGGCGCCGCGAAGCTGGCGGCCTACGAGGCGGCGCTGGTGGCCAGCATGGCGGCGCGTCGGCCGGCGCAGACCGACCTGACCGCCGACCAGCCGGGGCACCGGGTCGAGGGGTGGACGGCGGAGCGCGTCCCGGTCGGGGTCAGCGAGTTCTTCGCCGACGAGCTGGCGCTGGTCAAGGGCATCTCCCGGACGGCGGCCACGGTGCTGGCCGAGCGGTCGCTGGTGCTGGTGCACGAACTGCCCTCGACCTGGGGCGCCCTGGCTGACGGGTTGATCGACCCGCCGCGGGCGACCGCGATCGTCAAGGCCCTCGGTGGGCAGTCGGTGGAGGCCGGCGGTGCGGTGGAGCCGGCGGTGGTGGCCGAGGTGGAGGCCCGGGCGCTGGCGTGGGCGCGGGCGGGGGAGACCCCGTGCCGGCTGCAGGACCGGGTCGTCGCCGCCCTGATTGCGGTCGACGAGGCCGCGGCCGACCGGCGCCGCAAGCGGGCCGAGCGGGCGGCGGACGTCACGGTGCGGTCGCTGCCCGACGGGATGGCCGAGTTCACCGCGACCCTGCCCGCAGCGGTCGCCGCGGCCTGCCGGGAGACGCTGGACTGCTACGCGCGGATGGCCAAGGCCGACGGTGATGCGCGGCCGATCGGTCAGCTGCGCGCCCAGGTGCTGGCCGATCTGGTGCTGCGCCCGTGGGACACCTCCCGGGAGCCGGTCACCGCCCACCTGACCCTGCTCGCCCCGTTGCCCGACCAGCCCGGCGACACCGACGCGGCCAGCGTCGACGGGACGCCGATCACCGCCAGGCAGCTCCGCGACCTGCTGGAACGTCTGGACGCGCTGTGCCCCGGCGGGCTGCAGGCCCCGACCGGGGGCAGCCTGGGCATCGACCTCACCGACCCGGTCACCGGGGCGCTGCGGGCCACGGTGACCCGCCGGGAGTTGGAGCGGCTGGCCCGCCGCGGCTGCATGGATCACCCCGACGATGAGTGTGGCTGCGCGGTGCTGGACCGGCCACCGCCGGTCGACCGGTACACCCCCAGCCCGGCCCAGCGCCGGTTCCTCGCCGCCCGCGACCGGTCCTGCCGGCACCCGGGCTGCCGCCGGCCGGCGCGGTGGACCGACGCGGACCACGTCGTCGCCCACGCCGACGGCGGCCCGACCGACTGCAGCAACCTGTGCTCGCTGTGCCGCCGGCATCACCGGCTCAAGACCCACGCCCCCGGCTGGCGCTTCGTCATGGACGACGACGGCACGCTGCACGTCATCACGCCGTCCGGCGTCACCCGCACCACCAGACCACCAGGCATGCACCAGCCGCTGATCACCAGCGGCGCATCACCGGGAGCCGACGACCCACCACCGTTCTGAGTCGCCGAGTGGCCGAGTCGCTGTGTCGGCTGATCGCCATGTGCCCGTGTCGGTGAGTCGCCGTGTCGCCGTGTTGCCGAGTCGCCCAATCGCCGTGTCCCTGTGTCACCGAGTCGAAGTGTCGCTCTGTCGACTCAGCGACACGTCGCCCGGCACCGGGGGAGCGAGGCGTCAGGTGGCGTGGCCGTCCTCGGCGTCCGCGCCGTCGGGCAGGTCCTGCGGCACACCCTCCGACGGCGCGCGGTGCCGGCCCCGCGGGAGCTCCTCGGCCAGTCGCTGCTCCACGTCGGTGGTCTGCTCGGGCTCGCTCATGGACACGCCTCTCGTCGGGGGCCGGCCCACCGCGGACCCGCCCGATCGGACCAGCTGTTCCCGGAACCCGGACGGTTCATGTGCCGCGCCGCACGGGTAGCCCTCCCGGGTCCGAGCCCACGGACGTCCGGCCGACCCGACGAGGCCCCCCGATGACCGACAGCGACAACCACTACATGGCCCAGGCCGTCCACGACCTCGGCTCCGCCCTCTGGTTCGGCGGCACCGTGATGGGCGTGGCCGGCGTGAACAAGTCCGGTGCCGACCTCACCCAGGGCATCGACCGCGTCCGGGTCGCCAGCGCGGCCTGGAGCCGGTTCGCCCCCGCCCAGTGGGCCGGCATCGCCGCTACCCTCGTCGCCGGCCTCCGGCTGACCCAGGTCGGCGGCCGGCGGGTCGCCCTCCAGCAGGGCTTCGCCCGGGTCGGTGCGATCAAGGCCGGCCTGGCCGTCGCCGGTGCCGGCGCGACCGCCTACTCCGCCTACAGCGGCGCGAAGATCGGCAAGCTCGCCGAGGAGGCCGACCGGCAGGGCAACCTGCTCGAGGTCAAGGACGCGACCATCCCCACCCCGGCCACCCCGCCGGAGATCGCCACGTGGCAGCGCCGCCAGCGGGCCACCCAGTTCGTCGTCCCGCTGCTCGCCGGGGCCAACATCGTCTGCAACTCGTGGCTGGTGCAGTCCTACCGGGCCGGCTCCACGCTCAAGGGCGTCACCCGGCGCCTGCTGCCCGGCCGCTGACCCGGCAGCCGGCTCAGCCGCCGGCGAGCAGCGCCCGGACGGCGTCCAGGGAGTCCGCCTCGGCCGGCGTCTTGTCCGGCCGGTAGCGCAGCACCCGGGCGAACCGCAGCGCCACGCCGCCCGGGTAGCGCGGGCTGCGCTGGGCGCCGTCCAGGGCGATCTCGACCACCAGCTCCGGCCGCAGCAGCACGCCCCACCCCGGCTGCTCCCGCGCCAGCCCGGGGAACGTCGCGGTCTGCCACTCGAGCAGCTCGTCGGTCATCCCCTTGAACGTCTTGCCGACCATCACCGGCTCGCCGCCGTCGGGGTCACGGGCGCCCAGGTGGATGTTCGACAGCTTCCCGGACCGCCGCCCGTACCCCCACTCCGCGCCCAGCACGACCAGGTCGAGGGTGTGCACCGGCTTGACCTTCTGCCACGCCCTGCCCCGCCGGCCGGCCGCGTACGGCGCGTCCAGCGCCTTCACCACCACGCCCTCGTGCCCCGCGGACAGCGCGCCGTCCAGCACCTCCGCCGCCTCCTCCGGCGACGGCCGCCGCACCCCGGGCATCCGCAGGGCCGCGTGCCGGTCGTCGGCGAGCAGCCCGGCCAGCGCGTCCAGCCGGACGGCGAGCGGCTCGTCGAGCAGGTCCCGGCCGTCCAGGTGCAGCACGTCGAACAGGAACGGGCTCAGCAGCACGCCCGCGTCGGCGGAGTCGCTGCCGAACCGGCTCATCGTGTCCTGGAACGGCCGCGGCCGTCCGTCGTCGTCCAGTGCCAGCGTCTCGCCGTCCAGCACCGCCGTCTCGCACGGCAGCGCCCGGACCCGGTCGACCAGCTCGGGCACCCCGTCGGTCACCTCGCGCAGCGTGCGCGTCCACACCCGGACGACGTCGCCGTCCCGGTGCACCTGGATGCGCGCCCCGTCCAGCTTGAACTCCACGGTGACGTCGGAGCCCAGGTCGGCGAGCGCGGCGTCCAGCGACGACCCCGGGCTGGCCAGCATCGGCCGCACCGGCCGCCCGACCTCCAGCCGCACCGCGTCCAGCGCCGTCACGCCGCCGGTCAGCGCGAGCGCCGCGGTCTCCGGCAGGCGGCCGGAGAGCATGAACGCCCGGCGCACGCTCGCGGCCGGCACGTCGGCCGCGGTCGCCACCGCGTCCAGCACGACGCCCTCCAGCGCGCCCTGCCGCAGCTCACCGGTCAGCAGCCGCACCAGGAACTGCTGCTCGTCCGCGGTCGCCGCCGACAGCAGCCCGCCGACGGCGGCGTCCCGGCGCGCCGCCGAGCCCGGTCCTGACGTCCCGGCCAGCTCGGCGAGCGCCCCGTCGACGGCACCGACGGTGAGCGACGGCGTGGCCGCCGGGTCGCCGGTCAGCCGGGACAGCGTCCGCCAGCCCAGCCCGAGCCGGCCCTGGCGCGGCTCGCCGGAGAGCCAGGCGGTGACCGGCTGCACCTCGTCGTGGTCCGCCCGGCGCAGCAGCTCGGCGATGGCCTGCGCCTTCGCCGTCCGGGACCGGGTGGCGGTGACCGCGGCGGAGGCGGCGAGGACGTCGGCGAGGAGCACGGCGCCATGCTCCCAGCCCCCGGCTTGGGAGGATGGCCGCGTGCCCGTCCTGCTGGTGGTCCACCACACCCCCTCGCCCGCCCTGCAGGCGGTGCTGGCGGCGGTGCGGGAGGGCGCCGCGCTGGTGGACGACGTCGAGCTGACCGTGCGGCCCGCGCTGTCGGCGGGGGCGGCCGACGTGCTGGCCGCCGACGGCGTGCTGCTCGGCACCCCGGCCAACATCGGCTACATGTCCGGTGCGCTCAAGCACTTCTTCGACACCGTCTACCACCCGTGCCTGGACGCCACCGCCGGCCTGCCCTACGGCGTCTACGTGCACGGCAACGACGACACCGCAGGCGCGCTGACCAGCGTCCAGCGGATCACCGGTGCGCTGCGCTGGAGGCAGGTCGCCGCACCGCTCAGCCTCACCGGCGCGCCCGGCCCCGCGGACCTGGAGGCGGTGCGCGAGCTGGCGGCCACCGTCGCCGTCGGGCTCGGGCAGGGGAGCATGGGGGCGTGAGCGGCGACGGGACGGCGGAGCACGTGCCCCCGGCGCCGCCGTTGACCCCCGCCGCGCCGCGCCGCCGCGGCCGCCTGCAGGTGCTGCTGCGGGCCGCCGGCGTGCTGGCCGTGGTGGTGCTGGTCGTGGTGTTCCGGCACCGCATCGCCGAGTGGTGGGACGGCCTGGTCGGGGTGGCCTGGGGCTGGGTGCTGCTGGCCGCCGTCGTCCAGCTGGTGTCGATGCAGTGCCTGGTCCAGCAGCTGCGGGTCCTGCTCCGCGCCGGCGGCGGGGACGTCGGGCTCGCCGCGGCCACCAGCACCCTCTACGCCGGCAACACCATCTCCGCGTCGCTGCCCTTCGCCGGCGCGGCCGCCAGCACCGCCTACACCTACCGGCGGATGCACGCGCTGGGCAACAGCGCCGCCCTGGTCGGCTGGGCGCTGGCGGTCTCCGGCATCGCCTCCACCGCCAGCCTGGCCCTGGTGCTCGCCTTCGGCTCCGCCATGACCGGGTCGGTCGCCGGCGCGCTGGGTGCGTTCGTCGCGACGGCGGCCGGCGTCCTGCCGGTGCTGGGCATCGTGCTGGCCTTCCGGCACGCCCGGACCCGCGCCGGGCTGGTCCGGGTGGTCAGCCGGGTGGCCCGGCTGCTGGGCCGCTGGGTCCCGGCGTTGCGCACCGGCCCGGTCGAGGAGAAGGTCGAGGACCTGCTCACCTCGCTCGGCTCGTTCCGGCTGCGCCTCCCGGCCGCCGCCGGCACCGGCGTGCTGGCGCTGGCCAACTGGGTGCTGGACGCCGGGTGCCTCGCGCTGGCCCTGGTGGCGGTCGGCGCCCCGGTGCCGTGGCAGGGCCTGGTGCTGGTCTGGGCGGCCGGCGCGCTGGTCTCCTCCGCGCGGCTGACCCCCGGCGGCATCGGCGTCGTGGAGGCCGCGCTGGCCTCGGCGCTGGTGGCCAGCGGGCTGCCCGCCAGCCAGGCCGTGCCCGCGGTGCTGGTCTACCGGCTGGTCAGCCTCTGGCTGCTCGTGGCGATCGGCGCGGTGTTCCTGCTGGCCACCCCCGGCCGCGGCCGGCTGCGCAGCGAGCCGGCCGCGGACGCCGGCTGAACCGAACCGCCGCGGGATCAGCGGCGGGCGGCCAGCGCGGCGATCTCGTGGGCCGACTCGAGGGTCGGTGCGGCGGCCACGGCGCGCTCGATCGCCCGGTCGTCGCGGAGGTGGGCGCGCAGCTCCCGGTGCCGGCGCAATGCGGTGTGCAGGCTGGTCATGACGGGTCCTCCATCTCATCCGACGGTCCCTGCGACGTCCTCCCGGCGTCGTCAGTCCGTAAATCAAACCGTCCTCTCGGAGTGGCCGTTCGTCAAGCGGCACCGTCGTCCCGGGCCGGGAGCAGGCCGGCCGGCTCCAGCTGGCCGACCTGCTCGACCGCGGACCCGGCTGACCCGCGCCGCGGCAGGGCCACCGCCGCGGCGTTGGCCAGCACGACCACCGCGATGCCGACCCACTCGTGCAGGTCGAGCACCTGCCCCAGCAGCACCAGGCCGACCACCGCGGCCAGCACCGGGTGGACGCTCATGAAGACGCCGAAGGACCGGGGCGGCACGTAGCGCAGCGCGGTGAGGTCGGCGGCGTACGGGACGACGGAGGACAGCACGCCGGCGACGACGGAGAACCCGAGCGCCGCCGCGGTCAGCCGGCCCTGCACGGCCAGCAGCACCAGCACCGGGGCGTAGGCCAGCGCGCACAGCCCGGCGGCGACCGCGGGCGCCTGCACCCCGGGCAGCCGCGCGCCGGCGACCCGGTTCAGCACGATGTAGGCCGCCCAGCAGGCGCCGCCGGCCATCCCGACGGCGATGCCCCACCCGTCGCTCGAGGGGCCGGGCAGCACCAGCACGTAGACGCCGGCCGCCACCGCCGCGGCGATCAGCAGGTCGCGCCGCGAGCGGGACGCGGCCAGCGCGACGCCGAGCGGACCGAGGAACTCCAGGGTGACGGCCAGGCCCAGGCCGATGCGGTCGATGGCGGTGTACAGCGCCAGGTTCATGCAGCCGAACACCACGGCGAGCAGCAGCACCGGCCACCACTGCGGCCAGGTCATCCGGCGCAGCGGCGGGCGGGCGACCGGCAGCAGCACCGCCGCCGCGACGACCTGGCGCACCGCGACGACGCCCGGCGGGCCGATCGCCCCGAAGGCGTGCGCCCCCACTGCAGCGCCCACCTGGTTGCTCAGCGCACTGCCCAGCATCGTGGTCACCCCGCGCAGGGGACGGGGTTCGGCGGGCACCTGGTCGAGTATCGGCACGTCAGCGGCGCGAGGGAAATGCCGGCGGCGGCACCGTCGATACGCTTGCCGTATGGATCCCGAGGTGCGCCAGCTGCGCGCGCTGCTGGCGGTGGTCGAGGCGGGCACGTTCACCGGGGCGGCGTCTCTGCTGGGCGTGTCCCAGGCGTCGGTGTCGCGCACCGTCGTCGCGCTCGAGCGCGCGCTCGGGGCGCGGGTGCTGCAGCGGACCACCCGGGCGGTGGCCCTCACCCCGGTCGGGGAGCGCGTCGCGGCGCACGCCCGGCGGGTGCTGGAGGAGGTCGCCGCCATGCGGCGCACCGCCGGCCAGGACCGCGGGGAGCTCCGGATCGGCTTCGCCTGGGCGGCGCTGGGCCGGCACACGGTCGCGGTGCAGCGGGCGTGGTCCCGGGCCCGTCCCGGCACGACGCTCGTCTTCGTCCAGTCGGTCACCCCGACCGCCGGGCTGGCCGAGGGCCTCGCCGACGTCAGCGTGCTGCGCCGCCCGGTCGACGACCGCCGGCTGCGCAGCGCGGTGGTGGGGGAGGAGCGGCGCTACGCCGCCGTGGCCGCCGACGACCCGCTGGCCCGCCGGCGCAGCCTGCGCCTCGCCGACCTGCACGGGCGGACGCTCGCGGTCGACCGGCTGACCGGCTCCACCACCGACGAGCTCTGGGGCTCGCTCCCTACGCCGCCCGCGACCCGGTCCGTGCGCGGCGTCGACGAGTGGCTCACCGTGATCGCCGCCGGGCAGGCGGTCGGCATGACCGCCGGGGCCACGGCGGCGCAGCACCCCCGCCCCGGCGTCGTCTACCGGCCGGTCCGGGACGCCCCGCCGGTGGCGGTGCAGCTGACCTGGTGGGCGGACAGCCCGCCGGAGGGCCTGGCGGCGCTGCGCGCCCTGGTCACCGCCCAGTACGCCGGTGAGCGGTCGCCGTCCGGGGCGATGAGTAAGGGCACCCTTGGTTAGGTGAGCCTCACCTGTGTACGGTGCGCTCGGCGGTGATCATGACCGCCCCGGCGGCCACGGGGCGCCGGCCCGCCCGCCCCCGGAGGACCCGTGCCCGCCCGCTCCCGCACCCTGGCCCGCGTCGCCCTGCTCACGGTGGCCGCCACGCTGGCCGGCTGCGCCGGTGCCGTGGACGACGGGGGAGCGGCCCCCGACGTGCCGGTGGTGCGGCTGGCCGATGCCACGGTGCTCGCCGACCCGAAGAACTACGTCGGCGCCAGCACCGCGGTGCTCGGCGCGGCCGACGGCGCGGAGGTGGCGCCGGCCGAGCCGGAGCTGCCGGTCACCGTCACCGACGTGCAGGGCACCGAGGTCACCGTCACCGACGTCAGCCGGGTGCTCGCGCTGGACCTCTACGGCTCGCTCTCCCAGATCACCCACGACCTCGGCCTCGGCGACCGGCTCGTCGGGCGGGACACCTCCTCGTCCTTCCCGGGCAGCGAGGACCTGCCGCTGGTGACACCCAGCGCGCACCAGATCAACGCCGAGGCGGTGCTGGAGCTGGCGCCGACGCTGCTGGTCACCGACACCACGCTGGGCCCCTGGGACGCCGTGCTGCAGGTGCGGGAGGCCGGGGTGCCGGTCGTCGTCGTCGACGCGCACCGCGACCTGGCCGGGGTGGGCACGCTCACCGAGCAGGTCGCCGCCGCCCTCGGCGTGCCGGAGCGCGGCGCCGAGCTGGCCGCCGCCACCACCGCGGAGGTCTCCGCCAAGGTCGCCGAGATCGCCGCCGTCGCCCCGCAGGACCCGGCCCGCCGGGTGCGGATGGTCTTCCTCTACGTACGCGGCCAGGCCGGCGTCTACTACATGTTCGGCCAGGGCTCGGGCGCGGACTCGCTCATCTCCGCGGTCGGCGGCGTCGACGTGGCGGCCGAGATCGGCTGGACCGGGATGAAGCCGCTCACCGACGAGGGCCTGGTCGCCGCCCAGCCGGACCTGGTCCTGGTGATGACCGAGGGGCTGGCCTCCGTCGGCGGGGTCGACGGGCTGCTGGAGCAGGTGCCCGCGCTGGCGCAGACCCCCGCCGGCCAGCACCGCCGGGTGGTCGACATGGCCGACACCCAGGTGCTCAGCTTCGGCCCGCGCACCGCCGACGTGCTGGACGCGCTGGCCGTCGCCGTCTACGCCCCCGGCAGCCAGCCGGCGCCCGAGGCCGGCACGGCCGGCACCCCGGTCGAGCTGCCCCGGTGACGCTGCTCCGCGACGCCCCCGCGACCCGGCCGGCGGTCGCCGACCCGCGCCGGACCCGCACCCGGCTGACCTTCCTGGCCCTGACGGCGGCCCTCGTCGTCCTCGCCCTCGTCGCGGCCGGCACCGGCCAGCTGCACGTGCCGCCGGCGGAGGTGCTCGGGTCGCTGCTGCACCGGCTGGGCCTGGACGCCGGGCCGGTGCCGACCCACCCCAACGGCGACGCGACGCTGTGGGCGATCCGGTTCCCGCGGGTGGCCATGGCGGTGCTGGTCGGCGCCGCGCTGGCCGCCGCGGGCGCGGTGATGCAGGGCGTCTTCGGCAACCCGCTGGCCGAGCCCGGCGTCGTCGGCGTCTCCTCCGGCGCGGCGCTGGCCGCCAGCAGCACCATCGTCTTCGGGTTCACCTTCCTGGGCGGCTGGACGATGGCCGCGTTCGCCTTCGCCGGCGGGCTGGTCGCCGCGCTGCTGGTCTACGGCCTCTCCCGCGCCGACGGCCGCACCGAGGTGGTCACCCTGGTGCTCACCGGGGTCGCGCTGAACGCGTTCACCGGCGCCGGGCTGGCCTTCCTCACCTTCCTCGGCGACCAGCAGGCCCGGGAGCAGATCGTCTTCTGGCAGCTGGGCAGCCTCAACGGGGTCCGGTGGGAGCACGTCGCCGTCGTCGCCCCGCTGGTCGCCGTCGGCCTGGCCGGCGTGCTCACCCTCAGCCGCCGGCTGGACCTGCTGGCGCTCGGCGACCGGGCGGCCCGGCACGTCGGGGTGGACGTCGAGCGGCTCCGGCTGGTCAGCGTCGTGCTGGTCGCGCTGCTCACCGCCGCCGCGGTCGCGTTCTGCGGGGTGATCGCCTTCGTCGGCCTGGTCGTGCCGCACCTCGTGCGGATGACCTGCGGGCCCGGCCACCGGGTGCTGGTGCCGGCCTCGGCGCTCGGCGGCGCCGTGCTGCTGCTCGCCGCCGACCTGGTCGCCCGCAACGCCGTCCCGTACGCCGACCTGCCGATCGGCATGCTCACCTCGCTGGTGGGCAGCCCGTTCTTCTTCTGGCTGCTCCGCCGGTCACGCCGGTCGGCCGGGAGCTGGGCGTGAGCGCCGCGGTCACCGAGCGGGCCGGCGTCGTGCTGGAGGCGGCCGGGCTGTCGGTCGCGCTCGACGGCACCCCGGTGCTGCACGACGTCACCCTGCCGGTGCGGGCCGGCGAGCTGCTGGTGCTCGCCGGGCCCAACGGCGCCGGCAAGTCCACCCTGCTCGGCGCGCTCGCCGGCGACCTGGCACCGACCGCGGGGTGCGTCCGCCTGGCGGGGGCCGACGTCCGGCGGCTGCGCGCCGACGAGCTCGCCCGCCGGCGGTCGGTGATGCCGCAGGACCACCGGGTCGCCTTCTCCTTCCGGGTGCGCCAGCTGGTAGAGATGGGACGCGCGCCCTGGCGGCGCACCCCCCGGGCCGACGAGGACGACGCCCTCGTCGACGCCGCCCTGGCCGCCG
This sequence comes from Modestobacter versicolor, assembly GCF_014195485.1. Lineage (NCBI taxonomy): Bacteria > Bacillati > Actinomycetota > Actinomycetes > Geodermatophilales > Geodermatophilaceae > Modestobacter > Modestobacter versicolor. The sequence continues at coordinate 879,139 of NZ_JACIBU010000001.1, forward strand.
CCGACGTGCCGCACCTGGCCGACCGGCTCTACCCGACGCTCTCCGGCGGCGAGCGGGCCCGCACCGCCTTCGCCCGGACGCTCGCGCAGGACTGCCCGGTGCTGCTGCTCGACGAGCCCACCGCGGCGCTGGACGTGCAGCACCAGGAGCGGCTGCTGGCGCACACCCGGTCGCTGACCCGCGGCGGCGCAGCGGCCGTGGCGGTGCTGCACGACCTCAACCTCGCCGCCGGTCACGCCGACCGGGTCGCGCTGCTCGCCGGCGGGCGGCTGCGGGCCCTCGGCACGCCCGCGGAGGTGCTCACCGCGGACCTGCTCAGCGAGGTCTACGAGCACCCGATCGACGTCCTGCCCCACCCCGTCGGCGGCGGACCGCTGGTCCTGCCGCGCCGGCCGAGCCACCCGGAGGACCCCCGATGACGACCGCCGAACCCACCGGGCTGCTGCGCCGGCTGCTGGCGCTCGCCGTGCTCGCCGCCGCGGTGGCCGCCGCCACCGTGCTGACCGCCGCTCCGGCCGCGGCCGCGCCGCGGGTCACGGTGGCCGACGAGTCCGGCGCCGCCCGGGCCGACACCACCTACGCGACCACGCTCACCGTCTCCGGCACCGGCTTCCAGTCGGTGAGCGGCGGCTTCGGCGGCATCTACGTGCTCTTCGGCTGGGTCTCCGGTGCCGGGTGGCAGCCCAGCGCCGGCGGGACCAGCGGCACCGACTACCGGTTCGTCCCGGACTCCCAGGCGGCGGAGAACGCCGGCTTCCAGCGCTTCGTCGCCTTCCCCGGCAGCTCCACGGTCGCCGAGGCGAACGGCGGCACGATCGCCGCCGACGGCTCGTGGTCGACCCGGCTGATGGTGCCCGGGGCGACGTTCCAGACCGTCGACGGCAGCGGGGCCACCGTTCCCGTCGACTGCCGCACGGTCACCTGCGGGGTGATCACCATCGGCGCCCACGGGGTGGTCAACCCGGCGAACGAGAGCTTCACCCCGGTGGCCTTCGCCGACCTGCAGACCACCGACCCCGGCACCGGCCCGGCGGCGGAGCAGACCACCGAGGCGCCGGCGGCGGGCAGCCCGGCACCGGCTGCACCCCCTGCCGGGGCGCCCCCGGCGGCCACCGCCCCCGCCGTGCTCATCGACCCGGCCACCGCGGTCGCCGGGCGGGTGCTCTCCTTCACCGGCAGCGGCCTGGTCGCCGGCGAGCAGGTGCTGGCCACCCTGGACGACGGCGTCGCGTCGGTCGGTCCGCTGCTGGTCAGCGCCCAGGGCACGGTCGCCGGTCTGCTGGAGCTCCCGGCCGAGCTGCCCGGCGGCAACCACGAGCTGCGGGTCACCGGCACCACCACCGGCGGCGTCCCGGTGCTGACCTTCGCCGTCGAGTCCGACGCCGGGGCGCTGTCGGTGCCGGTCGCCCCGACGGCGAGCTCGCGGCCGTCGACCGCGGCGCTCTTCTTCGTCGCGGCGGCGGCGCTGGTGCTCGTCGTCGTGCTGACGGCAGCGGTCACCCGGCGCCGCACCCGGGCCCGTCTTCGCCGGGCGGCAGTGCCCGCCCCCGCCGGTGCCCCCGGCGGCCCGCCGGCCGGACCGCCTACGCCGCCCAGCCGCCGGGTACGCCGGGCGCTGGCCCGGCGGGAGACCGAGCTCGCCCGGACGGTCGCCCGGTGAGGCGGCCGGCCGCGGCGGTCGCCGCCGGGGTGCTGGGCGCCGCGCTGCTCGCCGGCGGTGCGCCGCCGGCGGCCGCCGCCGAGCAGGCCGTCACCGGCGCGGTGCTCCGCTGGGGCGTCAGCGCCGAGGCCGGGAACGCCGGCGCCTCGCCGGGCACGGTCAACGCCCTCGCCGCCGGCCGGGTCGGCGACGGGGACGGCAACGGCCGGATCGACGAGCCGGAGTGGTCGGCGTCGGCCGGCGCGGTGGCGGTCGAGCAGCAGCGGGCCGACGGCACGTCGGCGCCCGCCACCTTCGCCGGGCTGCGCAGCACCCCCGACGGCACGCCGCTGACCGACCCGGGCGCGGGGCTGACCTCCGGGCTCGTCGCCGTGCTCACCGGCGGCGCCGGCACCGTCGACCCGCTGACCGGCGCCGCCGACGTGCGCTGGGACGGCGACCTCACCGTGGTGCTCGCCGACGGCGCGGGCCTGGTCTGGGTCGCCGACCCGCGGCTCGAGGTCTCCGCCGACGGCAGCGGCCGGCTGCTCGCCCAGGTGCAGGCCGCCGGCCGGGGAGTGACCACGGGCGCGGCCGAGGTCACCCTCGCCGAGCTGGATGCCGTCGACGTCGCCGCCGGCACCCAGCAGCTGACGCCGGCATTCCTCGGCGTCGGGTGGTCCGGGACGCCCCCGCAGGACACCACGGGCAGCAGCTGGGGCGCGTTCCCCGCCTCGTTCCTCGACCTGGTCGGGCAGGCCGGGCTCGCCGTCCCCTGGTACTCCACCGGCGACCCGGACGACGCGGCCAAGCCCCCGCTGCCGGTGCACCTGCAGCTGCCGGCGCCCGAGCCGCCGCCGTCCCCGCTGCCGTCCCCACCGACGTCCCCACCGCCGGATCCCGGTGGTGTCGACGTCACCGACGCCCAGTTCCGCTGGGGCCTCAACCAGGAGGTCGGCAACGCCGCCTTCGCCCCCGGCACCGTCAACCTGCTGTCCGCCGGCCGGGTCCCGAGCACCGGCCCCGACCAGCAGATCGGTGCCGACCGCTGGGCAGCGACCGCGGGCAGCGTGCGGATCGAGAAACGCCAGCCGGACGGGTCCTACGCGCTCGCCACCTTCGCCGGCACCCGCACCACCCCGGCCGGGCAGCCGCTGACCACGCCGTCGGCCGGGCTGTGGAGCGACCACCAGGTGGTGCTGGACGGCGGGACGGGGCAGGTCGACGTCGCCGCGGGGGAGGCGACCGTCCGCTGGGACGGCGACTTCACCGTCGCGCTCTACAGCGGGCTGACCTTCTTCCACGTCTCCGACCCGGTGCTCACCGTCGCCGCCGGCCGCGGCCAGGTGACCGCCACCCTGGGCGGGTACGCCGCCGACCGGGCCGACCCGACCGCCTGGCTGCCGCTGCCGGAGACCCCCGTCGTCCTCGCCGACCTGGGTGGTGTCGTGCTCGGCGCGCAGGGGTTCACCGCCACCCCGGCCTACCTCGGGGTCGGCTACGACCCGCCGCCGGGGAGCAGCACCGCCGTGCAGCTGCGGGAGGGCGCGACCTGGGGCTCGTTCCCGCGCAGCTTCGTCGACTTCCAGGTCGCCGTCGGGCAGGGCTCCTACTGGTACTCCAGCGGCGGACCGACCGACCGGTTCAAGGTCGCCCTGCCGCTCACGGTCAGCTTCGACGCGAGCGACCCGGTGCCCCCGCCGGCTGCCGCACCCGGGGTCGCGGCACCCGCCCCGCCGGTGACCAACCCGGTCGTCCCGCCACCGGCGCGCACGCCGACCGCGAGCACCGGCTCCCCACCACGCACGGCGCCGCGGCCTCCCGCCGCACCGCCGGCATCCCCGCCGCTGACGACGGCCGACGCCCTCCTCGACGCTCCGGGCACCGTGCGCGTCGGGCGCGACGGCACCGACCTCGCCGGCCTGCTCACGCCCGTGCCGGGGCCGCGCGACCTGGGCTGGTGGACGGCCGGGGGCGCCTTGCTGCTGACCGCCCTGCTGACCTGGCTGGTCAGCTCCGGGCGGCTGACGCTCGGCCGCCGTGACCGACCGTGACCGGGGTCCCGGGAATCGATCTTGACACTCACTCGGGTGGGCTATTAGGTGAGGCTTGCCTAACTAACTGGTGGGCACACCCGTACCGAGGAGAACCATGACGCACACCTCCGCACGGCCCCGGCGGGCGACCCGAGTGGTCGCCGCCGCAGGGACCGCTGCGATCGCCTCCGGCCTGCTGCTGGCCGGAGCAGGGTCGGCCGCGGCGGCGGAGACCGCCGACGGCGGCTCGCTGAGCTGGGGGGTGAAGGCCTCCTTCCGCAGCTACATCGCCGGCCCGATCGCCCACGGGTCGATCACCACCGGCGGTGGGGCGACCACCGCCGCCAACGGCACCTACGCCTTCCCGGCCACCGCCGGCACGGTCGACGGCAGCAGCGTCGACGCGGCCTTCGCCGGCAGCGTCCACTTCACCGGCCACGCCGGGCAGCTGGACATGACGCTCACCGACCTGAACGTGGTCATCGACGGCACCACCGGCGTGCTCTACGCCGACGTGGACTCCAAGTCGCTGTCCTCCGGGTCGCTCGTGCACTACGAGGACGTCGACTTCGCCGCGCTGGACCTGAGCGCGGTCACCGCCCAGCCCACCGCCGACGGCTACAGCTGGACGGCGATCCCGACCACGCTGACCGCGAACGGCGTGCCGGCGTTCGCCGACTTCTACGCCGAGGGGACGGCGCTGGACCCGCTGAGCTTCACCCTCGACGTCGCCGAGGCCACCGACCCCGACCCGGGCACCGACCCCGACCCGGGCACCGACCCCGACCCGGGCACGCCGACCCAGGCCGAGCAGGACCTGACCGTGGTCGTGCCCGAGGGCACCGAGGAGCCGGAGCCGGGGACGTTCGGCTGGGAGGTCACCGGTGACGGCTCGGCCGTCAGCCTGGGCACCGCGGCCGACGCCGGTGACCACCTCACCGCGACCGGGCAGCTCGCGCCGGTCGTGGTGACCGACACCCGCAGCACCCGGTCGGCGTGGTCGATCACCGCCCAGGTCAGCGACTTCACCGCCGGCAGCACCACCCTCGCCGGCAAGCACCTGGGCTGGACGCCGCGGGTCGTCACCGCCGGGGGCGGGGCCGTCGCCGGCGCCGCCGTCACGCCCGGCCTGGTGTCCGGCAACGGCCTGGCGCAGACCGCCACCCTGGGCAGCGCCCCGACCGGGCACGACCTGGGCACCGCCACGCTCGGCGCCGACCTGGAGCTGCAGCTGCCGTCCGACACCGAGGCCGGCACCTACGGCGCGACGCTGACGCTGACCGCGCTCAGCTGACCCGACCGCCGGGACCGGCCCCCGGGACGCAGCCGACGCGCCCCGGGGGCCGGCCCCGGCATCCTCCACCACCGCACCCCGAGAGGCCCGGATGACCACCGCACACCCACCCCGACGGGCCACGGCCGCCGCCGCCGTCCTGGCGCTGCTCGTGCTGGCGGTGCTCGGGGGCTGGGCCACCGCCCGGCCCGCCGCAGCCGAGACCGTGCAGTGGTCGGTCGGCCCGCGCACCGGCGACGCGGGCGCCCGGGCCAACTACGGCTTCGTGCTCGACCCGGGGGCGGTGGTGCAGGACGCGCTCGTGGTCACCAACCAGGGGCAGACCCCGCTGACCCTCGGCCTCTACGCCGCCGACGGGTTCACCACCGACACCGGGCAGCTCGACGTGCTGCCCACCGGCGCCGCCTCGACCGACCTGGGCAGCTGGATCGCGCTGCCGGCCAGCAGCGTGCAGCTCGCCCCGGGGGAGCGGGTGGAGGTGCCGTTCACCCTCACCGTGCCCGCCGACGCGGCCGCCGGTGACCACTCCGGGGCCATCGTCACCTCGCTGGTCTCCGGCAGCGGCACCGCCGGCGTGAGCCTGGACCGGCGGCTCGGCGTGCGGGTGCACACGCTGGTCAGCGGCGACCTCACCGCGGGGATGCAGGTCGGCGGGCTGGCCGTGGACTACCGGCCCGCTGCGGTGCCGTTCGCCGCGGGCTCGGCGGTGGTGACCTTCACCCTGACCAACACCGGCAACACCCGGGTCGCCGCCGACCAGGTGGTCCGGGTCAGCGGCCCGTTCGGGCTGGGCACCCGCACGCTGACCGCCACCACCCCCGAGCTCCTCGCCGGGGCGTCGGTGCCGGTCTCGCTGACCGTGCCCGACGTGCCACCGGTCGGCCGGCTGACCGCGGAGGTGGCGCTCGCCCCGGCCGCGGTCGGCGCCAGCGACGTCACGGCCGACCCGGTGCTGACCAGCGCCGCCGGGCCCGCGCTGAGCTGGACCACCCTGGCCCTGCTGGCCGCCGTCGTCCTGGTGCCGCTGCTGGTGGCCCTCCGCCGCCGGCGCCGCCGGCTGCAGCAGGACCTGGACGCGTTCCTGCGCACCACCCCCGACCCGACCGACGACGCCGTGGAGGCCTCCCGATGACCAGCACCGCCGTCCCCACCGGCTTCGCCGCCCGGCTGAGGACCGCCACCCAGGCCGACCACACCGCCGCCGAGGGGTCGGCGTTCGTCGACGACCTGCTCTCCGGCCGGCTGCCGCGCACCGCCTACGCCGCGCTGCTCGCCCAGACGCACCTCGTCTACGACGTGCTCGAGCAGGCCGTCGCCGCGCAGGCCCGGGTGCCCGAGGTGCAGCCCTTCCTGCACCCGGGGCTGGTCCGGCTGCCGTCCCTCGCCGCCGACCTGGAGCACCTGCTCGGCCCGGCCTGGCGGGAGGCCCTGGTGCCGCTGCCGGCCACCCAGCGCTACGTCGACCGGCTGCGCGAGGTGGCCTTCGACTCCCCGGCGCGCCTGGTGGCCCACCACTACCTGCGCTACCTCGGCGACCTCTCCGGCGGGCAGGTCATCCGGCGGCTGGTCGGCCGGGCCTACGGGCTGGAGCTCGACGGTGTCCGGTTTCACGTCTTCGACGCCCTCGGCAAGGCCAAGCCGTTCAAGGACGCCTACCGGGCCGCGCTGGACGCCGCGCCCTGGACGCCGGAGGAGCAGGACCAGCTGATCGCCGAGGTCGCCGTGGGCTACCGGCTCAACGCCGAGCTGTTCCGCGACCTCGGCGCCCGGCACGCCGTCGGCTGACCCCGGTCAGGCGTCGTAGTCGACGGTGACCGCGTCGGAGACCGGCAGGCTCTGGCAGGTGAGCACGTACCCGGCGTCGACCTCGCGCGGGTCGAGGGCGTAGTTGCGGCGCATCTCCACCTCGCCGTCGGTGACCCGGGCCCGGCAGGTGCCGCACACCCCGCCCTTGCAGGCGAACGGCAGGTCGCCGCGGACCCGCTGGGCGGCGTCGAGCACCGGCACGTCGCGGGGGAGCGCCAGGGTGGTCGACCGGCCGTCGAGCACGATCGTCACCGCGGAGCTCGGCCCGTCGACGGTCTCCTCGTCGCCGCGCACCGGCTGCGGCGGGACGTCGTCGACGAAGAACAGCTCCTGGTGCACCCGCTCGGCCGGCACGCCCAGCTCGGTGAGCAGTGCCTGGGCCCCGGTGACCAGGCCGTGCGGCCCGCACAGCCACCAGTGGTCGACCTCCGGGACGTCGACCAGCGCGCCGACCAGGGTGCGCAGCCGGTCGCCGTCCAGCCGGCCGCTGGTCAGCTCGGCGTCCCGCGGCTCCCGGGAGAGCACGTGCACCAGCTGCAGCCGGGTGCCGTACCGGTCCTTGAGGTCGGCCAGCTCGTCGGCGAACATCACCGTGCTGGTGCGGCGGTTGCCGTAGAACACGGTGACCGTCGACTCCCCGTCGCCCAGCACCGACGCGGCCAGGCTCAGCGCCGGGGTGATGCCGGAGCCGGCGACGACGAACACGTGGTCGGCCGGGGCGGACAGGTCGGCGGTGAAGGTGCCCGACGGTGGCAGCACCTCGATCTTGTCGCCCGGGCGCACCTCGTGCACCAGCCAGGCGGAGAAGAACCCGCCGGGCACCTCGCGGACGCCGACCCGCGGCGCGGCACCGACCGGCGCGCAGATCGAGTACGAGCGGCGCTCGTCGCGGTCGCCGTCCACCCGGCGCAGGGTCAGGGCCTGACCGGGGGAGAAGGCGTAGTCCCCGGCCAGCGCGGCCGGGACGTCGAAGGTCACCGCGACCGCGTCGTCGGTGAGCCGCTCCACCTGGGCGACCCGCAGCGGGTGGAACTGCGGCCGGCGGCGGGCGGGGGCGGACATCAGATCTCCTTGACGTGCTCGAAGGGCTCCAGGCAGGCCCGGCACCGGCGCATCGCCTTGCACGCGGTGGCGCTGAACTCGCTGACCTCCTCGGTGTCCGGCGACCCGCACTGCGGGCAGGTCGCCGTCCGCCGGGACCGGCCCAGCTGCAGCGGCACCGGGCCGGGAGTGCGCACCGGTGCCGGCCCGGGCGGGGCGATGCCGCCGGCGGCGAGCTTGCGGCGGCCCTCCGCGGTGATCCAGTCGGTGCTCCAGGCGGGGGAGAGCACGGTGCGGACGTCGACGTCGGCGAACCCGGCCCGGTGCAGCGCGTGCACCAGGTCCGCGCGCATGACGCCCATCGCCGGGCAGCCGGAGTAGGTGGGGGTGATCTCGACGACCACGGTGCCCTGCTCGTCGCGGACGTCCCGCAGCACGCCGAGGTCGGCGAGGGTCAGCATCGGCAGCTCGGGGTCGGTGACCGTCTCCGCCACCACCCGCGCCCCCCGGAGATGGCGATCTCCGGGGTCGTGGGCTGCCCGGAGATGGCCATCTTCGTGGAGGGCGTGCACCGCGGTCACCAGGTGGCCGCGGGGTGCTCGCGGGCCAGGCCCTGGAGGTCGGCCAGCAGTGCGATCAGCTCGGGGCCGTGCTCGCCGGCGCGGCCACGGCTGGGCTGCTCGGCCGGCCACGCCGGCACGGCCAGCGTCGCCCGCTCGAGCACCAGGGTGAGCACGTCGCGGACCTCCTCGCGCAGCTCCGCGGGGTCGACGGCGACACCGGCCGCGGTCAGCCGCCGCTCGACGTCGGTGGCGGTGAACAGGTCGGCCAGCAGCGGCCAGACGGCGTCCACCCCGGCCTGCGTGCGGCGGTGCGACTCCGGCGTCCCGTCACCGAGCCGGAGCACCCAGCGGGCGGCGTGGTCGCGGTGGTAGGTCAGCTCGGGAACGCCCTTCGCGGCGATCGCGGCGAGCACCGGGTCGCGCGACCCGCGCAGCCGGGTGAACAGCGCCAGCCGCCACGCGGACGCGGCGAGCAGCCGGACGACGGTCTGGCCGAAGTCGCCGTTGGGCGCCTCGACCAGGGCGCTGTTGCGGAACTCGTCGGCGTCCCGGAAGTAGGCCAGCGCGTCCTCGTCCGGGATCGACCCGGTGGCCAGCGTGCGGCTGCGGCCGAGCACGCCCACCGAGCCGGCCCGGGCCAGCAGCAGCCGCGCCTGGCCGAGCAGGTCCAGCCCGCAGTTGGCGAGCGCGACCTCCTCCTCCAGCTCGGGGGCGTTGGTCACCCACTGGGTGAGCCGCTGGCAGAGCACCAGGGCGTCGTCACCGAGCATCAGGCAGTAGGCGCCCAGGTCCGCGGGGTCGATGCCCTCGGGCACGGTGGTGTCCACCCCGGCCAGCGGCTCGTCGAACCCGGTGCCGAACGCCCACTGGCCCTCGCCCCCGTGCGCGTGGTCCAGCGCGTCGTACACGGTCTCTTCGTGCATGGTGGCGCCTCCTACATGTGGGGGACGTCGTCGGGGATCGCGTAGAACGTCGGGTGCCGGTAGACCTTGTCGCCGCTGGGGGCGAACATCGGGTCCTTCTCGTCCGGGCTGGACGCCGTGATGTCGGCGGCCCGCACCACCCAGATGCTCACGCCCTCGTTGCGCCGGGTGTAGAGGTCGCGGGCGGAGTGCACCGCCATCTCGTCGTCGGGGGCGTGCAGCGAGCCGACGTGCACGTGGTTGAGCCCGCGCTTGCCGCGCACGAAGACCTCGTAGAGCGGCCAGTCGCGGCGGCTGACCGCCGGCTGGTCGGCGACCGGCACCTGCGGGCCGGTCGGGACGGCGCCGTGCCCGCCCTCGCTGGTCAGGTCGGTCATGCGTGCTTCTCCGCGTAGACCGACGCGGCTTCCGTGACCCAGGCGTTGCCGTCGCGGGCCGCGCGCCGCCGGGCGATCCGCTCGTCGTTGCACGGGCCGTTGCCGGCGAGCACCTGCTTGAACTCCGCCCAGTCGATCGGGCCGAACCGGTACCGCCCGGTCTGCGGGTCCAGCTCCAGGTCCGGGTCGGGCAGCGTGACGCCCAGGACGGCGGCCTGCGGCACGGTCATGTCGACGAAGCGCTGCCGCAGCTCGTCGTTGCTGTGCCGCTTGACCCCCCAGCGCATCGACTGCGCCGAGTTGGGGCTGTCGTCGTCCGGCGGGCCGAACATCATCAGCGAGGGCCACCACCAGCGGTCGACGGCGTCCTGCACCATCGCCCGCTGGGCGTCGGTGCCGCGCATCATCGTCATCAGCAGCTCGTAGCCCTGCCGCTGGTGGAAGGACTCCTCCTTGCAGACCCGGATCATCGCCCGCGCGTAGGGGCCGTAGCTCGACCGGCACAGCGGCACCTGGTTGCAGATTGCGGCGCCGTCGACCAGCCAGCCGATGACCCCGACGTCGGCGTAGGTCAGCGTCGGGTAGTTGAAGATCGAGCTGTACTTCTGCTTGCGCTCGATGAGCTTGTCGGTGAGGTCGGCCCGGTCGGCGCCCAAGGTCTCCGCCGCCGAGTAGAGGTACAGCCCGTGGCCGGCCTCGTCCTGCACCTTGGCCAGCAGGATCGCCTTGCGCCGCAGGCTGGGGGCGGCGAGCAGCCAGTCACCCTCGGGCTGCATGCCGATGATCTCGGAGTGGGCGTGCTGGGCGATCTGCCGGATCAGCCCGTTCCGGTAGGCCTCCGGCATCCAGTCGCGCGGCTCGATCCGGTGGTCGGCGGCGATGGTGGCGTCGAACTGCGCCTGCAGCGCGGCGGTGTCCGACGGGCGGTCCAGAGCGGGGGCGGACATCGCATCTCCTGGCGCAGTGGGCGGTCCGGGATTTACCGACCGGGTGTTCAGTAATAGTGTGACCCGGCACACCGCGGTCCACAAGCGCCGGCGCGCACTGCGCCCGGCGCGCTGCTGAGGGGACGTCGACGATGACGACGACCGAGCCGACGACGACCCAGCCGACGACGACCCAGGGCACCCGGCGGCTGGGCGCGGCGCCCGACCCCGAGCTGCTGGACCCCGCCGAGCGGGTGGGCCTCGACGAGCTCCGCGCCCTGCAGCTGGAGCGGCTGCGGTGGAGCCTGCGGCACGCCTACGACAACGTGCCGCACCACCGGGCCGCCTTCGACGCCGCCGGCGTGCACCCCGACGACTGCCGCGAGCTCGCCGACCTGGCCCGCTTCCCGACCACCAGCAAGGCGGACCTGCGCGAGGGCTACCCGTTCGGCATGTTCGCCGTCCCCCGGGAGCAGGTCCGGCGGGTGCACGCCTCCTCGGGCACCACCGGCCGGCCGACGGTGGTCGGCTACACCGAGCGCGACCTCGCCACCTGGGCCACCGTGATGGCCCGCTCCATCCGGGCCGCGGGCGGGCGCGCCGGCGACCTGCTGCACAACGCCTACGGCTACGGCCTGTTCACCGGCGGGCTCGGCGCGCACTACGGCGCCGAGGCGCTGGGCTGCACCGTCGTCCCGGTGTCCGGCGGCATGACCCCGCGGCAGGTGCAGCTGATCACCGACTTCGGCCCCCGGGTGATCATGGTGACGCCCAGCTACATGCTCACCGTCATCGACGAGTTCGAGAAGCAGGGGCTGGACCCGCGCGCCTCGAGCCTGCAGATCGGCATCTTCGGCGCCGAGCCGTGGACCGAGCAGATGCGCCGGGAGATGGAGCAGCGGCTGGACATCGACGCGGTCGACATCTACGGCCTGTCGGAGGTGATGGGGCCCGGCGTCGCGCAGGAGTGCGTGGAGACCAAGGACGGGCTGCACGTCTGGGAGGACCACTTCTACCCCGAGGTGATCGACCCGGTCACCGAGGAGGTGCTGCCCGAGGGCGAGGTGGGGGAGCTGGTCCTCACCTCGCTGACCAAGGAGGCGATGCCGGTCGTCCGCTACCGCACCCGCGACCTGACCCGGCTGCTGCCGGGCACGGCGCGGCCGGGGATGCGCCGGATGGAGAAGGTGACCGGCCGGACCGACGACATGATCATCCTGCGCGGGGTGAACCTGTTCCCGACCCAGATCGAGGAGGTCGTGCTGCGCACCCCGGGGCTGTCGCCGCACTTCTCCCTGGAGCTCACCACCCGCGGCCGGCTGGACCACCTCACCGTGCACGTCGAGGCCCGCCCGGACTGCCCGGCCGACCGTCGCGGTCCGGCCGCCCGCGAGGTCGAGCAGGCGGTCAAGGACACGATCGGCACCAGCGTCGAGGTGGACGTCGTCGACCCGGAGACGCTGGCCCGGTCGGTGGGCAAGCTGCAGCGCCTCACCGACCGCCGGGAGCGCGGGTGACCGCCGTCCCGGCGCGGCGGGGGAGGCCGGGGCACTCGCTGGACTCGCTGCTGGACGTCGCTGTGGCGGTGTTCAACGAGCGCGGCTACGAGGCGACCAGCATGGACGAGCTGGCCGCCCGGCTCGGCGTCACCAAGTCCGCGATCTACCACCACGTGCCCAGCAAGGTCGAGCTGCTGCGGTTGGCCCTGGACCGCGCGCTGGACGCGCTCTTCGCCGTCCTCGACGAACCCGGCGCCACGTCCGGGCCGGCCATCGACCGGCTGGAGCACGTCGTCCGCGGCTCGGTGCGGGTGCTGACCACCCACCTGCCCGTCGTCACCCTGCTGCTGCGGGTGCGGGGCAACTCCGAGGTCGAGACCCAGGCGCTGCGCCGCCGGCGGGAGTTCGACCGGGTCGTCACCGACCTGGTCCGCGCCGCGGAGGAGGAGGGCGACGTGCGGCCCGACGTCGACCCGGCGGTCACCAGCCGGCTGCTGTTCGGCACCGTCAACTCGCTCACCGAGTGGTACCGGCCCGGGCGCGGGCTGGACGCCGACGCGCTGGCCGACGCGCTCGTCACCACCACCTTCAGCGGTCTGCGCACGGCCGCCCGCCCGGCCGCCGGCCCGGTCGCCGCGGAGCGGGGCCGCTGACCGACGTGTCGGCTTGCGGCTCGCCCGGCAGGAGCGGGACCGTTCCGGGACCGTCGCGGACCCACGGGGACCGGAACCACCGCGACCGCCCTGGGGGTGAGTCGGGATGTGGGAGCTGGCAGGGATCGCGGTGGCCTTCCTGGCCGTCTCGGTCGGCGTGGCCGCGCTGGCCCGCCGGACGACGGCCCGCTGGGAGCGGGAACGCGAACGGCGCGCCGAGCGGGCCCGCCGGCGGGCGGTGACCGACCCACCGGTCGGTGCCCGCGGCCGGCGCGAGGGGCACCGGCCCGGCGCGGCACTGCCGCGGCTGGCCCGGCACCTCGCCCAGCGGACGTCGTCCCGGCCGCCGGGCCGCTCCGGTGCGCAGCGCCCCGGCGGCGGGGTAGACCCCCCGGACTGAGCGGTCAGCGGTCCCGGGCCGCGGCCAGCAACCGCTCGACCTGCGGGGAGCGGCGGACGACGACCGGCCGCCCGGCGGACGCGGCCGCGTCCAGGTGGTCCAGCAGCAGGTCGAGCGCCGGTCCCGACAGGTGGGTGACCGAGCCGGTGTCGATGGCCTCGACCCGCGCCGGCTCGCGGCCGTAGCGGCGGAGGAAGGCGTCGACGGCGGCTCCGTCGACCTCGCCGGCCAGGCAGAGCACCCGCCCACCGGCGGTGTTGAACAGCCGGACGACGCCCCGCACGCCGGGGCCCGCGCTGGGCAGCGTCACCGGTCCAGTCTCGCCCCCCGGTCCGGCTCCGGCGAGCCCGGGCACCGCTCCTGGGGCCGGCAGCGCGACCCCCGCGACGCTCGTCACTCGACGAAATCCGCTGCGGATGATTGTCACGACTGCATAACGCCGTTACCTTTGCTGCGTCGGTTCGGTCATCACGTCCCCGTCCGGGGAGCCCGAGCAGACGCCGCCGAGTCGCCCTCCGGGGCGAGCCGGGGACCCACCGCACAACTGGGGTGAATCCAGCTCCCGGGCACCTGCCCGGAGCCGGTAGGGCTGCTTCCCGCCCGAACCCGTCAGCTAACTCGGTAGGCGGCGACCGGAAGAAGTGGAGAGCCGCCGGATGGCGTGCCCCTGTACCGCGCTGCCCAGCACGACCCTCCGCACCGGGGTGCGCCCCCGCACCTGACGCCGCTGCCCGCCGGTGACCCGCTCCCGGCGCCCGGCATGCCGGCCCCACCCCGCTGCACGGACCACCACCGCAGCCCGCCGCCCTCCGGGGCGCCGGCGCCGCGCCCGCACACCCTCGGAGCACCTCTCCCCATGGCACCCCGCACCACCACCTCCGGCCGCGCTGCCGCCCGCCGCGACCGGGCCTCCTCCGGCCATCGCCGCCCGCCCGCCGGCGTCCGCCGTCCGAGCCTCCTGCTCGGCGCCGCCGCGGCCGGGGCCGTGCTGGTCAACGTCCTCGTCGGCGCCGAGCCCGCCGCCCACGCCGAGGCCGGGGCGTCCGAGCAGCTCAGCGTGGCCGAGCAGCTCGGCCTGACCTCGCAGACCTCGACCGCCACCGACGCCCCGGACCTGGCACCGCTCGAGGAGCTGGCCGCCAGCCGCAGCAGCCGCGAGGCGGCGCAGACCGCCGCGCAGGCGTCGCAGGCTGCCGCCGACCAGGCGGTGCTCGACCAGCAGCGGGCCGCCGCGGAGGCCGAGGCCGCCCGGGTCGCCGCCGAGGCGGCCGCCGCCGCGCAGGCCGCCGCAGCAGCCGAGGCCGCGGAGGCAGCCGAGGCCGCGGAGGCCTCGGCAGCGCAGGCCGCCCCGACCGCCGCGGAGCGGGCCGAGAAGCCCGCGGCGACCAGCGGCGCCGCCCTGGCGACCGCGGTCGCGAAGATCACCAACAGCTCGGGCAGCGTCAAGCCCGTCGTGCAGGCTGCCGCCAACGCGGTCGTCTCCAACGTCCCGGGCGCGGCCGGCATCACCCTCGGCGGCACCCGGCCCAGCGCCACCGACCCCGGCGGCCACCCGTCCGGCCTCGCGCTGGACTACATGGTGATGACCAACAGCGCCCTGGGTGACGCGATCACGCAGTACCACATCGACCACTGGGACGAGCTGGGCGTGGAGTACATCATCTGGGAGCAGCGGATGCTCAGCTCGCCGGGTGGCTCGTGGAAGGCGATGGAGGACCGCGGGGGCACGACCGCGAACCACTACGACCACGTGCACGTGAACTACCAGGGCTGACCCGGCCGGGTCCGGCTGGACCCCTGCCGGGTCAGGCGGGGGCCAGCACCGCCCAGACGTGCTTGCGCCCGCCGTCGCTGCACCAGCCGTAGGCCGTCGTCAGGTCGGCGACCATCCGCAGCCCGAGCCCGCCGCGGGCGGGGTCCCGGTCGGGGTCCGGGTGCGGCGGGACGGTGGCCGCGGCGTCGGACACCACCAGCAGCCAGGACGACGCCGTGCGGCGGACCAGCCCGGCCACGGGAGCCCGGCCGTGCCGCAGCGCGTTGGACAGCAGCTCGTCCATCAGCAGGACCAGCCGCTCGTGCAGCTCCTCCTCCTGCTCGGCGGCCGCGTCCGACGTGTCGGCGACCAGCGAGCGGCGCAGCTCGCGCCGGATCAGCGGCAGCTCGGAGAGCAGCTGGGGCCGCCAGGACCAGCGGTCCTGGCCGGCGGGCGGGGCCTCGTGCGGCCAGCGCCCTGAGTTCTGCGTCGTCGACATGGTGCGGTGCCTCGCAGAGAGCCCGGCCAGCGGGTGCCACGGCAACTCTGCGGCCGCTGCTCGACCAGGTGACCGCGCCCGGGAGAACCGGAACGGGTCATCCCCTTTGTAGCCCTCCCGGCCCGGGAGTGCCACCGCGAGCCCGGAGCTCAGGTGCCGCAGAAGGTCCGGTAGGCGCCGAAGTCGGCCGGCGCCGGCTCGGCGTAGCGCTCCCGGCCGGGCCGCTCGACGAAGGGGTCGGCCAGCACGGCGAGCAGCCGGTGCAGCGGGTCCAGGTCGCCGTCGGTCCCGGCCGACAGCGCCTCCTCGACCAGGTGGTTCCGGGCGATGTAGACCGGGTTGACCCGGTCCATCGCCTCGGCGTCCGGTGCCAGCGCACGCCAGCGGGCCAGCCAGCCGTCGAAGCCGGCGAGGTCGAGGAAGAGCAGCCGCGCGGGCTCGGCGTCCCCGCGGGCGGCGCCGGCCAGCCGGCGGAAGAACGAGGTGCCGTCGACGTGGTCGGCCTGCAGGAGCCCGAGCAGCTCGTCGACCAGCGGGGACGCGACCGCCTCGTCCAGGTCGGCGGGCAGGCCGAGCTTGGCGCGCATGCCGGCCGACCAGGCGGCGTCGTAGCGCTCCCGGAAGCCGCCGAGCGACTCGACCGCGCGGGCGATCGCCTGCTCCTGGTCCTCGTCGACGAGCGGCAGCAGCGCCTCGGCCAGCCGGGCCAGGTTCCACTCGGCGACCACCGGCTGGTTGCCGTAGGCATAGCGGCCGCCGGTGTCGATCGAGCTGTACACGGTGGCCGGGTCGAAGGCGTCCAGGAAGGCGCACGGCCCGTAGTCGATCGTCTCGCCGGAGATCGTGCTGTTGTCGGTGTTCATCACCCCGTGCACGAAGCCCACCAGCATCCACCGGGCGACCAGCGACGCCTGCGCCGCGACCACCGCCTCGAACAGGGCGAGGGCGGGCCGCTCGGCGTCCGCGGCGGCGGGGTGGTGCCGGGCGATCGCGACGTCGGTGAGCCGGCGCAGCAGGTCCAGGTCGCCGGTGGCCCGCGCGTACTGGAAGCTGCCGACCCGCAGGTGGCTGCTCGCCACCCGGGCGAGCACGGCGCCGGGCAGCACGGTCTCGCGGCGCACCGGCCGCCCGGTGGCCACCACGGCGAGCGAGCGGGTGGTGGGGATGCCCAGGCCGTGCATCGCCTCGCTCACGACGTACTCGCGCAGCATCGGCCCGACGGCGGCCAGGCCGTCGCCGCCGCGGGCGAACGGGGTGCGCCCCGAGCCCTTGAGGTGCAGGTCGCGCAGCCGGCCGTCGGCACCGGTCAGCTCGCCGAGCAGCAGCGCCCGGCCGTCGCCCAGCCGCGGGTTGAACCCGCCGAACTGGTGCCCGGCGTAGGCCTGCGCCACCGGCGTCGCGCCGCCGGGGACGGCGGTGCCCACCAGCAGCCGCACGCCCTCGTCGCTGCGCAGCGCGGCCGGGTCCAGGCCGAGCTCGGCGGCCAGCGGCTCGTTGAGCACCAGCAGGCGCGGGTCGGGGGCCTCGGCGGCCTGCCAGGGGACGGCCATCTCCGGCAGCTCGCGGGCGAAGCGGCTCTGCAGGACGACGGTCGGTGCCGGTGCGACGCTCACCCCGACCAGGCTACGTCGGCAGCTCCGCCGGGGCAGGCCGGTGCGCCGGGGCGGGGCCGAGCAGCGGGGGCAGGTGCTCCGCGGCCCAGGACCGCAGCGTGGTCGGCGTCGTCGTCAGCAGGGTCCGCGGGTCCTCGGGCGTGAAGCCCTCCCGCAGGCCGGCCGACATCAGCACGAAGCCCTCGACCTGGCGCTCGGACATGCCCACCGCCCGCAGGCCGGCCCGCAGCTCGTCGTCGCCGATCTGCCGGGCCTGCACCGGCCACCCGGTCACCTCGCCGACCACCGCGGCCACCTGCGCGAAGCTGAGGTCGGCAGGCCCGTGGACGGCGAGCACCCGGCGGCCGGACCAGCCGGGGGAGAGCAGGTTGGCCACCGCGACGTCACCGACGTCCCGCGGGTCGACCCAGGGCAGCGGCCGGTCGGTCGGCATCGTCGTGCTGAGCACGCCGGCGCGCAGCTGGTCGAGGTCGTAGGCCAGGTTGGTCATGAAGTACCCGCAGCGCAGGTGCAGCACGTCGGCGCCGGTGCCCTCCAGCAGCTCCTCGGTGCGGGCCAGCCCGTCGATCTGCCCGACGCCGACGCGCTTCTCGGCGCCCACGCTGCTCTGGAACACCACCCGGGGGACGCCGTTCGCCCGCACCTCCGCGGCGGCCGCGGCGCCCATCCGGGCGGAGCCGGCGACCGGGTCGTCGGCGTCGGTGGGCGGATCGACCCAGTACAGGGCGTCGGCGCCGGCGGTGGCCCGCTGCACGGCGGCCGGGTCGCCCTGGTCACCGGTGACCAGGTCGACGCGCTGCCGGGTGTCCGGGTCCAGCCGGGCGGGGTCGCGCAGCAGCAGGGTGGGGCGCAGCCCCGCCTGCAGCAGCAACCTGACCACCCGTGAGCCCACGTGCCCGGTGGGGGTGGTGACGACGACCTTCACGGCGGACCTCCCTGCGGTGCAGCTGACCGGTTCCCCGGCATGGCAGCACAGGGGTCCGACAGTCCTCCCGGACGCGAGCAGGGCCCGCCTCCCGGGGGAGACGGGCCCTGCTCGTCGGGTCAGCGGGCGCCGGCGCCGACCGGCTCGGGGTCCCGGCGGGCGGGGGACCGCTCCAGCGCGGCGCCCTCGACGTCGAGCTCGGGGAGCCAGCGCAGCCAGCGGGGGAGCCACCAGGCCCGCTCGCCCAGCAGCGCGAGCGCCGCCGGCACCAGCACCATCCGGACCACGAAGGCGTCGAACAGGATGCCCGCGGCCAGCGCGAAGGCGATCGACTTGATGGTCGCGTCGCCGGCCGGCACGAACCCGGCGAACACCGAGAACATGATCAGCGCCGCGGCCACGACGACCGGTGCCGCCTGCCGGAAGCCGGTGCGGACCGCGTCCATCGGCGACGCGCCGTGGCTGTGCGCCTCGTGCATCCGGGAGACCAGGAAGATCTGGTAGTCCATCGCCAGCCCGAACAGGATCCCGATCACCAGGATCGGCGTGAGGCTGATCAGCGGGCCGGTGGTGTCCAGGTTGACCGCGCCGGCCAGCCAGCCCCACTGGAACACCGCCACCGTGGCGCCCAGCGCGGCGCCGATGGTGAGCAGGAAGCCCAGGACGCCGACCAGCGGCACCAGCAGCGAGCGGAAGACCAGCACGAGCAGCACCAGCGCCAGCCCGACGACCAGCACCAGGTAGACCGGCAGCGCGTCGTCCAGGGACTTCGCGACGTCGACGCTGACCGCCGTCTGCCCGGTGACGTAGGCGTCCACGCCGTCCAGGTCGGCCAGCGCCGCGCGCAGGTCGGTGACCAGCTGCTCGGTGGCCTGGGTGGTGGGGCCGGACTCGGGGACGACGGTGAGCAGCGCCGCGGCCCCGTCGGGGCTGGGCACCGCCGGGCTGACCTGCGCGACGTCGTCCAGGCCGGTGATCGTGCCGGTGGCCCCGGTCGCGGCCTCGACGGCGGAGTCGCCCTCGAACAGCACGGTGATCGGGCCGAGGGAGCCCTCGCCGAAGCCGTCGGCCAGCAGCTGCTCGGCGCGGGCCTGGGTGCTGTCGGTGGCGGGGGTCTGGACGAGCGTGGTCTGCATGGAGAAGAACGGGACGGAGACCACGCCGAGGGCCACGACCGTCAGCAGCAGCGACAGCGCCCGGTGGCGGGTGACCGCCGCGATCCAGCCGGCGAGCAGCCCCCGGCCGCCGGTCGGCGCGGTCGCCTCGTCGCCCACGGGTGCGGCACCGCGGTGCTTCTTCGGCAGGGCGCGCTGCCCGAGCAGCCCCAGCACCGCGGGCACCAGGGTGAGCGCGATCAGCACCGCGACGACGATCGTCGCGGCGGCGGCCAGGCCCATCTGGGTGAGGAACGGGATGCCGACGACCGAGAGCCCGGCCAGCGCGATCACCACGGTGAGGCCGGCGGTGACGACGGCCGAGCCGGCGGTGCCCACGGCGGTGGCGACCGCTGTCGCGACGTCGGAGCCGCGCCGCAGCTCCTGCCGGTGCCGGGTGACGATGAACAGCGTGTAGTCGATGCCGACCGCCAGGCCGAGCATCGCCGCCAGCGTCGGGGTGGTGGAGGACAGGTCGGTGAAGCCGGTGGCGATGGTGATGCCCAGGACGCCGATGCCGACGCCGACGACCGCGGTGAGCAGGTTCATCCCGGCGAGCGCCAGCGACCCGTAGGTGACGGCGAGGACGATCAGCGCGACGACCACGCCGACCACCTCGGTGGGGCCGCCGACGTGCGGGGCCTCCTGGGTCGCGTCCCCGGTCGCCTCGACGGTGAGCCCGCCGTCCCGGGCGTCGGCGACGGCGTCGAGCAGGGCGTCCTGCTCGGCGACGGTCACCTCACCGGGGACGCCGGAGTAGGTCACCGTGCTGTAGCCGGTGGTCTGGTCGGCGTTGACCGCGCCCGCGGCCGGGTCGAGCGGGTCGGTCGCGGAGACCACCCCGGGCAGCCGGCCGAGCGTGCCGACCAGCTCCTGGACCGCCGCGGCGTTCGTGCCGTCGGTCAGCGTCTGCCCGTCGGGGGCCTGCACGACCACCCGGGCGGTCGCGCCCTCGCCGCCGGCACCGAACTGCTCGCCGATCTTGTCCAGGGCGACCGTGGACTCCTGGCCGGGGATCGAGAACGTGCTCGACGTCTCGCCGGCGAGGGTGGCGGCGCCGACGCCGCCGCCGACGAGGACGACCAGCCAGAGGCCGACGACGGCCAGCCGGTGCCGGTGCGAGAGGGCACCGAGTCGGGACAACAAGACAGCCATGGGTCAGGCCTCCACCTGGTCGGGACGGGACGGTGTGGCGCCGGGACGGCGGTGGCCGAGCGCGTCGGTGCAGGTGGCGACCACGAAGGGCCGCCACGCGGTGGTCTGGTCGTGCTGGTCGGCGGCGAGGGCGAGGACGGCGACCGCGGCCAGCGCGCCGATCACCCGGACCACCCGCTCGGTGTCGGCGGTCTCCGGGTCGACGCCGAAGGCCCGCAGCGCGGCGGCGCCGGCCCCGGCGGCCTGCGCCTCGCCGGGGTCGCCCTGGGTGACCGGTGCCAGCAGCAGCGCGACCATCCCCGGGTGCGCGAGGGCGAAGTCGACCATCGCCTCCACCGCGGCCCGGTCGCGCGCCACGCCGACCGGCAGGTGGTCGACCTGGTCGACGACCCGCTGGCCGAGGTCGGCGGACTGCGCGAGCACCGCGGCGTGCAGCGCGTCCTTGCTCGGGAAGTGGTGCAGGAGCCCGGCCTTGGACAGCCCCACGGCGTCGGCGACCGCCTGCACCGACGTGTGCTCGAACCCGTGCCGGGCGAACAGCGCCGCCGCCCGGTCGAGGATCTGCTCGTCGGCCTGCTGCCGGAACGTCCGTGTCACGGGAGCGAGGCTACGCCCGGCCCGACCAGATCGGTCGGTCCACCGACCAGATCGGTCGGTGTGGTCCCTCACACGGGGTGGGCCAGACTGTCCCGGTGAGCTCCGCGCCCGTCCCGACCCTGTCCGCGCTCGTGCTGCCCGACCGGCACCCGGTGTCCACCTTCGTCGCCGAGGTGCAGGACGCCGAGCGGTTCGGCGTCCGCGCGGTGTTCACCTACGACCACCTGACCTGGCCGCTGCTGGCCGACGGGCCCTGGTACGGCGCCGTCCCGCTGCTCGCCGCCGCCGCGGCGGCCACCGACCGGGTGCGCCTGGGCACCCAGGTCGCCTCGCCGAACTTCCGGCACCCGGTGCCGTTCGCCACCGAGCTGGTCACCCTCGACCAGCTCTCCGGCGGGCGGCTGGAGCTCGGCGTGGGTGCCGGCACGGAGAGCCTGGACGCGAAGGTGCTGGGCGACCCGCCGCTGAGCCGCCCGGAGCGGATGACCCGGTTCGAGGAGTGGCTCACCCTGCTCGACCAGCTGCTGCGGGAGCCGGTCGTCACCGTGCACGGCGAGCGGTACACCGCGATCGACGCCCACCAGCTGCCCGGCTGCGTGCAGACGCCGCGGCTGCCGTTCACCGTCGCCGCCACCGGTCCGCGGGCCCTGCGGCTGGCCGCCCGGCTCGGCCAGCGGTGGGTGACCTACGGGCCCTACGGCGCCGACGTCGAGCCCGAGGCCTGGTTCGCCGCGGTCGCCGAGCAGTCCGCGCGGCTGACCGACGCGCTGGCCGAGGACGGGCGCGAGCCGTCGTCGATGCGGCGCAGCGCCCAGCTCGGGCTGGAGACGTACTGGCCGTTCGAGAGCCGCGAGCGGTACGCCGACACCCTCGGCCGGCTCACCGAGGCCGGCATCGACGAGGTGAGCGTGCACTGGCCGCGCCCCGACGGGCGCGGCGTGCCGACCGCCGCGCTGCCGGTCCTGGCGGAGGCCCACGGGCTCTGACCGTGGCCGGCACCCGGGCGCTGCGGCGCGTGCTCCGGCCCGCGCTGGTCGTCGTCCTCGTGTTGGCTGTGCTGGTGGGTCTGCTGTGGGCGTTCCAGCGGCGGCTGGTCTACCTGCCCGACGCCGGGCCGGTGCCGGCCGCCGCGGACGCGGTGCCCGGTGCCCGCGACGTCGAGCTGACCACCTCCGACGGGCTGACCCTCGGCGCCTGGTTCGTGCCCGGCGCGACGGCCGACGTCCCCACCGTCCTGGTGGCCAACGGCAACGGCGGCCACCGCGGGATGCGCGCCCCGCTGGCCCGGGCGCTGTCGGCCGCCGGGCTGGCCGTGCTGCTGTTCGACTACCGCGGCTACGGCGGCAACCCGGGCAGCCCGTCGGAGGAGGGGCTGGCCCGCGACGCCCGGGCGGCGCGCAGCTGGCTGCTCGAGGACGCCGGGGTGCCGCCGGGGCGGCTGCTGTACCTGGGGGAGAGCCTGGGCTGCGCCGTCGTCACCGGGCTGGCCGTCGAGCACCCGCCGGCCGGCCTGGTGCTGCGCTCGCCGTTCGTCGACCTGGCGGCGGTGGGCGGCGAGCACTACCCGTTCCTGCCGGTCCGCCTGCTGCTGCGCGACCGGTACCCGGTGGCCGAGCAGGTCGCCCGGGTGCAGGTGCCCACCACCGTCGTCGTGGGCAGCCGGGACTCGATCGTCCCGCCCGCGCAGAGCCGGCAGGTGGCCGACGCGGCCGCCCGGCTGCACCGCCTGGTCGAGGTGCCCGGCGCCGACCACAACGACGCGGTGCTGCTCGACGGGCGCGCCCTCGTCGACGCCGTGCTGGAGCTCGCCGCGCTGACCGGCTGAGACCCGCCCGTTGACACCGCCGCACCTGCCTTCCTACGGTCACAGGGCGTTCTAGGACTGCTCACAGGGGCCGGAGCTGCACTCCGTTCGGGGGGCCCCATGCCACCGTGCGACGACGCCGGTGGACCGCCACCGACATCGGAGTCCCCATGCCCGAACGCCCGTCCCTCCCGCTCTTCACCGCCCCGGCGCCGCGGCGCCGGTGGCTGGTCGTCGCCGGCCTGAGCGTCGCCGTGCTGGTCGGTGGGGCCGCCGGCCCGGCCGTGGCCGGTGACCGACCCGGCGGGGGCCACCACGGCGGCTGGCCCCACCCCGGCCGCGATGCCTCGACGACGGTCGAGCCGTTCGGCACCGCACCCGACGGCACCCCGGTCGAGCGCTGGACGCTGGCCAACGGCGACATGACCGTCCGGGTGCTCACCTGGGGCGGGGTGATCCAGACGCTGGAGGTGCCCGACCGGCGCGGGAACGTGGAGAACGTCGTCCTCGGCTTCCCCGACCTGGCCGGCTACGTCTCCGACGACGACCCCTACTTCGGCTCGCTGATCGGCCGGTACGGCAACCGGATCGCCGGGGGCAGCTTCACCCTGGACGGGACGACGTACCAGCTGCCGCAGAACGACGGCCCGAACACCCTGCACGGCGGACCGCAGGGCTTCGACGACCAGGTCTGGACCGCCACCCCGGTCGGTGACCAGGACGTCGCCGCGCTGCGCCTGGAGCTGGTCAGCCCCGCCGGCGACCAGGGCTTCCCCGGCACGCTGACCACCGCGGTCACCTACAGCCTGGACGACCGCGAGCGGCTGAGCGTGCACTACGAGGCGACGACCGACGCCCCGACCGTGGTCAACCTGACCCAGCACACCTACTGGAACCTCTCCGGCGAGGGCTCGGGGACCATCTACGACCACCAGCTGCGGATCGACGCCAGCGCCTACACGCCGGTCGACGAGACGCTCATCCCGACCGGGGAGATCGCCCCGGTGGAGGGCACGCCGTTCGACTTCCGCCGGCCGACGGCGATCGGCGAGCGGATCCGCGAGTCCGACCAGCAGCTGCTCTACGGGCAGGGCTACGACCACAACTGGGTGCTCGACCGCGAGGACGACGGCGCGCGCCCGGGCTCGGACGCCGAGGACGCGCTGGAGGAGGCCGCCCAGCTGCGCGACCCGGAGAGCGGCCGGCGGCTGACCATCTCCACGACCGAGCCGGGGCTGCAGTTCTACTCCGGCAACTTCCTCGACGGCACGCTCGTGGGCACCAGCGGCCGCACCTACCGCCAGGGCGACGGGCTGGCGCTGGAGACCCAGCACTTCCCGGACTCCCCGAACCAGCCGCAGTTCCCCTCGACGGTGCTGCGCCCGGGCGAGGTCTACGACAGCACCACGGTGTTCGAGCTCGACGACTGAGGGGGCGGCGCGGCCGGGATCGTTTTCCGGCCGCGCCACCGGGCACAGCTCCATCGTGCCCAACGAGTCCGCGCGGGGCCGCGCGCCCGGCGACGTCCCGCCCACCCTGCTCGACGCCAACCGGCTGTGGGTCGACTCCCGCGTCCGGGCCCTCGTGCAGCAGCGGGTCGAGGCGCCGCTGCTGCTGCGGCTGGGCGGCCCGGTGCCCGGCGGCCGGGTGCTGGAGCTCGGCACCGGACGGCGGGGGACCGGGCTCCGGCTGGCACTGGACGTCTTCGGCGCCGCGCACGCCGACGGGGTCGAGCTGCACGAGGCGAGCGTCGCGGCGTGCCGGGCGGCCGTGCGCGACCTGGGCGACCGGGTGGCGGTGCAGCGCGGTGACGCCACCGCGCTGACCGCGGCAGCGGGCTCCTACGACGCGGTCTTCGGCTACCACGTGCTGCACCACGCCGACGCCTGGCGGGACGTCGTGGCCGAGGCCGCGCGGGTCCTCCGCCCGGGCGGGCGCTTCTACTCCTGCGAGATGACCGCCCGGTTCGTCGACAGCCGGCCGCTGCGCGCCGTCTCCCGGCACCCCGCGGACGGCGACCGGCCCACCCCGGACGGGATCGCCGCGGCCTGCCGGGACGCCGGGCTGACCGTGGCCGGTCAGCAGACCCGGGTGGCCGGCTGCTGGACCGCGCTGGTCGCGACCCGGCGGTGAGCCCGGCGCCCGGGGTCCTGCGGTCCGCCCTGCACCTGCTGCGCCGGCACTGGCGCGCGGCCTACCTGGCGTCGCTCGCGGCCACGCTGGTCAACACCGTGCCCGACGTGCTGCGCCAGGTGCTCGTCTGGGACGACCCCCGGGTGGCCGCCGCCGTCGCGGTGGACGTGGTCGGCTTCGGCACCGCGCTGGTCGCCCAGCTGTGGGTGACCGGGGCGGTGGCCGGGCTCCCGGACGGCGGTGGGCTGACCCCGGCCGGGGCGCTGCGCCGCGGCGCGGGCCTGGCCTGGACCGCCGTCCGGCGCGCGCCGGGCTCGGTGGCGGCCGGCGTCGTCTGCGGTGGCGCGGTGTCGGCGCTGCTCACCGTCCCGGCGTCGGTGGCCGCGCTGGGGTGGCACCGGGTGCTCGGGCCGCTGGACTCACCTGACCCGGGCGCGTTCGCGGTGGCGACCGCCAGCGACCTGGTGGCCAGCGCCGTCACGCTGCCGTTCCTGGCGCTGGTGCTGGTGCTCGTCGCCGGCGGCCGCCGGTTGGCCCGCACGCCGGCCGGGCAGTAGCCGACCATGGCCAGGGACTGGGACCTCACCCGCAAGAGCATCGGGACGCTGTCGATCTGGCTGGGCACCGGTGCGCTGTTCGCGCCCCGGGCGATCACCAGCGTGCTCGGCGTCGACGACACCGCCGCCCGCACCGACACCGCGCTCCCGCTGCTGGTCCGGCTGATCGCCGCGCGCAACATCGCCATGGGCGCCGCGCTGCTGGTCACCCCGGCGCCGCAGGCCCGCCGCACCACCGAGGTGACGATGCTGCTGACCGTGCTGGACGCGGCCGCCGTGCTGGTCGCCCGCCGGGGCGGCGACGTGGCGCAGCGCAGCGCGGGCCTCTCGCTGACCGTGCTGGCCACCGCGGCCGCCGGGGCGGTGCGCTGGCACCGCCGCTGACCGCTCGTCGGGTCGGCGCACCGCGCCGCACGGAAACCACTTGACCTCCAGTGGGCTGGAGGGTCGACGCTGCTCTGCGACCGGCGGGGGCGGACGGTCGCCGGAGGACCGATGAGTTCTCCGGCCGCCTCCCGTCCCAGCTGGCAGAGACGTCGTCCTGCAGCTCGAGGTGAGGAACCCGATGACCACGCAGACACCGCTCGCCATCGAGGCGAGCGGGCTCAGGAAGTCCTTCGGCACCACCCGCGCCGTCGACGGGGTCGACCTGGCCGTCCCGGCCGGCTCGGTCTACGGGGTGCTCGGGCCGAACGGTGCGGGCAAGACCACGACGATCCGGATGCTCGCGACGCTGATCGCACCGGACGCCGGCAGCGCCCAGGTGCTCGGCCACGACATCGTGCACGAGGCCGACACCGTGCGCGGGCTGGTGAGCCTCACCGGCCAGCTCGCCTCGGTCGACGAGGAGCTCACCGGCCGGGAGAACCTGGTGCTGCTCGGCCGCCTGCTCGGCTACTCCCGGCCCGCCGCCCGGGACCGCGCCGACGAGCTGCTGGAGGCCTTCGACATCGCCGAGGCCGGCGGGAAGCTGGTCAAGCACTTCTCGGGGGGCATGCGCCGCCGGCTGGACATCGCCGCCAGCATCGTCGTCACCCCGCGGCTGATGTTCCTCGACGAGCCGACCACCGGGCTCGACCCGCGCTCACGCAACCAGGTGTGGGAGATCGCCCGGGCCCTGGTCGCCGAGGGCACGACGATCCTGCTCTGCACCCAGTACCTCGAGGAGGCCGACCAGCTCGCCGACGGCATCGCCGTCATCGACCGCGGCCGGGTCATCGCCGAGGGCACCCCCGGCCACCTCAAGGCGTCGGTGGGCACCGGCTCGCTGCGGGTCCGGCTGCTGGACCCGGCCCGCCGGGGCGAGGCGGCCGGGGTGCTCGAGCGCGTGATCGGCCCGGTGGTGCTGGAGGCCGAGCCGGCGGCGCTGTCGGCCGCGGGGGCCGACCCCGCGCAGGCGGCCATCGGCGTCGCCGAGCTGGCCCGGGCGGGCATCCCGCTCGCGCACTTCTCGCTCGAGCAGCCCAGCCTCGACGAGGTGTTCCTCGCCCTCACCGGCCACGCGGCCGAGGAGACCACCGTGCCGTCCCAGACCCTCCAGGAGCTGTCGTGACCACCACCACCCGCACCCCGGGCACGGCCGACACCGCCGCGGTGCGCCGGGCCATCTCCTCGACCGCCCGGCCCGCCCGGCCCGGCCGGCTGTCGACCGCGCTGACGTTCGGCTGGCGGGGGATGCTCAAGGTCAAGCACGTGCCGGAGCAGCTGCTGGACGTGACGATCACGCCGGTCATGTTCGTGCTGATGTTCACGTACCTGTTCGGCGGCGCGATCGCCGGCTCGACCGGGGCCTACCTGGACTTCATCCTGCCCGGGATGCTGGTCATGTCGGTGCTGTTCACGACCGTCTACTCCGGGGTCTCGCTGAACACCGACCTGACCAAGGGCGTGGTGGACCGCTTCCGGTCGCTGCCGATCTGGCGGCCGTCGCCGCTGCTGGGCTCGCTGCTGGGCGACAGCGTCCGCTACGTGATCGCCGGGACGGTGATCATCGTGCTGGGCGTCGCGCTGGGGTTCCGGCCCGACGGCGGGTTCGTGGGGGCGCTCTCCGCGCTGGCGCTGGTGGTGGTCTTCTCGTTCGGGCTGTCCTGGGTGTTCTCGGTCCTCGGCCTGCTGCTGCGCTCCCCGAACGCGGTGATGAACGCCGGGTTCATGGCCATCTTCCCGCTGACCTTCCTGTCCAACGTCTTCGTCGACCCGGCGACCCTGCCCGGCCCGCTGGAGGCGTTCGTCGGGGTCAACCCGATCTCGGTGCTGGCCACCGCGTCCCGGTCGCTGATGGCCGGCGAGCCCGACGGCACGGCGATCGCCGTCTCGCTGGCGGTGGCCGCGGGTCTGGCCGCGGTGTTCCTGCCGCTGACGACGCGGCTCTACCGCAGCCGCTGAGGTGCGCCGACCGGCTCAGAACGCGTCGCCGGTGCGCCAGGGCATCTCCTGCAGGGTGAGGGTGTTGCCGTCCGGGTCGCTGAACCAGGCGTACCGGACCCTGCCGCCGACGTCCTGCACCTCGCCGACCTCGACGCCCCGGCCGACGAGCTCGGCGCGGGACCGCTCGATGTCGGCGACGACCAGGTGCAGCCCGCGCACCGAGCCGGGCGCGGTGTCGGAGATGCCGGGCATCCCGGTGCCGATGACCAGCGAGCAGGCCGAGCCCGGGGGAGTCAGCTGGACCACCCGCATGCCCTCGGTCGGCCGGACGTCGACGTCGGCGACGAACCCCAGCTGGTCGACGTAGAAGGCCTTGGCGCGGTCCACGTCGGTCACCGGCACCGGGACGAGCTCGAGCTTCATGTCCATGACGCACTTCTACGGACCCGCGCGCCGTCTGGGAAGAGGCGGCAGCGGTGGAGGTCCGCCGGCCGCCGGGTGAGGATGACCGGATGACAGCGGACGAGCGGACCCACGACCTGGTCGTCTACGGCGCCAGCGGCTTCGTCGGGCGGCTGCTCGCCGCCCACCTGGCCGAGCACGCGCCCACCGCCACCCGGATCGCGCTCGCCGGCCGGTCCCGCGAGCGCGTGGCGGCGGTCCGCGACGGGCTCCCCGGCGCCGCCCGGGAGTGGCCGGTGCTGGCGGCGGACTCCGACGACCCCGCGTCGCTGGCCGCCCTCGCCGCGCAGACCCGGGTGCTGGTGACGACGGTCGGCCCCTACCTCCGCTACGGGCTGCCGGTGGTCGAGGCCTGCGCCCGCGCCGGCACGCACTACGCCGACCTCAGCGGCGAGGTGCTGTTCGTCCGGGAGGCGATCGACCGGTGCGACACCGTCGCCAGGGAGACCGGCGCCCGCATCGTGCACGCCTGCGGGTACGACTCCGTCCCGTCCGACCTGGCGACCATGCTGCTCGCCGACCGGGCTGCCGCCGACGGTGCGGGCGGGCTCACCGACGTCCGCCTCGTGGCCACGGCGCGGGGCGGCTTCAGCGGCGGCACGATCGACTCCGCCCGCGCCCAGGCCGAGGCCGTCGGCCGCGACCGCACCCTGCGCCGGGTGCTCGCCGACCCGTTCGCGCTGAGCCCCGACCGGGCCGCCGAGCCGGGCACCCGGCAGCCGCGGGACGCTGCCCCACCGGCACGCACCCCGGACGGCCGGTGGACCGCGCCGTTCGTCATGGCGCCGTTCAACACCCGCGTCGTCCGGCGCAGCAACGCCCTGCAGGGGTGGCGGTACGGCCGGTCGCTGAGCTACGGCGAGGTGATGGGCGCCGGCCGGGGGCCGCAGGGCGCGGCGACCGCCGTCGGGGTCACCGCCGCGCTGGCCGGGGTCTTCGGCGCGATGTCGTTCCCGCCCACCCGCGCCGTCCTGGACCGGCTGCTGCCGGCCCCGGGCAGCGGCCCGAGCGCCGCGGTGCGGGAGAAGGGGTGGTTCCGCTCGGTCGTCGACGCCGGCACCGAGGACGGCCGGCGCTACCGGGCCACCGCGGCCGGCCGGGGCGACCCGGGGTACGCGGCGACCGCGGTGATGCTCGGCGAGACGGCCCTGGCGCTCGCCCTGGACGGCGACCGGCTGCCCGACCGCGCCGGGTCGCTGACCCCGGCCACCGCGCTCGGCGACGTGCTGGTCGAGCGGCTGCGCGCGGCCGGGCACACCTACGAGGTACAGCCCGCCTGATCCGGGCCCGGACATGACGAAGGGCCGTGACGCGGTGCGTCACGGCCCTCCGTCGATCACGTCAGAGGACGCGGACGTTCTCCGCCTGCGGGCCCTTCTGGCCCTGCGTGACGTCGAACTCGACCTGCTGGCCCTCGTCGAGGGACTTGTAGCCGTCGCCGCCGATGGCGGAGTAGTGGCAGAAGACGTCAGCGCCGCCGCCGTCCTGGGCGATGAAGCCGAAGCCCTTCTCCGCGTTGAACCACTTCACAGTGCCCTGAGCCATGTTGATCTTCTTCCGTGCTGGGGTGTCGGGACCGGAAGAGCCCGGAACCGGGTCGCCGCACCGACCGGCAGGACCGAGAGGAACGTCAGGCAGAGACGACTGCGGACGTCCGTGAACGAAGCAGAGGCGCAACAGCGACCGAGCAGGACCCTACCCTGCCGACCGCGCCCGGGGGCGGGAACCCGCTCCGCGCGAGGTCCGGTGGACGATCCGGGGCGCGGATGACCAGCCGGAGCGGACCCGCGACCGAGGTCGGGGGCGGGCGCGCGACCCCGGCATGGAAACACCCGGGGCCCCTCGCGCGTCCCCGCACCGCCCTCCCATGGTGGCGGGGGCGCACCGGCCGCCGGGCCCGACCAGCGCCGGCCCGGACGGCACCCAGCAGGTCCGTGAGCACGCCTCGACCAGGGAGGGCCCATGCACCACGTCAGCGCAGGACGAGGGGGACGACGCGGCGGGGGAGGGCGACGGCTGGCGGTGACGACCTCGCTGGTCGTGCTGTTCACCGCCCTGCCGGGCACGGCGGCGTGGGCGGGTGGCGGGAGCCGGACCTGGGTGGTCCACCCCGGCGAGTCGATCCAGGCCGCCGTCGACCGGGCGGCGTCCGGGGACACGATCCGGATCGAGGCGGGGACCTACCAGGAAGCCGTCTGCGTCGCGGGCAAGGGCCTGACCATCGACGGTGCCGGTCGGGACGCGACGCGCATCGTCTGGCCGGAGTGGTCGACGACGGCCGACCTCCCCGACGTCGAGTCGAACGCCTGCTGGGAAGCGCAGGACGACGCGGACCCGCAGAGCGTCCCCGGCACGCTGGCCGACGACGTCTCCGGCATCTTCTTCCTGGACCCCGACGGCCCGGTCGACGTGAGCCACCTGTCGACCTGGCACCACCCGGCCAACGGGATCGCCGCCTGGGGCGCCGACGGCTTCCGCGTCTACAAGACGAAGGGGCACGGGCACGACCGCTACGGCGTCCTGGCGGCCGACTCGACCCACGTCCGGATCCAGCGGAACATCGAGGAGGGCGTCGACCGGGGCACGCCGGACCAGCCCGACAGCGGGACCGCCGGCATCGGCTCCACCGACTCCGACGAGGCGTACGCCGACATCGTGGCCAACGACGTCCAGGGCTACAACATCGGCGTCTTCGCCCGCGAATCGCGCGTCGGCCAGATCAGGAACAACTACGTGGCCGGCAACTGCGTCGGCGTGCTCGTCTTCGACGACGCCGCCACCGAGGTCCCCGACACCTCCCGGGAGATCGAGGGCGGGGACTGGACGATCCGGTCGAACGAGTCGTCGGCCAACGACCGCTTCTGCCTCGCCGGGATCGGTGAGGTCGAGGGGGCACTGCGGGTCTCGGGCACCGGCGTGGCCGTGGTCAACGCCGACCACGTGGGCATCCACGACAACCGGATCCGGGACAACCGCCCGGCCGTGGACCCCGCGACGCTGCAGTTCCCCGCCGCGGGGGTCGCACTGCTGACCCTGCCGCCGTTCAACGACCAGTCGGGCGCCGACCCCGGCCCGGTCACCGCGGTGCAGGTGCGGGGCAACACCATCACCGGGAACAGCCCGGTCGACGTCCTGCGCGGCTGGCCGCCGCCCCTGGACGCCCAGTTCCCGCCGGTCGGCGCCGACGTGTCGGTCCGCGGCAACACCTGCACCACCAGCATCCCGGCCTCGATCTGCGGCTCCTGACCCGTGCGCCGGAGACGCCCGAGGAGTCTCCGGCACCGGCCGTCAGGAGCTGGTCAGGACGACGAGCCGCTGGGTCGCCCGGGTCATCGCGACGTAGCGGTCGACCGCCCCCTCGATGCCGCTGCCGAACGCCTCGGGGTCGACCAGCACGACCAGGTCGAACTCCAGCCCCTTGGCGAGCTCGGGGGTCAGCGACCGGACCCGGGACGTCGCCGGGAACGCCGGGTCGCCGATGACGCAGGCGGTGCCCTCGTCGTGCTCGGCGAGCCAGCGGTCGAGGATCGGACGCAGCTCGGAGACCGGCCCGTGCACCACCGGGACGCCGGTGCTGCGGACGGAGGTCGGCACGTTGGCGTCGGGCAGCACGGCCCGGA
The DNA here is from genome assembly GCF_014195485.1 of Modestobacter versicolor. Classification (NCBI taxonomy): domain Bacteria; kingdom Bacillati; phylum Actinomycetota; class Actinomycetes; order Geodermatophilales; family Geodermatophilaceae; genus Modestobacter; species Modestobacter versicolor. The sequence continues at coordinate 910,935 of NZ_JACIBU010000001.1, forward strand.
TGACCGGCTCGGCCTCGGCCATCACCTCCGCCGGCGTCCGGTAGTTGATCCCCAGCGAGGCCACGGTGACCCGGCGCAGCCCCACCCGCTCCAGCCGCTCCGGCCACGACTCGGTGAACCCGTGCCGGGCCTGGGCGCGGTCCCCGACGACGGTGAAGCTCCCGGACGGGCAGCGGAGCCGCAGCACCTGCCACTCCGCGTCGGTCAGCTCCTGCGCCTCGTCCACCACGACGTGCGCGAACGGGCCGGCCAGCTGGTCGGGCTCGGCGGTCGGCAGCGCGTCCGGGTCGACCAGGGCGTCGCGGAGGTCCTCGTGCCGCAGGGTGGTCATCAGCAGCAGCTCGGAGTCGTCGGTCGCGATCAGCTCGTCGATGACGTCGGCCATCCGCGCCCGCTCGGCGGCGGACACGACGGCCTGCCGGCGCGTCCGCCGGGCGGCCTTGGCGTCCCCGAGCCGCTGCCGGGCGGCGTCCAGCAGCGGCAGGTCCGCCGTCGTCCAGGCACGCGGGTCGGGCCGCTGCAGGGTGCGGACGTCGGCGGCGCTCAGCCACGGGGCGCAGTGCCGCAGGTAGGCGGGCACCGACCACAGGTCGCCGATGACGTCGGCGGCCTCCAGCAACGGCCAGGTCCGGTCGAGCACGGCGCGCAGCTCCCCGTCCCGGCGCAGCGCGGCGCGCACCTCGTCGGGGGAGGCCTCCTCGGTGTCGTGCGCGTCGACCAGGATGCCCAGCAGCGCCTCCCACACCTGCTCGCGGGCCTCGTTGTGCGGGGTGCCGGGCTCGGCCGCCGCGAACGCCTCCGCCCAGTCGTCCGGGCCCAGCCGGACGTCGGCCCACGGGGTGGCGACGACCGTGCCGCGGGCGGGCGGCTCCTCGTGGAACCGGACGGCCGCCTCGATCGCCGTCACCATCTCCGCCGACGACTTCAGCCGGGCCACCTCCGGGTCGCGCTCGACCACGGCGGTCGCGCCCTCGGGCACCAGGTCGCGCAGCGTGCAGGTCCGCACGCCCTCCTCGCCGAGGCTGGGCAGGACGTCGGCGACGTAGGCGAGGTAGGGCTGGTGCGGGCCGACGAACAGCACGCCACCCCGGCGGTGGCCCAGCCGCGGGTCGGCGTAGAGCAGGTAGGCGGTGCGGTGCAGGGCGACGACGGTCTTGCCCGTGCCGGGGCCGCCGTCGACGACCAGCGCGCCGTCCGAGCCGGCCCGGATGACGGCGTCCTGGTCGGCCTGGATGGTGCCCAGCACGTCGCGCATCCGCGCCGACCGGTGGGCGCCCAGGCTGGCGATGAAGGCGGACTGGTCGTCCAGCGCCGCGTGGCCCGCCAGCCCGTCGGCGGTGAACACCTCGTCCCAGTAGTCGGTGACCCGGCCCCGGGTCCAGCGGTACCGGCGGCGGCTGGCCAGGCCCATCGGGTCGGCGTGGGTCGCGCCGAAGAACGGCTCGGCGGCGGGGGAGCGCCAGTCGAGCAGCAGCCGGCGGCCGGTGCGGTCGGTGAGCCCGAGCCGCCCGACGTACACCGGCTCCGCGCCGTCGGCCGCGACGATCCGGCCGAGGCAGAGGTCCAGGCCGAACCGGCGCAGCGTCCGCAGCCGGGCGGCGAGCCGGTGCACCTCCAGGTCGCGGTCCAGGGCGGCCTGGCCGGTGCCGCCGGGTGCCCGGCGCTCGGCGTCCAGCCGGTCGGTGAGGTCGGCGATCGACTCGGCCAGCGTCTGCGCGATGGCCGCGAAGTGCTGCTCGTCGCCGGCGACGAGCGCCGGGTCGGCCTTGGCGGCGAGGTGGTCGGGGAGGTCGAAGGCAGTGGTGGTGGAACGGCTCACGATGTCATCTCCGCAGGTCAGGGCCACGGGCGATGAGTGTGGGGGCCACCGGGGGGCTTGCCGCAAGGCCCCCGGTGCGCTATACGTTCGAGTGGGCGGAGAGGTCGTCAGCCGCGGGCCAGCGCCACCGCCTCGGCCAGCCCTGCCGCGTACGCCTCGGGCTGCTCCCAGGCGGCGAAGTGACCACCGGCGGGCTCCTCGTGCCAGCCCCGGACGTCGAAGACGCGGGCGGCGAACTCCCGGGGCGCGTTGACCAGGTCGCGGGGGAAGACCGTGACGACGGTCGGCGCCACCGGCTGCCGGCCGGGCACCGAGCTGTGCGCGTACGGGGTGAACGACGTGCCGATGGCCCCGCTGACCCAGTACGCGGTGATCCAGGTCAGCAGCTCGTCGCGGGAGAACACCCGGTCCAGCCGGCCACCGTGGTCGGTCCAGGACGTGTACTTCTCCAGCAGCCAGGCGGCCAGCCCGGCGGGGGAGTCACCGAGCCCGACGGCGAGGGTCCGCGGCTTGGTCTTCTGCTCGTGCATGTAGCCGCCCTCCGCCTCCTGCCACCGCCGGCCGTGCTCGACGTAGGCCTGCTCGGTGCCGCTGAGGTCGTCGGGCAGGGCCGCGAGGAAGTGGTACTGCGACACGTCGGTGAGGTGGAGCGCCGCGACCGCGTCCGAGTGCTCGGCCGCCAGCGCCTCCGCCACGTCGCAGCCCACGTCGCCGGCCGACACGACGTAGCGGTCGTACCCCAGCTCGGTCATCGCCTGGGCGACCGCCTCCGCCATCTCCGCCGAGCTGAGGCCGCCGTCGGGCACCGGAGCGGCGAACGGGTAGCCCGGCAGCGCCGGGACGACGACGTGCTGGCCGGCCAGCAGCGGCAGCACCCGCTCGAACCGGAGCACGGAGTCCGGCCAGCCGTGCAGCAGCACGACGGGGACGGCGTCGGGGGCGGGGGAGCGGCGGTGCACCAGGCGCAGCGGCCCCCGGTCGGTCGAGGTGAGCACCCAGGGCAGCGACCGGATGCGCTCCTCGTGCGGTCGCCAGTCGTACTCCTCCGCCCAGGCGGCGAGCAGGTCGGCGAGCTCCGCGGGGTCGACCCCGTGCTCGTCCCGCAGGGTCGCCGCCACCGGCACGGGGCGGTACCGGCGGAGGCGGTCGCGCAGGTCGTCCAGGACCTCCTGCGGCACGGGTTCGGGCGCGCTGTCGATCATGGCGGCCATCGTGCCCTCCCGCCCCCGACGGTGACCAGACCGGACGTCCGACCTGCGACGACGCGGTGGCCTCAGTGCTCGGGCAGCTCCTGCGCCTGGTCCCGCTCGGCAGCGAGGGAGCCCAGCAGCCGGAGGGCGTCGGAGTCGCTCGAGCCCGGCTCGGCCAGGTAGACGACGAGCTGCTGCCCGGGCGCGCTGCGGACGTCGAGGGTCTGCATCCGCAGGGTCACCCGGCCGACGCCGGGGTGCAGGAACGTCTTCTCCTCGGCGCTCTTGCCGCGTGCCTCCTGCCGCGCCCAGATCCGGGCGAAGTCGGGGCTCTGCTGGGTCAGGTGCCGCACCAGGTGCCGGGCACGCGGGTCGCCCGGCCGGGCGCCGTGCTGCAGCCGGAACCCGGCGACGGTGTTGACCGCCGCGCGCGACCAGTCCGCGTAGAACGTGCGCGCGGCGGGGTCCAGGAACACGTTGAGCAGCAGGTTGCCCGAGTGGGTGAGCGGGGCGAACAGCGCCGCGCCCAGGCGGTTGCCGGCCAGCACGTCGTAGCTGCGGCCGAGCACCAGCGCCGGGTTGTCCGGCCAGGCCTCCATCAGCCGGAGCAGGTCGGGGTCGACCCGCTCGGGCGAGGTGTCCACCGCCGGCAGGGGTGCGACGTCGGCCAGCCGGTAGAGGTGCAGCCGGGCGTCGTCGTCCAGCAGCAGCACGCCGCTGAGCGCGTCCAGCACCTGCACCGACGGGTGCCGCTCGCGGCCCTGCTCGAGCCGGACGTAGTAGTCGACGCTCACCCCGGCCAGCAGCGCCACCTCCTCGCGGCGCAGGCCCGGCACCCGGCGCCCGTGCCCCGGCGCCAGGGCCACCTGGGCGGGCGTGACCAGCGCGCGGTGGGCCCGCAGGAAGGCGCCCAGCTCACCAGAGGACATGCCCTGACCGTAGGTCCCGCGGCACCGGCCCGGGTGGGTGCGGCACACCCAGGAGGACCGCGGCACCCCAGCGACCGGGCGGCCGGCCGACGGTGGGAGCACCCCACCGATGGAGGAGCAGCCATGACCAGCACACCGTCCAGCCCCCGGGTCGTCCTCGTCACCGGCGCCAGCAGCGGCATCGGCGCCGCCACCACCCGCCGGCTCGCCGGGGAGGGGCACGTCGTCGTCGCGGCCGCCCGCCGCACCGGGCACCTGGAGGCGCTGGCCGCCGAGTGCGCGAAGACCGGCGGCCGGGTCGAACCGCTGGCGCTCGACGTCACCGACCGCGCCGCCGTCGCCGCGGCGGTCGACGGCGTCGTCGACCGGCACGGCCGGGTCGACGTCCTGGTCGCCAACGCCGGGGTGATGCCGCTGTCCCGGCTGGACGCCCTGCTCGTCGAGGAGTGGGACCGGATGATCGACGTCAACGTGCGCGGTCTGCTGCACGGCATCGCCGCGGTGCTGCCGCACTTCCAGCGGCAGGGCAGCGGCCACGTCGTCACCCTGGCCTCGATCGGCGCGCACGCGGTGTCGCCGACGGCGGCGGTCTACTGCGGCACCAAGTACGCCGCCTGGGCGATCACCGAGGGGCTGCGGCAGGAGGCCGACCCGAGCATCCGGGTCACCACCATCTCCCCGGGGGTGACCACCTCGGAGCTCGCGGAGAGCATCTCCGACCCGGTCGCGCAGGAGGCGATGCGCACCTACCGGGCACAGGCCATCCCCGCCGACGCCGTGGCCGGCGCGATCTCCTTCGCGTTGGCGCAGCCGGCCGAGGTGGACGTCAACGAGATCGTCATCCGGCCGGCCGCGCAGCGCTGACCCTCAGCTCTGCGCCGAGGCCCCGGACCCGCTGGCGACCGGGCTGCCCTCGCCGACCGGCGGCTCCGCCTCGTCGGGCCGGCCGGCGAGCCGGCTGGGCCACCACATGTGCCGGCCGACGTCCAGGGTGAGGGCGGTGACCAGCACCGAGCGCACGATGATCGTGTCCAGCAGCACGCCGAGCGCCACCGCGATGCCCAGCTGGGTCAGGAACGTCAGCGGCAGCGTGCCGAGCACCGCGAACGTCGCCGCCAGCACGCACCCGGCCGAGGTGATGACGCCCCCGGTGGCCGCCAGCCCGATCAGCGCGGCCCGGCGGGTGCCGTGGTCGGCCGCCTCCTCCCGCACCCGGGTCATCAGGAAGATGTTGTAGTCGATGCCCAGGGCGACGAGGAACACGAACACGAACAGCGGGAACGAGCTGTCGGTCGCGGTGACCCCGATGGTCCAGTCGAAGATCAGCGCGCTGAGCCCCAGGGCGGCGCCGAAGGACAGCACCACGGTGGCGATCAGGATCACCGGTGCGACCAGCGCCCGGAGCAGCAGGCCGAGCACCACCAGGACGACGAGCATGATCAGCGGGATGATCACCACGTTGTCCCGCTGGGCGGCGTCCTGGACGTCGAGGTTCAGCGCGGTGTTGCCGCCGACCAGCGCCTCGCCGTCGCCGGCGTCGTCCAGCGTCGTCCGCAGCCGCTCGATGGTGCTGTAGGCCGCGGGGCTGTCGAAGGGGTCGGCCAGCGAGGCCTCGATGAGCGCCCGGTCGCCGACCACCTGCGGCTCGCCGGCCTCGGCGATGCCCCGGGTCGCGGCGGTCGTGTCGGCCACCTCGGCGACGGAGTCGGCCGTGGTGACGACGTAGACGGAGTTGCCCGCGACGGCCGGGAAGTGCTGGGCCGCCACCCGCTCGCCCTCGATCGACTCGGGGGTGCCCCGGAAGCCCTCCGCCTGGGTCAGCCCGTTGGGGGAGAGCAGCAGCACCCCGGCGCAGGCCACCAGCAGCAGCGCCCCGGTGACGACCCAGGTGGCCCGCGGCCGAGGCTTGATCCGGGCACCCACCCGGGCCCAGATCCCGGTCGCGCTGGGCTCGGCGCTGCCGAAGGTGGGGCGCACCGGCCAGAAGACCCACCGGCCGCAGATCACCAGCAGCGCGGGCAGCAACGTCATCAGCACCATCAGGGTGACGGCGACGCCGATCGCGGCCACCGGGCCCAGCCCGGCGGTGGAGTTCATCTCCGCGACGACCAGGCACAGCATGCCGAGCACGACCGTGCCGCCGCTCGCGAGCACGGCGGGGCCGGCCCGGTGCACCGCCTCGGTCATCGCCTCGTGCCGGTCGGTGTGCAGCCGCAGCTCCTCCCGGTACCGCGCGACCAGGAGGAGGGCGTAGTCGGTGCCGGCCCCGACGACCAGCACGGTCAGGATGCTCGCGCTCTGCGCGTTGACCGTGAGGTCGGCGTAGCGGGCCAGCAGGTAGATGACCGCCTGCGAGACGAACAGGGCGATGACCGCGGAGAAGATCGGCAGCACCCACAGCACCGGGCTGCGGTAGGTGATCAGCAGGATGAGGACGACGACGCCCAGCGCCGCGAACAGCAGCGTGCCGTCGATCCCCTCGAAGGCCTCCGCCGAGTCGGCGGCGCTGCCCGCCGGGCCGGTCACGTAGGCGGACAGGCCGTCGGGGCCGTCCGAGGCCTCGGCGCGGATGTCGTCGACGAGCGGGGCGATCTGCTCCCAGCCGTCGTCGCCGACGTTGAGCGGGACGATCAGCTGGACGGCCTCGCCGTCCTCGGCGGGGATCGGTCCGGTGACGGTGCCGTCGAGGGCCTCGAGCTGCCCGAACTCCGCCACGTCGTCGGTGACCGCCGCGGTGTCGGCCTCGGTCAGCCCCCCGCTCCGCTCGTAGACGACCACGGCCGGGATGAGGTCGGGGTCCGACCCCAGCTCGGTCTGCAGCTGCAGGGCGCGGGTCGACTCCGCGTCCGACGGCAACCACGCCGCGATGTCGTTCTCCTGCTCGTCGGTGAGGCCACCGGCCAGCGGCGCCGACGCGGCGGCCACCACCAGCCAGAAGACCAGCACCACCCACTTCAGGCGCGGATGGCTGACGCGGGACGCGAACGACCTGCCCATGGGGACCCCCAGGGAGAGCCGGGTCGGCAGACCCGGACGGCGACGGGTGCGGCGGGGACGCTAGCGAGACCGGGCGGTCTCGTCACCGCCTTTTCGCGCGATCGGTAGAGCGCTCCCACGCCCGACGGCACGGGCCTCCGGCCCGTGATCATGTGCTCGCCCGCGGTGACCGGAGGTCAGGCGTCGACGTCGACGAGGACGCGCTCCCGGCTCCCGGCGTCGACCCGCTCGTGCGCGTCGGCGATCGCAGCCAGCGGGAACGGGACGGCGGTCGGCACGCGCAGCGCGCCGGCGGCCGCCGCCGCGGTGAGGTCGGCGGCGGCCTGCCGCTTGGCGGCGACGGGGAAGTCGTCGCTGCCGAGCAGCCGGATCGTCACGTTGTCGAAGAGCATCGGCCAGAACGGGAAGGCGGGCCGGTCCTCCCCGGTGGCGTAGGCGGCGATCACCGTGCCGACCCGGCTCACCGCGGCGTCCAGGTCGGCGTTGGCGGAGAAGGACACCTCCACGACCCGGTCGACGCCGTCGGGCGCGACCGCCCGGACGGCCGCAGCCGGGTCCGGCCCGTCGAGGGCGACGGCGTGGACGACGCCGGCCGCCTCCGCAGCGGGCAGGTCGCGGCCGCGGCGGACCGTGCCGATGACCGTCGCCCCACCCCAGCGGGCCAGCTGGGCGGCGAGCGCGCCGACGCCGCCCAGCACCCCGTGCACCAGCACGGTCGCCCCGGTGACCGGGCCGTCGCCGAAGACCGCCCGGTGCGCGGTGATGCCGGGGATGCCCAGGCAGGCGCCCAGCTCGTCGGTCACCCCGTCGGGCAGGTCGACGGCGAGCGCCTCGGGCACCACGGTGAACTGCGCGGCGGTGCCGGCGGCCCGGTAGGACTGCGCGCCGTACACCCACACGCGCCGGCCGATCCGAGCGCGGTCGACCCCCTCGCCGACGGCGTCGACGACCCCGGCGGCGTCGCTGTGCGGGACCACCTGCGGGTGGGGCATGGCGGAGCCGAGCCAGCCGCGACGCTTCTTGGTGTCCCCGGGGTTGACGCCGGAGAGGCGGACCCGGACCCGCACCTCCCCGGCGGCCGGTACGGGGGCGGGCAGGTCCTCGACGTGCAGGACGTCGTGGGCCGGGCCCTGGCGGTCGTACACGGCTGCGCGCATCGGAGCTCCAGGATGTGAGACGTCGGAAGATGCTTCCTAGGAATACGCTCCACCATGGAGCCGCGCAAGGACGACCGCCGGCAGCTGATCGGCGCGCTGGACCGTGCCGGGACGCGCGCCGAGCGCGTCAGGCCGGCCGCAGCACCGCCTCGTGGTCGGCGAGGAAGGTCTCCAGCGACCGCGCCGGCCGCCCGGTCACCCGCTCCACCGTGCCGGTCACCGGCGCGAAGACGCCGGCCCGCACCCGCTCGAACGTGAGCACGGACAGCTCCCGCTCAAAGCCCTCGGTCCCGGCCACGGCCTCGTCCACCGACACCTCGCGGTGCACCACCGGTCGCCGGGTGGCGGCCGCGAGCAGCTCCGCCGTGCGCGGCAGGGTCAGCGACCCCGGGCCGGAGAGCTCGAGCACCTGCCCGGCCAGCCCCCGGTCGAGCAGCGCCCGCTCGGCCACCGCGGCGATGTCCCGCGCGTCGATCCAGGCGACGCTCGCGCCCCCGCTCACGAACGGCAGGTCGCCACCGTCGCGGAGCCGGCCGAGGTAGAAGCGCGGGTCGGTGAACACCTGCATGAACCAGCTCGGCCGCAGCACCGTCCAGCTCCGCCCGCTGCCGCGGACGACGTCCTCGGCCCGCACCGCCCACCCGTCGGGGCCCACCTGGTCGGCGTCGCGCTCGGACAGCAGGACGACGTGCGTGTCGGGCGCCGTCGCGTCGAGCAGCGCGCCGATCAGCTCGGGCGCGTCGGCGCGGTCCGGCCGGACGACGTACACCGCGTCGACGCCGTCGGTCGCCGCGGGCCAGCCGGCCGGGTCGTCCCAGGAGAACGGGGTCGGCCGCACGCCCGCGGCGTCGACCGTGGCCGGGTCGCTGCTGCCGCCGAGCACCTCGACGCCGGTCCGGGCCACCAGCAGCTCCGCCAGCGGCGCGCCGGTCTTGCCCCGGACCCCGGTCAGCAGGACGCGGCTCACGACGGCCCGCCCGTGCTCCGGCGCCCGCCCGGCGGGAGCCCGGGCAGCGGGGGAGCGGACGGCGCGGTGAGCTCCTCGTAGGCGCTGGTGTGCGCGCGCAGCGCGGAGACCGCATCGGTGACGTCGGTGGCCGGCCGGGCGGCCCGGGAGGCCACCCGCTCGGCCTGGCGCAGCGCGTCGCAGACGTCGGCGACCGTGGCCAGGTGCGCCTGGACCTCCGACTCCAGGTCGGCACCGTCGGCCGGGCCGGTGTCGAGCGCCCGCTGCCGCAACCGCTGCTCGAGCCGGCGTCCCTCGGCCTCCAGGTGCGGCACCACGTCGGGAACGTCACCGAGGTGGGCCCCCGCGGCCCGGGCGCCGTCCAGCTGGCGGCGCAGCCCGTCCCGGGTCCGGGCCACCTCCAGCTGGAGCTCGGCGGCGGCGCGCCGGTGGCCCGGCGGCAGGCGGCGGGCCGCGACGGCCGTGGCCCCCTGCGAGCCCAGCTCCCGGCCGCGCTGGGCGAGCTCCCGGCTCCGGGCCACCAGCGGGCTGCGGCGGACCCGCCGCAGCACCAGCCACCCGGCGAGCGCGGCGAGCAGCAGGAGCACGACCAGCGTGCCGCCGAGGACCGCGAGCACCGTGGGGTCCAGCGAGAGCAGCCACGACAGGTCCTCGTCGTCCTCCAGCTCGAGGGCGACGACGGCGCCGGTGGGCAGGGGGGTGGTCATGCGGCTCCTCGTCCGGGCGGTGTCGGCCCCTGGGGAACGGTCCGGCTCCGTCCCGCGGTTCCCGCCCGTCCGGGCGGAGTGGTCAGGAGCCCACCCGCTGGGGTCTACTCCTCCGGTGTCGACGAGTCCAGGAGAGGGGCCGGCCGTGCAGGTGACGGTGACGGACGCCGCGGAGCAGCACCGGTACGAGGGGCGGGTCGACGGGCAGCTGGCCGCGATCGCGGAGTACATCGCGACCCCGGACCTGGTCGTCTTCACGCACACCGAGGTCCTCCCCGGGCACGAGGGACGCGGGATCGCCTCGCAGCTCGTGCACCAGGCGCTGGACGACGTGCGGCGGCAGGGCTCCAAGGTGCTGCCGCTGTGCCCCTTCGTGGCCGGCTGGATGCAGCGGCACAGCGAGGGCTACGGCGACCTGGAGTACCGCTCGCGGACGACCATCACGGCCTCGACCGGCTGAGCCGCGGGAGCAGCCGGACGGCGGAGGGTACGAGCCGGCGGATGTGGCGGGCGTAAGGGGAACCGCGAACGCCCGGGCGACACGACGGCGCCTTCACTCGCCGCATGAACGGGAGCAGAGGAGCACGACCGGCCACCCGCCGAGCGCCGCGGGCCGTGGCCGCGGGGTTGCTGGTGGTGCTCGCCGCGGCCGTCGCCGTGCTGGGCCTCCGGTCGCTGGCGGGACCGTCGCCGCTGACCGGGTCGCCGGGGGCCGGGTCGACGGCTACCGCCGCGACCCTGAGCGCCGTCCCGCCGGACGCTGCCCCCGCAGCCGGCTCCCCGGGAGCCGCGCCGCCGCCCGCCGACCCGCCGCCCGGGGTGCTGCCCCGCGACGGCCGGACCATCGACGAGGCCGACGGCCTGCTCCCGGGCGGCGCGACGGTCGACGACGAGCGCCCAGGGGTGGCCGCGCTCGACCCGGCCCTGCTCGAGGCGCTGCGCCGGGCGGCCGCGGCCGCCGCGGACGACGGTGTGACGTTCTCGGTCACCAGCGGCTGGCGGTCCGCGCAGTACCAGGAGCAGCTGCTCCGCGAGGCGGTCGCCGAGCACGGGACGGCGGAGGAGGCCGCGCGGTGGGTCGCCACCCCGGAGACCTCCGCGCACGTCTCGGGGGAGGCGGTCGACGTCGGTCCCACGGACGCGATGAGCTGGCTGTCCCAGCACGGCGCCGCGCACGGGCTGTGCCAGGTCTACGGCAACGAGCCCTGGCACTACGAGCTGCGCCCGGAGGCGATCGGCGAGGGCTGCCCGGAGATGTACGACGACCCCACGCAGGACCCGCGGATGCAGGTCGCCGGGGCCCACCGCTGACGACCCGGCGGCGCAGCCACCGCGCGGCGGAAGTGCGGTGGCGCTCGGCCCGGGCGTCGGTGAGTGTGGGAGGCCGGAGCGGGGCGAAGGGGCGATGACGCATGACGGTCGGCGGCGCAGGGTTCAGCGGCAACCTCGGGGAAGGGGAGTACCACCCGGGTCGGGAGGAGGGCTACTCGACCGACGGCACGCTGCACCTGGAGGAGCCCGCGGCCCCGGTCGACCTGGGCACGGTGCACGAGCCAGCCCGGGACACGGTCGTCTACGCCGAGACCGACGTCCTGGTCGTCGGCGGCGGGCCGGCGGGGTGCGCCGCGGCGATCGCCGCCGCCCGGGCCGGCGCCCGGGTCACGCTCGTCGAGCGGTACAACCACCTCGGTGGCCTGTCCACCGGCGGCCTGGTGATCTGGATCGACCGGATGACCGACTGGACCGGGTTCCCGGTGATCTCCGGGTTCGCCGGCGAGATCCTCGACCGGCTGCCCGCCGACGCCGTCGCCGGTGCGCCGCGCGAGCTGTGGGGCTCCACCGACCCGGTGCACGTCGAGCACTGGCGCGAGCGCCTCGGGGCGGCCCGGGAGACGGTGACCTGGTCGCCGATGATCGACCCCGAGTGGCTGAAGACGGTCTCCGCCGAGCTGGTGCACGCCGAGGGCGTCACGCTGGTGCTGCACTCCTGGGTGGTCGGCACGCTCGTCGAGGGCCGCACCGTCCGCGGCGTGCTGTTCGAGAGCAAGGAGGGCCGGCGCGCCATCCTGGCGAAGGTGGTCATCGACGCCACCGGCGACCTCGACGTCTGCGCCGGCGCGGGGGTGCCCTTCGAGTCCGACGTCGACAGCGACGAGAGCCCCGTGGCGCACTGCCTGAACACCAGCTGGATGTGGGCCGGCATCGACTTCGGCCGCTGGCTGGAGTTCCGCCGGACCGATCCCGCCGGGCACACCGCGCTGATGGCGCTGGCGCGCCAGGAGCTGGGCTACGTGGAGCGGCCGTTCGTGGGCTGGCGCGACGACGTGGCGGTGTTCCTCGGGCCGCGGCTGTCCGGCTACAGCGGCCTCAAGGTCGCCGACCTCACCGCGGTCGAGCTCGAGTCGCGGCGGCGGATGCTGGCGCACCTGGAGTTCTTCCGCGCGCACGCTCCCGGCTTCGAGCGCGCCTGGCTGATGCTGTCGGCGCCGCAGCTCGGCATCCGGCACACCCGCCGGCTGATCGGCCGGCACAAGATGAGCCGCGCGGAGTGGATGGAGGCCGTCGTCCACCCGGACGAGATCGGCGTCTCGCCGTCACCGTCGCAGAAGTACGCCAACATCTCGGTGCCCTACGGCGCGCTGGTGGCACGGGACCTGGACAACGTGCTCGCCGCCGGCCGGCACGTGGCCAGCGACCCGGCGACGCAGGCCTTCATGCGGGAGATCCCGCAGTGCTGGATGACCGGGCAGGCCGCCGGGGTCGCCGCCGCCCTCGCCGTCGCCACCGGCACGACGACCGCCGCGGTGGACGTCGGGCTGGTGCAGCAGGAACTGCTCCGCCAGGGCGCGCACCTGCGGCCGGCTGCCGCACGCGTCCCGGCGGGCTGAGGGTCGGTCAGCCGAAGTAGGCGAAGGTGCGGAACTCGATGCTGTGCCGGGGCACGCCGCCCTGACCGGCGGGGTCGGGGAACGCGGTGTGCGGCGCCGACCACGCCCCGCCGCGGTCGGTGTCGCCCAGCTTGATCAGCAGCACCTCGTCCCGCGTCATCCCGGGGAAGTACCACCACTGCTGCTCCGGGCGGTGGTGCACCTTCCAGCTGCTGCCGACCGGCTTCAGGTGGTCGACCGGGCCGGCGGGGTCGGCCGGCAGCTCGTCGACGAACCACGTGGTCACCGGTGCGCCGTCGTCCGCGGCGACGGTGCGGGCGTCGCACAGCGCCAGCGGCCAGTCCTGCGGCGGCGGGCTGAACACCCGCCAGGTGCTGGTGACGACGGCCCGTCGGTACCCGGGACCGTCCGGGAAGTGCCGTCGGTAGGCCCGCGTGACCATGCCCGGCACGTGGTCGGGGGCGTAGTCGACGTGCACCCCGCCGGCCGGCGGCTGCGCCCCGTGCTCGGCCGGGGCGACCGAGCGGCGCAGCTCCCAGCCGCGCGAGAGCACCTGGTCGGCGCCCAGCCGCTGCTGCACGAACCGGCACACCTCGTCGACGTAGACCTGCTCCAGCTGGCCCTGGTCGGTGAAGTCGGTGACCGCGCTGCGGTGGTCGACCACCTCGAAGCCCTGGACGTCGAGGGCGAAGGTGCCCTGCACCGGCCGGCCGTCGCGGACGTCGACCGGGTGCTGCACGCTGCGCTCGGTGGACACCCGGGCGCCGGGGGCGATGAACTGCCGCAGCGGGGTCGTCCCCGGGTCGAGGAAGGTCAGCTCCACCCGGACCGGTGAGCCCATCAGCCCTCCTCCGCCGGGGCCGGGAGCCACCAGAGCGCGGTCGTCAGCGCCCCGTACAGCAGCGCCGGGCCGGTGTGCGGCAGCCGCTTGCCCGCGGCCGCCCGCCGTTCCCCGCGGCGGAACACCGACCGCTCCGCGGCGACCGCGCCGCGGACGGCCAGGACCAGCGCGGCGGTTGCCGACCCGAGCAGCACGGCCTTCTTCCCGGCGGGCAGCGACCGGACGTCGATCGAGGGCAGCGGCTCGCCGTCGACCTCGGGCCGGCGGCGCGCGGCGGCCCACGCCGCCCGCAGCTCCGGTGCGGCCGCGACGAGCGAGACGGCGACGATGCCGGTCTTGGCCCAGGCCCGAGCGGTGCGGGAGGCGATGACGTCGGGGGTGGCGTAGTAGGCGGCGGTCGCCAGCCCGGAGACGAGGACGGTCCCAGCACGGGGGGACGGCGGTCGGGTGGTCATGCGGCCCATCCTGGCGTGCGCGCGGGGCGGGGACGAGGTCAGGGCGACGTTCCCGCCGTCCGTGGGCCTCAGCCGCGATCGGGGTCGGCCCTCGGTGCGCCGGCGTGCCGCTGCCGGTCCTCGGACAGGTAGCCGCTCACCCGCTGCTCGGCCGTCGAGGAGGTGGCGGTGGAGCCGGTGACCGCCGCGACGAACTCCGGGCCGCTGAGGACGACCAGGTCGGTGTCCTCGAGCGCACGCACGGTCGCCGTCCGGGGGACCGCGCGCAGCAGCGCGATCTCGCCGAAGGAGTCACCGGGGCCCAGCCGGCGGATCTCGACGCCGTCGTCGAGCACCGCCACCCGGCCGGACCGGATGACGTAGAACGCGTCGCCCAGGTCGCCCCGGGCGAACACGTCGGTCTGCGCCGGCACGTGCGACTCGCGCAGGCGCAGCGCCAGGCTCTCGATCGCCGGGACCGGCAGGAGCCGCAGCATGGCGACCCGGCGCAGCAGCACGATCCGGTCCTTGCGCACCCCGATGTCGGCGTCGATGGCCCGGAGCCCGGTCCACCGCACCAGGACCACCAGCGGCAGGAGGCAGCCGGTCGCGACGAGCGCGCCGGTGCCGCCGAGCGCGGAGAGGACGAACGGGACGGCCAGCGAGCCGAGCGCCAGGGCGAGGGAGAACGCCGCCTCGGTCAGGGCGAGCACCCGCGCCAGGGTCTGGTCGGGGACGAGCCGCTGGAGCAGGGTGAACCCGGCGACGTCGACGACCGCGTTGGCGGCGCCGATGACGACGAAGGCGCCGACCGCCACCGGGCTGCCCGTGAGCACGCCGATCAGCACCACCGGGAGGCCCCACAGGGCGATCCCGAGCCCGAAGAGGGTGCCGAGCCGGGCGCTGCCCGCCGCGCCGATCGAGGCGATGGCCGCGGCGAACCCACCCACCCCGAACGCGGCCCAGAGCAGGCCGACGCCGGGCCGCCCCAGGTCGGTCACCTCCACGGCCACCACCACGGCCAGCACGGTGAGCGCGCCGCGCACCAGGCACTGCGCGCCGCCCAGCACGATCACGTCGAGCGCCCGGGGACGGCGGCGCAGCTCGGCCAGCCCGTCGACCACGTCCGCGACCACGCCGCCCGGTCCGGCCCCCGCGTCGGTCGCGACCGGGCGCGGGGACTCGTACCGCAGGCCGGCAGCCAGCACGCCGGCGACGCCGGCGAGCAGGCCGACCGCGAGGAAGGCGGCCGCCGGGTCGTACGCCGCGAGCAGCGCGGCCGCGGCCAGGGGGCCGACCAGGGCGGCCGCGCCGTCGAGCACGGCCCGCACGGCGTTGACCCCGGTGAGCTCCTCCGGGGTGGTGCACAGCGTGGGGAACAGCGCGGCGAGCACCGGCCGGTAGGCGGCATGGCAGACGGTCGAGAGGGTGAGCAGCGCGTAGACCACCGTCGGCTGGGCGACGGCCGCCGCGGCGCCGGCCGCGGTGACCGCGCGCAGCGTGCAGGCGGCCACCAGCAGCCCCCGGCGGGACACCCGGTCGGCCAGCGCGCCCAGCCAGGGGAGCGCCAGCGTCGCCGGCAGCACCCGCAGGAAGCCGACCAGCCCCACCCCGGCGGCGCCGTCCTGGTCGAAGGCGTAGACCGTCATCGCGGAGAGGAACAGGAACTCGCCGGTCCAGGCCGACAGGGACGACGCCTGCGCGAGCCGGAGGTTGCGGTTGCGGGTCACCGAGGCCCACGCCTGGCGGTAGGGGCCGCGCACGCCGACGGCGGTCCGCGCCCTGGACGTCGGCTCGGGCACGGGCCTCAGCCGGACGGGACGAGCGACCGCGGGCGCCGCCGCGGGACGACGTGGGGGAGCCCGCGGCCGACCATGTCCAGCGTGGCGCCGATGCGGACCAGCCAGGACGGGTCCCGGGACGGGGCGGGCGGCGGGGCCAGGTCCGCCACGTCTGCGTAGAACGTCTGCACCCGCCCGATGCCCTCGAGGTCCTGCGCGAGCTCCTGGACGACGAGCTCGGCCGAGCTGGGCCCGCCGGCCTGGTAGAGCTCGTCGGAGACCAGGAGGTACTCGGGCACCGGGACCGGGTTCTTGAGCAGCCGGTGGACGTGGATCACGTCCACGCCGACCAGCTTCTTCCGGCGCCTGATCGTCTGGGTGGCGACGTCGCCGACGTGCGCGACGAACTTCAGCTTCAGCGCGCTCGTCCGCGTGCAGCTCTTGCAGGGGCACATGTTGAGCTCGACGAGCCGGCGCTGCGCGTGGAACGCCCGGTGCATCGCGACGGCGGCACCGGTGACGGCGGACAGCGTCGCCGCCCCGTCCAGCCCGTCGGCGTCCCGGGAGAGGAAGGCGGCGTCGCCCTCGATCTCGACCAGGTCGAAGCCCGGCGCGGCGTCGACGATCTGGTCGAGCAGCCGCCTGGTGACCGCCTCGGCGTGCCCGAGCATGCTGCGGTGGAACTGCATGTACTCGGTGTAGCCGCCCATGTCCGCGATCAGCAGCAGTGCCCGCCGGGTGGCCATGGCGGACAGTAGCGCCGCCGACCACGTCGTGGCTGCCCCTCCGTCGCGGGACGAGCCCGCTCGGTCACCGCTCGGGAGCCTGCGGCCGGGGGACGCGGCGGGTCTGCCGCACCCGGGCCAGCAGCGCACCGCCCTCGGCACGCAGCTCCGCGTCGTCCACGGCGACGTCCGCGTCGTGCCAGGTCGTCCACTGGTCGATCCGCACCCAGTCCGCGGGCCCGGGAGCCGCGGCCGCCAGGTGCGCGGTCAGCTCGACGGTCGCCATCGGCAGCGGGGTGGTGCGGACGGCGAACAGCGACGGGGGCAGCGCGTCGAACAGCACGCCGAGCCGCACGAGCGGCGCCAGGTCGCCGTTGACGCGCACCCAGGCGCACAGCCGCGGGTCGCCGCCGCCGGCGAGCGGCCGGTCGGCCCCCAGCGCGCGGATCTCGGTGTGGTCGGCGATCGGCACGAGGTCGCGGGGGAGCGCGAAGGGCTCGCCGTCCTCGGGGCGGCCGACGGCGACCGGTGGGCCAGGGGTGACGACCGGCGACACCGGGACGGCGACCGTCAGCGTGCGCGCCACCGCACGCAGACCGCCGTCCTGGTGCAGCTCGCTGCGCACGCTCGCCGTCCGGCCCGGCCGGTCGACGGCCGCGGCCACGCCGACCTCAGCGCCGGCCCGGACCGGCCCGAGCAGGTGGGCGCTCACCGACCGCGGCGCGGCGCCGGTCAGCCCGGCCGCGGCGTCGAGCAGGTGGCCGACCAGCAGGCCGCCCTGGATGCTGCTGAACGACCGCCAGCTCGGCTCGAACTGCAGCACCCGCCGGCCGTCGAGGAGCCCGGTCACGGCAGCTGCGGGTAGAGGGCGGCGACCCCACCGGCCAGCCCGGCCTGCACCTGGCGGCTGACGTCGTCGGCGAGGACCTCGTGGGCCCCGGCGGCGATGCCGTCGACGGCGGTGCGGGCGACGTCGGCCGGGTCGGACTTCGGCACCGACAGCCCGGCGGTCATGTCGGTGTCGACGTAGCCGACGTGCAGCCCGGCGACCCGGATGCCGCGGGGGGCGAGCTGGACCCGCAGCGCGTTGGTCATCGCCCAGGAGGCGGACTTGGCCGCGCAGTAGGCCCCGGTGCCGGGGAACGCGATCCAGGACAGCGCGGACAGCACGTTGAACACCGACCCGCCGCCGTTGGCCTCGATCTGCGGGACGAACGCCCGGGTCATCGCCAGGGTGCCGTAGCAGTTGGTCCGCATCTCGTCCTCGATCGCCGACCAGTCGCCGTCGAGCAGGTCGACCCGGGTGTCGATGCCGGCGTTGTTGACCAGCAGCGTGACGTCCCCGGTCGCTGCGACGGCCGAGGCCACGGACGCCGGGTCGGTGATGTCCAGCGCGACCTCCGTGGCACCGGGCAGGTCGACGGAGCCCGGCCGGCGCGCCCCGGCGTAGACCGTGGCCCCGCGGGCGAGCAGCTCCCGGGCGAGGTGCCGGCCGATGCCGCGGTTGGCGCCGGTGACCAGCGCGGTGGTGGTGGACAGGTCCATGCGGGCTCCTGGGCGGACGGGTCGGTTCGGTTGTCGAACCGACAGCGCCCGGACGCTACCGCACTCGGTTGGGGATCCGTACCGACTGGTCAGCCTCCGGCGGGCGCGGCTCCGGGCGCGGGCGGGTCGTCGCCGTCGGGCCGCGCGGCCGCGCCGTCGGTGCGCTCGAGGCGCTGGCGGATCGCGGCCACGTTGAGGGCCAGGTCCTCCAGCGCCTCGACGGCCCGGGTGGCGAGCGCGAAGGTCAGGTTCTCCCTCTGCTGACCCGGGCTGGGCTCGCGGTTGCCCCGGGCCGCCGCGTCCCACGGCTCGGGCCCTCCGGACGCGCCGCCGAACAGCTCGCGCATCATCTGCTGGGCCCGCTCGAAGAACTCGCTGGGGTCGGGCCGGTCGCTCGACATCCGTGCTCCTGTCTCCGGTGCTGCTGGATCAGACCTCGACGGCCGTGCCGCAGATGCCGCAGACCTCGAGCCGGCGTCGTCCCCACCGGGCGATCGGGACGAAGAAGACGGTGACCTGCTTGACCGTCTGCACCCGGGCCCACGTCGTGGTGTTGCCGCAGTGCGGGCAGGTGCGCACCTCGCCAGGACCCAGGTCCTTCTCCTTGGTGCCGAAGCCGAAGAGGAAGAACATCCCGCCACCGTAGGCAGCGTGCGCGGCCACCGCCTGGGGAGCGGTGCTGCTCCCGGTGCACCGTCGACATGTGCCCGTCATCACACAGCCGTAGCGTCATCCCGCATGACCACTTCCGCCGCCGCGGAGAACACCGAGCGCACCGGGCTCAAGCGTTCGATCACGGCCACGCAGCTCTACTTCTACGTGGTCGGTGACGTCCTCGGGTCGGGCATCTACGTCCTGATCGGCCTGGTGGCCGCAGCCGTCGGCGGTGCGTTCTGGATGGCCTTCCTGGCCGGGGTCGCGGTGGCCGCCGTCACCGGCCTGGCCTACGCCGAGCTCGTCACCAAGTACCCGCAGGCCGCCGGCGCCTCGCTGTACGTCAACAAGGCGTTCCGCCGGCCGGTGCTCACCTTCTTCATCACCATCTGCATGCTGTCGGCCAACATGGCCGCCGTCGGGTCGCTGGCCTCGGGTTTCGTCCGCTACTTCGCCGGGGTCGTCGGGATGTCCGAGGACGCGGTCATCCCGACCCTGCTGATCGCGCTGGCCTTCATCACCCTCATCACGGTCGTCAACCTGATCGGCATCAGCGAGTCGGTCGCGGTCAACGTGGTCATGACGTTCATCGAGCTCAGCGGCCTGCTGCTCATCATGGTCATCGGCGTCATCGCGATCTTCCAGGGCATCTCCGAGCCCGGCGTGCTGCTGGAGTTCAGCGGCGAGGGCAGCAAGGCCATCGCCGTGGTCTCCGGCGTCTCGCTGGCGTTCTTCGCCATGACCGGGTTCGAGAACGCGGCGAACGTGGCCGAGGAGACGATCGACCCGTCTCGCGCCTTCCCGCGGGCGCTGATCGGCGGCATGGTGACCGCCGGCGCCGTCTACGTGCTGGTCTCCATCGCGGCGGCGCTCGCCGTGCCGATCGACACCCTGGCCGGCAACACGCTGCTGGAGGTGATCCGCGCCGACCTGCTGCCCATCTCGGCGAGCGTCATGCTGGTCGTCTTCGGCCTCATCGCCATGGTCGCGATCAGCAACACCGCGCTGGTCACCGTGGTCGCCCAGTCGCGGATCCTCTACGGGATGGCCCGCGAGGACGTCGTCCCGGGCGTGTTCGCCACGGTCCACCCGACCCGCCGCAGCCCCTACGTCGCACTGCTGTTCGGCGCCGCCGTCGTGGGCTCGCTGCTGGTGATCGGCGCGGTCTTCCAGCTCACCGGGTCCGACCTGGACATCGTCGACCGGCTGGCCACCATCACCGTGGTGTTCCTGCTGTTCATCTACGCGCTGGTGATCGTCGCCTGCCTGAAGCTGCGGGGCAGCGACGAGACGCCGGACACCTACCGGGCGAACACCCCGCTGCTGGTCCTCGGCATCATCGGCAACCTGCTGGTGCTGGCCTACACGGTCATCGACGACCCGGCCGCGCTGCTGTGGGTGGCCGGGCTGCTGGCGATCGGGCTGCTCCTCTTCCTGGCCGAGTACTCCAGCAAGAAGCGGGCCCGAACCGGCACTCCCGCCGACGCACCGCCGACCGACAGGGGACTGTGAGCCGTGCACGTCATCGTCGCGACCGACGGGTCCCAGGCCTCGCTGGCCGCAGCCGGGCAGTTCCAGTGGATCGCGGACTCCCGCGAGATCACCGAGGTCACCGTGGTGGCCGTGGTGAGCCCGTACGCCGCTGTCCCGTTCGCCAACGAGCTCACCGAGCGCCGCAACGTCGAGCCGACCGACTTCAGCTTCCAGGCGGAGGCCGCGGCCGCGGTCGACGTGGTCGCCGGGCTGTTCGACGGCTGGGGGCCGACCATCCACACGCAGGTGCGCAGCGGCTCGCCCGCCGCGGAGATCATCCGGGCGGCCCAGGAGGTCGGCGCGGGCCTCATCTCGCTGGCGTCGGGCAGCCGCGGGCTGACCGCGACCATCCTGCTGGGCACCACGGCGTCACGCGTGCAGCACTCCGCACCCTGCCCGGTGCTGGTCTGCCGGCCCACCCGCACCGCCGACGGCGGCTGAGCGGCCCGGCGGCTGATCCCGGGGACCTCCCCGGCCCCTGTCAGGCCGGCACGTGCTCGTCGAGCCAGTCGAAGACCCGTTCGCCACGCAGCGCCGCCGCCGCCGGTTCGCAGTGCGCGCCCGCCCCTTCGGCAGCCGAGAAGGGCAGGAGCGTGACGGGGCAGGTCAGCGCCGCCGCCATCCGCGCGGACTGACCGGGCCAGAACTGCTCGTCCTCGGGATCGGTGATCAGCATCGGGCAGCGGATCCCGGCCAGCTGCTCGGCGGTCAGCGCGTACTCGCGCGCCGCGGTGAAGAAGTCGAACGGCGAGGTGACCCCGTAGGGCCGCATCCGCCAGGCCAGCAGGGTGCGGGTCGCGGGGGACACCTTGAGTGCCCAGGACATGTCGGTGTCGAACTTCTGCCGGTCCCCGGCGTCCAGCAGCTTCACCAGGAAGCGGGGGAGCTGCTGGAGCATGGTGGTGGAGACGTCGACGACACCCGGGTCGGCGACCGCGGCGGCGATGCGGTGCTCGACGGTGGCGGCCCGTGGCACCCAGTAGCCGCCCTGGCTGATGCCCATCACCGCGATCCGGTCTGGGTCGACGTCCGGCCGCTTCGCGAGGTGGTCGATCACGGGGGTGAGGACGTTCTCCCAGTCGGGCCGGAAGGGGAGGCCCTGTCGCACGAGGGCGGCGTTCTGCCCCGGGCCGTCGTAGGTCATGGCGTTCCAGCCGCGGGCGAGGGCCTCGGCGATGCCGCGGCCCCAGGCGCCGGTCACCGAACCGTCGCTGCCGTTGGTGTAGACCAGCGTCCGCCGGGCCTCGGTGGCCGGGCCGCGCCGGAAGCAGTAGCCGGGCAGGGTGGTGTCCTCGTAGGGGATGGCGATCCGCTCCACGACCACGTCGCCCTCCTCCGTGGTGAGGTCGACGAAGCGGTCCCACGCCGAGCGGTGCCGCTCCCACAGCTCGGTGAAGCCGCCGGTGGCATCGGCCTTGTCGCACGCCTCGGAGTAGTAGCTGGACGCGCGCAGCCAGCGGGCCGCGGCCGTCCGGACGTGGTGGGCGGCCTCGGCGGCCTGCGCCTCCTCCGCGATGCGGTCGGCCGTCGCCGTCCACTGGGCGACCCACGCCTCGGCGTCCCCCTCGGGGATCCGGTCGACGGTCGTCAGGACCTCACCGATGTCGGCCGCGCGCCCGTAGGTGGTGCCGAGGACGCCCTCCACGGAGAACTGGAAGTCGTGGTCCTTGAAGAAGCGGTGCATGTCCGGTCTCCGTTCGCAAGCCCCCGGCGACGGGCGCGTGGTCGTGGGACCTGACGGTGCCCGGGGCACCTCCAAGGCCTCTCCAACGGCAGTCCGGACCGAACGGTGGGCCGGTCAGGCCGGGGCGGCCTCGGCGGCGCGCGGCCCGGGGAGGACGTCGGCCAGGGTGAGCGTCGCACCGGCGGCGCGGAGCCGCTCCGCCTCGGCCGGCTCCAGGGAGCGGGTGACCTCGGCGAGCACGGAGGCCGTCGGCTCCGCCGCGGGCCAGCGCAACCCGTTCCGCAGCGCCTGGGTCCGGGCGGCCGAGAACAGTCGGACCGCCTCGCGCGGGCGGCCGCTCATGGCCGTGACCAGGCCACGCAGTTCGAAGGCGACGGGGCCGTCCGTGTTCCCCAACGTGAGCCGGTGGGCGACCATCCGGTCCGACCACGCCAGGCCCCGGGCCGGGTCGCCGTCCCGGATCGCGGCGATGACGGCCGTCCCCGCGGCGAGCAGGGCCACGTACACGTTGCCCAGGTCCAGTGCGCGGCGGTGCAGGGCAGCCAGGTCCTCGTCGGTCGTCAGACCGTCGCCGCTCACCAGGTGCGCCGCGCAGATCTCGGCGAACAGGTGGAGCTCCGGCTCGTCGCCGGTGTCGGCCACCGTCCGCACCCGCTCGGCCACCTCGCGCGCGCGCTCCACCCCGCCGGCGATGGCCAGCGAGTGCGTCAGCAGGGTCAGCGACTCCACCACGGTGCGCGTCGTGGCGTGCCCGCTGGCGTCGAGGGATGCGAGGGCCGTGCCGATGTGCGGGTCCGCGAGGTCGCGCAGGGCGGCGGAGGACAGCAGGTGGGCGAGCGTCAGGCGGACGAGTGCGGCCGACAGCGGATCGGCCAGGTGCTCGTGCTCCAGGGCCCGCTCGGCCCAGAACCGGCCCTCGACGGACTTGCTGCGGAAGTACCAGAAGCTGCCCAGCCGGCCGGCCAGCCAGACGCCCTCGGCGGAGGGCGCCTCCATGAGCAGGTGCTGCAGGGTCGCTCGGAGCGCGGGCAGGTCGTCGTCGAGGGCGTCGAACCACGCGCTCTCGGTCACGTGCCCGAGCGGCGGCTTGTCCCGGACGAGGCCGATCACCCAGGAGTCCCGGGACCGGCGCAGCCGATCCGCCTCCGCCGCGGCCGCGTGCCCGGCGTGTCCCCGGATCGTGGTGAGCTGGGTGAACAACGACGGTCCGCCCGGCCGGGCAGGGCCCACCGGGACCAGCAGCGAGTGGTGCACGAGGCGGGCGACGAGGTTGCCCGTCTCCTCGAGGTCTCCGTCGGCCTCCGAGCCGCGGTGGACGGCGTCGGCCGCGGCCACCGAGAACGGGCCGGGCAGCGCGGAGACGCTGCGGTGCACCGCGGCCTCGTCGGGGGGCAGCGCGGCGTAGCTCTGCTCGATGGCTGCGCGCACGGTCCGGTGGTGGTCGCTCCCGCGCCCGATGCGGGCCAGCTGGCTCGGGTCGGCGGTGACCTGGTGGGCGATCTCCTCCAGGGTGAAGGCCCGCGCGCGGCCGGCCGCCAGCTCGAGGGCCAGGGGCACGCCGTCCACGGCGGTCGCGATCCGCACCGCGGCGGTCAGCAGGCCCAGGTCCTCGCGGTCCGCGCCCGCGGACGCCAGCCGGTCGAGCAGGAGCGCGACGGCGGGTGAGGTGCTCGCGTCGTCCAGGTCCGTGGGCACCGCGAGCGGGCCGACCGGGTGCACCCGCTCGCCGTCCACCTCCAGGGGCTCCCGGCTGGTCGCAAGGACCGACAACCGGCTCGGCCCGCGGAACCAGTCGTCGACCAGGCCGGCGACCGGGTCCAGGACCTGCTCGCAGTTGTCCAGCACCAGCAGCGCGCGCCGGTCGCGCAGGAAGCCGCGCAGGGCCTCGCCCGGCCGTGCCGTGTCCGCCGGCCCGGAGGCCAGCGCCGACATGACGGCGGACAGCACCGAGCCGGCGTCCCGCGTGGCCGTGAGGTCGACGAACCAGACCCCGCCCGGGAACCGGTCGGCGAGGGTCCGGGCCACCTCGACGGCCAGCCGCGTCTTGCCGCAGCCGGCGGCGCCCACCAGCGTGGTGAGACCGGTCCGCGGCACCTCCCGGACCAGCTCGGCCAGGTCCTGCTCGCGTCCCACCAGCGCGGACGTCCGATGGGGGAGGTGCACCTCGCCGGAGGCACCCTCGACGGGCCGCTCCCCGGCCGTGGGAGCGGGCGCCGGACCCGCCGGGGGGCCGTCGG
Organism: Modestobacter versicolor; assembly: GCF_014195485.1. Classification (NCBI taxonomy): domain Bacteria; kingdom Bacillati; phylum Actinomycetota; class Actinomycetes; order Geodermatophilales; family Geodermatophilaceae; genus Modestobacter; species Modestobacter versicolor. The sequence continues at coordinate 935,023 of NZ_JACIBU010000001.1, forward strand.
CGACCGCAGCCGGTGCCGGACCCACGAGCGCGGGGTCCTCGGCCAGGATCCGGCCGTGCAGCTCGCGCAGCTCCGGACCCGGCTCGAGGCCGAGCTCGTCGAGGAGCACCGTGCGGACCTCCGTGTAGCTGCGCAGCGACTCCTCCGCCCGTCCCAGGCGGTGCTGGGCCAGCATGCGCAGCGCCCAGAGCCGCTCGCGCAGCGGTGTGTCGGCCAGGCCGGGCCCCAGCGCGAGCAGCGCACGCTCCGGCGAGCCGGCGCGGAGGAGGGCATCGGCCTGCAGCTCGCGCAGCTGGTCGCGGACCTCCGTCAGCCGGGCCACCGTCGCCACGGCCCACGGTTCGTCGGCGAAGCCGGCGTAGGGCCGCCCCCGCCACAGCCCCAGCGCGCGCTCGGCGCACCGGCAGGCGTCGGCGGCCCGGCCGGTGGCGAGCAGCTCGCGTGTCTCGTCGGCCGCTGCCGTGAAGCGCGCCGAGTCGACGCTCACCGTGTCGGGCACCAGCCGGTAGCCGCCGTGGTCGTGGCGCAGCACCGACGACGGGCGCCCCCGCTCCCGCTGCGGTTCGAGGGCCTTGCGCAACCGCCAGATGTGCGAGTCGAGGGTCGAGGGCGACCGGGCAGGTGACTGCGCTCCCCACATGGCGTCCGACAGGGAGTCCACGCCGACGTGCTGGCCGGCGTTGACCAGCAGGAGGGACAGCGCGGCAGCGAGCCGGGTGCCGCCCAGGCCGACCGGAGTGCCCGCCCGCTCGACCTCGAGGGGCCCGAGATCTCGGATGCGGAGGGCTCCCGCGGGTGGTTCGGACAGCACGGGCCCTCCTGGCGAGCCGGCCCCGTGGCGTCGCGGTGAGGAGGTCCCCCACCTCGGTGACGCGGGTGCGGTCAGCATCCGTGCCCCGGTCGTCCCGGGGCGCCGTCGGACCACTGCGTACCGCATCTGCGCCGGTCGCGGTAGGTCCCCGACGCCGGGTGGGCCGAAAGGGGACGCTGCCCGTCACCGGGGATCACCGGGTGCGGGCGGGACCCGTCTGCTCGACCGGGCGGGGGACCGCGGCGAACACGTCGACCAGCCGGTCCCACCGGTTCCGCCGACCGGCTGGGAACCGGCGGTGAGCGCGAGTGGCGCGGCGGTCACCGTCCCGGTACCACCGGCGCGCGAAGAAGGACGACGGCCGCGCCAGTCGCACGGCTGCGCAGGCGGCGACCAGGGGCACGAACACGCCCACGACGCCGAGCACGACCCGGCCCTTGAGGATCGCGACGGCAGCGAAGAGCAGGTTCAGCAGGATGGTCAGGGCCACGACGCCCTCGCCCCGCGACCGGTCGGCGTCGAACGGGTTGGCGCCGATGAGCAGGAACACGCCCACCACGGCCGCGATGAGCACCGCGTCCACCGAGCTGCGCCCCTCCCGCGACCAGTACACGTCCTCCAGGTGCAGCCAGAGCGCGAACTCGTCGAGCGTGAGAGCCGCCCCGGCACCGAAGAGGACGGCGAGCAGGGCCGCCCAGCCCCCGTTCGGGCGGTAGGCGAACTCGGCGGTCCCCGTCCCCAGCAGCAGGAAGATGCCGTACACCTCGTGGTGGACGTGCACGCCGCCCACGCTCGCGTCGCGGAAGGGGCCCCGGCCGCTGCGGATGGCGTGCGTGATGAACCGGGTGACCAGGAAGGTCGCCAGGAACCCGATCACCAGCCACGCCACGAGCTCGCGGCGACCGGTGACCGCCGGCAGCAGCTCTGGTCCCCAGCCCACGACGACCTCCCCGTCTACCGCACCTCCGCCGGTGCCACCCCACCGGACGGTCGAGTGGCGCAGAGCCTGCGCGGGACGGCTCCAACACCACGCCAACGCCGCCGCTCCCACCGACCGGCGCCGGTGCACCGGGCAGGTTGGAGCGTCCTTGGAGCGGTGCGCTCGACAGTGCCTCCCCGTGCGGCCGGTTCGATCGCCGGCCCGGGAAGTGGGGAGGACACGGTGGAGACCTCCACCTCGCGCGGGCCGTGGTGCCCCGGGCCGACGGTTCGGGGCGTCGACGCCCTGCAGGCCGCGGGCCGCACGCTGGTCAGGGTGCAGGACCTGCTGGGACCGACCGCGCCCGGTGAGACCAACCGGTGACCGCCGACCGTGCGGCCGACCAACGGGCCCGGCGCCTGGCGAAGCTCGAGGCGCTCAAGGCCCGCGGCGCGGGCGCCTACCCCTACCGCTTCCCGACCGACGCCACCGCCGCCGACGTCGTCGCCCGGCACGACGCCCTCCCTCCCGGCGAGCGCACGACGGAACGGGTGCGGCTGGCCGGGAGGGCCGAGCTGGTCCGCCGTCAGGGGCACCTCACCTTCGCCGCGCTGCGCGACCGCACCGGGGTGATCCAGCTGTTCGTGGACACGTCGGTGCTGGGCGCCGGACGTCATGCCGAGTTCGACGACGTCGACCGCGGCGACTGGCTCGGCGTCGAGGGCACCGTGATGCGGACCCGCCGCGGGGAGCTGTCGGTGTGCGTCGGTGACTTCGCCGTCCTGGGCAAGGCCCTGCTCGAGCCGCCGGACAAGCACCGCGGGCTGCCCGACGTCGAGACCCGGTACCGGCAGCGCTACACCGACCTGGAGGCAACGAGCGGACCCGGGAGGTGTTCCGGATCCGGCACGCGGCCGTGCGCGCCATCCGACGGCACCTGGAGGACCGCGGCTTCACCGAGGTCGAGGGCCCGGTCCTGCAGACCATCCAGGGCGGCGCCAGCGCACGGCCGTTCGTCACCCACCACAACGCGCTCGACCTGGACCTCTACCTGCGGATCGCCCTCGAGCTGCACCTCAAGCGGCTGATAGTCGGCGGCATGGAGCGCGTCTTCGAGATCGGCCGGGTGTTCCGCAACGAGGGGATCGACACCCGGCACAACCCCGAGTTCACGATGCTCGAGGCCTACCAGGCCTTCGCCGACTACGGCGACATGATGGACCTCGTCGAGGGCATGGTGACCGATGCGGCCCGCGCCGCCCTCGGGGACGAGCTCACCGTCCACTACGGCGGTCACGCCATCGACCTGTCCGCGACGCCGTGGCCCCGCCGGCGGTTCGCGGACATGATCGCCGAGGTCACCGGCGCGACCATGCACCCGGCCATGCCGCTGGACGAGGCACGGGCGGTGCTCGACCGGCTCGGCATCTCCCACGAGGCGGGCTGGGGGGCCGGGCGCCTGATGAAGGAGGTCTACGACGAGCGCGTCCAGCACACGGTCGTCGGCCCCGTCTTCTGCACCGACTACCCGCGCGAGGTGTCGCCGCTGGCCCGCACGCACCGCGACGACCCCGCCTACGTGGAGCGCTTCGAGCTGATCGTCGCCGGCTTCGAGCTGTGCAACGCCTACTCCGAGCAGAACGACCCCGTCGAGCAGCTGGCCGCCTTCGAGGCCGAGGCGCGGGCGAAGCAGCACGGCGACCCGGAGGCCGGCGACGTGGACCTCGACTACGTGCGGGCGCTGGAGCGGGGCATGCCGTGCACCGGCGGCCTGGGCGTCGGGATCGACCGGCTGGTGATGCTGCTGGCCAGCGTCGACTCGATCCGCGAGGTGATCCTCTTCCCGACGCTGCGACCGGAGTCCGCCCCATCGCCCGGCGGGGGACAGGACGGCGGGGGACAGGACGGGCCCCCGCACCTTCCCGCGGTGCCCGGTCCGGAGGTCCCCGGGACAGCCTCTCCGGGTGGGGCCTCCGTCGTCGCCCTGCCGGACAGCGCGCCCTCGGCGCACCCGCTGCCGGCGGTTCCACGCGCGGGCGGTCACCGCCTCGCGGTCCGGGTGCTCGCCGGCCTCACCGCGCTGTGCGGCGTCCTGCAGTTGCTGATCCGCCTCCCGGTCGTGCACGACCGGGTCGGGGGCGGGGCGCCCGACCTCGACCCGCTGTGGGTGCCGGTCGCCGGCGCGGTCGGCTCGGTGGTCGCCGGGGCGCTGCTCCTCGTCGTCGCCGACCAGCTCGCCCGGCGCCGGCGCCGGGCCTGGCAGGCGGCGGTGGTGCTGTTCGGACTCGCCGGCGTCGCGCACGTGCTCGAGGGCCGGCACCCGGTCGCGGCAGGGGCGTGCGCCCTCGTGCTCGCCGGGCTGGTGCGCCACCGGCGGGCGTTCACGGCCCCGGCCGACCCGCCCTCGCTGCTGCGCGCCCTCCGGCTCCTCCCGATCTACGTGGGAGCCGTCCTGCTGTTCGGGCTGACGACGCTGTGGGCCGAGCGGGACCGCGTCGAGCCGGGCCTGGGTCTCGGCGGGGCGCTGCAGACGGTGCTCGGTGGGCTGGTCGGCATCGACGGCCCCTACAGCTACCGCTCGGGCTTCGTGGCGGCCTTCCTGCCCGGCGCCCTCCTCGCGCTCGGGATCACCGGCCTGGTGCTGCTCGCGGTCCTCCTGCTGCGGCCGGTGGTGGCCAGCCAGCCGCACACCGAGGAGGACTGGCAGCGCGCCACCCGCCTGGTGCGGACCCACGGCTGGGACACCCTGGCGTACTTCTCGCTGCGCGACGACAAGAGCTTCTTCTTCTCCCGGGACGGCGAGGCGTTCGTCGCCTACACCTACATCGGCGGCTACGCGCTGGTCTCCGGTGACCCGGTGGGTGCCCGCGGGTCGGTGGTCCGCGTGCTGGACGAGTTCCTCGCCATGTGCGACGAGCGCGGCTGGACACCGGCCCTGCTGGCGGCGCGGGAGGCCAGCATGCCGCTGTACTCCTCCCGCGGTTTCACCTCGGTGTACCTGGGCGACGAGGCGATCATCGACTGCCGCCGGTTCAGCCTGGAGGGATCAGCGCGCAAGGGCCTGCGGCAGGCGGTGCGGCGCGTCGGCCGCAGCCACGAGTTCCGGCTGATCGCCGAGTCCGACGCGCCGCCGGAGCTGGTCGACCGGCTGAACGCCATCAGCGCCCGCTGGCGCGGGAAGCACCCTGAGCGCGGCTTCACCATGTCGCTGTCCCAGGACGTGCGGGGCGCCGGCGCCGACCCCGAGTTCCTGCTCTGCGTCGCCATCGGCCCGGACGGTGTCCCCGGCGGGTTCCTGCGGCTGGTGCCCGCCTACGGCCCGTCGTTCGGCTACACCCTCGACCTGATGCGCCACGACCCCGACGCCCCCAACGGGATCACCGAGTTCCTCATCGCCTCGGCCGCCCGGGTCCTGCGCGACCGCGGGGTGGCGCGACTGTCGATGAACTTCGCCATGTGGGGTCGCCTGTTCGCCGACGACGTGCCCTTCACCGCCGGCCAGCGGCTGGCCCGGTGGGCGGTGGGCGTGCTCAACCCGTTCTTCCAGATCGAGTCGCTGCGTGACTTCAACGCCCGGTTCGACCCGGAGTGGCTGCCGCGGGTGCTGGCCGTGCGCTCGCTCACCGACCTCCCGCGGGTGGGCCTGCGCTACGCCGGCGCCGAGGGGTTCCTCGCCGTGCCGGGACTGGGCGACCTGCTCGTGCCCAGGGCCGTCGGTGGCGTCCCCGCGCCGTCCGCGCCACCGGGACCGGGCGCGGCATGACCCGCCGGCGCGCCCGGTGAGCGCGCCGGCGCGGACCGCGCGCCTCGGCGTGCTGGCGCTGGCGATGATCAACGTCGCGTCCATCGTGAGCGCCCGGAACCTGCCGGTCATGGCCGAGTACGGCTGGTCGATGCTCGTGCTGTTCGCACTCTCGATCGCGGTGTTCCTCGTCCCCGTCTCGATGGCTGCCGCCGAGCTCGGCACCGCGTTCCCGCGGGACGGCGGCGTCTACGCCTGGGTGAAGGAGGCGTTCGGCGGGCGCACCGGCTTCCTCGCCGTCTGGTGCGACTACGCGGAGAACGTCGCGTGGTTCCCCACCGTGCTCTCGTTCATCGCGGCGTCGCTGGCGTACGCGATCGACCCGGCGCTGGCCACGGACAAGACGTACCTGGTCGTCGTGATGCTCGTGTTCTTCTGGGGGACGACGGCGGCTGCCCTCCTCGGGGTGCGGACATCGTCGACGATCGGGGCGGTCGGCACGGTGGCCGGGTCGATCCTGCCGGCCCTGCTGGTCGTCGGCCTCGGCGCGGCCTTCCTGCTGCGCGGGGACGCCTCGCAGATCCCCTTCTCGGCCGGCGCCCTCGTGCCCGAGGTCCAGCTCGACGACCTGGCTTTCCTCGGCGGGGTGATCCTGTTGTTCACCGGCATGGAAATGGCCGGCTTCCACGCGCGGGACACCCGCGATCCGGGACGGACCGTGCCCCGGGCCATCGCGCTGGCCGTGGCGATCACCGTCACCTTCTCGGTGCTGGGCTCGCTGTTCATGGCCTTCGTGCTCCCGCAGCAGGAGATCAGCCTGGTCTCCGGGACGATGGAGCTGTTCTCCCGCGTGCTGGAGACCTTCTCCGCCGGCTGGCTGCTCGCGCCGCTGGCCCTGGTGGTCGCCATCGGCGGCATCGCGCACCTGACGCCGTGGATCCTCGGCCCGGCCACGGGCGTGGCGGTGGTGGCGCGGGAGGGGCTCGCTCCCTCGCGGCTGGGTCGGGTCAACCGCAACGACGTCCCGGTCGCCCTGCTCGTCGTCCAGGGCGTCGCTGGGTCGGTGTTCGCGCTGCTCTTCGTGGTCGTGCCGAGCGTGAGCACCTCCTACTGGATGCTGTCGGCGGTGACCGCGCAGGTGATCGTGGCGATGTACGCGCTGGTGTTCGCCTCCGTGATCCGCCTGCGCTACACCCGCCCGGAGGTGCTCAGGCCGTACCGGATCCCCGGCGGCCTGCCCGGGGTCTGGTTGGTCGGCGGGCTGGGACTGCTGGGCTGCGGAGTCTCCTTCTTCCTGGGCTTCGTCCCGCCGAGCCAGCTCGCCACCGGGGACACCGCCGGCTACGTGCTGCTGCTGGCGCTGGCCACCCTGGTGCTGTCCCTGCCGCCGTTCGTCTTCGCGTTCCTGACCCGCCGCCGGACCCGGGCGGACGCCGTGGTCCCCGCCCGCTGACGGGTCAGCCGGCGGCCGGCACCTCGGCCTGCCGGGCCGACAGCTCGGCCAGGGCCGCCGTGGCCGCTGCCATCACCACGACGAGCACCGCCACGAGCACCCATTCGGTCCCGCCGGCCTGCAGTCGCTCCCCGAGCACGGTGATCCCGAGCACCGTGGCGACGACCGGTTCCCCCACGGTGGCCGCCGGCAGCGACGCCTCCAGCGATCCCGCCTGGTACGCCGACTGCTGCAGGACGGTGCCCCCGAGCAGGCACGCGGCCAGGAGACAGGTGCTCCAGTGCGTGAGCACCGCCGCCGGACCGTCGGCGAGCAGGTCGACCACGCCCTTGGTGAGCGGTGCGGCGAGCCCGTACAGCAGACCCGCGGCCAGCGCCAGCAGCAGCGCCCGTGAGGTGCCGCGGGCGATCGCGGCGCCGAGCAGGCACGCCCCGCCCGCGAGGCCCAGCCCGATCCACGCCGGCACCCACGCGCGCCAGCCGGCGCTGTCCACCCCCGCGGTGGGATCGCCGGTGGCCACGAACGCGGCGAGCGCCAGCGCGAGCACCGCCGCCCAGACCCAGTCCGACCGGTGCAGCCGTCGCCCCGCCCACCGGGCGCCCAGCGGGAGGGCGAACAGCACGGTCGTCACCAGCAGCGGCTGCACGAGCAGCAGCGATCCAAGACCCAGCGCCGCGGCCTGCGCGACGTACCCCGCGACGTCGGCCAGCGTGCCGGTCCACCACGACGGCGAGCCCAGCAGCGACCGCATGAGCCGCAGCCCACGCGCGTGCTCGTCCGGCACCGCCGCTGCGGACCGCTGCTGAACCGCCGAAGCCAGCGCGAAGAGCGCGGCGGAGACCAGCGCGAGCGCGGCGGCGAGCCAGGCGGCCGTACCGGAGTCCACGGCGGAGGTCACCGCCCGGTCATCGGGTCGGTCCGAGCGGGTTCCTCCGCGGCGTGTGCGCCGGCTCGGCCCGACGGCGTTCCAGCGCGACCACCAGGGCCGGCAGCACGAGCACCGTCAGGACACCAGCGCCGACGAGGGCCGCGGCGTCGTCCGTGGTCATGGTGCCGCTGCGCACCGCGATCTCGGTGAGCGCGACGAGCACGGGCAGCGCGGTCGCGCTCACCAGAGCGGTCTGCCAGCGCTCGCGTCGCGCCAGCACGCCCCGGTAGAGCACCAGTACCGGCCCGCCCCGCACTGCGAGCATGAGGACCAGGAGGAGCGCCAGGAGCAACGGCGCCTCGGCGATCGCGTCGAGGTCCAGGCCCATTCCCGAGTAGGCGAAGAACAACGGGACGAAGAACCCGTAGCCCACGGCGTCCAGCTTCGACTCGAGCAGTGGTGCGGCCGCGCCCACCCACCGGCGCAGCACCAGGCCGGCGAGGAACGCCCCCAGCACCGCGTCCAGGTGGAAGCGGTCGGTGACCGCGACCAGCACGAGGAGGAGCAGCAGGGTGCCGCGCAGGGTGATCTGCGCCGTCTCGTTCCGCCCGGCCCGGACGACGTCGGCCAGCCGGCTGCCTTCCCGGATGCCGTGCCGCAGCAGGCCCAGTGCGACCGCCAGCACGGCGACGCCGCCGAGCGCTACCAGCGCGCTGAGGCGGCCCTGGCTGCCGAGGAACACCGCGATCACCAGGACCGGCAGCAGCTCACCGACCCCGCCTGTGGCCAGCAGGTGCCGCCCCAGCCGCCCGCGCAGCAGCCCGGCCTCCCGCAGGACCGGCAGCAGGGTCCCCAGCGCCGTGGTGGTGAGGCCGAGGGCAACCGGCAGGAACGCCTCGACCAGTCCGGCGGTGGTCAGGACGCCCACGACGCCGGTGGCCAGGCCGAACGAGATCGCCCAGGAGAGCAGTGCCCGCCGGCCGGCGTCCTCGCGGAACAGGCGCAGGTCGATCTCGTACCCGGCCAGCAGGAACACGAAGCCCAGCCCGACGTCGGCGAGCACCCGCACGTCCGCCGGCGACCCGAGCCCCAGGCCGTCGGGTCCGATCAGGGCGCCGCCGGCGAGGAGCAGGACCACCTGCGGGATCGGCAACCGGGGGAGGAGCCCCACCAGCAGAGCCGCGACCAGCGCGACTGCAGCCACCGCCGCGAGCGTGTCGATCGAGGTGACGTCGTCCACCGGCTCTCCCCTCGGCCCCGCGACCGGCGCAGCTGCGTGTCGCGGATCGTGGCGCGCGCCGGTCCAACCGCACTCCAAACGCCACGGCGGCACGGTGCGCTTGGAGTGCCGTTGGAGCCGCCCGGCGGAGCGTCCGCCTGGACCTGATCGGCGCACCACCGGACCTGGAGAGCGCGATGAGCACGGCGGCCCGGGACGACCACGGCGATCACGGGGCTGCCCGGCCGGTGCAGCGGCACCGGCGGCTCCGGCGGCGGGTGGTCGCGACCGTCGGGGCCACCGTCCTCGCGTTCGCCGGTGTCCTGGTCGTCCTGGAGGGGCCGCGGGTCCTCGGGGACGCCGCCGAGCGCCCGGGGCTCGACGCCTTCTACGAACAGCCGCCGGGTGCGACCGACGGCGCCCCGGGCACGCTGGTGCGCGACGAGGCGCTCGAGGGCACCCCGCCCGGGTCACGCGCGTGGCGGGTCATGTACCGGTCCACCGACCTGGACGGTCGGACCGTCGTGGTGACCGCAGCGGTGATCACGCCGCTCGGCCCCGCCCCGTCCGGAGGCCGCACGGTCCTGGTGTGGGGCCACCCCACGACCGGGACCGCCGCCTCCTGCGCCCCCTCCCGTGGGTTCGACCCGTTCATCGGCATCGAGGGGTTGCGGCTGATGCTGGACCGCGGGTACACCGTCGTCGCTCCGGACTACGTCGGGATGGGCACCGACGGGCCGGACTCCTACCTGGTCGGGGCCACCGCCGCCCACACCCTGCTGGACGCCGTCCGTGCGGCCCAGCACGTCGAGGGCGCCGAGGCCGGCAGTCGGGTTGTGCTCTGGGGACACTCGCAGGGCGGGCAGGCGGTCCTCCTGGCGGCCGAGGACCAGCCGGGGTACGCCCCCGAGCTGGACGTCGCCGCGGTGGCTGCCGCCGCCCCTGCGGCCGACCTGACCGCGCTGGTGCGCTCGCACCTGGACGACATCTCCGGGGTCACGATCGGTTCGTATGCCTTCCCGGCCTTCGCGCAGGCGTACGGGGGCAGCGTGCCCGGCGCCCGGCTCGAGGACGTCCTGACCTCCGCAGCCAGGCAGGCGCTTCCGGGGATGAACCGGCTCTGCCTGCTGTCGCACCTCGGCGAACTGCACCGCATCGGCGAACCGCTCGTCGGCGACTTCTTCTCCGTGGACCCCACCACGACCCAGCCGTGGGCCGCCCTGCTGCGTGAGAACTCGGCGGGTTCGCGCGTCATCTCCGCGCCGGTGTTCGTCGCGCAGGGGGCGGAGGACGAGCTGGTGCTGCCCGCCGACACGGACGCGTTCGTGCAGGCGGCCCGGCAGCGGGGGGACGACGTCCACCTCGAGCCCGTCGCGCACGCGTCGCACGCGACGATCGCCTACCTCTCGCTGCCGGCGCTCGGCCGGTGGCTCGACGAGCAGCACGTCTGACCGGCCCGCCGTGCCCACGTCCCAGCTGCACGTCCCGAGCCGAGAGGGTGCGCCATGACAGCCCCGGTGATCCGCGCACCGGCCCCCGCGCCCGGTGGCGACGAGGTGGTCGTGGTGCTCACCTCGGCCCTGCTGGCCGGCGGGCCGGCCGACCTCCGGTGGCTGCTGCAGGGCGTGCTGCTGAGCGGAGCGCGCCGGATCGTCGTCGACCTCGGGGAGGTCGACTCCGTTGCCGGCCGGGCGCTGGCGACCCTCCTCACGGCGCACCGCATCTGCCGCGCCCGGGGTGGGGGAGTGGTCCTGCGGGGCGCCGACCCGCGCACCCGGGACACGCTGCGCCGCACCGGCCTCTGGCGGGTGCTGCACGTGCAGTGCGGATCCGGCCCGGCGCAGGCGCGGTCCGGGACGTCAGCCGACGAGGCCGGGGAGCAGCGCCGGGCCGAGCTGCCGCTCGCCGTCGTGCCATGACCGGTCGAACTCGCCGGGCCCCAGGGCCCCACGGGCCTCCCGCATGAGGTCACGGGTGGCAGGGTTCATCGGCCACGTCAGCCCGGAGCGGCGCAACTCCCGCCGGGCGGCGGCGAACAGCCGGACGGCCTCGCGGTGCTGCCCGGCGGAGACCATGAGGCCGGCACGGACCTCGGCCCAGATCCCGACGTCCCGGGAACCGACCAGGAGCACCGCCTCGGCCACCCGGTCCCACCACCGGAGGGCGTCCCCGGGCGTGTCCGCCTGTGCCGTCGCGGCCGTCGCCGCGACCCAGGCCACGAGCGGGTTCCCCTCAGCGCGGGCCTGCTCGTGGACGTCCGCTGCCGCGGCCGACGGCGTCCCCGTGCGCTGCGGAGCGGCGGTGAGCAGAGCCAGGGCGTCGGCCAGCAGCCGGACCTCGCGGTCGCCGGTGGTGTCCGCGATGCCTGCCACCGCGACCACGAGCCGGGCGGCCTGGTCGTCGGCCTGCCGGGTGTGGGCGGCGAGAGCGCACGTGGCCATGAGCTCGGCCAGGTCCACGAGGCGGTCGGTCGACGCGGCACCGATCGGCGCCAGGGCGGCGTCGAGGTGCGGTAGGGAGAGGTCGGAGCGCCCGCGGAGGAGCTCGTGCCCGAGCAGGGTGAGGTGAGCGCTCGCGGTGTCGGCGGGGTCCAGGCCGGGCAGCTCCAGGGCGAGTCGCAGCCAGCGCCCCGCCTCGACGGTGCGCTCGCGGTAGTACCAGAACATCGACAGGTGGGAGAGCAGCCGTCCAGCGGTCGGGTCCGGTGCCTCGACGAGGAGGTGCTGCAAGGTGGCGCGCACCGTGGCATAGGCGTCGGCCACGGCGTCGTACCAGTCGCCGCCGGCTGCGCTCAGGCGCGGGCGGCCGGCGAGCAGCGAGGCGACCCAGGTGTCCCGGCGGCGCACGGCGGCCGCGGTCTCGTCGTGCGCGGCCAGGCTGTGGGCGGCGTGGCCGCGAACGGTGGCCAGCTGGCTGAAGAGGGACGGTCCGGGCGCGCGGCCGAGCCGGACGGGGTGCAGCAGGGACCGGTGCGTCAGCAGGGCGAGCAGCTCGGGCACATCGGCGGCCTCCACCGGGTCGGCCGCGGCCACCGCGGTCGCCGCCGAGCGGGTGATCGGTCCGGGGAGCACGGACAGTCGACGGTGCACCGCCTGCTCCTGCGGGCTGAGCAGCCGGTGGCTCCACTCGATCGCCGCCCGCACGCTCTGCCGGTGGTCTGCCCCGGCCCGACCGAGCCGGCGCAGGCCGCTGGCGTCTGCCGACACCTGGTCCGCGATCTCCGTGAGGGTCGCCGAGCGGACCCGCGCGGCCGCCAGCTCCAGGGCGAGGGGAACCCCGTCGAGCGCCTCGCAGATCCGCTCGGCGACGACCACCACGTCGTCGTCGACGGTCAGAGTCGGATCGGCGGACCCCAGCCGTGCCAGGAACAGCTCCAGCGCCGGCGACCGGCCGGGCCCCTCCTCCGGATCCGCGGCGAGAGGGTCCGCTGACGCGGTGAGGGGCAGGGGTCCCAGTGGCCACACCACCTCGCCGGGCACGGCGACGGGCTCACGGCTGGTCACCAGGAGAACGCACTGCCCCGCACCGGCCTGCACCTCGCCGACGACCTCGGCGACGGCGTCGAGCAGGTGCTCGGCGTTGTCGAGGACGACGAGCATGCGCCGGTCGCGGAGGTGGTCACGGAGTGCGTCGCCCGCGCTCCCGCTCACCGGGGCGGCGAGGCCGAGCGTGGTGGTGAGGACGTCGACCACGAGCTCGGGGCGGTCCACGGCGGTGAGGTCGACGAACCAGGCCCCGTCGGGGAAGGCCTCGACGACCGCCGCCGCCACCTCGACAGCCAGGCGGGTCTTCCCGCAACCGGCGGCTCCGGTGACGGTGACGAGGCGTCGCGTCCGGACGAGATCGGTGAGGGCCTGCAGGTCGGTGGCGCGCCCGATCAGCGGTTCGGCGCGGGCCGGGAGGTGTGCGGCCGGAACGGTGGCAGACCGGCTCGGCCGCACGGTCACCGGTGGGGGAGCGGGCGCCAGTGCCGGGTCCTGGGCGAGCACCCGCCGGTGCACTTCCCGCAGCTCCGTCCCGGGTTCGGTGCCCAGCTCGTCGAGCAGCCTCGTGCGGGCCCGCTGGTAGGCCTGCAGGGCCTCTTCCGCGCGGCCGGTGCGGTACAGGCCGATCATCCGCTGGGCCCAGAGCCGCTCGCGGTAGGGCGTCTCCTCGATCAGCCGGGCGACGTCACTGAGGGCGCGGTCGGTGGCCCCCGTGCCGAGCAGAGCGTCGATCCGGCGTTCCCGGAGCTCGGCGGCGATCTCCTCCAGGCGCACCAGGAACGGGACGATCCACTCCTGCGCGGCGATCTGCTCGTATGGGGTGCCGCGCCACAGCGCCAGTGCCTCGTCGCACCGGGCCAGCACGTCGGCCGGCTCGCCGTCGGTGGCCAGCGCGCGCGTCTCGTCGGCGAGGTGCTCGAACCGGGCGCTGTCGACCTGGTCGGCTCGCGCCAGCAGGCGGTATCCACCGCTGTCGTTGACCAGGACGCCCGGCGCCTCGCCGCGGCCGCGACCGGGCTCGAGCAGCCGACGCAGGCGCCACACGTGCGACTCGAGGGTCCCCTCGGCCTTGGCGGGGGGCCGACCGGCCCACACCACCTCGAGGAGCGTGCTCACCGCGACCCGCCGGTTCGCGTGCACGACCAGTGCGGCGAGGAGTGCCGAGGGCTTGAGCCCCGGCGGCGGGTGCTCGGCCCCGTCCAGCTCCACGACGAGCGGGCCGAGGTCGCGGAACTGCACGCGCGGACCGTACAGGGGGCGGCGACCGCCCGACCAGCACGATCACCTGATCGGCGTGCGCTGCCAGCGCTCCAGCGCTGCCAGCGCTCCCAGCGCTTCCAGGGCTCTTGGAGCGGCGTCGGCAGGCTGGTCGCCACTGCCGGTGACGACCGCGGACGACGAGGAGGGGAGCCGTTGACGACCTTGGTGGTGTGGACGTTCCCCGACGTGGCTGCGGCCGGGCGCGCCGAGCGGCTGCTGGTCCCCGTGTCGGCGAGGCAGGACATGGCGGTCCACGACGGCGCGGTCCTGACCTGGCCGGCCTCCGCGCGACGGCCACGGACCCGCGGGCTGCACAGCATCGCCCTCGACGACGCGGTGGGTGGCGACTTCTGGGCCGTGCTCTTCGCCGTGGTCTTCCTCCTGCCGATCCTGCCCGGTCCGGACGACGCCCCGAACGACGCCGGAGTGAGCGTGCTCGCCGGGGTCGGGATACCGGATGCCTTCACCGCGGAGCTGCGCCGGGTCGCCGGTCCCGGTACCTCGGCGCTCGCCGTCCTCACGGGGACCCCCCTGCCGGCGGCCGAGACCGCGTTGGCCGCGTTGCGGCCGCGCCGCACGTCGACCGTGTTCAGCGCGGCGGGTCTGCGCACCTTGCGCGACGTCTTCGCCGGGTGACCCGCGCCACTCGGTGGCGCGCGCGGGGCCCGCGCGCCCGCGCTCGATGTTGGAGCCCGGTTGGAGTGCACGCCGGGATCGTCGCCGGCCATGAAGCCACTCTCGCTCGTCCTCGGGTTCTTCCCCTGGATCGTGTTCACCTTCGCGGCCAACCGGATCGCGGCCGACGCAGTGGCCTGGAGCGCCCTCCTCGCCGTCGCGATCACCGCCGTCGCGCTGGCCCTCGGGGTGCGCAGGCGTGCGCCGGTGACCCTGGACCTTGCCTCCCTCGCGCTGTTCGGCGGGATGGCGGTCGCCGGCTTCGCCGGTGGCGCGGGCATGGACGACTGGCTCTTCCGGTGGGGACGGCCACTGGTCGGTGTGGTCCTCGGCCTGTACGTCCTGGCTGCCGCCGGCGTCCGGCCTTTCACCGAGGAGTACGCGCGGCAGTCCACCCCGCGCGAGCACTGGGGGTCACCGGCCTTCCGGTCCATCAACCGGGTCCTCAGCGCGGCCTGGGGTGCGGGGCTCGTCGTCATCGGCCTGGCGGGGGTCCTCGTGACGCTCATCGACGAGCACGCGACCGGCCGCTCCTCAGGCCACCTCGCCGAGCTGGCGCTGAACTGGGCCGTGCCCATCGCGGTCATCTGGGGGCTGATCGCGCTCACCGGCTCCTATCCCGACCGGGTGATGTCCCGACTGCAGCCGGAAGCCGCTGCCGGGCGGCGCAGCCCCAGCCACGCCTGATCCCCGGCCGGGCACACCGCGGGTGGACCGGCCGTGGGAGCACTCCCGCGGACGTGGGGCTCCGGGGGCGCTCCTCCGCGTCACGCCCGCCGTCGTTGGAGCCGGCGTGGGAATCGCTTCAGCACAGTGCGTCGGTCCGCCGGAGACGCTGCTCGGCGATCCGGGACCGGGACCACGGAAGGAGAGCGACGTGCACGCCAGCACCGAGAACGGAGCCGATCCGGCGGCGCCGCCGTACACCGTGGGGGACCACCTCGTCGACCGGCTGGCCGGATTGGGCGTCGACCGCGTCTTCGGGGTGCCAGGGGACTACAGCCTCCGGCTGCTGGACCACGTCGCCGCCCACCCGACGGTGCGCTGGACCGGCTGCGCGACCGAGCTCGGCGCCGGCTACGCGGCCGACGGGTACGGCCGGCTGCGCGGGATGGCGGCCCTGTTCACCACCTTCGGCGTCGGTGAGCTCAGCGCGGTCAACGCCGTCGCCGGCAGCTACGCCGAGCACGTGCCCGTGGTGCACGTGGTGGGCGCGCCCGCACTGGCCAGGCAGGCCGAGCACCGGGCGCTGCACCACACGCTCGGCGACGGGTCGTTCGAGCACTTCGCGGCCATGCACGCCGACATCACCTGCGCCCGCGCCGTCCTCGCCCCGGGCACCGCCGTCGCGGAGATCGACCGGGTGCTCATGGAGGTCAGGGACCGCCGGCTGCCCGGCTACCTGCTCGTGCCGGCGGACGTCGCCGAGCTGCCCGCCGAGCGCGCGGCGGCCCCGCTGCCCCCGCGCGCGGACGGCACCGATCCCGAGGTGCTCGAGGCGTTCGCCAC
Organism: Modestobacter versicolor; assembly: GCF_014195485.1. Classification (NCBI taxonomy): domain Bacteria; kingdom Bacillati; phylum Actinomycetota; class Actinomycetes; order Geodermatophilales; family Geodermatophilaceae; genus Modestobacter; species Modestobacter versicolor. The sequence continues at coordinate 950,964 of NZ_JACIBU010000001.1, forward strand.
CGCCGCCGGCCGGTTGCTCGCCGCCGCGGGCTCCACCGACCGGGTCACGGTCCTCGCCGGTCTCCTGGCGCACCGCTTCGGTGCGCAGGACGACCTGACCGCGCTGCTCGCGGCGGGACCGCTGCCGCACGCCACCACCCCGTGGGCCAAGAGCCTGCTGGACGAGACCGCGCCGGGGTTCTCCGGCACCTACGCCGGCGCGGCCGGCAGCACGGAGCGGACCCGGGAAGTCGTGGAGGACGCCTCGGTCCTGGTGCTGGCCGGCGTGCAGTTCACCGACCTCAACAGCGGGTTGTTCAGCCAGGTCGTCACGAGGGCCCGGACGATCGAGCTCAACGCCGGGTCGGCCGCCGTCGGGGCCGCCGTCTTCACGCCCCTGGAGCTGCCTGCCGCCCTCGGCGCCCTCCGGCCGCTGGTCGCGGCACTGCGCCCCGGCGCGCTGCCCGCCGCTCTCGAGGCGGACGACGGGACCGACGACGGGACGGACGACGAGGACCACGCCCCGCTGAGCCAGGCGGCGCTGTGGCGCGCGACCGCCGCCGCCCTCCGTCCCGGGGACGTCGTGCTCGCCGACCAGGGCACCTCCTTCTACGGCATGGCACCGCACCGGCTGCCCGCCGGCGTCACCTTCATCGGCCAGCCGCTCTGGGCCTCCATCGGCTACACGCTGCCGGCGCTGCTCGGCGCCGGCACAGCCGCGCCCGGCCGTCGTGGCGTCCTGCTCATCGGGGACGGCGCCGCCCAGATGACCGTGCAGGAGCTCTCCACGGTGCTGCGGGAGGAGCTGCCGGCGCTGGTGGTCGTGGTGGACAACGACGGCTACACCGTCGAGCGGGCCATCCACGGCCCGGACCAGCCGTACAACGACGTCCCCCGCTGGGACTGGACCGCACTCCCGGCCGTCTTCTGCCCGGGTGGGCGCGTCCGCGCGGTGCGGGCGAGCACCGTCGGCGCGCTGCGACGGGCCTACGCCGAGGCCGCTGCCGATCCCGGCGGTCTCACCCTCGTCCAGGCCGTCGTCCCTCGCGACGACGTGCCGGCACTGCTCGCCACCCTCACCCGAGCGCTGGGCCGTGGCACCGCCGGCGGCGACCGGTGAGGCCGTCGCCGGTCGAGACCGCAGCCCCCGGGACCCCGGCGAGGGCGTGGCGGCGACGGCGTGCCGGGACAGGCGCCACGGGCCCATCCGGCCCAGGAGACGCGAGCGCCCCGGGCCCCCGACGAGGGGAGGAACCGGGGCGGTGCTGTGTCCGAGGGGGGACTTGAACCCCCACGCCCGATAAAGGGCACTAGCACCTCAAGCTAGCGCGTCTGCCATTCCGCCACCCGGACGAGGTGGACGCCCTCCGCGGAGGGACCGTGGAAGAGCATAACCGAGCCTCCCGGCGGCCCGGGACAGGGGCCGGTGGCAGGATCGTCGGCATGTCGGAGACCAGCCCCACGCCGCTCGCAGGTGCCCAGTCCGAGGTGGCTGAGCTGCTGTCGGACCTGATCCGGATCGACACCACCAACACCGGCGACTCGGCGACGAGCGCGGGGGAGCGGGTAGCGGCGGAGTGGGTCGCCGGCAAGCTCGACGAGGTCGGCATCAGCAGCGTCATCCACGAGTCCGAGCCCGGCCGGGCCAGCCTGGTCGCCCGGATCGAGGGCGCGAACCGAGACCGCCCGGCGCTGCTCGTGCACGGCCACCTGGACGTCGTCCCGGCCGACCCGAGCGAGTGGAGCGTGCACCCGTTCAGCGGCGAGGAGCGCGACGGCTACGTCTGGGGCCGCGGCGCGGTCGACATGAAGGACATGGACGCGATGACCCTGGCGCTGGTGCGCGACTGGGCCCGCAGCGGCGTCAAGCCCGACCGCGACATCGTGCTGGCCTTCGTCGCCGACGAGGAGGCCGGCGGCCGCAAGGGCGCCCACTACCTGGTCGACCACCACGCCGAGCTGTTCGAGGGCTGCACCGAGGCGATCAGCGAGGTCGGCGGGTTCAGCATCACCGTCCGCGACGACCTGCGCCTCTACCTCGTGCAGACGGCCGAGAAGGGCCTGGCGTGGATGAAGCTCACCGCCGCGGGCCGCCCGGGCCACGGCTCCTTCGTGCACGACGACAACGCCGTCACCCGGCTGGCCCAGGCCGTCTCCCGGATCGGCTCGACCCGGCTGCCCACCGTGCTCACCCCGCCGATGCGCCAGTTCCTCACCGAGGTCGGCGACGCCTACGGCATCGAGATCGACCCCGACGAGCCCGACGAGGCGCTGGCGAAGCTGGGCAGCATCAGCCGGATGATCGGCGCGGCGCTGCGCAACACCGCCAACCCCACGATGCTCGACGCCGGCTACAAGACCAACGTCATCCCCGGCACGGCCAGCGCCACCATCGACGGCCGTTTCCTCTACGGCCAGGAGGCCGAGTTCGAGAAGCAGCTCGACGAGCTGGTGGGCGAGGGCGTCACCCGCGAGTGGATCACCTACGACCAGGCGGTCGAGACGACGTTCGACGGGCCGACCGTCGACCTGATGGTCGAGGCGCTGAAGGCCGAGGACGCCGGGGCCCGCGCCGTCCCGTTCACCATGAGCGGCGGCACCGACGCCAAGAGCTTCGAGACCCTCGGCATGCGCTGCTTCGGCTTCTCCCCGCTCAAGCTGCCGGCCGACCTGGACTTCGCCTCGCTGTTCCACGGCATCGACGAGCGGATCGCCGTCGACTCGCTGCACTTCGGCATCCGGGTGCTGGACCGGTTCCTCCGCAAGGCGTGACCGGAGCGGGGCGTGATCTGATCGGGGCGTGACCCCGAGCCCGGGCAGCGTTGCCCTGATCACCGGAGGGACCGGCGGTTTCGGCCGCGCCCTCGCCACCCTGCTCCGCCGGCAGGAGGTGACCGTCGTCCTCGCCGACCTGGACACCCCCGCCAACCGCGAGGTCGCCGCGGCCCTGGGGGCCTCCTTCGCCGCCCTCGACGTCACCGACCGGGCGGCCAACGCCGCCGTCGTGGCGCAGGTCGAGGCCGAGCACGGCCGGCTGGACGCCGCGTTCCTCAACGCCGGGATCGCCGGGAAGAGCCGCGACGCCCTGGACGTCGACGAGTTCCTCAAGGTGGTGGACGTCGACCTGTTCGGCGTCGTCTACGGCACCGAGGCCGCGTTGCCGGCGCTGCGCCGGGCCGGTGGGGGCTCGATCGTGGTGACCGCGTCGCTGGCGGGGCTGGCCCCGGTCGCCACCGACCCCGGCTACAGCGTGGCCAAGGGCGGGGCGATCGCCTTCGTCCGGTCGCTCGCGCCGCGGCTGGTCGGCGACCGGATCACGATGAGCGCCATCTGCCCCGGCTTCGCCGACACCGCGATCATCGACCCGCTGCGCGACGAGTTCGCCGCCGCCGACTTCCCGGTGCTGTCCGCCGAGGAGGTGGCCGAGGCGATGCTCGCGGCGTGGGGCGGCGCCGAGCCGGGCGCGGCCTACGTCGTCCAGCCCGGCGTCGGGGCCGTCCCCTACAAGTTCAAGGGCGTCCCGGCAGCGCGGACGGCGAGCGGCGAGACCGCCGTCGTCCCGCAGGCGCTGATGCCGCCGTCGCCGGCCTGAGCCTCAGAGCTCCAGCGAGCCGGTGTGCACGATGCCCTCGGCGAGCGCGAGCATCTTCCGGTTGGTGCGCTGGCTCGCCTCGGTGAGCCACAGGTGGGCCTGCTGCTCGGTGCGGCCGGTGCGGGCCATGACGATGCCGATGGCCATCGCGATGACCCGGTTGGTGACCAGGGCCCGCTCGAGGTTCGCCGTCCGCTCCATGGCCTTCGCGCCGGCGGCCAGTGCCGAGTCGAGGGCGGCGGCGTCGCGCTCGCGGGCCGCCGCGACGGTGACCAGGTCGGCGGCCAGCCCCAGCACGAACAGCTCCGACTGCTCGAAGGCAGCGCGGGTGCGGCTGCCCAGCGAGAGCGTGCCCAGCACGTTCCCGCGGGAACCGAGCGGGAAGCTGGCGTAGGCGGTGACGCCCAGCTCCCGAGCCAGGGACAGGCGCTCGTCGGGGTCGGTGTCCACCCGGGCGTGCGCCTCCGGCTGGGCGCGCTCGGCGACCCGGCCGCAGACCGCCTCGCCGACGGGCAGCTCGCGCAGCGTCCCCAGGTAGGGCGCCGGCACCCCGGGCGCGCTGTGCAGGCGCAGCGCCGGGCTGCTCGGCGGCAGCTCGTAGTGGATGGCCAGGTCGACGCCGAACGGCCGGCTCAGGTCGGCGGCGATCTCCTCCACCAGGCTGGTCGAGCGGGCGCCGCGGGCGAGGTCGGTGCCGAGCCGGCGGATGGTGTCCAGTGCCGGGAGACCGGCGGGCGAGCTCACGAGGGGTGTCCTCCGGTCCGAGCGGGGACGCCGTCCAGTCGACGTCGAACGTGCACGATGGAACCCGTCCCGGGCGAGCACGTTTCCCGCCACCCGGGTGACCCGCGTCACCGTACTTCTGGCACTGTCCCAGCCATGCGTGCATGGCGAGTCCACTCCCTCGGCGACCCGGCCGAGGTCATGTCCCTCGACGAGGTCGACCAGCCGACGCCGGGCGACGGCCAGCTGCTGGTGCGGGTGCTGGCGGCCGGGCTGAACTTCCCCGACGTGCTGATGACCATGGGCCAGTACCAGGAGAAGCCGCCGCTGCCGTTCACCCCCGGCGTCGAGCTGTGCGGCGAGGTGGTCGGCACCGGGCAGCGGGTGCTCGGCTCGCCGTCCGGCGGCCCCGGCGCCTTCGCCGAGTACGCGCTGGTGGACGCGGCCGCCGCCTGGCCGGTGCCCGACGGGATGTCCGACGAGCAGGCGGCGTCGCTGTACCTGACCTACCAGACCGGCTATGTGGGGCTGCACCGTCGCGCCGCGCTGCAGGCGGGGGAGTGGCTGCTGGTGCACGCCGGCGCGGGCGGCGTCGGGACGGCGGCGATCCAGCTCGGCAAGGCCGCCGGCGCGAAGGTCATCGCGACCGCCGGCGGCGAGCGCAAGACCGAGGTGTGCCGCCAGCTCGGCGCCGACCACGTCATCGACTACACGGCGGAGGACTTCGTGCCCCTGGTCAAGGAGATCACCGGCGGGCACGGGGCCGACGTCGTCTACGACCCGGTCGGCGGGGCGGTGTTCGACGGGTCACGCAGGTGCATCGCCTTCGAGGGGCGGATCGTCGTGGTCGGCTTCACCAGCGGCACCATCCCGCAGGCGCCGGTCAACCACGCGCTGGTGAAGAACTACAGCATCGTCGGGCTGCACTGGGGGCTGTACCGCAAGCACGAGCCGTCGCTGATCGGCGAGGTGCACGCCGAGCTCTGCCGGCTGTTCGAGGCCGGCGCGATCGCCCCGCTGATCGGGTCGTCGCTGCCGCTGGCCGAGCTGCCGCAGGCGATGGCGGCGATCGCCGACCGCAGCACCGTCGGCAAGGTCGTGCTCACGCCCTGAGGAAGGCCGCGCGGTCGCGCAGTCGTCGGGGTGTCCGGGGCTCAGGTCACCCCGGGGACTGCGCACCGGCGCCGGCCTGTGGACGACGCCCGCGCGGGCAGCCCGCCGTCCGGCACGGTGCTCGGGTGCCACCGACCGCCGCCGCGCCCGCACAGCTCCGCGGCCGGGTCTTCCGCGGTTCGGCCGCCGTGCGGGCCGGCCTCCTGACGCCTGACCAGCTGCGCAGCTCGCCCTGGCGGCGGCTGTACCGCGACGTCTACGTCCCGAGCGACGTCCCGGTCGACCACCTGGTCCGCACCCGGGCCGCCGTGCTCCTGCTCCCGGGTGCGGTGGTGACCGGCCGGAGCGCAGCGGTGCTGTGGGGCGTGCCGCTGGCCGGGGACGACGACCCGGTCGAGCTCTCGCTGCCCAGCGGCGCCCGCCAGGTGCGGGTCGCCGGCGTCCGGGTGCGCCGTCGGGACCTGGCTCCCCCCGAGGTGACGAGGCGGGCGCGGCTGGCCGTCACCACCCCGGAGGCGACCGCCGTCGACCTGGCCGCGTCGCTGCCGGACGACGAGGGCGTCGTGGCCGTGGACATGGTGGTGGGCTCGGGCACCGCGGACCTGACCCGGGTGCGTGCGGTCGCGGCCGGCCGCACCGGTCCCGGGTCCCGTCGGGCGCGGACCGTCTGCGCGCTGGCCGACGGTCTGGCCGGGTCACCGCAGGAGACGAGGCTCCGCATGGTGCTGGTCCGCAGCCCGCCGCCGGCGCCGGTGGCCCAGTTCGGGGTGCTCGTCGACGGCAGGTTCGTGGCCCGGGTCGACTTCGGCTGGCCGGCCCGCCGGGTGGCGCTGGAGTACGACGGCCTCTGGCACGCCGAGCCGGGGCAGTTCCGGCGGGACCGGGAGCGGCTGAACCGGCTCACCGCGGCGGGCTGGCGGGTGGTGTTCGCGACCGCGGCCGACCTGCGCGACCCGACCGCGCTGCTCGCGCGGCTGGCCGTGGAGCTGGCCCGGTGAGTGCGCAGTCGTCGGGGTGTCCGGGGCTCAGGTCACCCCGGGGAGTGCGCAGACTCAGACCATCGGGCGGGGGAGGTACGACAGCCGCATCCGGCGCCGCATGATCACCTTGCGGGTGCCGTCGGCGTGCAGCTGGAGCCGGGCGAGCTCCCAGCCGCCGGTGTCGGACTGCATGCTCATCAGCTGCGCGGCCGCCGAGCGCGAGGTGCCCGCGGGGATGCGCAGCGGGGCGTACTCGTACTCGCCGGGTGCTGACACGCGCTCGATTGTGCCCGCCGGACGCCGGTCGGTCATGTGGCGGCCACCACGTCGTCACCGGGGAGGGTGTCAGCGGCCGGCGACAGGGGCAGGGTGACGACGCCGGGTCGACCGGCAGAGCGACGAGGAGGAACCCCGTGACCGAGCCCGAAGCGACCGACGCCGACCGCCAGGAGCAGCAGCGCCTGGCCACCCCGCCCGTCCCCGAGCTCGCCGACGAGGCGGCCCCGCTGGCCGACGACGTCCCGGAGGCCGACGGCATCGAGCAGCAGCTCTCCGCGGTGCCCGGCAGCACCGGCGGGTACCGCGAGGGCGGTGCCGAGGCCGACGAGTACGACCGGCTGGAGCAGCAGGCCGCGGTGCCGGCCGACGAGGACGACGTCCGCGACTGAGCTCAGGGGTCGATGAGCTGCAGCTCCCCGGTGGCCCGGCTGCCGACGAACACCCGCCCGCTGCCCGGGTCGACCGCGACGGTGTTCGGCTGGCGGACGGTCGGCAGCCGGGCCACCTCGGTGAGCTCGTCACCGGCCGTGGACAGCGCGACCACCTCGTTGGTGCCGGTCAGCGTCACCCACAGCAGCTGGTCGGCGGCGTCCAACGCCAGCCCGTAGGGCTCGCCGTCCAGCGGGAGCGACCCGACCTGCGCCAGCGGGTCGGCGCTGAAGGTGAGGACGGCGTTCCCGCGGGTGTCGGCGACCAGGAAGCGGCCGCGGGCGTCGGCGACCAGGTGGGTCGGGCCGTCGCCGGCGTCCACCACGTCGAGCAGCTCACCGGCCGGGACGTCGTAGGTGGTGAGGCTGAACGCGCCGACGTCGACCACGCCGGCGACGTCCCCGACGACGGCGACACCGCCGGGCTGGGTCTGGCTGGTGAGCGTGGTGGTGACCTCGCCGTCCTCCACGACCGACAGGGTGCCGCCCTTCTCGTCGCCGACCAGCACCTGCCCGCTGGCCACCTGCGCGGCGTCGTGCGGGTAGCTGCCGACCGGCGTCTCGCGCACCGCGCCGTCGGGCAGCGACACCTCGACCAGGGAGTTGGAGTCCTCCGCCGGCACCAGCACCGGACCACCGGGGGCGGCCAGCTGCAGGTGGCGGGCGTGCCCGGGCAGCGGCACCTCGAGCACGGCGGTGCCGTCGCGGTCGACGAGGACCAGCCGGTTCGGGTCGCGGACGGCCACCGCGAGCAGGCCGGTGACCGGGTCGAACACCATGCCCTCGGCGTCGGGGTCCAGCGGGACGACCGTGCCGGCCGGGTCGGTGGTCAGCTCGGGGGAGTCGGCGGGTTCAGCGGCCTTCGCCGGGGCCGGGTCGGCCGCCGGCTCGGACGACGAGCAACCGGCCAGTGCCAGGGTCAGGGGCAACAGGACGGCGGCGAACCGAGCTCGGGGCATGCCGCGATGGTCGGCCACATCCGGTCTTCGTGCCGGGCGCCGGGATCGGATGGGTCGCGCCATGATGGACCGGCGGTCATGATCATCGCCGTGGTTGTCGCCTGGGTCGCCGTGGTGCTGCTGCTGTTCGCCCTGCCGGTGCTGGCGTGGTGGGTCGGCGCCCGGGACGTGTGGAGCCGGCCGGGCAAGCGGACCGAACCCGACCTGTACCGCGAGATGGTGCGCCGGCACGGACTGCGCCCGGCGGAGATCGCCGAGGTCGAGGGCGCCCTGACCTGGGGGCGTGAGCTCGACGACCCACGCCTGCGGGCTGCGGTCGTCGACTGGGCGCAGACCCTGCAGCAGCTGGTGGAGGAGCGACGGGCCCGCTACCCCCGGGCTCGTCGGGTGGCCCGGTTGCTGTGGCTGGTGTGGGTGGTGCTCGCGGTGGCGGCGCTCGCTTTCGCCGTGGCGCGCCGGGAGTGGGGACGGGTGTTCAACACGCTGTTCTGGCCACTGGTGCTGGCCTGGCCGATGAGCCGGGCGGTCGGCGGACCACGGCGGGCCATCGAACGGAACAGCGGGGCGCCGGCGTCCTGAGCCCGGGACCCAGGACGCCGGCGGTGCGTCAGCGGGAGTAGTACTCCACGACCAGCTGCTCCTCGCAGATCACCGGCACCTCGTCGCGCCGCGGCCGCCGGGCCACCACGCACCGCAGGTCGGCCAGCCGCACCTCGAGGTAGGCCGGGGCGGCGGCGTGCGCGCCGGAGGCGGCGACCTGGAACGGCGGCTTGGACTTGCTGCGCTCGGCGATCTCCACCACGTCGTAGGGCTGCACCTGGTAGCTGGGCCGGTCGACCCGCTTGCCGTTCACCGTGACGTGCTGGTGGCTGACGATCTGGCGGGCCTGGTAGATCGTCCGGGCGAAGCCGGCGCGCAGGACCGTGGCGTCCAGCCGGGCCTCGAGCTGGTGGGTGATCAGCTCCTCGCCGGTCTTCCCGCCGCTCCGCCGGGCCCGGTCGAACGCCGACCGCAGCTGCGTCTCGCTGATGTCGTACTGGGCGCGCAGCCGCTGCTTCTCCAGCAGCCGCGTCTTGTAGTCGCTGGTGTTCTTGCGCTTGCGACCGTGCTCACCCGGGGGGTACGGGCGGCGCTCGAAGTAGCGGACGTCCTTCGGGGTGAGCGGGATGCCCAGCGCACGACTGCGCCGGACCTTGGGGCGGGAGTTGTTCACACGGTCCTCCGGGTTCGGTTAGGCTCACCTTACCCCGCTGCAGCACCGCCCTGGACCCCGGAGTGCCCCATGACACGATCGACCCGACCCGCCGCCCCCGGGCCGTCCGCGGACGCCGTGCGGCCCACGGTCGCCGAGCGGGCCCGCACCGTCGCCGCCCGGCCGGCCGCCGCGGTCTGCGCCGCCGGCATCGACGGCAGCCGGGTGCTCGGGCACGCCACCACCGACGACGGGCAGGTGCTGCTGGTCGTCCCCACCGACGGCGAGGTGTGCACCGCCGTCCGGCACTCCGCCGACGGCGACCTGGCCGCGCTGCTGATGGTCACCGACCACGCACCGGTGCAGCTGCGCGAGCCGGTGCGGGCCCAGGTGTGGCTCTCCGGCTGGCTCACCCCGGTGCCCCCGGCGGACGAGCGGGCGGCCGCGCTGGCCTTCGCCGACGTCGCCCCGGTGAGCGCGCTGCTCGACGTCGGCCGCGGGACGACGCTGCTGCGGCTGGACCTGGCCGAGGTCGTGCTGGGGGAGTGCGGCACGGTCACCGAGGTTGCGCCGGAGGACTACCTGGCCGCGGCGCCCGACCCGCTGGCCGCGGTGGAGGCGCACGCCCTGCAGCACCTGGACGAGGCGCACCCGGAGGACCTGGCGCTGCTGCGCTCCCGGGTGCCGGGGCGGTGGCTGGCGAAGGGCGACGTGGTGCGGCCGCTGGGGCTGGACCGGTGCGGCTTCCGGCTGCGGATCGAGCAGCGGTCGGGTCACCGCGACGTGCGGGTGCCGTTCGCCCAGCCGGTCAGCACCGCCGACGAGCTCGGCCGGGCGGTGCACCAGCTGATGTGCGCCACGAGACGCGGCTGCCCGGAGCGCTGACCGTCCGGTCGGCGCCCCGGGCAGGGGTGGTGCTGGTGCGGGAGCGGGGTCGGTCAGCGCACGGAGCGCCGGCGGCCGCCGGAGGCGCCCTCGGCGACACCGATCAGCAGCACCGCGGCGATGATCGCCACGACCGCGCCCAGGATGTTCAGCTCGAAGAAGTCACCGGTGCCGAAGAACTTGGCGACGACGCCACCGATCAGCGAGCCGACGACACCCAGCAGGAGGGTGGCCACGAGGCTGAGGTTCTGCTTGCCGGGCTTGATGAGGCGCGCGAGCGCCCCGACGACCAGGCCGAACACGAGGAATCCGATGATGCCCATGGCAGCGTCGGTTCCCACAAGATCAACCGCTCAAACGCGGCTCACCCGGGCGGGTCAGTCGGCGAGCTCGGCCAGCAGCCCCGCCAGCCGGGTCCGGCGCGGCCGGACGTCGACCTCCCGCACCGCCCGGGCCAGCGCCGCACCGCTGGCGTGCACGATCGACAGGTGCTTCTGGGCGCGGGTCAGCGCGGTGTAGACCAGCGGCCGGGAGAGCATCCCGCCCGCCTCCGGGGGCAGCACGACGACGACGCCCGGCCACTCCGAGCCCTGCGCCCGGTGCACGGTGATCGCCCAGCCGTGCCGGAGGTCCGACAGCGCGGAGCCGGTGACGGTGACCGGGCCGGAGCTGAAGTCGATCGACAGCGAGCCCTCGCCGGTGCCGGTCACCACGCCCACCTCGCCGTTGGCGAAGCCGATCGGCTCGATGTCCAGGTGGTTGGCGGTGGCCACCACCCGGTCGCCGACGTCGAAGCCGAACACCGTGCCGTCGCCCGGGTTGAGCTGGGCCTTGAGCGCCTTGTTCAGCTCGATCGTGCCGGCCGGCCCGCGGTGCACCGGGGTGACGACCTGGACGGTGGCCGGGTCGATGCCCAGCGCGCGGGGGATCGAGTCGGTGACCAGCTGCACCACCCGCTTGGCCGCCTCCGCGCTGCCGGTGGCCGGCACGATGACCACCTCGCGGTCGGGGGACTCGACCTGCACCAGCTCGCCGCCGCGCACCCCGGTGGCCAGCCGGGCGATCGCGCCACCGGCGGCCTGCCGGTGCAGCGTGGTCAGCTCGGTCACCGGCACCACGCCGGAGTCGATCAGGTCGCCGAGCACGTGCCCGGGGCCGATCGAGGGCAGCTGAGCGGGGTCGCCCACGAGCAGCAGGTGCGTGCCGTCCTTGCAGGCCTCCAGCAGCGCCGCGGTCAGCTCGACGTCGAGCATCGAGGCCTCGTCGACCACGACGACGTCGGCGTCCAGCGGCCACTCCTCGTTGCGCGAGAAACCCCCGGTCATGCCCTGCGCGCCCAGCAGCCGGTGCACCGTGACGGCCGGGTGGTCGGTGAGCTCCTCCAGCCGCTTGGCGGCCCGCCCGGTCGGGGCGGCGAGCGCCACCTCGGTGCCCTTGGCCTGCAGCAGCTTCACCAGCGACGCCACCGTCCGGCTCTTGCCGGTGCCGGGACCGCCGGTGAGCAGTGAGATGCCGGCGCCGAGCACCTGGGCGACCGCGGCCTGCTGCGCCGGGTCCAGCCCCTTGGCCACCGACCGCACCGAGGCCGGGTCGGCGATCCGCCCGCTGGTGGCCGCCAGCCGGTGCACGTTCTCCGCGACGGCCTCCTCGGCCATCCCGTAGCGGGCCAGCGACAGGGTGCGCAGCGCCGGGTCGGGCTCGGGCAGCTCGTCGTCGGAGTCCTCGTCGAACTCCGGCAGGGGCGGCTCGTGCTCGAGCACGTCGCCGGACTCCACCGCGGCCACGATCGCCGCCGCCGGGTCGCTGATCTGCTCGGCGCGCAGCGCGGCGACCACCAGGTCGGCGGGGAGCACGGTGTGGCCGTCGCGGGTGGCGGTGCGCAGCGTCAGCGCGACGATCGCCCGGCCCCGGCGGGTGTCCTGCCGGTCCGCGCCGGAGAGCACGGTGATCGCCAGCCGGTCGGCGTCGGCCAGCGTGACGCCGGTGAGGCTCAGCAGCGCCCACGGGTCGTCGCGCAGCCGGCGGGCGGCGTCCGGGCCCAGCAGGTCCGCCGAGCTGACCGCCAGCCGGGCGTTGAGCCCGGCGCCGACGAGCAGCTCCACGACCTCGTAGGTCGGCCCCGCGGCCAGGAAGGAGCTGAACAGCCGCTCGGCGCGCTGCCGGCCCACCCGGGGCAGCTTCTGCAGCCGGTCGGCGGAGACCTCGTCGGGGCTGGTGATCCCCGCCGCCGGCAGGTCGGCCGCCGTCCGCTTGCCCAGCCCGGGCCACAGGCCGGCGGCGCAGAACGCGGCGAACACCGGGTCGCCGGTCACCGGGCCGCTCATGCCCGCTGCTCCGGCCGGTGCTCGGGGTAGGAGAACGGCGGCGAGGAGACGTCGTCCAGCGCGGTGACGATCGCCGGGGGCAGCCGCACCCCGTCGGCGTCCAGGGTGGCCTGCAGCTGCTGGGCGGTGCGGGCGCCCACGATCGGCGCGACCACGCCCGGGCGGTCGCGCAGCCAGGCCAGCGCGACCCCGAGCGGCGTCGTCCCCAGCCCCTCGGCCGCGGTGATCACCGCCTCGACCACCCGGTCGGCGGTCGCCGAGCGCAGCCCGTCGATGAACCCGGCCCACTGCGGCGAGGCGCCACGGGAGTCACCGGGCGTGCTGTGCCGGTACTTGCCGGTGAGCAGCCCGCGGCCCAGCGGCGACCACGGCAGGATGCCCAGCCCCAGCGCCTCGGCCGCGGGCACGACCTCGCGCTCCACGCCGCGCTGCAGCAGCGAGTACTCCACCTGGGTGCTCACGATCGGCGTGCGCCCGGGCCAGGCGCGCTGCCAGGTGGCGGCCTGGGCGGTCTGCCAGCCGGAGTAGTTGCTGATCCCGACGTAGCGGGCCCGGCCCGAGGAGACGGCGAGGTCGCAGGCGGCCAGCGTCTCCTCCACCGGGGTCGCGTCGTCCCAGGAGTGCAGCTGCCACAGGTCGACGTGGTCCAGGCCGAGGCGCTCCAGCGAGGCGTCCAGGGCGGCGAGCAGGTGCCCGCGGGAGGCGCCGCGGCCCATCGGCCCCGGCCCGGTGCGCCCGACCGCCTTGGTGGCGACCAGGACGTCGTCGCGCGGGACGACGTCGGACAGCAGCCGGCCCAGCGTGCGCTCGCTCTCCCCGTCGGCGTAGACGTCGGCGGTGTCGACCAGCGTCCCGCCGGCGTCGACGAAGGCGGTGAGCTGCATGGCGGCCTCGTCCTCGTCGGTGTCCCGGCCCCACGTCATGGTGCCCAGACCGAGCCGCGACACGACCAGGCCGCTGCGCCCGAGCGCCCGCTGTTCCACGACGGGTCAACCTACCGGGGCCGCGGGTGTGTCCCGGTCAACGCCGGCGCACCGGACGGTCGCACCGGGACCGGCGCCCACGGGCCCTAGGGTGCCTGCCGTGCAGTCGATCCCCGCGTGCCCTGACCGCGTGCCGGCCACCCCGCGGGTGGCCTGACGATGGGCTGGGTCGAAGCGGTCGTCCTGGGCCTGGTGCAGGGCCTCACCGAGTTCCTGCCGATCTCCTCCAGCGCCCACCTGCGCATCTTCGGGGAGGTCTTCGGCTGGGGCGACCCCGGTGCGGCGTTCACCGCCATCACCCAGATCGGCACCGAGACCGCCGTCCTCATCTACTACCGCAAGAAGATCGGCCGGGTCATCACGACCTGGCTGCGGTCGCTGCGCGACCGGGGGCTGCGCAGCGACCCGGACGCCCGGATGGGCTGGCTGATCATCATCGGCAGCATCCCGATCGTGGTGCTCGGCCTGCTGCTGCAGGACCGCATCGAGTCAACCTTCCGCGACCTGCGGATCGTCGCGATCGCGCTGGTCGTGTTCTCGCTGATCCTGTTCTGGGCCGACCGGGTGGGCAGCACGCAGCGCGAGCTGCCCGACCTCACCGTGCGGCACGGGCTCTACTTCGGTCTGGCCCAGGCGATGGCGCTCATCCCCGGCGTCTCCCGCTCGGGCGGCACGATCACCGCCGGCCGGTTCCTCGGCTACTCGCGCTCGGCCGCCGCGGACTACTCGTTCCTGCTCGCCGTCCCGGCGGTGCTCGGCTCGGGCTTCTTCCAGGTCTACGAGTCGCTGGACGGCGGGGTCGACTGGGGCCCCACCCTGCTGGCCACCGCGATCGCCGCCGTCGTCGGCTTCGCGGTCATCTCCTGGCTGCTGCGCTACCTGTCCCGGGGCAGCTTCACCCCGTTCGTCGTCTACCGGGTGGTGCTCGGCCTGCTGCTGCTCGCGCTGGTCGGCGCCGGGGTGCTCGACCCGACATAGGCTCCGCTCGTGACCACCGTCGTGCTGCTGCGCCACGGCCGGACGACGGCCAACACCGCGGGCGTCCTGGCCGGCTGGACCCCCGGGGTGCGACTGGACGAGACCGGCTCGGCGCAGGTGGCCGCGGTCGCCCAGCGGCTGTCCGGCGTGCCGCTGGCCGCGGTGGTCAGCAGCCCGCTCGAGCGCTGCCAGCAGACCGCCGGCGCCGTCGTCGAGGGCCGCGAGCTGGAGCTGCAGACCGACGACCGGCTCGGCGAGGCCCGCTACGGCGACTGGACCGGCCGGCCGATCAAGGAGCTGGTCAAGGAGCCGATGTGGAAGGTCGTCCAGCAGCACCCCTCGGCCGCGGTGTTCCCCGGCCCGGAGGGGGAGGGGCTGGCCCAGACCCAGGCCCGCGCGGTGGCCGCCGTCCGGGAGTGGAACGCGACGCTGGGACCGGACGCCGTCTGGGTGGCCTGCAGCCACGGTGACGTGATCAAGGCGGTGCTGGCCGACGCGTTCGGCATGCACCTGGACGCCTTCCAGCGGATCGTCGTGGACCCGGCGTCGATCTCGGTGGTCAGCTACACCGAGACCCGGCCGTTCGTCGTCCGGGTCAACGACACCGGCGGCGACGTCTCCGCGCTCATCCCGCCGCCGAAGAAGAAGCGCGGCCGCCGGAAGCCCTCGTCCGACGCCGTCGTCGGCGGCGGCGCGGGCAGCGGCGCCGCGTAACCTGATCTCGTGCCCCGTCAGGTCTACCTCTTCGACCGTCCCACCCGGTTCGTCGCCGGCACGGTGGGCCAGCCCGGCGACCGCACCTTCTACCTGCAGGCCTCCGACGAGGCCGGCCGCACGATCAGCGTGGCGCTGGAGAAGTCGCAGGTCCAGGTGCTCGCCGACCGGATGAGCGAGCTGCTCGACGAGGTCGCCACGCGCGCCTCGGTCGTCGTCCCGCCCGAAGCCGACGTCGACGACCTGGACCCGCTCACCGCCCCGGTCGACGAGGAGTTCCGGGTCGCGGCGATGGGCCTGGCCTGGGACGGCGAGGCCGACGCGGTCGTGGTCGAGGCCGTCGCCGCGGGCGAGGAGCCGATCGAGGAGGACGCGATCCTCTCCGACGCCGACGAGGGCCCCGACGCGCTGCGCGTGACGATCACCCCCACCGCGGCCCGGGCGTTCGTCGCCCGCGCCCGCCGGGTCATCGCCGCCGGCCGGCCGTCCTGCCCGCTGTGCTCGATGCCGCTCGACCCCGCCGGGCACGTCTGCCCCCGGCAGAACGGCTACCGGCGCTGAGCCGGAGGTCCCGGCCATGAGCGCATCCGAGCCCGGCCCCACGCCCGACGACGAGCTCCTCGACGAGGAGCTCGGGTACGACGACGAGGCCGACGAGGACGACGACGGTGACGTCGTGGAGCTGGACCTCGCCGCGTTCGACCACGGCGACCGCCGCGCCCCGTCAGGCACCGACGAGATCGCCACCCTCCTCCGCGACGGCGAGCTGGACATGGAGGGGCGGCTGCTGGACGCCAGCAACGTCACCCTGGTCGGCGCCGTCCGCACCGAGACGCTGGCCGCCACCTGCGTCTACAAGCCGGTGGCGGGGGAGCGGCCGCTGTGGGACTTCCCCGACGGCACCCTCGCCGGCCGGGAGATCAGCGCCCACCTGGTCTCCGAGGCCACCGGCTGGTCGGTCGTGCCGCCGACGGTGCTGCGCGACGGGCCCTACGGCCGCGGCATGGTGCAGCTGTGGATGGACGCCGACCCGGGCATCGAGCTCACCGAGTTCGTCCGCCGCGACGACCCGGGGCTGCGCCGGATGGCGGTCTTCGACGCCGTGGTGAACAACGCCGACCGCAAGGGCGGTCACATCATCCCGATGCCCGACGGCCACGTGTACGGCGTCGACCACGGCATCTGCTTCTCCGCCGACCCGAAGCTGCGCACCCTGCTGTGGCGCTGGGCCGGCCGGCCGCTGCTGCTGGAGCACCTGGCGGTGCTGGAGCAGCTGGCCGAGCAGCTGCGCGGCGACCTGGGGGAGCAGCTGCACGAGCACCTGACCCGGCGCGAGGTGCGGCGCACCCAGCAGCGGGTCGACGAGCTGCTGCGCACGCAGCTGCACCCACAGCCCAGCGGCGAGTGGCCCGCGCTGCCCTGGCCGCCCTTCTGACCGCGGCCCCACCGGCCTCCTGCTGACACGATGCGGTCCATGCCGCACCGCAGCCGCCTGTCGATCCTCCTGCTCGACCTCCCGCCCGAGCACCACGCCGCCGGCCGCGACTTCTGGTCCGCGGCCACCGGCCACCCGGTGGTGCCGGACACCGCCGACGCCACGTGGAGCTCGCTGGGCACCTTCGCCGACGGCTTCCACCTGGAGGTGCAGCGCACCGGCGAGGGCACGCCGCCGCGCTGGCACGTGGACGTCGAGACCGACGACGTCGAGGCCGAGGTCGAGCGGCTCGAGGGCCTGGGCGCCCGCCGGCTGGCCGACATGGGCCGGTTCTGGCAGCTGACCGACCCCGCGGGCCTGGTCTTCTGCGTCGTCGGCGTCCAGACCGGCGAGGAGTTCGACCGGCACGCCACCACCTGGCCCTGACCCTCACCCTGCGGTGGAGGGTCAGGTGGCCGCTCCGGCCGGGTGCCGTGCCCGACCGTCGGTGCCCGGAACTACGCTCCTGACGTGCTCTCCTGGCCCGCTCCGCTCCTCCCGACCCTGCCCGGGTCCGGGCCCGCCCTGCGGCTGCACGACACCGCCCGCGGCGAGGTCGTCCAGACCACCCCGGGCCGCATCGCGCGGATGTACGTCTGCGGGATCACCCCCTACGACGCCACCCACCTCGGGCACGCCGCCACCTACCTCGCCTTCGACCTGGTCAACCGGGTCTGGCGGGACGCCCGGCACGCCGTGCACTACGTGCAGAACGTCACCGACGTCGACGACCCGCTCTTCGAGCGCGCCGACCGCGACGGCGAGGACTGGATCGTCCTCGGCATGCGCGAGACGGCGCTGTTCCGCGAGGACATGACGGCGCTGCGGGTGCTCCCGCCGGAGGACTACGTCGGCGCCGTCGAGGCGATCCCGCAGATCGTGGCGAAGGTCGAGACCCTCTGGGACGCCGGCCTGGCCTACCAGCTCGACGACGGCACCGGCGACGTCTACCACGACGTCTCCCAGGCCCCCGGCTTCGGCGGGGAGTCCGGCTACGACGAGGCGACGATGCTGCGGCTGTCCGCCGAGCGCGGTGGCGACCCCGAGCGCCCGGGCAAGCGGCACGCGCTCGACCCGCTGTTGTGGAAGGGCGCCCGCGACGGCGAGCCCAGCTGGCCCGGCCCGCGCGGGGTCGCCGGCCGCCCCGGCTGGCACGTCGAGTGCGCCTCCATCGCGCTGGACACGATCGGCACCGGCTTCGACGTCCAGGGCGGCGGCAGCGACCTGGTCTTCCCGCACCACGAGTACTCCGCGGTGCACGCCGAGGCGCTGACGGCCACCAAGCCCTTCGCCCAGGCCTACGTGCACGCCGCGATGATCGGGCTGGACGGCGAGAAGATGAGCAAGAGCCGGGGCAACCTGGTGTTCGTCTCCCGGCTGCGCGGCGAGGGCGTCGACCCGATGGCCATCCGGCTGGCCCTGCTCTCCGGGCACTACCGCACCGACCGCGCCTGGACCCCCGACCTGCTGGAGACCGCGCTGCAGCGGCTGGCCACCTGGCAGCGGGCGGTCGACCTGCCCCTCGGCGCCCCGGCCGGCCCGGTGCTGGCCGCCGTCCGCGAGCGGCTGGCCGACGACCTGGACACCCCCGGCGCCATCGCCGCCGTCGACGCCTGGGCCGCCGCCAGCCTGGCCGAGGCGGCGTCGGGCAGCGGCACGCCCGCGGCGCAGGCCACCGACGACTGGGACGAGCAGTCCCCGGCAGTGGTGCGCGACCTGGTCGACGCGCTGCTGGGGATCGCGCTCACGCCGTGACCGCGCCCGGGTCCCCGTTCCGGCTGGCCGACCGAGCGGCCCGGGAGCGGGCGGAGGAGCAGCTGGCCCCCGCCGCCGCCCGCTCGGCGCGCACCCGCGGCCGGGCCCGGCCCGAACCCGAGGACGACCTGCGCACCGCCTACGAGCGCGACCGCGACCGGATCCTGCACGCCAAGGCCTTCCGCCGGCTCAAGCACAAGACCCAGGTCTTCCTGCACCCCGACGGCGACCACTTCGTCACCCGGCTGACCCACACGCTGCAGGTGACCCAGGTGGCCCGGTCGCTGGCCGCGGCGCTGTCGCTGAACGAGACGCTGGCCGAGGCCATCGCGCTGGCCCACGACGTCGGGCACTCGCCGTTCGGGCACATCGGCGAGGAGGCGCTGGACCCCTACGTCGCCGGCGGCTGGCACCACGCGGCCCAGGGGGTGCGGATCGTCGAGGTGCTCGAGGACCTCAACCTCACCTGGGAGGTGCGCGACGGGGTGCGGGCGCACAGCTGGAAGATCAGCCCGCCGCCGGACACCCGCGAGGGCGAGTGCGTGCGCTACGCCGACCGGATCGGCTACCTGTCGCACGACGCGCTGGACGCCGTCCGGGCCGGGGTGCTGCGCCCCGGTGACCTGCCGGCCCGCACCCGCCAGGTGTTCGGCGAGCCCGGCAGCGCGATGGTCGGCTCGATGATCGAGGCGGTCGTCGCCGGCAGCCTGTCGCCGGCCAACACCGGCGGCGCGGTCGTGATGGACCCCGACGCGCTGGAGGCCATGCAGGAGCTGCGGGTGTTCATGTTCGAGCGGGTCTACGAGTCCGACACCGCGGCCGGGCAGAAGAACGTGGCGATCGACGTCATCCGCCGGCTGGTCGACCACCACCTGGCCCACCCGGAGCTGATCCCGGCCAGCTACCGCGACACCGAGGCCGACGCCGTCACCCAGGTCGTCGACTACGTCACCGGGATGACCGACCGGTTCGCCCTCGCCGCGCACGACCGGCTCTTCGACGACACCGCGTCGCTGCGGATGCGCCCGCTGCTCGTCGTCCCCTGAGCCGGCCGTGGCCGTGGTGCTGGTGACCGGGATGTCCGGGGTGGGGAAGTCGACGGTGCTCGCCGAGCTCGCCCGGCGCGGTCACGCCGTGGTCGACACCGACGACGGCGGCTGGATCGAGCAGGCGCCCGAGCCGCTGTGGCGGGAGGACCGGGTCACCGCCCTGCTCGACGGGCACACCGCCGGGCACCTGTTCCTGGCGGGCACGGTGGCCAACCAGGGCCGGTTCTACCCGCGCCTCGACGCGGTGGTGCTGCTCAGCGCGCCGGTCGAGGTGCTGCTCGAGCGGGTCGCGTCGCGGACGACGAACCACTTCGGCAAGACCGCCGACGAGCGCCGGCGGATCGTCGCGGACACCGAGCAGGTCGAGCCGCTGCTGCGCGCGGGGGCGACGGTGGAGGTGGACACCCGACGTCCGCTGGCCGAGGTGGTGGACGCCGTCCTGCGCGCCGCCACTGCCGGGTCCTGATCGCCGGCGCCTCCGACGAGAACGCGCTGAGTGCTGCCACCCGGCTCGGGTGACAGCACTCAGCGGGCCGTGATCACGGGTGCTCAGTTCGACGACGTGCCGCCGCGGCGGCGCAGGTACCTCTCGAACTCCTTGGCGATCTGGTCGCCGTTGGCCTGGGACAGGTCGCTCTGGGTCGCGCGCTCCTCCAGCGAGCGCACGTACTCGACGACCTCGTCGTCCTCGTTGGCCATCTCGTCGACGGTCTTCACCCAGTCCTCGGCCTGCTGCGGGAGCGCACCGAGCGGCACCGGGAGCTCCAGCACCTCCTCCACCCGCTGCAGCAGGGCGACGGTGGCCCGCGGCGAGGGCGGCTGGGAGACGTAGTGCGGGACGGCGGCCCAGAAGCTGACCGCCGGCAGGCCGGACTGCACGCAGGCGTCCTGGAAGACGCCGAGGATGCCGGTCGGCCCCTCGTAGCGGGAGGTCTCCAGGCCCCAGTTGGCGGCGGACTCGGCGTCGTACGCCGACCCGGTCACCGGGGTGGGCCGGGTGTGCGGCGTGTCGGCGAGCAGCGCGCCGAGCGCCACCACCGTGGTGGCGCCCAGCTCCTGGACCAGCTCGATCAGCTCGTCGCAGAAGCTGCGCCAGCGCATGTTCGGCTCGATGCCGCGGATCAGGACGACGTGCCGGTCGGCGCCCGGCGGCTTGGCGACCGAGATGCGCGTGGTGGGCCACTCGATGCGGCGGCTGACGCCGTCGACGAGGGAGACGGTGGGCCGGTTGACCTGGAAGTCGTAGTAGTCCTCGGGGTCCAGGGCGGCCAGCGGCTCGGCGTCCCAGATCAGCTCCAGGTGCTCGACCGCTCCGGTGGCGGCGTCCCCGGCGTCGTTCCACCCCTCGAAAGCGACCACGACCACGGGGTCGTCCAGCTCGGGCAGGTCGTCTGCGGTGGACTTGGGATCGATCACCCTTCGAGCCTACGTCGGTCCCGGCGTCCCGCCGTGGTCCTGCTGGGGTGCCTGGGGCAGCCCGGACGAGGAGATCGGCGCCGGTGGGCCCGTCCGGCGGCGAGAGGTGCGATCATGGGGTGCTGTTCGAGGACGACGAGGTGGCTGACCGCCCGTCGTAGTTGCCAGGGCCCTGGCGCCGGACGTCTCTGTGACCGTGTCCGATCGATCCCGAGGACTGCCCCGTGCCCGAGTCCCCAGCGCCAGCCACGCCCGACCTCCGCCCGGACGCCACCGCCGCCCTGACGGCGCTGCTGCAGCAGCGGATCCTGGTCCTCGACGGGGCCATGGGCACCGCCATCCAGCGCGACCGGCCCGACGAGGCGGGGTACCGCGGTGAGCGGTTCGCCGACTGGCCCAGCGACGTGCAGGGCAACAACGACCTGCTCAGCATCACCGCCCCCGCGATCATCACCGGCATCCACCGCGAGTACCTCGAGGCCGGCGCCGACCTGCTCGAGACGAACACCTTCAACGCCACCCGCATCTCGCTGGCCGACTACGGGATGTCCGAGCTGGCCTACGAGCTGAACCACGCCTCTGCCCGGCTGGCCCGCGCCGCCTGCGACGAGATGACCGCCCGGACGCCGGAGAAGCCCCGCTACGTGGTCGGCGCGATCGGCCCGACCAGCCGGACGGCGTCGATCTCGCCGGACGTGAACGACCCCGGCGCCCGCAACGTCAGCTACGACGAGCTGGTCGAGGCCTACCTGGAGCAGGCCAACGGGCTGGTCGACGGCGGGTCCGACGTCCTGCTGATCGAGACCATCTTCGACACCCTCAACGCCAAGGCGGCTGTCTTCGCGCTGGAGACGCTGTTCGAGGAGCGCGGACGCCGCTGGCCGGTGATGGTCTCCGGCACGATCACCGACGCCTCCGGGCGGACGCTGTCCGGCCAGGTCACCGAGGCGTTCTGGCACTCGATCCGGCACGTCCAGCCGCTGCTGGTCGGGCTCAACTGCGCGCTGGGAGCGAAGGAGATGCGGCCCTACATCGCCGAGGTCGCCCGCGTCGCGGACACCTTCGTCTCCTGCTACCCGAACGCCGGGCTGCCCAACGCCTTCGGCGAGTACGACGAGTCGCCGGCCGAGACCGCGGAGGTCCTCGAGGAGTTCGCCACCGCCGGGTTCGTGAACCTGGTCGGCGGCTGCTGCGGCACCACTCCGGCGCACATCGCCGCGATCGCCGCCGCCGTCGAGGGCAAGGCGCCTCGCACCCCGGTGAGCGTCGCTCCGGCGCTGCGGCTGTCCGGCCTGGAGCCGGTGACCATCGACGAGTCCTCGCTGTTCGTCAACGTCGGCGAGCGCACCAACATCACCGGGTCGGCCCGCTTCCGGAACCTGATCAAGGCCGGCGACTACCCGGCCGCGCTCGCGGTCGCCCGCCAGCAGGTCGAGGCCGGCGCGCAGGTCATCGACGTCAACATGGACGAGGGCATGATCGACGGCGTCGAGGCGATGGACCGCTTCCTCAAGCTGATCGCCTCCGAGCCGGACATCTCCCGGGTGCCCACGATGATCGACTCGTCCAAGTGGGCGGTCATCGAGGCCGGCCTCAAGTGCGTGCAGGGCAAGCCGATCGTCAACTCCATCTCGATGAAGAACGGCGAGGAGGAGTTCGTCCGGGAGGCCCGGCTGTGCCGCAAGTACGGCGCCGCGGTGGTCGTGATGGCCTTCGACGAGAACGGCCAGGCCGACACCCTGGAGCGGCGCCAGCAGATCTGCCGCCGGGCCTACGACATCCTCACCGAGCAGGTCGGCTTCCCGGCCGAGGACGTCATCTTCGACCCCAACGTCTTCGCCGTGGCCACCGGCATCGAGGAGCACGCCCGGTACGGGCTGGACTTCATCGAGGCCACCCGGTGGATCAAGCAGAACCTGCCCGGCGCCCTGGTGTCCGGCGGCATCTCGAACGTCTCGTTCTCCTTCCGCGGCAACAACAAGGTCCGCGAGGCGATCCACGCCGTCTTCCTGTACCACGCGATCCGGGCCGGCCTGGACATGGCGATCGTCAACGCCGGGGCGCTCGAGGTCTACGACGAGGTGCCCGAGCTGCTGCGCGAGCGGATCGAGGACGTCGTCCTCGCCCGCCGCCCGGACAGCACCGAGCGGCTGCTGGAGATCGCCGCGGACTTCGCCGGCGACGGCTCGGTCAAGGAGGTCGCGACCGAGGAGTGGCGGTCGCTGCCGGTGGGGGAGCGGATCACCCACGCCCTGGTCAAGGGCATCGACGCGTTCGTCGAGGACGACACCGAGGAGCTGCGCCAGGACATCAGCGCCCGCGGCGGCCGCCCGATCGAGGTGATCGAGGGCCCGCTGATGGACGGCATGAACGTCGTCGGCGACCTGTTCGGCGCCGGCAAGATGTTCCTGCCCCAGGTGGTCAAGTCCGCCCGGGTGATGAAGAAGGCCGTCGCCCACCTGATCCCGTTCATCGAGGCCGAGAAGCAGCCCGGCGACGTCGAGCGCAGCAACGGCAAGGTCGTCATGGCCACCGTGAAGGGCGACGTCCACGACATCGGCAAGAACATCGTCGGCGTCGTCCTGCAGTGCAACAACTACGACGTCGTCGACCTGGGCGTGATGGTGCCCGCCCAGCGGATCCTGGACGCCGCCAAGGAGGAGGGCGCCGACGTCATCGGGCTCTCCGGGCTGATCACCCCGTCGCTGGACGAGATGGTCAACCTGGCCTCGGAGATGGAGCGCCAGGGCTTCGACATCCCGCTGCTGATCGGCGGGGCCACCACCTCTCGGGCGCACACCGCGGTGAAGGTGGCGCAGAAGTACCACGGCCCGGTGATCTGGGTGAAGGACGCCTCGCGGTCGGTGCCGGTGGTCGCGGCGCTGCTGTCCGACGAGCAGCGGCCCCGGCTGCTGGCCGAGACCGACGCCGAGTACGAGACGCTCCGCGAGCGGCACGCCGCGCGCAACGACACCCGCTCGCTGCTGCCGCTGGCCACCGCCCGGGCCCAGGCGCCGGAGCTCGACTGGAGCGACTACCAGCCACCCCGGCCGCGGATGCTGCTGCAGCAGGCCCGGGACGTCTGCACCGGCCCGGACTGCGACCACCAGCACGGCCAGGCCACCCAGTTCGTCCGGAGCTTCTCCGACTACCCGCTGGAGGAGCTGCGCCGCTACATCGACTGGCAGCCGTTCTTCAACGCCTGGGAGATGCGCGGGCGGTTCCCCGACATCCTGAACAACCCGGCCAGCGGCGAGGCCGCCCGCCGGCTCTACGACGACGCGCAGGCGATGCTCGACCAGCTGATCGCGGAGAAGTGGCTGCGCGCCGCGGGTGTGTTCGGCCTGTTCCCGGCCAACCAGGTGGACGGCGAGGACATCGAGGTCTACACCGACGAGTCGCGCTCCGCCGTCCGCACCACGCTGCACCAGCTCCGCCAGCAGACCGAGGGCCGCGACGGCTCGGCCCGCAAGTCGCTGGCCGACTTCGTGGCGCCCAAGGCCACCGGGCTGCGCGACCACGTGGGCGCGTTCGCCGTCACCGCCGGGCTCGGCTCGGCGGAGAAGGTCGCGGAGTTCAAGAAGGACAACGACGACTACAACGCGATCCTGCTGGAGTCGCTGGCCGACCGGCTCGCCGAGGCCTTCGCCGAGCGGCTGCACGAGCGGGTGCGCAAGGAGTTCTGGGCCTACGCCCCCGACGAGCACCTGGACGCCGAGGGCCTGATCGCCGAGAAGTACCACGGCATCCGGCCGGCGCCGGGCTACCCGGCCTGCCCGGAGCACACCGAGAAGCGGACCATCTGGGAGCTGCTCGACGTCGAGGCGCGGACCGGCATCGAGCTGACCGAGAGCATGGCCATGTGGCCGGGCGCCGCGGTGAGCGGGCTGTACTTCTCCCACCCGCAGTCGCAGTACTTCGTGCTCGGGCGGCTGGGCCGTGACCAGGTCGAGGACTACGCCCGGCGCAAGGGCTGGACGGTGTCGGAGGCCGAGCGGTGGCTGTCGCCGAACCTGGGCTACCGCACGGAGGACGAATGAACCAGAGGACCCCCGTGCCCCCCACGACTCGCTCCGCTCGCCGCGGGCCCCTGCACGAGGGCCGACTGCGGGCGGTGCTGTTCGACATGGACGGGACGCTGGTGGAGACCGAGGAGCTGTGGGGCGAGGCGATGGGCGCCCTGGCCCACCAGCTCGGCGGTGAGTTCTCCGACGAGGCGCGCGAGCGGACCGTCGGGACGTCGATGACCGTGGCGATGCAGGTCCTCTACGCCGACCTCGGGGTCGAGCGCACCGAGCAGCAGCACCGGGACGACGCCCGCTGGGTCGAGGACGAGACCGCGGCGCTGATGACCAGCCGGGGGATCCCCTGGCAGCCCGGCGCCCGCGAGCTGCTCACCGCCGTCCGGGACGCCGGGCTGGCCACCGCCCTGGTGACGACGACGCCCCGGCGGATCGCCTCGATCGTGCTGGACCGGATCGCCGCGGAGCTGGGCGGCTCACCGTTCGACGTCACCGTGTGCGGCGACGAGGTGCCCGCCCGCAAGCCCGACCCGGCGCCCTACCTCCAGGCGATGGCCGCGCTGGGGGTCGAGCCGGGGTCGAGCCTCGTCGTCGAGGACTCGCTGGTCGGCGTCACCGCTGGGCTGGCCGCCGGCGCCGCCGTGCTCGGGGTGCCGTCGTTGCAGCCACTGGAACCACTGCCGGGCCTGGTGCTGCGGGCCTCGCTCGCCGGGCTGACCGTGGCCGACCTGCAGGTGCTCGGCTCCACCGAGGAGGTCGGCGTCCCCGGCTGACGCCGGAGGCGGCGACCAACGTCACCCGCCGAGCCGGGCCGGGTCGGCGAGCAGCCGCTCGCCGACCGGCGTCACCCGCAGCGCGCGCGGGTGGGCGGCGACCGGCTCCACCCAGCCGGCGGCCAGGGCGTGCCGGAGCAGCGCCGCGCCGAGCTGGCCGCCCAGGTGGCTGCGCCGCTCGGTCCAGTCCAGGCACTCCCGGAGCAGCGGGCGCCGACCGGCCGGCACCCCGACCGCGCCCACCTCGGCGGACCAGCGCCGGCCCGCCGGGGTGAGCGCCAGCCCGCCGTCGACGCTGAGCAGGCCGCTGGAGACGAGCGCGTCGTACAGCGACACACCCCACCGGCCGGCCAGGTGGTCGTAGCAGGTCCGCGCCCCGGTCAGCAGCGAGTCGGCCCGGGCGGCGCGCAGCGAGCTCGGCCGCACCCGCTCGCCCACGGCGGCACCGAGCTCCTCGATGACGGCGGCCGCCTCCGGGCCGGCGAGCTGCAGGTAGCGGGCCCGGCCCTGCCGGCGCTCCACCAGCAGCCCGGCGCGGACAAGCGCGGTCAGGTGCTCGCTCGCCGTGGACCGGGCGATCCCGACGTGCCGGGCCAGCTCGGCCGCCGTCCAGGCCCGGCCGTCCATCAACGCGAGGCACACCTCGACCCGGCTGCGGTCGGCGAGCACCGCGGCGAACCGGGCGATCGACTCGGCGGAGACGGGCACCCGCCCATCCTGGAGCACGGTTCGGCCCCCACCGAACACCCGGCGCCCCAGGCTGGCTGCATGCTGCCCGCCGCCGTGCTCCTCGACCCGCGCTACCGGGTGCCCCCCGCACCGCCCGCCGACGCCGGGGTCGCCTGGCTGCGGGCGTCGGTGCCCCGGTTCACCGACGGCCCGGCGCACACCCGCCGGCGGGCCCTCGTCGACCGGCTGCTGGCCGGGCTGCCCGGCCTCCCCGACCCGGGCGGCGACCCGACCACGGCCCTGCTGCTCGCGCTCGGCCTGCCCGCCGGCTGCCGGGCCGACGTCGAGCTGGTGGCGGGGGCCTACCAGCCGCACGCTCCGCAGTCGGCGGTGGCCGACGCCGCCGCCGACCGGCTGGTCGACCGCTGCGGCGGTCGCACCGAGGAGGCAGCGGCGCGGGTCTGCGTGCTGGTCCAGGCGCACGCCGCGATGCAGGCGCTGCTCGCCCAGCTGCGGGCCGGCGCCCCGGGGCCGCCCGTCCCGGTCACCCGCCGGGTCGGCCCGGACGGGCGCACGGTCGAGGTCGACCTGGCAGGGGCGCCGTTCGGCGCGGGACCGCACGCCTGCCCGGGGCGGGCTCTCGCCGAGGCCCGGGCCGCGGCGGTGCCCCGGTGACCGCCGACCTGGAAGGCCGCCGGGCGGCGTTCGCGGCGCTGCACCGCGGCCCGGTGCCCCTGCTGCTGCCCAACGCCTGGGACGTCGCCTCGGCGCTGGCCCTGGTGGCCGACGGTCACCCGGCGGTCGGCACCACCAGCCTGGGCGTCGCGGCCGCCGCCGGGCTGCCCGATGCGACGCGAGCCGGGCGGGCGCGGACGGTCGAGCTGGCCGCCCGGCTGGCGGACCTGCCGGTGGCGGTGACGGTCGACCTGGAGGACGGCTTCTCCGACGACCCCGCCGAGGTGGCCGAACTGGTCGGGCAGCTGCCGGTCGCCGGGGTCAACCTCGAGGACAGCACCGCCGGCCGGCTGGTCGACCCGGCCCGGCACGCCGCCCGGGTGGCCGCGGTCAAGCAGGCCTGCCCGACGGTGTTCCTCAACGCCCGGGTGGACACCTGGTGGCTGGGGGAGCAGGCGGGGCTCACCGCCACCGTGGCCCGGGCCGAGCGCTACGTCGCGGCCGGCGCCGATGGGGTGTTCGTGCCCGGCCGGCTCACCGCGGCGGAGATCGGGACGCTGACCCGGGAGCTGCCGGTGCCGGTCAACGTGCTGGCCACCGCCGACCACCCGCTGCCCCGGCTCGCCGACCTGGGCGTGCGCCGGGTCAGCACCGGCTCGCTGCTGTTCCGGGCGTCGCTGGACGCGGCGGTGGCGGTCGCCCGCGCGCTGCGGGACGGGCAGCCGGCCCCACCGGCGACCTCCTACGCCGAGGTCGACGCCCGCAGCGCCGCGCTGGACGGCCCGGGCTGAACCGATGAGTTCCGCCCCGCTGCGCCGTCCTGGTCCCAGGCGACGACGAGGAGGGGGTCCACGGTGGAGCTCGACAGGCAGTTCGACGCGGTCCTGCAGAAGAGCCCGGAGAAGGGCGGCTGGACCTACGTGGTGATGCCCGGGTCGGCGGAGTTCTTCGGCACCCGGGGGCTGGTGAAGGTGCGGGGCGAGGTGGACGGCCACCCGTTCCGCAGCTCGTTCATGGCGCTCGGGGACGGCACGCACAAGCTTCCGGTCACCGCGGAGGTGCAACGGGCCATCGGCAAGCAGCCCGGCGACGTGGTGACCGTCCGCCTGGAGGAGCGGATCGAACCGGGCGCGGCGGTCAGAGGGGGGTGACCGGCAGCGTGGTGCGCCAGCCGGCGGCCGCGGCCGCCTCGGCCGGGAACGGCGGGGGAGTGCCACCGAACGCCGGGCACAGCGCCTGGTGGTCGCACCAGCTGCACAGCCGGCTCTTGTTGGCCCGGAAGTCGCCGGTGGCCACGGCCCGCTCGATCGCCGCCCAGATGGCCTGCAGGGTGCGCTCGAACCGCAGCAGCTCCGCCTCGTCGGGGGAGTAGGTCAGCGCGTCGCCGTCCTTGAGGTACAGCAGCTTGAGCTGGGCGGCGACCACCCCGCGGGTGCGCCACAGCACCAGTGCGTAGAACTTCATCTGGAACAGCGCCTTGGCCTCGAAGGCCTCCCGCGGCACCGCCCCGGTCTTGTAGTCGACCACCCGCAGCGCCCCGGTGGGGGCGACGTCCAGCCGGTCGACGTAGCCGCGCAGCAGCAGGCCGTCGGGCAGGGTGACCTCGACCAGCTCCTCGCGGCCTTCCGGCTGGATGCGGGTCGGGTCCTCCAGCCGGAAGTAGGTCTCCACCAGCTCACCGGCCGAGGCGAGCCACGCCTCCAGCCCCTCCTTCTCCGGTAGGGCCTCGCCCTCGGGCGCCTCGAACAGCTCGGCGATGCCGGGCTCCTCCCGCAGCTGCGCCCAGGCCGGCTCGAGCAGCGTCTGCGCCGCCTCGACCGTGCGCTGGCCGGCCGGGAGGTCGTAGAGCTTCTCCAGCACGGCGTGCACCAGCGTGCCGCGGACGGCCGCCCGGGACTTCTTCTCCGGCAGCCGGTCGATGGTGCGGAACCGGTAGAGCAGCGGGCAGGACTTGAAGTCAGCGGCCCGGGAGGGGGACAGCGAGGGGCGGCGGGGAGCCGTGTCCGCGGTGCTGGTGCGCTCCGCCGTCGCCGGCTGCACGGGCCGGCCGGTCTCCAGGGTCACCGTCATGGCTCGAGGTTAGGTCGGCCCTCCGACAGTTCCGAGCGTGCGCGCCGGGAGCCCGCGGATCCGTCGTCCGTACCCTGCTCCCACGTGGACGTACAGCAGCAGCACCCGGCCGGCACGACCCCGACCGCCGCGGAGGCGCTCGCCGACGTGCCGCTCGAGCCCGTGGTCGTCGAGGGCGACGCTCTCGATGCCCCCGCCGAGCCGGCCGAGCCGGTCGAGGGCGCCTTCCGGGTCGGTGACCGCGTGCAGCTCACCGACCCCAAGGGCCGGCACCACACCGTCGTCCTGGAGCCGGGCAAGGAGTTCCACACCCACCGGGGGGCGATCAGCCACGACGCGCTGATCGGCGCACCCGAGGGCTCGGTCGTCCACTCGACGGCCAACACCGGTTACCTGGCGCTGCGGCCGCTGCTGGCGGACTTCGTGCTCTCCATGCCCCGCGGCGCGCAGGTCATCTACCCCAAGGACGCCGCGCAGATCGTCGGCTTCGGCGACATCGGCCCCGGCATGCGGGTGCTGGAGGCCGGCGCGGGCTCGGGCGCGCTGAGCTGCTCGCTGCTGCGCGCGGTGGGGGAGCACGGCACGCTGACCAGCTACGAGCGGCGCGAGGACTTCGCCGACGTCGCCCGCGGCAACGTCGGGGCGTTCTTCGGCGAGGTGCCGGCCAACTGGTCGCTGCGGCTGGGCGACCTGGACCAGCACCCGGCCACCGAGGTCGTGGACCGCGTCGTCCTGGACATGCTGGAGCCCTGGGCCGTGCTGCCCACGGTGGCGGCCGCACTGCGGCCCGGCGGCGTCCTGGTCGGCTACGTGGCCACCACCACCCAGCTGTCGGTGTACGTCGAGGCGCTGCGGGCGCAGGGCGTGTGGACCGAGCCGTACGCCTGGGAGACCCTGCTGCGGCCCTGGCACGCCGAGGGCCTGGCGGTGCGACCGGAGCACCGGATGGTCGCCCACACCGCCTTCCTGGTCACCGCCCGCCGGCTGGCCGAGGGCGCCGTCGCGCCGATGCGCCAGCGCCGCAAGAAGCTGGCCTGACGCCCGTCCCCGGTCCCCGGCACGTGTCCGGGGGATGACACCTCGACCCACCGCGCGCACCTGCTCCGGAGGTGCGGCGCGGTCGGTGCCCGCGTGTATAGATTGGCTTCCTGGCCCCCGATGGTGTGCGGAGGTGCGCGATGACCGTGGGTCCCGACGAGTTCCGAGCGCGACGTGAGCGTGACGTCGCCTCGCTGGTGAGCCAGATCTCCTACCTCGAGGAGGAGATCGGTCTCCTGCGACGCAAGGTGTCCGACAGCCCGCGCCAGGTGCGCGCACTGGAGGAGCGGCTCGCCGAGGCGGAGGGCCGGGCGGCCTTCCTCTCCGAGCGCAACGACAAGCTGGCCGGCACGCTGCGCGAGGCGCGCGAGCAGCTGGTGACGCTCAAGGAGGAGGTCGAGCGGCTGGGGCAGCCGCCGTCCGGCTACGGCGTCTTCCTGGAGCGCTTCGAGGACGGCACGGTCGACGTCTTCACCAGCGGCCGCAAGCTGCGGGTGGCGGTCTCCCCGGCCATCGAGGTCGAGGAGCTGCAGCACGGCCAGGAGGTCATGCTCAACGAGGCGATGAACGTCGTGGCCGCCCGCGGCTTCGAGCGGGCCGGCGACGTCGTCCTGCTCAAGGAGCTGCTCGAGCCGCTGCCCGGCGTGCCCCGCCGCGCCCTGGTCATCGGGCACACCGACGAGGAGCGGGTCGTCTACCTCGCCGACTCGCTCGAGGGGCAGCCGCTGCGCAGCGGCGACTCGCTGCTGCTGGAGTCGCGCTCGGGCTACGTCTACGAGCGGATCCCCAAGAGCGAGGTCGAGGAGCTCATCCTCGAAGAGGTCCCCGACATCGACTACGAGGACATCGGCGGCCTGTCCCGGCAGATCGAGCAGATCCGGGACGCCGTGGAGCTGCCGTTCCTGCACGCCGACCTGTTCCGCGAGTACGAGCTGCGCCCGCCGAAGGGCATCCTGCTGTACGGCCCGCCCGGGTGCGGGAAGACGCTGATCGCCAAGGCGGTGGCCAACTCGCTGGCCAAGAAGGTCGCCGAGCTCAACGGCGACTCCGACCGGAGCCAGGGGAAGTCCTTCTTCCTCAACATCAAGGGCCCCGAGCTGCTGAACAAGTACGTCGGGGAGACCGAGCGGCACATCCGGCTGGTCTTCCAGCGGGCCCGGGAGAAGGCCAGCGAGGGCACGCCGGTCATCGTCTTCTTCGACGAGATGGACTCGATCTTCCGCACCCGCGGGTCCGGGGTCTCCTCCGACGTGGAGAGCACGATCGTCCCGCAGCTGCTCAGCGAGATCGACGGCGTGGAGGGCCTGGAGAACGTCATCGTCATCGGCGCCTCCAACCGCGAGGACATGATCGACCCGGCGATCCTGCGGCCCGGCCGGCTCGACGTGAAGATCAAGATCGAGCGGCCGGACGCCGAGGCCGCGCGGGACATCTTCAGCAAGTACCTGACGACGACGCTGCCGATCCACGCCGACGACCTGGCCGAGCACGGCGGCAGCCGCGAGGCCACGATCGCCGGGATGATCCAGAGCACCGTCGAGCGGATGTACACCGAGACGGAGGAGAACCGCTTCCTGGAGGTCACCTACGCCAACGGTGACAAGGAGGTCCTGTACTTCAAGGACTTCAACTCCGGCGCGATGCTGCAGAACATCGTCGACCGGGCCAAGAAGATGGCGATCAAGGACCGGCTGGAGACCGGCGTCGGCGGCCTGCGGGTCGGCCACCTCATGGCGGCGTGCGTGGACGAGTTCAAGGAGAACGAGGACCTGCCCAACACGACCAACCCCGACGACTGGGCGCGGATCTCGGGCAAGAAGGGCGAGCGGATCGTCTACATCCGCACGCTCATCAGCGGCAAGGGCGCCGAGAGCGGCCGGGCCATCGACACCGCGACCAACACCGGCCAGTACCTGTAGTCGAAGCTGACCTCCGACCGGCCCTCGCTGCACCTGCGGCGGGGGCCGGTCGGCGTCCCGGCGGCCGACGTGCGGGGCCGCCTAACCTGGGGCCATGAGCGTGCGACGGGTGATGGGCACGGAGCTCGAGTACGGGATATCCGTGCCGGGACAGCCAGGGGCGAACCCGACGACGCTGTCCAGCCAGGTGGTGAACGCCTGGGCGGTGGCCGAGGCGCCGACGCCGCGGCGGCCGCGGTGGGACTTCGAGGAGGAGTCGCCGCTGCGCGACGCCCGCGGGTTCGACCTCTCGCCGGCGACCGCGCTGGACCACAACGACCTCGACGAGGACGCCGGGATGGCCAACGTCATCCTCACCAACGGCGCCCGGCTGTACGTCGACCACGCGCACCCGGAGTACTCGACGCCGGAGGTCACCAACCCGCGCGACGTCGTCCTGTGGGACAAGGCGGGGGAGCGGGTGATGGCCGAGGCCGCCCGCCGCGCGGCCCGGATCCCGGGCACCCAGCCCATCCAGCTCTACAAGAACAACACCGACGGCAAGGGCGCCTCCTACGGCGCGCACGAGAACTACCTGATGAGCCGCTCGACGCCGTTCATCGACATCATCCGCGGGCTCATCCCGTTCTTCGTCACCCGGCAGGTGTTCGCCGGGGCCGGGCGCGTCGGGATCGGCACGGAGGGGCGCACCCAGGGCTTCCAGCTCTCCCAGCGGGCCGACTTCTTCGAGGTCGAGGTGGGGCTGGAGACGACGCTGAAGCGGCCGATCATCAACACCCGCGACGAGCCGCACGCCGACGCCGACAAGTACCGCCGGCTGCACGTGATCATCGGCGACGCGAACCTGGCGGAGCTGTCGACCTACCTCAAGGTCGGGACCTCAGCTCTCGTCCTGGCGATGATCGAGGCGCGGGCGCTGACCCAGGACCTCACCATCGAGGAGCCCGTGGAGGCGCTGCAGGCGGTCAGCCACGACCCGTCGCTGACCCACCGGGTGCGGCTGCGCGACGGCCGGCAGCTGACCGCCCTCGAGGTGCAGCAGGAGTACCTGGCGATGGCGCGGAAGTTCGTCGCCGAGCGCGGGGACGACGACGAGCAGACCCACGACGTGCTGCGGCGCTGGGCCGAGGTGCTCGACGAGCTCGCCATCGACCCGATGCGGCTGGCCGACCGGCTCGACTGGCCGGCGAAGCTGCGGCTGCTCGAGGGCTACCGGACGCGCGACGGGCTCGAGTGGGGCGACGCCCGGCTCAAGCTGGTCGACCTGCAGTACTCCGACGTCCGCCCGGACAAGGGCCTGTACCACCGGCTGGTGGCCCGCGGCTCGATGCAGCGGCTGCTCACCGACGAGGAGGTCACCCGGGCGATGACGTCGCCGCCGACGGACACCCGGGCCTACTTCCGCGGCGAGTGCCTGCGCCGCTACCCCGCGCAGGTCGCCGCGGCGTCCTGGGACTCGGTGGTCTTCGACGTCGGCCGGGAGAACCTGGTGCGGATCCCGACGATGGAGCCGCTGCGCGGGACCCGCGAGCACGTCGGCGCGCTCTTCGAGTCGACGTCCACCGCTGCCGAGCTGGTCGACACCATCACCGGTTCGTGATCTCCGGGCAGCTTCCCGTCACACCCCGCGGGTAACTTCACGTCCAGCACGGTCCCCAGAGCTCCGGAGGTTGAGATGGCCACGAAGGACACCGGTGGGCAGCAGCGGTCCACGCGTTCGCGCGAGGAGACCGAGGAGGTCGAGGCGTCGGTCGACACCTCGGCCTCGGAGCGCACCAAGGAGGTCACCGACGACGTCGACTCCCTGCTCGATGAGATCGACGGGGTCCTCGAGGAGAATGCGGAGGAATTTGTGAGGGCTTACGTACAAAAAGGGGGCCAGTGAATAACTTCGAGCAAAATCGACATGGACACGAAGTTCTGTCGAGATTGTCGAAGTCACCGGCCAGTCTCCGAGTTCTCCAAGAACGCGCGATCGCGCGATGGGCTGGCGTTCTACTGTCGGGAACACCTGGCTGAGCGGGCCCTGAAGAGCCGCGAGGCCCGGCGTACCTCGCCCCGCGTCCAGCGAGTTGCGCCGACGGAACTGGTGATCCCGGAGGGCCACAAGTGGTGCCCTGACTGCAATCAGGTCCTCCCGCTCACCGACTTCGTGCGAACCAGACGGACGTCGAGCGGCTACCACGCCTACTGCAAGCCCTGTCACAACATCCGCAGTCGGGCATCTCGGGACAAGGTGGGGGGCTCCCGGACCTATCACCTCTCGCGGCGGTACGGGATCACCGCCGCCGAGGCCGACGCGATGCTGGCCGACCAGGGCGGCGTCTGCGCGATCTGCGCCGCGGCACCGGCTGTGCACGTCGACCACGACCGACGCGACCGGCGCGACGAGGCAGCTGCTGTGCTTCAACTGCAACGGCGGCCTGGGCCAGTTCAAGGACGACCCGGAACTGCTGCGGGTGGCCGCCCGGTACCTCGACGCCCACCGCGCCGGGCAGGCCGCCGGGCCGCTGCCCGGGCAGGCGTGAGGCGCCCAGCCCGCTGGTGAGCCCGCCGGTAGGGTCGCAACGACGTCCGCCGGCGACCTGGCGGGCGGTGCTGAGGAGCCGCGGAGCGGCAGGAGAGGCGGGCGCGTGAACGAACAGTCGACTGGCCGGAGCGGGTTCACCCCCGCCTACCTGGACCGGGTGGGCTCCTCGTTCACCGACTTCCTGGGCACCACCGCCCCCGACCTGCTGCCCGGCCGGCGCACGCTGCCGGCCGTCCCGGTCGGCGAGCTGTCCCCGCACGCCACCACGATCGTCTCGGTCACCTTCGACGGCGGCGTGCTGATGGGCGGCGACCGGCGGGCGACCATGGGCAACCTGATCTCCAGCCGGGACATCGAGAAGGTCTACGCCGCCGACTCCTGGTCGGTGATCGGCATCGCCGGTGCCGCCGGGATCGCGATCGAGATGGTCCGGCTCTACCAGGTCGAGCTCGAGCACTACGAGAAGATCGAGGGGATGACGATGTCCCTGGACGGCAAGGCCAACCGCCTCGCCGGGATGATCCGCGGCAACCTCGGCGCGGCGATGCAGGGCCTGGCCGTCGTCCCGCTGTTCGCCGGCTACGACCTCGACGCCGCCGAGGGTGCGAGCCCGGGCCGCATCTTCAGCTACGACGTCACCGGCGGGAACTACGAGGAGCGCGGCTACGCCGCCGTCGGCTCCGGCTCGCTGTTCGCCAAGAACTCGCTGAAGAAGACCTGGCGGCCCGGCCTGTCCGCCGACGCCGCCACCCGCACGGTGGTGGAAGCCCTCTACGACGCCGCCGACGACGACTCGGCCACCGGCGGCCCGGACACCGTCCGGCGGCTCTTCCCGATCGTCTACCGGGTCGACGCCGAGGGGGCCGCCCGGCTCACCGACGACCAGGTGGCCGCCGTCGCCGACGCGATCGTCGCCGACCGGTCCGCCGCCGAGAACCGGGAGGCCTGAGCCATGACCATGCCCTACTACGCCTCCGCCGAGCAGGTCATGCGCGACCGCTCGGAGTACGCCCGCAAGGGCATCTCCCGCGGTCGCAGCGTCGCCGTCCTCACCTACGACGACGGCGTCCTGTTCATCGCCGAGAACCCCAGCTCGACCCTGCACAAGGTCAGCGAGCTCTACGACCGGGTCGGGTTCGCCGCGGTCGGCCGGTACTCGGAGTTCGAGAGCCTCCGGGTCGCCGGCATCCGGCTGGCCGACGTCCGGGGGTACTCCTACAACCGCCGCGACGTCACCGGCCGGGTCATCGCCAACGCCTACGCGCAGACCCTCGGCGAGGTCTTCACCCAGCAGATGAAGCCCTTCGAGGTCGAGCTCTGCGTCGCCGAGGTCGGCGACACCCCCGAGTCCGACCAGCTGTACCGGCTCACCTTCGACGGGTCGATCGTCGACGAGCCCGACTTCGTGGTCATGGGCGGCCAGGCCGACGCCGTCACCAGCAACCTGCGCCAGCACTTCAGCCACGGCCTGCCCTTGGCCGAGGCGCTGCGGGTGGGCGTCCAGGCGCTGTCCGCGGTCAGCCCGTCGACGGCGGCCAACGGGGGAGGGCACGAGCAGCTCCCCGCCGAGCAGCTCGAGGTCGCCGTCCTCGATCGCCGCCGTCCCAAGCGGGCCTTCCGCCGGGTCGTCGGCCCCGCGCTGCGCGCCCTGCTGGCCGACGAGCCGGTGCCCGCCGAGACGGCCACCCCGGCGGAGGCCGCGGCCACCCACGTGCCCAGCGCGCCGGCCCCCGGCACCCCGGCCGGCCTCGGCGACCCGCAGGCGGTCGACACCGCCGGTGGCACCGAGGAGGCCTCGGCCCAGCCGAGCACCCAGGACGGCGTCGGCGGCGGCACCGACGGCGACGCACCGGACGACGGGCAGTGAGCGGCGCGGCGCACTCGGGACACGAGCCGAGTGCGCCGCGGGCGCCTAGGCTCGGCGAGGTGGAACGACGGATCTTCGGCATCGAGACCGAGTACGGCGTCACGTGCACCTTCAAGGGCCAGCGACGCCTGTCACCCGACGAGGTGGCCCGCTACCTGTTCCGCCGGGTCGTCTCCTGGGGGCGCAGCTCCAACGTCTTCCTGCGCAACGGCTCCCGGCTCTACCTGGACGTCGGCAGCCACCCCGAGTACGCCACCGCCGAGTGCGACGACCTCACCGAGCTGGTCGTCCACGACAAGGCCGGCGAGCGGATCCTCGAGGGCCTGATGGTCGACGCGGAGCAGCGCCTCAACGAGGAGGGCGTCACCGGCGACATCTACCTGTTCAAGAACAACACCGACTCCGCGGGCAACAGCTACGGCTGCCACGAGAACTACCTCGTCGGGCGGCATGGCGAGTTCAGCCGGCTGGCCGACGTGCTCATCCCGTTCCTGGTGAGCCGGCAGATGGTCGTGGGCGCGGGCAAGGTGCTGCAGACCCCGCGCGGCGCGGTCTACTGCGTCAGCCAGCGGGCCGAGCACATCTGGGAGGGCGTCTCCAGCGCCACCACCCGGTCCCGGCCGATCATCAACACCCGCGACGAGCCGCACGCCGACGCCGAGAAGTACCGCCGGCTGCACGTGATCGTCGGCGACTCGAACATGAGCGAGACGACGACGCTGCTCAAGGTCACCATCACCGACCTGGTGCTGCGGATGATCGAGACCGGCGTGGTGCTGCGCGACATGACGCTGGAGAACCCGATCCGGGCGATCCGCGAGATCAGCCACGACATGACCGGGCGGCGCAAGGTCCGGCTGGCCAACGGCCGGGAGATGTCGGCGCTGGAGATCCAGCAGGAGTACCACGACCGGGCCGCGGAGTTCGTCGACCGCGAGGGCTACGGCCCGGTGCACCGGCAGATGCTCGAGCTGTGGGGCCGCACCCTCAAGGCCGTCGACAGCGGCGACCTCTCGCTGATCGACCGCGAGGTCGACTGGGCCATCAAGTACCAGCTGATCGAGCGGTACCGGGCCAAGCGCGACCTGCCGCTGTCCAGCCCGCGGGTGGCCCAGATGGACCTCGCCTACCACGACATCCGGCGCAACCGCGGGCTGTACTACCTGCTGGAGAAGGCCGGGCAGGTCGAGCGGGTCACCCACGACCCGGCGATCTTCGAGGCGAAGAACGTGCCGCCGCAGACCACCCGGGCCAAGCTGCGCGGCGAGTTCATCCGCCGCGCGCAGGAGAAGCGCCGCGACTTCACCGTCGACTGGGTGCACCTCAAGCTCAACGACCAGGCGCAGCGCACCGTGCTGTGCAAGGACCCGTTCAAGTCCGTCGACGAGCGG
Organism: Modestobacter versicolor; assembly: GCF_014195485.1. NCBI lineage: Bacteria > Bacillati > Actinomycetota > Actinomycetes > Geodermatophilales > Geodermatophilaceae > Modestobacter > Modestobacter versicolor. The sequence continues at coordinate 988,741 of NZ_JACIBU010000001.1, forward strand.
GTGGAGAAACTGATCGCCAGCATGTGAGGCCGGCGGCCACACTGCGCCGGTGACCGACGCGCCGGGCCTCACCATCGACCAGGTCGACCCGCAGGACGAGCCGGCGCTGCGCCGCTGGTACGACGTGCTGGCCGGGGCGGCGCGGTCCGGCCGGGCCGCGCCGCTGGTGGTCACCTGGGCGTCGATCTCCGCCTCGCTGCAGCACCCGGGGGAGTCCCGGCGGCGCACCGCGGTCGCCGCGGTGCGCGGCGGCGAGTTCGTCGGCGCGATGCTCGTCGAGCTGCCGCTGCTGGAGGACCTGGCCACCGCGACGGTCGAGGTCGACGTCCCGCCGCAGCACCGCCGCCAGGGCATCGGCCGGGCGCTGTGGGCCTGGGCGGTCGAGCACCTCGACCAGCAGGGCCGCACCGTCGTCCAGACCGAGGTGCACGTCCCGGACGGCGAGAGCGTGCGCACCTGGCCCGGCGCCCGGTTCGCCGAGGCGCTGGGCTTCGGCTCGGAGAACGTCGAGGAGCACCTGGTGCTGCCGCTCCCCGCGCACCCCGCCCCGGTGCCGCCCGCACCCGGGTACCGGCTGGTGTCCTGGGCGGGCGCCTGCCCGGCGGAGTTCGTCGACGCCTACGCCGCGATGTGGTCGGCGATGAGCGGCGACGTGCCCACCGGCGGGCTGACCCGCGAGGCGGCCCGCTGGGACGCCGCCCGGGTGCGCGCGACCGAGGCGCGGCTGGCCCGCACCTACCGGTCCCTGGCCACCCTCGCGCTGGCCGCCGACGGCGAGCCGGCCGGCTACACGCTGGTCTACGCTGACCTCGAGCAGCCCGAGGAGGCGCTGCAGGACGACACGTTCGTCCTCCCGCAGCACCGCGGCGCCGGCCTCGGCTACCGGCTCAAGCTGGCCAACCTGGCGCAGCTGGACGGCGGCCCGCGCCGGCTGCACACCTGGACGGCGACCGGCAACGCGCCGATGCAGCGGGTCAACGCCCGGTTCGGCTTCCGCCTCGTCGAGCGCACCCACGAGTACCAGCTGATCCTGCGCTGAGGACGCCGACCGTCCGGAACCCGCTCTAGCCTGCCCGCCATGGACATCCTGCTCATCGCCGGCCTGTGGCTCGACGCCTCCGCCTGGGACGACGTGCTGCCCACCCTGACGCAGCTGGGTCACCGCCCGGTGCCGGTCCAGCTCCCGGGGCAGGGCGACGGCGCGGCCGGCGCGACCCTCGACGACCAGCTCGCCGCGGTGCTGGCCGCCGTCGACGGGGCGGACGGGCAGCCGCTGGTCGTCGGCCACTCCGCGGCGGCCACGCTGGCCTGGCTGGCCGCCGACGCACGGCCGGAGCGGGTCGCCGGCGTCGTCCTGGTCGGCGGCTTCCCGGCAGCGGACGGCACCGCCTACGCCGACTTCTTCGAGCCGCAGGACGGGCTGATGCCGTTCCCCGGTTGGAGCGCGTTCGATGGGCCGGACTCCGCCGACCTGGACGAGGCGGCCCGGCGCGGCCTGGCGGCCCGGATGACCCCGGTGCCGGTGGGCGTGAGCCGCGGCGTCGTCCGGTTCACCGACGAGCGGCGGTTCGGGGTCCCGGTCGTGCTGGTCTGCCCCGAGTTCAGCGCCGGTGACGCACGCGGGTGGATCGGCGCGGGCGACGTCCCCGAGTTGGCCCGGGCCGAGCACCTGGAGTACGTCGACCTCGACTCCGGCCACTGGCCGATGGTCAGCCGGCCCGCCGAGCTGGCCCGGGTGCTGGCCGCCGCGGCGGACGGGCGGTGAGCTGGACGACCCGGCCGCTGGGGCCGGACACCTGGGACGTCTTCGCCGAGCTGGTCGAGCGCAACAACGGCGTCTTCGGCGGCTGCTGGTGCACCGGCTGGCACCCCGAGCGCGGGCAGCGGGGCATCGACCACCGGGAGCTCAAGCGCGAGCGGGTGCTCAGCGACCGGGCGCACGCCGCGCTCGTGCTCGACGCGGACGGCGTCGCGCAGGGCTGGTGCCAGTTCGGCGACCCCGACGAGCTGCCCACCATCAAGCACCGGCGGGTGTACGACCAGGACCCGCCGCCGCGCCCGGACTGGCGGGTCACCTGCTTCTACGTCGACCCCCGGCACCGCGGGCAGGGGATCGCCCGGGCCGGGCTGGCCGGCGCGCTGGAGGAGATCGCCGCAGCGGGCGGTGGGCTGGTGGAGGCCATCCCCGAGGTGACCGCGGGCCGCACGGCGCACGGCCGGTTCCTCTACAGCGCCACCGTCGAGCTCTTCGAGGAGCACGGCTTCGACCGCGTCCGCCAGGTCGGCAAGCACGCGTGGGTCGTGAGCCGGGTGGTCTGACCCGGAAACGGCTCGCGCGCCCGGCGAGACTGCCCCCATGGGCACCGCACTGGTCACCGGGGTCAGCCGCCGCGCGAGCATCGGGACGGCGGTCGCCCGGCGGCTGCTGGACCGGGGCGACCGGGTCGTCGTGCAGTCGTGGGCACCGCACGACGCGGAGCAGCCCTGGGGCGCCGACGACCTGCCCGCGGTGCTGGCCGAGCTGGGCGACCCACCCCACCTGAGCGTCGACCTGGCCGACCCCGCGGCGCCGGCCGCGCTGGTCGCCGCCGCCCGGGACGCCGTCGGGCCGCTGACCACGCTGGTGGCCGCGCACGCCCGCAGCGCGCAGGGCCGGCTCGCCGACGTCACCGCCGCCGAGGTCGACCTGTGCTTCGCGGTCAACGCCCGCGGCAGCCTGCTGCTCACCCAGTCCTTCGCCGCCCAGCACGAGGTGTCCGCCGGGCCGGGCTCGGTCGTCCTGTTCACCTCGGGCCAGCACCTCGGCCCGATGCCCGACGAGCTGCCCTACGCGATCAGCAAGGGCGCCGTCCAGCAGATGACGCTGTCGCTGGCCGACGCGCTGATCGGCGCCGACATCACCGTCAACTGCCTCAACCCGGGCCCGACCGACACCGGTTGGGCGTCGGCGGCGACCCAGGACGTCGTCGCCCGGGCGATGCCCCGCGGGCGGTGGAACACCCCGGCCGAGGCGGCCGCCGTCGTCGCCTGGCTGACCGGCCCCGACGCCCGCTCGGTGACCGGCCGGACGATCGACGCCGAGGGCGGCTTCCGCCGCGGCGCCTGACCGCTCGGGCGGGCAGCGTGGGCTCAGGCCGGCAGCGGGCCGAACAGGGTCAGCTGGGCGGCGTACCGGCCGGCCGCCGCGGCGGCCAGGAAGTAGGCGCGGTCCTCGGCCAGGCCGCGGCCCATCGTCGACAGCGTCACCGGCAGCCCCTCCAGCGCGGTCTCCAGCCCCTCGGTGTCCACCCACTCGACCCGGTTGCGCTGCGGCTGGCCGGCGAGGTCCTCCTCGACCTGGCTGCCCAGCTCGGAGCCGAGCCCGCGGGGCGCCACCAGGGCCACCCCGCCCAGGGCGACCCGGCCGAAGGCGGTCAGCGAGTGGTGGGAGACCCCGCGGTGCCGCGGCCGCGGGTCGGCGTCGGAGATCCGCAGCGCCCCCACCGTCTGCCCGCCGAGCACGTGCACGGCGTTGCAGGCCTCACCGGCCGCGACGCCGGAGAACCCCCACGGCGTGCCGGTGCCCAGGTTGCCCGGGCCCTGGGTGACCACGGTGACGTCGGCCTGCAGCACGTGCCGGGCGGCCAGCAGGCCGGTGTGCACGGTGACCGCCTCGAGGTCGCCGCCGAAGGCCTGCCCGACGGTGACCACGCCGGCCAGCGACCCGGCCAGCGCGTCGAGCGTCCGGGAGAACGCCGCGGGCAGCGCTCCGCCGTCGGTCATCACGTAGGCCACCCGCAGCGCCGGGTCGGTGGCCTGCACGCCGGCCAGCACCGCGGGCAGCGCGGAGTGCAGGTCGGCCACCACGACCGGCATGCCGGCGATGTCCTCGGCCGCGGCGATCACCGCGTGGTGCTCGGTCTCCTGCTCGTCGACGCCCTGCACGGTCACCTGCAGCGGCGAGTAGCGGCCCTTGACCAGGTGCCCCGGCCCGGTGGGGTCGGCCGGCAGCCGGTCGGGGACGGCGACGACCAGCGCGTACCCGCCGGTGCCCAGCCGCTGCGCCCACGCGGTGGTGTTGAGCAGCACCTCGTCGCCCACCACCGGGGAGCCCACGACCGAGGGGTGCGCCAGCGCCCGCAGCGTCCCGTCGCCGGGCACCTCGACGGTCATCTCCTGCGCGTCGCGCCAGGACCGGCCGAGCGCGACGACCCGGCCGCGCCGCCAGCGGATGCGGGGACCGGGAGCGGGGGAGGGGGTGCTCGTCACCCGCAGAGGCTAGCGAGCGCGGGGCACTAGCCTGTGCCCGTGGCAGCCAAGCGGGCGGAACGACTGGTCAACCTGGTCATCGCCCTGCTCGGCACCCGGCAGTACGTCTCGGCGGCGAAGATCCGCGCCACGGTGCCCGGCTACGAGCCCGACGACGGCACGGAGCGGGCCGACGAGGCGTTCAAGCGGATGTTCGAGCGGGACAAGGCCGAGCTGCGGGAGATCGGGGTCCCGCTGGAGACCGGCCGCACGAGCGTCTTCGACACCGAGGACGGCTACCGCATCGCCCGGGCCGAGTACGAGCTGCCGGAGATCACGCTGACCGGCGAGGAGGCCGCCGCCGTCGGCCTGGCGCTGCGGCTGTGGCAGTCCGCCCAGCTCGCCGGCGCCGCGCAGAGCGCCCTGGTGAAGCTGCGCGCGGCCGGCGTCGAGGTCGACCAGTCCCGGGGCATCCCGATCCAGCCGCGGCTGGACGCCGGGGAGCCGGCGTTCGAGCCCTGCTACGCCGCCGCCCGCGACCGCCGGGTGCTCACCTTCGACTACCGCCGCCCCGACGCGGACAAGGCGTCCCGCCGCCGGGTCCAGCCGTGGGGCGTGGTCGCCTGGCACGGCCGCTGGTACCTGGTCGGGCACGACCTGGAGCGGGCCGCACCCCGGGTGTTCCGGCTCTCCCGGGTGACGGGCACGCCCAAGGCCAGCGGCCCCGCGGGCGCCTTCGAGCCCCCGGCCGACCTGGACCTGGCCGCGGTGGTGGCCGGCCAGGAGGCCCGCGAGGAGCACCTGGTGATCGTCCGGGCCCGGCCCGGCACCGCGATCGGGCTGCGCCGGCACGCCGAGCCGCTCGGCTCGGCCGAGGACGGCGACGACCGGCTGCAGGTGCGCACCACCGAGCCGTGGTCGCTGGCCGACCAGCTGGCCGCCTACGGGCCCGACGTGCTGGTGGAGGCGCCGCAGCGGATGCGCGAGGCCGTCGTCGAGCGGCTCACCCGGCTGGCCGCCCTGGACGGCCGGGCATGACCGCGCCCAGCACCGCCGAGCGGATGACCCGGCTGCTGGCCCTGGTGCCCTACCTGCAGGCCCGGCCCGACGGCGTCCGGCTGGCCGACGCGGCCGGCGACTTCGGCGTCACCGAGGCCCAGCTGCGCCGCGACCTGGACCTGCTGTGGGTGTGCGGGCTGCCCGGCCACGGCCCCGGCGACCTGATCGACCTGGCCTTCGAGGGCGACCGGGTGCGGGTGACCTTCACCGCGGGCATGGTCCGCCCGCTGAAGCTGTCCACCGACGAGGCGGTCGCGCTGATCGTCGCGCTGCGCACCCTGCTGGAGCTGCCCGGCCTGGCCGAGGGCGAGGCGGTCAGCCGCGCGCTGGCCAAGGTCTCCGCGGCTGCGGGGCACCCCGCGGAGGCCGCCGCCCCGGTCGTGGTCAGCGTCGACGCGCGGGAGCAGTCGCTGGCCGTCGTCCGCGCCGGGCTGGAGCGGCACCGCGCGCTGCACCTGCACTACTACGTGCCCAGCCGCGACGAGCGCACCGAGCGCACGGTCGACCCGATGCGGCTGCTGCTGGTCGACGGGCACTGGTACCTGGAGGCGTGGTGCCGCAACGTCGAGGGCACCCGGCTGTTCCGGCTGGACCGGATCGACGAGGTCGCCGTGCTCGACGAGCCGGCCGCCCCGCCGCCGGAGGCGCACGAGCGCGACCTGGACGACGGGCTGTACCAGCCGGCGGCCGAGGCACCGCTGGTGCGGCTGCGGCTGGCCCGCACCGCCCGCTGGATCGCCGACTACTACCCGGTGGAGGAGCAGTCCGAGGTCAGCGACCCGCCCGGCGGGCTGGCGGTGACGGTGCGCACCTCCGACCTGGCCTGGGCCCGCCGGCTGGTGGCCTCCCTCGGGGGCGCGGCGACCGTCGACGAGCCCGCCGAGCTCGCCGCCCAGGTGGCCGGCGAGGCGCGGGCCGCGCTGGCCCGCTACACGGGCTGACGGCGCAGCGGCCGCATCCTGGCGGCTAGGGTCGTCCCCGTGTTGCTGATCGTGTGGATCGCCGTGGCCGTGCTCGCGCTGCTCGTGCTCGGCGTCCTGGGCTACGGCCTGCTCGGCGCCGCCGGGCGGCTCGGCCGTGAGCTGCGCGGACTCGAGCGCGACGTCCAGCCGCTGCTCGCCGAGGCCCAGGCAGCGGCCGCGCGGGCCGCCGCGCAGCGGGCCGAGCAGGGCGCCGACCGACCGGCGTCAGCCGACTGAACCGCAGGTGGACGGGGCACGTACAGCTCCCGCAGCCCCTGGTACCGCGACCTCCCCGGCGTAGAGTCGGGCCCAGTCCCACGTCACGGAGGAACCCATGCTCGGACTCGGCGCACCGGAGATCGGCCTGATCATCCTGGCCATCCTGCTGCTCTTCGGCTACAAGAAGCTGCCGGACGCCTCGCGCTCGCTGGGCCGCTCGCTGCGGATCTTCAAGGGCGAGATGAAGGGCATGAAGGACGACGACGTCCGCACCAAGGACGAGGCGCGCGTCAGCCCGGTGACCGGCACGATCGTGCCCCCGGTGACCCCGACCGCCGCCCCCGCCGTCGACTACGAGGCCGAGGCCCGCGCGGCCGAGGCCCGTGCCGCCGACGCCCGGGTGCGCGCCGAGCAGGCCCGCGCCGAGCAGGCCCGCGCGTCGGCTGCTGCCCCCGACCACCGCTGACCGCAGCACCGGCAGACCTGCGCCCGTGACCCTGGCAGGGCGAACGCGCGACCGCCGCCCGCGGCGTCCCGAACGGGACGCCGCGGCGACGATGTCGCTGATCGGCCACCTCCGCGAGCTGCGCAACCGCATCGGGATCGCCCTGTTCTTCGTGCTGATCGGCACCGCGGTCGCGTTCTGGTGGTACGAGCACGGGCTCGGCGACTTCATCCGGGCGCCCTACTGCAACCTGCCCGACGACCTCCGCTACAACGACGCCGACGGCAGCTGCGGGCTGCTGGTCACCGACGTCTTCGGCGGTGCGCTGATCCGGCTGAAGATCTCCTTCATCGCCGGGATCGTGCTGTCGGCGCCGTTCTGGCTGTACCAGGTCTGGGGCTTCCTCACCCCGGGCCTGAAGAAGAACGAGAAGCGCTACGGCCTGTCGTTCGTGGCCGCCTCCACGCTGCTGTTCGCCCTCGGTGCGGCGCTGGCCTACCTCTCCCTGTCGGCCGGCCTGCGGCTGCTGCTGAGCCTGGCCGGTGACGGCGTGGTGGTGGCGCTGACCGCGCAGGACTACATCGGCTTCGTCATCTCCCTGCTGCTGGCCTTCGGGGTGAGCTTCGAGCTGCCGCTGATCGCCGTGGTGCTGAACCTGATCGGCGTCCTGTCGCACTCCGTGCTGTCCAAAGCAAGGCGCTGGATCTACTTCCTGACCATCGTCTTCGCCGCGTTCATCACCCCCACCCAGGACCCGTTCACCATGCTGCTGATGGCCGGGCCGATGTGCGTGCTGTTCGAGATCGCCATCCAGGTCGCCCGGTTCGTCGACAAGCGCCGGGCCAAGCGCGAGGCGGCCCTGGGCCTGGCCGACCTGGACGACGACGAGGCCTCCCCGCTGGACGCGGCCCCCAGCCCGCTGGACTCCGCCCCCAGCCCGTTGGACCCCGCCCCCAGCCCGCTCGACGCGCCGGCGCACACCCAGAACTGAGTGCCCGTGCCGCTGCCCGAGGTGGCCGTGCTGGTCAACGGCGCCGCCGGCCGCGGCCGCGCGCTCCGCGCCCGGGCGGCGGTCACCGATGCGCTGACCGCCGCGGGCGTCCGGCCGCGGGTGCTGGCGGCCGCCGACCGGGACGACGCCGCGCGGCAGGCCGCGGCCGCGGTGGCCGACGGGGTGGCGGCGGTCGCCGCGCTGGGCGGTGACGGCGCCGCGCACGCCGTCCTGCAGGCCGTCGCGGGCACCGGCACACCGCTGGGCGTGCTGCCGGCCGGCACCGGCAACGACCTGGCGCTGGCCCTCGGCGTGCCGGCCGACCCGGTCGCCGCGGCCCGGGCGCTGGCCGAGGACGTGCTCACCGGCACCGCCCGGCGGATCGACGCCGCCCGCACCGGCGACCGCTGGTGGGCCACGGTGCTGTGCTGCGGCTTCGACTCGGCGGTCACCGACCGGGCCAACCGGCTCCGCTGGCCGCGCGGCCCGCGGCGCTACGACATCGCCATCCTCGCCGAGCTGGCCCGCCTGCGGCCGCGCCCGGTGGCGCTGACCGTCGACGGGGCGGGCAGCGAGCGCGACGTCACCCTGGTCGCCGTCGCGAACACCGCCTGGTACGGCGGCGGGCTGCGGATCGCCCCGGGCGCCGACCCCGCCGACGGCCTGCTCGAGGTGGTCGTCGTCGGGCCGGTGAGCCGGCGGGAGCTGGTGCGCACCCGCCCCCGGCTGGCCGCCGGCACCCACGTCGGCCACCCGGCGGTCACCGTGCTGCGCGGCCGCGAGGTGTCGCTGCACGGCGCCGGCCTGACCACCTACGCCGACGGCGAGCCGGTCTGCGCCCTGCCCGCGCTGACGGTCTGCGTGCCCGGGGCGGTCGGCGTCGTCGGCACCGGGAGGACCTGAGGCCGGACCGCCCGCGCGCGCATACGGTGGGGGCATGTCCAGCCCGGCCGAGCGGTACGCAGCTGCCCGCCGGCGCACCGCGCACCCCACCCTCTCGGACTTCACCGCTGAGCTCGGCTTCTCCCTGGACCCGTTCCAGGTGGAGGCCTGCGAGGCGCTGGAGGAGGGCTCCGGAGTGCTCGTGTGCGCCCCGACCGGCGCCGGCAAGACCGTCGTCGGCGAGTTCGCCGTGCACAAGGCGCTGCAGGAGGGCCGCAAGGCGTTCTACACGACGCCGATCAAGGCGCTGTCGAACCAGAAGTACAGCGACCTCTGCGACCGGTACGGCGCGGCGAAGGTCGGCCTGCTCACCGGGGACAACGCCATCAACGGCGACGCACCGGTGGTGGTGATGACCACCGAGGTGCTGCGCAACATGCTCTACGTCGACTCCCCGGCGCTCACCGACCTCGGCTACGTGGTGATGGACGAGGTGCACTACCTCGCCGACCGGTTCCGCGGCGCGGTCTGGGAGGAGGTGATCATCCACCTGCCCGAGCACGTCCGGCTGGTCTCGCTGTCGGCGACGGTGAGCAACGCCGAGGAGTTCGCCGACTGGCTGGTCACCGTCCGCGGCGACACCAAGGTCGTGGTCAGCGAGGTGCGGCCGATCCCGCTGTGGCAGCACATGCTGGTCGGCGGGCGGGTGTTCGACCTGTTCGCGCTGCGGCCCGCCGCGCACGCGGGGGAGTGGGAGCAGACCCCCCGGGGGCTGTCGACCCGTGAGCGGGGCCGCGCGGTCGTCGACCCCGAGCTGGTGCGCTACGTGCACGAGCAGGAGCGGCGGTTCGACTCCTGGCACGGCGGCGGTGGCGGCGGGCTGCGGAGCACCGGCGGGAGCGGCCACAAGCCCCGCTACCGGCCGCCGTCCCGCCCCGAGGTGATCGACCGGCTGGACCGTGCCGGGCTGCTGCCGGCGATCACCTTCGTCTTCAGCCGCACCGGTTGCGACGCCGCCGTCCACCAGTGCCTGGGCGCCGGCATGCGGCTCACCGACGAGAACGAGCGGGCCGCGATCGCCGAGGTCATCGATCGGCGCACCGGCTCGCTGCCCGAGGAGGACCTGCACGTCCTGGGCTTCTGGGAGTGGCGAGAGGGCCTGCTGGCCGGGGTCGCCGCCCACCACGCCGGTCTGGTGCCCGCGTTCAAGGAGACCGTCGAGGAGTGCTTCGTCCGCGGCCTGGTCAAGGCGGTGTTCGCCACCGAGACCCTCGCGCTGGGCATCAACATGCCGGCCCGCACCGTCGTGCTCGAGCGGCTGGTGAAGTGGAACGGCGAGGCGCACGCCGACGTCACGCCGGGGGAGTACACCCAGCTCACCGGCCGGGCCGGCCGCCGCGGCATCGACATCGAGGGCCACGCGGTGGTGGTCTGGGCGCCCGGGGTCGACCCGGCGGTGGTCGCCGGGCTGGCCAGCACCCGCACCTACCCGCTGCGCTCGTCGTTCCGGCCCAGCTACAACATGGCGGTCAACCTGGTCGGCGCCTTCGGCCGGGAGCGCGCCCGGGAGCTGCTCGCCTCCTCCTTCGCCCAGTTCCAGGCCGACCGCTCGGTGGTCGGGCTGGCCCGGTCGGCCGCCCGGCACGAGGAGGACGCCGCCCGGCTGCTCACGGAGATGAACGGCGGGCTGCCCGACTCCGCCCTGGACGTCGCCGGGTACGCGCGGCTGCGGCTGGAGATCTCCGAGCGGGAGAAGGCGCTGTCCCGCGACTCGCAGGCGAAGCGTCGGATGGAGGCGACCGAGTCGCTGGCCGCGCTCCGCGCCGGCGACGTCATCCGGGTGCCGAGCGGGCGCCGGCAGGGCCTGGCCGTGGTGCTGGACCCCGGCACCACCGAGCTCTCCGAACCCCGCCCGCTGGTGCTCACCGAGGACAAGTGGGCCGGCCGGCTGGGCTCGGTGGACTTCCCCTCACCGGTGACGGCGCTGGCCCGGGTCAAGGTGCCGAAGAACTTCAACCACCGCAGCCCGCACGCCCGCCGCGACCTCGCCGCCACGCTGCGCACCGCACGGGTCGAGAACGACCTGGGCGCCCGACGCACCCGGGGCCGCTCGGCCGCCGCCGACGACCCGGTGCTCGCCGACCTGCGGCACGCCATGCGGGCCCACCCGGTGCACTCGCTGCCCGACCGGGAGGAGCGGGTGCGCGCCGCCGACCGCTGGCTGCGCGAGCTGCGGGACGCCGAGCGGCTGCACCGGCAGATGGCCGAGCGCACCGGCTCGCTGACCCGGCAGTTCGACCGCACCTGCGACGTCCTGCAGGAGCTCGGCTACCTGCACCCGGTGGCCGAGCTGCCGGTCGAGCCACCGGAGGACGGCTTGCCCCCGGAGGAGTCGCCGGTGGTGACCGACGACGGCCGCCGGCTGAGCCGGATCTGGTCGGAGACCGACCTGCTCACCGCCGAGTGCCTGCGGGCCGGCGTCTTCCGCGGGCTCACCCCGGCCGAGCTGGCCGGCTGCGTCTCGGCGCTGGTCTTCGAGGCCCGGCGGGAGGGCCCCGGCTCGCCGTCCGTGCCGGCCGGGAAGGTGACCACCGCGCTGGCCGAGATGCGCCGGGTGCACGCCCGGCTGGCCGACGTGGAGCGGGAGCACGAGGTGCCGGTGACCCGGGACCTCGACCTGGGGTTCGTCTGGGCGGCGTACCGCTGGGCCGACGGGCAGAGCCTGGACCGGGTGCTGGCCGGCGCCGAGCAGGCGGGCACCGAGCTGTCCGGCGGTGACTTCGTGCGGTGGGCCCGGCAGCTGATCGACCTGCTCGACCAGCTCGCCAAGGTCGCCGACCAGCCGCTGGCCGGGATCGCCCGCGCCGCGGTCGGCCGGGTGCGCCGCGGGGTGGTGGCCGTCGCGGTCAGCGGCTGAGCGCGCCGCACCGGACGTGCTGGGTGAGCGGGGCCGCGGTAGGACACAATCGGGCGCCCCGCGCGGAGCCACCGCGCCCGGGAGCCCGACGTCCGACCGAGGAGCGACGATGAGCCAGCCGCCGCAGGGCGAGGAGCCGCAGGACCCCCGCCCGCCCGCGCCCGGCTGGGGCCAGCACCCCGACCAGCAGCCGGACCCGTCGCAGCAGCGGGGCCAGCAGCCCACCGGCCCGGACCGCGGCTGGGGCCCGCCGTCCGGTGCGTCCGGTGCGCCACAGCGGGACACCGGCTGGGGTCCACCCTCCGGGTACGGCAACCAGTCCGGTCAGCAGGGGCAGTACGGCCAGCAGCCGGGCCAGTACGGGCAGCCCGCCCAGTACGGCGGCCAGTACGGCCAGCAGGGCGGGTACGGGCAGCAGGGCGGGTACGGGCAGCAGGGCCAGTACGGGCCGCAGGGCGGGTACTCGCCGCCGAGCCAGTACGGCACCCCCGGCCAGTACGGCGCGCCCGCGGGTCACGGGCAGCCGGGGCAGTACGGGCAGCCAGGGCAGTACGGCCAGCCAGGGCAGTACGGCCAACCAGGGCAGTACGGCGGCCAGTACGGCCAGCCGGGTCAGCAGCAGGGCCAGTACGGCCAGCCGGGCCAGTACGGCGGCCAGTACGGGCAGCAGGGCGGCTACGGGCAGCAGGGCGGCTACGGGCAGCAGGGCCAGTACGGCCAGTACGGCGCGTGGGGGCAGCCCGAGCAGCCGGCCCGGAAGAAGTCGCGGTCGCCGAAGGTCGTCGGCCTCGTCGTCCTCGCGGTGCTGGTGATCGGTGCGGCGATCACGCTGCCGTTCCTGCTCGGCTCGACCCGGCTGGACCCGCAGTCGGTGCAGCGCGACGTGGCCGAGCAGTTCGAGCAGCGCGAGGGCGTCGCCCTCGACCTCAGCTGCGACCAGGAGATGACCGTCGAGACCGGCGAGAGCTACCAGTGCGACGGCACCACCGCCGACGACGACCCGGTGACGATCACCATCACGATCACCAGCGAGGACGGGGCCTACACCTGGTCGGACAGCTGAGCCCGGCTCAGTCCTGCGGCCAGCCCAGCGCCGCGCCCAGCCGCCGCACCGACGACTCCAGGCCGTGCTGCTCGGCGAGGGCGGCCAGCGCCTCGGGGTCCGCGGGGCGGCGGGGCAGCTCGCCGTCCACCGGCGGCAGGTCGATGGTGGTGACGACGGCGACGACGGCCGGCGCGGCGTCCATGTAGTCGGCCGCCGCGTGCAGCCGCTTCAGCACCGCGGCGGTCAGCGGCGGCTTCGGGACGACGGCCCGCTCGGCGGCCGCCCGGATGCCGGCCAGCGAGCCGAACTCGTTGATCAGCGCCGCCGCGGTCTTGGCGCCCACCCCGGAGACGCCGGGGAGCCCGTCGCTCGGGTCGCCGCGCAGCACCGCGAAGTCGGCGTAGGCCCGGCCGGGGATGCCGTACTTGGCCGCGACGGCGGCCTCGTCGACGAACTCCAGGTCGTTGATCCCGCGGTTGGTGTAGAGCACCCGGACGGAGCGGGCGTCGTCGACCAGCTGGAAGAGGTCGCGGTCGCCGGTGACGATGTCGACCGGCCCGCGGGCCCGGGTGGCCAGGGTGCCGATCACGTCGTCGGCCTCGTAGCCGGGTGCGCCGACCCGCTCGAGCCCGGCCGCGGCGAGCACCTCGACCAGCACCGGCACCTGCGGGCCGAGCTCGTCGGGAGTCTCCTCGCCACCCTCCGGCGCCACCCGGTGCGCCTTGTAGGTGGGCAGCGCGTCGACCCGGAACGCCGGGCGCCAGTCGTCGTCCCAGCAGGCCACCCAGCGGTCGGGGCGGTGCGCGACGACCAGCCGGGCGGTCATGTCCAGGAAGCCGCGGACGGCGTTGATCGGACGGCCGTCGGGGGTGGTGACGCTGGTCGGCACCCCGTAGAAGGCGCGGAAGTACAGGCTGGCGGCGTCCAGCAGCATGGTCGTCACGGCTGGCACCGTAACGGTGCGGTGACGAGGGTCGGAGCTGCCGGAGCTGCTGGTTAGTCTGCGCACGTGGTCGCCGTTCCCCCCTCCCCGTCCCCGCTGGTGCCCGTCGACCGGGTGCACGCCGCCCGCGCGGTCGCCGACGAGGTCGGCGTCGACGTCCTCGTGGTCACGCCCGGCTCCGACCTCCGCTACCTGACCGGCTACCACGCGCACGCCATGGAGCGGCTGACCGCGCTGGCGGTGCCGCGCCGCGGTGAGCCGCTGCTCGTGGTGCCCCGCCTGGAGGCCCCGATGGTCGACGCCTCCCCGGCCGGCGCGCTGGGCCTGGAGGTGCTGGCCTGGGACGAGACCGACGACCCGTTCGCCCGGCTGGCCGAGGCGGTCACCGCCCGGCTGGGCGCCGCCCCCACCCGGGTGGCCGTGGGCAACCGCACCTGGGCCGAGCACGCGCTGGGCATCCAGCGGGCGCTGCCCGGCGCGACGCTGGAGCTGGGCAGCCCGGTGGTCGACCGGCTGCGGATGGTCAAGACCCCCGCCGAGGTCACCGAGCTGGCCCTGGCCGGCGCGGCCATCGACCGGGTGCACGCCCGGATGGGGGAGTGGCTGCGGGTCGGCCGCACCGAGGCCGAGGTCGGCGCCGACATCGCGGCCGCGATCCTGGCCGAGGGGCACGTCGCGGTCGACTTCACCATCGTCGGCTCCGGGCCGAACGGCGCCAGCCCGCACCACGAGCTCTCCGACCGGGTCGTGCAGGCCGGTGACGTGGTGGTCGTCGACATCGGCGGCGAGACCGCGACCGGCTACCGCTCCGACTGCACCCGCACCTACCTCGTCGGCGGCGTCGCCGCCCGCAGCCTGCGCGAGTGGTACACGGTGCTCCAGCGGGCCCAGGCGGCCGCCGTGGCAGCCGTGCGGCCCGGGGTCACCTGCGCGCAGGTCGACGCCGTGGCCCGCCAGGTGATCACCGACGCCGGGTGGGGCGAGTACTTCATCCACCGCACCGGGCACGGCATCGGCCTGGACAGCCACGAGGCCCCCTACATCGTCGAGGGCAACGACCTGCCGCTCGAGCCGGGCATGGCCTTCTCCGTCGAGCCGGGCATCTACCTGCCGGGCCGGTACGGCGCGCGCATCGAGGACATCGTCGTCTGCACCGACGACGGCGTCCGGAACCTGAACGAGGGCACCCGTGAGCTCGTCGAACTCCCCGGCTGACCCGGCGCCGGGTCAGCCCACCGTCGCTCTCGACGTCGACCGGGCCCTGCTCAGCGCGCTCGCCCGCGACGGGCGGGCCAGCTACACCGACCTGGCCGAGCTGGTCGGGCTGTCGGTGTCCGCGGTGCACCAGCGGGTGCGCCGGCTCGAGCAGCGCGGCCTGATCACCGGTTACGCGGCACACCTGGACGCCAAGGCGCTCGGGCTGCCGCTGACCGCATTCGTGTCGATCACGCCGATCGACGTCGGCCAGCCCGACGACGCCCCCGCCCGGCTGGCCCACCTGTCGGCGATCGAGGCCTGCCACTCCGTCGCCGGGCTGGAGAGCTACATCCTCAAGGTGCGGGTGGCCTCGCCGGACGCGCTGGAGGCGCTGCTGCACGAGATCCGGGCCGCGGCGAACGTCAGCACCCGCACGACCGTCGTCCTGTCCACGTTCTACGAGGACCGCCCGCCCGTCTGACCGGCTCGGTCAGGAGCCGGCCGGGGGCCAGGCCTGCAGCGCCAGGTCGGCCACCAGCTGGAGCTCCTCGCGGGGGGTGCCGCCCGCCGCCTGGACGGCGATCCCGTTGGCCACGGTCATCAGGTACCGGGCGAGCAGGGCGGGATCTGCCCCGGCCGGCAGGTCGCCCTCGTCGACCGCCCGCTGGAACCGGTCGCGCAGGTGGGCGGTGCCCCCCTCCCGCCAGGCGGCGAGCGTGTCGCGGGCCGGGCGGCCGGGCTCGCCGGCCGCGAGCGCGCCCTGCACGCCGAGGCACCCGGTGGGGGAGTCCGGCTGGGTGGTCGACCGGACGGCGCCGAGGAGGAACGTGCCGGCCACCTCTCGGGCGGTCGGCTGCTCCAGGGCGCGGACGACGTAGGACGCCGTCCCCTCGGTGTAGCGCTCCAGGGCCTGGCGGAAGAGCTCCTCCTTGTTGCCGAAGGCCCGGTACATGCTCGTGCGGGTGATGCCCATGGCGCCGGTCAGGTCGTCGAGGCTGGCGCCCTCGTAGCCGTGCGCCCAGAAGACCCGCACCGCCCGGTCGAGCGCCTCGTCGACGTCGAACGCCCGCGGTCTGCCGATGGGCGCCGTCCGCCTGGTCTCCACGAATCCCAGGCTACGCCTTCGGTATCGATCGGTACACAAGTGCTACGTTCGTTCGGTACCGATCGATACCGAATGAGGCGGAGGACGTGCCGTGGGCAGAGTCGTACTGATCACCGGAGGCACCTCGGGCATCGGCCTGGCGCTCGCCGAGGCCTTCGAGGCGGACGGGGCCGAGGTGGTCGTCTGCGGGCGGTCGCAGGCCGCCCTCGACCGCTTCGCCCAGGCGCACCCCCGGGCGCTCGCCGTCCGGGCCGACGTGACCGCGCCGGACGCGAGAGCAGCCCTGCTCGACGCGGTCTCCGAGCGGTTCGGCCGGCTCGACGTGCTGGTCAACAACGCCGGCACGTTCGTCGAGCGGGACTTCACCGGGGACGACGCCGCCACCGGGGAGCTGGACGCCGAGGTCGACCTCAACCTCACCGCGCCCATCCACCTGACCGGCGAGGTGCTGCAGCGCTGGCCGGCCCTGGGTGCGGTCGTGTTCGTGACCTCGGGGTTCGCCCTGGTGTCGCCCACCAGGGCCCCGACCTACGGCGCCGTCAAGGCCGGGTTGCACGGTTTCGCCGACGGCCTGCGCCGGCAGCTCGCCCCCCGGGGCACCCACGTTCTCGAGGTCCTCCCGCCGACCACGGACACCCCGATGAACACCGGCACCACCGGGCCGAAGCTGTCCCCGGCCGAGGTCGCGGCGGTCACGCTGCGCGCGCTCCGGGGCCGCCGGCCGATGGCCCTGCCGGGCCAGACGCGGCTGATGCCGACCATGCTGCGGATCGCCCCGCAGTCCCTCGGCCGGATGGTCTCCCGGCTCTGACTCCCGGCGGCGTGGTCGTCGACCGACGCCCGGTGGGGCGGGACCGATGAGTTCTCCGCGCCGTGCGGGTCTGCCCCCTCGACACCGACCCACCGGAGGATGACCCCGTGCGGAGACTGACGTTCGGCATGAGCACGTCCCTGGACGGCTACGTCGCGGCGCCGGGGGACGACCTCAGCTGGGGCGTGCCGAGCGACGAGCTGTTCCAGTGGTGGTCCGACCGGGTGGGGGCGACCGGCCTGGCGCTGTACGGGCGCCGGCTGTGGGAGGGGATGAACGCGCACTGGCCGACCGCCGACCAGCAGCCCGGCGCCACCCCCGCGGTGGTCGAGTACGCCCGCCGCTGGCGGGACGTGCCGAAGGTGGTGTTCTCCGCGACGCTCCGCGCGGTCGACGGGAACGCCCGCCTGGTCACCGGGGACGCGGTCACCGAGATGACCCGGCTCAAGGCCGAGGACGGCGGTCCGATGGACGTCGGCGGCGCCACCCTCGCCGCAGCGGCGGTGCGGGCCGGGCTGGTCGACGAGTACGCGGTCGTCACCCACCCGGTCCTGGTCGGCGGCGGCACGCCGTTCTTCCCGGCCCTGGACAGCCGGGTGGCCCTGACCCTGGTGGAGACCCGGACGTTCCCCGGCGGCGTGGTGCTGACCAGGTACCAGGTCAGGCGCTGAGCGCCCGGCGCGCTCAGGCCACCCCGCAGGTGCGCAGCGCCAGCAGGGCCAGGCTGCGGGCCGACAGCAGCAGGTCCTCGACCGGCACCTGCTCGCCCGGACCGTGCGCCAGCCGCAGGTCGCCCGGGCCGTGGTGCAGCGCGGGGATGCCGGCCGCCGCGTAGAGCCGCAGGTCGGTACCGGCGGTGAGCGCCCGCTCCGGTGGCCGGGCGCCGCCGGCGTCGGTGACCGCCTGCTGGACGGCCGGGAGCAGCGGCGAGCCGGCCGGCAGCCGTCCGCTGGCGTACGTGCCCCCGACCCACTCGACCTGCGCCGGGTGGTCGGCCAGCCAGGGGTGGGCCGCGCACGCCGCGGCCACGCAGCCCTCGAAGGCCGCCCGGGCCGCGTCCACCGGCTCGCCCAGCCGCACGCCGAACCGCCCCTCGGCGACCAGCCGGTCGGGCACGGTGCTCGCCCAGTCGCCGGCTCGCAGCCGGCCGATCGAGAGCCCGTAGGGGAACGGGTGGTCGCCGAACCGCGACCGGTCGGTGGGCTGGCGACCGGCCTCCAGCGACCGGATCGCCGCGTGCACGTGCTCGAAGAGCTCGACGGTGCTGACGCCGAGGTGCCGGTTCGCGGCGTGCGCGGCCAGCCCGGTGAGGGTGAGCCGGAAGGTGAGCGCGCCGGCGTGCGCGGTCATCACGGCCCCCGCGGTCGGCTCCGGGATGACGCAGGCGTCACCGCGGTGCCCGCGCCGCAGGGTGGCCCACGCGCCGAGCCCGCCGTCCTCCTCGCCCAGGACGCTGTGCACGGCCAGTGGCCGGGCCAGCCGGACGCCTGCCGTCCGCAGGGCCTGCACGGCGGCGAGCGCGGCGACCAGGCCGCCCTTCATGTCGCAGGTGCCGCGGCCGTGCACGGCACCCTCGTCGACCCGGGGCGTGAACGGGTCCCCGGGCCACAGCGCCGGGTCACCGGCCGGGACGACGTCGGTGTGCCCGCAGAGCACCAGCGCCGGCTGCCCGTCGTCCCGCCCGGGCAGGGTGCCCACGACGCCCCACGCCTCGCTCCGCTCCACCTCCTGGCCGGGCGCGTCCGGAGCGGCCGCGGCCTCGGCGAGGTCGATGGCCCAGCGGTCGACGTCGGTGCCGAGCTCGTCCAGCCAGCCGGCCACCAGGTGCTGCGCCTCGCACTCGGCGGCCGTACCGCCGAGCGAGGGGACCGCGACCAGCGTGACCAGCCGGTCGACCAGCCACGGCGCGTCGACGGCGTCGAGGACCGCAGCCTCGAGGGTGGAGAGCCCGGTGCCGGGGAGGGCAGGTGAGGAGGTCATGACCGGACGGTGCGACGAGATCCCGCAGTGGCGCAACTGCGCGGGTCCGCGCCATGCTCAGGCACAATGACGTTGTGCCGAACACCGCTCTGGACGCTCTTGATTGCGCGATCGTCGATGTGCTGCAGCGACAGGGGGACGTCCCCAACGTCGAGCTGGCCCGTGCCGTGGGGCTCTCCCCGGCGGCGACGTTGCGGCGGGTGGCCCGGCTGCGCGCCGACGGGGTGATCACCGGGGTGCACGCCCGGGTCGACCCCGAGCGGGTGGGTGCCGGGCTGCAGGCGTTCGTGCTGGTGGTGCTCGACGAGCACGACGAGGGCAGTGCTGAGCGCTTCGCCCGGGCCGTGGGGGAGATGCCGCAGGTGCTGCGTGCCGACGCGGTCAGCGGTGCCGACGACGTGCTCCTGCACGTGGCCGCAGCCGGGACCGCTGACCTGCAGGACGTGCTCCGGGCCCTCCCGCGGATCGGGGCGCGCCGGGCGACGACCATGCTGCGGCTGGGGCCGGTGAAGGAGCAGAGCCCCACCCCGCTCGGCCCCGCTCCCGCGTCCGGCGTGGCGCAACGCTCCGCGAGGTCGACGGGAACGCCCGCTCGGTCGCCGGGGACGCGGTCGCCGAGATGAGCCGGCTCGCGGCCGAGGACGGCGCTCCGGTGGACGTCGGCCGCGGCACTGAGCGGTGACCGGAGAGCGGTGCACGAAGCGCCGCTACCGCGACGAGGCGGTCGCGCAGCTGGCCCTCGCCCGCATCCAGACCGTGGGTGAAGCGCGGGAGAAGACGCCGCAGCGCGTCTACAGGTGCCCGCGCTGCCGCGGTTGGCACCTGACCTCGCGCGAGTGACGGTCCCGGCGCCCACGGGGACGCCCTCATCGACAACTCGTCGAACGTGTGTTCGGATGGGGCCATGCGATGGGACGCCCAGCGGCTCGACCTCGAGGAGCCGGAGGTGCTGCCGGGGCTGCCCACGGTGCGCGGCCTGCTGCGCAGCATCGAGGTGCCGGAGTTCCCGGGGCTGACGTTCCACGAGGTGCGGGCGAAGAGCGCGCTGAACGCCGTGCCGAAGGGCTCGGCCATGCCGTTTGCCTACACGGTCAACACCTTCCGGGGCTGCTCCCATGCGTGCGTGTACTGCATGGCTGGAGACACGAACGTGCTGATGGCCGACGGGTCACAGCGTCGGATCGCCGATCTCCGGGTGGGCGATCGGATCATCGGGACCGACAAGCGGGACGACTACCGCTTCTACGTGGAGACCGAGGTGCTCGCGCACTGGTCGACCGTGAAGCCGGCACACCGGGTCAGCCTCGCCGACGGCACGCAGCTCGTGGCCAGCGGCGATCACCGGTTCCTGACGGGCCGCGGCTGGAAGCACGTGACCGGCACGGGTCCCGGGCTCGGCCAGCGCCCGCATCTCACGACCAACGACAGCATGCTCGGCTTCGGGCGCACGGCGCCGACGACACCGGCGTGCCCGGACTACCGCCGGGGCTACCTGACCGGCATGGTCCGCGGGGACGCACACCTCACGGTCTACCGGTACCAGCGTGCCGGCCGCGTGCACGGCGACGTCCACCGGTTCCGCCTCGCCCTGGCCGACGTGGCCGGCCTGCACCGGACCCGGGCGTACCTCTCCGAGGAGGGCGTCGCGACCGACTGGTTCGAGTTCTCGCCGGGCAGCGACCGCCGGCGACCCATGAGCGCGATCCGGACGTCGGCGGCCGCCTCGGTCGCCCGCATCGCCGATGTCGTCGAGTGGCCGGTGGCGCCGTCCCTGGCATGGCACCGGGGTTTCCTGGCCGGTGTCTTCGACGCGGAGGGGAGCAGCAGCCAGCACGTCCTGCGGATCACCAACGCGGACGACGAGATGCTGGCCCGGACGATGGACGCCTTCGCCGCCTGTGGCCTGGATGCCGTGCTGGAGGACCGGGGGCTGCCGAACGAGGTCCGGACCGTGCGACTGCGCGGTGGGCTCGGGGAGCACATGCGATTCGTCCACCTCGTGGACCCGGCCATCCGCCGGAAGTGCCAGGTGCAGGGAACGGCGATCACGTCGACGGCCGACCTCCGGGTCGAGCGGGTGGAGGACCTCCATCTGGAGATGCCGATGTACGACATCACCACCGGGACCGGCGACTTCATCGCCAACGGCGTGGTGAGCCACAACTGCTTTGCCCGGAGCACGCACGAATGGCTGGAGCTGGACTCCGGGAAGGACTTCGACCAGCAGATCGTCGTCAAGACCAACGTCGTCGACGTGCTGCGCCGAGAACTGTCCCGGCCGGGCTGGAAGCGCGAGCACGTGGCGCTGGGCACGAACACCGACCCCTACCAGCGGGCCGAGGGGCGGTACCGGCTGATGCCGGGCGTCATCGACGCGCTGGCCCGGTCCGGCACCCCGTTCTCCATCCTGACCAAGGGCACGCTGGCCCGCCGCGACGTCCCGCGCCTGGCCGCCGCCTCCCGCGACGTCCCGATCGGGATGGGGGTGTCCATGGCGATCTGGGACGACGACCTGCACTCCGCCCTGGAGCCCGGTGTCCCCACCCCCCGGGCCCGGCTGGACCTGGTGCGGGCGATCACCGACGCCGGGCTGCCGTGCGGGGTGTTCCTCGCTCCGGTGCTGCCCGGGCTCACCGACCGGATGGACCACCTGGAGGCGGCGATCGGTGCCATCGCCGAGGCCGGCGCCACCGGTGTCACCGTGCTGCCGCTGCACCTGCGCCCGGGGGCCCGGGAGTGGTTCACCGCCTGGCTGGCCCGCGAGCACCCCAGCCTGGTGAGCCGCTACCGGCAGCTCTACGGCCGGGGGGCCTACGTGCCGGCCGAGTACCGCAGCTGGCTGGCGGCCCGGGTCGCGCCCGTGCTGGCCCGGCACGGCCTGGACCGGCAGAGCGGCGGCACCGCCCGAGGGCTGGCCGGCAGCACCGGCGCACCCGCCGGCTCGGACACCGGGCTGCCCGGCGACGAGTCCGCCGGCTTCCCGGCCGGCAGCCTCCCGGTGCGGCTGGACGACCGGGTGGCCGTCGCCCCGGAGGAGCCTGAGCAGCTGTCGCTGTGCTGAGTCAGCCGGCCCGCCGGGCGGCCCGGTGCACGCTGCGCAGCGCGCGCACCGCACCGCGCGGGCCGACCGGTTCCGCGCCGCCGGCCAGGGCCAGCCGCCGGTAGGAGTCGTAGGAGAGGGTCAGGTAGTCGGCGGCGAGCGCCTCGGCGTGCTCCCGCCGGCCGGGCGGTGCGGTGGCGCGCAGGGCGGCGGCGGTGCGGACGGCGTGCTTGGCGAACGTCACCTGCAGCGCCTGCGTGGACAGCTGGCCGCCGACGTGCGACTCGATGCCCGGTCCGCGGCGCAGCGCGGGCAGCACCCACGGGCTGGCGGCCAGGGCGGGGAAGCGCCCGCGGACGGTCTCCCAGGCGTGCCACGCGGTCAGCGCACCGGGCACCGCCCACTCGCCGTCCGCGGTGGAGATCAGCAGCCGGCGCGCCGTGGCACGGACCTGGTCGCGGCGCAGCGACCGGAACTGGCCCACGGTGCCGGGCCAGCCCAGCGCGATCGCGCACCAGGTCACCGAGCGCAGGTGCTCGGGGGCCTCACCGCGCACCCGG
The DNA here is from genome assembly GCF_014195485.1 of Modestobacter versicolor. Taxonomy (NCBI): domain Bacteria; kingdom Bacillati; phylum Actinomycetota; class Actinomycetes; order Geodermatophilales; family Geodermatophilaceae; genus Modestobacter; species Modestobacter versicolor. Next base: position 1,011,124 of record NZ_JACIBU010000001.1, read on the forward strand.
GTGAGCTCGCGGAGGTCCAGCGTCGGCGGGTCCGGCTCCGGAGTCGGGGGCTGCGGCACACCCACCCCGCCGTACCGCGCCACCTTGCTGTAGAGCGCGACGGTCGCCGGCTTCCAGTTCCGCGCCGCGACCAGCGGGGCCATGCCGGTCTCGGCCAGCGCGTCGGGACCCAGGTCGAGCTCCAGGGCTGCCTCGACGAGCCGCCGCCACTGCGGCTCGTAGCCCAGCGGGGGAGTGAGGCGAGCCCAGGCACGGGCAGCGGGCGGCGCCGGCATGTCCGGCAGCGGCGGCTGCCATCCACCTCTCATGCACGAACACTACCGTTATCCCCAACAATGTCGCGCTTCTTCTTTGTGGTCACCTGCCGATGCAGACAACGGCGCCCTCCGGGCGCCGCATCACCAATCGCGGAATGGCGGCGCGCGGGCCGAGGTGACCACAGGAGGCGGGACCGGAGGTCCCGTTCTGAGATCCCGGGACAGATCTTGGGCATAACGGGACTGCCACGGCGAGTGCCCCACCGTGCAGATCGGCGGGCACCGGCGTGATCATGACGTCCATGCGCACGGTGGGAGTCGAGGAAGAACTGCTGGTCGTGGACCCCGGGGGCCGCCCGGTGCCGCTGGCCCCCGAGGCGCTCGCGGTCGCCGCCCGCCGTGGTGAGGGAGAGACCGTCGAGGAGCACGACCGGGCCGAGCAGGCGGGCATCCGGCCGGCCGGCGACGGGCGCTCCGGTCCGGCTGCCCACCTGGTGCCCGAGCTGAAGGAGCAGCAGATCGAGCTGGGCACCCGGGTCTGCCGGGAGCTCGGCGAGGTCGCCGGCGAGCTGCGGCACTGGCGGTCCCGCGCGGACGCCGCGGCAACCTCCGTGGGCGCCCGGGTGGCCGCGCTGGCGACGTCCCCGGTCCCGGTGCGGCCGGTGGCGACCCGGGGGGAGCGGTACCAGCTGATGCTGGACACCTTCGGGCTCACCGCGGTGGAGCCGCTGACCTGCGGCTGCCACGTGCACGTCTCGGTGGGCGACGACGAGGAGGGCGTCGCCGTCCTGGACCGGGTCCGGGGGTGGCTGCCGGTGCTCACCGCGCTCAGCGCCAACTCGCCGTTCTGGTCGGGGGAGGACTCCGGCTACGCGAGCTTCCGGTCCCAGGTCTGGGCCCGTTGGCCCTCAGCCGGGCCGACCGGCCGCTTCGGCACGCCGGCGGCCTACCACCGGGTCGTCGCGGACCTGCTGGCGAGCGGGACTGTGCTGGACGACGGGATGGTCTACTTCGACGCCCGGCTGTCCGCCACCTGGCCGACCGTGGAGGTCCGGGTCGCCGACGTCGCCCTCCGGGTCGAGGACGCCGTCCTGCTCGCGGGCCTGGTGCGCGGGCTGGTGGAGACCGCGGCCCGCGACTGGCGGGCCGGCCGCCCGGCGCCGGACGTGCGCACCGAGCTCCTCCGGGTCGCCGCCTGGCGAGCCGGGCGCTCGGGGGTGTCCGCGGACCTGGTCGACCCGCGCAGCGGGCGGCCGGCACCGGCGGCCGAGGTCGTCGCCGCCCTGCTCGACCACGTGCGCCCCGCGCTCGAGGACAGCGGTGACCGGGAGCTGGTGGAGCACGGGGTGGCCGAGGTGCTGCGCCGCGGCACCGGCGCCGACCTGCAGCGCCGGGCGTTCGCCGAGACCGGCGACCTGGCCGCCGTCGTCCGGGCCGCGGTGGCGGCCACCCACGGGCGCTGACCGGCAGGTGGTCGGCTGAGCCAACCAGCAGGACCGTTGGTTAGGGTCCCGCCATGTACACCGCCAGCTGGGGCGACGTCGCCCGCCGCGACCTCTTCGGGTCCCGCCCGGACCGGCGCGACCGCCCGTACCGCATCGTCATCCGGCTGGCGCTGATCGTCTTCCGGCTCTTCCGCTTCCGCTTCGACGTCCGCGGCCAGGAGCACGTGCCCACCGAGGGCGGGGCGATCATCTGCAGCAACCACGTCAGCTTCTTCGACTTCACCTACCTGGGGCTGGCGGCGCTCCCGCAGCACCGGCTGGTGCGGTTCATGGCGAAGGCGTCGGTCTTCACCCACTGGTTCTCCGGGCCCTTCATGCGGGCCATGCAGCACATCCCGGTCGACCGGAAGGCCGGCGCGGCGGCGTTCGACTCGGCGGTGCGCGCGCTCAAGGACGGTCAGGTCGTCGGGGTGTTCCCGGAGGCGACGATCAGCAGCTCGTTCACCGTCAAGGACCTCAAGGCCGGCGCTGCCCGGATGGCCATCGACGCCGGGGTCCCGATCATCCCGGCGGCCGTCTGGGGCGGGCACCGGATCGCCACCAAGGGCCACGATGTCGTGCTCCGCCGCAACGTGCCGGTCACCGTGCTGCTCGGTGAGCCGCTGGTGCCCGAGCCGGGGGAGCGGGCGCAGGCGCTGCTGCGCCGCACCCGCGCGGCGATGGAGGCCCTGCTCGACGAGGCCCAGCAGTCCTACCCCGACCAGCCGGCCGGCGACGACGACCGCTGGTGGCTGCCGGCACACCTGGGGGGCACCGCGCCGACGCCCGAGCAGGCAGCCGAGAAGGACGCCGCTTACGCCGCCGGGCACAAGGTGAAGGCGACGCGCACCCCGCCGCTGCAGCAGCTGAGGAAGCTCATCTCCCGCCGCTGACGCCCGGCAGGTCGGCGGCGGTCAGCGGGGCGACCAGCTGCCGCTCGTACGTGCGGTGCCACCACGCCCCGGTCTCCCGCCGCTCGGCCCGGGTGGTGAACCGGTAGCGGTAGAGCAGCACCCGCACGGCCGCCGGGCGGTCCGACCCGGACGGCGCGGACCGCAACAGCCGCAGGGTCGCCGGGTCGGCCGCCAGCAGCTTGCCGAGGAACGTCGTCAGCCAGGCGCGGCCGTAGGCGGGGGAGAGGGCGACGAACCACATCAGCCAGTCCAGCCGCAGGTGGTACGGGGCCCACTGCGGGGGGCGTCGGTGCACGTCACCGGGCTTGCCGCGGAACTCGTACTCCCGCCAGACGGCGTCCGGGCCGAGCGCCTCGGTGGCCTCGACCACCAGCTCCCGCCGCACCCGGGTGACCGACCCGAAGGCGCCGTAGCTGTTGACCAGCCGCAGCGGGTCGAAGCTGGTGTTCATCCGCTGGGCGGGGGAGAGCAGGTTGCGCACCGGACCGACGCTGAGCACGGCGACGACGACGGCCAGCGCGATGCCGGCGGCGGTGTACCAGGTGGGGGAGGAGAGCTGCTCGGGCCGCTCGACCGGCAGCACGGCGGCCAGCCACCGGCCGTCGAGCACCGAGAGCCCCAGCACGAGGGTCAGGGCGTTGAGCCAGGCGAAGTTCCCGCTGATCAGCAGGTAGCCCTGGGTCACCACCATGACCGCCGCGGCCACCCCGGCGACCGGCTGGGGGAGCAGCAGGCCGAAGACGACGACCAGCTGGGTGACGTGGTTGGCCAGCGTCTCGACCCGGTGCAGCCGCGGGCTCAGCCGGTGGAACCACCAGCTCAGCGGGTTGGGCATCGGCTGGGTCTCGTGGTGGTAGGCCAGGCAGGTGAGGTCGCGCCAGCACCGGTCGCCGCGCATCTTGATCAGCCCGGCGCCGAACTCCAGCCGGAACAGCAGCCAGCGCAGCAGCCACATCCCCAGGGTGGGCGGGGCGACGTGCGCGGGGCCGAGGAAGACGGTCAGGAACCCGGCCTCCAGCAGCAGCGTCTCCCAGCCGAACCCGTACCAGATCTGCCCGACGTTCACGATCGACAGGTAGAGCGCCCAGAGCACCAGCCACAGCGCCATCCAGCCGGCGACCGGCAGCTGGTCGGCGAGCCCGACCAGGGCGGCCAGGGAGAGGACGACCCCGGTCCAGCAGCAGCCGGCGAAGAACCGGTCCGACCAGTGCAGGTGGAACAGGCTGGGCGCCCTGCGCCAGTCGGCGTGGCCGAGGAACCGGGGCACCGGGGTCAGGCCCTGGGTGCCGATCAGCGCCGGACCCTGGCGCAGCGCGGCGGTGAAGGCGATCAGGTAGACCAGCGCGATGCCGCGGGTGAACACCAGCCGGCCCATCCAGGCACCGGGGTCGGAGAACCACTCCACAGCTGCCCTCCCGGCTCAGTCGGCGGGCGCCTCGAGCCGGAAGGCCTCCAGCTCCCGGCCGTACCACCGGGTGGTGCGCCCCAGCGGCTGCATGCCCAGCCGCCGGCAGACGGCCAGCGAGGGCTCGTTGCCGGGACGGACGACGGCGAAGACCTCCAGCAGCCCGTCGTCGAAGGCCCGGTCGACGACCGCGCGGGCCGCCTCGGTGGCGTAGCCGCGCCCCCAGCTGTCCGGGTGCAGGTGCCAGCCGACCTCGACCTCGCCGACCCCGTCGGGCAGCGGCTTGAGCAGCACCGTGCCGGCCGGGGCACCGCCGTCGAGCGGGTCGACCGCCCAGCAGCCGTGCGCCGGGTCCAGCTCGTGCACCAGCCGCCACCGCTCGACCAGCTCGGCCGGGGTGACCGTGGGCGGGCCGCCCAGCCAGCGGGTCACCTCGTCGCGGCCGTAGAGGTCCGCGAGCCGGGCGAGGTCGGCGTCCGCCGTCGTCCAGGCGCGCAGCCGCAGCCGGCCGGTGCAGAGCAGTTCCACCCGGGGGGAGCTACCCCTCCGGCCGGGGCGAAACCCCGGGAGGACCCCGTCCTCCTCCCCCTCGCAGGCTCGGGGCGAGCCTCTGGACGGAGCCGCTCAGGCGGGGACGAGGTCCTCGGCGCGCTGGGCGGCCCACCACTCGCGGCCCTCGGCGGGGAGGGTGTGGATCGGGTCGTAGTAGGCGTAGCGGCGGTCCAGCGCGTCGGCGTCGGTGCGCTCGATGCCGGTGCGGTAGTTCTTCGTCCAGTAGCTGATGCCGCGCTCGCGGTCGTACTCGGCGACCTGGTGCACCCAGCGCTTCCCGACGTAGGGCACGTCGCAGACGATCCGCGGCGTCGCGAAGCCGGGCAGGTAGCCCATCAGGTCGTGCTGCAGGGTCTGCGCGGTGGCCAGCGACACCCGCCAGTGCTCGGCGCTGGGGATCATGTCGCACATGTAGAAGTAGTAGGGCGTGATGGAGGCGCCGTCGAGCAGGGCGAAGCAGAGGTCCAGCAGCTGCCCGGCGCTGGCGTTGACCCCGTCGAGCAGCACGCCCTGGTTGCGCACGTCGCGCACGCCGACCTCGAGCAGCGCCCGCGCCGCCTCGGCGACCAGCGGCGTCACCGACTGGGCCGCGTTGACGTGGGTGTGCACGGCCAGCGAGACGCCGCGGGCCTGCGCGGTGGCGGCCAGCCGGCCCATGCCCTCGACGACCTCGGGCTGCAGCCAGTGCTGGGGCAGGCCCATCAGCGCCTTGGACGCCAGCCGGATGTCGCGGATCGAGTCGATCTCCAGCAGCCCGGCGACGAAGGCCTCGAGGTTCTTGAACGGCAGGTTGGCCACGTCGCCGCCGGAGACGACGACGTCGCGGACGCCGGGGGTCTCCCGCAGGTACTGCAGCATCGCGCCCTGCCGGTCGACCGGCTTCAGCTCGAACTTCAGCTTCGGGACGGCGGGGGTCGAGTTGCCCACCAGGTCCATCCGGGTGCAGTGACCGCAGTACTGGGGGCAGGTGGACAGCAGCTCGGCCAGCACCTTGGTGGGGTAGCGGTGGGTGAGCCCCTCGACCGCCCACATCTCGTGCTCGTGCAGCGAGTCGCGGGAGGCGTAGGGGTGGCTGCCCTGGTCGCCGGGCAGCCGGTCGGAGGCCACCGGGAGCATGTAGCGCCGCACCGGGTCGGCGAGCATCGCCGCGGTCGTGGGCGCCGCCGCCGGCACCATCGTGTTCAGCATCTGCGGCGGCAGCAGCAGCGACATCGTCGCGCGCCCAGCCTGGTCGGCCTCGACGTCGGCGTAGAACGCCTCGTCCAGCAGGTCGCCGTAGACCCCGCGGAGCTGGCGGACGTTCTTCACGCAGTGCGACCGCTGCCACTGGGCGCTGCGCCACTCCTCGGCGGTGACGTCGGCGAAGCCGGGCAGCCGGCGCCAGTCGGGCTCGACGAGCTCCCGGGCGGTGTACTCGTACGGCTGCTCCAGCACCGGTGCTCCATCCCAGGACGACGACGACACGGCGACCCTACGGGAAGAACTTCGGTGGATCGAGCAGATGACGATAGGTTCTCCCGTGTTGGGTGAGATGTGACGAGAGGGACGACGGTGGAGACCAGCGCACTGCAGCGCAGCCTCGGGGTGCACCGGGTGCTCGAGCCGGTGGGTGTGCTGCCCCAGGCGGCCCAGCGGCTGGACGCCGACCCGGCCGTCGGCCCCGACGAGATGCGGATCGCCGTCCGGCGGCTCAACCTCGACGCCGCCTCCTACCGGCAGCTGTCGGAGGCCCACGGCGGCGACGGCGAGGCGGTCCGCGCCGCGGTGCTCGGCATCGTCGGCAGCCGCGGGAAGATGCACAACCCGGTCACCGGCTCCGGCGGCATGCTCATCGGCGTCGTCGACGAGGTCGGCCCCGACTCCCCGCTGGGCCTCGAGCCCGGGCAGCGGGTGGCCACGCTGGTCTCGCTCACCCTCACGCCGCTGCGGATCACCGACGGGCTGGCCCGCTGGGACGGCCGCAGCGAGCAGGTCCCGGCCACCGGCACCGCCGTGCTGTTCGCCCGCTCCATCGCCGCCGTGCTCCCCGACGACCTGCCCGAGGAGGTGGCGCTGGCGGTGCTCGACGTCTGCGGGGCCCCGGCCGCCACCGAGCGCGTCGTGCACCGCTCGGGTCACCGGCCCTCGGTCGCCGTCCTGGGCGCGGCCGGGAAGTCCGGCTGCCTGAGCCTGGCCGCCGCCCGCGACGCCCGCGCCGGCCGGCTGGTCGGCGTGGTCCGCGACGAGCGGGAGGCGACCGCCCTGCGCGCGGCCCGGCTGGCCGACGAGGTCGTCGTCGCCGACGCCACCGACCCGCTCGCCGTCGCCGCGGCGGTGGGGGAGCCGGTCGACGTGACCGTCGTCTGCGTCGACGTGCCCGGCGCCGAGCACGGCGCGGTCCTCGCGACGGCCGACGGCGGCACCGTGGTCTTCTTCTCCATGGCCACGTCCTTCTCGGCGGCGGCCCTCGGCGCGGAGGGGATGGCGGCGGACGTGACGATGCTGGTGGGCAACGGCTACACGCCGGGGCACGCGGCCCTGGCGATGGACCTGTACCGGCGGTCGCCGGGCGTGCGGTCCCTGATCGACCCGCGGGTGCGCGCGTGAGCTCACTGCTCGTCCGCGACGTGACGGTCGGCGACCGGCCCGGCCGCGCGGTGCACGTGGCCGACGGCCGGATCGGCTGGCTCGGCGACGCCGCCGAGGCACCACCGGCCGACCGCACGCTCGACGGTGGGGGAGCGCTGCTCACCCCGGCCTTCGTCGACGCGCACGTGCACGCCACCGCCACCGGGCTCTCCCTCACCGGCCTGGCCCTGCACGGCGCCGGCAGCCTGCGGGCCGCGGTCGCGCAGGTGGCCGACCACGCCGGCCCCGCGCCGACCGGCACGGTGCTGGGCACCGGCTGGGACGAGACCGGCTGGCCCGAGGGCCGCGGGCTGACCCGGCACGACCTGGACGCGGTGGTGGGGGAGCGGCCGGCCTACCTGGCCCGGGTCGACGTGCACTCCGCGACGGTCTCCACCGCGCTGCTGGACCGGGTGCCCGGCATCACCGACCTCCCGGGCTACAGCCCCGACGGCCGGCTGCGGCTCGACGCGCACCACGCCGTCCGGCAGGCCGCCTACGGGTCGGTGCCGCCCGGGCAGCGCCGGGCGGCGCAGCAGGCCACGCTCGCCGCCGCGGCCGCGCTGGGCATCGGCAGCGTGCACGAGATGGCCGGCCCGGAGGTGTCCAGCGCCGAGGACCTCGCCGGGCTGCTCGCGCTCGCCGCCGGGGCACCCGGCCCGCGGGTCGTCGGCTACTGGGGCGAGCTGTCCGAGCGGGGCGGGCTGGACGTCGTCCGCGAGCTCGGCCTGGCCGGCGCCGGCGGCGACCTCTTCTGCGACGGCGCGTTCGGCTCGCACACCGCCGCGCTGTCCACCCCCTACCGCGACCGCCCCGAGACCGCCGGCAACCTGCGCTTCGACACCGGCTCGCTGGTCGAGCACCTGCGCGCGTGCACCCGGGCGTCGCTGCAGGCCGGGTTCCACTGCATCGGGGACGCCGCCGTCGACCAGGTGCTCGCCGCGGTCGCCGCCGTCGTCGAGGAGCTGGGGCGGGACGCCGTCCGGGTCTGCCGGCACCGGCTGGAGCACGTGGAGATGGTCAGCGACGCGGCGATCGAGCAGCTGCGCGACTGGGGGATGGTGGCCAGCGTCCAGCCGGCGTTCGACGCCGCCTGGGGCGGGGCGAGCGGGATGTACGCCGAGCGGCTGGGCGTCGAGCGGGCCGCCGGCTGCAACCCGCTGGCCGACTTCGTCGACGCCGGGGTGGCGGTCGCGCTCGGCAGCGACGCCCCGGTCACCCCGCTGGACCCCTGGGGCGGTGTGCACGCGGCGATCGACCACACGACACCCGGCTCGGGCCTGCGCCCCTTCGACGCCTTCGACGCCGCCACCCACGGCGGGTGGGTCGCCGCGCGTGCCGAGCACCCGGAGGGGCCGCTGTCGGTGGGCGCGCCCGCGGACCTCGCCCTGTGGGCGACGAGCGAGACCCTCTCCGCCGTCCTGGCGGCCCGCGCCCGCCCCACCTGCCGGCAGCTCGTCGTCGCCGGCGACCTGATCGGAGACCCCCGTTGACCACCACCTCGGCGTTCAGCGCCGAAACCCGGCCGGCTGCCAGCGCCGAAACCCGACCAGGTCTCGGCGCCGAAAGTGAGACCGTCGTCCTCACCTCCCGCGCGGGAGGTGGAGCTCCGTGAGCCGGCTGGAGCTGGACGGCGAGCTGGTGCGCCGGGCGCGGGAGCTGGCCGCCCGGGCCGCCGCCCCGGTCATCGACCTCGGGCGCACGCACACCACCGTCTCCGTCGAGCGGGCGACGCTGCGGCTGGCCGGGCTCACCGGCACCGACCCCGTCCTGGGCGACGGCGAGGTGCCCTGGGTGAACCGGGTCGTCGACGCCGTCCGCGAGCAGGTCGGGCTGGAGCACGGGGTCGCGCTGCCGGTCTGGCACGCGCTCACCTCCGGGGCGGCGCCGGACCTGCAGGCGCTGGCCGAGCAGGTGGGCGCGGGCACCGCCCGGTTCGCCCTGCCCGACGACCCTGAGCCCGCCCGCGAGGCCGCGCGCGCCGCGGTGGGCGCCGGTCTGGCCCGGATCGACGCCAACCGGGCCCGGCGCGAGGAGCTGGTGACCACCCACGGCGACCCGCCCCGCCGTCCGTGGATCTACCTGATCGTGGCCACCGGCGACATCTACGAGGACATCCCGCAGGCCCAGGCCGCGGCCCGCGCCGGGGCCGACGTCATCGCCGTCATCCGCTCGACCGGGCAGTCGCTGCTGGACTACGTGCCCGAGGGCGCCACCCGCACCGGGTACGCCGGCACCTACGCCACCCAGGAGAACTTCCGGCTGATGCGGGCCGCGCTCGACGAGGTCAGCGCGGAGCTCGGCCGTTACGTGCGGCTGACCAACTACGCCTCCGGGCTGTGCATGCCGGAGATCGCGGTGCTCGCCGGCCTGGAGCGGCTGGACATGATGCTCAACGACGCGATGTACGGGATCCTCTTCCGCGACATCAACCCGCGGCGCACCTTCGTCGACCAGCGGTTCAGCCGGATGGTGCACGCCCGCGCCGGGATCATCATCAACACCGGCGAGGACAACTACCTCACCACCGCCGACGCCGTCGACGAGGCGCACACCGTCACCGTGAGCCAGCTGCTCAACGAGACGCTGGCGCACGAGGCCGGGCTCGAGGACTGGCAGCTGGGCCTGGGGCACGCGTTCGAGATCAACCCCGCGGTGCCGCAGTCGTTCCGGCTGGAGCTGGCGCACGCGCTGCTGGCCCGGGGCCTGTTCCCCGACGCCCCGCTGAAGTGGATGCCGCCGACCAAGCACATGACCGGCGACGTCTTCGGCGGCTACCTGCTCGACGGCTTCTTCAACCTGGCCGGGGCGCTGACCGGCCAGGGCATCCTGCTGGTCGGCATGATGACCGAGGCCGTGGTGACCCCGTGGCTGTCCGACCGGGACCTGGCGCTGCGCAACGTCCGCTACGTGCTGGAGGCCGCCGGCGAGCTGCACGAGGACTTCGCGCCCCAGCCCGGCGGGTTCATCGACCGGCGCGCGCACACCGTGCTCACCGAGGCGGTGCAGCTGCTGGAGCGGATCGCCGACCACCCGCAGGGGCTGATCCAGGCGATCGCCGACGGCACCTTCGGCATCACCAAGCGGACCCCGGACGGCGGCAAGGGCGCCACCGGGGTGTTCCGGACGGCGCCGGGGGCCTACAACCCGGCCCTCGAGCTGATGGAGCGCGTCGATGCCTGACGACAGCCGCGGGAGCATCGCAGGGAGCGCCAGCGACCGAGGAGCGGACCGCGGCGCGGAGTCAGGCCGTCCCGCCATGCCTGACGGGACGATCGTGCGGCCCTACGGGGACACCACCGGCGACGGGATGGTGCAGACCTCGTTCACCCTGCCCGTCCCACCCGGGCCCAAGGCCGAGGGCGCGGCGCTGCAGCTGGCCACCAAGATGGGCATCGAGCCGGCGATGGTCGTGCACAGCCACGGCATCGGCGAGGGCTACACCTTCTTCGTCGTCTACGGCAGCGTGCGGCACCTGGTCGACCTGGACGCCGTGCACGTCGAGGAGCGGCCCTACCCGCTGCTCTCGCCCGGCGAGGTCAACGCCGCGATCAAGACCCGGCTCCGCCGCAGCCTCGTCGTCCTCGGCGCCTGCATCGGCACCGACGCGCACACGGTGGGCATCGACGCGATCCTCAACCTCAAGGGGTTCGCGGGGGAGAAGGGCCTGGAGTACTACCGGGAGCTGCAGGTCGCCAACCTCGGCGCCCAGGTCAGCGTCCCGGAGCTGGTGCACACCGCCCGCGAGCGCCGGGCCGACGCCGTCCTGGTCTCCCAGGTGGTCACCCAGAAGGACGCCCACCTGCGCAACACCCGCGAGCTGGCCGGCGCCTTCCGCGAGGCGATGGGGGAGTCCCGGCCGCTGCTCGTGGTCGGCGGCCCCCGGTTCGACCCGCAGATGGCCGCCGAGCTCGGGGTCGACAAGGTCTTCGGCCGGGGGACGACGCCCGGCGAGGTCGCCAGCTACCTGGTCCACGCACTCGTCCCGGAGGAGAGCCCCGCATGAACCCACCCCAGGACGCGGACCCGAGGGTCGGGCTGGTCGTCACCCACCGCCGCTACGTGCCCTACGCGCACGCCCACTACGGCGGGAACCTGGTCGACGGCGCGTACACCCTCGGCCTGTTCGGCGACGTGGCGACCGAGGTGGCCATCCGCACCGACGGTGACGAGGGGCTGCTGGCCGGCTACTCCGAGGTCCGCTTCCTCGCCCCGGTGCAGGCCGGCGACGTGCTGGAGGCCTCCTGCGAGGTGGTCCGGGTGGGCCGGCGCAGCCGCGAGCTGCGCTGCTGGGCCGAGGTGGTCGCCCGCGCCGAGCCGGCCCGCGGGAGCTCGGCGGCCCGGGTGCTCGACCCGCCGCTGCGGGTCGTCGAGGCGGTCGCGGCGCTCGTCGTCCCCGGGAGCTGACCGCCGCCGACATGTCGCCAGGTCGACATGTCGGCTCCACCCGGACGCCGTGCGGAGCCGGGATGCTGCGGAGTTCGGCGCGACCCGCCGGAGAGGTCTTCCCTGCACGCGTGCGGCTGCCTACTGTCGTGCGGGTCACACACCGGGAGACCGGGGTGTGCTTCCCCCTCGGCACAGCCGCACGCCCGCCCTCGGCGACGTCGGTCGCGGCGCCCCTCCGGCGCCGTCCTCCGGCGTGCCGCCAGGCCGAGGGGGAGCCGTGGACCCGAGGGGTACGCACCCCGCCTCCTGACGTCCGCCGTGCGGGGCCCCGCGTCACCAGACAACGGTGCACCGGCCGCAGCCAGCGACCGGTCCCACCGGCCCGAAGGCGCGGGGTGCCCGGCCCGGAGGACGTCGGCCCGGCTGCCCGGCCACCGTCGCCCCACCTCCGATGCCCGGCGGTGGAGTCGTGCCCGGCCGGCCCGCCCGGGGTGGGATGCTGGGACCGGTCGCGGCGCCCTGCCGCGGCCCGGGTCCCGCGCCGCGGGGCCCTCGACGTCCCGGGCGCCGCCCGGGCCAGGCGGGGAGGCAGGGGTGCCGGCAGTGGTGGCGACCGGCACGGTGGCGGCGGACGCCGGAGCGGCCCCGCCTCCGCAGACCCCGCGCCGGCGGCGGCCCTGGCGCACCGCGCTGGCCGCCCTCGGTGGCGCCGCCCTGGTGCTCTCCTTCCCCGGCTACGACCTGCCCTGGCTCGCCGTCCTCGGCCCGGCCGCCCTCGCGCTGGCCGTCCGCGGCCAGCGGGTGCGCAGCGGCGCCTGGCTCGGCCTGGTGCTGGGGCTGGTCTTCATGGTCCCGCTGCTGTCCTGGACCGGCATCTACGTCGGCCCGCTGCCGTGGCTGGCCCTGGCGGTCACCGAGGCGCTGTACTTCGCCGTGCTCGGCGCCGCCGCGGCCGCCACCTCCCGGCTGCCCGGCTGGCCGGTCTGGGCCGCCGCCCTGTGGGTGGCCGACGAGGCGCTGCGCGGTCGCTGGCCGCTGGGCGGGTTCCCGTGGGGCCGGCTGGGCTTCAGCCAGGTGGACGGTCCGTTCACCGCGCTCGCGGCCTACGGCGGCGTGCCGCTGGTCAGCTTCGCCGTGGCGCTCACCGGCGCCCTCCTGGCCGCCGCCGTCCTCGTGGTCGCCCGGGTGCTGCGCAGCCCCGACCGGGCGACCGGGCGGCGGGCGGCCGTGCTGGCCGTCGTCGGGGCGCTCGCCGTCCCGCTGGTCGGTGCCGTGGCCTGGCTGCCGCTGGCCGGCCCCTCGCTCACCGAGGGCGGGCCCACCCGCACGGTGGCGGTGATCCAGGGCAACGTGCCGCGCGCCGGGCTGGACTTCAACGCCCAGCGCCGGGCCGTGCTGGACAACCACGCCACCCAGACCGAGGAGCTCGCCGCCGCGGTGGCCCGCGGTGAGGCGGCCCAGCCCGACCTGGTCGTCTGGCCGGAGAACAGCTCCGACATCGACCCCTACGCCAACGCCGACGCCGCGCGGGTCATCTCCCGGGCCGCCGAGGCCATCGGTGCGCCGATCCTGGTGGGCGCGGTGGTCGACGGCCCGGGGCGGTTCATCTCCAACACCGGCATCGTCTGGGACCCGGTCACCGGGCCGGGGGAGACCTACGTCAAGCGGCACCCGGTGCCGCTGGCCGAGTACGTGCCCGCCCGGTCGTTCTTCCGCTTCTTCAGCCCGCTGGTCGACCGGGTCACCGACTTCGCGCACGGCACCCAGGACGGCAACCTCACCATCGCCGGGGCGAACGTCGGCGACGTCATCTGCTTCGAGGTCGCCTACGACGGGCTGGTGGGCGACGTCGTCGACGGCGGCGCCGGGATGGTCGTCGTCCAGACCAACAACGCCACGTTCGGCTTCACCGACGAGAGCGCCCAGCAGCTGGCGATGAGCCGGCTGCGCGCGGTCGAGTTCGGCCGCACCGTGGTGGTGGCGGCCACCAGCGGCATCAGCGCGATCGTCGCCCCCGACGGCTCGCTGGTGCACCGCTCGGAGCTGTTCACCCCCGACACCTTCGTCGAGCCGATCGCCCAGCGGGACTCCCGCACGATCGCCGAGCGGCTCGACGCCACCCCGGAGTGGGTGCTGACCGCGCTGGCCCTGGGCGCCGTCCTCGCCGTCGCCGTCCCGGGTCTCACCCGCCGGCGGGCGGCCCGCCGGTCCGCCCGGTGACCGGCCGGGCACAGCCGCTGGGCCCGGTCCTCGTCGTCGTCCCGACGTACGACGAGGTGGCGAACCTGGGCCCGGTGCTCGACCGGCTGCACGCCGCGGTGCCCACGGCGCACGCGCTCGTGGTCGACGACAACTCCCCGGACGGCACCGGCGCCCTCGCCGACGCCCGGGCGGCCGCCGACGAGCGGGTGCACGTGCTGCACCGCACCGCCAAGGCCGGGCTGGGCCCGGCCTACGTGGCCGGCTTCACCTGGGCCGCCGAGCACGGCTACGCGGTCGTCGTGGAGATGGACGCCGACGGCTCGCACCCACCGGAGCGGCTGCCGGCGCTGCTGGCCGCGCTCGAGGACGCCGACCTGGTGCTCGGCTCGCGCTACGTGCCCGGCGGCGAGGTCGTCGACTGGCCGCCGCACCGGCTGGCACTGTCCCGGGCCGGGAACCTCTACACCCGCTGGGCGCTACGGCTCCCGCTGGCCGACGCCACCGGCGGCTTCCGGGCGGCGCGGATGGAGCTGGTGGCGTCGCTGCCCTTCGACGAGGTGGCCAGCCAGGGCTACTGCTTCCAGGTCGACTGGGCCTGGCGCGCGGTCCGGTCGGGGGCCCGGGTGGTCGAGGTGCCGATCGCCTTCAGCGAACGCACAGCCGGGCGGAGCAAGATGAGCGGCTCGATCGTTGGAGAGGCACTGGCACGGGTGACCTGGTGGGGAGTCCTGGACCGGCTGGCCGATCGGCTGCCCGGACGGGTGACCCGTCCCGTGCCGGGACGTGCCCGAGGTGGGTGGCGGACGAAGGTGCTCCGGTAGGGGGCACCCGCCGCCCACCGGGCGGAGGAGGAGCGCACATGGCCACCGGCTACTCGGCGCAACGGACGTCACGCCGCCCGTCGTCGCGACTGCGGACGGCGATCGGGCTGGGAGCCCTGGCCGAGGTCGTGGTCTACGTCCTCGTCGCCTCCTGGATCGGCGTGGGCCTGACCGTGCTCGCCACGCTGGCCACCAGCGCCCTGGGCTGGGTGCTGCTGGCCCGGCAGGGCACCAAGGCCCTGGGCGAGCTGCGCCAGCGGGCGGAGGAGCACCGCGCCCCCGGGCGCGCCCTGGGCGACGCCGGGCTGATCGCGCTCGGCGGGCTGCTGATGGTGCTGCCCGGCTTCATCGGCGACCTGCTGGGCCTGCTGTGCCTGCTGCCGTTCACCCGCGCGCTGCCCCGGGCGCTGTTCGCCCGGGCCCTGGCCAACCGGCTGCCCGACGCGATGCGCGGCCCGGTGCGGGTGCGCTCGGTGCGCACGGAGACCGTCAGCGGTCCCCAGGAGCCGTTCCGCGCCGGCCCGGCCACCCGGGTCATCGAGGGCGAGGTCGCCCCGTAGCGGACCCCGGACGCACGAGAGCCCCAGCGGGCGGACCCGCTGGGGCTCTCGTGCAGTGCTGGGTTCAGCTGGCGCGCGTGCGCCGCCCGCGGAGCACCTCGAGGCGCTCGGCCAGGACCTCCTCGAGGTCGTCCACCGAACGGCGCTCCAGGAGCATGTCCCAGTGCGTGCGCGGCGGCTTCACCTTCTTGGGGGCCGGCTCGGCGCCACCGACGAGCTTGGCGGCCGAACCGTCGTACTTGCACTCCCACGTGTCGGGGAGCTCCGCGTCGTCGGCGAAGGGCACCGTGACGAGGTGGCCCTGAGGGCACCGGTACTCGGCGTACTGCCGCTCGATGGGCGCGGTGTTGCGCTCGGTCTCATAGCTCACGCTGCCCAGTCGGCTTCCGCGCAGGGATCGCTCGCCCATGGCACACCGTCCTCTCGTGCTGATTCGGTCAGTCCTGGATGCCCGGGCAGCCGCATGCTCACGCATCCGGTGCGGGGTGTCGCAGGGGTCAACGACAGATGAAGGAAAAAGATTTCCGCGTCGTCAGCGCTCGATCATCCCACATGATGAGAGATCGACCGGCGGCCACCCCCAGCGGGTGAGGTGCCGGCCTCAGCGCAGGGCGAGCTGACCCGGCCCGGTCGGCATCGGGCCGAGCTGCCCGCGGCTGTAGTGACGGCGGCACAGCACCTGGTACCGGACGGCGTCAGCACCCTCGCCGTCGGCCGCCGCGGCGGCCTCGGGCGCCGGGGCGGTGTCGGCGACCACCACCGTGGCGCCCTCGCGCACCATCTCGCCCCCGACGACGCGGGCGTTGAGCAGCCCGCGCAGGCCGCACCAGCACAGCACCTCGACCTGGACCCGCTGGACGTCGTCGGCGAGCTCGAACAGCCGCTGGGTGCCGGGGAAGAGCCGGGTGCGGAAGTCGGTGGTGAGGCCGAAGGCGTAGACGTCGACGTGGAACTCGTCGACCAGCTCGGCCAGCTGCTCGACCTGCGCGCCGGTGAGGAACTGCGCCTCGTCCACGATCAGGTAGTCGACCCGGTGCCCAGCGGCCCAGCGGTCGCGGACCAGCAGCCGCACGTCGGTGCCGGCGTCCAGCTCGACCGCCGCGCGGCGCAGCCCCACCCGGGAGCTGATCTGCGGGCTGCCGGAGCGGTCGCCCTGGGTCAGCAGCACACCGTGCCGGCCCTGCCGGCTCTGGTTGTGGTCGACCTGCAGCGCGAGGGTGGACTTCCCGCAGTCCATCGGGCCGTGGAAGAACACCAGGTGCGCCGGCGCGGGGTGCCGGCGGCGGTCGCCCGACGCCGGGACGGAGTCGGGCGCGGTCAGGGGGGAGGGGGTCACAGGCGCTCCGGAGGGGTGTTGCCGGCCTCGACGATCGCCTGCCGCAGGTCGAGCTTCGCCAGCAGGACACCGCCCACGACGAAGAAGACGACCAGGCTGATGATGGCGTAGCGGTAGGAGTCGGTCAGCTGGAAGGTCAGCGCGAACAGGAACGTGCCCAGCCAGCTCGTCCCGCGGTCGGAGATCGTGTAGAAGCCGAAGTACTCGGCCTCCTTGCCGGCCGGGATCAGCTGGCTGAACAGCGACCGGGACAGCGCCTGGGTGCCGCCGAGCACGAAGCCGATGACGACGGCGAGCAGGTAGAACTGCACGGCGGCACCGGCGGTGAGGAAGCACGCCGCCACCAGGACGCCGACCCAGACCACCAGCGAGCCGAGCACGGTGCGCTTGGCGCCGGCGGACTCGGCGACCCGGCCCATCGCCCGGGCACCGACGAAGGCGACCACCTGGACCAGCAGGATGGCCGACACCAGGGTGGTCTGGGACAGGTCCAGCTCCTCGGAGCCGAACTGCGCCGACACGGTGATCACCGTCTGGACGCCGTCGTTGAACAGCAGGTAGGCGCCGAGGAACCACAGCGTCAGCCGGTACTGGCGCATGTCGCGCAGGGTGGCGCGCAGCTGGCGGGTCGAGGTGCGCAGCGCCTGCCCGGTGGTGGGCACGACGACGCCGTCGCCCGGCCGGCGGTTGCGCAGCAGCGCGATGCTGACCACGGCGAACGCCGCCCACCACACCCCGGCCGAGGACAGGCAGATGCGCACCGCCTCGGACTCGGTGACCCCCAGCTGCTCGTACTGGGTGTAGAGCACCAGGTTGGCCGCCAGCAGCAGCGCGCCACCGAGGTAGCCCAGCGCCCAGCCCCGGCTGGAGACCGCATCCCGCTCGTCGGGGCCGGCCAGGTCGGGCAGCCAGGAGTAGTAGACGACGGTGGCCGCGCCGAAGGCGATGTTGGCCACGATGAACAACCCGGAGCCCAGCAGGTAGCCGTCGCCGGCCAGGAAGAACAGCGCCATGGTGCACAGCGACCCGACGAGGGTGAAGGCGGCCAGCAGCTGCCGCTTGCGCCCCGAGCTGTCGGCGACCGCGCCGGCGACCGGCAGCACGATCACCTGCAGCACCACCGACAGCGACACGACGTACCCGAACAGGCTGCCCGGCGGGATGCTGATGCCCAGCGGGTGGATCCGGCCGTCGGCGTCGGCGGCCGCCTCGGCCACCGAGGTCAGGTACGGCGCCAGGAAGACGCTGATGACCGTGGTGTTGAAGGCCGACATCGCCCAGTCGTAGGAGTACCAGCCGAGCCGTTCCCGGCGCAGTGCCGGGTCGGCGGCGGCCGGCGGGGACGTCGGGGACGTCGCCCCGGCGGGGGCAGCGTGGTCGGTCACGGGCGGAGGGTGCCAGCCGGGCGGGGCCGGGTCCAGCAGGAGGTGGTCACGGGATGTCGTCCGGGACGACGCCGCCCGGGAAGGCGGCGACCGCGGTGGCCGGGCGGGTGGCGTCGGGGAAGGCGATCCGGTCGGCCGGCTCCCCGGCCCGCAGCGGCGCCAGCCCGCGGGTCAGCGCGGCGGCGATCCGGGTGCGGGCCCGGTGGGCGTCGCCGAGCCGGCCGGGCGCCAGGTCCTCGAAGAACACCGGTGGTCCCAGGTGCACCCGCAGCGCGGGCCGCCGCCGGACGGCGCTGAGCAGGGTGCGCACCTTCCCCCAGTCGGTGCGGTACTGCAGCACCTCGTGGGCGCCCCACTGGCTGACCGGCACCACCGGGACGCCGGCGGCCAGCGCCATCCGGGCCAACCCGGTGCGGCCGCGCTCAGGCCAGCCGTCCGGGGTCAGCCCGATCCGGCCCTCCGGGTAGGCGACGACGTGCCCGCCGTGGGCCAGCGCCACCTGGGTGACCCGCAGCGCATGCGGGGCCAGGTCGGTGCCGCGCTCCACCCGGATGCCGCCGCAGCGCTCCAGCAGCGGGCCGACGACCGGGACGGTCATGATCCCGCTCTTGACCAGGAACCGCGGCCGCACCCCGGCGCGGTGCAGCGCGACGCCGATCACGAAGGTGTCGAAGTCGCCGATGTGGTTGACCGCCAGCAGCAGGGGCCCCTCGCGCAGCTTCGGCGGGATGCTGCCGGTGACCTCGATGCGGCCGAAGACGCCCGGCACCCAGCCGAACCAGCGGAGCACGAACCCCCAGAACCACCAGTGCGGCGCCGCGGCGATGGCCAGCTCGCGGGCGAACCAGTCGGGGTCACCGGGCTGCAGCTGGTCGGCGAGCCCGGGTGGCAGCGGGGGAGCGGGCGGCCGCCAGTCGCGCAGCGTCATGCGCCGGTCCACTGACCCCGGGAGACGAGCAGGTCGCGGAGCATGGACGGGCGGTCGGTCATCACGCCGTCGACGCCCAGGTCGAGCATCTCGGTGGCCGCGGCCTCGGTGTCGACGGTCCAGACGTGCACCTGCAGGCTGCGGGCGTGGGCCGCGTCGATGAACCGCTCGTCGACCAGCGGCCGGCCACCGAGCTGCAGCGGTACCTGCGCGCAACCGGCCTGGATGCGCACCAGCCCGGCCGCGCGCGGCGAGTAGGAGGACAGCCGCAGCGCCGCGACCCCCCGCGGGCCCAGCGAGGTGCAGACGTCGGGGCCGAACAACCGGCGGGCGGCCGCGATCCGGGCGTCGGAGAACGAGCCGAGGCAGATCCGGTCCTCCACCTGCAGCCGGCGCACCAGCCGCACCAGCGGCGCGAGGACGCCGGCGGCCTTGATGTCGAGGTTGAACCGGACGTCGGGCCAGGCGCCGAGCAGGTCCTCCAGCCGCATGATCGGCTCGCGGCCGCCGATCAGCGCCGTCCGCACCTCCCGCCAGGGCAGCGACTCGACCCGGCCGCTGCGGTCGGTGACCCGGTCCAGCGTCGGGTCGTGGAAGACCACCAGCTCGCCGTCGACGGTGACCCGGACGTCGGTCTCCAGGTAGCGGTAGCCCAGCGCCACGCACGCCTCGAACGCCGGCATGGTGTTCTCCAGGTGCTCGATGGCGCCCCCGCGGTGCGCCATCGCCACCGGGGTCGGCCCGTCGAGGAAGGCGTAGCGCGGGCCCGGCACGCCTCCACGCTAGTGCCGTGGTCGGACGGCGTGTCGGGGGGTTCCGGACGGCGGTGGTCGGCGGCCGCTGGCGTGTCCGGCCGGGACTGTCAGCAGGGGCGTCTACCGTCGCTGGCGTGGCGGTGGACCGGGCTGAGCAGCAGGCCGAGCGCAGGGCCGAGCATCCGGCCGAGCACGGGCTGCGCGCCCGGCCGGCCCCGCGGAAGCGGCGTGCCGACGGCGAGGAACGGCGCTGCGGCTGGTGCCGCAGCGTGCTGCCCGCCCAGGAGTCCGTGGGCCGGCCGCGGCTGTACTGCGGCCAGGCCTGCCGGCAGCGGGCCTACGAGCAGCGGTCGGCGACGGCGAAGGCGGGGTTGTCCGCCGACGTCGTCCTGGTCACCCGGGCCGAGCTCGACGGCCTGCAGGACCGGCTGTTCCAGCTGCGCTGCGCGATCGAGGATGTGCAGACCCTGCTGACCGAGAAGCCGACCAAGGCCGAGCTCGAGCGGTCGCTCGCCGAGCTGGTCCGGTCGACGGGCCGGCTGGACCGGCTGTGGCTGAACGGCAAGACACCCGGCTGATCGCCTCGATACCGTCACTGTGACGGTGATCACCCGGGGGAGCGAGCACCACAGGGGAGGGGCACCCGGAGCACCCCTCCCCGCGGGTCAGTTGTTGTCGCCGTCCTCGTTGTTGTCCCGGTCCTCGTTGCCGGTGGTGTTGCGGTCGTCGTTGTCCGGCAGGTTGCCCTGCGAGGTGCCGCCGGGGTTCGCGCCGGAGGTGTTGGTGCCGTCGTCGTCGGTCGTACCGTCGTTGCGCTCCTGACCGCCGCCGGCCGGGCTGCAGGCGGTCAGCGAAGCCGGTCCGCCGACCAGGGCCAGTGCGATGAAGATGCCAGCGACCGGGCGTCGGATGTTCATGGCTCGACCCTACGAAGGGATCCGCCCGGCCGCCCGTCGGAACGGCCGAACCTGGTTGATTTCGTCAGAGTGACGTATCGAGGCGGGTGCGGCGAGACCGGGGGACCGAGGGGTGGACGGCGTCCGACCCATCGACGGGCAGCACAGGGGCGCACGGGCCATGCCGGTGGGCGGAGCCGGTCACGATCACCATGGCGGGGGAGTTGATCATGGGGATCGAGGCCGGCGAGCATGATCGACATCATCGGAACGGCCGAGCCGGGACGACGTCGACCCGGCGGCCTGGTGCGCGCACGAACGGTGTCGGAGGCGGGACTAGGCCGGCCGGCGTCCGGAGACCGCCCGGCAGTCGACGACGGCGTCCCGACCGGCTCACGAGCACGCATCGGCGGACGACGAGATCAGCTGACGGATCAGCCCCTTCCGGCCCGCAGGCTGTCCGCCGATAATCGACATTATGTCAAGTAGTGCAGAGCGGAGTGGTTCAGGACCCGCTGCCCCGGAGTCCGTCGACCAGCCGCTTCGCCGTTGTCAGGCTCAGCCTCGGGTCGGCCCTCCGCAGCGCCGCGATCAACGCCACCGGGTCGCCGGCCGGATCGACGCGGTGCTCGGCGGCGAGGGCCCGCAACCGCTCCGGTGACCACTCGGTCACCGCGACAGCCTCCCGCTGGTCCCGCTCCCGGACCGCGCCCGGACGGCTGCGGCGCAACCCGATCAGGCCGCCGACCGCCACGAGGCGACCCAGCAGGGCCCAGTACCAGCTCCCGGTGACCAGCGCCGCCACCAGCACGACTGCGCCGGCGACGGTCCAGCCGGCCTCCAGCCACCAGGTCAGCGCAGGACGCTCGTTCCGTCGTCCCCCCGCGGTCGACGTCATCGGTCCCTCACCGGTTGCGGGTCCACTCGACCAACGTATCGCCCGTTCCCGCTCACCCGGTGAACGCGACGTCGGATGCCGGCTCGCTCAGTGCCAGTCGCTGACCTGCACGTCCCGCGGCGCGGGCGCGCCACGACCCGTCTCGACCAGCGACTTCAGGCTGAGCAGGAACGTCGCCCACTTGGTGCTGCAGTGGTGCATGAACTCCACCGGCTCGCGCCAGCCCGCGTGGGTGAACAGCACGACCGTCCAGTCGCCGTCCTGGCGCAGCTCCCAGTCGACCGTCGTCCCCACCCACTCCGCCGGGCCGTCGACGACCCGCCAGGTCACCCGCTTGCCCGGCGTCGCCTCGAGCACCTCCATGTCGAAGCCGCCGACCGGCGGGAACCGGAACTCCAGGACGGCGCCCACCTCGGTGCTCCCCCGGACCTCGGCGGTCCACCAGCCGACCAGGCCCTCGACCGTCGTCAGCGCCTCGTACACGCGCTCCGGCGTCGGGGTCCGGACCCCGACCCGGTGCAGGACGTCCACCATCTCGCTCCTCCTGACTCGTGCAACCCTTGGTTGCACAGAAGGTTAGCCACGCGGAACCAATATGTGCAACCCCTGGTTGCGCATGGCAGGAACCGCTCACCCGTCGTCGCGCACCAGGCAGAACGGGTGCCCGGCCGGGTCGAGCAGCACCCGGACGTCCGGCTGCGGCTGGTGGTCGGCGAGCATGGCGCCCAGCGCCACCGCGTCCTCGACGGCGGAGTCCAGGTCACCGACCTGGAAGTCCAGGTGCACCATCGGCCGCTGCTCTCCCGCCACCGGCGGCCACACCGGCGGCCGGTAGTCGTCCGCCTGCTGGAACACGACGAACACCGAGCCCTCCGGAGCGGCCAGGACCGTCGTCCCCGGCTCCTCGTGACCGATCGGCCAGTCCAGCAGCTGGGCGTAGAAGCGGGCGAGCGCGCCGGGGTCGGGCGCCTCGATCGCCGCTCCCCACCACATGCCCGTCGTCCGGGATCGCATGCCGAGCAGCCTGCTGGTCGCGACCGGCCCGCGTCCACGGCGCCGGGGTGTCCTCCGGACGCGCACTGTCCGGATGGCCCGTTACGGTCCGCGCCATGGCCGAGTTCGCCGACGCCGACCTGCGCGGCTCCCGCTTCTCCCGCGTCGACCTCTCGGGCAGCCGGTTCGCCGAGGTGGTGCTCACCGGCGCGGTGCTCCGCGGCGTCGAGCTCGTCGACGTCGAGATCGACGGGTACCTGCAGCACCTGGTCGTGAACGGGGTGGACGTCGTCCCGCTGGTCGAGGCGGAGCTCGACCGCCGGGACCCCGACCGGGCGCTGCTGCGCCCCACCGACCCGGCCGGCTTCCGCGCGGCCTGGGACGTCGTCGAGCGCCGGTGGGCGGCCACGGTCGAGCGGGCCCGCCGGCTCGACCCCGCGCAGCTGCACGAGTCGGTGGACGGCGAGTGGTCGTTCGTCGAGACCCTGCGGCACCTGGTGTACGCCACCGACGCCTGGGTGCGGCGAGCCGTGCAGGGCGACCCCGCGCCGTGGCACCCGTGGGGCCTGCCGGCGGACGGCCTGCCCGGCGACCCGGGCGCCTCCCGCGACCCGGCGGTCCGGCCGTCGCTGGACGAGGTGCTCGCCGTGCGGCGGGAGCGGATGGCCGGCGTCCGCGCGCTCGTCGACGGCCTGACCGCGGAGTCGCTGGCCGCGGACACCGAGCCGGTGGCCGCCTCGGGGGGCTGGCCGCCGCCGGTCAGCCACCGGGTCGCCGACTGCCTGCGGGTGGTGCTGGACGAGGAGTGGGAGCACCGGCGGTTCGCCGAGCGCGACCTGACCGTGCTGGAGTCGCGTCCGCAGTGACCAGGAGCCCCTCCTCCCCTGGGTTCGACCCGATGACCGCCGAACGAGGGCCTGGCGACGAGCGGCCGAGCTGGCTGCGCCGGCTCTGGGGCTACGCCCGCCGGCACCCGGGCGTCGTCGCCGCTGCCGCCGCCGCGGCGCTCGCCGGTGCGCTGCTGCCCGCCGGGGTGCCGTTGCTCGTCCGCCACGTGCTCGACACCCTGGTGGCCGACCCGGGCAGCGACGTCCGGCCCTGGCTGGGCGTGCTGCTGGCCGTGGCGGTGGCCCAGTACGGCGTCAGCTGGGCCGGGCGCTACAGCTCCGCCCGGCTGGGCTTCGGCATCCAGCACGACGTGCGCACCGACCTGTTCGCGGCGCTCACCCGGCTGGACGGGCGCGGCCAGGACCGGCTGGACACCGGGCAGGTGGTGAGCCGGTCGGTCACCGACCTGGCCGTCCTCGGCGGGGTGCTGGTGTTCGCCCCGGCGGTCGCGTCGGGCCTCGTGCTGTTCGGCCTCTCGCTGGCCGTGATGCTGGTGCTCTCCCCGCTGCTCACCCTGGTCACGGTGAGCGTCGCGCCGGCGCTGTGGTGGCTGTCCCGGCGCACCGCGCGCGACCTCTTCCCGGCCAACTGGGACGCCTCCCAGCGGGCCGGTGAGCTGGTCGGGCACGTGGACGCCGCGGTGGCCGGCGTCCGGGTCGTCAAGGGCTTCGGCCAGGAGGAGCGGGAGCTCGACGGGCTGGACCGGCAGGCGCGGCGGCTGTACGCCAGCCGGTTGCGGGCCGTCCGGCTGCAGTCGCGCTACGGGCCGGCGCTGGCCGCCGTCCCGATGCTCGGGCAGGTCGGGGTCCTGCTGCTCGGCGGCCTGCTGGCCCTCGACGGGCAGATCACCCTGGGCACCCTGCTCGCCTTCGCCACCTACCTGTTCCAGCTGGTCGCCGCCACGCAGATGCTCTCCGAGATGCTGGTGGTCGGCCCGCAGGCCAGGGCCGGGCTGGAGCGGATCGGCGAGCTGCTGGACGCCCCCGCCGGCGTGCAGGACGCCGAGGACGCCGTCGACCTGCCCGGCGGACCGCTCGCGGTCGAGTTCGACGACGTCTCGTTCGGCCACGGCGGCCGGCCGGTGCTCGCCGGGTTCAGCCTGACCATCGCGCCCGGCGAGACGGTCGCCGTCGTCGGCGCCTCCGGCTCGGGCAAGTCGACGCTCGTGCAGCTGCTCGGCCGCTGGTACTCCCCCGACGCCGGCGCGGTGCGGGTGGGCGGCATCGACGTCCGCCGGCTCCGGTCGGCCGGCCTGCGGGGCAGCACCGGCACCGTCTTCGAGGAGAGCGTGCTCTTCTCCGACACGGTGGCGGCGAACATCGCCCACGCCCACCCCGACGCCGACCGCACCGAGGTGACCGCGGCCGCCACGCTGGCCGAGGCCGACGGTTTCGTCACGGCCCTGCCCGACGGCTACGACACCGTCGTGGGCGAGCGCGGGCTCACCCTCTCCGGCGGGCAGCGGCAGCGGCTGGCCATCGCCCGGGCGGTGCTGGGCGGCCCGCGGCTGCTGGTGCTCGACGACGCCACCTCCGCGGTCGACCCGCGGGTCGAGGCGCGGATCGTCGGGCGGCTGCGCGACGCCCCCGCCCGGACGACGCTGCTCATCGCGCACCGCCGCTTCACGCTGCAGCTGGCCGACCGGGTGGTCGTGCTGGCCGGCGGCCGGGTGGCCGCCGTGGGCACGCTCGCGGAGCTGGAGGCCACCAGCCCGGAGTTCCGCCGGCTCTTCTCCCCCACCGACGACGACGCGCAGGTCAGCAGCCACGCCCGGACGGCGCTCGCCGCCACCACGGCGAGCGCGTTCCGCTCGCCGCTGATGGGCGGCCAGGCTCCACCGCAGGGCGTGGGCGTGTCCGGGAGCATCGCCGGGGCAGCGGTGGCCGACCCCGAGCTGCTCGCCCGGGTCGCTGCCCTTCCCCCGGCCACCGGCGACCCGGAGATCTCCCCCGACCTGGCCCGCTCCCCCGACCCGGGGTTCTCCCTGGCGCGGCTGGTCCGCCCGGTGCGCCGCTGGCTGCTCGTCGGGCTGCTGCTGGTCGGGCTGGACGCCGCTGCCCGGCTGGTGCTCCCCGCGCTGGTGCGCAGCGGCGTGGACTCCGGGGTGACGGCCGGCTCGTCCGCCGTCCTGCTGGCCGTCAGCGCCGCCGGGCTGGCGCTGGTGCTCGCCGACTGGCTGGTCGCCGCCGCCTCGGAGCGGGTGAGCGGGCGCACCGGTGAGCGGCTGCTGTACCTGCTGCGGGTGAAGACCTTCGCCCACCTGCAGCGGCTGGGGCTCGACCACTACGAGCGCGAGCCCGCCGGCCGGACCATGACCCGGATGACCACCGACGTCGACGCGCTGTCGGCGTTCCTGCGCACCGGCCTCAGCACCCTGGTGGTCAGCGTGCTGACGGTGCTCGGCGTGCTGCTGGCCCTGGTGCTGCTGGACGCCTCGCTGGCGCTCGTCGTGCTCGCGGTGCTCCCGCTGCTGCTGGTGGCCACGGTCGTCTTCCGGCGCACCACCGTGCCGCTGTACGCCGAGGCCCGGGACCGGGTCAGCGGCCTCAACGCGACGCTGCAGGAGACCGTCGCCGGGCTGCGGGTCGTGCAGGCCGACGTCCGGGAGGAGCACGACCGCCGGCGCTTCACCCGGCAGTCCGCCGAGCACCTGGCCTCCCGGCTCCGCGCCCAGCGGCACATGGCCACCTACTTCCCGCTGGTCGTGCTGGTCAGCGACGTCGCCGCGGTCGTCGTCCTCGGGCTCGGCGCCTCCGGGCTCCGCGACGGCACGCTGACCGCCGGCGTCCTGATCGCCTTCTTCCTCTACCTCGACGCCCTGCTCGGGCCGGTGCAGCAGCTGTCCCAGGTGTTCGACGGCTACCAGCAGGCGTCGATCGGGCTGACCCGGCTGCGGGAGCTGCTGCGCACGGCGACGAGCACCCCGCAGCCGGCGCACCCGGTGCCGGTCGGGCGGCTGCGCGGCGAGATCAGCCTGGAGGGCGTCGCCTTCGGCTACGGCGGTGCCCACGACGTCCTCGCCGGCCTGGACCTGCACGTCCCGGCCGGGCAGACCGTCGCGATCGTCGGGGAGACCGGCGCGGGCAAGTCGACCGTGGTGAAGCTGGTGGCCCGGTTCTACGACCCGGCCCGGGGCACCGTGCGGGTCGACGGGCACGACGTGCGGACCCTCGACCTGGGCGGGTACCGCCGCCGGCTGGGGCTGGTGCCCCAGGAGCCCTACCTGGGCGCGGGCACGGTCGCCGAGGCGATCGCCTACGGCCGCCCGGAGGCGACCCCGGCCGAGGTCGAGGCGGCAGCCCGCGCGGTGGGGGCGCACGACGCGCTCGCCGCGCTGCCCGCCGGCTACGCCACCCAGGTCGGCGAGCGCGGCCGCAACCTGTCCGCCGGGCAGCGCCAGCTCGTCGCGCTGGCCCGGGCCGAGCTGGTCGAGCCCGACGTGCTGCTCCTCGACGAGGCGACCGCTGCGCTGGACCTCGCCAGCGAGGCCGTCGTGGCACGGGCGACCGCGCAGCTCACCCGCCGCCGGACGACGCTGGTCATCGCCCACCGGCTCAGCACCGCCGCCCGCGCCGACCGGGTGCTGGTGCTCGACGGCGGGCGGGTCGTCGAGGACGGCACCCACGCCGACCTGCTCGCCGCCGGCGGGAGCTACGCCGAGCTGTGGGCCTCCTACGCCGACCGGCCGATCGAGAACGCCCCGCGCCCGAGCGGCTGACCGATGAGTCCGCCGTCCGGCGCCGGTCTCCACCAGCAGTGCCCACCGACCGGAGGTCCCCCGTGCCCAGCACCGTCCAGCCCGTGATCGTCAGCCGCGACCTCGAGCGGCTGGCCGGCTTCTACCGGTCCCTGCTCGGTGCCGTGGAGACCGAGCGCGTCCCCGCCGAGGGGCCCACCTTCTTCGTCGGCCTGCGGATCGGCGACTCCGACCTCGGCGTGGTCTCCGACGGCGACGTCCCGGACGGCCCGCAGCGGATGCTGCTCAGCGTCGAGGTCCCCGACGTCGACGCGCTCCTCCCCCGGGTCACCGAGCTCGGCGGGCGCGTCTCCGGGCCGGCGAACGACATGCCGTGGGGCCAGCGGGTCGCCCACGTGCAGGACCCCGACGGCAACACCGTCAACCTCACCCAGCAGCTCTGACCCGCCGCCCGGGAGGCCGGGCGGCGGGTCGGAGCCGGGGGCTCAGGCGATCTCGGACCGCTGGATCCGGACCCACCCGATGGCCATCGGCAGCACGATCCACACCACGGCGGAGGTGGCCAGCTGCACCCAGCCCTGGCCGTCGAGCTCACCCTCGAACATCGGCTGGGAGGTGGTGCCCAGGTCCAGCCAGTCGCGCACCCAGTCCAGCGCGCTGACCAGGTTCACCACGATGGTGAACACGGTCGGGAGCACGAAGTACAGGACGATCGCCAGCGGCGAGCTGAGCAGCAGCATGCCGAACGCGACCCCGGAGAGCACGAACAGCACCTGCACGAGCAGCACCTGCCCGGCCTGGGCGCCGGACAGCGACCAGTCCATCGCCTGGTCGGTGACGACCGGGGTCAGCACCGTGGCCAGCACCGTGGCCGCCACCGTGGCGAGCACCCCGAGCACGCCGAGCACCGAGGCCGCCAGCACCTTGGCGGTGAGCACCCGGGACCGCCGGGGCACCAGGGTGAACGTGGTCATCGCGGTGCGCTGCGACCACTCGCTGGTGACCAGCAGGATGCCGAGCACCGGCAGCAGGATGGCGACCGGGAGCTGGGTGAAGGAGAAGTAGTCGGGGAACGTCTTGGGCGCGTCCTCGACGAACAGCGAGATCGCGACGACGGCCAGCGCCGCCAGCCCGATGGTGACCAGCAGCCACTTCCCGGCCCGGGTGTCGTAGGACTTGCGCAGCTCCACCCGGACCAGCGTGGGCAGGCTCGGCGGGGTCGGCTCCGGCAGCGTGCGGGGCCGGCCGGCGTCCAGGGTCGCGGCGCTCATGCCAGCACCTCCTCGACCTGCTGGCCGGCGCCGGCGTGACCGGTGAGCGACCGGAAGAGCCCTTCCAGGCCCTCTCCCCCGGCGGGGCGCAGCTCGGTCAGCACGACGCCGGCCGCGGCCACCGCCTGGCCGACCGCGAGCGCGTCGGCGTCGGCGAGGAGCGCGTCCTCCGGCCCCGGGCTCACCGCGATCCCGGCCGCCTGCAGCGCCCTGTCCAGCAGTGCCCGGTCGGGGCCGCGCACCAGGGTGCCCTTGCCGGCGAGCAGCTCGTCCTTGCTCCCCTGCGCCACGATCCGGCCGCCGGAGATGACCACCAGCTGGTCGGCCACCGCCTCGATCTCGTGCAGCAGGTGCGAGGAGAGCAGCACCGTGCCACCGCGGTCGGCGAACCCGCGCAGCAGGCCGCGCATCCAGAAGATGCCCTCGGGGTCCAGCCCGTTGGCCGGCTCGTCGAGCACCAGCACCTGCGGGTCGCCCAGCAGGGCGGTGGCCAGGCCGAGCCGCTGGCGCATGCCCAGCGAGTAGTTGCCCAGCCGCTTGCCGGCCGGCCGTCCCGCCAGGCCGACCCGGCCCAGCACCTCGTCCACCCGCTCCGGGCCGACGCCGAGCACCATCGCGGACAGGCTGAGCACCTCCCGGCCGGTGCGGCCGGCGTGCTGGGCGCCCGCGTCGAGCAGCACGCCCACCTGGCGGCCGGCGTTGGGGAGGTCGGCGTACCGGCGGCCGGCGATGGTGGCCGTGCCGCTGGTGGGGGTGGCGAGGCCGACCAGGGACCGCAGCGTCGTGGACTTGCCCGCGCCGTTGGGGCCGAGGAAGCCGGTGACCGTGCCCGGCTGGCAGCTGAAGGAGACGTCGGAGACGGCGACCTGCGCGCCGTACCGTTTGGTCAGGTGATCGATCGTGATCATGGTGCAGAGCCTGGCCGGGCCGGGTGGCTGCGCGCATCGGCCGGGAGTAGGACATCCGCGGGGCCGGCAGGCCGGAAGACGCTCCCCACCCGGGTGGAGGTAGACCTTCGTCGGTTCCGGTGGACCGGCCGGGCTCGTAGCCTCCGACTGTGAGCGTGACCGCCGGAGCCCCGGCCGCACCGGACCCCGGCCTCGAGCACCCCTCCCTGGTCCCGGCCCAGCTGCTCGCCGCCGCCGACGCGGCCCCCGAGCGCGGTCCGGACGGCGTCGGCAGCACCGGCGGCCGGCGCCGCGTCCAGCGCTCGGTCCGCGACTGGGTCGTCGACGTGACCTGCTTCCTGCTCGCCCTGCTGTCCGGCGCGGTCTTCGTCGGCGCAGCGCTGTCGGAGACGCCCCCTCCCCCGGACGGGCTCGTCCTCGCCGACGTCGTCGCCGGGGTCGCCGGGTGCCTGCTGCTGTGGTGGCGGCGGCGCTGGCCGGTCGCGGTCGCGGTGCTGCTCGCGCTGCTCGGCACCTTCTCCGACATGGCCAGCGGCGCCGTGGTCATCGCGCTGTTCACCGTCGCGGTGCACCGGCGGCTGCCGGTCGTGCTCGGGGTGGTGGCGGTCGGCCTGGCCAGCTTCGTCGTCTACACGGTCGTGCGGCCGACCGACGAGGTGCCGTACCCGATCGTGCTCGGGTTCGGGGTGCTGCTGTCGGCCGCGGTGGTGGCCTGGGGCATGTTCGTCCGGGCCCGCCGCCAGCTCGTGCTGAGCCTGCGCGAGCGTGCCCTGCGCGCCGAGCGCGAGCAGGTGCTGCAGGTCGACCGGGCCCGGCAGATGGAGCGCACCCGGATCGCCCGGGAGATGCACGACGTGCTGGCCCACCGGCTGTCGCTGCTGAGCATGCACGCCGGGGCGCTGGAGTTCCGGCCCGACGCCTCCCCCACCGAGATCGCCCAGGCCGCGGGCGTGGTGCGGGCCAGCGCGCGGCAGGCGCTGGAGGACCTGCGCGAGGTGATCGGCGTGCTGCGCGAGGGGCCGGACGGGAGCTCCAGCACCCGCCCCCAGCCCACCCTCGGCGACCTCCCGGCGCTGGTCGAGGAGTGCCGGCGGGCCGGCGTGCGGGTCCGGGCCGAGTACCGGGTGCCCGACCTGGGCTCCGCTCCCCCGGCCACCGGCCGCAACGCCTACCGCGTCGTCCAGGAGGCGCTGACCAACGTCCGCAAGCACGCCCCCGGCACGGTGGCCTCCGTCCGGGTCGAGGGCGGCCCGGGCACAGGGCTGACGATCGAGGTGCGCAACCCGCCCCCGGCCGGCGGTGAGCACCTGGTCCCGCTGCCCAGCGCGGGCACCGGCCTGGTCGGCCTGCTGGAGCGGATCAGCCTCGGCGGCGGCCACCTCGAGCACGGCTGGACGGCGGACGGCGAGTTCCGGCTGCTGGCGACGCTGCCCTGGCCGGCCGACTGGGCGTCCGCGTGAGGGAGCCGGTCCGGGTCCTCGTCGTCGACGACGACCCGCTGGTGCGCGCCGCGCTGGCGATGGTGCTGGGCGGGGCCGAGGACCTGGAGCTCGCCGGCGAGGCGACCGACGGCGACGAGGTGGCCGCGGCCGTCGAGGGCTGCTCCCCCGACGTCGTCCTGATGGACATCCGGATGCCGCGCACCGACGGGCTGACCGCGACCGAGCAGCTGCTGGCCCGCCGCGACGCCCCCGAGGTGATCGTGCTGACCACCTTCGACGCCGACGACCAGGTGCTGCGCGCGCTGCGGGCCGGGGCGAGCGGCTTCCTGGTCAAGGACACCCCGCCGGCGGCGATCGTCGAGGCGGTCCGCCGGGTGGCGGCCGGCGAGCCGATGCTCTCCCCCACCGTCACCCGCCAGCTCATCGCGCACGTGGCGGCCGCGGCCCCGGCCGCGCCCGGCGACGCCCGCGCCGACCGGGCCCGGGCGCGGCTGGACCAGCTCAGCGACCGGGAGCGCGAGGTGGCCCTGGCGGTCGGCCGGGGGCTGTCCAACGCGCAGATCGGCGCCGAGCTGTACCTGAGCGTGGCGACGGTGAAGGCGCACGTGTCCCGGCTGCTGGTGAAGCTGGACGTCGCCAACCGGGTGCAGATCGCGCTGCTGATGCACGACGCCGACCTGGTCTGATGGAGGACCCTCACGCCCCCTGCAGGAGGGCCGAGAGGGACGGGTTCCTCCTCAGCGGTCGCGCCAGGGCCTCCCCTGGAGCCACCACTGCAGCCGCCGGGTGACCCACGGCAGCAGCAGGTAGGTCATCACCGGGGTGAGGGTCAGCGTCATCGCGGCCACCCGCCAGACGACGTGCACGTCGGCCAGCAGCGCGCCCAGCGTGACCGTGGCCAGCAGGTTGAGCGGGAAGAAGACCAGCCAGATGGTGACCGCCTGCTTCCAGCGCGGCGGTGCGGCCGGCAGCGGCGCGGTCGGGATCTCGGCGGAGGCGTCGACGGGTGCGTCGAACCACCCCTCGATGCCGGTGCGGCGCTCGGTCCGGGTCATCTCGGCCAGGCCCTGCGCCGAGCCGAGCCACCAGCGGCGCTCCGAGCTGGCCTCCCAGGCGGCGAGCGTGGCCGGCGAGGCGAAGCGGCACAGCATGTGCCACTCGTCCGCGCCGTGCCGCGGGCGGACCCAGCCGCCGCCGAGGAAGCCCGGGAAGCTCTCGGCCAGGGTGAGGCCGGAGCGGATCCAGGCGGTCATCTCCACCGCGTGGGCCGGGTCGGCCCGCCTGGTGAACGAGACGGTCACCGGCAGCTCCGGGGTCTCCGCAGCCGTCGGCACCGGGGTGGTGCTCTCCATGAGCACCAGCATCGCTGGCCGACGTGACGGACGCGTGACGCGGGTGCCCGCGCGGCGCACCGCCGGCGCACAGCCGGGCTGGTGATGATCTCGGCATGGAGGTCCTCGAGCGGTTCTGGACGCGCGTCTCGGCCACCTCTCCCCCGCTGCCCGGCTGGCTGCTGGCGGTCTGCGCGGTGGCCGCCCTGCTGGTGGTCGGCTCGCCCGCGGTGTGGCGGCGGGCCCGGCACGCGGTGACGATCGCGCACGAGGGGGCGCACGGGCTGGCGGCGCTGGTCACCGGGCGCCGGCTGGCCGGCATCCGGCTGCACTCGGACACCTCGGGGGTCACCGTCTCCGCGGGCCGGCCGAGCGGCGCAGGGATGGTGCTGACCATCGCCGCGGGCTACACCGGGCCGGGGCTGTTCGGGCTCGGTGCCGCCGCGCTGCTGGCCGCCGGCGCCGCCGTCGGGCTGCTGTGGGCGCTGCTCGGCCTGCTGGCGCTGCTGCTGGTGCAGATCCGCAACTGGTACGGGCTGTGGTCGGTGCTGGTCACCGGGGCCCTGGTGTTCGCCGCGACGTGGTGGCTGCCCGCCGAGGGGCAGTCCGCCTTCGCGCACGGCGTCACCTGGTTCCTGCTGCTGGCCGCCCCGAAGACGGTGGTGGAGCTGCAGTCCAAGCGCCGCCGCCGAGGGGGTGCCCCGGACTCCGACGCCGACCAGCTGGCCCGGCTCACCCGGCTGCCAGGGCTGTTCTGGGTGGCGGTGTTCCTGCTGGTCGACGTCGGCGCGCTGGCCCTGGGCACCTGGTGGCTGCTGCGCTGACGGCCGCCCTGCAGGGGCCCGCCGCGAGCTCGCGAGCGGTGGGGGGCAGCGGGGTCCCCGTTCAGGCGGTGGGGATGCGGCTGAAGCCGTCGGTGCGGACCAGGCCGTCGTAGCCGCCGCGCGGGGCGCCCAGGCCGAACAGCGCGCCCACCAGCGGGGCGACGTCGACCGTGCGCACCGGGGCACGGCTCGTCGTCCCCGGGCGGAGCGCCGGGTGGCCGCCGGTGACCATGAACGGGATCGGCTCGGTCGCCGGGTGCCCGTGGTTGCCGGGGATGGGGTTGGACAGCGGCTGCGGGTCGGTGAACCGCCAGCCCGGCCGGGCGTAGGCGACCAGGTCGCCGGCCTCCGGGCCGAGCCGCAGCTCCTTCGGCTCGTGCACCGAGAGCACTCCGGGGTGGGCCGCGACCAGCCGCCGCACGTCCCGCAGGCCGGCGGTGCGGGTCGCCGCCGGGCCGGTCCAGTAGAGCAGGTCGGCGCCGCCGTTCTGGGCGATCTGCACCGCGCGCTGCAGGTCCGGGCGGGCCGCGAGCACCCGGTTGACCGAGATCAGCGCGGTGGGCAGCGACCAGTCCATCGAGTGGTCGGCCAGCACCACCAGCACGCTGCGCTCCCAGCGACCGGTCGCCTGCAGGTGGTCGACGAACCGGCCGACCTGCAGGTCGGTGGAGACCAGCGCCAGCTGCCGGGCCACCTGCAGCGAGGTGCCGGTGAGGTCGGCGTGCCCGACCCGGTCGACGTCGCCGAGGTTGACGAACACGAGGTCGGGGTCCGGGCCGTCGACCATGGCCAGCAGGGCGTCGGTCGTCGCGGCGTCCGGGGCGTGGCCGGTGACCGGGAGGACCGGGAACGGCTCCCACCGGTAGGTCGCCCGCTCGCCGAAGATGCCGAACAGGTACTCCTTCGACAGCACCGTGCCGGTGGTCCGGCCCTTCTGCCGCAGCCGCTCCAGCACGGTCGGGAAGCGCAGGTCGGTGGGGCGGTCCAGGTCGCGCACCACGCCCTCGGCCCGGTCGAACACCGTGTTGCTGGGCACGCCGCTCCGGTCCGGCCGCACCCCGGCCATCATCATCGTGTGGTTCGGGATGGTCTCCGTCACCGGCAGCGAACGGGCGGCGGAGAACCAGGTGCCCTGCTGGCGGAGCCGGGCCAGCCGCGGGGTCAGCACCGGGCTGACCTCCTCCGGCCGACACCCGTCGACGACCAGCACGTAGACCCGCAGCCCTCCCCCGGCCGCCCGGGCGGTCGGGGCGCCGGCGGCTCCGGAGAGCACCACCGCCGCCCCCGTCGCGGCGCCGGTGGCGAGGAAGCGGCGACGGCTGAGCGAGCGCTGGGCGGGGGCCATGCGCTGTACATGGCCCCCGGACGCCGGGGGTAACGGCTCCCGCCCAGGGTTCACCCGACGTTCGCCGCCCGGTGACGTGCTGGAACGGCCCCCTCGCAGGGACCCGGGCCGACCCTGCGAGGCCCGGGGGCGAGGGGGTCCTTCGTCAGTCGCTGGTGGGGCGGTTGCGCCGCCGGGGGGCGGCGTGCGGCGGCTGCCGCACCGGCTCCACCTGCGGCGCGGGCGGGATCTCCAGGTCGGTCGGCTCGTGCGAGACGGTGAAGGGCTGCCCGTGGTGGGCGAGCTCCAGCGGCTCGTCGCCGTAGACCAGCCGGTAGGTGGCCCGCTGCGCCGTCACGGTCACCGCCAGGCAGCGGCCCCGGAAGACCACCCGGAACGCCAGCCGGCGGATCCGCGGGGGCAGCCGCGGCGCGAAGCTGAGCTGCCCGCCGTGGTCGCGCATCCCGCCGAACCCGGCGACGGCGACCGTCCACCCGCCGGCCAGCGAGGCGATGTGCAGCCCGTGCCCGCTGTTGCCGTGCAGGTTCTGCAGGTCGGTCAGCGAGGCCTCGCCCCAGTAGTCGTGGGCCAGCTGCAGGTGCCCGGTCTCCGCGGCGACGACCGCCTGCTGGGCCGCCGACAGCGAGGAGTCGCGCACCGTCCGGGCCTCGTAGTAGGCGAAGTCGGCGATCTTCTCCTCGGCGGTGAAGGCGTCGCCGCGCAGGTGCAGCGCCATCACCAGGTCGGCCTGCTTGACGACCTGCTTCCGGTAGATGTCGAAGTAGGGGAAGTTGAGCAGCAGCGGGTACTGGTCGGGCCGGGTGCCCTCGAAGTCCCACTCCTCGTGGTGGGTGAAGCCCTCCGACTGCTCGTGCACGCCGAGCGCCTCGTTGAACGGCACCCGCATCGCCTCGGCCGCCCGCGACCACAGCTCGACCTCGTCGCGGGACACCAACAGCCGGCCCGCCGTCTCCGGCTGGCGCTCGACCGCGGCGACGGCCTCGCGCAGGTTCCGCTGCGCCATCAGGTTCGTGTAGACGTTGTTGTCCACGATGGCGTCGTACTCGTCGGGCCCGGTGACCCCGTCGATCCGGTAGCCGCGGCCGTCGTCGAAGTGCCCGAGCGAGGCCCACAGCCGCGCGGTCTCCACCAGCAGCTCGGTGCCGTAGTCGCGGTCGAACTCCTCGTCCAGGGTGGCGGCGAAGTAGCGGGCGACGGCGTCGGCGATGTCGGCGTTGATGTGGAAGGCCGCCGTCCCGGCCGGCCAGTAGCCCGACGTCTCCTCCCCCCGGATGGTCCGCCACGGGAAGGCCGCGCCGTCGTGGCCGAGCACCCGGGCGCGCTCGCGGGCCAGGTCGAGCGTCGAGTGCCGCCACAGCAGCGCGTCGCGGGCGGCGGCCGGCACGGTGTAGGTGAGAACCGGCAGCACGTAGGTCTCGGTGTCCCAGAAGGTGTGCCCGTCGTAGCCGTCGCCGGTGAGCCCCTTGGCCGGGATCGGCTGCCGCTCCGCGCGCAGCCCGGCCTGCAGGACGTGGAACATGCCCACCCGCACGGCCTGCTGCAGCTCGTCGTCGCCCTCGATCTCGACGTCCGCCTCGTCCCAGTGCCGGTCCAGCAGCTCGCGCTGCTCGCGCACCAGCCGGTCCCAGCCGGCCAGCTTGGCGGTGGCCAGCGCCCCCTCGACCTGGTCGCGGATGGCCGGCGCCGAGCGGCGGCTGGACCAGCCGTAGGCCAGGTACTTCACCAGCCGCAGCCGCGAGCCGGCCGGCAGCCGGGCGGCCAGGGTGTAGCGGGCCAGGTCCGGGGAGGTCTCCAGGTCCTCGCTGGCGGAGTCCGGGACGTCGACCTCGTGGTCCATCCCGGCGGCCATCCGCAGCCGGCTGCGCTTGGTCTGGTGCACCAGGACGGCGTGCCGCCCGCGGCCCACGTGCAGCTCCGAGGCCAGCGGCCGGTCCATCGCCGAGGCGGCCCGCGGGTCGTCGGTCGCGGCGGTGTTGCGCACCTCGTTGGCCAGCAGGTCCGACTGCAGGGCGATGTAGAGGTCGCCCTGGTCGTCGGTGCACTCGACCGTGTACTCCACCGCGGCGATCGACCGCCGGGTCAGCGACACCAGCCGGGTGCTGGTGACCCGCACCTGGCGGCCGCTGGGCGAGCGCCACTCGGTGGTGCGGCGGAGCAGGCCGCTGCGCAGGTCCAACGTGCGGCGGTGGTCGATGACGTCGCCGTACTGCAGGTCCAGCGGGGTGTCACCGACCAGCAGCCGGATGACCTTGCCGTCGGTCACGTTGACCACGGTCTGGCCCTGCTCCGGGAAGCCGTAGCCGGCCTCGGCGTAGGGCAGCGGCCGCTCCTCGAAGAAGCCGTTGAGGTAGGTGCCGGGGACGACGACCGGCTCGCCCTCGTCCAGCGAGCCGCGCATGCCGATGTGCCCGTTGGCCAGCGCGAAGACCGACTCGTTGACCCCCAGCGAGGCCAGGTCGACACCGATCTCGGTCAGCGACCAGGGCTCGACCAGGAAGTGCGCGCGCCCCTCGGTCACCGGTCGCCGTCCAGCAGCTCGTCCAGGTCCTGGACGACGACGTCCGCGCCGCGCTCGCGCAGCTGCTCGGCCTGGCCGACCCGGTCGACGCCGACGACGAACCCGAAGTCACCGGCCCGCCCGGCCGCGACCCCGGCCAGCGCGTCCTCGTAGACCGCGCAGCGGGCCGGCTCGACGCCCACCGCGCGGGCGCCGGCGAGGAACCCGTCGGGTGCGGGCTTGCCGCGCAGCCCGTCGCGCTTGGCCACCACCCCGTCGACGCGGGCGTCGATCAGGTCGGCGAAGCCTCCTGCGGCGACGACCTGCGCGCCGTTGGCGGAGGCGGTCACCACGGCGGTCGCCAGGCCGGCCTCCTTGGCCGCGCGCAGGTACCGCATCGAGCCCTCGTAGACCTGCACGCCGTGCTCGTCGAGCTCGCGCAGCAGCAGCTCGTTCTTGCGGGTGGCCACGCCGCGGACCGTCTCGGCGTCGGCCGGGTCGGCGTCGGTGCCCTCGGGCAGGGTGATCCCCCGGCTGGCGAGGAAGTCCCGGACGCCGTCCTCGCGCGGCTTGCCGTCGACGAACTGGTTGTAGTCGGCCTGGCTGAACTCGGCCGCGCCCGGGTCGCGCCTGCGCAGGAACTCGTCGAAGGTGCGCTTCCAGGCGGCCTGGTGCACCTTCGCCGTCTGCGTCAGGACCCCGTCGAGGTCGAACAGGCAGGCCCGGATGTCTTCGGGGAGTCCCAGCACGCCCGACACGCTACGGCGAGATGATCGTCGGGACCTGTCGAATCCCACGGGGTCGCCCGTCGAGGGGGTGTCGACCGGATCGGCCGGCGACATCGAGGAGGCCTGCCATGCCGCAGTACCTGTTCATGCTGTACGACCGCGAGGACCTCTACGCCGAGGGGGGCGAGGAGCTGGCCGACCAGACCGTCCAGCGGCACCGCGACTTCACCGCGGCCGTGGCGGCCACCGACGGCGCCCGCGTGCTGGGCGGTGAGGCGCTGCAGGACCAGGCGACGGCGACCACGGTGCGCCGGACGAGCCCGGACGGCGAGCCGCTGGTCACCGACGGCCCGTTCCTGGAGGCCAAGGAGGCGTTCGGCGGCTACTACCTGATCGAGGCCCGCGACCTGGACCAGGCGCTCGAGCTGGCGAAGGTCTGCCCGGTGCTGGCCGGGGGCGTCGAGGTGCGGCCGATCTGGGACACCAGCGAGCTGGGGTGACCACCGCCGGGGACGTCGTCGCCGAGGCCGTGGAGGCCGCCCACCGGGCGCACTGGCCGGTGCTGGTGGCCACCACGGTGCGGCTGCTGCGCGACCTGGACGCGGCCGAGGACTGCGTCCAGGAC
Organism: Modestobacter versicolor; assembly: GCF_014195485.1. Lineage (NCBI taxonomy): Bacteria > Bacillati > Actinomycetota > Actinomycetes > Geodermatophilales > Geodermatophilaceae > Modestobacter > Modestobacter versicolor. The sequence continues at coordinate 1,049,062 of NZ_JACIBU010000001.1, forward strand.
GCGTTCGCGGCCGCCGTGCGCACCTGGCGCACCGACGGCGTCCCCGGCAACCCCGCGGCCTGGCTGACGACCGCGACCCGCAACCGCGCGCTGGACCGGCTGCGCCGGTCGGCGACCGAGCGCCGGGCGCTGCCCGCGCTGATCGGCGAGAGCCAGCGGCTGGAGCGGGACGGTCCCGGCCGGGCGGCCGACGACGGCGTCCGGGACGACGGCGAGGACCTGCTGCGGCTGGTGCTGCTGTGCGCCCACCCCGCGCTGGCCCCCGAGTCGCGGGTGGCGCTGACCCTGCGGGCCCTGTGCGGCGTCCCGACCGGCGCGATCGCCCGGGTGATGCTGGTGCCCGAGCCCACCCTGGCGGCCCGGCTGACCCGGGCGAAGAAGAAGATCGCCGGCGCGGGCATCCCGCTGCGGCTGCCGGCGGCCGCGGAGCGTGCCCAGCGGGTGGCGGGCGCCCTGGACGTCGTCCACCTGGTGCTCACCTGCGCGCACGACGACCCGGCCGCCGACGACGGGCTCGCCGCCCGGGCGGTGATGCTCGCCCGCGCGCTGGTGCGGCTCGCGCCCGAGGACACCGAGGCGCGCGGCCTGCTGGCCCTGGCGCTGCTCACCGGCGCCCGCTCCGCCGCCCGCCGGGACGACGCCGGTGCGGTGGTGCTGCTGGCCGACCAGGACCGGTCGCGCTGGGACGCGGCGGCGATCACCGAGGGGCTGGCGCTGGTGCGCGGGCTCCTCCCCCACCCCGCCGGCCGGTTCACCCTCCAGGCGGCGATCGCCGCCGAGCACGCCCGGGCGGTGACCGCCGCGGCGACCGACTGGCGGCAGGTGCTGCGGCTCTACGACGCGCTCCTGGCCGAGTGGCCGACCCCCGTGGTGGCGCTCAACCGGGCGGTCGCGCTCGCCGAGGTGGACGGTCCGTCAGCGGCCCTGCGGGCGCTGCGCGCGGTCGCCGACGACCCGGTGCTCGCCCGGTACCCGTGGCTGCCGGCGACCCGGGCCGAGCTGCACCGCCGGTCCGGCGACCCGGTCGCGGCCGCCGCCGAGTACCGGGCCGCGTTGGCGATGCCGGTGTCCCCCGCGGACGCCGCCTTCCTCCGGGCCCGGCTGGCCGCGGTGACCGACGGTCGCTGATCGTCTCGTTGCCGCGTGGTCCTCATCCCTCTGCCTGTCCGCCGGCCGGTCCTCCCTGCCGGGGACGGCGGGGGTCTCCGACCCCGACCGTGTTGGGGATAACGGTCGTACGTCCGGCTGCGGACCGGGTCGGTGGCGGGCACCCGGGCGGTACCCCACCGGGCTGCCTAGGGTCGTGACCAGCAGCGGCGCCGCCGCACCCCGGCCCGGCCGGGGACCTGCGACCGAGGAGGACCCGGCATGGCCGATCGGCCCACCGTGCCCAACCCCTACGACTTCCTCCCCCCGGTGCCCTCGTTCGAGGTGACCAGCACCGACATCGCCCCCGGCGAGCGGCTCCCCCTGCCCCACGCCAGCGGCGCGATGGGCGTCCCCGGCGGCGAGGACCGCTCCCCGCAGCTGAGCTGGTCGGGTTTCCCGGCCGAGACCAGGGGCTTCGCGGTCACCGTCTACGACCCCGACGCCCCCACCGGCAGCGGCTTCTGGCACTGGGCGGTCGCCGGCATCCCGGCCTCGGTGACCGAGCTGCCCAGCGGCGCTGCCGACGGCGGCCTGCCCGCGGGCGCGGTGCAGCTGCGCAACGACACCGGCTCCCCCGGGTTCGTGGGCGCCGCTCCCCCGGCGGGGCACGGCACGCACCACTACTACGTGGTGGTGCACGCGCTGGACACCGACGACCTGGGCGTGCCGGCCGAGGCGACCCCGGCCTACCTGGGGTTCACCCTGTTCAGCCGCACGCTGGCGCGCGGCACGATCGTGGCGACCTTCGACGTCGAGTGACCCCCGGCCCCGCTGGGCCGGCCCGGCGCCGGCTCAGCGGGGCGGGCGCTCCGCCGGGCGCTCGGCCAGGCAGCTGGTGCCCACCCGGGCGAAGCCGGCCCGCTCGTAGACCCGGGCCACGTCGTCGTCACCGGCGGAGAGGAACACCAGGTCGGCGGTCTGCCGGGCGTGCTCGACCAGCGCCGAGGTGAGCCCGGCGCCGAGCCCGCGGCCGCGGAACCGGGGCAGCGTGGCCACCCCGACGACCTCGCTGACCTCGGTGCCGTCGACGTCCACCGGCTGGTGCGAGCCGATCGCGACCGGCTGGCCGTCGTCGACGGCGACCATCATCACCGTGCGGCCCGACGCCACCCGCTCGCGCAGCGCCTCGGTGGGCGGCAGCTCGCCCGGCCCGGGGTCGCCCAGCGCCACGTCGGGCACCCCGCCGCCCGCGCCGGCCGGCACGGTGGCGGCCGGCCTCGGGTTGGCGAACGCCAGCTCGGCCAGCCGTTGGTACAGCCCCAGCCGCGGGTCGTCGGCGCCCACCAGGTACAGCCGAACCTCCGCCGGCAGCAGCACCTCGACCGGGTCGTCGGCGACCAGCAGGGGGAGCTCGTCGACGGCCAGGCCGGCGGAGCGGGCGACGGTGGCCAGCCCCCGGCAGCGGTCGCCCAGCCACTCCAGGGCGGCCGGCAGCCCGGCCTGCTCCTGCAGCGCGACGGCGGCGCGCACGTCGGCCAGGGTGACCTCGCCCTCCCGGCCGGGGAGCGGCCGGGCGGGGTAGGGCCACTCCGGCGAGCCGATCGGCACCTGGAGCGGGCCGACGGTCCGCACCTGGGCGTCCGCCAGCGGCGCGAGGCTGAAGTAGCGCTCGATCCGGTCGAGCAGCCGTGGCGACGACACGCCCAGGACCCTAGACGCCCGTGCCGGCCCGGGGACCCCGCGCGCCCTGCGGACCACCCGGTCGGGGGGCCGGTGGAGCCCGACGGCACCATGGGCGCCGTGACGGTCGGTCAACGCGCGCAGGTCTCGCCCTTCACGGCGTTCGACCGGGAGTCCTGGCGGGCGCTGGCGGCCGGCTCCGAGCTGCCGCTGGACGCCGCCGACGTCCGGGCGCTGGCGAGCCTCGGCGACCGGATCGACCTGGACGAGGTGGCCACCGTCTACCTGCCGCTGGCCCGGCTGCTGCACCTGCACGTGACGGCCAGCCGGCGGCTGTGGGCCGCGCAGACCCAGTTCCTCGGCGCCCGCACCGAGAAGGTGCCCTTCGTGATCGCGGTCGCCGGCAGCGTCGCCGTCGGCAAGAGCACCACCGCCCGGCTGCTGCAGGCCCTGCTGGCCGCGGCCCCGGACACCCCGCGGGTCGACCTGGTGACCACCGACGGCTTCCTGCTGCCCAACGCGGTGCTCGAGCAGCGCGGGCTGCTGGGCCGCAAGGGCTTCCCGGAGAGCTACGACCGGCGGGCGCTGCTGCGCTTCCTCGCCGACGTCAAGAGCGGCCGGCCCGAGGTCAGCGCACCGCTGTACTCGCACCTGTCCTACGACGTGCTGCCCGACCAGCGCCAGCTGGTCGACTCCCCCGACGTCCTGGTGCTCGAGGGCCTCAACGTGCTGCAGGCCGGCGGCCGCCCCGACGGCCGCGTCCCGGAGGTCTTCCTCTCCGACTTCTTCGACTTCTCCGTCTACGTCGACGCCACCGAGGCCGACATCTCCCAGTGGTACGTCGAGCGCTTCCTCGCGCTCCGGCGCACCGCCTTCTCCGACACCGCCGCCTACTTCCACCGGTTCGCCGACCTCACCGACGAGGAGGCGACGACGACGGCGCGCGGCATCTGGTCGGCGGTCAACGAGCCCAACCTGCGGCTGAACATCGCCCCCACCCGGTCCCGTGCCCGGCTGGTGCTGCAGAAGGCCGCCGACCACTCCGTCCGGCGGGTCCTGCTGCGCAAGCTCTGAGCCGCTGACCGGGGAGGCGACACACTCTGCCAACCCCGGTGGGTGACCTCGTCACCTCCCGCCCGGTCGGCCCGACGTGACCGCGCGCACACTCGGGTCACCGCACGGATGCGGACCGACCCGTCCCCGCTCGCCGGGGCGACCAGGAGTTGACCAGGATGTGTGCTCACGTACTGCCCTGCCCGTCCGCTGACGCCGACGACCGCGTGCTCGCCGTCCCCGTCAGCCGGCACCCCGAGCAGGGCTGGGCCCTGCTGTGCAACGGCGTCGTCCTGTTCGACGACGACGGTGAGCTGCTCCCCGACGGCCAGGTCGTGCTGACCCGCCCGTGGACGCTGGCCGCCGTCCCCGCCTGACCCGGGGCCCCTCGGGGCCGACCCCGTTCTGAGCACTCGCACCTGCCCGGCACAGGTGGCCCACAGCGGCACCGCCGACCGTCGGGGGCATGCCCGGCCACTCCTCCCCCACGACCTCCCGGGTGCGGCGGTGGCTGCTGGCGACCGTGGCCGTGCCGGCCGTGGCCCTGGCCGGCGTGCTGGCGTGGCCGGGCGGCGGCGAGCGCACCAGCCCCGCCGCGGCGGTGGAGGTCCCGATCGACGCGACCGTGGCCGACGGACCCGCCACCGTCCCCACCGTCGGCAGCGCGGCGGTGCTCTCCGCGGTGGGCGCCGCGGCGGCCCAGGCCGGCGGCAGCATCGCGGTGGTGGTGCTGGACGCCGCCGGTGCCCCGCTGGTCACCGGCGACGCCGCGGACGACGCCGTGCCCACCGCCTCGCTGGTGAAGCTGCTCGTCGTCCAGCAGCTGCTGGCGCGGGACGCCGCCGGGTCGCTCAGCCTGGACGACGACGACCTGGCGCTGATGGAGCGCGCCGTCGAGGCCTCCGACGACGACGCGATGAGCAGCCTGTGGGTGGAGTTCGACGGCGCCGCGCTGGTGGCCGACGCGGCCGCCGAGTTCGGGCTCACCGGGACCGCACCGCCGGAGACCGCCGGTCAGTGGGGCGGGTCGACGACCACGGCGCGCGACCAGGCGACGTTCCTCGCCGCGCTGGACGAGCACCTCTCCCCGGCGGACCTGGCGACGCTGACCGGCTGGATGCAGGCGACGACCGGCACCGCGGCCGACGGCTTCGACCAGGCGTTCGGGGTGCTGGCCACCGGCTCGGGGGCCGGACCGGTCGCGGCCAAGCAGGGCTGGATGTGCTGCGTGGACTCCCGGCGGCAGCTGCACTCGGCCGGCGTGCTCGCCGACGGCCGGGTGGTGGTGCTGCTCGGCGACTTCCCGTCCGGCACCGGCTGGGCCGAGGCCCGGGCGGCGCTGGACGCCGCCGCGCGGGCCGCGGTGACCGCCGGCTGACCGGCGAGCCCGGCGGTCACCGGCCGGGCGCGGGGCGCCCGGCGGCTGCTCGGCGAGCGCGGCCAGGTCGGGGGCGACGCGGTCAGCCGACGTCGGCGGCGTCCGCGGCCTGGGTCAGCAGGGCGGTGAAGCCGGCCTGGTCGGGGGCGGCGCCGGCCGTGCCGGTCTGCGCCAGCAGCACCGCGCGCGGCCCCTCGGACACGATCCCGACCAGCGAGGAGACGGTGCCCAGCTGGTGGGTCAGCGTGATCGAGGCGGCGCCGGAGGAGTCGCCCCGGGCGGGGACGTCCACCGCGGCGACGGCGACGCTCACCTGCATCCCCCACGGTGCGTCGACGGTCGCCGAGGCGCAGGCCTGCACCAGCTGGTCCACCCGCAGCGCCAGCCCGTCGAGCGCTGGGCCCTCCGCGACCACCTGGTAGGTGCGCACCGCGTCGGTGGCGGCCACCTGGGCGGCGACCTCGGGCAGCTCGGCGTCCTCGAGGGTGGGCAGCGCGGCCAGCGCGTCGGCGCACGCGGCGGGCTCGATCGCCGGCTCCGCCGCGTCGTCGCCGCCGTGCCAGCCCCAGCCGTGGTGGCCGGACCCGCCGTGGTGGCGGTCCCACCAGCCGTGGCCGTCGTCGTCCCCATCGGCGTCGTCCCCGCCGCCGTGCCACCAGGACCCCGGCCAGGGCCCCGACCCGTCGGCGGGCAGCTGGTGCACGTCGGCGTCCGGCCCGAACGCGGACTCCGGCAGCAGCAGGCCGGTGAGGTCGTCGGGAGCGGGTTCGGCGCTGCTGGGGGCAGCGCTGCCGGTCGCCGCGGCCTCGCTGACCGCGGTCGGTCCGCCCGCGTCGGGCTGGCCGCCGCAGGAGGCGAGCACCGCCGTCCCGGCCAGCACCACCGCACCGAACGCCGACCGCCGCACCGAGGTCCTCATGGACCGATGGTCCGCCTCCCCGGCTGCGGCGTCGACCCCCCTGCGGCGTGTCAGGACTGCGCGCCGACCACGTCCCGCGTCGTCCCCAGGTCGTCGGGGGCGCCCTCGGCGCGGCTCGGCTCGGTCGCCACCGGCGGGTGCGCCTCGTGCGGCTCCTCGAAGGCCTCCGGCGACGGGCACGAGCAGACCAGGTTGCGGTCGCCGTAGGCGCCGTCGATGCGGCGCACCGGGGCCAGGTAGCCCCGGCCGGCCAGCCGCGGCACCGGGTACACCGCCACCTCGCGGGGGTACGGGTGGGTCCACTCCCCCGCCAGCATCTTCAGCGTGTGCGGGGCGTTGCGCAGCGGGTTGTCGGTGGCGTCGTACTCACCGGTGGCGACCTTGTCGATCTCGGTGCGGATGAGCACCATCGCCTCGACGAAGCGGTCGAGCTCGGCCTTGTCCTCGCTCTCGGTCGGCTCGACCATCAGCGTGCCGGCGACCGGGAAGCTCATCGTCGGGGCGTGGAAGCCCAGGTCGATCAGGCGCTTGGCGATGTCGTCGTTGGTCACGCCGGTCGCCTTGGTCAGCGGCCGGATGTCCAGGATGCACTCGTGGGCCACCAGCCCGGTGGCGCCGGTGTAGAGCACCGGGTAGTACGGCCGCAGCCGCTCGGCCACGTAGTTGGCCGCCAGGATGGCGTGCTCGGTGGCCCGCAGCAGCCCGTCGGGGCCCATCAGCCGCAGGTAGGCCCAGGAGATCGGCAGGATCCCGGCCGAGCCGAACGGGGCGCCGGAGACCGCCGGGCCCTGCCCGCCGGTCTCCACCAGCGGGTGGCCGGGCAGGAACGGCACCAGGTGCTCGCGGACGCCGATCGGGCCGACGCCGGGGCCACCGCCGCCGTGCGGGATGCAGAAGGTCTTGTGCAGGTTGAGGTGGCTGACGTCGGAGCCGAAGCGGCCGGGCCGGGCGAGCCCCACCAGCGCGTTGAGGTTGGCGCCGTCGACGTAGACCTGGCCACCGGCGTCGTGCACCGCGGCGCAGATCTGCTGCACCTCGACCTCGAACACCCCGTGCGTCGACGGGTAGGTGATCATGATCGCGGCGAGCCGCTCGGCGTGCTGGTCGACCTTCGCGTGCAGGTCGGCGAGGTCGACGTTGCCCGCGTCGTCGCAGGCCACGACGACGACCCGCATCCCGGCCATGACGGCGCTGGCGGCGTTCGTCCCGTGCGCCGAGGACGGGATCAGGCACACGTCGCGCTGGGTCTCGCCCCGCGAGCGGTGGTAGCTGCGGATGGCGAGCAGCCCGGCGAACTCGCCCTGCGAGCCGGCGTTGGGCTGCACGCTCACCGCCGCGTACCCGGTGATCTCGGCCAGCCCGTCGCACAGCTCCTGGACCAGCCGGGCGTACCCGCGGGCCTGCTCGACCGGGGCGAAGGGGTGCAGCCCGGCGAACTCCGGCCAGGTGACGGCGGCCATCTCGGTGGCGGCGTTGAGCTTCATCGTGCAGGAGCCCAGCGGGATCATCGTGCGGTCCAGCGCCAGGTCCTTGTCCGACAGCCGGCGCAGGTACCGCAGCATCGCGGTCTCCGAGCGGTGCTCCGCGAAGACCGGGTGGGTGAGGAACGGGGTGCGCCGGTGCAGCCCGGCCGGCAGCGCGTCGGCGCCTGCGCCGTCCAGGGCGGCCTCGTCGGCGGCCACCCCGAAGGCCGCGGCGACCAGCCGCAGCACCTCCGGCGTCGTGGTCTCGTCGCAGGCGACCGCGACGGTGTCGGCGTCGACCAGCCGCAGGTTGACCCGGCGCTCCGCGGCGGCGGCGACCACCTGGGCGGCGCGGCCGGGCACCGGGACGGTGACGGTGTCGAAGAAGTGCTCGTGCACCGGCGCCAGGCCACCGGCGCGCAGCCACCCGGCGAGCACCTGGGCGCTGCGGTGCACCCGGGCGGCGATGGCGGTGAGGCCCTCGGGACCGTGGTGGACGGCGTAGGCGCCGGCCATGACCGCGAGCAGCACCTGGGCGGTGCAGATGTTGCTGGTCGCCTTCTCCCGGCGGATGTGCTGCTCGCGGGTCTGCAGCGCCAGCCGGTAGGCGACGTCGCCGTCGGCGTCGACCGAGACGCCGACCAGCCGGCCGGGCAGCTGGCGGGCCAGCCCCTCGCGCACCGACAGGTAGCCGGCGTGCGGACCGCCGTAGCCCATCGGGACGCCGAAGCGCTGGGTGGTGCCGCAGGCGACGTCGGCGCCCCACTCCCCCGGTGCCTCGAGCAGCGTCAGCGCGAGCAGGTCGGCGGCGACCACGACGGCGGCACCGGCCTCGTGCGCGGCGGTGGCGAGCGCGCGGTGGTCGCGCACCGCGCCGCTGGCCCCCGGGTACGCCAGCAGCACGCCGAACGCGCCGGCCTCGGGCAGGTCGGTGGGCCAGCCGGCGGACAGGTCGGCGACGTGCAGGCCGATGCCCAGCGGCTCGGCGCGCGTCCGCAGCACGGCGAGGGTCTGCGGCAGGGTGTCGGCGTCGACGACGAAGACGGCGTCGGCCTTGGCCCGGCCGGCCCGGCGCACCAGCGTCATCGCCTCGGCGGCGGCGGTGGCCTCGTCGAGCATCGAGGCGCCGGCGACCGGCAGGCCGGTGAGGTCGGCGACCATCGTCTGGAAGTTGATCAGCGCCTCGAGGCGGCCCTGGCTGATCTCGGGCTGGTAGGGCGTGTAGGCGGTGTACCAGGCCGGGTTCTCCAGGATGTTCCGCTGGATCACCGCGGGGGTGACGGTGCCGCTGTAGCCCAGCCCGATCATCGAGGTGAAGACCTCGTTGGCCGCGGCCCGCTCGCGCAGCTCGGCCAGCACCGTCGCCTCGTCGGCGGCGGCCGGGAGGTCCAGCGGGGTGCGATCGCGGACGCCCTCGGGGACGCACGCGTCGGCCAGCGACGCCAACGAGGGGTGCCCCACCGCCGCGAGCATCGCCTCGGTCTCGCCGGCGCGGGGGCCGATGTGCCGGCCCGCGAAGGAGCCCTGCGTCGAGAGGGCGGAGAGCGCCGGGAGGGCCCCGGTCAGGAGCGGTGCGTCAGCGCCAGGAGTTCGGTCGGCCACTGCATCGACGCTACCAGCGCCATGTCACGCGCCCGCGGCGCGCGCAAGAGCTCTTCCGTCAGGCGGAGGCGGCGCGGCGACGGCGGCGCTGCGAGAGCTCGTCGTCGGCGTGCGGGCCGCCGTCGAGCCGCTCGGCCGGCAGCTCGGCCAGCTCGCCGGAGAGCTCGCGGAGCGCGCCGGAGACGGCGATGCCGAAGACGCCCTGACCGCCGGCGAGCAGGTCGACGACCTCCTCGGCGGAGGTGCACTCGTAGACCGTGGCGCCGTCGGAGAGCAGCGTGATGTTGGCCAGGTCCTTGACCCCGCGGGTGCGCAGGTGGTCGACGGCCTTGCGGATGTTCTGCAGCGAGACCCCGGTGTCCAGCAGCCGCTTGACGACCTTGAGCACCAGGATGTCGCGGAAGGAGTAGAGGCGCTGCGTGCCCGAGCCGGTGGCGGTGCGGACCGACGGGGCGACCAGACCGGTGCGTGCCCAGTAGTCGAGCTGCCGATAGGTGATACCAGCGGCGGCGCACGCCGTCGGACCGCGGTACCCGACCGACTCGCTGTCGACCTCGTCGTAGGAGGGAGCGCCCACTGCGGCGTCGCTGAACAGCTGACCCTGCGAACCGTCGTCCTGGTCGCTCATCCAGCGCCTCCTCGATCTCTGCACCCAGCAGCTGGGCCGCCGCCGGCAGTGGCCGGCGGGGTCACCTGGGCGTGGCTCATGGAGTCACACGCACGTGATTCGCTGACGGTAGGCCCGGGCCGGGACCCGGTCAACCGAGACGCGCGGTCGAGGCGCGCTGGCACCCTCCGCAGGGTGAGCTACGGCCCCCTCTCCCCCGCCCCGAGCCTGCGAGGGGTGGGGGAGAGGGGGCCCTTCGTCAGGTGGGGGTGCTGCCGCCGGAGCCGGAGCCGGCGCCGAAGTCCTCGGGACTGATGTTGTCCAGGAACTCCCGGAACTTCTCCACCTCGTCCTCCTGCTCGTCGGGGATCTCGATCCCGACCTCGTCGAGCAGCGACTCGGCGCCGTAGATCGGGGCACCGGTGCGGACGGCGAGGGCGACGGCGTCGGACGGGCGGGCGCTGACGGTGCGCTCGTCACCGAAGAGCAGCTCGGCGATGTAGATGCCGTCGCGCATCTCGGTGATGTGCACGGCCTCGAGGTTGGCGCCGAGGGCACGCACCACCTCCCGCAGGAGGTCGTGGGTCATCGGGCGGGCCGGGCGGACGCCCTGCTGCTCGAAGGCGATCGCCGCCGCCTCGGTCGCGCCGATCCAGATCGGGAGGTAGCGCTCCCCCTGGGTCTCCTTGAGCAGCAGGATGGGCTGGTTGCCGGGCAGCTCGACCCGGACGCCGACGACTCTGAGCTCCTGCACGTCTGGCTCCCCTCCGCTGAGGTCCCCCGTTGGGTCCCGCTGGTGCGCGCTGCTGGTGCCCTGCTGCGGTGCCCTGCCTGCGGCCGGCGGGACCCCGGTGGGCGGGGCACCCGGGGGTGCCCGCTCCCCCGCAACGGTACGCCAGCGGTCAGCCGCCGAGGACCTCGCGCAGGCGGGCCTCCAGCAGGGCGCCGTGCAGCTGGGCGGAGAGCGCGGCGAGCTCCTGCAGCTGCTCGGTCGCCCGGGTGCGGGCCTCCTCCGCGCGGGACAGCAGCACCGGCGCGACGAGCTGCTCGAGCAGCGCCGCCTCCCGTTCCGCGCCGGTGCGGTACACCCGCAGGTGCCGGGGCTCGATGCCGTGCCGGGCCAGCCCGGCGGCGGCCCGGGCCACCGGCAGGTCGACCGGCCGGTGCCGGCCCTGGGAGTCGGGGGCGACCAGGCCGAACTGCACGCAGTCGGCCAGCTGCTCGTCGGTGAGCCCGGCCGCGCGGGCGAACTCCGCCGCCGGCAGCGGGGCGGTGGCCACCGGCTCCTCGGCCGCCGGTCCGGCCGCGGCGTCGCCGTCGGGCCGGCCGGGGAGCTCTTCGCCGCGGTCGAGCGCGTCGAGATGCTCCTTGATCACCCGGAGCGGCAGGTACTGGTCACGCTGGGCGGCCAGCACGTACCGCAGCCGGGCGACGTCGGCGGCGGAGAACTTCCGGTAGCCCGAGGGGGTCCGCTGGGGGTGGACCAGCTCCTCGGACTCCAGGTACCGGATCTTGCTGATCGTCACGTCCGGGAAGTCCCCGCGCAGCGCGCCGAGGACCCCACCGATCGTGAACCGGGGTGCCGTGTCGTCGGTGTCCCGGTCCGCGCTTCCGCTGGGCTGGGGCACCGCGCTCACTGCTCTCGTCCGCTCGCGTCCCGCGCTCGGCTGGCAGCGGAGGTCATGCGCCGGCCGGCTCGCCCGTCCGCGGCCCGGTCAGGTACACCAGGCGGAACTTGCCGATCTGCACCTCGTCGCCACCGGCCAGCGAGGCGACGTCGACCGGCTCGCGGTTGACGTAGGTGCCGTTGAGGCTGCCGACGTCGTGCACGGTGAAGCCGCCGCCCTCGCGGTGGAACTCGACGTGCCGCCGGCTGACGGTGACGTCGTCGAGGAAGATGTCGCTGTCGGGGTGCCGACCGGCGGTGGTGACCTCCTGGTCGAGCAGGAAGCGGCTGCCGGCGTTCGGGCCGCGCTTGACCACGAGCAGCGCCGAACCGGCGGGCAGCGACTCGACGGCACCCGCGTGCGCGTCGGCGGTCGACTCGGCGACCTCGGCCTGCTCGCCGGAGTCCTCGCCGCCGACCTTGGGGATGATGCTGGTCGACTCACCGACCCGCTCGGGGCTCAGGGCGGACCCGCACTGGGCGCAGAATCGGCTGCCCTCGGGGTTCTGGTGGCCACATCGAGTGCAGAGCACGTCGGTCTCCTCCGGTGCAGGCGGCACCGCCGCGGGCCTGGTGGTACGGCCGCGGTCGGCCGGCGGACGACGGGCCGGTCGGCTCGTCGTAGGTCGGCCACCGCGGGTTCGCGGTCGGGCCGGGGGTCATGGAACCAGCGGCTGACCCGAGGGTCAACCGGACGTACAGGCTGAGGGTCGGGGGTCCCGCGGGAACTCACGGGCCGACCGTCTGGGGGAATGATAGTGATCTACGGTCCACCCGCGGGCACGGCGGGGGGTCCGGGCGGGTCCTGGCCGGTCCGGCGGCCCACCGGTCCCGGGAACGGCCCGGCAGGCGGCCCGGAGGGCGGCTCAGGACGCGTTGACGACGGCCTCGTAGGCCGCGGCGTCCAGCAGGTCCGCCGTGGGGTCGCCGCCGTCGCCGGTCACCCGGATCTCGACCAGCCAGCCGGCCCCGTAGGGGTCGCTGTTGACCGTCTCGGGGGTGTCGGCGAGCGCGTCGTTGACCGCGGAGACCACCCCGGACACCGGCGAGTAGACGTCGGAGACCGACTTGGTGGACTCGACCTCGCCGATCGGGTTGCCCGGCCCGACCTCGGCACCGACCTCGGGCAGCTGGACGAAGACGATGTCGCCCAGGGCGTCCTGGGCGTGGTCGGTGATCCCGACCCGGACCACCGTCTCCGCCCCCTCGGAGCCCTGCACCAGGGCCCACTCGTGCTGGTCGGTGTAACGACGGTCGTCGGGCGTGGCCATGCAGCATCTCCAGGTGGGTGTCGGTGCGGGTACGGCCCCCTGCAGGGACCCGGCGCGAGCGCAGCGAGGGTCGGGGGGCAGGGGGTCCTTCTTCAGTCCCCGTCGTCGGGGTCAGCGTATTGAGGCTCGTCGAGCGGCCGCAACGCGTCCACCACGACCAGGTCGGACTGGACGATGTCGACGCTGCCGCCGCGCCCGCCGACCCGGCTGACGACGCCGCCGGGGATGCTCATCGCGGTCGCCATGTCCTGCGCGGAGCCGATGACCACGAACGTGTAGGGCGCGGTCACCCGCTTGCCGTCGATCCGCAGCTCGCCCGGGCTGCCGGTGACGGCGCTGCTGACGCCGATCCGGACGTCGTCGACCTGCATGGTCTCCGCCCCCGCCCCGCGGAGCTCCTGGATGGCGGTGAGCAGCACCGCGGAGGGGATGGAGCCCTCCGGGTCGCGGACGGTCATCGTGATCCCCGGCCCCTGGGCGGCGATGGTGCCGTTGAGGATGCCCAGCGCCTCCGCCCGGTCGCGGGCCTCCTGCAGCGCGGCCGCCGCCTGGCTGTCGGAGCTGCCCAGCTGGTCCAGCGCGGCCCGCTGGTCGGCGATCTCCTGCCGCAGCCGGTCCTCCTGGGCGGTGAGGTCGTCGAGGATGCGGACCAGGTCCTCCTCGCGGGCCCCGGCGAGCTGCTCGTCGGTGTCGGTGCTGCGCACCTGGACGGCGAAGGCGAAGCCCAGCAGCAGGGTGAGCACGCCGATGAGGACGGCGGCCAGCCGGTCGCTGCGCCGCCGCGGGCTCGGCCGGGCGGCGTCGTCCGGGCGCGGCTCGGGCGCGGGCTCCGGGGCGGGCTCCGCGACGGCGTCGTCCCCGGTGACCGGGTCGGTGTGCTCCGGGGCGGGGCTCGGGTCCGGGTCCGACGCCCGGATCGAGCCCGGGTCAGCCGGGTCGGGGCCGGTGCCCTGCTCGGCGCTCATGCCCGGAACAGGTGGCGCCGGATCGCCGCCGCGTTGCCGAAGATCCGGATGCCGAGCACGACGACGACGGCGGTGGACAGCTGCGCGCCGACGCCCAGCTGGTCGCCGAGGAAGACGATGAGCGCCGCGACGACGACGTTGGACACGAAGGACACCACGAACACCTTCGCGTCGAAGATGCCGTCGAACCGGGCGCGCACCCCACCGAAGACGGCGTCCAGCGCCGCGACGACGGCGATCGGCAGGTACGGCTGCAACCACAGCGGCACGCTGGGGTCCAGCAGCAGCCCGAGCACCACGCCGACCGCGAGTCCGAGGATCGGGATCACGGGTCAGCCTCCGTCGGTGGTGGTCTCGGGGGTGGCCGCGTCGGTGCCGGCGCCCGTCCCGGTGGTCTGGTCGGTGGCGCCGGCCTGGTCCAGCGGCTCCGCGGACCGCAGCTCGGCAGCGGTCGCGGCGGGCAGGTCCAGGTCGTCGACCTGCCCGACGTTGAAGACCACACCGTATTGGGGGGTCAGCTGACCGAGGAGGCGGGCCTCCGGCGTGCCGAGGAAGGCGTTCTGCAGGTCCTGCGGGTCACCGATGGCCAGCACCTCGTAGGGGGCCGCGATCGGCCGCAGGTTGACCAGGATGGCGTCGCCGGCCTGCCGGACGGTGGTGGTGGCCCCGATCCGCTGGCCGTTGATGGCGATCGCCTCCGCGCCCGAGGCCCACAGCGCGTTGAGCAGCAGCCGCAGGTCGTTGTCCTGCACGATGCCGGGCTGCGCCACCTCCTCGGAGCCGCCCACCGGGTCGCTGTCGGCCTCCGGCGGGGCGTTGTCCATGGTCACCCGCATGCCGGGGCCGGAGACGGCGACCGTGCCCGCCCCCTGCTCGGCCTCGGCGAGTGCCTCCAGCGCCCGCTGGCCGGTCGAGCTGGCCTCCAGCGCCCGTTCCCGGGTGCGGGCCACCTCGGCGGTCAGCTCCTCGAGCTGGGCCACGAGGGCGTCGGAGGTCTCGGACTCCGCCGCGATGTCCGCGCGCAGCGCCTCGCGGGCCTGCTCGCGGCCCTGCGCCCCGGCCGCCGCCTCGCGGTAGGTGACCGACGCCAGCAGCCCGGCGATCAGCAGCGTGAGGGCGACCAGCAGCTGCCCCCGGTGCCGGCGCAACCAGGGCGATCCACCGACGGGCGCGCCGGGGGCCGACGCGCGCGCCGCGCGGTCGGCGGCTGCCTGCGCGTAGGCCGGGTCGAGGGTCTCGGCGAGCACCTGGTCCAGCAGCGACGCGCCCAGCGACCGCTGCCGGCCGGGGGCGGTCACGAGCGGGCCCCGGCCCGCCGGTCCCCCGCCAGCAGACCGGCTGCCTGCACGACGTAGAGGACGCCGGCCAGCACGTACAGCGCCGCGCCCCACACGGTGAGGGCGTAGGCGATCGGCTGGGCGACCGACGCCACCGGGTTGTCGCCGTCGGCGAGCAGCAGCAGCGGGAAGGCGTAGAGCAGCAGGAAGGTGGCGGCCTTGCCGAGGTAGTGCACCTGCAGCGGCGGCCAGCCCGCCCGGCGCAGCAGCAGCAGCGTCACCGCCAGCACCAGCTCGCGCCCCAGCAGGACCAGGACCACCCAGAGCGGGATGACGTCGCGGATGACGAAGGCCACCAGCGTGGCGACGATGTAGAGCCGGTCGGCCGCCGGGTCGAGCAGCGCGCCGAGCCGGCTGGACTGGCCGAGGGCGCGGGCCAGCTTGCCGTCGGCCCAGTCGGTGAACCCGGAGACGGCCAGCACGACGATCGCCCAGCCGTCGGCGTGCGGGCCGAGCAGCAGCCAGAGGAACAGCGGCACCCCGAGCAGTCGCAGCAGCGACAGCGCGTTCGGGATGGTCACCACCTGGTCGCCCAGGGAGTCGCGGTCGGCCAGCCGGTCCTCCGGCCGGGCCGCGTGCTCCGCCGGGGTGCCCACCGGAACGCCGGTCGCCCGGTCGTCCGCCGTCGTCATCGCCGCTCCACCTCGCCGTCCACCGGTGGCCAGGCTAGTGCCCGCCGGTGACCTCCCCCGCCACGACCGGCCCGGCGTCGGTCAGCGGGCCGGCCGGGCGGGCGGAGGGGTCAGCCCGGCACGCAGCCCTGCTGCAGCGACGGCAGCACGTTCGGCAGGCAGATGGGCAGCGGGACGGGGAGCGGCGCCGGCACCGGGACGTCGATGGTCGGCAGCGGGAGGGGCACCGGCACCGGCTGCGGCGCCGGCGGGAGGGCCGGCGCGGACGGGGGCGCGGGCGCCGGCGGGACCTGCTGGCCACCGGCGCTGCTGCCCGAGCCGCCACCTGACCCCGCTCCGGGACCCGAGCCCGCCCCGGAGCCCGTACCGGAGCCGGAACCGCTCCCCGCGCCCGTCCCACCACCACCGGATGCCGGCGGCTCCCCGGCCGGTGCGCCGGCCGGCTGCGGCTCGCTGCCCGCGGCGGCGGGAGCCGGTTGGCCGGGCAGCACGGTGGGCTGCCCGGGCCGGCTCGGGGTGCTGTCGCCGGCCCCGATGGCCGGGCCGGGCGCCGCCGGGCCGCTGCCCGCACCCGACGGGGCGGGCACCGGGCTGGTGGTGTCACCGACCAGCGGCAGGTCGGCCACCGGGATCCCGGCGGCGTACGCCGCGGCCAGCGCGAGCACCTGGTCGACGTAGCTGTCGGAGTGGTTGTAGGCGAGCAGGGCGCGGCGGCGTCCGGCGTCGGTGGTCAGGTCGCCGCCGGCGACGCAGAGGTAGGAGGCCGCGGCCAGGGCGGCGTCGTCGATGTCCGTGGGCTGCTCGTCGCCGTCGCCGTCGCCGTCGACCCCGTAGGAGCGCCAGGTGCCGGGGATGAACTGCATCGGCCCGACGGCCCGGTCGTAGCTGCGGTCGCCGTCCCACTGGCCGCCGTCGGAGTCGCTGATGAAGGCGAACTGCACCCCGTCCAGCGGCGGGCCGATGATCTGCGGGGTCGACGTGCCGTCGTCGTTGAGCACCGCGCCGCCGTACCGGCCGTGGTTGGACTCGACCCGCCCGATGCCGGCCAGCAGGGACCAGTCGAGGCCGCAGCCCGGCCGGGTGGCGGTCATCCGGGTGGCCGCGACCCGGTAGGCGTTGAGCGCCACGTTGGGGATGCCGTTGGCCGCCAGCCCGGTGATCACCGGGGCGTCCGCGGGCTCGGGCGCAGCGACGAGCACCGGGGCCGCCGGCAGGGTGACCGCACCGGCGGGCGGCACGGTGAGGTCGACGGCGCCCGCGGCTTCCCCGGCGGCGGAGGCGTCGCGCAGCACGGCCGCTCCGCCACCCGACGACCCGCCGGTGCTGGCGGCGGAGACGGCGCTGACCGTGGCCAGCACCAGCGCGGCGACGAGCAGCCCCTGGGTGCGCCGTCCGGCGGGTGGTGCGTCCGTGTCGCGCGGCTGCTCTGCCACTGCTGCTCCCCGAGGTCGGTCCGGCCGGCCGTGCCGCAGCAGGGAGCGGCCCCGAGCGCTGCGCAACCGCTGCTCGATCGCCGACTCCACGCTGAGAGGCTCGGTGGGCCGCCGTACCCGGTGGTGATCAGTCCATGCACGGACCGGTCGCCGCCCGGCGCCGTCCGGCCCGGGCGCAGGATGGGCGCGTGTGCACCGTGGTGGTCCGACGCTCCGGAGGCCGGCCGGTCCAGGTCCTCGCGCTGCGCGACGAGCTGACCAGCCGGCCCTTCGACGACCCCGGGCGGTGGTGGCCCGAGTTCCCCGACGTGGTCGGCGGCCGGGACGCCACCGCGGGCGGGACCTGGTGCGCCACCCGGGTCGGCACCGGCGCCACCGCCCTGGTGCTGAACCGCCCGCAGCGACCGGTGGCCACCCCGGGCGCCCCCAGCCGCGGCGTCCTCCCCCTGCTCGGCGTCACGCACGGCGCGGACTGGACCGCTCACGTCGACCCCACCGGGATGGCGAGCTTCCTGCTCGTGCTGGCCACCCCCGACCGGCTGGTCACCTGGGACTTCGACGGCACCCACCTCCGCGAGCAGGAGCACGGGCCGGGGACGCTGATGGTCACCTCGGGCGGCCCCGAGGACCGCAAGGCCGAGCGCTTCCTGGACCGGTTGACCGCCGCCGGCTCCCGGGACGAGTGGCGGCGGCTCGTCCAGGCCGCGCCGCCCACCGACGACCCGGGCGCGCTCGTGGTGCGCCACGAGCGCGACGGGAAGGTGTTCGCGACCGTGTTCGGCCAGCTGATCGAGGCCGAGCCCGGCCGGCTGTTGCTCGAGCACAGCCGCCGGCCGTGGACGGGTGAGCCGTGGACGACGCTCGCGGTGGGCGCACCCGGCTGACCGGCCGGGCTCAGCTGCTGATGTCGCCGGCGGGCAGCCCGCCGATGATGACGCGGGCCAGCTCGTCGTCCCGCGGCGGGCCGCGCCACTCGACCCTCAGCAGCGAGGCGTCGTCGTTGGTGCGACCGCCGCGCACCGCCATCAGGGCGTTCGAGAGCCGCCGGACGGTCTCGGCCACGCTCAGCCGTTCGGCGGTGGTCGGCTCGACCAGCTCCCCGAGCCGAAATGGTCCCCACCGGCCAGCCGCTCCTCGACCACGCCGTCGGTGAAGGAGAGCACCCGGTCCCCCGGCGTCAGCTGCACCGGCTCAGCACCACCGGCTCAGCACCACCGGCTCAGCACCGCCCCGCACGGCGAGGCGGTCGGCCCGGCGTCGAGGGCCCTCGATCACCAGGCAGGGCGCCGGCCACGCACGGCGCTGACGGACTCCAGCTGCTCGGCGAGCTGGAGCAGCTCGTCGTCGGCACCCCACCGGCCGACCAGCTGCACGCCGATCGGGAGCCCACCCGCGGTGGTGCCGAAGGGCAGCGACACCGCGGGCGACCCGGTGAGGTTGAAGGGCACCGTCGCCCGCATCACGTGCCGGGCGGGCACCGTCGTGCCGCCGACCTCGAGGCGGCCCCGGGCATGGGGCGGCGCCGCGAAGGGGACGACCGGGCACAGCAGGACGTCGTGGTCGTCGAACCACCGGGCGGCCGAGGCGCGCAGCGCGGCGACCTCCTGCTCGGCCGCCGCCACCTCCGCGGGCGTGACCTCCGGCGCGGCCATCGTGCGCGTGAGCACCGGGTGCAGCTCCGCCTCGCGACCGGCGGTCAGCTCGCGGAGGTACGGCCCGATCTCGGCGGTGAAGAGGGTGGCCGACAGCTCCGTGCAGTCGCGCGACGCCAGCCAGGGCACCGTCACCTGCCGGCAGTCGGCGCCCAGCCCGGCCAGGGCCTCGGCCGCGGTCGCGACGGTCGCCGCGACGTCGGGGTCGATCGGCCCGAAGGCGTCGGTGGTCCAGCCGACGCGGTACCCCGACGCCGGGCCACCGCGGGCCGCCCCCGCCGTGGAGGTGCTGCCCGGCCCCACCAGCAGTCCCAGGGCGAGGCGCAGGTCCGCCACGCTGCGCGCCATCGGTCCGGCGTGCCACCACCGCGCGAGCGCGCCCGGGAAGTGACCGGTCGTCGGGACCCGTCCGTGGGTGGGCTTGATCGACGCGATGCCGGTGTCGTGCGCCGGGCCGCGCACGGAGATCGCCACGTCGCTGCCCAGACCCAGCGGCGACAGCCCGGTGGCGATGGCCGCCGACTCGCCGCCGCTGGACCCGCCCGGCGTGCGCTCCGGGTCGTAGGGGTTGAGCGACCGACCGGCCAGCCGGTTGTCGGTCTCGGTCCAGTAGGAGAACTCCGGCAGGTTGGTCTTGCCGAGCAGGATGCCGCCGGCGGCCCGCAGCCTGGCCACCGCGGGGGCGTCCAGCGCGGGCACGTGATCGCGGAACAGCAGGGAACCCCGGGTCGTCCGCACCCCGGCGGTGTCGAAGGAGTCCTTGACCGTGAACGGCACACCGCCCAGCGGCCCGGGCATCGGGCGGCGGGCGGCCTCGAGGCTCTCCTCGGCCAGCACGGTGACGAAGGCGTTGACCCGGTCGCCCACCGCACCGATGCGGTCCAGGTGGGCCTGGACCACCTCGACCGAGCGGACCTCACCGGCCGCGATCAGGCGCGCGAGCTCCCCGGCGTCGAGCCAGACCAGGTCAGCTGCGTCCACCCGCCGCACGCTACGCACCGGGCCCGGCGCGGCCGAGGCGCGACGCAGCAGAGGGGCTCCGTCCTGTCGGACGGAGCCCCTCTGCTGCGTGCTCTGTCGGGCTGACAGGATTTGAACCTGCGACCCCTTGACCCCCAGTCAAGTGCGCTACCAAGCTGCGCTACAGCCCGAGCTCCGAGCGCCTCGCGGCGTCGATCGCTGCCGGAGCAGATTACCGCACGCGCTCAGCGCCCCCGACGGGCGGGGATCAGCCCTTGTGGTGGTCGCGCGCCTTGGTCTCCCGCACCTTGACCGACACGTCGATCGGGGTGCCGTGGAAGCCGAACTGCTCGCGCAGCCTGCGCTCCAGGAACCGCCGGTAGCCCGCCTCCAGGAAGCCGGTGGAGAAGACGACGAACCGCGGCGGCCGGATGTCGGCCTGGGTCACGTACTTGATCTTCGGGGCGCGGCCACCGCGGGCCGGCGGCGGGGTCTCCTGCACCAGGGCCCGGATGAAGGTGTTGAGCTCCGCGGTGGGCACCCGGGTCTCCCAGCCGGCCAGGGCGGTCTTCAGGTGGTCGGCGAGCTTGTTCACCCCGCGCCCGGTCAGCGCCGAGATGTTGACCCGGCTGGCCCACTTGACCCGGGCCAGGTCGCGGTCGATCTCCTTCTCCAGCTGGGCGTGCCGGTCCTCGTCCAAGGTGTCCCACTTGTTGAAGGCGATCACCAGCGCGCGGCCGGCGTCGATCACCTGGGTGATCACCCGCTGGTCCTGCTCGCTGATCACCTCGTCGGCGGCCAGCAGCACGACGGCGACCTCGGCGGCCTCGATCGCGGCCTCGGTGCGCAGGCTGGCGTAGTACTCGGTGCCGCTGGCGGTGTTCACCCGGCGGCGCAGCCCGGCGGTGTCGACGAAGCGCCACTCCTCACCGCCGAGGGTGACCAGCGAGTCGACCGGGTCGACGGTGGTGCCGGCGACGGAGTCGACGACCGAGCGCTCCTCCTTCGACAGCCGGTTGATCAGGCTTGACTTGCCGACGTTCGGGCGGCCGACCAGCGCCACCCGGCGCGGTCCGCCGACCTCCTCGGTCTCCCGCGGGGCCTCGGGCATCGCGTCGAGGACGAGGTCGAGCAGGTCACCGCTGCCCCGGCCGTGCAGCGCGCTGACGGTGTAGGGCTCGCCGAGGCCCAGCGACCACAGCTCGGCCGCGTTGGCCTCGCCGCGCTCGTCGTCGACCTTGTTGGCGACCAGGATCACCGGGCGGTCGCTGCGCCGCAGCACCTTGGCCGCGGCCAGGTCGGTCTCGGTCGCGCCGACCGAGGCGTCGACGACCAGCACGATGACGTCGGCGGTCTTCATCGCGTACTCGGCCTGCCGGGCGATCGCCGCGGCCATGCCGGTCGCCTTGGGCTCCCAGCCGCCGGTGTCGACGACGGTGAAGTTCTTGCCGTTCCACAGCGCCTGGTACGGGATGCGGTCCCGGGTGACCCCGGGGATGTCCTGGACCACCGCGGCGCGGCGGCCGATGAACCGGTTGACCAGGGTGGACTTGCCGACGTTGGGCCGGCCGACGACGGCCACGACGGGCAGCGGCCCGGTGGGCTCGTCGAGGTCCGGGGGCAGGTCGATGTCGCTCATGCGGGCTCTCCTACTGCTGTGCGGGCCAGCTCGAGCACGCGCTCGACGACGGCCTCGCGGTCAAGCCCGGTGCTGTCGACGACCACGGCGTCGGCAGCTGGGCGCAGCGGGCTGTCGGCCCGGCTGCTGTCGTACTCGTCCCGGCGGCGCAGGTCGGCGGCGATCTCGGCGATCCGGCCGGGGTCGGTGACCCCGAGCTGGCCGGCCCGCCGTTCGGCGCGCGCCTCGGGAGCGGCGGTCAGGTAGATCTTGAGCGTGGCGTCGGGCAGCACGACGGTGCCGATGTCGCGGCCCTCGACGACGACGGCGTGGGCCTCGGCGACGAGCGCCCGCTGCCGGTCGACCAGCAGCCGGCGCACGGCCGGGACCGCGGAGACCGGTGACACGGTGCGGGTCACCTCGGCGCCCCGGATCCGCTCGGCCACGTCGACGCCGTCGACCGTCACCAGCTCGGCGTCGGCCGTCGTCCCCACCTGGATGTCGGCGGCGGAGACGGCGCGGGCGATGGCCTCGGCGTCGGAGAGGTCGACGCCGGCGTCCAGCACGGCGACGGTGGCCGCCCGGTACATCGCGCCGGTGTCCAGGTAGGCCGCGCCGAGCTGGGTGGCCACGGCGCGGGCGACGCTGGACTTGCCGGTGCCCGACGGCCCGTCGAGGGTGACCTGACCGCGGAACTGCCCGCTCACTGGGCGATGTCCTGCCGCAGGGCCACGGCACCGCGCAGGTACACGTGCTGCACGTCGGCGCGGGCCTTCGGCGTCTCGACGTGCGCCATCAGCCGCAGCACCCGGGGCAGGGCGTGCGGGACGGCGATCTCGGTGGCGCACATCAGCGGGACGTCACCGAGACCGAGCTCGCGCGCGGCCAGCGCGGGGAACTCCGACACCAGGTCGGGGGTGGCGGTGAACAGGATGCTGATCAGGTCCGCCGGGTCGAGCTCGTTGCGCTCCAGGACGGTGCTGACCAGCTCGCGCGTGGCACCCAGCACCTCGTCGCGGTCGTCGGCGACCACCTGCGTCGCACCCCGGATGGCTCGGACGGCCACAGCACTCTCCTCGATCGATGCGGTGCGCGGGTCGCCGTGCACCTCGGTCGAGTCTACGGAGCCCCCGCCACCTCCCCCGCCGCGCGGCGGGAGGGGTCAGCCCAGCGGCGCGAGGCCCCACGTGCCGGTCGTCGACTCCCCCGGCTCCAGCCGGATCACCGACTCACCGGTCGCGAACGCGTTCGGCGGGCAGGTCATCGGCTCGACGGCCAGGCCCTGCCGGCGGCGCGGCTCGGGCACCACGTCGCCGGTGAACAGCTGCAGGTGGCTGTAGGCGCCGTCCATCCAGACCGCGGTGCCCCGGCCGTCGGGCCCGGTCAGCCGCACCCAGGCCAGCCCGTCGGCGTCCCGCTCGAGGTCGGTGAAGCAGTGGTCGATGACCAGGTCGCCGATGAGCCGGCCCTCGCGCAGGTCGTAGGGCGTGCCCTCGACCTTGTCCGCCCCGGTGGGCAGCGCCCGCTCGTCGGTCTCCAGCCGGGTCGCGCCGGGCGCGACCAGCGTGCAGTCGTCGACGTGCAGGCCGACCCCGGCGGCGAGGTAGGGGTGGTGCCCCTCGCCGTAGGGCAGCGGGACGTCGCCCTCGTTGGTGGCCGTGGTCCGCACTCGCAGCCCGGCCGGCGAGAGCTCGTAGCCGACCTGCAGCCGCAGCGTCCAGGGGTAGCCGGGCTGCGGGTGCAGCAGGTGCTCCAGCCGCACCGAGTCGCTGGTCCGGTCGACGACCCGCCAGGGCGCGTAGCGGACCAGTCCGTGGATGGCGTTGCCGGTCTCCGGCTCCGACAGCGGGGTCTCGTGATCCTCGCCGTCCCAGCGGAAGCGGCCGTCGCGCAGCCGGTTGGGCCAGGGCGCGAGGACGTGCCCGCGCGCGTTGCCGGCCATCTCCCGCTCGCCGAAGCCGTCGAGCAGGTCGCGGCCGGCCGACCGGTAGGTGCGCAGGCCGCCGCCGACCTCGACGACGACGGCCTCCGCGTCGGCGCTGCGCAGCACGTACTGCTCGCCGGTGGGCAGCACGCTCACCCGAGCCGCTCCCCGCTGCCGACGTCGAACAGGTGCACGTGCCCGCGGCGCGGCGTGACGTGGAAGGTCTCGCCCTTGGCCGGGGGACGGCGGCCGTCGACGCGGGCGATGATCTGGTGCTCGCCGTCGCCGACCTTGGTGCGCCCGTAGACGTAGGCGTCCGCGCCGAGCTCCTCGACGACGTCGACCTCGATCGGCAGGCCGTGGCCGGACACCTCGAGGTCCTCCGGGCGCACGCCCAGGGTGACCTGGCGGTCGCTGGTGCGGCCCAGCACGTCGCGCGAGACCGGGTAGACGTCGTCGCCGAAGGAGACGCCGCCGTCGACCTGGTCGAGGGTGAAGAGGTTCATCGCGGGCGAGCCGATGAAGCCGGCCACGAAGACGTTCTTCGGCTGGTCGTAGAGCTCGCGGGGCTTGCCGACCTGCATCAGCAGCCCGTCCTTGAGCACGGCCACCCGGTCGCCCATGGTCATCGCCTCGACCTGGTCGTGGGTGACGTAGACCGTGGTGACCTGCAGGCGGCGCTGCAGCTGGGCGATCTGGGTGCGGGTCTGCACCCGCAGCTTGGCGTCCAGGTTGGACAGCGGCTCGTCCATCAGGAACACCTGCGGGCTGCGCACGATCGCCCGGCCCATGGCCACCCGCTGCCGTTGCCCACCGGACAGCGCCTTGGGCTTGCGGTCCAGGTAGGGCTCGAGGTCCAGGAGCCGCGCGGCCTCCTTGACCCGGGTGGTGATCTCGTCCTTGCCGACCTTGGCCATCTTGAGCGCGAAGCCCATGTTGTCCGCGACGGTCATGTGCGGGTACAGCGCGTAGTTCTGGAACACCATCGCGATGTCGCGGTCCTTGGCCGGGACGTCGGTGACGTCGGTGCCGCCGATCCGGATCGACCCGCCGTCGACCTCCTCGAGCCCGGCCAGCATCCGCAGCGACGTGGACTTGCCGCAGCCGGACGGGCCGACCAGGACCAGGAACTCGCCGTCCTCGACGCTCAGGTCCAGCGCGTCGACCGCGGGGCGGTCGCTGCCGGGGTAGCGGCGGGTCGCGTGGTCGTAGGTGACAGACGCCATCGTGTGCTCCTCCTACCGGCAGGAACGTGCCGGACGATCCGAGTGGGTGGTGCCCCCGACGCGGTCGCGGGTGCGGCCGGTCGCGGTGGTTCAGCTCAGCTGCGGTCCGCGGTCAGGTCGCGGACCTCGGCGTACCGCTCCCGCACGTGCGGCACGGGGTCGGCCTGGTAGGTCTCGGTGCTGGTCGCCGGCCACACCGGCGGCGTGCTGCCGCCGGCGAGCACCCAGGCCGCCTGCCGGGCGGCGCCGTCGGCGACGTACTCCCCCGGCGGCGGGACGAGCACCGGCACCCCCAGGACGGCGGGGGCCAGCCGGCGGACCGCCTCCGAGCGGGCGCCACCGCCGACCAGGAACACCCGGCGGACCGGGTTGCCCAGGGCCGCGATCGCCTCCAGCCCGTCGGCGAGCCCGCACAGCAGGCCCTCGACGGCGGCCCGGGCCAGGTGCGCCGGGTCGGCGGTGGCCAGGGTGAGGCCGTGCAGCGCCCCGGTGGAGTGCGGGCGGTCCGGGGTCCGCTCGCCCTCCAGGTAGGGCACCAGCACCAGCCCGCCGGCGCCGGCCGGCGCGCTGAGCGCCAGCCGGGACAGCTCGTCGTGGTCGACGCCCAGCAGCCGGGCGGTGGCGTCGAGCACCCGCGCCGCGTTGAGGGTGACCGCCAGCGGCAGGAAGTTGCCCGTCGCGTCGGCGAACCCGGCGACGGTGCCCGACGGGTCGGAGCTCGGGGTGGTGGAGACGGTGGAGACGACCCCCGAGGTGCCGATCGAGACGACGACGTCGCCGGGCTCGGCGTTGATCCCCAGCGCCGCGGCGGCGTTGTCGCCGGTGCCCGGGCCGAGGACCGCTCCCCCGTCGGCGCCCAGGGCCCCGCCGGCGACCACCCCGGCCCGCTCGGCCGGGCCGAGCACCCGGGGCAGCACGGGCCTGCGGCCGAACGCCCGCTCCAGCAGGTCGGGCCGGTACTCCTCGGTCAGCGGCGACCAGTAGCCGGTGCCGCTGGCGTCGCCGCGGTCGGTGACCAGGGCATCGAGGCCCGGTGTGCCGGCCAGCTGCCAGGTCAGCCAGTCGTGCGGCAGGCAGACCGCCGCCGTCCGCGCGGCGCTGGCCGGCTCGTGCTCGGCCAGCCAGCGCAGCTTGGTGACGGTGAACGACGCGACCGGGACCAGCCCGACCGCGTCGGCCCAGGCCTGCCCGCCGCCGAGCTCGGCGGTCAGGTCGGTGGCGGCCCGGGCCGACCGGGTGTCGTTCCACAGCAGCGCCGGGCGCACCACCTCGCCGTCCTCGTCGAGGCAGACCATCCCGTGCTGCTGCCCGCCGACGGCCACGGCAGCGACGTCGGCGAAGCCCCCGGCCTCGCCGATCGCCGTCTGCAGCGCCGCGGCCCAGGCGGCCGGGTCGACCTCCGTGCCGTCGGGGTGCGGGGCGCGGCCCTCCCGGACCAGGGCGCCGGTCTCGGCGTCCCGCACCACGACCTTGCACGACTGGGTCGACGAGTCGACCCCGGCCACCAGTGTCATCTCCGAGCTCTGCCGTCGTCCGGGGTCAGCGGGCGCCGAGCAGGTGCTCGATCATCAGCTGGTCGACCCGGACCACGCCGGCACCGCGCGCGGCCACGGCCGGGACGTCGAGGTCCTCGAAGGACGAGCGGTCGGCCAGCAGGTCCTCGAAGGTCTCGCCCTCGGCCAGCGTGCTGGTGCGCAGCTCCGGCACGCGGGCGGCGGCGAGCGCCTCCTGCACCTCGGGGTCGGCGCGGAAGGCCGCGGCCCGCTCCTTGAGCAGCAGGTAGGTGCGCATGTTGGCCGCGGCCGAGCGCCACACGCCGTCCATGTCCTCGGTGCGCAGCGGCTTGTAGTCGAAGTGCCGCGGGCCCTCGTAGGCCGGGCCGCCGGCGAGGCCGCCGTTCTCCAGCAGGTCGACGGTGGAGAAGGCCTGCAGCAGGTCACCGTGGCCGAACACCAGGTCCTGGTCGAACTTCGGGCCGTGCTGGCCGTTGAGGTCGATGTGGAAGAGCTTGCCGGCCCAGATCGCCTCGGCGATGCCGTGGGTGAAGTTCAGGTTGGCCATCTGCTCGTGCCCGGTCTCGGGGTTGAGGCCCACCAGGTGCGAGTGCTCGAGCTTGGCGATGAAGCCCAGCGCGTGCCCGATGGTGGGCAGGAAGATGTCGCCGCGGGGCTCGTTGGGCTTGGGCTCCAGCGCGAAGCGGAGGCCGTAGCCGCGGGCCTCGGAGTAGGCGGCCAGGGTGTCGATGGCCTCGGCGTAGCGGTCCAGCGCGGCGATGAGGTCCTTGGCCATGTCGACCTCGGCGCCCTCGCGGCCGCCCCACAGCACGTAGGTCTGCGCCCCCAGCTCGGCGGCCAGGTCCATGTTCCGCATGACCTTGCGCATCGCGTAGCGGCGGACCTCGCGGTCGTTGGCGGTGAGCCCGCCCTCCTTGAACACCGGGTGGGTGAACAGGTTCGTCGTCACCATCGGGACGACCAGGCCGGTCTCGTCGATCGCGGCGCGGAAGCGCTTGATGTGCTCGTCCCGCTTGGCGGTGTCGCTGCCGAAGGGGATGACGTCGTCGTCGTGGAAGGTGACGCCGTAGGCGCCCATCTCCGCGAGCCGGTGCACCGACTCGACCACGTCGACGTCGGCCCGGGTGGCGTCACCGAAGGGGTCGCGCGCCGGCCAGCCCACGGTCCACAGGCCGAAGGTGAACTTGTCCTCGGGGGTCGGCTGCAGGGTGCTCATCAGTGAGTTCCTCTCGCTGGGTGGAGCTGACGGGTGCGGTGCGGGTGCCGGTGGACGGCCGGTGCGGGCCGGTCGAGCGGCCGGGTCACCCGGTGGGGGAACGAATTTGTATCGCCTCGAAACATAAGGCCTCGAGCGGCTAACCTCAACCGGTGACGCAGCGACTGGCCGCAGTGCCCAGCGGGGCCCGGCAGTCGACGCTGCGCACCACGAACCTGGGGCTGGTGCTGCGCACGGTCTGCGCCTCGCCGACCCCGACCTCGCGGTCGGAGATCGCCGCGGCGACCGGGATGACCCGGGCGACGGCGGCCCGGCTGGCCGACGAGCTGGTGGCCGGTGGCCTGCTCGACGAGGTCGACCGCGACGCCGTGGAGCCCGACGCCCTCCCCCGCCGCGGCCGGCCGGCCACCCCGCTGCTGCCCGGGGCGCGGTTCGCCGCGCTGGGCCTGCAGGTGGATGCCGGCCTGGTCGCGGCGCGGGTGCTCGACCTGCGCGGCCGCACCGTGGCCGAGCGGGTCGAGCAGGGCGACTTCCGCGGCAGCGACCCGGCGGTCACGTTCGCCCGGCTGGGCGAGGTGACCGCCGACGTCCTGGCGGGCCTGCCGGCGGACCTGCGCCTGGTGGGCGGCGGGCTGGCCCTGCCCGGGCTGGTCGACGAGGGCGCCGGGGTGCTGCTCCGCGCCCCCAACCTCGGCTGGTCCGACCTGCCCACCGCCGACCTGCTGGCCCGGTGCGTGCCCGCCGGGCTGGACGTGGCGCTGGGCAACGAGGCCGACCTGGCCGCCCGCACCGTCGCCGCGGAGGCGCCCGGCCGGGCGGGCCCGCACCGCGACTTCCTCTACCTCTCCGGGCAGATCGGCATCGGTGGGGCCGTCGTGCTCGACGGCCGGGTGGTGACCGGCAGCTCCGGCTGGGCCGGCGAGGTCGGCCACGTCTGCGTCGACCCCGACGGGCCGCCCTGCACCTGCGGGTCCACCGGCTGCCTCGAGCTCTACGCCGGACGGCACGCCCTGCTCCGCGCCGCCGGCCTGCCGCTGGACGTGGCCCCCGGTCAGCTGGCCGAGCTGGCCCGCTCCGGCGACCCCGCGGCGACCGGTGCGGTGGAGAGCGGGGCGTGGGCCCTCGCGGTGGCCCTGGCCGGGGTGGTCAACGTCGTCGGCATCCCGACCGTGGCCCTCGGCGGGCACCTGGCCGAGCTGGCCGAGCTGCTGCGCCCGGCCCTGGAGGGGCACCTGGCGAGCCGGGTGCTCTCCGCCCGCTGGCGCCGGCCGCGGATCGTCGGCGTCCAGGGCCCACCCGCGGCCGGCGCCGGTGGCGCCGCGCTGCGCGCGCTGGACGTCGTCCTGGCCGACCCGGCACGCCGGCTGGCCTGACCCGACGGGCACGGTGCCCACCCGCGGTCCCGCTACTTGCCGAAGCCGGCGGTGAGCCCGCCCAGCAGGTAGCGCCGGCCCACGAGGTAGACCGCGAAGATCGGCAGCAGGGACAGCGTGACGGCGGCGAGCAGCCCCGGCACGTTGGTGCCGAACTGGCTCTGGAACGTCGTCAGGCCCAGGGTCAGGGTGCGCTGGTCGGCCGACTGGGTGAGCACCAGGGGGAAGAGGAACCCGTTCCAGGCGTTCATCGCGGTGAAGACCACGACGGTGGTGATCGCCGGCTTGGCCAGCGGCAGGACCAGGTTGCGCAGCGTCCCGAAGGCACCGGCGCCGTCGAGGGTCTGCGCCTCGTACAGCTCGTTGGGGATGTCGCGGAGGCTGTTGGTCATCACCAGCATCGCCACCGGCAGCGCGAACGCGGCCGTCGGCAGGATGACCGCCAGCAGGGTGTCGTAGAGCCGCATCTGGTTGATCAGCAGGAAGACCGGGATGATCGTCGCCTGGGCCGGCACCGCCAGGCCGATCAGCATGACCGAGAAGCCGCGCTGGACCAGCGGGCTGGCGTTCCGCGCCACCGCGTAGGCCGCCGGGACCACGAGCGCGACCACGATCGCGACCGTGCCCACGGTGACGATGATGTTGTTCAGGAAGTAGCGGCCGAAGCCCCCGGTGAAGACCGACTCGTAGTTCTCCAGCGTCGGGTTGCCGGGCGGGGCCAGCGGGTTGTCGCGCAGGTAGTCCTGGCGGGTGCGGAAGCTGCCGTTGACCAGGTAGTACAGCGGCACCAGGACGAGGACCAGCCAGAAGACCGACAGCACGCCGGCCAGCCAGTTGGGCCGCTCGCGGCCGACCTTGCGGCGCCGCCGGCCGGTGACCGGCCCGGCGGGGTCGGTCGAGGCCGGCACCAGGGCCGTCGGGACGCCGGACTGGGTGAGGCTCACAGGCCCTCCTGCTGGCTGGTCATGGCGCGGAAGCCGGTGAGCCGGGTGACGGCGAGGGACAGCGCGGCACCGAGCACCACCAGGATCACGGCGATGGCGCTGGCGTAGCCGAACTCGTACCCGCTGAAGCCGGTGATGTACATGTACAGCGGCGCGATGCGGGTGGCCGTGCCCGGGCCGCCCCCGGTCAGGATCAGGATCGTGTCGAAGGTGGTCACCGAGCCGACCAGCATCAGCACGGTCGAGGTGATCACCGTGTAGCGCAGCAGCGGCAGGGTGATCCGGAAGAACTGCTTGTAGCGGCCGGCCCCGTCGATGGTCGCGGCCTCGTAGATCGAGACCGGGATGCCGCGGGCGGCGCTCTGGTAGAGCAGCGTGTGGAACGGGACGTACTGCCAGGTGAGCACCCACGCCACCGCGTAGATGACGACGCTGGAGTCGCCCAGGAAGTTGATGTCCCGCAGCAGCGGGATCTGCTCGGTGAGCCCGAAGTTGGGGTCGAACACCGAGTTCCACAGCAGCGCGATGGCCGCGGTGGACAGCAGCACCGGCAGGAAGAAGATCGCGCTCAGCACTGCCCGGTTGCGCTGCCGGCCGGCCGCCCAGACCCCGATCACGAGTGCGATCGGGGTCTGGACGACCCAGCCGAGGACCATGAACACGAGCGTCAGCCTCAGCGAGCTCCACACCTGGCCGTCCTCGACGAGGCGGGACCAGTTGCCCGCCCCGGACAGCGCCGGGAAGCCGAAGCCGTCCCAGTCGGTGAAGCTGAGGTAGACGACGAGCACCATCGGCAGGACGGCGAACACCCCGAAGAAGGTCACCGCCGGCGCCAGGTACCAGCCGGAAGGACGCTCTCGTCCCGTGACTGCCATGTCAGGTCCTCTGTGTCAGTGCGCGAGCAGGTGGATCAGCCGGCGAGTGCGGAGACGAAGCCCTCCGGGGTCTGCTCGCCCAGGAAGAAGTTCTGCAGCTCGGTCAGCATCTTGGTCGCCACGTCCGACTGCAGGTCCTGGTCCCAGGAGAGCTGGAAGTTGGCCGCCTCGGCCACCTGGTCGTAGATCGTCGTGGTGTAGTCGGCGTTGTCGCCGGCGGCCAGCTGGTCGCGGACACCGGTGATCGGCATGACGTCGCCGGCCTCGACCAGGTCGGTCACGTAGTCCTCGTCGGTGAGGGCGGTGCGCACGTACTCCAGCGCCGCGTCCTTGTTGTCCGAGTCCTTGGTCACCGAGTAGAAGTTCGACACGTTGCCGACCAGGTTCGACGGGTCACCCGCGCCGCCCTCGACCGCCGGGAACGGGCCGTAGCCCAGGTTGCCGGCGTTCACGAAGTCCGGGCTCTGCCCGAGCTGGTTGGTGAACTCCCACGAGCCCATCAGGTGGAACCCGGCCTGGCCCTCGGCGAGGATGGTGGAGGCACCACCGACGTCGTAGCCGACCGAGGCGAAGTCGTCACCGAAGGCACCGGCGTCGATGAGCTGCTTGAGCATGGTCATCGCCTCCAGGACCTCGGGCTGCTCCCAGCCGCCGTTCTTGCCGTCCCGGATGTTCTGGAACACCTCGGGGCCGCCGACGCGGTCGAGCAGGTACTCCGCCCACATCAGCTCGGTCCACGACTGCGAACCGGCCAGCGCGATCGGGGTGATGCCCTTGGCCTTCAGCGCCTCGACGTCCTGGAGCAGCTGGTCCCAGGTGGCCGGGGACTCGGTGATGCCGGCCGAGGCCAGCACCTCCTTGTTGTTGAACAGCAGGACCGGCTGGACGCCGCGCATCGGCAGGCCGTACTGCTTGCCGTCGATCTCGGCACCGGCGAGCACGCTGGGCAGGAAGGCGTCGCGGAGCTCGGGGTTCTCGTCGAGCATCGGGGTCAGGTCCTCGATCTTGCCCGCGTCGACGTACTCCTTGAGGTTGCCGCCACCCCAGTTGAAGAAGACGTCGGGGGCGTTGGCCGAGTTGATCGCCGTGCGCAGCCGCTGCTTGTACGGGTCGTTGCCGAACGTCTGCAGCTCCACCTCGCCGACGTCGGAGGTCTCGTTGAAGCGGTCGATCGAGGCCTGCTCGATCGGGTTGAGGGTCGTGTCCTGGAGGGCCCACACCTGGGCGGTGCCTCCGTCGCCGCCGCCCCCGCCGCTGGGGCCCGAGGAGCCACAAGCGACCAGAGAACCAGCCAGGACAAGGGTCGTGGCCGTCGTGGCCACGCGGGTCAAGCGCCGGGGGGACATCCCACCGCCACCTTCCTGTTTCGTCGTTGAAAACCGAAAGTTTCGAGCAGTTGCGAGAACGTAAGCCACGTCACCGGGGGGTGTCAACGCAGCCCACAATCCGCGCGTCGCTGCGAGACCGAACCGTTGCACAGCCTCGTCCGGACACTCCGACGAGAGCCGCGAAAGGGCCGTGGCGACTACCGGATCTCCGAAAGTTTCGATACCGTCCACCGCACGCCGACAGCGACGCCGGCCTGACCGCTCCCGGTGAGGTGGGCTGGCTCGAGCCACCCGGGTCGGCACCGATCGAGGACCGGGAGGGCCGTACCCAGTGCCACCACCAGAGCTGGGCAGACCGACGCTGGCGAGCATCGCCGCGGCGGCCGGGGTCTCGCTGCCCACCGTGTCCAAGGTCGTCAACGGCAAGCAGGACGTCGCGCCGGCCACCCGGGCCCACGTGCAGCAGCTGCTCGAGCAGCACAACTACGTCCCGGTGGTGCGCAAGGCGCCCACCGACCTCCTGGTCGACGTGGTCTTCACCGCGCTGGACAGCCCCTGGGCCGTCGAGATCCTGCGCGGGGTCACCGAGAGCGGCCTGGAGGTCGTCGTCTCCTCCCAGTCCCGGACGGCGGAGACCGACTGGGTGCAGTCGCTCATCGCCGGCGGCCGCCGCGGCGCGCTCGTCGTCACCTCCCGGCTCACCGCGGCCGACCAGCGCCGGCTGGGCCGCTCCCAGCTGCCGGTCGTGGTGATCGACCCGGTCGACATGCCCGGCCAGGACGTGCCGAGCGTCGGCGCCACCAACTGGGCCGGCGGGCTGGCCGCCACCGAGCACCTGGTCGACCTGGGCCACCGGCGCATCGCCGTGGTCGGCGGGCCGCAGGACTACCTCTGCAGCCGCGCCCGGATCGACGGCTACCGGGCCGCGCTCGAGCGGGCCGGCATCGCCGTCGACCCGGTGCTGCTGCGGCACGGCAACTTCCGCCACCAGGGCGGTTACGACCAGGCCCGCGCGCTGCTGGAGCTGCCCGACCCGCCGACGGCCATCTTCGCCGGCAGCGACGAGCAGGCCTTCGGCGTCATGGAGGCCGCCCGCCAGGCCGGCCTGTCGGTGCCCGACGACCTGAGCGTGGTGGGCTTCGACGACCTGCCGATGGCCCGCTGGTCGTCGCCGCCGCTGACCACCGTGCGCCAGCCGCTGGCCGACATGGGCCGGATGGCCGGGCGGATGCTGCACGAGCTCATCAACGGCGGCCGGCTGGCCAGCCAGCGCGTCGAGCTGGCGACGCACCTCGTCCCGCGCGCCTCCACGGCCGCACCCCGCCACCGCTGACCCGCACCCCTCCCGCCGTGACCCGGCACTGCCCACCGGCGCTGACCCGCCGCGCGCCTCCCCGGCGCCCTGACCACCCCCAGGAGCCCCGCTCGTGACCGAACGCCAGTCCCCGCCTGCCCTCGACGCGGAGGCGTCGGCTGCCGCCGCCGTCTGGCGCGACCCGGCCCGCCCGCTGCCTGAGCGCGTCGCCGCGCTGATGGGCGTGATGACCCTCGAGGAGAAGGTCGCGCAGCTCTACGGCGTGTGGACCGCCATCTCCGAGGGCGAGGAGGTCGCGCCCAACCAGCACGAGTTCTCCGAGCCGCTGCCGCCGTGGGAGGAGCTGACCGCCCCCGGCCTCGGCCAGCTCACCCGGGTGTTCGGCACCGGACCGGTCGAGCCGGCGATCGGCGCCAAGGTCCTCGCCCAGACCCAGCGCGGCATCATCGACGGTTCCCGGCTGGGCATCCCGGCGATCGCCCACGAGGAGTGCCTGACCGGCTTCACCGCCTGGGGTGCCACGGTCTTCCCGACCCCGCTGGCCTGGGGCGCCTCCTTCGACGCCGTCACCGTGCACGCGATGGCCCGGGGCATCGGCGAGGTCATGCGCTCGGTCGGGGTGCACCAGGGCCTCTCCCCCGTGCTGGACGTCTCCTTCGACCACCGCTGGGGCCGCACCGAGGAGACCATCGGCGAGGACCCGTACCTCGTCGCCGCGCTCGGCTCCGCCTACACCCGCGGTCTCGAGGACGCCGGCATCGTCGCCACCCTCAAGCACTTCGCCGGCTACTCCGGCTCCTCCGCCGGGCGCAACCACGCCCCGGTCCGCATCGGCCCGCGCGAGTTCGCCGACGTCGTGCTGCCGCCGTTCGAGGCGGCGCTGCGCGAGGGCGGCGCCCGCTCGGTGATGAACAGCTACGCGGCCGTGGACGGCGTCCCCGCCGGCGCCGACCCGGGCCTGCTCACCGACCTGCTGCGCGGCCGCCTCGGCTTCGACGGCGTCGTCGTCGCCGACTACTTCGCCGTCTCCTTCCTGGAGACGACGCAGGGCGTGGCCGGCTCCCCCGCGGACGCCGCCGCCCTGGCGCTGACCGCCGGTATCGACGTGGAGCTGCCGACGGTGCGCTGCTACGGCGAGCCGCTGCTGGACCTGGTCCGCTCCGGGCAGCTGCCGGTCGAGCTGGTCGACCGGGCGCTGGAGCGGGTGCTGCGGCAGAAGGCCGAGCTGGGCCTGCTGGACGCCGGCTGGGACCCCGAGCCCGCCGCGCTGCGGGCCGCCGAGGAGCTGGACTTCGACCCGCCCGCGATGCGGGCGCTGGCCCGCACGCTGGCCGAGCGCTCGGTCGTGCTGCTGGACGACCGCGCCGGCGTGCTGCCGCTGCGGGAGCCGGCGTCGGTCGCCGTCGTCGGCCCGTGCGCGGACGACGTCCTGGCGCTGATGGGCTGCTACGCCTTCCCCAACCACGTCGGCGTGCAGCACCCCGGCATGCCGCTGGGCATCGAGCTGCCGACGCTGCTGGACCAGGTGCGGGCCGAGTTCGCGTCAGCCTCGGTGACCTACGCGCCGGGCTGCCCGGTGCAGGAGCCGGACGCGAGCGGCATCGCCGAGGCCGTGCGCACCGCGCAGGACGCCGACGTCGTGCTGGCCGTGCTCGGCGACCGGGCCGGCCTGTTCGGGCGCGGAACCTCCGGCGAGGGCTGCGACGCCGACGACCTGAGCCTGCCGGGCTCGCAGGCCGAGCTGCTCGACGCGCTGCTGGACACCGGCAAGCCGGTGGTCGTCGTGCTGCTCACCGGCCGGCCCTACGCGCTGGGCGCGGTGGTCGACCGCGCGGCCGCGATCGTGCAGGCGTTCTTCCCGGGCGAGGAGGGCGCCGGCGCGGTCGCCGGCGTGCTCAGCGGTCGGGTCAACCCCTCCGGCCGGCTCCCCGTCCAGGTCGCCCGCACCCCCGGCGGGTCGCCGGCGACGTACCTGGCGCCCGCGCTGGCCCGCAAGAGCGGGATCAGCTCGGCCGACCCGACGCCGGCCTTCCCGTTCGGGCACGGCCTGTCCTACACGACCTTCGACTGGTCGGACCTGGCCGTGACCGGGGCCGCCGACGGCGCGTGGCCCACGGACGGCTCGGTCACCGTCTCCTGCACGGTGCGCAACACCGGCTCGCGGTCCGGCGCCGACGTGGTG
Organism: Modestobacter versicolor; assembly: GCF_014195485.1. Taxonomy (NCBI): domain Bacteria; kingdom Bacillati; phylum Actinomycetota; class Actinomycetes; order Geodermatophilales; family Geodermatophilaceae; genus Modestobacter; species Modestobacter versicolor. The sequence goes on from NZ_JACIBU010000001.1 coordinate 1,084,284, forward strand.
CAGCTCTACCTGCACGACCCGGTGGCCAGCGTGGTGCGCCCGGTGCGCCAGCTCGTGGGCTTCGCCCGGGTCGAGCTGGACGCCGGTGCCGCCGCCCGGGTCACCTTCACGGTGCACGCCGACCGCACCTCGTTCACCGGGCGCGACCTGCAGCGCGTCGTCGAGGGTGGGGACGTCGTCCTGCAGCTGGGCGCCTCGAGCGAGGACCTGCGGCTGGAGGCACCGCTGCGACTGACCGGCCCGGACCGCGTCGTCGGCGCCGACCGGGTGCTCTCCACGCCGGTGGAGGTCTCCGCGGTCTGACCCCCGCCGATCGGCCCTCCTACAGGGGCCCGCCGCGAGCCTGCGAGCGGTGGGGGGCAGGAGGGTCCTTCATCAGGTGCCGGTCGCGCCGTCGATGCGCTCGCGCAGCAGGTCGGCATGGCCGGCGTGCCGGGCGTACTCGCCGATCATGTGGCTGTACACCCACCGCAGCGTCACCTGGCCGCCCATGAACGGGCTGGTCTCGTCCAGGCCGCGCGCCGCGCAGGCGTCCCGGCTGCGCGCCACCTCGTCCTCCCAGGTCGCCCGGGCGGCCGCGAAGGTGGCGTCGTCAGCGAGGTCGAAGCCGCCGTCGTGGCCACTCGCGTCGTCGGCGCCGTCGTAGATGGCCGGCACGTCCTCCCCCAGCAGCACCCGGCGGAACCAGTTCCGCTCCACCTCCGCCGCGTGCTGGACCAGGCCGAGCAGCGTGAGGGTCGAGGGCGGTGCCGCGGGGGTGCGCAGCTGGTCGTCGGTGAGCCCGTCGCACTTCCCGAGCAGGGTGGCCCGGTAGAAGTCCAGCCAGCCGGCGAGGGTGGCCCGCTCGTCGGCCTGTAGCGGGGGCATCGGGCGGTCGGTCGTCGTCACGACCCGATCCTGGCAGGGGGCGACTCGGCCCCCTGCCGCGCCGTCAGAGCCCGACGAGCTCGTGCAGGGCGCCGACCTCGGTACGGGTCAGCTTGCGGATCGTGCCGGTGCGCATCCGGGCCAGGTCGATCGGGCCGACAGCGGTGCGGGTGAGCCGGTTGACCGGCAGCCCGACCTCGGCCAGCAGCCGGCGGACGATGTGCTTGCGGCCCTCGTGCAGCACGACCTCGACCACGGACTGGCCGGCGTGGGTGTCGACCACCTGGAACGAGTCGACCTTGACCGGGCCGTCCTCCAGCTCGACGCCGGCGCGCACCCGGCGGACGAGGTCTCGCCCGATCGAACCGCTGACCTGCGCCAGGTAGGTCTTCTTCACCTCGTAGGACGGGTGGGCCAACCGGTGGGCCAGCTCCCCGTCGGTGGTGAGCAGCAGCAGGCCCTCGGTGTCCTGGTCGAGCCGGCCCACGTGCACCAGGCCGGTGGCGAGGTCGCCCATCATGTCGCCGACGGTGGGGCGGTTCCGGTCGTCGCTCATCGCGGTGATGACCCCGAAGGGCTTGTTCATCGCGTAGGTGACCTTGTCGTTCTTGATGTCGATGCGCCGGCCGTCGACGGCGATCACCGCGGTCGCCGGGTCGATCCGCATGCCCTGCACGCGGACGACCTTGCCGTTCACGCTGATCCGGCCCTGGTCGATCATGTCCTCGCTCACCCGGCGGGAGCCGACGCCGGCGCGGGCCAGCACCTTCTGCAGTCGCTCGCCGGGGCGGTCGTCGTCGGGCTCGGTCTCCTCGACGTCACGGGGGTGGAACGGAGCCAGCTCCATGTCCTCGGACCAGCCCTCGCCGCCCTCGGTGGTGGACTCGTCGTCCGGGGTGGTGTTCATCCCTGCCATTCTCCCATCTCTGCCGTGCCGCGATCACCACCCGACCAAGCGGTACGTCGAGGGGCGTCCGACATCTGTGGACAGGCGTCTGACCTGCGGACACGGGTGGTCGCGGCGCTCCTGTTCGACTGGACTTCGTACACGTGTTCGAGTCGGTCGGGAGGTGTCGTGAGCGAGCTGCGGTCGGTCCTGGATGCGCTCGCGGGCGACGACCTACACGGCCTCGCGGACGGTCAGGTGCTGGAGCGGGTCGCCCTGCTCGTGGCGGTGGGCAACCGGGTTGCCGCTGAGCTGACCCGCACGGTGCGGCACGCGGAGACGACTCAGGCCGCCGAGCACGACGGACTCAAGAGCATGCGGTCGTGGCTGATCGGGCACGTCCGGCTGGCGCCGGCGGAGGCGTCCCAGGTGGTGCGGTCGGGGCGGGCGCTGGAGCACTTCCCGGCGCTGGCCGCGGGGTTCGCCGAGGGTGTGGTGACCGCCGAGCAGGTGGACGTCGTCGCGCGCACGGTCGGCCCGGGCGAGGTCGCGCGCGCCGAAGAGCAGGGCATCGACCTGGCGCCGTTCGACCAGGCGTGGACGGCGGTGGCCGAGGGTGCGCCGCACGCGATGCTGGTCACCGCCGTGCAGGCCTTCGACGCCGCCCTGGACCCCGATGGTCCTGAGCCCGACCCGACCGAGGGTCGTCGGCTGTCGATCGCCCGGCACGCCGACGGCTCGGTCACCGGCCGGTTCGACCTCGATGCCGTCGGTGGGGAAAAGGTGCAGGCCGCGATCGAGTCGATCGTGCAGGCCTCCCGCCCGAAGAGCGACGACCGCACCCGCGGCCAGCAGAACGCCGACGCCCTCGTCCAGCTGTGCGACAACCAGCTCGCCGCCGGGAGCCTGCCCACGCTGCGGACGGTGAAGCCGCACGTCGTGGTCACCATCGACGCCGACGACCTCGCCGACACCTCCACTACCGGCCCCGGTGCTGCGGCGACCGGGTTCGGTGCCCGGATCTCTGCCGCTCGGGCCCGCTGGCTGGCCTGCGACGGCACCGTGTCCCGGATCGTGATGGGCCCCGACGGCCTGCCGCTGGACGTCGGGCGCACCCACCGGGTGGTGCCCGCCCACATCCGCCGGGCGGTCGAGCAGCGCGACGGGCACTGCGTGTTCACCGGCTGCTCGGCACCCACGCACTGGTGCGACGTGCACCACCTCGCGCACTGGCTGCACGGCGGAGACACGTCGTTGCACAACTCAGCACTGCTCTGCGAACGCCACCACGGCAAGGTCCACCACGGCTTCCGGGTCGAACGGGATCCCGGCGGGCGGTGGCGCACCTGGCGACCCGACGGCACCGAGATCCTGCTCGGCACACCGCTGATCAGCGCACCGCTGCGCGTCTGATCGGTCAGGAGTCGGGGTGCTCGTCCAGCATCGAGCCGGTGTCCGGCAGCAGCGGGGCGAGCTCGGGCAGCTCGTCCAGGCTGGTCAGCCCGAGCCGCTCCAGGAACAGCGGCGTCGTCACGTAGAGCCCACCGCCGGTGTCGGGGTCCGAGCCGGCCTCCCGGATCAGCCCTCGCGAGGTGAGCGTCCGCACGACGGCGTCCACCCCCACCCCGCGGATCGCCGACACCCGCGCCCGGGTCACCGGCTGCCGGTAGGCGATCACCGCAAGGGTCTCCAGCGCCGCCTGGGTCAGCCGGTTGCGCTGCCCCTCCAGCAGGTGCCGCTCGACGACCGGCGCGTGCTCCTCCCGGGTGTAGAGCCGCCATCCCTCCCCCACCCGGCGCAGCACGATGCCGGCCCGGCGGGCGTCGTAGCCGGCGGCGAGCGCCGCCAGCTCGTCGCGCACCCGGCGCACCGGGCAGCGCAGCGCGGCCGCCAGCGTCGCCTCGTCCACCGGGGCGTCGACCACGAACAGCAGCGCCTCCAGCCCGCCGCGCAGCGCCTGCGGGTCCAGGTCGAGGTCCAGCTCCTCCTGCTCGGGCTCCCCGGCCACCGGCGCCGCGGCCTCCTCCACCGGCGCCTCGCGCTCGGGCACGACCTCCAGCTCGACCGGGGGCGCCGCCGGGGCGCGGCCGAACGCCAGCACCGGCCCCTCCTCGACCGTGGTCGCCTCCTCGGCGGCGGCCGGGTCCGCGGGGCCCAGCAGGTCCGCCGGCCCGCCGAGGTCGGCGGCCAGCTGCCGGGCGACGACGTCCCACCCCTCCACCGGGACGACGTCGCCGTCCTCGAGCCCGGCGGCGACCTCCGCGGCGACGGCGTCCCAGGAGAAGGGGCGCGGCTCCGGCGGGGTGTCGTCCGGGTCGCTCACGTGTAGTCCTCCAGGTCGGCGGAGAGGTGGGCGGTGGCGTCGGCGGTGGGGCCGGCGGTGTCGGCGGCGATCTCGTCCGGCAGCCGGCCGCCGACCAGCTGCGGCCCGGTCCACCGCACGTGCAGCTCCCCCAGCGGCGACACCTGGTCGAAGGTCACCAGCTGCTGCCGGTACAGCTCCAGCAGCGCCAGGAACCGGGCCACCACCTCCAGGGTGTGCGCGCAGTCGCTGCTCAGCGAGCGGAAGGTCGCCGTCCCCGACGCCGCGATCCGGCTGCGCACCAGCACCAGCTGCTCGGTGACGCTGACCGCCGGCGCGTGCAGGTGCGAGACGCTCACCGTCGGCGGCGGCTTGGGGGTCAGCGCCTCGTGCGCCAGCGCGGCGAACTGCTCCGGGGTCACTCCGAGCAGCACCTCGGGCAGCAGGTCGGCGAACCGCTGCTCGAGGGCGACGTCGCGCGGGAACCGGCGGGCCGCCTCGGCCTCGCGCCGGCGGAGGAACTCGGCCGCCCGCTTGTAGGCGCGGTACTGCAGCAGCCGGGCGAACAGCAGGTCCCGGGCCTCCAGGACGGCGAGGTCGTCCTCGTCCTCGACGTCCGCGGCGGGCAGCAGCCGGGCGGCCTTGAGGTCGAGCAGCGTGGAGGCCACCACGAGGAACTCGCTGGCCTGGTCGAGGTCCAGCTCGTCACCGAGGGCCCGCAGGTGCGCGATGAACTCGTCGGTGACGGTGGACAGCGCGATCTCGGTGACGTCGAGCTTGTGCTTGCCGATCAGCTGCAGCAGCAGGTCGAACGGGCCCTCGAAGTTGGTCAGCCGGACGGTGAACCGCCCGTCGACCTCCCCCGCCGTCACGGCAGCAGCCTAGATGTGGCCCGGGAGGGCCCCCGGCTACTTCCGCAGCCGGCGGACGAGGACCGAGTCCTCGCCGTGCACCTCGAGGTCGGCCAGCAGGACGGCGATGGCCTCCCGCACGATGCGGCCGCGGTCGGCGGCGACACCGTGCTGCCCGCGCAGGGTGAGCCGCGCGGTCTCCAGGGCCAGCAGCTCGTCGGCCGAGCAGTAGACGGTGATCTTCTCCTCGTGCCGGGTGCGGTTCTTCTCCGCCTTGGCCCGGGTGGCCGGCTTGGGTGCGGCCGCCGGCAGCGTCTGCCGGTGCGTAGCCAGCTCGTCGACGACGATGCGCGGGGCACCACCGGCGACGTCCGGAACCAGCTGCAGCGGCGGGTTGGCCGCGTCGGCGTCCCGCTGGGCGGCGGAGCGCAGCGCCGGCGAGGCCTGCGCGGCGGCGAGGGTCGGCAGCTCGGTGACGGGTGCCGGGTTGGTCGCGGCGATGTCGGTCCGGCGGAACAGCTCTGCAGCGCCCGGGAGCACAGGACGACGGGTCACGCGGCCACCTCGCCGGCGCTCGTTGGCCACGTGACCTGGGGTGCTCTGCTCATCGGTGAGCTCACGAGCTCGCTCACAGGGCCAGGACCTCCTTGGCCAGGTCGCGGTACGCCGCAGCGCCCGACGACGTCGGAGCCCACTGGGTGATGGGCTGCCCGGCGACGGTCGTCTCCGGGAAGCGCACGGTGCGGCTGATGACGGTCTGGAAGACGGTGTCGCCGAAGGCCTCGACGACGCGGCTGAAGACCTCGCGGCAGTGCACGGTGCGGGTGTCGTACATGGTGGCCAGGATCCCGGAGATCTCCAGGGACGGGTTGAGCCGCTCCTTGACCTTGTCGATCGTGTCCACCAGCAGGGCGACGCCGCGGAGCGAGAAGAACTCGCACTCCAGCGGGATGATGACGCCCTGCGCGGCGGTGAGCGCGTTGACCGTCAGCAGCCCGAGCGAGGGCTGGCAGTCGATGAGCACGTAGTCGTAGTCGTCGCGGACCGGCGCGAGCACCCGCATCAGGGTCTGCTCGCGGGCGACCTCGCTGACCAGCTGCACCTCGGCGGCGGACAGGTCGATGTTGCTGGGCACCAGGTCCAGCCCCGGGATGTTGGTGGCCACCCGGACGTCGGCGAGCGTCGTCCGCGGCTCCATCAGCGCGTTGTAGATCGTGCGGTCCAGCTGCTGCGACGGGATGCCCAGCCCCACCGACAGCGCACCCTGCGGGTCCAGGTCGACCAGAAGGACCCGGCGGCCCTGCTCGACGAGCGCGGCGCCCAGGTTGATGGTGGACGTCGTCTTGCCGACGCCGCCCTTCTGGTTGCACATCGCGATGATCTGGGCCGGCCCGTGCTGGGTGATCGGCTTGGGGTCGGGCAGCTTCCGCTGCCGAGCCCGGGCGGGGTCGACGCGGCTCGTCGGGATGCCCATCTCGGCGTCGCCCGCCGGGGCCCCTCCGCGCGGGAGCGCGACGGCGGAGGCCGCCGCCTCGGCTCGTGTCGACATCGTCTGTGCCTCTTCCCTGGGGTGCTCAGCGGACCGGGACCGGGTGCGGTTCCGGTGGGTGGACGTGTGCGACCGGCGGGGGGAAGCCGCCGACCCGTTCTCCCGCATCCCTCATCGGCAGGGTCTGCGCCGACCGTGACCACCGCACGGCACCATGTCCGCATGCGGCTGCTGAGCGTCCCCTTCCACCTCGACGAGCGCCTGGCCGGGTTCGACCTCGGCGTGCCGGCCGACGCCGAGATCACCGCCGAGCTGCCGGCGGGCGACCCGTGGACCCGGATGGCAGCGCTCTACGAGCAGGTGGCGGCCGAGGTCGGCGACGGCGCGGTGGTCGTCGCCTCCGGTGACTGCACGACCAGCCTCGGCGTGCTCGCCGCCCTGCAGCGGTCCGGCCGGGACGTCGGGGTGGTCTGGTTCGACGCGCACGCCGACTTCCACACCGCCGCGAGCACGACCTCGGGCTACCTCGGCGGCTTCCCGCTGGCGCTGGCCGTCGGCCGCGGCGACCTCGCCCTCCCCACCGCGCTCGGGCTGCGCCCGGTCGCCGAGGACCGGGTCGTGCTGGTCGACGCCCGGGACACCGACCCCGGCGAGCACGCGCTGCTCGCCGACTCGGCCGTCACCCGCACGTCCGTCGCCGACCTGCCCGGCGTGGTGCCCGGCGGCGATCTCTACGTGCACCTGGACGTCGACGTCGTCAGCCCCGCCGAGCTGCCCGACCTGCTCTACCCGGCCGCGGGCGGGGTGGCGGTCGCCGACGTGCTGGCCGCGGTGCGCGCGCTGGTGGCGACCGGCCGGGTGGCGGCGATCGGCCTGGCGGCGACCTGGCACCACCGCAGCCCCGCCCGGCGCGAGCACGCCGACCTGGTCCGCGGTCTCCTGGCGGCCGCGGGGTGAGTCAGCGCAGCGCGCGCGGGTGGCTGGTGGCGTAGACCTCGCGCAGCCGCTCGACGGTGACCAGCGTGTAGACCTGCGTCGTCGTCACCGACGCGTGGCCCAGCAGCTCTTGCACCACGCGGACGTCGGCGCCGCCATCGAGCAGGTGGGTGGCGAAGGAGTGCCGCAGGGTGTGCGGGGACAGCTCGGCGTCGATGCCGGCGCGCTCGGCGGCGTCCCGCAGGATCGACCAGGCGCTCTGCCGGGACAGCGGCCCGCCGCGGGCGTTGAGGAACAGCGCCCCGCCGCGCACCCCGGACCGCCCCTTCTCCGCCAGCGCGGGGCGGGCCCGCACCAAGTACTCCTCCACCGCCCGGACGGCGTAGCTGCCCACCGGGACGACGCGCTCCTTGCCGCCCTTGCCGGCCAGCCGCACGGCGGCCGAGCCGAGGTCCAGGTCGTCGACGGCCAGCCCGACCGCCTCGGAGATGCGCGCGCCGGTGCCGTACAGCAGCTCCAGCAGCGCCCGGTCGCGCAGCCCGCGCGGCCCCTCGAGCGAGCCGGCGGCGGTGATGAGCGCCTCGACCTGCTCGACCGGGATCGCCTTGGGCAGCCGCCGGGTGGGCGCCGGCGGCTTCACCTCGGCCGCGACGTCGTCGCCCACCAGCCCGTCGAGCAGCGCGAAGCGGTGCAGCCCCCGCACGGCGACCACCGCGCGCGCGGCCGAGGTCGCCGACAGCGGCGGGTGGTCGTCGTCCCCGGAGCGCAGCGCGACCAGGAACGCCGCGACGTCGGACTCCCCCACCTCGCCCATGCCCTCGACACCGGCCCCGGCGAGGAACTCGGCGTACCGGCGCAGGTCGCGGCGGTAGGAGGCGATGGTGTTGGCGGCCAGGCCGCGCTCGACGGTCAGGTGGTCCAGGTAGCCCGAAACCACCCGCTCGACGGCGGGTCCGGCACTCGTGACAGCCGTCAGGACAGCACCTCCTGCCACGGGACGCTGGGCAGCGCGTGCGCGTCGGCGACACCGGCGTGCACCAGCTGCCCGCCCGCGACGTTGACCCCGCGGGCCAGCGCCGGGTCGGCGGCCAGCGCACCGGCCGTGCCGTTGGTGGCCAGCGCGAGCACGTAGGGCAGCGTCACGTTGGTCAGCGCGTAGGTCGAGGTGTGCGGCACCGCGCCGGGCATGTTGGCCACACAGTAGAAGACCGACTCGTGGACGCCGAAGGTCGGGTCGTCGTGCGTCGTCGGCCGGGTGTCCTCGAAGCAGCCGCCCTGGTCGACCGCGATGTCCACCAGCACCGAGCCCGGCTTCATCCGGCTCACCAGCTCGTTGCTGACCAGCGTCGGGGCCTTGGCGCCGGGCACCAGCACGGCGCCGATCACCAGGTCGGCGTCGAGCACCGCCCGCTCCACCTCCAGGGCGTTGGAGGCGACGGTCTGCAGGTGCCCGCGGTAGAGCCGGTCGGCCGCGCGCAGCTTCTCCAGGTCGCGGTCGAGCACGGTCACCTGGGCCTGCATCCCGAGCGCGATCGTCGCGGCGTTCATCCCGGAGACCCCGGCGCCCAGGACGACGACCTTGGCCGCGTGCACGCCGGAGACACCGCCGAGCAGCACGCCGCGGCCCCCCGACGCCCGCTCCAGCGTGTGCGCGCCGACCTGCGGGGCCATCCGGCCGGCGACCTCGGACATCGGGGCCAGCAGCGGCAGCGCGCCGCCGTCGGTCTGCACCGTCTCGTAGGCGACCGCGGTGGTGCCCGAGGCCAGCAGCGCGTCGGTGCACTCGCGGGAGGCGGCCAGGTGCAGGTAGGTGAAGAGCGTCTGCCCGGCGCGCATCCGGCCGTACTCCTCGGCCACCGGCTCCTTGACCTTGAGCAGCAGGTCCGCCGCGCCCCAGACGTCGTCCGCGGTGGGGACGATCCGGGCGCCGGCCGCGGTGAAGTCGGCGTCCGGGATCGAGGAGCCGACCCCGGCGTCGTGCTCGACCAGCACCTCGTGCCCGGCGGCGACCAGCTCGGTCACCCCGGAGGGGGTGAGGGCGACCCGGTACTCGCGGTTCTTGACCTCTCGGGCGACACCGACCCGCATCGTTCGAACTCCCCGTCTCGGCGACCCGCCACCGGGGTGTCGGTGGTGCCACCGCGTCTGGGCGGCCCGGTCGGGGCGCGCCTCGGGCGGAGTCTAGGCATGCCGGGCGTCGGGGACGTCTCGTGCGGGTGGCGTCGGCAGGTCGCGGGGTCAGGCGGCGGTCGGCGTCCGCCGGACGGCGTACCGGACGCAGACGAACTCGCCGTTGCGGGCGCACTCGAGCACCTCCAGCTCGACCCGGCGCGGCAGCAGCGGCGCACCCGCACCGAGGGTCACCGGGGCGATCGCCACCACCACCTCGTCCAGCAGGCCGAGGTCGGCGAACTGGCCGGCCAGGTCGCCGCCGCCGACGACGTAGACGTCCTTGCCGCCGGCCGCCGCGACCATCTCCGCGTGCACCTGCGCCACGTCCGCCGCGGTGAACCGGAGGTCCGCGCCGGGCAGCGCCGGCAGGTCGCGGTGGGTGAAGACCCAGGTCGGCCCCTCGGGCACCCAGCCAGGGTCGTGGTCGCGCACCCAGGTGTAGGTGGTGGCGCCCATCGCGACGGCGCCCACGCCGGCGATGAAGCCGTCGTAGCCCATGGCGCCGTCGGGGTCGTTGTCCCGGCTGACCAGCCAGTCCAGCGAGTGGTCGACGGTGGCGATGAAGCCGTCCAGCGACGTCCCGGTGTAGTAGACGGTGCGGCTCACGAGGTCCTCCTGCTCAGCCAGTCGATCGGGTCTCCGTGGTCGACCGGCACGCCGGCCTCCCGCAGCCAGTGCCGGGCCAGCTGCCGGCGGTGCGCGCCGAAGGTGAGCACGTGGGCGACCACGCTGCCCACCACGAACGTCTCCGGCGGGTCGCACAGCGCGTCGACCAGCCGGTCGCTCCAGGCGCCGCGCCGGGACACGTCGCGCACGAAGGCCAGCCAGCGGGGCGCGGCCTCGTCGTGCCGGGCGATCAGCGCGGCCGGGTCGTCCGCGCCGCGCACCGGGTGGTCGGCGCCCTCGACCGAGGCCAGCCAGACCTCGACCGCCCAGACCAGGTGCTCCAGGACGGCGGCCAGCGACTCCTCGGGCCCGTCCCAGCTGAGCACCTGCAGCCCGGGCGCGCGGGGCCGCCGGTACTCGTCGGCGGGCAGGCCCTTCGCGAGGTCCAGCAGCGCGCGGGTGTCCTCCAGCGCGTGGTGCACCAGCAGCGCGGTCACCTCGTCGCCGCCCCGGTGCCCCTGCTCGCCGGTCAGCCACAGCGAGGTCGGCGGGTGGAAGTGGACGCCGTTGGGCGCCGGCAGCCAGTGCGCGTCCCGGGTGGCCGGCCCCGGCCCGGCGGGCACGGTCCCCGGCGAGCGGCCGTAGGCCCGGCTGAACGCCCGGCTGAAGCCCTCGACCGACTCGTACCCGGCCGCGAACGCCACCTCGGTCACGCTGCGGCCGCCCTGCAGCTGCCAGGCCGCGCGCTCCAGCTCCACCCGCCGGCGCAGCGCCACCGGCGACTCCCCCGCGCCGCGGGCCACCTGCCGGCTGAAGTGCCACGGTGAGGCGAAGGCGTCGCCGGCCATCTCGGTGAGCGTCCGGTTGTCCTCGTCCAGCACCGCGTCGAGCAGCTCGCGCAGCCGGTCGCGGCCGGCGGGCACGTCCTGTGTCATGCGGCCAGTCTCGTGCGCCGGGCCGCGCCGGCGCCCGACCGTTCTTGCTCGGTCCGGATCGCCCCGGGCGCCCCGGTGACGCACCATGCCGGGGACCCCCCCTCGCCCGTCCTCCGGAGAGCTACCCCATGCGCCTGTACGCCGACCGCCCCGACCACCGCGCGCGGCAGCTGGTCGCCGACCTGGGCCTGCTGGCCTGGGCGGTGCTGTGGGTGCTCGTCGCCCGGGTGGTGCACGGCGCGGTGCTGGTGCTCGCCGAGCCCGGCCGCGCGGTGGCCGACCTGGGCCGGTCGATCTCGGACACCATGGGCAACGCGGCAGGCGCGGCCGAGGACGTCCCGCTGGTCGGCGACGAGCTGTCCAGCCCGTTCGACGCGCTGGGTGAGGCGGGCGGCGCGGTCACCGGGGCCGGCGAGGGCGCGACCGACGCCGTGCAGACCCTGGCGACCGTGCTGGCCGTCGTCCTGGTGGTGCTGCCGGTCGGCTGGCTGCTGCTGCGCTGGCTGCGGTGGCGGCTCGGGTGGTCGCGCGAGGCGACCGCGGCCGACCGGCTGTTGCGCTACGGCGCGGACGGTCTGCCCGACCTGGAGCTGCTGGCCGCGCGGGCCATGGCCACCGCACCGCTGCCCCAGCTGGCCCGCCTGCCGGCCGGCACCGGGGCCGGCTGGCGGGCGGGCGACCCGGCGGCGCTGCGCGCGCTGGCCGGGCTGGAGCTCAGGCGGCTGGGCCTCCGCGTGCCGCAGCCCGACGAGCGGGTGAGCTGAGAGCGGTCCCGGTCGCCGGCGCTCCCGTCAGCTGACGGAGAACCCGCAGGCGGCGACGGCGGCGGCGCAGACGTCCTCGTCCTGCTGGCCGGTGCCGCCGCTGCCACCGAGGGCGCCGACCAGCTGGCCGTCGGAGTACACCGGGACGGCGCCGGTCTGCGGGGTGAACCGGCCGTGGGTCATCGTGGTGACCGCCGAGGCGAAGTTCGGCATCGGCTCCATCTTGGCCTTCTGCGCGGCGCTGGGTGCCCCGTAGGCCGCGGCGGTCCACGCCTTGCCCTGCGCGACGTCGGCGGAGATCCACGGGGCGCCGTCCATCCGGACCAGCGCCACGAGGTGGCCGGCGGGGTCCATGACGGCGAAGGACATCGGCACGCCGAGCGACGTGGACTCCTCGCGCGCGGCCTGGAGCAGGGACAGGGCCTGGTCGTGTGTCAGCACCCGGCCACCTTCGCCCGGACGGCGTGCCGCTGGCAAACCGGGCGGCCCGCTCAGCCGCCGGTCGGGGCGGCCGCGGCGTCGGTCTCCGCGGCCGTCGACGTGCCGGCCGGGTCGCTGCTCGGCGCGGCACCGGTGGTCGGGGACGTCGGGGCGCTGGTGTCCGCAGGCTCCGACGGGCTGGTCGGCGTGACCGTCTCCACCGGTGCACCGTCGGTGGCCTCGGGCGCGGTGGTGTCCGTCGCCCCCGGGTCCGGGGTCTCGATGGCACCGGAGCCCGCACCGTCCGTCGCCGCCGGGTCGGTGGTCCCGGTGCCGGTGGCTCCAGTGCCGGTGGCTCCCGTGCGGGGCGCCGGCGCGGGCTCCACGGACGGCGCCGGCGTCACCGCCGCGGCGTCCCCGCCGGCCGTCGTCCCGGGCCCGCCGGGTGCGGAGCCGACCGCCGCGTCGAGCGGCACACCGGTCTGCCCCTGCTCCGTCGAGCCGACCTGGGTCGCGCCGGTGCCGGGCTCCTGCTCCGGCGCGGCGGCCTCACCCGCGGCGTACACGACCGTGACCACGTCGCCGGGCTGCAGGGCGGCGCCCAGCGGGGACAGCTGCGTGACGGCGTCCGGTGCGGCGTTCCCCGCCGCCGCGGCCTGCTGCTGGACCGACAGCCCCAGCGCGGCGAGCTCGCGGGCGACCTCGTCGACCGGCCGGCCGACGTAGTCCGCGCCGTCCAGCACGATCGCCGCGTCCTGCCCGACCTCGTCCGCCTGCGCCGCGTCGGTCGGCGGGTCCGCTCCGCCACCGGGCAGGTCGACCAGCCCCACCAGGGCGACGAAGCCGGCCGCGAGCACCGCCAGCACCGCCGCCAGCAGCACCGCTCGCCGCCGGGGCCCCGAGGCCGGAGCAGGGCCGCTCGGCCGGGCACCGGTGGCCGCCGCGGGCGGGCGGGCGACCAGCGGCAGGCCCTGGGTGCTGGGCACCACGTCGTCCAGCGGCCGGCCCGCCTGCACCCGGTCGATGGCGGCCACGAAGGCGTCGCCGTTGGGGAGCCGCTCGTCCGGGTCCTTCGCCACCGCGACGTCGACCAGCTCGCGGACGCCGGGGGGCAGGTCCTCGGGCAGCGGGGCGGGCTCCTCGTTGACCTGCTTGAGCGCGACGGCCACCGCGTTGTCCCCGGCGAAGGCCGGCTCCCCGGTCAGGCACTCGTAGCCGACCAGGCCGAGGGAGTAGACGTCGCTGGCCGGGCTCGGCGACCCGCCCACCGCCAGCTCCGGCGACAGGTACTGCGGGGTGCCCAGCACCTGCCCGGCCTGGGTCAGCGGCACGCTGCCGGCCGACCACGCGATGCCGAAGTCGGTGATCTTCACCTGCTCGTCCGGCCGGACCAGGATGTTGCTGGGCTTGACGTCCCGGTGCACCAGACCGACGTGGTGGGCCTCGGCGAGCGCCTCGGCGGTCTGCCGCAGCACCGCCAGCGTGTCCTCCGGGCTGAGCGGCCCCTCCTCGCGCAGGAGGGTGGACAGCGGCTCGCCCTCCACCAGCTCCATCACCAGGTAGGCGAGGTGCTCCCCGCCGTCGTCGGCCGGGACCTCGCCGTAGTCGTAGACGGCGGCGATGTTCGGGTGGCTCAGCGCCGCGGCGTGGGTGGCCTCCGCGCGGAAGCGGGCGAGGAACGTCGGGTCCTCGCTGTACTCGCTGCGCAGCACCTTGATCGCGACCGGGCGGCCGAGCAGCGTGTCCCGGCCCCGCCAGACCTGGCCCATGCCGCCGCAGGCGATCAGCGTCTCGAGCTCGTACCGGCTGCCCAGGACCCGTTCGGCGTGCTCCCCCACCGTCCGTGGATCCCCCGACGACCCGGTGATCACACCCCAGGAAGCGGTACGGAACTGACCGGTCTCGTAGCAGGGCCGCCGGACCGGGCGGCCCGCCCCGGTGCCGGGGCGGGCCCTCCGGTCAGTCCGTGTCGAGCGGGCGCAGCCGGGGTGCGGTCGCGCGGAGCTGCGCGGCGGCCAGGATGCCGATGACCGCGAGGGAGTTGCGCACCGTGCCGTCGAAGACCCACTGCACCGCGTCGCTCAGCGGCACCCGCTCCACGGTCATGTCCAGCTCCTCGTGCTCGACCGTGAAGCCCTCGGGCCGGTCGGCCGGCTGCAGACCCTCGGCGAGGTAGAGCAGCACCCGCTCGTCGCAGAACCCCGGCGTCGGGTAGTGCGTGGTCAGCAGCGACCACCGCTCGGCGGACAGCTCCACCTCCTCGGCGAGCTCCCGGCGCGCGGTCTCCACCGGCGGCTCGCCGTCCACGTCCCGCAGCCCGGCCGGCAGCTCCCACAGGTGCTCGCCGACCGGGTGCCGGTACTGGCGCAGCATGACGACGCGGTCCTCGTCGTCGATCGCGACCACGCCCACCGCGCCGGTGTGGTGCACGACCTCGCGGACGCTCTCCCCGCCACCGGGCATGGCCACGGTGTCCTTGCGCAGCGAGAGGATGCGGCCGGTGTAGACCTCCTCGCTGGCGAGGACCTCCCAGGAGTGCGCCACTAGATGCCCACCGGCTCTTCCTCGGGCACCGGCAGCCGCGCCGACTCCTGGTAGCCGACCGCGGCCTGCACGAACGCGGCGAACAGCGGGTGCGGCCGGGTCGGCCGGCTCTTCAGCTCCGGGTGCGCCTGGGTGCCGACGAAGAACGGGTGGACGTCGGCGGGCAGCTCGGCGAACTCGACCAGCGTCCCGTCCGGGGAGGTGCCGGAGAAGACCAGGCCGGCGGCGCTGAGCCGGTCCCGGTAGGCGTTGGCGACCTCGTAGCGGTGCCGGTGCCGCTCGGTGACCTCTGTGGCCCCGTAGGCGGCCGCGACGACCGAGCCCTTCTGCAGCTGAGCCGGGTAGCTGCCCAGCCGCATGGTGCCGCCCATGTCGCCGCGGCCGGCGACCACGTCGAGCTGGGTGGCCATGGTGGAGATGACCGGGTCGGGCGTCTCGGGGTCGAACTCGGTGGAGTTCGCGCCCTCGATGCCGGCCAGGTGCCGCGCTGTCTCGATGACCATGCACTGCAGGCCCAGGCACAGCCCCAGGGTCGGGATGCCGTTGACCCGGGCGTGCCGGATGGCGCCGAGCTTGCCCTCGATGCCCCGCACCCCGAAGCCGCCGGGGATGCAGACGCCGTCGACGCCGGCCAGCGCGGCCGCGGCGCCCTCGGGGGTCTCGCAGTCGTCGGAGGGCACCCAGCGGATCTGCACGCGCGAGCGGTGCGCGAACCCGCCGGCCCGCAGCGCCTCGGTCACCGAGAGGTAGGCGTCGGGCAGGTCGATGTACTTGCCGACCAGCGCGACGGTGACCGTCTGCTTGGGCGCATGGACCCGGTCGAGCAGGTCGCCCCACACCGTCCAGTCGACGTCCCGGAAGGGCAGGCCGAGCCGGCGGACGACGAAGGCGTCCAGGCCCTCGCGGTGCAGCACCTTGGGGATGTCGTAGATCGAGGGCGCGTCCGGGCAGGAGATGACGCCCTCGGCCTCGGTGTCGCACATCAGGCTGATCTTGCGCTTGAGGCCCTCGCTGATCTCCCGGTCCGACCGGCAGACCAGCGCGTCGGGCTGGATGCCGATGCTGCGCAGCGCGGCGACCGAGTGCTGGGTGGGCTTGGTCTTCAGCTCACCGGAGGGGGCGATGTAGGGGATCAGCGAGATGTGCAGGAAGAAGCAGTTGTCCCGGCCGATCTCGTGCCGCACCTGGCGGGCGGCCTCGAGGAAGGGCAGCGACTCGATGTCGCCGACCGTGCCGCCGATCTCGGTGATGACGACGTCGACCCGCTCGGCGGAGTCGGCCCCGGCGAGGATCCGTGCCTTGATCTCGTTGGTGATGTGCGGGATGACCTGGACGGTGTCGCCGAGGTACTCCCCGCGCCGCTCCTTGGCGATCACGTCGGAGTAGACCTGGCCGGTGGTCACGTTGGCCCGGCCGGTCAGGTCGGTGTCCAGGAAGCGCTCGTAGTGCCCGATGTCCAGGTCGGTCTCGGCGCCGTCCTCGGTGACGAACACCTCGCCGTGCTGGAAGGGGTTCATCGTCCCCGGGTCCACGTTGAGGTAGGGGTCCAGCTTCTGCATGGTGACCCTGAGGCCACGGCTGGAGAGCAGGGCCCCCAGGGAACTTGCCGTCAGTCCCTTGCCCAGTGACGACACGACGCCGCCGGTGACGAAGACGAACTTCGTCGGCTGGGAGTTGGGGAGAAGAGGTCCGCGGTCACGAGGTTCTGCCAGTCGACCCACGGAGGCCCACGTTAACACGCTGGTCCGGCGGCCCCCCGGGGACGTCCTCCGCCGCGCCGTCGGCTCCGTCCGCCGGGTCGTCGGACGCCGCCGGTGCCCCGGCCGCCAGCCACACCAGCAGCGGCACCAGCAGGGTGGCCGCGGTCGCCGGCAGCGCGACGCCGCTGTCGTTGACCAGCGCCCCCACGGCGAGGCTGAGCGCGATGGCGGTGAGCGCGGCCCGCAGCACCCGGACGTCGCCGGCCGCCAGCCCCGCCACCCCGCCGTCGGCCCCGCTGCGCAGCAGCCCACCCGGGCGCAGCAGCCAGCCCGCGGCGAGCAGCGCCACCAGCAGCATCCAGGCCAGCGGGCTGCCCAGCAGGATCGCCACGTTCGCCTCGGCCTTGCGGCTGACCACGGTCCACGCCTGCCCGTCGAGCAGCTGGGCGACGAACCGGCCCAGGTGGCTGCGCTCGGCGGCCGGGCGCAGCCAGTCCAGCACCGCCACGACGCCGACCACCGCGACCGCGGCGGCGAGCACCACCACCAGCCGGCCCAGGGTCACCCGGATCCGGGCCAGCAGCATGCCCAGCACCAGGAACCCGGGGACCGCGGCCAGCACGCCGCCGAAGTCCCGGCCCAGCGGCGGGGCACCGATCAGCACGACGCAGACCGCCCCGGCGGCCAGCACCGGCAGCAGCCAGGAGCGCCGGGTGCCCGTGCCGGTGCCGGTGCGGCGCACCAGCGCGGCGGCGGCGCCGGCGGTGAGCAGCAGCGCGCTGACCGAGAGCAGCCCGAAGGTGAGGTTGCCGTAGCCGGTGAACCGGCCGGCGACGATCGCGTCGTAGCCGAGCAGCCCGTCCAGCTCCAGGCGGGAGCCGGTGAGCACGTCGCCGGCCAGGGTGACCAGGGTGACGGCCAGGACGACGACCGCCGGCCCCAGCCGCCGGCGGCGCCACGGCCCGAGCACCGCGAGCGCGGTGACCGCCAGCGCGGCGGCGACCACCGCGGCGGCCAGCGCCCAGCGCGGCGAGCCGCTGCGCTCCCACGGCACCAGGTTGGCCAGGTAGGTCGCCACCGGCAGCGACGCGACACCGATGGCGACCCCGCGCAGCAGGCCCCTCCCCCGCCGGACCGGCCGGCGTCGGCGCAACCAGCCCCGCACCCGGTCGCGGCCGCGGGAGCGGCCGGGGAGCCAGCCGCGGTCCCAGCCGCCCAGCAGCACCGCGCCGGTGACGACGACGGCGGCGTTGACCAGCACGAGCAGCCAGAAGGTGAGCGCGGTGCTCCGGTAGTGGACGACGGCGCTGGTGTTCGCCCGGTCCAGCTCGGCCAGCGCGTCGACCAGGTCCGGCCGCTCGGCGGTGACGCTGAACGGCTGCCCGTTCATCGAGGCGGGCACGTCCAGGTCCAGCGCGCGCAGCACGGTCGGGGCGACGTCGATCAGCTGGGCGAACGGGGCCCGGCCGGTGCTGGCCGACGTCAGCCAGCCGGTGGTCATGCCCGGCCCCGACGCCATCCCCACGTGCAGCTGCGGCCGGCCGCCGTTGACCTCGGAGATGCCCTGCAGCAGCAGCAGCGTGTCGCCGTCCAGCGCCTCGGCGGCGGTGCGCAGCCGGCCCACGGCGGCGTCGACGGCCTGCACCGCGGCGTCCCGGGCGCTGGGCACGGTGCCGTCGTCGGTGGCGTCGGCGCCGGGTGCCGCGGCGTCGCTGAGCTGGCCGAGCGAGACCAGCGTCAGCGGGCACTCCCCCAGCAGCTGGGTCAGCGCCGCGTCGTCGGCGGGCAGCTGGTCGCGCACGGTGAACACGGCGCCCTCGCCGGCCACGGCCAGCGCCGCGGCCCGGCCGACCACCGTGCTGCAGGAGACGGCCTGGCCCAGCGCGCCGGGTTCGGCGCCGAAGCGGGCCGTCGCCTCGTCCTCGGCGACCCGGGTGACCGTGCGGCCGGGCTCCGCGAGGCCGACCTTGGCGACCTGCTCCTCGAGCCCGCAGTAGGACAGCCGGCTGTCGACCGGCGGCGCCGCGGCCTCGCCGGCCGGGCCGGGCAGCGCGCCACCGGCGTCCGGCAGCGGGAGCGTGGGCTGGGGCACCGGTGCGATCGGCTCGACCGGCCCTGGGTAGCGGGCCCGGTTGCCCGCACCCAGGGTCGCCCAGCCGTCGAGCAGGCAGGTGGTGGAGCGCCCGGCGCGCACCGAGAGCGCACCGATCGCGGAGTCCTCGGCCAGCGACCACAGCTGCGGGGTGAGCTCGGGGTCCAGGTCGGACCAGACCAGCCCCGGGACCCCGATGGTGAGCACCTGGTCGGCCCGCCACCGGTCGTCGCCGTCGGCCGCCGACGCGGGCGCCGCCGACCCGGCCACCAGGGCGACCAGCAGCGCGAGCAGGACGGGGACCAGCGACCGCCGGGCGTTCATCGCCGCGGTCCGAGCAGCTCTCGGTAGAGCTCGACCAGCTGCTGCGCGGTCGCCGCCTCGTCCGGCCAGGTGGCCGCCTGCCGGGGGCCGGCGGCGCACAGCCGGGCGGTGCGGACCGGGTCGCTGAGCACCAGCGTCACCGCCTCGGCCAGCGCCTCGGCGTCGCCGGCGGGCACCAGGTCCGCGGCGTCGCCGACGAGCTCGGGGATGCCGCCGACGGCGGTGGCCACCAGCGGCGTCCCGGCCCGCAGCGCCTCCTGGGCGGTGAGCGAGCGGGCCTCCCACACCGAGGGCAGCACGCACACGTCGGCCGCGCCGAGCAGGTCGGCGACGTCGGTGCGCCGCCCCAGCAGGGTCACCGGCAGCCGCTCGGCCGCGATCCGGGCGGCGAGCTCCTCGTGCAGCGGCCCGTCGCCGGCGATCGCGACCAGCGGCGCCGGCCGCAGCCGGGGGTCGGCGACCCAGCGGGCGACGGCGTCGAGCAGGACGTCGTAGCCCTTCTGCGGGTGCAGCCGGCCGACCGCGACCACCAGCGGGCGCTGGTCGTCGTCCAGGCCGAGATCCCGGCGGACCACCGGCCGGGGGCGCTGGGCGGGTGGCAGCGGCGGCGCGGCGACCGGGGCGACCCGCACGTCGCGGGCGCCCAGCCGGCGGGCGTTCTCGGCCAGGTCGCCCGAGGCGGCCAGGACGACGTCGGCGCCGCGGATGGTGGCGAGCTCGGCGGTCTGCAGCACCTGCCGCTTCAACCCGCCGCCACCGGGCAGCGCGTTGTGCAGGGTGAGCACCAGCGGCCGGCTGCGCTCCCCCGCGAGCCGGCGCGCCGCGGCGGCGACCAGGCCGGCGCGCAGGCCGTGGGCGTGCACCAGGTCGGCGCCGGTGGTGGCCCGGCGCAGCGCCAGCACGGCGCGCAGGTCGGCCACCGGGGCGAGGCCGGCGGAGATGCCGACCTCCCGGAAGTCGGCGCCGGTGGCGGTGAACGCGAACAGCTCCTCGGTGGCCCGCGGGCCGCAGACCCGGACCGAGGCGCCGGCCCGGCCGAGCGGGGCGAGCAGCGAGCGCAGGTGCGTGCCGACACCGCCGGTGCTGGTGGCCAGCACCTCGGCGACCCGGCGGTCGGCGAGGGGACGGCCGGGGGGCGACACCCGCTCAGACACCCGCCACCTCCTGCTCACCCGATCGACGGAGCCCGGAGACGGCGGCCAGCAGCGGCCCCCGGGAGGTCACCATCATGACCGCCGCAGCGACGAGCAGCACGACTCCACCGGCTCCCACGCCGATGCCGATGGCGGCGGGCACCCCGCCGTCGGGCACCGGGTCGGCGCCCAGCGCCCGGGCGGTCAGCAGCCCGGCCGCACCGGCCAGGACACCGGCGAGCACCGCCGGCAGCCCGGTCCGGGCCACCCCGGACAGCGCCGCGGCCCCGGCCACCCGGGCGACGACGACCAGCAGGGCGACCCCGGCGACGGTGACGCCCACGCTGTGCCCGGCGGCCAGCGCCAGCGCCCGGTCGTCGTCGGGCAGCACCGCGGCCAGCACGACGTCGGCGGCGACCGCGACCAGCCAGCCACCGGCCACGCACGCCGTGGGCGCCTGCCACAGCCCGCGCGCGTAGAGCGCCCGGGACAGCAGCGCGACCAGCCCGTAGCCGACCAGCCCGGGGGCGAAGGCCGCGATCGTCGGCTGCAGCGCGGCGGCCGCGTCGGCGTCGTCCGGGGAGGCCAGGAAGACCCGGGCCATCGGCCCGGAGACGGCGACCAGCCCGGCGGCGGCGAGCGCGCCGGTGACCACGGTGAGGACGGCGGCCGGCGCGAGCGTGGCCGCGTACCCGGGATCGTCGCGCTCGGCGGACCGCTCGCTGAGGCCCGGGTAGACCGAGGTGGCCAGCGGCACGGCGAGCGCGGCCCAGGGCAGCAGGAAGACGGTCATGCCGGCGAAGTAGACGACCTGGGTGCCGTCGGGGGCGTCGGCGTTGGCCAGCCGGATGGCGACGATCGCGACCAGCTGCTGACCGGCCAGGGTGAGCACCCCGGCCAGCGCCAGCCGGCGGGCCCGCGGCGCGACGCCGACCGGGAAGCGCAGCGTCGGGCGCAGGCCGAGCCGGAGCCCGCGCAGCGGCAGCAGCAGCGCGGCGGCCAGCGCGACCACGCCGAGCGTCGTCCCCACGCCCAGCACGAGCTCCGCGGAGGTGGTCAGCCCCTCGACGTCCCGGCTGCCGCCGCTGCCGGCGAACAGCAGGTAGGCGCCGGCGACCACGATCGACGACAGCAGCGGCGCGAGCGCCGGCGCGGCGAACCGGCGGTGCGCCTGCAGCACGCCGGTGAGCACGACGGCGATGCCGTAGAGCACGACCTGGGGGGCGAAGACGACCAGGAAACGGGCGGCGACGTCGACCTTCGCCGGGTCGCCCGCGTCACCGCCGAGCAGCGCGGTCGCGATCGGCCGGGCCAGCAGCGCCAGCAGCACGGCGAGCGGCACCAGCACCAGCAGGGTCCAGCCGAGCAGCGCCGAGGCGGTGCGGCGCACCTGGTCGCGGTCGCCGGCCGCGATCCCGCCGGCCAGCATCGGCACGACCAGGCTGGCCAGCGCCCCGCCGGCGACCACCTCGAACACGATGTTGGGCACGTTGTTGGCGGCCTGGTAGGTGTCGCCGGTGCTGCCGGCGCCCACCGCGTTGGTGAGCACGACGGTGCGGCCGAACCCGGCGAGCCGGGACAGCAGGGTGAGCGCCGCGATCAGCAGCGCGGCCCCGGCCGCCCCCTGGGCGAGGCGCCGGCCGGTCACCGCCGTCCGCCGCGGCTGACGGCGCTCACGCCGGGCGGCGGCCGAGCCGGTCGAGCTCGCGCAGGCCGGGGGTCGACTCGATGACCGAGGTGAAGCTGACCTTCTCGCTGGCCAGGGTGAGCGCGGTGACGACGCCGAGCAGCCCGGCCCGGGTGCCGCGGCCGGGCAGCGCGGCCAGCCGCAGGCCCAGCAGCGCACCGACCGCGTTGGCGCCGCAGTCGCCGAGCATCACCCGCTCGCGGAGATCGGCGGGGAGCACCCCGAGGGTGGCACCGAGCGGCCCGGCGACCAGCCCGCCGGCCGGCCCGCCCAGGGTCGCGCCGGCCAGCAGCGCGGCGGCCTTGCCGGCCCGCCCGGGCCGCAGGTCGAGCAGGTTGACCAGGTTCGCGGTCCCGGCGACCAGCCCGGTGGTGAGCACGCCGTCGGCGAGCGCGGCGGCGCCGCTCCCCCGGCGGGTCAGCACGGCGGCGACCGCGGCGGCCGCGCCGATGCCGGCCACCTTGACCGCCCCGGCGGAGACCCGGCCCTGCCGGAGCGCCGCCAGGTGGCCGGCCAGCCCCTTGTCCCGGGCCTGCTCGGGCCGGGCGCCGGCGAGGTCGTCGTAGCCGCCGACGACCCCGGCGACCGTGCCGACGACGAGCGCGGCGGCCCGCTGACCGGCCGGGGCGCCGGCCGCCGCGGTGGCGGTGGCGGCCGCGGCGAGCACCGGGCCGCCGAGCAGGGTCACCGGCCGGCCGGCGTAGTTCGTGCGGCGCCACGGGGCGCCGGCGTCCCGGGCGGTGAGCGCCGCGGCGCCGGCCAGCCCCAGCCGTGCCGCGACCGCACCGGCGGCGGCCAGCCCGGCGCGGGCTGCGGGGCTCACGAAGCCGGCGGCGGGACGGGCTGGGTGTCCTCGCCCACGCCGTACTCCCCGGAGGTGCCGCGTCCCTCGGCGGCCAGCGCGAGCACGGTGCTGATCCGCCCGGCCGCGGTGGTCACGTTGTCCACCGTCGACACCACGCCGGTCGCCGCCGAGTCGCCGCGGAGCGCGGACACCAGGCCGCCGTCGCCGTTGGCGGCGAGGTCGCCGGCGACGACGGCGCCGGAGCCCTCCTCGTCCAGCGCGGTCGCCAGCTGCACGAGGGCGGTGGTCCGGGCCTCGGCGTCCTCTCCGCCGACGGCGCCGGTGGTCAGCACGACGGCGAAGTCGGCGGCGCTGACCGACGTGGTGTCGCGGCTGAGCACCTCGAGCTCCTCGAGCCCGGCCAGCACCGTGGCGGTGTCGGCCGCGCTGGGGGCGGTGCCGGCGTCCACGGCGCCGACCCCGGGCACCATCAGCACCTGGGCCAGCACCGAGGCGACGGCCGCACCCGGGTCGTCGGACTCCGGCTGGGACACCGACAGCGGCACACCCGGGCCGCTGAGGAAGGTCTCCAGGGTGTCCGCGGTCGCCTCGTCGGCGTAGGCGTCGGTGAGCCGGATCGTGCCGGTCACCGTCGACCCGGCGCTGCCGAGCAGTGCGGTGAGCCCCTCGACGACCTCGGCCTCGACCTCGCCGCCGGCGACGACCAGGACGACGCTGCGGCCGGCCAGGGTGCCGTCGACCAGCGAGGGGCCGACGGCCTCCTCGAAGCGGCCGACGTCGTCCAGCTGGGTCTGCAGCAGCTGGGTCTGGTCCTCCAGGGACCGCTTGTCCTCCTGGAGCGCGGTGACCTGGCCCTGCAGGTTGTCCGTCAGCGGCCCGTTGAGCTGGGTGGTGCCGATGACGATCCCCAGCGCGACGGCGAGGAACACCGCGATCAAGGAGACGAGGTGGTACCGGAAGTCGATCACGAGAAGAGGTTCTCCAGCCAGAACACGAAGCTGTCCCATTGGTCGACGAGCAGGTCGAAGTAGATGTGGCTGGCCGTGGAGACCGCCAGCGCCGCGGTGATCGAGACCAGCGCGGCGAGCACGAGCAGGACCAGGGCCAGGGTGGAGATCCGGCTGCGGTACAGCCGGCTCACGCCCTTGGCGTCGACGAGCTTGCCGCCCAGCCGCAGCCGGGTGAGGAAGGTCGAGGCCATGCCGCCGCGGCCCTTGTCCAGGAACTCGATCAGCGTGGCGTGGGTGCCGACGGCGACGATGAGCGAGGCGCCCTTCTCGTCGGCCAGCAGCATGGCGATGTCCTCGCTGGTGGCCGACGCCGGGAAGGTGATCGCCTCGACGCCGAGGTCGAGCACCCGCTGCAGACCCGGCGCGCGCCCGTCGGCGTAGGCGTGCACGACCACCTCGGCGCCGCAGCGCAGCACGGAGTCGCTCACCGAGTCCATGTCGCCGATGATCATGTCCGGCTGGTAGCCGGCCTCGATCAGCGCGTCGGCGCCGCCGTCGACGCCGACCAGCACCGGCCGGTAGTCGCGGATGTAGGGCCGCAGCGCCTGCAGGTCCTCCTTGTAGTCGTAGCCCCGGACGACGACCAGCACGTGCCGGCCCTCGATCTGGGTCGTGACGTCGGGGACGCCCACACCGTCGAGCAGCAGCGCGCGCTCGCGCTTCATGTACTCCATGGTGTTGGCCGCGAAGGCCTCCAGCTGCGCCGAGAGCCCCTCGCGGGCCTCGGCCATCGAGACGGCCACCGTCTCCGGGGTCTGCTCGACCCCCTCGGCGACGACGGTCTCGCCGGCGTAGAGCGTGCCGCCCTCCAGCCGGACCTCGGTGCCGTCCTTGAGCGCGGTCAGCACGTCCTTGCCCACGTTGTCCACCAGCGGGATGCCGGCGTCGACCAGGATCCCGGGGCCGAGGTTGGGGTAGCGCCCCGTGGTGCTGGGGGCGGCGTTGACGACCGCCGCGACCTTGCACGCCACCAGCGAGTCGGCGGCGACCCGGTCGACGTCGGCGTGGTCGATGACCGCGATCTCGCCGGGCCGCAGCCGCTTGGTGAGGTTCTTGGTCCGCCGGTCCACACGGGCCGTGCCGGTCACGCCGGGTGCCGTCTCGGACGGCCGCCCGCGTCGCAGGGTGCCGATGCGCATGACCGTGATCGTCCCACGGGCTCCTGGGCGGTCGGCCCCGACGCGCAACAGCGACCGATCGATCACGCACCGTGAGCGACACCGGCTACCACCGGAAACCGGTCCGCGTTGCCCGGGTGTCGCTCCCCCGGGACGGGACCGGCCCGTCACTAGCGTGACTGGTGTGACTGCAGGGGCCTCCGCGAGCCGGAGCACAGCGACAGTTCTCGCCGACGAGCTGGTCGGGGAGCTGACCGGCCGCCGCGATCCCGAGGCCGCGGCGACCGCAGCCGTGCAGGACGTCGCTCCCCCGGACGCCGGCGGCGCGGCGGCAGACCACCCCGGGACGACGGACGCGCAGGTCGTGGCGCTGACGCCGCGTGCCCCCGTCGACGCCCCGCTGGTCACCGACGGCGCCGGCGCCCCGCCGGCCGAGGCCCCGCCTGCCGCGGCGCCCGAGACCCCGGTGGCCGGCCCGCCGCCGGTCGACGCGCCCGGTCCCGGGCGGCGCCCGAGGCGCCGGGAGCGCCGCGGCCCGACGCTGCGCGAGCAGCGCCGGCAGCGGACCCGCGAGGCGATCGTCGACGCCGCCGCCGAGCTGTTCACCGAGCGCGGCTTCGACCACGTCAGCGTGGTGGAGATCGCCCAGCGCGCCGGCGTGGTGGAGAAGACGGTCTTCAACCACTTCCCGGTCAAGGAGGGGCTGGTCTTCGAGACCGACCCGCCGATCCGCGCCGCGCTGCTGGAGGCCGTCCGCCGCCGCCCGGCGGGCCAGTCGGCGGCCGCCGCCGCGGGCGACTTCGTGGTGGCCGCGGTCAGCCAGCTGGGCTCCCCCGCCGCGGCGGAGGGCGTGGCCGAGATGGCCCGGGTCATCCGCGGCAGCCGCACCCTGCAGGTGCGCGAGCGGGAGATCCTCGGCACCCTCACCGACACGCTGGCCGAGCAGATCACCCTGGAGACCCGCCCCGCCCCCGGCGAGCTGGAGCCCTGGCTCGCGGCCAACGCCGTCACCGGGCTGTACACCGCACTGCTGGAGCTCGCCCGCGACCGGGTGCTGGCCGGGGCGTCCGGGCCCGAGCTCGTCGCCGAGCTGCGCACCCGCGGCCAGCGCGGGCTGGCGCTGCTGCAGTTCGGCCTGGCCGGGTACGCCAAGCGCCGCTGAACGACGAACGGCCCCCCTCCCGTGCGGGAGGGGGGCCGTGGCGTGGCGCGTCGGTCAGGCGGCTGCCTGCTGCTGCAGCGCGCGGCGGACCTTGGGCCCGCCCGTCGTCATCTTGTAGAGCTTGGCGACCTGGGCCGGCGCGTTGGCCGGGGTGGTCTGGGCCAGCCAGCCGTTGGGCAGCGACAGCCGGATCACCTTGTGCCACGCCGACCCGACCTGCCGGGGCAGCGACGCCGAGTGGTACCGCAGGCCGTACCGGTCGAACAGGTCCTTCACCTTCGGCGCGATCTCGGCGTACCGGTTGCTCGGCAGGTCGGGGAACAGGTGGTGCTCGACCTGGTGGGACAGGTTGCCGGTCATGATGTGCATGGCCTTGCTGCCGGAGATGTTGGCCGAGCCGAGCATCTGGCGCAGGTACCACTCACCGCGGGTCTCGCCGTCGATCGACGTCTTCTCGAAGGTCTCGACGCCCTCCGGGAAGTGGCCGCACATGATCACCGAGTGCGACCAGAGGTTGCGCACCACGTTGGCGGTGAAGTTCGCGGCCAGGGTGGGCAGGAACGACGGGCCCGACAGCAGCGGGTGGACGACGTAGTCCTTGGTCATCTGCTTGCGGATCTTCTTCAGCACGGCCTTGCCGCGCGCCCGGAAGTCGGGGTCGGCGCGGCGCTTCTTGGTGGCCAGGTTCTTGCCCAGCTCCAGGTCGTAGGCGGCGATGCCGTACTCGAAGAAGCAGGCGTTGACGAAGTTCCACAGCGGCTGCGCCAGGTAGATCGGGTGCCACTTCTGGTCCTCGTCGACGCGCATGATGCCGTAGCCGAGGTCGTTGTCCTTGCCGATCACGTTCGTGTACGTGTGATGCAGCTCGTTGTGCGAGTGCTTCCACTGGTCGGCCGGGCTGGCCATGTCCCACTCCCACGTCGTGGAGTGGATCTTCGGGTCGCGCATCCAGTCCCACTGGCCGTGCAGGATGTTGTGCCCGATCTCCATGTTCTCCAGGATCTTGGCCACCGACAGGCCGACGGTGCCCACGACCCAGGCCGGCGGGAACTTCGACAGCAGCAGCACGGCCCGGCTGGCGAGCTCGAGCTTGCGCTGGACGTCGATGACGCGGCGGATGTAGGCGGCGTCGGACTCACCGCGGTCGTCCATGACGCCCTGGCGGATGGCGTCGAGCTCCTTGCCGATGGTCTCGATGTCCTCGGCCGACAGGTGCGCGATCGGGTCCTCGGTCTTGTTCTGCAGTGCGGTCACGAGCAGCTCCTTCAGGTCGGGGGCAGCGGGTTCAGTGGTCGATGTCGCAGGCGCCGGCGGCGGCGCTGATGCAGGTCTGGACGAGCACGCCGTCGCCGGGGGCGGCGGTGGTGACCTCGCCGGTGCGCAGGTCGCGGACGGCGCCCTCGCGCAGCGGCAGGACGCAGCCGTAGCAGATGCCCATCCGGCACCCGCTGGGCATCAGCAGCCCGGCCTCCTCGGCGGCGTCCAGGATCGGGGTGGCGCCGTCGACGTCGAGGGTCCGGTCGGACCTGGTGAAGCTGACGGTGCCGCCCTCGCCGGTGACCAGCACACGGGGCCGGAAGCGCTCGGTGTAGAGCCGGTCGGCGATGCCCTCGGTCTCCCAGTGCTCCTCGAGCGCCTCGAGCAGGCCGACCGGCCCGCAGGCCCAGGTCGACCGCTCCGCCAGGTCGGGGACGAGGTCGGCGAGCGCGGCCGCGTCGAGCAGGCCGTCGGTCGCGGTGTGCCGCTCGACGAGCCGGATCTGCCCGGTGCGGGCCAGCTCGCGCAGCTCGGCGCCGAAGATGACGTCGTCGGCGGTGGGCGCGGAGTGCACCACCACCACGTCGTCGTGCTCGTGCACGTGGTTGCGCAGGATGCCCATCACCGGGGTGACGCCGGACCCCGCGGTGACGAACAGGCACTTCTCCGGGCGCTCCGCGGGGAGCACGAAGTCACCGGTCGCCTGGTCCAGCTGGACGATCGTGCCCGGCTGGACACGGTGCACCAGGTGGTTGCTGACCTTGCCGCCGGGGATCGCCTTGACCGTGACGGTGAAGCAGCCGTCGGCCCGGCCGAGCACCGAGGTGATCGAGTAGGCGCGCCACTGCCGGACGCCGTCGACGTCGATGCCGATCCGGACGTACTGGCCGGGGGTGTGCGGCAGCCAGTCCCGGCCGGGGCGGATGACGATCGTCGCGGCGTCCCGGGTCTCGGGGCGCACCGCCTCGATCCGGCCGCGGAGCGCGGCACCGGAGCGCAGCGGGTCGACGAGGTCGAGGTAGTCCGACGGCAGCAGGGGCGTGGTCACCAGCTCGGCCACCTTGACGACGCGGTCGCGCAGCCTCGCCAGCACCGGCCGGGCCGAGGTCGGGCGCGGGACGGTTGCGGTCATACAGAGAGTCTTCCCAGTCCGCGCGCTGGTTACCTGTGCCCTCGACGTGAACGTGGCGGTACGTTTCATCCCCTGCGAACAAGGAAGAGGTGGGGACGACGAGCGATGTGATCACCTTTCCGCCCGTGGTGGTGGAGGCGATGCAGGCCGAGCTGCCCGCGGTGGCCGAGCAGACGGTGGCCACCATCGTCGTCGAGGTGCCCAGCTACGCCGACGCCTTCTCCGGTGAGATGGGCCGGGCGATCTCCAACGCCGTCCAGCTCGCGCTGGGCGGCTTCCTGGACCTGGCGACCGCGCGCGGCGGGGTCGACCCCAGCCTGCCGATCGGCCCGGCGCTGGAGGGCGCGTACGCGCTGGGCCGCGGCGAGGCCCGCAGCGGCCGGTCGATGGACTCGCTGCTGGCCGCCTACCGGGTGGGCGCCCGGGTGTCCTGGCGGCACATGAGCGACACCGCGGTCGCCGCGGGGCTGGACGCCGGGTCGCTGGCGCGCTTCGCGGAGCTGGTGTTCGCCTACATCGACCAGCTCTCGGCATCCAGCGTCGCCGGGCACACCGACGAGCTGGAGACCACCGGCCGGGCCCGCCGCCACCACCTGGAGCGGCTGGGCGCGCTGCTGCTGGCCGGCCGGCCGTTGCACGACCTGACCGCCGCGGCGGAGCGGGCCGACTGGTCGCCGCCGCGCACGCTGACCGCCGTGCTGCTGCCCGAGGGCCGGGTCCGCGGGGCGCTGGCGCTGCTGGACACCCGCACCCTGCAGGTCACCGACGACCCGCCGGGGATCGAGCCGTCGGCGGAGCTGACCGTGCTGCTGGTGCCCGACGCCGGCGAGCGGGCCCGGCCCGGGCTGCTGCGGGCGCTGGAGGGCCGGGCGGCGATCGTCGGCCCCGCCCGCCCGTGGGCGGCCGTCGCCCGCTCGCACGCGCGGGTGCTGCGTGCCCTGCGGCTCGGGCTGACCGCCCGGGGCACGGCGCCGCTGGACACCGAGCAGCGGCTGCCCGAGCTGGTGCTGCGCGCCGACGAGGAGGCGCTGGGCGACCTGCGGGCGGCGGCGCTGGCGCCGCTGGACGGGCTCAGCGAGGGGGTCCGGGAGAAGCTGACCGCGACGCTGCGGTCGTGGCTGCTGCACCACGGCCGCCGGGAGCAGGTCGCCGCCGAGCTGTTCGTGCACCCGCAGACCGTCCGCTACCGGATGGGCCAGCTCCGCGAGCTGTTCGGCGACCGGCTCGAGGACCCGCAGAGCGTGCTGGCGCTGACCATCGCGCTGGGCCCGCGCCCGGTGTGACCGGTCAGGCCCGGGCCTCCGCGGCGACCGCCAGCAGCTCCCGGGCGTGCGCCTGACCGGTGTCGCTGTCGGCCAGCCCGGACAGCATCCGGGCTAGCTCGCGCACCCGGTCCTCGTCCCGGACCGCCCGGATGTCGGTGGCGGTGACGCCCTGGGCGGTGTCCGGTGACTTGTCGACCACCACGTGGGTGTCGGCGAAGGCGGCCACCTGGGCCAGGTGGGTGACCACCACGACCTGGTGCTCCTGGGCCAGCCGGGCCAGCCGCCGGCCGATCTCGCCGGCCGCCTGACCCCCGACCCCGGCGTCGACCTCGTCGAAGACCATCACCGGCACCGGGTCGGCCCCGGCGAAGACCACCTCGATGGCCAGCATCACCCGAGAGAGCTCACCGCCGGACGCGCCCTTGTGCACCGGCCGCGCCGGGGCGCCGGGGTGCGGGGAGAGCAGCAGGGCGACCTCGTCGGCGCCGTCGGGCCCGGGCCGGCCGGGGTCGGTGTCGATCCGGAAGGACACCTGGGCGCTCTTCATGGCCAGCCCGGCGAGCTCGGTGCCCACCTCGGCGGCGAACCCCTCGGCGGCGGCGCGGCGCCCCTCGGTGACCCGGGTGGAGAGGGTCGCCAGCTCCTCCCGGGCGGCGTCGCGCTGCGCCTGCAACGCCTCGAGCGCCTCGTCGGAGACGTCGAGCTGGGACAGCCGCGCCTCGGCGTCGGCGGCCCAGGCGAGCACCCCGGCCAGCCCCTCCCCCGGCTCGGCGTACTTGCGCACCAGCGCGGTGATCGCCGCCCGCCGGTCGAGCACCTCGGCCAGCCGCGCGGGGTCGGCCTCCAGGTCGGCGACGTAGCCGGCCAGCTGCACCGAGACGTCGGAGACCACGGCCACCGCGTCGGCGAGGTCCTGGGCCAGCAGCACCAGCGTGGGGTCGTCGGAGCCGGCCAGCGCGCGCTCGGCGGCGGCCAGCGAGCTGGAGGCGTCCTGCCCGAGGTCGGCGCCGCCGAGGTCGCCGGTGACGTCGCCGACCAGGGCGAGCCGGGCCGCGTCGGCCGCCGCGCGCAGGGCGTCGGCGTCGCCCAGCCGCTTGGCCAGAGTGTCCAGCGCCTCGTCCTCGCCCGGCTCGGGGGCGAGGGCGGAGATCTCCTCCAGCCCGTGCCGGAGCACGTCGGCGGTCTGCGCGAGCTCGCGGGCCTGGCCGCGCCGGCGGTCCAGGTCGTCGGCCAGCGCGCGCCAGGCGGCGTGCGCGGCGCGGTGCTGCTCGACCAGCGCCAGGTGCGCAGGCCCGGCGTACCGGTCCAGCGCGCGGCGCTGCTCGGCCGGGCGGGTGAGCCGGAGCTGGTCGGTCTGCCCGTGCACGGCCAGCAGGTCCTCGGCCAGCTCGGCGACGACGCCGACCGGCACGCTGCGCCCGCCCAGGTGGGCCCGGGACCGGCCCTCGGCGCTGACCGTACGGGCCAGGATCAGGCTGCCGTCCTCGTCGGGTTCGGCGCCGGCGTCGGCCGCCCGCGCCCAGATCGGGGAGTCGGGGGGCAGCACCAGCCGGCCCTCGACCCCGGCCCGCCCGTTGGCCCGGACCCGGCCGGGGTCGGCGCGGCCGCCGAACAGCAGGGTCAGCCCGGTGACGACCATCGTCTTGCCGGCGCCGGTCTCACCGGTGACCACGGTCAGGCCGGGCCCCAGCTCGAGCGTGACGTCGTCGATGGAGCCCAGGCCGCGGATGTGCAGCTCGGTCAGCGCGCCGTGCGGGGCGGTCGCCGGGCCGGCGGGCGGCGCCGGGGCCGCCCGCTTGGCCGCCCGCGGGGCCCGCTGCTCCGGCCGCTGGTCAGGCCGTGCCGTGCGGGTGGCCACCGCCCACCTCCTCCGGGGTGCGGAGCGCACCGTCGCTGGTGTTGACGTCACCGGTGAGCACGTTCGTGCGGGTGATCGGCGCCTCGTGGCCCGGCCCGTGCGAGCGGGCGTCCCGGAAGCCGCGCACCGGGAGCCCGAACTTGGCCACCAGCCGATCGCCGAAGGACGTCGGGTTCACCCGGGCGATGCGGACCGGGCGGTCGGAGCGGCGGACCTCGACCCGGCCGCCGTCGGGGACCTCGACGATGCGCCGGCCGTCGGCGGAGATCCGGGCCCGGGTGCCGTCGGGCGGCACCGCGACGGTGAGCACCGAGGTCGGGGAGGTGACCAGCGGCCGCGCGAAGAGGGCGTGGGCGTTGGTCGGCACCAGCAGCAGCGCCTCGACGTCGGGCCAGACGACCGGCCCGCCGGCGGAGAACGCGTAGGCGGTGGACCCGGTGGGGGTGGCGCAGAGGATGCCGTCGCAGCCGAAGCTGGTCAGCGGGTGCCCGTCGACCTCGAGCACGACGTCGAGCACCCGGGAGCGCTCGACCTTCTCCACCGAGACCTCGTTGAGCGCCCAGGTGCCCTCGCCGGTGGGCCGGCCGTCGGCGTCGAGGACGGTGGCGTCCAGGGTCAGCCGCTCCTCGACCTCGTACTCGCACTTCTCCACCGCGGTGAGCATCTCCTCGACCGCCTCGGGCTCGGTCTCGGCGAGGAACCCGACCCGCCCGAGGTTCACCCCGGTGATCGCGGCGTCGGTGTTGCGGGCCAGCTCGGCGGCGCGCAGGAACGTGCCGTCGCCGCCGAAGACCAGGACGATCTCCACCCCGTCGGCCGCGCCGGGCCCGAAGGCGCAGACCTCGGCGCCGGGGACGGCCATCGCCTCCGCCTCGTCCTCCAGCAGCCGGACGACGATCCCGGCGTCGGTGAGCCGGGCGGCGGCGGAGCGGGCGAGCTCGACGATGTCGGCCCGGCCGGTGTGCACCGCCAGCAGGACCCGGCGGGTCCGCTCCCCGGACTCGCAGGCAGCGGTGCCCTCGGTCGCACGGTCGCTCACTGTGGTCCTTCCTGAACTGCTCGGTCGATGGCGTCGCGGTCGGGTGGTGGTGCGTCCCGGCGCAACCAGAGGAAGAACTCCACGTTCCCGGCCGGGCCGGGCAGCGGGCTGGCCACCACACCGGCGGTGCCCCAGCCGAGGTCGGCGGCGGCCCGGGCGACGGTGGCCACGGCGTCGGCCCGGTGCGCCAGGTCGCGAACGACGCCACCGGTGCCCAGCCGCTCCCGGCCCACCTCGAACTGCGGTTTCACCATCGGCAGCAGGTCGGCGGCCGGGTCGGCGCACGCGGTGAGCGCGGGCAGCACCAGCCGCAGCGAGATGAAGGACAGGTCGGCGACGACCAGCTCGACCGGGCCGCCGATCGCGTCGGGGGTGAGCTCGCGGACGTTGGTGCGCTCGTGGACGACCACCCGGTCGTCGGTGCGCAGCGACCAGGCCAGCTCGCCGTAGCCGACGTCGACCGCCACGACCTCGCGGGCGCCGCGGCTGAGCAGCACCTCGGTGAACCCGCCGGTCGAGGCGCCGGCGTCCAGGGCCCGGCGGCCCTCGACGGCGACCGGGAAGGCCGCCAGGGCGCCGACCAGCTTGTGCGCGCCGCGGGACACCCAGCTGGGGGTGTCCGGGTCGGTGCGCACCACCACCGGGGCGCCGGCCTCCACGCCGGTGGCCGGCTTGGTGGCCGCCTGCCCGCCGATGGTGACCCGCCCCTCGGAGATCAGGCTGACGGCGTGCTCGCGGGAACGGGCGAGCCCGCGGCGCACGAGCTCGGCGTCGAGCCGGCTGCGTCGGACCATCAGAGCTGGTCGATGGTGGACAGTTCGCGCTGCAGCCGGTCGTGCTCGGCCTCGAACACCGCGACGTGCTCGGCCACCGGGCGGTCGGCGAGGTCGGCGAAGCGCGGGGCGGCACCCGGGGCAGCAGGGCTGGGTGCCGCGCCGGGGGCAGGGCTGGTGGCGGTGCCCGCGGCGGCGCCGGGCGGGCCGGGCCGGGCGCCGGCCGCCACCGGACCCGGGGCCGGCCGCGGAGGGCCGGGGACCGGTCGCGGCGCTGCTGGTTCGGTCACGGTCTCCTCCTCCGTCCGGTCGGGCAGGTGCTGGTCGGCGTCCATCTCGCAGGTTACCGGCCGGCACCGACCGGCGAGGGCGTGCAGCGGGAGCCGGTGGACGGAGCCGGCTGCACCCCCACCTCGGCCGGGGCGGCGGTGCGGCGGCTCCCGGTGCGCCGGTAGCCTCCCGCTGCGGACCGCCCGGCCGGGACGAGCCCGGTCCCTGGCTGATGGAGGCACCCGCACGTGGCGACGCTGGAAGAGTGCATGACCGCCCTGGACGGCTTCGTGGGCAAGCTGGCCGCCGCGGACGCCGCCCGGGACCTGGACCGCAGCGTCTCCTGCCGGCTGCCCGACCTCGGGCAGGTCGTCGCCGGGCGCATCGCCCGCGGCGCCGTGCACGACCTGGCCGCCGAGCCCGACGGCCCCTCGCTGCCCAAGGCCGACATCCGGCTGACGATGAGCAGCGACGACCTGCTGGCGCTCACCTCTGGCCGGCTGGCGTTCACGCCGGCCTGGGCCAGCGGACGGGTGAAGCTCGAGGCCGGCCTGCGGGACATGCTCCGGCTGCGCTCGCTGCTCTGAGCCGCCGCCCGCGCGCTCCGCGGGCCGCTCATCCGGCGTCCAGCCCCCAGCCGCTCAGCGCCGCCGCGGCGTCGTCGTCGCCGGCGGTGACGGTCGGCGCCGCCCCCTGCTCCGGGTGCCGGGCCCAGTGCGCCACGGCGAGCGCCCGCAGCCCGTCGAGCCCGTCGCCGTCCCGGTGCGCGCCGACCGACCGCAGGGTCAGCCGCTCCCCGGTGGCCTCGGCCTGCCAGCCGGCGCACCGCCAGGCGCCCTCGACGGCGGTGACCTCCGGGTGCGGCACCAGCACGCCCGCGGCGTCCGGGGCCAGCAGGTCGGGGCGGTGGTCGGGCCGGGCGGCCAGCAGGTCGGCCGGGGTGGCGACGCCGGTGAGGACGAGCAGGCTCGCGGCGCCGGCGCGGCGCGCGCCCTCGATGTCGGTGTCCAGCCGGTCGCCGACCACCAGCGGCCGGCGGGCGCCGGTGCGCCGGACGCACTCGGCGTGCATCGCCGGGTCGGGCTTCCCGGTGACCAGCGGCTGCTGGCCGGTGACCGTGCTGACCACCCCGACCAGTGCGCCGTTGCCGGGCAGGACGCCACGCGGCGAGGGGATGGTGGCGTCGGTGTTGGTGGCCACGTGGCGGGCCCCGCCGCGGACGGCGACCACCGCCTCGGCGAGCTGGGCCCAGCCGACCCCGGGGCCGTAGCCCTGCACGACGGCGGCCGGGGAGTCCTCGGCCCGCTCGACCACGGTCAGCCCTGCGGCCGTCAGCGCCGCCGCGACGCCGGGGCCGCCGACCGCCAGGACCCGCCCGCCGGGGCCGACGAGGTCGGCGACGACCGAGGCCGCGGCCTGCGAGCTGGTGATGACGTCGTCGGGCTCGGCGGCGACGCCCAGCTCGGTGAGGTGGGCGGCCACCTGCTCGGGGGTGCGGGCCGCGTTGTTGGTGACGAAGCCCAGGCGCATGCCCTGCGCGGCGGCCCGGTCCAGCGCCTCGGGTACGCCGGGCACCGCGGCCGGCCCCACGTAGACGACGCCGTCGAGGTCGAGCAGGGCGACGTCGTAGGTGCGGGCGGGCGGCTCGGGCGCCCCGGCGCTCAGCGGCACCGGCTCGCGGGCGGCGCCGGTCATGCCGCGGCCGCTGACGGGTGGGCGGTGCTCATGGCAGCTCCTCTGCGAGGCCACGCCGGGCGCGGACGCCGCGCAGCGCTCGTGCGTAGTGGCCCAGGTCGGGGCGCATGGCCACGGCCAGGGCGAGGTGCTCGGCGGCGAGCTCGAGGTCCCCTGCCCTGCTCGCGGCCAGGCCGAGGCCGAACTGGGCGTAGTCGTCGGTCGGGTTGTCGGTGGTGAGCCGGGTGAAGCTGTCCATCGCGTCCCGGTAGCGACCCGCGTCGTACTGGGCCCGGGCGAGCGCCTCCAGGACGCTACGGGAGCCCGGCTCGGCCGCCAGCGCACGCTCCAGCAGGGTCGCCGCCGCATCGGGGTTGCCGTCGCCGAGCAGCTGCAGCCCGCGCTGGTACCACTCGTAGACCCCGCCGTCCGGCTGTCCCGGCTCCAGCACCGCAGCTCCTCCCCTGGCGCGCCGCCTGCAACCGCGGGGACCGGGCGGACCGCACCCGGCGGACGCCGCCCCCGGCTCGCCGCCGGCGCGCTCCTACGATCGACCTCGTGCCCTCGACGTCGGCGGACGCCCCGCCTCCTGACGCGACGGGTCTCGACGTCCGACCGTTCCGTGCCCTGACCTACCGCGACCACACCCCGGAGCACCTGGCGCGGGTGAGCTCGCCGGCGTACGACCTGGTGACCGCAGCGGGCCGCGACCGCCTGGCCGCGGCCGATCCGCACAACATCGTCCGCCTGATCCTGCCGCACGTCGACCCGGCGCCCGGTGAGCCGGGCGGCCGGTCGGCCCGCGACCGCCGGTCGGCCGAGGCGGCCGCGGGGACGCTGCACAGCTGGCTGGACCAGGGCGTGCTCGTCCGCGACGACGTGCCGGCGCTGTGGCGCTACGAGATGGCGGCGCCGGGCACGGAGCCCACGACCGGCTGGCTCGGCGCGGTGACGCTGCCGCCGGCGGGGTCGTCCGCCGTGCTGCCGCACGAGGACACCTTCGCGCCGGCCGTGGCCGGCCGCACGGCGCTGCTGGCCGCCACGCACACCGACCTCGAGCCGATCGTGCTCGCCCACGACCCGGACCCCGCCGTCGCCGAGCTGACCCGCCAGGCCGGGCTCGGCCCGCCCGCACCCGAGGTCGCCGACCCCGACGGGGTGGTGCACCGGCTCTGGCGGGTGACCGACCCGGCCACCCTGCACCGGCTGACCCGTGCGCTGGCCGGCACGCGTGCGGTGATCGCCGACGGGCACCACCGGTTCGCGGCGGCCCGGGAGCACGTCGCCGCCGGTCACCTGGACGCCCCCGGTGAGGACAGCGGCCACGGCCGGGTGCTCGCGCTGCTGACGCCGATGGGGCCGGGCGGGCTGCAGGTGCGGGCGATCCACCGGGTCGTGCCGGACCTGCCGCTGACCGACGCCCTGAGCCTGGCCGGCGCCGGTTTCCGGGTCACCGAGGTGGAGCCGGTCCACGGGGACGTCCGGGCGACGGCCATGGCCTGGACCACCCGGCCGGGCGGGCCGGCGTTCCTGGTCACCGACGGGGTGCGGGTGGCCGAGCTGGCCGAGCCGTCGCCGCAGCTGCAGGCCGCCGTCCCGGCCGAGGCGCCGGCCGCCTGGCGGGGGCTGGACGTGGTGCTCGCGCACGCCGCGCTGATCACCGGGCTGTGGGGGCGCGATGACGACCCGGCGTCGGTCCTCGTCGCGCACGACGTCGACGAGGCGTTGCGGCTGGCCGAGGAGCGGGCGGGCGTGGCGCTGCTGCTGCGTTCCCCGTCGCCGTCGGACGTGGCCGCCGTGGCGCGGGCCGGCGCGCGCATGCCGCGCAAGTCGACGCTGTTCGTGCCGAAGCCGCGCACCGGTCTGGTGCTGCGACCGCACGGCGACTGACCGGCGCACGGCTCAGGCCGACCGTGGCGCGGCGCGGTGCGTGCCGCGGGCGACCTTGCGCCCGCGGCGGCAGTTGACCTCGTAGGCGACCGCCGTCCCCGTCGGGGTGCGCCAGAACCGGCGCTGCAGCGCGCCCTCGACCTCGACCACGTCCTCGGTGGTCCAGGCCGTGGCGTAGCGCTGCAGCGCCGGCACCAGGCTCACGCAGGTGATCACGTCCGACTTGGGACCGCGCGGGCGCGGGTTCTCCCGTCGTACGACGAGCTTGAACAGCAGCAGCGTGTCGCCGCTGGGCAGCGGGCGCAGCTCCGGTGGCGCGGACAACCGCCCGCGCAGGACGACGTCGTTCCGGTCGATGACAGCAAGGCTCATGCAGCGAGCCTCGCTGTCACCCCGTCCCCCGGACAGGGCCGTCGACGGTCTGTGGACGGCCCTGCCCGTTGTGGACGCCGGTGCTCAGACCGTCGGGGGCTGCTGCTCCTCGTCGGACGCCGGCTCCTGGAACAGCCGGGTGTGGTCCCGCTCGACCGGCGGTGGGACCTCCCCGAGCAGCTCGGCGACCTCGGCCTCGATGTCGTCTTCGGTGACCTCGCCGCCGACCTCGTCGGACAGCTCGCGCCCGAGGTCGTCGTCGTCGACGGTCTCCTCGGCCCCCTCGTCCCCGTCGGTGTCGCCGTCGGCGTCGGTGCCCGGCGCGAGGTCGGTGAGGTCCTCGTCGTCCTGGTCGTCGTCCTCGTCGTCGTCCGTGGAGAAGTACTCCGAGACGCCGGTCAGGTCGTCGGGGTCTGCCGCGGCGATCGCCGAGTACCACTCGTGGGCGAGCTCCGCCTCGCCGCGGGCGGAGAGCAGGTCGGCGTAGGCGGTGGCCAGCCGCAGGTGCCCGAGGTCGGGCTGCCCGAGGCCGGCCGGGGTGGGCCGGCCGCCGAGCGCCCCCTCGAGGACGAGCGCGGCAGCGGCGCCCTCGCCCAGGTCCTGGCGGGCACCGGCCTCGACCAGGCGGAGCTCGACCAGCTCCTCCTCGTCCGGGTGCGCCGCGAGCGCCTCCTGCACCAGCCGGAGGGCGTTCTCCGGCCGCCCGAGGGCGCGCTCGCAGTCGGCCAGGACGGCCCGGTAGCTCTCGTCGCCGCTCATCCGCGCGTAGGCGCGGAGCTCGCGGGCGGCCTCGGCGAAGTCGCCGGCGTGGTACGCGGCGACACCGACGGCCTCGCGGACGGGGGCGAGCCGGGAGGCGCGGTCACGGGCGGCCCGGGCGTGCTCGAGCGCGAGCTCCGGGTCCTCCTCGATCAGGCCGCCGGCCGCGACGAGGTGCCTGCCCACGGCGTCGGCGTTGCGCGGGTCGAGACCGCGCAGCGCGGAGCGCACCGAGACGTCGAGCTCGCGGGCGTCCGCCCAGTCCGGCAGGGCCGGTCCGGGTGCCCGGCGCGGGGCCGAGTCCTCCCGGTCGGCAGGTCGGCCTGCCGGACGGCGGTCCTGCCAGGCGGGGCGGTCGGCGTCGGAGCCGGCGGGGCCACCGGCGCGCTGCGGACGGCGGTCCTGCCAGGCCGGACGGTCCGCACCGGACCGGTCACCCTGCGGGCGGTCGCGCTGGGGGCGGTCGCCGCCGGGGCTGCGGTCCTGCCACTCACGACGGGGCCCACCCGAGGACTGCGGGCGGTCCCCACCGGGACGACGGTCCTGCCAGGCCGGACGGTCCGCTCCGGCGCGGTCACCCTGCTGCGCCCGCTGCCCACCGGGGGCGCGGTCCTGCCAGGCCGGACGATCGCCCTGCTGGCGGCCACCCGAGGACTGCGGACGGCCGGCACCGGGGCTGCGGTCCTGCCACTCACGGCGCGGGCCACCCGAGGACTGGGGACGGTCCCCACCCGGGCGACGGTCCTGCCATGCCGGACGGTCACCCTGCGGGCGGCCACCGGAGGACTGCGGCCGGCCACCACCGGGGCTGCGGTCCTGCCACTCACGACGGGGCCCACCCGAGGACTGCGGACGCCCACCACCGGGGCTGCGGTCCGGCCACTCACGACGGGGCCCACCCGAGGAAGGCGGACGGTCGCCGCCGGGGCGACGGTCCTGCCAGGCCGGCCGGTCACCCTGCGGGCGGCCACCGGAGGACTGCGGCCGGCCACCACCGGGGCTGCGGTCCTGCCACTCACGGCGCGGGCCACCCGAGGACTGCGGACGGTCCCCACCGGGCCGGCGGTCCTGCCAGGCCGGCCGGTCACCCTGCGGGCGGCCACCGGAGGACTGCGGACGCCCACCACCGGGGCTGCGGTCCTGCCACTCACGGCGCGGGCCACCCGAGGACTGCGGACGGTCCCCACCGGGCCGGCGGTCCTGCCAGGCCGGCCGGTCACCCTGCGGGCGGCCACCGGAGGACTGCGGACGCCCACCACCGGGGCTGCGGTCCTGCCACTCACGGCGCGGGCCACCCGAGGACTGCGGACGGTCCCCACCGGGCCGGCGGTCCTGCCAGGCGGGACGGTCACCCTGCGGGCGGCCACCGGAGGACTGCGGACGCCCACCACCGGGGCTGCGGTCCTGCCACTCACGGCGCGGGCCACCCGAGGACTGCGGACGGTCCCCGCCGGGCCGGCGGTCCTGCCAGGCCGGACGATCCCCCTGCGGGCGGCCACCCGACGACTGCGGTCGGCCACCCTGCGCACGCTCGCCGCCCTGCGGACGGCCACGCTGCGGACGGTCGCCACCCTGCGGTCGGTCACGCTGCGGGCGCTCGCCAGCCGGGCGGCGCCCCCACTCACCGCCGGCGGCACCACCACGGGCGCGGTAAGCATCGTCACGTGACGACCCGCCACGGGAGGGTGCGCCCTCGTTCCCCTCCACCGGGCGGGATCCGCGGTGGCCGGCCGGGCGCTGCGGACGGCCGCCGGCACCCTGGCGGGAACCGCCGCCGCTCGTGCCACGGGGACCGCCGCCGCTGCCGCGGCCTCCGGCTGAGCCACCCGGCCCACGTCGAGGAGAAGTCATGATCTGTTGGTACCTCACTGGTGAACGGCGCACGCCCGGTGGGGGCACCTGAACGGCATCGCATCCACCCTGCCGAGCTGCGGAGCAGCACGGCACGGTCGGTCGACGAAAGCGGACAAACGCACGAAACGGGAGCCGGAGCGCGATGCTCCGACCCCCGTTTCGTTGAGTTATGTCCGGCGGCGTCCTACTCTCCCACCCAGTCCCCCGGGCAGTACCATCGGCGCTGAAAGGCTTAGCTTCCGGGTTCGGAATGAGACCGGGCGTTTCCCTTTCGCCATGACCGCCGTAACACTGTGAACTTGTCCCCCACCCCACACCCGACCCACGCGACCAGAACACAAAGCTCTGGTGGTGAATCAGGGGGGTGGGTTCCGTACGTTCAGAACCACACAGTGGACGCGAGACAAACACATAGCTGGATGATGTGTGGTCAAGCCCTCGGCCTATTAGTACCGGTCAGCTCCACGCATTGCTGCGCTTCCACCTCCGGCCTATCAACCCGCTGGTCTGGGCGGGGGCCTTACCCGGTTGACCCGGTGAGAGACCTCATCTTGAAGCGAGCTTCCCGCTTAGATGCTTTCAGCGGTTATCCCTGCCGAACGTAGCCAACCAGCAGTGCTCCTGGCGGAACAACTGGCACACCAGAGGTTCGTCCGTCCCGGTCCTCTCGTACTAGGGACAGCTCTTCTCAAGTCTCTTACGCGCGCGGCGGATAGGGACCGAACTGTCTCACGACGTTCTAAACCCAGCTCGCGTACCGCTTTAATGGGCGAACAGCCCAACCCTTGGGACCTACTCCAGCCCCAGGATGCGACGAGCCGACATCGAGGTGCCAAACCATCCCGTCGATATGGACTCTTGGGGAAGATCAGCCTGTTATCCCCGGGGTACCTTTTATCCGTTGAGCGACACCGCTTCCACATGCCGGTGCCGGGTCACTAGTCCCAGCTTTCGCTCCTGCTCGACCCGTCGGTCTCGCAGTCAAGCTCCCTTGTGCACTTGCACTCGACACCTGATTGCCAACCAGGCTGAGGGAACCTTTGGGCGCCTCCGTTACATTTTGGGAGGCAACCGCCCCAGTTAAACTACCCACCTGACACTGTCCCTGATCCGGATCACGGACCGAGGTTAGACATCCAATTCGACCAGAGTGGTATTTCAACGATGACTCCACGAACACTGGCGTGCCCGCTTCACAGTCTCCCACCTATCCTACACAAGCCGAACCGAACACCAATATCAAGCTATAGTGAAGGTCCCGGGGTCTTTCCGTCCTGCCGCGCGTAACGAGCATCTTTACTCGTAGTGCAATTTCGCCGAGCCTGTGGTTGAGACAGCTGAGAAGTCGTTACGCCATTCGTGCAGGTCGGAACTTACCCGACAAGGAATTTCGCTACCTTAGGATGGTTATAGTTACCACCGCCG
Source organism: Modestobacter versicolor (assembly GCF_014195485.1). NCBI lineage: Bacteria > Bacillati > Actinomycetota > Actinomycetes > Geodermatophilales > Geodermatophilaceae > Modestobacter > Modestobacter versicolor. The sequence continues at coordinate 1,125,655 of NZ_JACIBU010000001.1, forward strand.
TTTACTGGCGCTTGAGTTCTGAGCTTCGCCCCGAAGAGCTAACCCGTCCCCTTAACGTTCCAGCACCGGGCAGGCGTCAGTCCGTATACATCGTCTTTCGACTTCGCACGGACCTGTGTTTTTAGTAAACAGTCGCTTCTCACTGGTCTCTGCGGCCACCCACCGCTGCCCACCGCAAGGGTGATGACAGTGAATGGCCCCCCTTCTCCCGAAGTTACGGGGGCATTTTGCCGAGTTCCTTAACCACAGTTCGCTCGATCGCCTTGGTATTCTCTACCTGACCACCTGAGTTGGTTTGGGGTACGGGCCGCTAAGAACTCGCTAGAGGCTTTTCTCGGCAGCATAGGATCATCCAATTCGCCTCATTCGGCTATGCGTCAGGCCTCACCCTCGTGTCCGACGGATTTACCTATCGGACGGGCCACACCCTTGCACCGGTACTACCACTCACCGGTAGGACTACCTTCCTGCGTCACCCCATCGCTTGCCTACTACCAGTCCAGGTCCCGCGCTCCCCCGGATCAGACCCGAAGGTCAGTCACCGGCTTTGGGCGGTTAGTATCGCTGGGTTCAGCATGGGCGTTCTTTCGCGGGTACGGGAATATCAACCCGTTGTCCATCGACTACGCCTGTCGGCCTCGCCTTAGGTCCCGACTCACCCTGGGCGGATTAGCCTGGCCCAGGAACCCTTGGTCATCCGGCGGGGGAGTTTCTCACTCCCCTTTCGCTACTCATGCCTGCATTCTCACTCGTGTGGCGTCCACGGCTGGATCACTCCGCCGCTTCAATCGCCACACGACGCTCCCCTACCCATCCACACACCTGGCCGCCACCCGAAGGCGACGACGGGTTCATGTGAATGCCACAGCTTCGGCGGTGTGCTTGAGCCCCGCTACATTGTCGGCGCGGAACCACTTGACCAGTGAGCTATTACGCACTCTTTCAAGGGTGGCTGCTTCTAAGCCAACCTCCTGGTTGTCACTGCGATCCCACATCCTTTTCCACTTAGCACACGCTTAGGGGCCTTAGCTGATGATCTGGGCTGTTTCCCTCTCGACTACGAACCTTATCGCCCGCAGTCTCACTGCCACGCTCTCACTTACCGGCATTCGGAGTTTGGTTGACTTCAGTAAGCTTGTGGGCCCCCTAGGCCATCCAGTGCTCTACCTCCGGCAAGAAACGCGTGACGCTGCACCTAAATGCATTTCGGGGAGAACCAGCTATCACCGAGTTTGATTGGCCTTTCACCCCTACCCACAGCTCATCCCCTCCATTTTCAACTGAAGTGGGTTCGGTCCTCCACGCGGTCTTACCCGCGCTTCAACCTGGCCATGGGTAGATCACTCGGCTTCGGGTCTAGAGCACGCGACTGTGCCGCCCTGTTCGGACTCGCTTTCGCTACGGCTACCCCACACGGGTTAACCTCGCCACGTACCGCTAACTCGCAGGCTCATTCTTCAAAAGGCACGCAATCACCCCCACGCACAAGTGCGCATAAGGCTCTCACGGCTTGTAGGCACACGGTTTCAGGTACTATTTCACTCCCCTCCCGGGGTACTTTTCACCTTTCCCTCACGGTACTTGTCCGCTATCGGTCACCAGGGAGTATTTAGGCTTAGCGGGTGGTCCCGCCAGATTCACACCGAATTTCACGGGCTCGGTGCTACTTGGGATACAACTCGGGAGGCCTTGTGTTTTCGTGTACGGGGCTCTCACCCTCTACGGCGACCCCTTCCAGAGGCCTTCCACTAACACAAGACTTTCTGACTCCCTGCACCCTCGGCAGAAGGCACTGAATCGTCCCACGACCCCGACCACACAACGCCTGCCGGCTTGACATGCGATCGGTTTAGCCTCATCCGCTTTCGCTCGCCACTACTCACGGAATCACGGTTGTTTTCTCTTCCTGTGGGTACTGAGATGTTTCACTTCCCCACGTTCCCTCCACACGCCCTATGTGTTCAGGCGCGGGTCACACCACATGACTGGTGCGGGGTTCCCCCATTCGGAAATCCTCGGATCAACGCTCGGTTGACAGCTCCCCGAGGCTTATCGCAGCCTCCTACGTCCTTCATCGGCTCCTGGTGCCCAGGCATCCACCGTGTGCCCTTAACAACTTGACCACACAAACACCCACGCCCACCCACAACACAACGAGCCCAACCACCACCCCCACAAGGAGAGCCAGATGACCGGACCCGGAGACGTTCATGGATCAGCGCAGATATCCAGATACATACCTACAAACTTGCTAGATGCTCGCGTCCACTGTGCAGTTCTCAAAGTACGGAAAGTCACTCCACATCCCCCACCGCCAGACCCCGATGACAACCCTTCCAGGCACACCGGGCGGTACGACGAGCATGAAGCCCTCCGAGAAGAAACACCCACTCCCACCACGCAAGCAGCGGAGGCGGCCCGTTCCCTCAGGACCCAACAGCGTGCCTACGACCAGCCCCCCACCACCACCGCGTTCCACACCCACCCCAGAAGGGCAGGCCGTACTAGCAGCGACACCAGGTCACCAGCCGAACTGGTCAGCGTTCCACCCTCGAGCTCCGTCACGAACACCCGCACCCACCCGAAATTGGGCGAGCATCACGGTCCGTGCACGGCTCTGGACCAACCACCACGAGGAACCCCGTGCAATGGCCGGCCAGTGCTCCTTAGAAAGGAGGTGATCCAGCCGCACCTTCCGGTACGGCTACCTTGTTACGACTTCGTCCCAATCGCCGATCCCGCCTTCGACGGCTCCCTCCACAAGGGTTGGGCCACCGGCTTCGGGCGTTACCGACTTTCGTGACGTGACGGGCGGTGTGTACAAGGCCCGGGAACGTATTCACCGCAGCGTTGCTGATCTGCGATTACTAGCGACTCCAACTTCATGGGGTCGAGTTGCAGACCCCAATCCGAACTGAGACCGGCTTTTTGGGATTCGCTCCACCTCGCGGTATCGCAGCCCTTTGTACCGGCCATTGTAGCATGTTTGCAGCCCTAGACATAAGGGGCATGATGATTTGACGTCATCCCCACCTTCCTCCGAGTTGACCCCGGCAGTCTCCTATGAGTCCCCACCATAACGTGCTGGCAACATAGGACGAGGGTTGCGCTCGTTGCGGGACTTAACCCAACATCTCACGACACGAGCTGACGACAACCATGCACCACCTGTGCACGACCCGATAAAGGACCTGCCATCTCTGACAGATTTCCGTGCATGTCAAGCCTAGGTAAGGTTCTTCGCGTTGCATCGAATTAAGCAACATGCTCCGCCGCTTGTGCGGGCCCCCGTCAATTCCTTTGAGTTTTAGCCTTGCGGCCGTACTCCCCAGGCGGGGCGCTTAATGCGTTAGCTGCGGCACGGAGACCGTGGAATGGCCCCCACACCTAGCGCCCAACGTTTACGGCGTGGACTACCAGGGTATCTAATCCTGTTCGCTCCCCACGCTTTCGCTCCTCAGCGTCAGTTACTGCCCAGAGACCCGCCTTCGCCACCGGTGTTCCTCCTGATATCTGCGCATTTCACCGCTACACCAGGAATTCCAGTCTCCCCTGCAGTACTCTAGTTTGCCCGTATCGACTGCAGGCCCGAGGTTGAGCCTCGGGTTTTCACAGCCGACGTGACAGACCGCCTACGAGCTCTTTACGCCCAATAATTCCGGACAACGCTTGCACCCTACGTATTACCGCGGCTGCTGGCACGTAGTTGGCCGGTGCTTCTTCTGTAGGTACCGTCACTTTCGCTTCGTCCCTACTGAAAGAGGTTTACAACCCGAAGGCCGTCATCCCTCACGCGGCGTCGCTGCGTCAGGCTTTCGCCCATTGCGCAATATTCCCCACTGCTGCCTCCCGTAGGAGTCTGGGCCGTGTCTCAGTCCCAGTGTGGCCGGTCACCCTCTCAGGCCGGCTACCCGTCGTCGCCTTGGTGGGCCGTGACCCCACCAACAAGCTGATAGGCCGCGGGCCCATCCTCAGCCGATGAATCTTTCCACCACCAGACCATGCGGTCAGCGGTCACATCCGGTATTAGCACCAATTTCTTGGAGTTATCCCAGAGCTGAGGGCAGGTTGCCCACGTGTTACTCACCCGTTCGCCGCTAGGGCACCCCCCGAAGGAGGGCCTCGCTCGACTTGCATGTGTTAAGCACGCCGCCAGCGTTCGTCCTGAGCCAGGATCAAACTCTCCGTAGATGATTTGATCACAGGCTGAGACCGAGAGTTGGCACTCTCGTTCAATCAACCAAAGGAACCCAACGACATCCAAAGGACGCCGAATGGGGATTTGTTACTTGGCACTGACTTTCGGCACGCTGTTGAGTTCTCAAGGAGCGGACGCGCGAGGAACCAGACCCTCTCAGGCCTTCGTCCACGGCTTGTGTTGTCCTGCTCGGCGCCCGGTCCCGGCCTCGCGGTCGTTCCCGGCGCAGAGAGAAAGTTACGTGGCTGTCGGAGCCGTGTCAAACCCGGGGGTCGGTGACGCGCGCCACCTGGACGGAACGTCCCCGTCACCTGGCGTTCACACGCGACGAGGCCCTGCTCAGGCGGCCGGTCCGGCCCCCGGCCGGTGCACGCCGGCGACCGAGCGCTTGCCCCGGCGGAGCGCCAACCACCCACCGGGCAGCCAGTCCGACTCCGCCGGCACGGCCTCGGGGTCGGTGACCCGCTCGTTGTTCAGGTAGGCGCCGCCCTCCTTCACCGTGCGCCGCGCCTCGGACAGGCTGGACACGAGCCCGGTCCGCTGCAGCAGCACCGCCACGGTGGGGGTCTCCTCCCCCGCTGCCAGCTCGGTGCCACCGGCCTCGCCCAGCGCGGCGGTGAGCGTCCGCGGCCCGAGCGTGGAGAGCTCCTCCCGACCGAACAGGGCCCGCCCGGCCGCCTCGGCCTGGGCCAGCTCCTCGGCGCCGTGCACCAGCCGGGTGAGCTCCTCGGCGAGCGCCCGCTGCGGTGCCCGGGACGCCGGCCGCTCGAGGGACTCCGCGATCAGCGCCTCGACCTCCTCGGCCGGCCGCTCGGAGAACAGCGGCAGCCAGGCCCGTGCGTCGACGTCGTCGATGGTGAGCCAGTACTGGAAGAAGGCGTAGGGGCTCGTCAGCTCCGGGTCCAGCCAGACCGTCGCCCCCTCGGTCTTGCCGATCTTCTTGCCGTCCGCGGTGGTGATCAGCGGGGTGGACAGCGCGTGGGTGCCCGCGCCCTCGGTGCGGCGGACCAGGTCGACGCCGGCGGTGATGTTCCCCCACTGGTCGGAGCCACCGCTCTGCAGCGTGCAGCCGTGCCGGCGGAAGAGCTCGAGGAAGTCGTTGGCCTGCAGGATCTGGTAGCTGAACTCGGTGTAGCTGATCCCGGCGTCGCTGTTGAGCCGCGCGGACACCGCCTCCTTGGCCAGCATCCGGTTGACCCGGAAGTGCTTGCCGAGGTCGCGCAGGAAGTCCAACGCGGACAGCTGCCCGGTCCAGTCGAGGTTGTCCACGTAGACCGGGGCGCGCAGCCCCTCCTCGGCGGCCGGCCGGTCCAGGAAGGGGGCCACCCGCTGGCGGATCCGGTCCACCCAGGTCGCCACCGTGGCCGGGTCGTTGAGCACCCGCTCGGAGCTCATCCGCGGGTCGCCGATCAGCCCGGTCGCCCCGCCCACGAGCACGATCGGCTGGTGACCGGCCCGCTGCAGCGCCCGGAGCACCATGAACTGGATCAGGTGGCCGACGTGCAGGCTCTGCGCCGTCGGGTCGAAGCCGCAGTAGTAGGTCACCGGCCCCTCGGCGAGGTGGGCCCGCAGCGCCTCCTCGTCGGTGCTCTGGGCGATCAGCCCACGGCGGTGCAGCTCGTCGATCACGTCAGTCACGGCGTTGATCCTGCCTGGCGGCCCCGCGGCGGGGCTTCCCGCCCGCCCGGAACACGCTCACCGACGGCGCACCGGTCTCCCAGAATCGCCAGGGCAGCTCGGTCGCGACGCTGATCCCGACCCGCGGGCCGGCGGAGACCGCAGCCGGCGCCGGGCCCCGGTGCAGCCGCACGGCGGACGCCGGGTCGAGCAGGTCCGCGCCGCGGTCGTCCGGGCCGATGGCCAGCGCCTGGGTGAGCCGGGCCGGCCCGCGGGCCAGGTCGCGGGCCACCCGGGCGGCGGGCCGCCGCGACCGGGCCAGCGGCTCCCCCACCACCACCTCGCCGGCCCGCATCAGCACGGCCGACCCGCGACCGGCCGGGCCGACCACCACGTTGGCGCACCAGTGCACGCCGTAGCTGAAGTAGACGTAGAGCAGCCCGGGCGGGCCGAACATGATCTCCGCCCGCGGGGTGGGACCGCGGTGGGCGTGCGACGCCGGGTCCTCCCCCTGGCCCGAGTAGGCCTCGACCTCGGTCAGCCGCAGCGCGACCCGCCCCTCGGGCCGGTCGGTGACCACCCAGCAGCCCAGCAGCCGGGCGGCCACCTCGGCGACCGGCCCGAGCAGGTCCTCGGCCCGCAGCAGCGGACCGGGCTCGCCGGTCACCGAGCTCAGAGGGCCGCCGCCACCGGCGACCACGAGGCCCACTCGGTGTGCTGCCGGGCCAGCTCGGCCAGCGACCCCAGCTGCTCGGCGACCCGCTCGGGCGCCGTCCCGCCGCGGGCCTTGCGAGCGGCCAGCGCGCCCTCGACGTGCAGCACGCTGCGCACCTCGGGGGTGAGCCGCTCGTCGATGCCGGCCAGCTGCTCGTCGTCCAGCTCGTCGAGCTCGAGACCGGCCTCCTCGCAGAAGGCGACCATCTCCCCGCTGATCTCGTGGGCGGACCGGAACGGGACGCCGGAGGAGACCAGCCACTCCGCGACGTCGGTGGCCAGCGCGAAGCCCTGCGGCGCCGCGGCCTCCATCACCTCGGGGCGGAGCGTCAGGGTGGCGACCATGCCGGTGACCGCCGGCAGCAGCAGGAGCAGCTGCTCGACGGAGTCGAAGACCGGCTCCTTGTCCTCCTGCAGGTCGCGGTCGTAGGCCAGCGGCAGGCCCTTGAGCATGGTCAGCAGCCCGGTCAGGTTCCCGACGAAGCGGCCGGCCTTGCCCCGGGCCAGCTCGGCGATGTCCGGGTTCTTCTTCTGCGGCATGATCGACGACCCGGTCGCCCAGGCGTCGTCCAGCCGGGCCCAGCCGAACTCGGTCGAGGTCCAGAGCACGATCTCCTCGCCCAGCCGGGAGAGGTGGACGCCCAGCAGCGCGGCGACGAAGCAGAACTCGGCGGCGAAGTCGCGGTCGCTGACCGCGTCGATGCTGTTGTCCGACGCGCGGTCGAAGCCGAGCTCGGCGGCGACGGCGTCGGGGTCCAGCGCGAGCGAGGACCCGGCCAGCGCGCCGGAGCCCAGCGGGCTGACCGCGGCCCGCTTGTCCCAGTCCAGCAGCCGGTCGACGTCGCGGGAGATCGAGTGCGCGTGCGCCAGCAGCTGGTGGGCGATGAGCACCGGCTGGGCGTGCTGCAGGTGGGTCATGCCCGGTGCGGCGACGTCCCGGTAGCGCAGCGCCAGGCCGATCAGCGCGTACTCCAGGGAGGCCAGCTCGCCGACCAGCCGCCGCACGTTGTGCCGCAGGTACAGCCGCAGGTCGGTGGCCACCTGGTCGTTGCGGCTGCGGCCGGCGCGGAGCTTGCCGCCGAGCGTGCCCAGCTTGTCCAGCAGGCCGCGCTCGAGCGCCTCGTGCACGTCCTCGTCGGCCTCGATCGGCGCGAAGGTGCCGTCGGCGACCTCGGCCGACAGCTCGGTGAGCGCGCCGATCATCCGGGCCAGCTCGTCGACGGTGAGCAGCCCGGCCCGCTCCAGCACGCGGGCGTGCGCCCGCGAACCGGCCAGGTCGTAGGGCGCCAGCCGCCAGTCGACGTTGGTGGACTTGGACAGCGCGGCCATCGCCGGTGACGGCCCGCCCCCGAAGCGGCCGCCCCACAGTCGGGTCTGGCTGCCGGCGTTGCCCTCGGTCACTCTGCGCTCTCCTCCACGTCGCCCTGCAGGTCGGTGTCGTCCCCGTGCGCCGGGCGCGCGCGCTCGGCGAGGGCGCGCAGCCGGTCGGCGAGCGCGGGGCCGCCGTCCGGGTCGCGCGAGACGACCATCAGAGTGTCGTCCCCGGCGATCGTGCCCAGCACGTCGGGGAGGCCGACCTTGTCCAGCCCGGAGGCGAGGAACTGGGCGGCCCCCGGCGGCGTGCGGACGACGGCCAGGTTGGCGCTCCCCTCCGCGGAGGTGAGCAGGTCGGCCAGCAGCCGGGTGAGCCGGGCCGGCGCGGACTGCGCGGGGCGCAGCGGCGCGTTCTCCGGCGGCAGCACGTACGACGCCGGCGCCCCGTCGGAGCCGCGCAGCTTGATGGCGCCGAGCTCCTCCAGGTCGCGGGACAGGGTGGCCTGGGTGACGTCGACCCCGGACTCCGCCAGCAGCCGGGCGAGCTGGGTCTGCGAGGTCACCGGCCCGGCGCTGATCAGCTCGGCGATCCGGGCGTGCCGGGCAGAGCGGGTCAGGGCCGTGGTCATCCCGAGCGCTCCAGCAGCCAGAGCAGCAGCGCCTTCTGCGCGTGCAGCCGGTTCTCCGCCTCGTCCCACACCGCGCTCTTCGGGCCGTCGATCACCTCGGCGGCGATCTCCTTGCCGCGGTAGGCCGGCAGGCAGTGCAGCACGACGGCGTCGTCCGCGGCCCGGGCCAGCGCCGGCTCGTCGACGGCGTAGGGCAGGAACGGCGCGGTGCGGGTGTCGTACTCGTCCTCCTGGCCCATCGAGACCCAGGTGTCGGTGACCAGCACGTCCGCGCCGTCGGCGGCGGCGGCCGCGTCGGCCGTCCACTGCACCGAGCCCCCGGTCTCCGCGGCGATCTCCGCCGCCCGCTCCAGCACCGCCGGGTCGGGCTGGAAGGACTCCGGCGACCCGACCCGCACGTGCATGCCGGCCAGCGCGCCGCCCAGCAGGTAGGAGTGCGCCATGTTGTTCGCGCCGTCGCCGAGGTAGCTGAAGGTGAGCCCGGCGAGCGTGCCCTTGCGCTCGGCGACGGTCTGCAGATCGGCCAGGATCTGGCACGGGTGGTAGGCGTCGGTGAGCGCGTTGACCACCGGTACCCGGCTGACCGCGGCCATCGCGTCCAGCCGGTCCTGGCCGAAGGTGCGCCAGACGATCGCCGCCACCTGCCGGTCCAGCACCCGGGTGGTGTCCTCGACCGGCTCGCCGCGGTTGAGCTGGGTGGAGCCGGTGTCGATGACCAGCGGCGAGCCGCCCAGGTCGGCGATGCCCACGGAGAAGGACACCCGGGTGCGGGTGGAGGGCTTGTCGAACAGCACCGCGACCGTGCGGGCCGAGCCGTTGGGCGCGCGCAGCGGGGTGGGCGCCTGCGCGGTGTGCCGGCTCGCCTTGAGCTGGGCGGCCAGCGCGAGCACCTCGGCCTGCTCGGCCGGGCTGAGGTCGTCGTCCTTGGTGAAGTGCCGGACCGTCACTGGTCTGCCTCCTGGAGAGCGGCGTCGAGGGCCGCCGGCAGCGCGGCGACGAAGGCGTCGATCTGGGCGTCGGTGACCACCAGCGAGGGGGCGAGCCGGACGACGTCCGCCGCGACCCCGTTGGTGAGGAAGCCGGCGGTGCGCAGCTGCGCCTCCAGCGCGGCGGCGACCGGCGCGGTGAGGACGACGCCCAGCAGCGCGCCCTGGCCCCGCACCCCGCTGACGCCCGGGTGGCCGAGCGCCTCGATGCCGGCGGTGAAGCGGTGCTCGATCTCCTTGGCCCGCTCCAGCAGCCCCTCGTCGCGGATGGTGTCCAGCACCGCCAGCGCGGCGGCCGCGGCGATCGGGTTGCCGCCGAAGGTGGAGCCGTGGCTCCCGGCCGTCAGCAGGTCGGCCGCCGTGCCGAAGGCCAGGGTGGCGCCCAGCGGCAGCCCGCCGCCGAGCGCCTTGGCCAGGGTGACGACGTCGGGCTGCAACCCGTCGGCCTGGTGGGCGAACCAGTGCCCGGTGCGGCCGGTGCCGGTCTGCACCTCGTCGACGGCGAACAGCGCACCGGCGTCGCGGGCGGCGGTCGCGGCGGCGGCCAGGTAGCCGGCCGGGGCCGGCAGCACGCCGCCCTCCCCCAGCATCGGCTCCAGCAGCACCATCGCCGTCCGGTCGGTCAGCTGCAGGGCGTCGGCGTCGCCGTAGGGCACGTGCCGCACCCCGCCGGGCAGCGGGGCGAAGGCGGCGGCCTTGCCGGGCTGGCCGGTGAGCGCCAGGGCGCCCATCGTGCGGCCGTGGAACGACCCGACGGCGGTGACCACCTCGGGCCGGCCGGTCAGCCGGCTGATCTTGAACGCGGCCTCGTTGGCCTCGGCGCCGGAGTTGCAGAAGAAGACCCGGCCGGGCCGGCCGGCGAGCTCCAGCAACCGCTCGGCGAGCAGCACGCCCGGCTCGTGCATCGCCAGGTTGGACACGTGCCCCAGCAGCTGCGCCTGGGCGGTGATCGCGTGCACGACCGCCGGGTGCGCGTGGCCGAGGATCGTGGTCGCGATCCCGCCCAGCAGGTCGGTGTACTCGGTGCCGTCGACGTCCCAGACGGTGGCGCCGGCGCCGCGCGCCAGCGCGACCGGTGGCGTGCGGTAGTTGCCCATCATCACGGCCGACCAGCGGGTGGCCAGCTCCTCGGTGTGCGTCATGGTGCGGCCCCCTCCTCCTGATCGGCCGGGACGACCATCGTCCCGGTGCCCTCGGTGGTGAACATCTCCAGCAGCAGGGCGTGCGGCAGCCGGCCGTCGACGACGGTCGCCCGCTTCACTCCGCCCTCGACCGCCCGCAGGCAGGCGGCCATCTTCGGGATCATCCCGGCGTCCAGGGTCGGCAGGATCTCGGCCAGCTCGGTGGCGTCGATCTGCTCGACCAGCGAGTCGCGGTCGGGCCAGTTGGCGTAGAGCCCCTCGACGTCGGTGAGGACGACGAGCTTCACCGCCCCCAGCGCGACCGCGAGCGCGGCCGCCGCGGTGTCGGCGTTGACGTTGTGCACCTGGCCCTCGGCGTCCGGGGCCACGGTGGCGACGACCGGGATGTGCCCGGCCTCGATGAGCGCGGTGACCGGGGTCGGGTCGACGGCGACGACGTCACCGACCAGCCCGACGTCGACGGGCTCGCCCTCGACGACGGCGTGCGTGCGCTCGGCGGTGAACAGCCCGCCGTCCTCCCCGGACAGGCCGACCGCCAGCGGGCCGTGCTCGTTGATCAGCCCGACCACCTCGGGGCTCACCTGGCCGGTGAGCACCATCCGGACGACGTCGATCGTCTCCTCGGTGGTGACCCGCAGGCCGCCGCGGAACTCGCTGGTGATGCCCAGCCGGTTCAGCATGGCGCTGATCTGCGGGCCGCCGCCGTGCACGACGACCGGGTAGATGCCGCAGGTGCGCAGGAAGACCATGTCCTCGGCGAAGGCGCGGCGGCACTCCTCGTCGACCATGGCGTGCCCGCCGTACTTGACCACCACGACGTTGCCGTGGAACTCGCGCAGCCAGGGCAGCGCGCCGGTGAGGACGGCGACCTTGGCGGCGTCGCCAGCCGGGTCGTTGACCCGCATGACCCGGTGCGTGCCGATCGTGCGGCGCGGCGGGGTCTCGTCGATGGCGACGTCGGGCGGGGTGGGGTCCTGCGCGGTGTTCGTCATGTCGAGTAGGCCGAGTTCTCGTGCACGTAGGCGAGGGACAGGTCGTTGGTCCAGATCGTGGCCTGCTCGGTGCCGGCCCGGAGGTCGACGTCGATGCTGATGGCCCGGCCGGTGAGGTCGACGCCGTCGCGCGGGTCGCCGATCGCGCCGCCGCGGCAGACCGTGACGCCGTTGATCGCGACGTCGACCTGGTCGGCCTCGAACGCGGCGTCGGTGGTGCCGATGGCCGCCAGCACCCGGCCCCAGTTCGGGTCGTTGCCGAACAGCGCCGTCTTGAGCAGGTTGTTGCGGGCGCAGGCCCGGCCGGCGGTGAGCGCGTCGGCGACGCTGGCGGCGCCGCGGACGGTGATCGCGATGTCCTTCGTGGAGCCCTCGGCGTCGGCGAGCAGCTGCATCGCCAGGTCGGTGGCCGCCGCCGTCAGCACGGCGGTGAACTCCTCGGCAGTGGGCGTGACACCGCTGGCGCCGTTGGCCATCACGATGACGGTGTCGTTGGTGGACAGGCACCCGTCGGAGTCGACCCGCTCGAAGCTGGCGCCGGTCGCGGCCCGCAGGGCGGGCTCCAGCACCTCGGCGGGGACGACGGCGTCGGTGGTGAGGACGACGAGCATGGTGGCCAGCGACGGGGCGAGCATGCCCGCGCCCTTGGCCATCCCGCCCACGGTCCACCCGCTGCCGGCCTGCACCGTCGTCTTGGGCACCGAGTCGGTGGTCATGATCGCCCGGGCGGCGTCCGGACCGCCGTCGGCGGACAGCGCCTGCGCCGCCGCGGTGGCGCCGGCCAGCAGCAGGTCCATCGGCAGCCGCACGCCGATCAGCCCGGTGGAGGCCACCGCCACGTCGATGGCGCCGATGCCCAGCTGGTCGGCGACGTGCTCGGCAGTGGCGTGGGTGTCGCCGAAGCCCTCCGGCCCGGTGCAGGCGTTGGCCCCGCCGGAGTTCAGCACGACCGCCTTGAGCCGGTGGCCGCCGAGCACCTGCCGGCTCCACAGCACCGGCGCGGCCGGGAAGCGGTTGGTGGTGAAGACGGCGGCCGCGGCGTCGTCCGGCCCGTCGTTGACGACCAGCGCGACGTCCGGGGCGCCGGTGGACTTCAGCCCCGCGGCCACGCCGGCCGCCCGGAACCCCTGCGGCGCGGTGACGCTCACGGTGCCACCCCGACCAGCGGCAGGCCGGTGGTCTCCGGCAGGCCGAGGGCCAGGTTGGCGCACTGCAACGCCCCGCCCGCGGTGCCCTTGGTCAGGTTGTCGACGGCGGCGACCACGACCAGCCGACCGGCGTCCGGGTCGACGGCGAGCTGGACCTGCACCGTGTTGGCGCCGAGCACCGCGGCGGTGGTGGGCCACTGGCCCTCCGGCAGCAGCTGCACGAACGGCTCGTCGGCGTAGGCCTCCTCGTAGGCGGCCCGCGCCGCGGCGGCGTCGATGCCCGGGGCCAGCGGCGCCGAGCAGGTGGCCAGGATCCCCCGGCTCATCGGCACCAGGGTGGGCGTGAAGCTCACGCTCACCGGGGCGCCGGCGGCCTGGGACAGGTTCTGCACCATCTCCGGGGTGTGCCGGTGGACCCCGCCGACGCCGTACGCGCTGGCCGAGCCCATCACCTCGCTGCCCAGCAGGTGGGTCTTGGCCGACTTGCCGGCCCCGCTGGTGCCACTGGCGGCGACCACGACGACGTCCGGGTTCACCAGCCCGGCGGCGAGCGCGGGGGCCATCGCCAGGGTGACCGACGTCGGGTAGCAACCGGGGACGGCGATCCGCCGGGCACCGCTGAGCTTCTCCCGCTGGCCGGGCAGCTCGGGCAGGCCGTAGGGCCAGGAGCCGGCGTGCTCGCCGCCGTACCAGCGGGCCCAGGCGGCCGGGTCGTCGAGCCGGTGGTCGGCGCCGCAGTCGATGACCAGGGTGTCGGCCGGCAGCTGCGCGGCGATGGCCGCGGACTCACCGTGCGGCAGGGCCAGCACGACGACGTCGTAGCCGGCCAGCTCGGCGGCGTCGCTGCCCCCGACCACGAGGTCGGCGTAGGGCGTCAGGTGCGGCTGCAGCTCGCCCAGGCGTCGGCCGGCGCTCGAGTGGGCGTGCACCCCGGCCAGCTGCAGCTGCGGGTGCCCGGCCAGCAGCCGGCACACCTCACCGCCCGCGTAGCCGGTGGCGCCGGTGACCCCGACGGTCCACGTCTGTGCGCTGTTCACGGTGCATGACCATACACAGTCGTGCATGAGCGTGCACGCCTGGTCCCGGTCGTGTCACCCGGGCCCGGGCGCCGGCGTCCGGGCCGGCACGGGGGTGGCGACCACGAACGACGACGTCGTCTGGCCGTGCACCAGGAACCGGTCCAGCACGGCCTCCAGCGCCTCGATCGAGGCCACGTGCACCCGCAGCAGGAAGCAGTCCTCGCCGGAGATGCGGTGGCACTCGGCCACCTCCGGCACCCGGGCGGCGAGGTCGGCGATGCGGGTCAGCTGCCCGGGTCCGGGGCGCACCCGGACCCACGCCGTGACGGGCAGGCCCAGCGCCGCCGGGTCGACGTCGAGCCGGTAGCCGCGGATCACGCCGGCCTCCTCGAGCCGGGTGACCCGTTCCCGCACGGCCGGGGCGGACATGCCGACCCGGCGGGCGAGCTCGGCGGCGGTGCGCCGCGGGTCCTCGGCGAGCAGCTCCAGCAGCCGGGCGTTGACGTCGTCCAGCAGCGACCTTCCCGCGGGAACGTCGAGCGCGATGCGGGGGGCTCGTCTCGTCGGCACGGCGGCACCTCGGCCTTCGATCGCTGCTGTCCCCCGCGTTCTACACCGCGCAGGCTCGTCCCATGACCACTCCGGCGCGCGCGACGACGATCAGCCGGGTCCCGCCGCACGCCTGGTTCGCGGTCAGCGCCGTCTTCCACTACCTCGGCCCGGCGTTCGCGGTGCTGCTCTTCGCCCGGGTCGACGCCCTGGGGGTGGCCTGGCTGCGGATCGCCTCCGCCGGGCTGGTGTTCGCCCTCTGGCGCCGTCCCTGGCGGGTGCTCGGCCGGCTGGACCGGTCGGCCCGGCAGCTGCTGCTCGCCTGGGGCGCGGTGCTCGCCGCGATGAACGCCTGCTTCTACCTGGCCATCGACCGGCTGCCGCTGGGCACCGTGGCGGCGATCGAGTTCCTCCCGGTGATCGCCCTCGCCGCGCTGGGGGCGCGCACCGGCCGCAACCTGGGAGCGCTGGCCGCCGCCGTCGCCGGGGTGTACCTGCTCACCGACGTGCACCTGGTCGTCGAGCCCGCCGGGTTCGCGTTCGCCGCCGCCAACGCCGTCCTGTTCGCCGGGTACGTCGTGCTGGGGCACCGGGTCGCGCAGAGCGAGCTGCCCGGGATCGACGGGCTCGCGCTGTCGATGCTGGTGGCGACCGTCGTGGCCCTGCCGATCGGCGTCGGGTCCGCGGCGGCCGCCTTCACCGACCCGGTGGCCCTCGCCGCGGCGATCGGGGTGGGCATCGCCTCCTCGGTGGTGCCCTACGTCTGCGACCAGCTGGCCATGGCCCGGCTCACCCGGGGCGCCTACGCCCTGCTGGTCTCGCTGCTGCCGGCGACGGCCACCGTCATCGGGATCGTGGTGCTCACCCAGGTGCCCGGCGTCCTGGAGCTGCTCGGCGTGGCGCTGGTGGTGGCCGGCGTGGCGGTGCACCGGGAGCCCGGCGACCCGCCCTGAGCCGGGGCAGACTGCGGGCGCCGGGCACGCCGACCCGCACCCGTGCCCCGAGGAGCCCGCCGCCGTGAGCCCGTTCGACCGGATCGTCCTGGTCTTCAACCCGCACAGCACCGGCGACGCCGCGGCCTCGGCGGAGGAGCTGCGGGCCGAGCTGGCCCGGCGGCTGCCCGACGTGCCGCTGGAGCTGCGCCCCACCGAGCACGCCGGCCACGCCCGGGAGATCGCCCGCGAGGTCGCCGCGACCGGCCGGCCGCTGCTGGTCTCGGTGAGCGGCGACGGCGGCTACAACGAGGTCGTCGACGGCGTCGTGCAGGCCGGCAACGACGACGCCGTCTGCGCGGTGCGGGCCGCCGGCAACGCCAACGACCACCGTCGGACGACGCGCGAGCACCACCTGGCCGACGCGATCGTGGCCGGCGACGTCCGGCGGATCGACCTGCTCCGGCTCACCCTCGGCACCGGCGCCGAGGCGCAGACCCGCTACGCGCACTCCTACATCGGCGTCGGGCTCACCCCGGTGGTCGCGGTGGACCTGGAGGAGGGCGGCAAGGGCTCGTGGCGGGAGATCGTCGCGGTGGTGCGCGGCTTCGCGCGCTTCCGCCCGTTCCCGATCCGGCTGGAGGACGGGCAGCGCCGCACCATCGACAGCCTGGTCTTCGCCAACATCGGCGAGATGGCCAAGTACGCCCGGCTCAGCGAGGGCGGCCGCCCCGACGACGGGGTGTTCGAGGTGGTCACCCAGCGGCGCACCGGCAGGCTGCGGGTGCTCGCGACCGCGCTGCGCGCGGCGACCCGCGGGCTGGGCCCGCAGCCCAGCGCCACCCACTTCGCGTTCACCGCGCTGGCACCCATGCCGTTGCAGCTGGACGGCGAACTGGTCGAGCTGGCGGCCGGCACCCTCGTCTCGGTGGACATCGCCCCGCGGGCGCTGGCCACGGTCGTGTGACCCGCTCCCCCCGATGAGTTCGGGCCGGAGCACCGGTCGTACCGACATGACGCAGACCCAGCACACCACCCTGACCCAGCTGGCCGTGGCCATGTTCAGCGTCTCCGACCAGGACGCGGCCCGTGACTTCTACACCGGCGTCCTCGGCTTCGAGGTGCGCGGCGACGAGCGATTCGGCGCGGACGGCGAGGCCCGCTGGCTCGAGGTCGCGCCGCCCGGCTCGACGGCGCGGCTGGCACTCAACCCCCCGATGGGCGGCACGCCCGGCGGCGGCGCGATCGGGGTCGAGTCCACCGACGTGCTGGCCGAGCACGCCCGGCTGGCTGCCCACGTGGGCGTCGACGTCGACCCGGAGCCGATGCGGGCACCGGGAGCGCCGCTGATGTTCGCCGTGCGCGACCCCGACGGGAACTCGATCTGGGTGGTCGAGGCCCCGTCGGCCGGCTGAGCTCCCAGCAGGTCCGCAGCCGACGGCGGCCGTTCTGTCAGACCCCCTCGGCACAGTGGGCGGCGTCCCGGCATCCGGTGCCGGGCAGAGGGAGGAACGCCGTGCTGAGGGACGTCGAGCAGCTGCCGGACGGGATCGACCTGGTCGTGGAGGACGGCGTGGTCGTGCTCCGGCTGCGCGGGGAGGTCGACGGCCTGGTGGTCGACGCCTGGGATGCCGCTCGGTCGGACACCTCCGGCGCGGCGGCCGTCGACCTCTCCGCGGCCACCTTCCTCGACGGCCGCGCGCTGCGGATGCTGGTCCGGGAGACCGAGCAGTCGCGGCGGACGGGACGGGTGCCCGAGCTCCGCGGGCCCTCCCGCACCGTCCGGCGGATGCTGGAGATCACCGGCGCCGCACCGCTGTTCGCGGCGGTCTGCTGAGCGGTCAGCCGATCGGGTCGGTGTCGCCGTAGGGCCGCAGCCGCAGCTGCCGGGCGGTGCCGGTGGGCGTGGTGGCGCGCAGGGTGTCCAGGTCGTCGGCGCCGGCCCGCAGGAACCGGCCGGACCACTGGTCCAGCTCACCGGCGGCGATGGCCACGGCGAGCGCGACGACGTCCTCCGGGCGGGTCCACTCTGTGCGCCCGGCGTGCATCGGCATCGCCCGGGTCATCTCGGTGTCGATCACCCCGGGCGCCAGGTCGAAGGCCCGCACCCCGTGCGCGGCGCCGGCCAGGTCGATGCCCTCGGTGATCCGCATCTGCGCGCTCTTGCCGGCGGAGTAGGCGCTGTAGACGTCGCTCCCCCGGGTGCCCAGCCCGCTGCCCAGCCCGATCACCCGGCCGCCCCCGGCGGCGATCATCCCGGGGACGACCGCCCGGGAGACCAGGAACGGACCGCGCACCTGGCTCTCGACCACCTGCCACCACTGGTCCGGGTCGGCCTCCCACAGCGGCACCTCGGCGGCGTCGATCAGCCCGGCGTTGTTGACCAGCAGCGTCACCGGACCCAGCTCGGCGACCACCTGGGTGACCGCGGTCTGCACGGCGTCGGGGTCGGTGACGTCGGCCGCGACCGCCAGCGTGCGGGCGCCGGTGGCCCCGGCGACGTCGTCCATCGCCGCCATCAGCCGGTCGGCGGAGCGGGCCAGGCCGGCGACGGTCGCGCCGCGCTCGGCCAGCCCCTGCGCGAGGTACCGGCCGATGCCCGCCGACGCACCGGTGACCAGCGCGACGGTGCCGCTCAGGTCAGGCACGGAGGGCCGCCCCGGTGCGCTCGACCGCCAGCGCGACCGCGGCGTCGCGGGCGGCGTTGGCCTCCTCGCCGGTCAGCGTGCGGTCGGGCGCGCGCAGGGTGAGCGCGTAGGCCAGCGAGCGAGACCCGGCCGGCACCGGGGCGCCGGTGTAGACGTCGAAGAGCCGCAGCGCCTCGAGCAGCTCGCCGGCGCCCTCGCGGAGCGCGGACTCGACGGTGGCCGCCGGGACGTCGTCCGGCACGACCAGCGCGAGGTCGACCAGCACCGGCGGGAAGGTGGAGACGTGCGGCCCCACCGGGATCGGGGCGGCGGGCAGCGCGTCGACGTCGAGCTCCATCGCGCAGGTGCGCGGCGGCAGGTCCAGCGCCGCGACCACGCGCGGGTGCAGCTCGCCGGCGTGCCCGACGACGACGTCGCCGACCAGCAGCTCGGCGCAGCGGCCGGGGTGCCAGGGCGCCAGGGCGCCAGCGCGCACGGTCAGCTGCACGCCGGCGGTCGCGGCGACGACCCGGGCGGCCTGGACGGCGTCGGCCCAGTCGACCGGGCGGCCGGGCCCCCACCAGCCGCGCGGCTCGCGGTTGCCGGTCAGCGCGACGGCGACGTGCCACGGCTGCGGCGGCACCGCACCGAGCAGCGCGGCGAGGGTCTCGTCGTCGGGACGGCGGTCGACGCCGGGCACCGGGGCGGGCGTGCGGCGGTCGCCGGGGAACACCGAGCCGTGCTCGAAGACGGCGACGTCGCGCTGGCCGCGGGAGAGGTTGCGGGCCAGGGTGGCCAGCAGCCCGGGCAGCAGCGTGGTGCGCAGCGCCGGCTCCTCCTCCGACAGCGGGTTGCGCACCACCACGACCTGCCGGCGGACGTCGTCCGCGGGCAGGCCCAGCGCGTCCAGCGCCGCGGTGCCGACGAACGGGTAGGCCGGCGCCTCGACGTAGCCGGCCTCGGCGAGAGCGCGGCCGATGCTGCGCCGGCGGCGCTGCCGCTCGGTCAGGCCGCGGCCGGGCGGCACGCTGGGCAGCACGGAGGGGATGTCGTCGTAGCCGGCCAGCCGGACGACCTCCTCCACCAGGTCGGCCGGGTCGGTGAGGTCGGGCCGCCAGGACGGCGGGGTGACCTGCAGCATCGCCCCGTCGGCGTCGACGGAGGCGCCGACCGCGGTGAGCGACTCGATGACCTGCGAGGTGGGGTACTCGACCCCGGAGATGCGGGACGGCCGGCCGGCGTCCAGCGCGATGACCGGGCGCGGGCCGCGGGTGTCCGGGTCGACGGGGGCGCCGACGACGCGGGCGCCGCCGTACTCGCCGAGCAGCGCGGCCGCCCGGGCCAGCGCCACCACGGTGACCTCGGGGTCGGTGCCGCGTTCGAAGCGCTTGGCCGCCTCGCTGGGCAGCTTGTGCCGGCGCACCGTGCGGGCGATGCCGGTGGGCTCCCAGTGGGCCGCCTCCAGCAGCACGTTCGAGGTGCCGTCGCCGATCTCGGTGGACGCGCCGCCCATCACCCCGGCGAGGCCGATCGGGCCCGAGTCGTCGGTGATCAGCACGTCGTCGGGGTCCAGCGCCCGGTCGACGCCGTCCAGCGTGGTGAGCCGCTCCCCCGCCGTCGCCCGGCGGACGACGATCGGCCCGCGCACGGTGTCCCGGTCGAAGGCGTGCATCGGCTGGCCCAGCTCGAGCATCACGTAGTTGGTGACGTCGACGGCCAGCGAGATGCTGCGGATCCCCGACTGGGCCAGCCGGCGGCGCATCCACCAGGGGCTCGCCGCGGTCGGGTCCAGCCCCTCCAGGGCGATCATCGAGAACCGGTCGCAGCGATCGGCGTCGGCGACCTCGACCTGCCAGGCCGGCTCGCCGGACCAGGCCGGCGGGGTGACCGCACCGGGGTCGCGCCAGTCGACGGCCAGCCCGGTGCCCATCTCCCGGGCGATGCCGCGCATCGCGAGGCAGTAGCCCCGGTCGGGGGTCACGTTCAGCTCGATGACGACGTCGTCCAGCCCGAGGACGCCGGCGGCCGGGGTGCCCGGCTCGTAGCCGTCCCGCCCCAGCACCAGGATCCCGGCGTGGTCCTCGCCGATGCCCAGCTCCCGGACCGAGCAGATCATCCCGTCGGAGACGTGGTCGTAGGTCGTCCGGGCCGCGATCGCGAAGCCACCGGGCAGCACCGCACCCGGGAGCGCGACGACGACCAGGTCGCCGACGGCGAAGTTGCGGGCACCGCAGACGATGCCGCGGGGTGCGGCCTCGCCGACCTCCACCTGGCAGTACCGGATCGGCTTCTTGAAGCCGGTCAGCTCCTCGATCTCCAGCACCCGGCCGACGACCAGCGGGCCGGTGGTCTCCGGCGTGCGGTGGACCTCCTCGACCTCCAGGCCGAGCCGGACGAAGGCGGTGTCGAGGTCCTCGACCGTCGTGCCCGCGGGCAGGTCGACGTGCTCGGCCAGCCAGCCGATGGGGACGCGCACTACTGCTCAACTCCGAATGCCGTGGTGAAGCGGACGTCGCCCT
Source organism: Modestobacter versicolor (assembly GCF_014195485.1). Classification (NCBI taxonomy): domain Bacteria; kingdom Bacillati; phylum Actinomycetota; class Actinomycetes; order Geodermatophilales; family Geodermatophilaceae; genus Modestobacter; species Modestobacter versicolor. Next base: position 1,146,041 of record NZ_JACIBU010000001.1, read on the forward strand.
CGACGATGTCGCGCATGTCGCCGACCTCGTGGCGGAACTGCAGGGCGCGCTCGATGCCGCAGCCGAACGCGAACCCGGTGAACTCCTCCGGGTCGATGCCGCAGGCGGTCAGCACCCGGGGGTTGACCATGCCGCAGCCACCCCACTCCACCCAGCGCGGCCCGTCGCGGTGCTCGGGGAACCAGACGTCGAACTCCGCCGAGGGCTCGGTGAACGGGAAGTAGGAGGGCCGCCAGCGGGTGACCGCGTCGGCGCCGAACAGCTGCCGGGCCAGGTGGTCCAGCGTGCCGCGCAGGTGCGCCATGGTGAGCCCGCGGTCGACGGCCAGCCCCTCGACCTGGTGGAACACCGGGGTGTGCGTCGCGTCGAGCTCGTCGGTGCGGTAGACCCGGCCGGGGGCGATCACGTAGATCGGCGGCCGGCGCTCGAGCATGGTGCGGGCCTGCACCGGGCTGGTGTGCGTGCGCAGCACCAGACCGGAGTCCGCAGGTGCCACGAAGAAGGTGTCCATCATCGACCGGGCCGGGTGGTCGGTGCTGATGTTCAGCGCGTCGAAGTTCAGCCACTCGGCCTCGAGCTCGGGGCCCTCGGCGACCTCGTACCCCATCCCGACGAAGACGTCGGCGATCCGGTCGGTCAGCGTGGTGAGCGGGTGCCGGGCGCCGCGCGGGGCGCGGTCCCAGGGCAGCGTGACGTCGACCCGCTCCTCGGCCAGCACCCGCTCGTCGCGCTCGGCCTCCAGCTGGGCGAGCCGCGCGGCGTAGGCGTCGGTGACGGCGACCCGGGCGGCGTTCACCCGCTTGCCGGCGTCGGAGCGGGCGGCCGGTGGCAGCGCGCCGAGCTCGCGGCGGGCCAGCAGCACCGGCGCGCGGTCGCCCAGGTGGGCCGGCCGGACGGCGGCCAGCGCCTCCAGGTCGGCGGCACCGGCGAAGGCCTCGGTCGCGGCGCTCACCGCGGCGTCGAGGGCCTCCGCGGACAGCGCGGCGACCTGCTTGGGGTCGTAGGGGTCGTTGGCGCCAGACACGGGAGGCCATTCTGCCCGGCGGGCCCCCGGGCCCGCGCGTGGGTTCCGGCCGGCGGCCTCCACCGGACGGGTGCCCCCCGGCCCGGGACCACGCGTGCCGGGCCGGGAACGTGCCGATCCTCCGCACGTGACCTCGACCGCAGCACCGGCCTCGTCGATCGACGAGGTGCTCCGCACCGGCTCCGTGCACAGCGTCTACCAGCCCATCGTGGAGCTGGACAGCGGACGCGTCGTCGCCTACGAGGCGCTCGCCCGCGGGCCGGAGGGCCCGCTGTACACCCCCGACACGCTGTTCGCCGCCGCCCGGTCCGCCGGCCGGCTCGCCGAGCTGGACGCGCTCTGCCGCTCCGCCGCCCTGCGCGGCGCCGTGGCCGCGGAGCTCGGCCCCCCGCTCACCGTCTTCGTCAACGTCGAGCCCGAGGTGCTGGAGTCCGCGCCGCTGGACGAGCTGCTGGCGATCGCGACCGCCGCGCCGGCCGGGCTGCGCGTCGTCGTCGAGATCACCGAGCGCGCGCTGGCCACCCGCCCCGCCGACCTGCTGCGCACCGTGCAGCGGGTCCGCGAGGTCGGCTGGGGCATCGCCCTGGACGACGTGGGCGCCGAGTCGATGTCCCTGGCCTTCATGCCGCTGCTGCGGCCGGACGTGGTCAAGCTGGACCTGCGGCTGGTGCAGCAGCGGCCCGGGCCGGCGGTCGCGGAGATCATGAACGCCGTCAACGGCTACGCCGAGCGGACCGGTGCCCTGGTGCTCGCCGAGGGCATCGAGGACGAGGCCCACCTGGCGATGGCGCACGCGCTGGGCGCGAGCCTCGGGCAGGGCTGGCACTTCGGCCGCCCCGGTCCGGGCGCGGTGCCCGGCAGCACGGTCGGCCGGCTGGAGCTGCCGTCGTCCGGTGCGCTCGGCGGGGACGCCGACGCCTCCCCCTTCAGCTGCCTGCCGGCCGGCACCCAGCTGCGCACCGCCCCCAAGGCGCTGCTGATCGAGCTGAGCAAGCACCTGGAGCGCCAGGCCATGCGGCTGGGTGAGACCTGCGTCGTCGCCTCGACCTTCCAGGAGGCCCGGCACTTCACGCCCGCCACCGCGCTGCGCTACCGCGACCTGGTCGCCCGCACCGGCTTCGTCTGCGCCCTGGGTGCCGACCTGCCGGTCGAGCCGCTGCCCGGCGTGCGCGGCGCGCACCTGGCCGAGGACGACCCGGTGCGCGGCGAGTGGGACGTCGTCGTGCTCAGCCCGCACTTCAGCGCCGCCCTGCTCGCCCGCGACCTCGGCGACGGCGGCCCGGACCTGCAGCGCCGGTACGAGTACGCGCTCACCTACGACCGGCAGACCGTCGAGCGGGCCGGCGTCTCGCTGGTCGCCCGGGTGGCCGCCGAGCCCGCACCGCCGGCCCCCGAGGTGGCAGCGGGCGACGTCGCGGCCCCGGCCGCGGTGACGGCCCGCCCCACCGGGCTCACCCCCGACGAGGTGCTGCTGCACCGCGCGCTCGCCGCGACCACCAGCGGCGTGGCGATCGCCGACATGACCTCCCCGGACCAGCCGCTGGTCTACGTCAACGCCGCTTTCGAGCAGCTGGCCGGGCTCACCCCCGGCGAGGCGCTGGGCCGCAACTGCCGCTTCCTGCAGGGGCCGGACACCGACCCCGGCACGGTGGACCGGATGCGCCAGGCGATCCGCGAGGGCAAGGAGTTCCGGGCCACCCTGCTCAACCACCGCGGCCCCGAGCGGGAGCCCTGGTGGAACGAGATCCACCTGGCGCCGGTGGTGGACGCCGCCGGGGACGTCGTCCAGTACATCGGCGTGCAGTCCGACGTCACCGCCCGGGTCACCGCCGAGCGCGAGCTGCTGCAGGAGCGCGACCGCACCCGCCGGCACCTGGCCCAGATCGAGGAGCTCGCCTACACCGACCCGCTCACCGCGCTGCCCAACCGGCGCCGGTTCGAGGAGCGGATGGAGGCCGCCCTCTGGCAGGCCCGGCTGGACGGCTCGGCGGTGGCGCTGCTGTTCCTGGACCTCGACGGGTTCAAGGCGGTCAACGACGCGCTCGGCCACGCGGCCGGCGACGAGCTGCTGCAGGTGGTGGCCGACCGGCTGCGCGGCCGGCTCCGCCGCGGCGACCTGCTGGCCCGGCTCGGCGGCGACGAGTTCCTCGTCGGCCTGCTCGGCCTCGACCCGGCGACGGCCGAGGCGGAGGCGGGGCGGGTTGCGGACCAGCTGCACGCCGTGCTCACCGAGCCGGTCGTGCTCGGCGCGCGGACGGTGCAGGTGCGGGCCAGCGTCGGGGTCAGCGTGCACCCCGACGACGGCGCGGAGTTCGGGCAGCTGCTGCACCGGGCCGACGCGCGGATGTACGCCCGGAAGCACCCGACCGCGGTCTGACCGGCCGCCGGCTCAGTGGCCGGTGGCGTCCAGCAGCTCCACCGGGAAGGGCGGGCGGTCCAGCCCGCGGACCCGGGTGTTGCCCCAGACGTCGTGCTCGGTGGTCTCGGCCCGCCCCTCGCCGTTCGGGGTGCGGACCACGACGACGGTGCGCACCGGCAGCCGGCGGTCGACCCGGCCGACCCACACCGTGGTGCCGGCGAGCGGGTCGAACCGGGCGACCAGGTGCGCCCGGGCGGCCTGCTCGGCGCCGTCGGGCAGCACCAGCACCACCGGGCCCTGGTGGCCCTCCGGCTCGTCGGGCCCGGCCGTCGTCGGCTCGCTCATCGGGGGCTCCCGTAGGGCAGCAGGGTGGACAACCCGCCCCAGGCCAGCGCGGTGAGCTGGTCGACCAGCGCGGCGGCCGGGACGGTGCGCGCGCCGGACCACCAGTGCGCGGCGAGCTGGACCATGCCGACGACCCCGTACGCCCAGGTGGCGGCGCCCTCGGTGGGCCGGCCGACGGCGGCCAGCCGGTCGCGCATCAGCCCGGCGAGCGCCTCGGCCACGGCGAGCTCGGTGCCGGCCACCGCGTCGGGCCGGCCGGAGCGCCCGGCGTGGGCGTAGGCGAAGCCGTAGAGCGCCGGCTCGTCCTCCACGAACTGGACGAACGCGCCGATGACCGAGCGCAGCCGCTCCAGGTCGTCGGCCCGCTCGATCGCGAGCTCGCCGAGCAGCCGGGGCAGCAGGACGGCGGTGGCCACCTGCTCCAGGACGGCGTCGACCAGCTCCTCCTTGTCGGCGAAGTACCGGTAGATGACCGTCTTCGACACCCCGGCGGACCGGGCGACGTCCTCGACGGCGAACTCCGGCCCGGCCAGCCGCACGGCCTCGACCCCTGCCGCGACGAACTCCTCGCGCCGGGCGCGCCGGTGCTCGGTCCAGCGGGAGCTGCGGCCGTCACCCGGTGGGCGCGGTGGCGTGCTGACGGCCTCCTGCATGCGCCGAAGATAGCCGACCTCTTGCATGTGTCGGACGATAACAGTTACTTTTCGACACGCCTACTGCACCGCCGTCCAGCAGGCACCACCGACCTCCGACGAGGGAGACCCACCGATGGCCGCGACGCTCACCGACGAGACCGCCAGCCGCCCGCCGTCCAAGGCCCCGGTCGACCGGCAGGAGATGTCCACCCGGCTGCTGCGGTCCGCGGCGAAGCGGTCCTACGACCCGGTGGTCGACATCGACTGGGCCGCCGACGTCCCGGCCGACCTCTACGGGCTGTCGCCGGAGTGGTCCTCGCTGTACGGCACGCCGCTGTGGGAGGAGATGACCCACGAGCAGCGGGTCACCCTGACGGTGCACGAGTACTGCTCGATCTCCGGCGTCGGCATCTGGTTCGAGGTGCTGCTCATGCAGCTGGTGCTCCGCGACGTCTACGGCGACGACCCGGCCCAGCCGCACTTCCAGTGGGCGCTGACCGAGATCGCCGACGAGTGCCGGCACTCGGTGATGTTCGCCCGGACGGCGGAGAAGTTCGGGGCGCCGTCCTACCAGCCGTCGGCGAAGGTGCTGGCGCTGGGCCGGGCGTTCGCCGCCAAGGGCAACGGGCCGGCCGCGTACGCCGCGATCCTGGTGGCCGAGGAGATCCTGGACATCTTCCAGCGTGACCTGATGAAGGACGAGCGGGTGCAGCCGCTGACCCGGGCGACCAGCCAGATCCACGTCGTCGAGGAGGCGCGGCACATGCGCTTCGCCCGCGAGGAGATCACCCGGCGCACCCCGCAGCTGTCCCGCTGGCAGCTGCGCAAGCAGCGCACGGTCGTGGCGGTGGTCGCCTCGATCATCGCCGACAACCTGGTGCAGCCCTCGGTCTACGCGGCCGCCGGGCTGGACGTCGACCGGGCGGTCGCCGCGGCTGAGGCCAACGACCACCACGCGGCCAAGCTCCGGGAGTCCGCGAGCGGCCTGGTCGGCTACCTGCGCGGCGTCGGCCTGATCGGCGGCCCGTCCGAGAAGCTCTGGCACCGCGCCCGCCTCCTCTGACGCCCCCCTGCCCCGAAGACGGCCATCTTCGGGGTCCACACGGCCCCGAAGACGGCCATCTCCGGGTGGGGCGGGGTCAGCGCTGGGCGAGCTGGGTGGCGTAGAGGCAGATCGAGGCGGCGACCGACAGGTTGAGGCTCTCCGCCCGGCCGCGCATCGGGATCCGCACCCGGGCGTCGGCCAGCGCGCCCAGCGCCGGGTCCAGCCCGCGCGCCTCGTTGCCGAACAGCCAGAGGACGGGTGCCGCGAGCAGCCCCTCGTCGGCGGCCTCGTCCAGGGCCACCTCTCCCCCGCCGTCGGCGGCGAGCACGGTCGTCCCGGCCGCCTGCACCCGCGGCACCAGCTCGGCCAGCGGTGCGCTGCGGACGACGTCGACGTGGAACAGGCTGCCGGCGCTGCTGCGCACGACCTTGCCGTTGTAGGGGTCGGTGGAGCCGGCGCCGAACACGACGGTGCTCGCACCGCACGCGTCGGCGGTGCGCAGGACGGTGCCGGCGTTGCCCGGGTCGGCGAGCTCGGCCAGCGCAACGGCCAGCCGCGGCGGGTCGCTGACCAGGGTGTCCGGGGCGACGTCGCGCAGCGCGCAGACCGCCACCAGGCCCTGCGGGGTCACCGTCTCCGACAGCGACGCGGCGGCCCGGTCGGTGAGCAGGTGCACCGGCACCCGGGTGGCGGCCAGCAGCTCGCGGTGGGTCGTCGCGGCCGCCTCGGTCGCGAACACCTCCAGGACGGCGCCCGGGTCGGTCTCCGCCTCGGCCAGCGCCTCGGACACCGCCTGCCGACCCTCGGCGAGGAAGGCACCGGCGTCGTCCCGGCCGCTGCGGCGGGTGAGCTTGCGGGCGGCGGCGACCCGAGCCGAGCGCTCGGTCAGCATCTCGGGCACGGGGCTCCTCTCGTGGGTGCGGACAGACGACGACGCCGTCGCGGGGAGGCGGGCTCCCCGCGACGGCGTCGTCGGGTGGTGTGCGGGTGTGCTGCCTGGATCAGGCGGCAGCGGCGCCGGTCGCCTCGGGGTTCGCGGCCAGGGCGGCGCGAGCCGACTCGACCAGCGAGGCGAAGGCGGCGGGCTCGTTGACGGCGAGCTCGGCCAGGACGCGGCGGTCCAGCTCGATGCCGGCCAGCTTGAGGCCCTGCATGAACCGGTTGTAGGTCATGTCGTTCTGCCGCGCCGCGGCGTTGATCCGGGTGATCCACAGCTTGCGGAAGTCACCCTTGCGGACCTTGCGGTCGCGGTAGTTGTAGGTGGCCGAGTGGAGGATCTGCTCCTTGGCCTTGCGGTACAGCCGCGAGCGCTGGCCGCGGTAACCGCTGGCCGCCTCGAGGGTGCTGCGACGCTTCTTCTGGGCGTTGACCGCCCGCTTCACGCGTGCCACGTGGAAGCTCCGTTCTGCTCGTGTGGAAAGGGGCGGTCAGAGACCGAGGAGCTTCTTCATCCGCGGCGTGTCGGCCTTGGAGAGGACTCCGGTGCCACTGATGCGGCGCTTCCGGGAGGAGGACTTCGCCTCGAACTTGTGCTGGTTGTTCTGGTGCTCACCCACCAGCTTCCCGGTGCCCGTGACGCGGATGCGCTTGGCAGCGCCCTTGTGGGTCTTGTTCTTCGGCATCTGTGGTCCTGTTCGTGTCAGCCCGGCGCCGCGCAGCAGTGCTGCGCGGCGCGGGTGCGTCGGGGGTGGTGCCGGCCTAGGCCGGGGGCGCCTGCTCGGCCGTCGCGGGCTCGTCGTGCGCAGCCTGCTTCTCCTGCTTGGCAGTTCGCCGCGCCGCGTCCGTCGCCGCCTGGTTCCGGTGCGGGGCGATCACCATGACCATGTTCCGGCCGTCCTGCTTGGGGTTGGACTCCACCACCCCGAGGTCGGCGACGTCGCCGGCCAGCCGCTGCAGCAGCTTGTAGCCCATCTCGGGGCGGGACTGCTCGCGACCGCGGAACATCACGGTGATCTTGACCTTGTCGCCGCCCTTGAGGAAGCGCTCGACGTGGCCCTTCTTGGTCTCGTAGTCGTGCGGGTCGATCTTCAGGCGCAGCCGCATCTCCTTGATGACGGTGAGCGCCTGGTTCCGCCGGGCCTCGCGGGCCTTCTGGGCGGCCTCGTACTTGAACTTGCCGTAGTCCATGAGCTTGACGACGGGCGGCCGGGCCATGGGCGCGACCTCGACCAGGTCGAGTTCGCTGTCCTGGGCCAGGCGCAGCGCCTCGCCGATCGACACGACGCCGACCTGCTCGCCCTCGGGTCCGACGAGACGGACCTCGGGGACGCGGATGCGGTCGTTGATGCGGGGCTCGGTGATGGCCTCTCCTCTGCTGCTGCGGTGAGGAGCCGGTGTCCCACCCGGGTCGCCGACGGGAAAAGGCCCCGTGAGCTCGTGCTCACGGGGCCCACTCGCCGGACGCCGACGGGCACCCCGGGGCGGGGGTGCTCGTGCGGGCCACGCACGCCGGAGAACCGGCCTGCGCGATCCGGGGACCTGGGTGCCTGCACGGCGCCAGGTGGGAGCGGGCTCCTCTTTGGTAGGCGGCCCGGGGGCCGCCGTGGTTCACGCGCCTCGATGTAGCGGGGGGAGGCGCGCTCAGAGTACAGCGTCCGCCCCCCTCCCGTCATTCCCGGGGGTACAGCAGGTCCTCGCGCGGGACGGCGTGCCGGGCCTGGTGGTCGGCCAGCAGCGCGCGCAGGCCCCGGACGGCGAGCAGCGCGCGCTCGCCGTCGGCCGCCTGCACCGCGGAGACGGCCAGCTCGTCGTCGTTGGTGAGCAGCAGCGTGGCCCACGGCGAGTGCCGGTCGAACCGCACCGAGCGCACCGCCGACCACGGCACGTCGTGGTTCATCACCACGTTGCGCACCCGGATGCCGTCGGCGTCCGCGTCGACCCGGGACCGGCCCACCATCAGCACGCCGGCGCCCATGGCCAGGCCCAGCCCGACCATCGCGACCTGGTCGGCGGTGTGGAAGGCGACCACGCCGGTGGTCGAGGACTTCAGCAGCACGGCGACGACGGTCATCACCGCGACCAGCCCGCCCGCGGCCAGCGCGGTGATCAGCCGCAGCCGCCGCGGGACGGCGGACACCGGGGAGGGCGAGGAGTCGGCGGGCACGCTCCCATGGTGCACTGCCGGTGCCGGCGGGGGTGTGCGTCACACGGTTGGAACACCGAGGCCGCACCATGGAGGGGTGACCGACCGCGCGCTCGACCGTCCCGTGGGCGGCCGTGCCGACGGCGCGGCCGCGCAGCCCGCCGCCGAGCCCGCGGCCGGCGTGCCCCCGGAGGGGACCACCGAGGAGCTGCTGCCGCTGCGCGGTTACACGGTGGCGGTGACCGCCGCCCGCCGGCGCGAGGAGCTCGGCGCCCTGCTCGACCGCCGCGGCGCCCGGGTCGTCTACGCCCCGGCCATCCGGATCGTCCCGCTCTCCGACGACGCCGACCTGGTCGCCGCGACCCGGGAGGTGCTGGCCGCCCCGGTCGACCTGGTGGTCGCGACGACGGGGGTCGGGTTCCGCGGCTGGCTCGAGGCCGCCGAGGCCTGGGACCTCCCGCTGCGCGAGCACCTGCAGACCTCCCGGGTGCTCGCCCGCGGCCCCAAGGCGCGCGGCGCGATCCGCGGCGCCGGGCTGGTCGACGCGTGGTCGCCGGGGTCGGAGAGCTCCGCGGAGGTGCTGCAGCACCTGCTGTCCGGCGCGGAGGGGCCGATCGAGGGCCGGCGGGTCGCCGTCCAGCTGCACGGCGACCCGCTGCCGGACCTGGTGTCCGGGCTCCGCCAGGCCGGGGCCGACGTGCTCACCGTGCCGGTCTACCGGTGGGTGCTGCCGGAGGACACCGCCCCGCTGCGCCGGCTGGTGACCGCGATCGCCGCCCGCGGCGTGGACGCCGTCACCTTCACCAGCGCCCCGGCCGCGGCCAGCCTGCTGCAGGTCGCCGCCGACGAGGGGGTGCGCTCCGCGGTCCTCGCCGCCTTCGCCGACGCCGTCCTGCCGGTGGCCGTCGGCCCGGTGACAGCCGGGCCGCTGGAGGCCGTGGGCATCCGCACCGTCCAGCCGGAGCGGGCCCGCCTCGGCGCGCTGGCCCGCTCGGTCGTCGCCGAGCTCCCCGCCCGGCACCCGGTGCTCACCTCCGGTCCGCACACGCTGCAGGTGCGCGGGCACGCCGCGGTGCTCGACGGCCGCCTGGTCGAGCTGCCGCCGGGGCCGATGGCGGTGCTGCGGGCGCTGGCCCGCCGGCCGGGCGTCGTCGTCTCCCGGCCCGACCTGCTCGCCGAGCTGTCCGGCGGCGGCGACGCGCACGCCGTGGAGATGGCTGTCACCCGGCTGCGCGCCGCGCTGGGCGCCCCGGTGGTCGAGACGGTGGTCAAGCGCGGTTACCGGCTGGCGGTCTAGACCGGGAGCGCACTGCCGTCCGGGAGGGGAGACTCGACCCATGGAACCGCCCGTGATGGACCTGGTCGGTTTCCTCCTGGCCCGGATGGCCGAGGACGCGCGCACCGCCGCCGACCTCGCCGCCGCGCAGGGCGAGGAGGGCACCGCCGAGCGACTCCGCGCCGACTGCGCGGCCAAGCGGAAGGTCGTGCTGGCCTGCCAGGCGGCCGCACCGGACCTCAGCTTCCTCGGCTCCCGGCCGCAGGGGCTGGCCGACTTCCCGATGCCGCCCAAGGACGCCCACCAGCTGGCCGCGGTCACCCTTGCTCTGCTGGCGACCCCGTACGCCGACCACCCCGACTACCAGCAGGTCTGGCGCCCATGAGGGACCCCTCTGCCCCCCACCGCTCGCAGGCTCGCGGCGGGCCCCTGCAGAGGGGCCGTCAGACGCCGGCGAGCTCGTTGCCGGGGCGCAGGTAGACGACCCAGGTGACCACGACGCAGACGGCGTAGAAGGCGATGAACGCGACGTACGCGCCGTCCCCGCTGCCGGTGGAGAGGAACGACTGGCGGAAGGCCAGGTTCACCAGCACCCCGCCGAAGGCGCCGATCGCGCCGGCGATGCCGATCAGCGCCCCGGACATCCGCAGCGCGTGCTTGTCCGCGACCGCGGAGTCGGTGCCGGCGGCGACCGCGTCCATCGCCCGGGCCCGGAAGATCGCCGGGATCATCTTGTAGGTCGAGCCGTTGCCGATGCCGCTGAGGACGAACAGCAGCACGAAGCCCACCAGGAACAGCGGCAGCGACTCCACCTGGCTGGCGGTGAGGACGACGCCCGCGCCGACCGCCATCGCGACGAAGTTCCAGAAGGTGATCCGGGCACCGCCGTACCGGTCGGCCAGCGAGCCACCGAGCGGCCGGATCAGCGAGCCCAGAAGCGGCCCCAGCCAGGTCAGCTGGGCGGCCGCCAGCGGCGTGGCGAAGTCGTCGGCGAACTGGTTCTGCAGCACCTGGCCGAAGGCGAACCCGAAGCCGATGAACGAGCCGAAGGTGCCGATGTAGAGGAAGGACATGATCCAGGTGTGGCCCTCGCGGGTGGCCTCCCGCATGGCCCGCGGCTGGTTGCGCGCCGTCGTCAGGTTGTCCATCACCAGCGCAGCCCCGACCGCGGCGACCACGATGAACGGCAGGTAGACGAAGAGCACGATCCGCGGGTGCTCGGCCCCGGCGGTCGCCAGCACCAGCAGTCCGATCAGCTGGATCACCGGGACGCCCAGGTTGCCGCCGCCGGCGTTGAGGCCGAGCGCCCAGCCCTTGAGCCGGGTCGGGTAGAAGGCGTTGATGTTGGTCATCGAGCTGGCGAAGTTGCCGCCACCGACGCCGGCCAGGCAGGAGACGACCAGCAGCGTCGTGTACGAGACGCCCGGCTCGAGCACGACCGCGGTGGCGATCGTGGGCACCAGCAGCGCCGCGGCGCTGATGATCGTCCAGTTCCGGCCGCCGAACTTGGCCACCGCGAAGGTGTAGGGCAGCCGGACGACGGCACCCAGCGCCGTGGGCAGCGTGGTGAGCAGGAACTTCCCGGCCGGGTCGATGCCGAAGACGGGCTCGGGCAGGAAGAGCACCATCACCGACCACAGGCTCCAGATGGAGAACCCGATGTGCTCGGAGAAGACCGAGAAGAACAGGTTCCGGCGGGCCACGCCCTTGCCGGTGGACTCCCAGAACTCGGGGTCCTCGGGTCGCCAGTCGTCGATCCACCGGCCGCCGAGCCGGCCGGGGGCGTGCTGCTGGAGGGGGGCGCCGGTCTGGGTGGCTGTGGCCATGCCGGAACGGTGGCGGCCCGGCGTTCCCCCGCCGTTGCCGTGGCGGTGAACTCGTGTTCCGTTGTGCTCACGCCCCCTGCCCCGCTGTGGTGAGGGGGCCCGCCCGCCAGGTGCGTTCCGCTCTCGCGCGCGCCATGATCGCGGCGTGAGGGACTCCATCGGCGACGAGCGCGCGCCCGGCCGGGACCTGGTGGAGACCGGGGAGCTGGTCGCCGGGTCGATGAGCCGTGCGGTCGCCGGCCTGCTGTTCGCGCCGGAGTCGAGCCCGCTGCGGCTCGACGACCGGCTCGCCTCCTGCCTGCGCGACGCCGCGACCACCGCCGCCGAGCTGCCGCTGACCTGGGAGCGCGCCCGGGCTGGTGCGGTGCTGGCCTTCGCCGCGGAGCTGTCGGTCACCCGCGCCCACCAGGGCCGCGCCGTGCGCACCGACGGGTTCTTCAGCGTCAGCACCGCCGCCCGGTCGGCGGCCGAGCGGCTGGTCGAGGACGTCGTCCAGGCCGCCCGGCAGACCACCGAGGAACGACGGGTGCGGCACCTGGGCTACCTGCTGGCCGAGGTCGTCGTCTCCCCCGACATCGACGTGGCGCTGGCCTCCCGCGCGCTGCAGCTCGCCGAGTCCTGCAGCTGGCGCCAGCTGGTCTACCTGGCCGCGGTCGGCCGGCGGGACCGTTCCCCGCTGCCGATGGGCTCGCTGGAGGAGGAGGCGCGGGGCTGGCGGGCCTGGGGCGCCCGCGAGGACGTCGCCGACCTGCAGCGCGCCGACCTGCTCGACCCGCCGCTGGCACCGGCCCGCCCGGGGCTGCGGCCCGAGCTGCGCCCGGCCGACCTGCGGCTCACCCGCCGCGGGGTGCTGGTGCACCGGCTGCTGGCGCTGGACTTCGTCCGCGAGGACGACGTCCAGGCCGCGCTGACCGACCTGGACCTCCCGCCCGCCTCGTGAAGGACCCGCTCGCCCCGCATGACCTGCGGCGGCAGCGGAGGATCAGGGCATGAGCCGCGACGACGAGCCGGGTCCCGACCCGGCGGTCGACGCCGTCACCGGGCTGCTCCCCCGGCTCGGGCCGCTCGCCGTGCTGCTCACCGACGACCGGGCCGACGCCGTCCGGCTGCTGTCCGCGGCGCTGGCCACCCCCAGCGCGCTGGACGACGCGGCGACGGCCCGCCGGGCGCTGACCGCTCCCCGGGACCGGCCCCGCTGGGCCGCCGAGCAGGTGGTCGGGACGCTCGCGCCGGTCGTCCCGGCCGACGAGGACCCGGTGCTGGCCGCGGCGCTGCGGTCGCTGCCCGCCGGCGTCCGGGCGGCCGCCGTGCTGCGGCTGGTGGACGGCCCGCCCGCCGGGGACGACGACGCCGTCGCCGCGCTCGCCGCGGCCGTGGCCCGCGGCGACGACGAGCAGCGCCGCGAGCGCGACCGGGCGACGGCGGCGTTCCGGGCCCCGGGGGCGGCAGCCGGTCCCGCGGCGCCGGCCGTGCCGCTCGCCGACCGGCTCGCCCGGCTGGCCGCCGGCCGTCCCCTCCCGCCGACCGCCGCCGCGGAGGTCGCCGCGGCGGTCGCTGCCGCCCGGCGGGGCCGGCGCCGCCGCCGGTACCGGCTGGTGGGTGCCGCCGCGCTGGTCGCCGTCCTGCTCGCCCTGGTCCCGCTGCTGCCGCAGCCCGGACCGCCGGCCCCGGTCACCGACGTCTACGCCGGGAGCCCGCGCGGCTCGTTGGCCGGCGACGAGGAGTTCCTGCGGGAGATGCGCGCGCAGAGCTGGTCGGGCACCGACCTGGCCACCACCTCGCCGCCGGCCACCCGCCGGGTGGTGTTCGCCGGCGACGTGCCCGGCGGCCGGTGGGCGCTCGTGGTGACCGGGGAGGGGGCCAACCGGGCGGCCGCCTGGTTCTCCGGCCCGGAGGGGGCCCAGGCCGGGCGGCTCCGGCTGCGGTCGGTGGCCCTGGACCCGGACCCGGCGCTCCCGGTGTCGCTGGCCGACCCGTCGACCGGGGCGCTGGTCGTGGTCGGCGCCCCGGGCGACACCGTGGCGGTGTCCGAGCGGCCGGAGGTGACGGCCGACGGTTCCCTGGCGCGGGAGACCACCGACGTCCCCGCCCCCGACGGGGTGGCCGTCGCCGCGCTCACGCCGCTCCCGGGTGCCCCGCAGAGCGCCGTCCGGGTCGAGGTGGAGCGGGACGGTCGCCGGGTCGACGTCGCCCCGCCGGTGTTGCTCACCCCCGACGGTGCCGACCGCGCGGTGCTGCCCGAGGGCACCCGGCTGCGGCCGGCACCGCGACCGGCGGTCGGCGACTCCGCCGTGGCCGTCCGGCTCGCCACGGTGCTCGGCCAGCTGGGGCAGTCCCCGGCCACCGCGCAGGTCACCACCCTGTGGGCCGGCGACCTCCCCGGCCCCAACGACCAGCCGACCCGGCTCACCGTCGTCGCCCTCCCCCAGCCCTCGGGCGCCGTCGTGGTCACCGCTCCCTACGGCTACGCCGCCGACCTGTCCGGCCGGTCGGGCAGCTCGTGGTGCGGCACCGGGGTGCTGCCCGCCGGCGAGCCGCTGGACCAGCGGGTCGTCGCGGTGCAGTGCGACCTCAGCGACGGCCGGGTGACCCGGGAGATCAGCCGGTTCCTCGTCGTCCTCGCCCCGCCGACGGCGACCTCGGTGCAGCTGCTCGACGCCGGCGGGGTGCTGCTGAGCGCGCACCCGATGGCCGACGGCGTCGCGGTCGTCCGGTCACCGGGCGAGGTCGCGATGGTGACGGTCACCGGTGCCGACGGCGGGACGGCGATGGCGGCCCCGCTGGTGGACACCCCGCTGGACGGCTGAGCCGGGTGATCGTGACCGGTTCGTGACCGGGGCTGTGGGTCTGCTGGGCGTCCCACCTCGTGTAAGAGGTGACGGACGGCGAGAGGGGACCCGCGGGCGTGGGCACTGGGGACGGCAGCAGCTTCGAGGACTTCGTGTCCCGGGAGCAGCCTGCCCTGCTGCGCCTGGCGGTCCTGCTCACCGGCGACCGCGGACATGCGGAGGACCTGGTGCAGACGGCCCTGCTGAAGACCTACCGGCACTGGGGGCGGATCGCCCGCACCGGAGAACCGACCGGCTACGTGCGCCGGGTGCTGGTCACCACGCACACCAGCTGGCGACGGCGGCTCTGGACGACCGAGCAGGTGGTGGACGCCCTGCCCGACCGGGTGGACCCCACCGTCGTGCCGGACGGCGACGAGGAGCTGCGCGCCGCGCTCCGGTCGCTGCCGCCGCGGATGCGCACCGCGGTCGTGCTGCGCTTCTACGCCGACCTCTCGCAGCTGCAGACCGCCCAGCTGATGGGCTGCTCGGAGAGCACCGTGAACACCCAGACCGCCCGCGGGCTGACCCGGCTGCGCACGCTGCTCGCCGCCCCGGTGTTCGCCGCGGAGGAGGGATCGTGATGGACGAGACCGAGCTGCAGCACCGGCTCACCCGGCTGGCCGAGCGGACCGCTCCCCCGCCGCGCGAGTCGCTCGCCGAGGTCGTCGTCGCCCGGCACCGCAGCCAGGGCCGGCAGGTCGCCGGCATCACCGCGCTGGTGGCCGCCGTGGCCGCCGTCGTGGTCGCCGTGCCGTCGCTCACCGGCGGGCCGGCCCAGCCGACGGCCGCGACGTCGGCCGACGGGCTGCCCGCACCCGTCGACGACTGGGCCGGCGGCCTGCTCACCACCCCCACCCGCGGCTCGCTCGCCGCCGACACCGCCTTCGTCGAAGGTGTCCGCCAGCTGTCCTGGCAGAACCCGATGGCCGGGCCCCACGACGACGACCCGGACGCGCCGCTGGACACCCGGGTCGTCGTCTACGCCGGCGACGTCGCCGGGGCCCGGTTCGCCCTGGTCGCCGGGGAGAACACCGCCCAGGTCGATGACGACCCCGCGCTGCAGACCGACGCGGGCGTGCTGAGCGACGTCGCCATCGCCTGGTACCTCGGCCCGGCGGGCGCCGCAGCCGGCGACATGACCCTGCAGAGCGTGCCCCGCGGCGTCGACTCCTACGGCGGGCCGGCCGGCTTCTTCGACGGCGCCACCGGGGCGCTGGTCGTGGTCGGCGAGCCGGGTGACGCGATGACGGTCTCGCCGCGCCCGGTGGTGGCCGCCGACGGCTCGGTGGTGCGCGAGCAGGTGCCGGTCGAGGCGCCGGACGGGATCGGCACGGCGGTCTTCCCGGCCGGCTCGGTCTCGGGGACGTCCCTCCGCTACACGGTCGTCCGGGGCACCGAGTCCTGGACGTCCAGCCCCAGCTGGACCGGTTCCGACTCGTCGGCGCCCCAGGTCCCCGTCACCTGGCTGCGCCCCGCGCCGGCACCAGGACCGGTCGACTCGCTGGCCGAGTGGGAGCCGCAGCAGCTGCTCGAGCGCCTCGGCCTGCTGGCCGAGGAGGTGCAGTTCTCGATGGTCTGGGCCGGGGACGTCCCCTCACCGGTGGAACGCACGTCCCGCGTCAGCCTGCTCGCGGCGACCCTCCCGTCCGGAGCGGTGTACCTGCAGTGCTCGCTCGGGCTCGACCTCGGCAACGGCAGCGCCGGCGGGACCTGGTGCGGGAGCGGGATCCGGCCCGCTGGGACGCCGCTGGCCGAGCAGACCGTCGTCGTCCGCTCCGACGCCACGGACATGTCCAGGAACTCCGACGTCGTCAGCAGCCTGATCGTCGTCGCACCGCCCACCGCGGTGGCGGCCCGGGCCGTCGACCTCGACGGTGCGGTGCTGGCCGGGTTCCCGCTGGTCGACGGGGTGGCCGTGGTGCCGTTCCCCGAGCGCGCGGCGACCGTCGAGACGCTGGCCGCGGACGGCACGGTGCTGGAGAGCACCCGCCCGCTGACGATGGCCGACCTCGGTGACTGAGCTCCCGGCCGAGCCCGCCTCGGTGATCGCCGCCCGGCAGCTGGCCGAGGAGGCACGGGTCCGGCGCACCGCCGTGCGCCGGTCACCGCTGCGCCCGGCCCCGCACCCCGTGCCGTGAAGGGCCTCCTCGCCTTCGGGGCGGCTCTGGCCGCCGTGCTGGTCGTCCTCACCTGGGGCCACGGCGACGTCGCCTGCCCGGCGATCGGCTGGGGCTCGACGGTCCGGGTCGAGCTGGCCGGGGACTGGTCGGGCCAGCCGCTGGGGGTGGTCGAGCTGACGTGCACGCCCGGGTGCGAGCCCCTCACCGTGCTCGACGAGGTCACCGGCGAGCCGGTGCAGCTCGGGACCGCGCCGGACCCGCTCGTCCGGCCGGTGTTCGGGGAGCAGCCCAGGTCAGCGGTCGCGACGGTGCGCGCGGCCGACGGGACCGTGCTGGCCCGGGTGGAGTCCGCGCTGCGGTTCGAGCGGGTCGGCGGCACCGAGGAGTGCGGTGGGCCGACGGAGGCGGTCGTGGCGGTGCCCGCGCCGTGAGGGTGGTCGTGGCGGTCGCCGTCCTCCTGGCGCTGGCCGGCTGCGAGGACGAGGCGACGGTCTGCCCGGCGTCCGCGGCGGTCGTGCTGCCGAACGTGGTGGTGCAGCTCGAGCGCTGGCCGGCCGCCGACTCCGCCGTCCTGCAGTGCGCGCCGGCCTGCGTGCCGGGCCTGGCCGGCGACGACCGCACCGAGCTGACCGTGCCGGTGGTGGACGGCGTCGCCGGGTTCGACGTGTTCGCCAGCCCGGCCACGGTGGCGGTCACCGTGCTCGCTGCCGACGGCACGGAGCTGACCCGGCTGGAGACCGAGCTGGACTGGGCGCGGGTCGGCGGCAGCGAGGAGTGCGGCGGTCCGGTGGTGGCGACCGTCGACGTCCCCGGCTGAGCGGCGTCAGGCCGCCGAGCGCGCGTAGGCGGCCGGCGTCGTGGCGAGCATCCGGCGGAAGTGCCGGGTCAGGTGCGGTTGGTCGGCGAAGCCGGCGACGGCCGCGACCTGCGCGACCGGCATGCCGTCCAGCAGCAGCCGGCGGGCCAGGTCGATCCGGCGGCCGGTGAGGTACCGGTGCGGCGGCAGCCCGTGCCGCCGGGTGAACGCCCGGACGACGTGGGTGGGGTGCACCCCGAAGAGCGCGGCCGCCTCGGCCAACGGGAGCCCCTCCGCGACCCGGGCGTCGATCAGCTCCCGCACCCGGTCGGCCAGCGCGTCGTCCCGCACGTCCGGTGCCGCGACGACGGCGCGGTCCAGGTGCTGGCCGAGCCGCTCGAGCACGAAGCCGAGCCGGCTCTCCGCCTCCAGGGCGTCCCCGCCCGCGCGCAGCACCCCGTGCAGCACCGACAACCGCTCGCGCAGCGCGGCGTCGTCGAAGGCCGGCTGGTCGACGCACCGGCCGGCCCGCTCGGCGCCGAGCGTGGCCGGCGCCAGGTAGAGCACCCGCTTGCGGAACCCGGCCGGTGACTGCGACCGGCCGTCGTGCGGGACGTCTGGCGGCAGCAGGGTGACCAGCCCGCGGGTGGCGCCGTGCGCGTGCCGGTCCAGGTCGTAGCGGACGGCGCCGTCGTCGACCAGCAGCAGCGTCCACGCCCCGTGGGTGTGCGAGGGGTAGACGTGGTCGGTGAAGTGGGCGTGCAGCACCTCGGTCAGGCCGGGGACCTCCGGCCGCCAGGCGACCACCTCGCTCACGGTCAGGAACGTACAAGAACGCCGCGGCGCCGGGCTCCAGGCTGAGCAGCATGGACACCCCCGACGAGGCACCCCGCTGGGCCACCAAGATCGCCGTCCTGCTGCGCGAGGACCTCGCACCGTGGCAGGCCCTCAACGTCACGTCGTTCCTGGTCAGCGGGATCGTCGCGACCGGGCCCGAGCTGGTCGGCGAGCCCTACGAGGACGCCGACGGCACCGGTTACCTGCCGATGATCCGCCAGCCGGTGCTCGTGCTGGCCGGGCCGGGCGAGCTGCTGCGCACCGCGCGCACCCGGGCGCTGGAGCGCAGCCTGACCCCCGCCGTCTTCACCGCCGAGCTGTTCAGCACCCCCGGCGACGTGCAGAACCGGGCCGCGGTCAAGGCGGTCGCCGGCGCCGACCTGGACCTGGTGGGCCTCGCCGTCCACGGCCCGAAGAACGCGGTCGACAAGGTCGTGAAGGGCGCCCGCATGCACCCCTGAGCAGGTTTCGGCGCCGAACCCGAGCAGGTCTCGGCGCCGAGACCCGGGCTCACAGCTGGACGACGAGGTGGCCGTCCTCCTCGTGGACCGGGTAGACCTGCACCGGGGCGTTGCCGCTGGTCGAGGAGCCGTCGCGCCACCGGTAGGCGTACAGGTGCAGCGGGCAGACCAGCACGTCGGCGTCGGTCTGCCCGTCGGCCAGCGGCCCACCCGCGTGCGGGCAGGCGGCCTGGGTGGCGTGCAGCGAGCCGTCGCGCAGCCGGAACACCGCCACCTGGACGTCGCCGGCCACGAACGCCCGCCCCTCCCCCGGCGGCACGTCCTCGACTCGGCCGACCACGTGCCCGGACGTCGTCTGCGCGGTGACGCTCATCGGACCGGCACCTCCGGCAGCGCGACCAGCGGCAGCGCGGGGCGGAACTGGCCCGGGGTGGCCGGCGTCCGGCCGTCCTGCCCCCAGGGGTCGGTGTAGGCGTCGATCGAGCGCTGCATGCCCTCGTCGAGGTCGGCGCAGATGCCCTCGGAGTCCTCCAGCAGCACCTGCTTGATCGTCGCCAGCCCGACCCTGGGCACGAAGTCGTAGGTGCGCTCGAGCCAGTTGGCGTTCTCCCGGTAGTACTGCATGAAGCGGCCGGTCAGCTCGATGACCGCCTCCGGGGAGTCGACGGTGGCGAGCAGGTCGCCCTTGCGGACGCTGGCCCCGGCGGCGCCGCCGACGTAGACCTCCCACCGGCCACCGCCGACCGCGACGACGCCGACGTCCTTCACGTAGGCCTCGGCGCAGTTGCGCGGGCAGCCGACGACGGCGAGCTTCATCTTCGCCGGGCTCTCGATGCCCTGGAAGCGGGTCTCCAGGTCGATGCCCAGCTGGGTGGAGTCGCCGAGCCCGAACCGGCAGAAGTCGCTGCCCACGCAGGTCTTCACGGTGCGGAAGCTCTTGCCGTAGGCGTAGCCGGAGGGCATGCCCAGGTCGGCCCACACGGCGGGCAGGTCCTCCTTGCGGATGCCGAGCAGGTCGATCCGCTGGCCACCGGTGACCTTGACCATCGGCACCTCGTACTTCTCCGCGACGTCGGCGATCTTCCGCAGCTGCGCCGGGGTGGTCACCCCGCCCTTCATCTGCGGGACGACGGAGAAGGTGCCGTCGCGCTGGATGTTGGCGTGCACCCGGTCGTTGATGAACTTCGCGTCGTTCTCCTGGACGAAGTCCGCGCCCCAGATCATCCGCAGCAGCGACGTCAGCGCCATCTTCGACTTCGCGTCCTCCTGCCCACCGGGGGCGAGCGCGGCGAACACCGCCGAGACGCTGAGCAGGCCCTGCTCGCGGATCGCCGTCATCAGCGCCGGCTTGGCCATCGGGATGCCCGGCACGTACCAGCCGGCGGTCGGGTCCTCGACGACGTCGCCGTCGGCGGCCCACTCGACGATCTGCTTGACCAGGCCCTTGCACGACCCGCAGCCCTTGCCGGCCCGGGTGGAGTCCATGACCGCGCCGACGGTGCCGCAGCCGCCGGCGACCGCGTCGCAGATGGCCTGCTTGGAGACGCCGTTGCAGTTGCAGACCTGCGAGTCGGCGGGCAGCTCGGCGACGCCCACCTCCTCCGCGCCGTCGGAGAGGTCGACCAGCAGCTTGATCCGCTCCTGCGGGAGCGGGGCGCCGCGGTCGAAGGCCTGGGTCAGGAACGCGACCTTGCGGGTGTCGCCGAGCAGCGTCGCGCCGATCAGCCTGTCGTCGCGGACGACGACGCTCAGGTGCACCCCGCGCCGCGGCTCGGAGATGACCAGGAACTCGTCGGTGTCCCGCTCGGGCCGGTTGACGCCCATGGTCGCGACGTCGACGCCGGCCACCTTGAGCTTCGTCGCCGTCCGGGAGCCGTGGTACTCCGCGTCCGGGTCGGCGCCGGTGAGCAGGTCGGCGAGCACCCGGGCCTGCTCCCACACCGGGGCGACCAGGCCGTAGAGCTCGCCGCGGTGCTGGGCGCACTCGCCCACCGCGTAGACGTCGGGGTCGTCGGTGCGCAGCTGGTCGTCGACGACGATGCCGCGCTCGACCTCCAGCCCGCTCATCAGCGCGACCTCGGTGACCGGGCGGATGCCGGCGGCGATGACGAGCACGTCGGCGTCCAGGGCGCGGCCGTCGGCCAGCACGACGCCGCGCACCCGGTCGGGCCCGATGACCTCGGTGGTGCGGGTGGCCAGGTGGACGACGATGCCCAGCGACTCGACCGACTGCCGGAGGATGGCGCCGCCGTCGGGGTCCAGCTGCTGGTTCATCAGGTGCGTGCCGGCGTGGACGACCTCGACGGCCAGCCCGTGGCCCTGCAGCGCGCGGGCCGCCTCCAGCCCGAGCAGCCCGCCACCGACGACGACCGCCTTCTCGTGCTCGGCGGCGGCCGCGAGCAGCGCCCGGGTGTCGTCGATGGTGCGGAAGCCGAAGACGCCGGGCAGCAGCTGCTCGTCGTCGCGGTGCAGCCCGGCCATCGGCGGGATGAACGAGCGGCTGCCGGTGGCGAGGACCAGCTGGTCGTAGGGGGCCGTCGTCCCGTCGGAGGCGTGCACGACCTTGGCGTGGGTGTCGACCCGGTCGACCCGGACGCCGGCGCGCAGCACGACGCCGTTGTCGGCGTACCAGTCGTGGCTGTTGAGGACGATGTCGTCCTCGTGCTCCTCGCCGGCCAGCACGTGGCTGAGCATGATCCGGTTGTAGTTGCCGTGCGGCTCCTCGCCGAAGACGGTGATCGCGAACTGCTCGCCGCCGCCCCGCTCGAGCACCTCCTCGACCACCCGGGCGCCGGCCATCCCGTTGCCGACGACGACCAGCTTCTGCCGGGTGTCGATGCCGTCGGCCTCGTCCATCGCGAAGTGCAGCGTGCTCACGCCCTCGGGGCGCCCGCCCAGGACGGCCGTCATCAGACCTCCACCAGACCCAGGTCGACCACGACCTCGCCGGTGACGCCCAGCGGCGCCGCGGCGTGCAGCTCGACGACGGTGCCGCCGTCGAGGTCCTCCACCACCCGCAGCGGCACGTGGCAGTCGCCCTTCGCGCCGATCGGGAACCAGCGCATCGGCTCGCCGTCGCGCACCAGCAGCAGGTAGACCAGCTCGCCGGTGGAGTTGCCGCCGCGGAAGTACAGCGCCTGGGCGGTGCGGCCCTCGGGCACCTGGTAGCGCAGCGCGGGGTCGAGCGGGCCGGGTCTGCCCAGCCCCTCGCCGGTGATCGGGTAGACGCCGTGCAGGAAGCGCGGGGTGCTCTTCACGCGGGTGGTCCTCCTCCGTGCCGGGGTGTGCGGGGTGTGGGCCGTGGGTGCCTGGTGCGGCCGGGGCTGCGGCTGCAGCGCCGGCTCGGGGGGCGGGATGCGCTCCTCGGGCCCGCCGACCCGCCGGACGGCGACCGCGCAGACCTTGAAGGCCGGCATCCGGCTGGTCGGGTCGAGCGCGGGGTCGGTGAGCGCGTTGGCGCTGGAGCCGCCGCCCCAGTGGAAGGGGGCGAAGACGACGTCGGGGCGCACGGCGTCGGTGACCAGGGCGTGGAAGCGGGCCCGGCCGCGGCGGGTGGCCAGCTCGACCACGTCGTCCGGCCCGATGCCGAGCGTGCGGGCCAGGTCGGGGTGCAGCTCCGCCCGCGGGGTGGGGGCGACCAGCTGGAGGCTGCGCGAGCGGCGGGTCTGGGTGCCCGACTGGTACTGGCCGAGCACCCGGCCGGTGGTGAGCACGTAGGGGTACTCGGCGTCGGGCACCTCGTGGGCGTCGACGTGCTCCACCCGCCAGAACCGGGCGCGGCCGTCGGGGGTGGCGAACCGGTCGGTGAACAGCCGCGGCGTGCCGGGGTGGTCGAGCGAGGGCACCGGCCAGAAGAGGCCCTGCTCGGCGTCGATGCGCTGGTAGGTGATGCCGGAGTAGTCGGCGGCCCCGCCGGCGCTGGCCCGGCCGAGCTCGGTGAACACCGTCTCGGCGTCGCCGCTGAACTTGTCGCCGGCGCCGAGCCGGCCGGCCAGCTCGGCGAGCAGCTGCAGGTCGTCGCGGACGCCCGCGGGCGGGTCCATCGCCCGGCGCCGGCGGATCACCCGGCCCTCGAGGTTGGTCATCGTCCCCTCCTCCTCCGCCCACATGGCGCTGGGCAGCACCACGTCGGCGAGCTCGGCGGTCTCGGAGAGGAAGAAGTCGCTGACGGCGAGGAAGTCCAGGTCGCCGAGCCGGCTGATCACCCGGCGGGCGTCCGGCGCGGACACGGCGACGTTGGAAGCCATCACCAGCAGCGCGCGCACCCCGCCGTCGGTGCCGAGCCGGTCCAGCAGCTCGAAGGCGCTGCGCCCGGGCCCGGGTATGTCGTCGGGGTCGACGCCCCAGACCGCGGCGACGTGCGCGCGGGCGGCCGGGTCGGTGATCTTCCGGTAGCCGGGGAGCTGGTCGGCCTTCTGCCCGTGCTCGCGGCCGCCCTGGCCGTTGCCCTGCCCGGTGACGGTGGCCCAGCCGCTGCCCTCGCGGCCGGGCAGCCCGAGGGCGAGCGCGAGGTTGATCCACGCCTGGGCGGTGTCGGTGCCGCTGCGGTGCTGCTCGGCGCCGCGGGCGGTGAGGATGATCGAGCGCTCGCCGCGGGCCAGCGCGAACACGATCCGGCGCTGCTGCTCCACCGGCACCCCGGTGAGCCGCTCGACCCGGTCGGGCCAGTAGCCGGCGACCCCGGCCCGGACGTCGGCGAAGCCGGTGGTGCGCGCCGCGACGTACCCGGCGTCGACGAGCCCCTCGGCGACCGCGATGTGCAGCAGCCCGTTGGCCAGCGCCAGGTCGGTGCCGGGCAGCGGCTGGACGTGCAGGGAGGCGTGCCTGGCGGTGTTGGTGCGCCGCGGGTCGATGACGACGTGCTCGGCGCCGCGCTCCCGGCCGGCGTCGAAGTACTGCATCGCCGGGGGCATGGTGTCGGCCGGGTTGCTGCCGACCAGCACGACGACGTCGGCCGCGCCGATGTCGGCCAGCGGGAACGGCATGCCCCGGTCGATGCCGAAGGCCCGGACCGCCGCGCCGGCCGCCGAGGACATGCAGAACCGGCCGTTGTAGTCGATGGCGCTGGTGCGCAGCGCGACCCGGGCGAACTTGCCGAACTGGTAGGCCTGCTCGTTGGTCAGCCCGCCACCGCCGAAGCAGCCGACCGCGTCGTGGCCGTGGCGGGCCTGGGTGGCGCGGACGGCGGTGACGATGCGGTCCAGGGCGTCGTCCCAGGTGCTCTCCACCAGCGGGCTGGAGCGGTCGCCCGGGTCGGCGCGCACCAGCGGGCGGGTCAGCCGCTCGGGGTGGTCCAGCAGCTCCGGCGCCGACCAGCCCTTGGAGCACAGGCCGCCGCGGTTGGTCGGGAAGTCGGCCGGCACCAGGGTGGCCGGGCGGTCGCCGGCGGTCATCGTCACCCCGCACTGCAGCGAGCAGTACGGGCAGTGGGTCTCGGTGGTGCGCGTGCTGGTGCCCGGGTCCGGGAGCGACACGGCAGCGGGCACAGGCTGAGGTTCCGGGGGCGCGGTTTCCCGGCCGCATCGGTCAGGTCAAGGTCGCGTTCCGTCGACCTCACACCCGCCGTCCGCCGTCCGTGCGGTGCCCGGCGTTCCCCGAAGACGGCCATCTTCGGGGTCGGGGGTCACGGCTCCGGACGGCGGAGGGCGGCGGGGGCGCGGCGGGCCCAGGCGTCCTGCAGCAGCTCGTCCAGCAGCGCCGCGTCGACCAGCGCCAGCTCCACCCGGACGCCGGACAGCTTCTGCCCCCACCACAGCAGCTCGACGCCGGGCTGGGCGCTCACCGCGTGCGCGAGGTCCTCCCCGACCAGCACGTTGAGCACCCCGTCCGCGGGCACCGTGGCCAGCACCTTGCCGCCGCCGACCCGGAACGAGCGGCGGCCGTGGTGGTCGGCCTCGGTCACGCCGGGCAGGGCGAGGGCCGCGGCGGCCGCGGCGTCGACGTCCACGGTCAGTAGACCGAGATCTCGACCAGGTTGGCGTCCGGGTCGCGGACGTACACGCTGCGCATCGCCCCGAGCGCGCCGTGCTTGGTCACCGGGCCGACCTCGACCGGCACGCCGTGCGCGGCGAGCTCGTTCCTGACCTCGTCCAGCGGGGTCTCGGTGACCAGGCAGAAGTCCGCGGTGCCGGTGCCCGCAGCGGCGGCCCGCGGCTCGAACTCGGCGCCCCGCACGTGCAGGTTGATCTTCTGCCGGCCGAAGTGCAGCGCCGTCCGCCCGTCGCCGAACGTCTCCGCGGTCATGCCGAGCACGGCCGTGTAGAAGCCGACGGTCCGGTCGAGGTCGGCGACGGTGAGCACCAGGTGGTCGATCCGGTCGATGTGCACCCGCCCGTCCTACACCCCCGGCGACCGCTCAGTCCCAGCTGCGGCGCAGCCGCTTGGTCTCGCCGCGCTCCTTCTTGGCCTTGATCCGCCGCTCCTGCGACCCGCGCGAGGGCTTGGTCGTCCGGCGCTTCGGCGGCGGCGCGGCGACCGCGGCGCGCAGCACGGCGGCCAGCCGGGCCCGGGCCGCCTCCCGGTTGCGCAGCTGCTGGCGGTGCTCGCTGGCGGCGATGGTGAGCACCCCGTCGACCAGCCGGTCACCCAGCCGCTCGACGAGCCGCTGCCGCTGCACGTCGCTGAGCCCGGGCAGCGCCAGCGGCGACACCGACAGCTCGACCCGCGAGTCGGCGGTGTTCACGCCCTGCCCGCCGGGCCCCGACGACCGGGAGAAGCGCCACGTCAGCGCACCGGCCGGGACGACCAGGCGGTCGCTCACCGGCAGGTCGGCGTAGGCGTCGTCCCCGGGCACGCCGCACAGTCTCCCGGACGGCGGCCGCCCGGACGACCGGGTTCCCGGCGGTGCCAGACTCGGCCGGTGCCCCCTCGCCGCCTCGTGCTCGTCCGCCACGCCCAGGCCGCCGACGCCGCGGTCGACGCCGACCGGCCGCTGACCGGGCACGGCGCCCGCCGCGCCGCCGCGATCGGCACCTGGCTCGAGCAGCAGGGACTGACCCCGGACCGGGTGGTCGTCTCCCCCGCCGTCCGGGCCGTGCAGACCTGGGAGCGCGCCGGCGGGGCGGCTCCGGTCGTCGAGCCGCGGGTGTACGACAACACGGTCGAGGCGCTGCTCGAGGTGATCGCGGAGGTCCCGGACGAGGTGCACCAGCTGGTCGTGGTGGGCCACAACCCGTCGATGAGCGAGCTCGCCGCCGTCCTGGACGACGGCGACGGCGACGACGCCGCCCGCCGCGGGACGGCCGGGGGCTTCCCGACCGGCGCGGTGGCGGTGTTCGACGTCGGGACGCCGTTCGCCCAACTGGCGCCCGGCACTGCCCGGCTCGCGCTGTTCGCGGTGCCGGGCAGCGGTTGACCGGGGCGGCCCGCCGTCCACGGTCGGGTGAACGGCGCCCCCCGGAGGGCGTGTCGGACCGCGGCACGCCGTCCGGCTGTCGCCCGGACCGGTGATGCGCACCGGTTCACCTGGCCGCACCCGTGACTCGGTGTGACGCTCAGGGGGTGACGCAGGAAGCCTCCCCCCGGCTCCACCTGGTGACCGGCAACCACGTCGACCGCCTGCCGGACGACGGCCAGCCGGACGACGGTCGTGCGGCCGCGCCGGTGGTCGCCGAGGGCTCCGTGCTGGCCGACCTGCTGCGCCGCGCCGAGGCCCTCGACGCGCAGGTGGCCGCCGCCTCCACTCCCCGGCTGCCGCGCGGCAGCGGGGTGGTCCTGGCCGGCGCGGCGCTGACCGTGGTCCTGGCGCTGCTCGGTCGGCAGGCCTGGCAGCTGCCGCAGCGGGGCCCCGGCGGTGTCGCCGACGTCACGCAGTCGCTGGTCACCTTCCTGCTGCTGTGCGCCGCGCTCTGCGTCTGGTCCGCCGGCCGGCTGGTCCGGCCCGCCGAGCTGCTGCCCTCCCGCGGTGCCGCCCCGCTGTGGTGGGCGCTCGTCGCCGGGTCGGCGCTCGTCTCGCTGGCCGCCGCCCTCTCCCTCGCGTCGTACGCGGGCACCGGCGAGCGCCCGGCGGACCTGCTGCTGCGCTGCGCCGTGCCGCTGGTCCCCGCGGTGCTCGCCGGGGTGCTCGCGGCGGACGCCGGCCGGCCCGCCCGGGTGCGCGCGGCACTGGGCACCGGGCTGGTCACCGTGCCGATGGTCGCGGTCGGCTGGGCGCTGCTGTCCTCCGCCGCCGGGTCGGCCGACCTGGGCGACGTGCTGGGCATGACCCTGCTGTCCGGCGTCGCCCCGTTCGGCGTGGCGGTGGCGTTCGTCGCCGCCGACCGCCGGCACCGCCGCGCCGGCTGAGGGCATCATCGCGGGGGTGACCACCCTCGCCGAGGCGCTCGCCGCCAGACCCGTCGTGCTGGACGGCGGGCTGTCGACCGAGCTGGAGTCGCGCGGGCACGACGTGACGTCGGCGCTGTGGTCCGCGCGGCTGCTGCGCGACGACCCGGGCGCGATCGCCGCCGCGCACGCCGCCTTCGCCGCGGCCGGCGCCCAGGTGGCGACGACCGCCAGCTACCAGGCGACCTTCCCCGGGTTCGCCGCCGCCGGGATCGACGCCGCGCAGGCCCGCACCCTGATGACCCGCTCGGTGCAGCTGGCCCGCGAGGGCGCCCCGGAGGGCTGGGTCGCCGCCTCGGTCGGCCCGTACGGCGCCTACCTGGCCGACGGCTCGGAGTACACCGGCGGCTACGCGGACGACGTGACCGTGCACCAGCTGCGGGAGTTCCACCGGCCGCGGCTGCAGGTGCTCGCCGACGCCGGGCCCGACGTGCTGGCCTGCGAGACGCTGCCCGCCGCCGCCGAGGTCGAGGCCCTGCTGGCCGAGCTCGACGACCTCGGCGTCCCGGCCTGGCTCTCGCTGACCGCCGTCGTCGACCCGGCCGGCGTCCCGCGCACCCGCCGGGGGGAGCTGCTGGCCGACGTCCTGGCGATGACCCGGGACGTCGACGCGGTGATCGCCGTGGGGGTCAACTGCACCGACCCGGCCGGTGTGCCCGCCGCGGTGCGGGTCGCCGCGGCCGCCAGCGGCACGCCGGTGGTCGCCTACCCCAACAGCGGCGAGGCCTGGGACGCCGTCGCCCGCCGGTGGACCGGCCAGGCCGGGGTCGGTGACGTGACGGGCTGGCTGACCGCCGGCGCGCGGCTGATCGGCGGCTGCTGCCGGGTGCGGCCGGACGACGTCCGCGCGGTGGCGGACGCCGTCCGGCAGCTCAGCAGGCGGGGACCGGGTCCGCGCCCCGCCGACCGCCCGGCCGGCAGCGGACCAGCCGCCGCACGGTGAGCCAGCTGCCCCGCAGCGCACCGTGCCGCTCGATCGCCGCCACGGCGTAGGCCGAGCAGCTCGGGGTGAAGTGGCAGCACGGTGGGCGGCGCGGGCTGACCTCCCGCTGGTAGAGCCGGACGGCGGCGACCAGCCGGTCGGCGACCCGTCCACCTGGGCTGTCCGCCCGCACCCGGCGCACCGTCGAGGGTGCGACGAGCAGCATCTCCATGCCGCAGCCGAGGGCCTGGGCCAGGCAGCAGCCGGTGTTGAGGAACAGCAGGTCGCGGAAGCACGAGTCGTTGCGCCGGTAGCCGTACCCCGGCCCGTAGCCGTAGCCCGGCGGTGGGCCGTAGCCGCGCCGCCCCCAGCCTCGCCGACGTCGCGGCCCGCCGCCGCCCCAGCCCCAGACGAAGACCACCGGGTTACAGGATCGGGTTGCCGCCGGTGACCGCCACCCGCGCTCCGGAGACGTAGCTGGCCTCGTCGCTGGCGAGCAGCACGTAGACCGGCGCGAGCTCGGCGGGCTGCGCGGCCCGGCCCAGCGGCACCTGCGACCCGAAGCTGGCGACGTCCTCGGCGGGCATGGTCGCCGGGATCAGCGGCGTCCAGACCGGACCGGGGGCGACGCTGTTGGCCCGGATGCCCTTGTCGCCGTACATCTGGGCGAGGCTCGCGGTGAAGTTCGCGATGCCGGCCTTGGTCATGGCGTACGGCGCCAGCGTGGGCTTGGGCATGTCGGAGTTGACCGACGAGGAGTTGACGATCGCCGAGCCCGGGCCCATGTGCGGGATGGCGTCCTTGCACAGGGTGAACATCGCCGAGAGGTTCACCGCCACGGTGTGGTCCCACTCCTCGTCGCTGATCTCGTCGAGGGTCTGGTGGGTCATCTGGAACGCGGCGTTGTTGACCAGGATGTCGATCCCGCCGAGCTCCTCGACGGCCTTGGGGATGATCGTCTTGACGTGCGCGCGGTCCGCCAGGTCACCGGCGACCAGCACGCACTTCCGGCCGGCCTCCTCGACGTACCTGGCGGTGTCCTTCGCGTCGTCGTGCTCGTTGAGGTAGGAGATGAGGACGTCGGCGCCCTCGCGGGCGAAGGCGATGGCGACGGCTCGGCCGATGCCGCTGTCGCCGCCGGTGATGACCGCGCGCTTGCCGGTGAGCTTCCCGGAGCCGCGGTAGCTCTCCTCGCCGTGGTCGGGCTTCGGCGTCATCTCACCGAGCACGCCGGGCGGGGTCTGGGTCTGCTCGGGCTGGGACTCGGGGCGGGGTGAGGTCATGGTGGTTCCTCCTGCGTGGCTCGGGCGGCGGCACCCCTGCGCTCTGCTCGCGCGGCCGGCTCGTCGTGCGCACCGGCCCGGTGCCGCGTCGTCCACCGCCTACCCCGGGACGCCGCGCGGCGAACCGTCCCGCCCGGACAGCCCGCGACCCGGGAGGTGCCGAGGGCGCTCTGCGGTGAGCTCCTCGACACCACCCGGGTCGCGGGTGTCCTGCCTCCTGCAGCGTCCCGCCACGAGCTCACGAGTGGTGGGGGGCAGGAGGTCCTTCGTCAGGCGGCGTGGGCCGCCACGGACGAGCGGTCGCGGGTGGACAGGGCCGTCACGGTGCCCGGCCGGGTCCACTGCATCTCGAGCCGACGGCGTCCCGAGCCGTCGACGACGGCGACCCACCGGCACTGGGGGCAGTTCTGTTCGCGCATCTCTGTTCCACCTCTCGTTCACCTGTTGTTCACCTTGTGTCCAGGAAGCGGCAACCTTACGCCCCGAGACGCGGACCGTTGCCGATTCGTGACCGCGTGTCCCCCGGAGGAGTCGGTGCGAGGACCCACCGGTCATCGGGCACCCTGGGGGCACGATGACGCTCTCCCCCGCCGGCACCCACACGACCCCGGCCGACTCCCCCGCTGCCGCGCTGCCCTCCCCCGACGTGCGGTCGCTGATCGGCGACCCGTCCGACCTCACCGAGCTGCAGTCGCGCGCCGGTGACCCCGACGCGCTGTTCACCCACTTCGCGGAGTGGGCCGAGGCCGCCGGCACGGTGCTCTACCCGGCGCAGGAGGAGGCGCTGATCGAGCTGGTCAGCGGCGCGAACGTCGTCCTGGCCACCCCGACCGGCTCGGGCAAGTCGCTGGTCGCCACCGGCGCGCAGTACGCCGCGCTCGCCGGAGACCGGGTCAGCTTCTACACCGCGCCGATCAAGGCGCTGGTGAGCGAGAAGTTCTTCGCGCTGTGCGGGGTGTTCGGCGCGGAGAACGTCGGGATGCTGACCGGCGACGCCAGCGTCAACGCCGACGCACCGATCATCGCCTGCACCGCGGAGGTGCTGGCCAACATCGCGCTGCGCGAGGGTCCGGACGCCGACATCGGGCTGGTCGTGATGGACGAGTTCCACTTCTACGGCGACCCGGACCGCGGCTGGGCCTGGCAGGTGCCGCTCATCGAGCTGCCCAAGGCCCAGTTCCTGCTGATGTCGGCCACCCTCGGCGACGTCACCGCGCTGCGGGAGGACCTCACCCGGCGCACCGGGCGGCCCACGGCGCTGGTGGCCCACGCCGAGCGCCCGGTGCCGCTGCACCACTACTACGCGACGACGCCGATGCACGAGACGATCGACGAGCTGCTGTCGACCAAGCAGGCGCCGGTCTACGTCGTCCACTTCACCCAGGCCTCGGCGCTGGAGCGGGCCCAGGCGCTGATGAGCGTCAACGTGTCGACCAAGGAGGAGAAGCAGGCGATCGCCGACCAGATCGGCGGCTTCCGGTTCTCCTCCGCCTTCGGGACGACCCTGTCCCGGCTGGTGCGGCACGGCATCGGCGTGCACCACGCCGGGATGCTGCCCAAGTACCGGCGGCTGGTCGAGCAGCTGGCGCAGGCCGGGCTGCTCAAGGTCATCTGCGGCACCGACACCCTGGGCGTGGGCATCAACGTGCCGATCCGCACGGTCGTGTTCTCCGCGCTGAGCAAGTACGACGGCACCCGCACCCGGCTGCTCAACGCCCGTGAGTTCCACCAGATCGCCGGGCGGGCCGGCCGGGCGGGCTACGACACCGCGGGCACCGTCGTCGTCCAGGCCCCCGAGCACGAGGTCGAGAACCTCAAGCAGTTCGCCAAGGTCGCCGACGACCCGAAGAAGCGCCGCAAGCTGGTCCGCCGCAAGGCGCCCGAGGGCATGGTGCCCTGGAGCGAGGCGACCCAGCAGCGGCTCATCGCCGCCGACCCCGAGCCGCTGAGCAGCCACTTCCGGGTCTTCACCGGGATGCTGCTGAACGTGCTGGCCCGGCCCGGCGACCCGGTCGCGGCGATGCGCGAGCTGCTCACCGACAACCACGAGCCGCGCAAGCGGCAGCTGCGGCACATCCGCGAGGCGATCGGCATCGCCCGGTCGCTGATCACCGCCGGGGTCATCGAGCGGCTCGACGAGCCCGAGCCCGACGGACGGCGCTTCCGGCTGACCGTCGACCTCCCGCCGGACTTCCAGCTCAACCAGCCGCTGTCGACCTTCGCGCTGGCCGCGATCGGGCTGCTGGACGCCGAGAGCGACACCTACGCCCTGGACGTCGTCTCGGTGATCGAGGCGACCCTCGACGACCCCCGGCAGATCCTGGCCGCCCAGCTGAACAAGGCCAAGGGCGCGGCGGTGGCGCAGATGAAGGCCGAGGGCATCGAGTACGACGAGCGGATGGAGCTGCTCGAGGAGATCACCTACCCCAAGCCGCTGGAGGAGCTGCTCGGGCACGCCTTCGAGATCTACGTGGCCGGCAACCCGTGGGCGGCCGACGCGCAGCTGTCACCGAAGTCCGTGGTGCGGGACATGTGGGAGCAGGCGATGACCTTCCGGGAGCTGGTGAACACCTACCAGCTCACCCGCTCCGAGGGCGCGGTGCTGCGCTACCTGTCCGACGCGTTCAAGGCGCTGCGCTCGGGGGTGCCGGCCGACGCCCGCACCGAGGAGGTCACCGACCTGGTCGAGTGGCTCGGCGAGCTGGTCCGGCAGGTCGACTCCTCGCTGCTGGACGAGTGGGAGCAGCTGACCAGCCCGGACCAGCCGCTGGACGCCCCGGTCGCCGTCCCGGCCCGGCCGCGGCCGCTGACCGGCAACGAGCGGGCGTTCACCGCGATGGTGCGCAACGCGCTGTTCCGCCGGGTCGAGCTGTTCGCGCTGCGCCGCTGGTACGACCTGGGCCAGCTCGACCAGGGTTCGGGCTGGGACGCCGACCGCTGGGGCGAGGTCGTGCAGGCGTACTTCGCCGAGCACGGCGAGCTGAACACCGGCGGCGACGCCCGGGGGCCGGCGCTGCTCATCGTCGACAAGTCGGAGCCGCGGGTCTGGCGGGTGCGGCAGATCCTCGACGACCCGGCCGGCGACCACGACTGGGGCTTCGACGTCGAGGTCGACCTGGACGCCTCGGACGAGGAGGGCGTCGTCGTCATGCAGCTGGTGGCGGCCGGCCGCAAGGACTAGCGGCGGAAGGTGGGGCCCGGCGGGGGCGGGACGACGGCGGCCGGGTCGCGGCGGCGGCGCAGCTCCAGCGCCAGGCTCTGCTCGCCGCGGGCCAT
Source organism: Modestobacter versicolor (assembly GCF_014195485.1). Taxonomy (NCBI): domain Bacteria; kingdom Bacillati; phylum Actinomycetota; class Actinomycetes; order Geodermatophilales; family Geodermatophilaceae; genus Modestobacter; species Modestobacter versicolor. The sequence continues at coordinate 1,178,481 of NZ_JACIBU010000001.1, forward strand.
CGCCCAGCGGTGGTTGGCCTCGAACACCGGGCGGAGCAGCCAGCTCAGCCGAGCCAGCAGCGGCTTGGTCGCCGCGACCCGCCAGTCGTAGCTGATCACCACCTCCGGCCCGTCCTGGGCGAAGGTCCAGCGCCCGGTGCCGGCCAGGTCACCGCTCGCGGCGAGCGCGAAGCCGGCGTCGGTCATCGTCTCGGTGATCCGCAGCGTCCAGCGCAGCGTGTACGGCAGCCAGCCCTTGGTGAACACCTCGACCGTGCGGCCCACGCCGTCCGGGTCGCCGTCCGCGACCGGTACGACGTCGAGGTACACCGCCGGCCACCACCGCGGCAGCGCCGCGCTGTCGCTGAGCACCGCGCGGACCTCGGCGATCGTGCCCGGCACCCGCCAGACGGTCAGGAAGCAGTAGGACGGCGCGGGGCGGGGCACACCCGGCACTCTGCCCACCCGCGCGGGGGCTGTCCACGCCGACCGCAGGAGCAGCGGGACCGAGCGGGAGTTGCCCCGGACGGGTGATCCAGGTCTCAGCGCCGGACGCCGATGACCTCGGTGGACGCACCGGCGGGCAGTGCCGGGGCCACGGACGAGGAACGACATGCCCTCACCCCCGGCGACGCGGCCGGCCACCCGCCGGTCGCCCTTCCGCCGCCCCACCGACCTGGTCGAACGCACCCGGTGGCTGTTCGGCGTCTGCGCCGTGGTCTCCCTCGTCCTCACCTCCTCCGGAGCGGCGGCCGAGGCGGGCACCGGGCGGCTGACCGCCATCGCGCTGTCCGGCGCGGCGCTGATCGCCTCCTGGCTGCACCGCTACCAGGCCCGCCGCGGCACGGTCCCCCTCGACCTCCTCGACGCCGTGGCCGTGTGCGTCCTCGCCCTCGCCTCGCCGGTGCCGGCGGTCGCCCTGGGCGTCACCTTCTCCGCGCTGTGGTTCCGCGCCGTCTACGGCCGCACCTGGGAGATCTGGTTCTACGCCACCGCCCAGTGCGCCGGCCTGGTCGCCGCGCTCGCGCTGTGGCAGGTGGTGCCCGGTCACGCCGCCGCGGCCCCGGCAGCCCCGCTGCTCGGCGCCCTGCCGATCGCCCCGCTGCTCGCCGTCGTCGCGCGCCACCTCGCGGCGGTGCTGCAGGAGCACCAGCTCGCGCAGGCCTGGGACGCCACGCTCGCCCGGCTGGTCACCCAGCTGCTCGGTGTCACCGACGTCGGGCAGATCCGGCAGCGCGGCTGGGAGGCCGCCGACCAGATCTGCCGGCTCACCCCCGGGCTGGTCGTGGTCGTCGTCGAGGACGACGGCGAGCGGCTGCTCGTGCAGGGAACCGTCGGCCCGGTGCAGCACCTGCCCGCCACCCTGGACCGGGCACCGGTCGGCACGGACCTGGCCTCCGCCGCGGCGAGCCAGCGACCCGGGCGGATCACCGCCCCGGACGAGCTGGTGGCGTCGGCGGGCGGCGTGACCAGCTGGGTGGCGATCCCGCTGCCGGACGAGCCGGGCAGGTTCCTGCTGCTCGGGGGCAAGGTGCTGCACCCCGAGGGCGTGGTGCTGGTCCAGTCGTTGGTGAACCAGGTGGCGCTGGCCATCCGGGCGACCAGCGCGCACCGGGAGCTGCAGGTGCAGGCGCGCACCGACGCGCTCACCGGGCTGGCCAACCGCAGCACCTTCTCCGCCGCCCTCGAGGCCGCGGCCCTCGAGGCCGCCGCACCCGCGGCTGCCGACTCCCCGTGGGTGCTGTTCGTCGACCTCGACGACTTCAAGCTGGTCAACGACCGGCTCGGCCACGCCGCGGGCGACGAGCTGCTGCGCGCCGTGGGCGCCCGGCTGGCCGGCGCGGTGCGCGAGCCGGGGCTGTGCGCCCGGCTGGGCGGCGACGAGTTCGCCGTCCTGGTGCACGCCGCCGACGCGGCGGAGGCCGAGGCGCTGGGCCGGCGGCTGGTCGAGGTGGCCTCCTCGCCGGTGCGGCTGGGCACCGGGACCGCCCGGGTGGGCGCCAGCGTGGGAGCGGCGCGCGTGCTGCCCGGCACCTCGTGGACCACCACCCTGCAGCAGGCCGACCTGGCCATGTACGCGGCCAAGGCCGCGGGCAAGAACCGCGTCGTGGTGGCCGACGAGGGAGCGCTCGCCTCGGCCTGACCGCGGTGTGCGGGCTCACAGCGACCGGCTGTGACACCCTCGCCGCGATGCGGGCATGACGGCGTGGGAGATGGTCGCGGTCGCCCTCGCCGGGCTCGCCGCCGGGTCGATCAACGCCGTCGTCGGCTCGGGCACCCTGGTCACCTTCCCGGTGCTGCTGGCCGTCGGGCTGCCCCCGGTGACCGCGACCATCTCCAACTCCCTGGGGCTCGTGCCGGGCAACCTGACCGGCGCCATCGGCTACCGCCGCGAGCTGGCCGGGCAGCGCCGGCTGCTGCTGCGGCTGATGCCCGCGTCGGTGCTCGGCGCGCTGACCGGGTCGTTCCTGCTGCTGCACCTGCCGGCCTCGGCGTTCGAGGCGATCGTGCCCGGGTTGGTCGGCCTGGCCGTCGTCCTGGTCGCCGTCCAGCCGCTGCTGCAGCGCCGGCTGGCCGCCCGCCGGGCCCGGGCCGGCGATGACGGGGACACCACGGTCGGCGGCGGCCGGCTGGCCGCGCTCTTCGCCGGCGCCTACGCCACCGGCACCTACGGCGGCTACTTCGCCGCGAGCCAGGGCGTGCTGCAGATCGGCATCTTCGGGCTGCTGCTGCGCGAGCCGCTGCAGCGGCTCAACGCGATCAAGAACGTGCTCACCCTCGGCGTCAACGCCGTCGCCGCGCTGGCCTACGTGGTGGTCGCGACCGACCGCATCGACTGGCGGGCCGCCGGGCTGGTGGCCGGGGGGTCGCTGGTGGGCGGCTTCGTCGGCTCGACGCTGGGCCGGCGGCTGCCCGCCCCGGTGCTGCGGACGGCGATCGTGGCCCTCGGCCTGGTCGCGATCGTGGTGCTGCTGACCCGATGAGCGTGCTGGAGTTCGTGCTGCTGGTGCTGGCCGGGGTGGCCGCCGGGCTGGTCGGCAGCGTCGCCGGGCTGGCCTCGCTGTTCAGCTACCCCGCGCTGCTGGCCACCGGCATCCCGCCGCTGACGGCCAACGTCACCAACACCGTCGCGCTCGCCTTCAGCAGCATCGGCTCGGTCAGCGCGTCCCGCCCGGAGCTGGTCGGGCAGCGCCGCCGGCTGGTGCCGCTGTGCGTCGCCGGGCTGCTGGGCGGCGTGACCGGCGCGGTCCTGCTGCTGCTCACCCCGTCGTCGTCGTTCGAGAGGCTCGTCCCGTTCCTCATCGCCGGGGCGTCGGCGGCGATCCTGGTGCAGCGGCCGCCGCGGGAGCTGGCGGCCGAGGGCGCCGCGCACCCGCAGCGCGACTCGCGGTGGCTGGTCGTCGGCACGTACCTGGTCTCGATCTACGGCGGCTACTTCGGCGCGGCCGCCGGCGTGCTGATGCTCGCCATGCTGCTGCTGGTCACCGGCGAGGGGGTGCCGCGCAGCAACGCGGCGAAGAACGTCGTCCTCGGGGTGGCGAACTCGGTGGCCGCCCTCGGCTACGCGTTCTTCGCCGACGTCGACTGGCTCGCTGCGCTGCCACTGGCGATCGGCTTCCTGGTCGGCGGCTCGCTCGGCCCATGGGTGGTGCGCCGGGCCCCGCAGCAGCTGCTCCGCCGGCTGATCGCCGTGGCCGGGCTGGGGCTGGCCGTGCACCTGGGCCTGGACGCCTTCGGGTGATGATCTCCGGTGGTGCCGACCGGCCACGACCGGCAGGCTGGTGCAGGCGCCGCCCGGCGCTCGGACGACAGGAGCAGGGATGACCAGCCCGGGACCAGCGGCGCAGCGCTTCGTGCAGGAGCTGGACCAGCTGCCGCCGCCGGAGCTGCGCGGGCCGGAGATGCTCGCCGCCCGGCTGTCCCGGGCCTGCGTGGCCGCGCTGCCCGTCGACGGCGCGGGGCTGAGCATCCACGACATGAACGGGCTGCGGACGCCGATCGGCGCCAGCGACCCGGTCGCCTCCCAGGCCGAGCGGCTGCAGTTCACCCACGGCGAGGGCCCCTGCCTGCGGGCGCACGACGACGGCGTGGCGATCGCCTTCGACGAGTCGGCGATCGCCCGCAACTGGCCGGGCCTGCACGCCTCGCTGATCGGCGAGACGCCGTTCCACGGTGTGCTCTCGGTGCCGCTGCTCCCGCCGCTGGGGCCGCTGGTCGTGCTCGACCTCTACGTGCGCGAGGCCGACGCGCTGCCGGCGACCGACCGGGACGACGTCGAGGACGTCACCATCGCGCTCACCCGCGCCATGGTCGCCGCCGCGCTCGGTGCGCCGATGCAGGAGGGCCGCCGCGGTTGGTGGGACGGCCCGGACGCGCTGCGCCGGGCCCGGGTCTGGCAGGCGACCGGCATGGTCAACGTCGCCCTCGGGCTGGACACCCCGGACGCGCTGTCGGTGCTGCGGGCGCACGCCTTCGCCGCCGGCCGGGTGGTCGACGACGTGGCCGACGACCTGGTCGAGGGCCGGCTCTCCCTCGCCGAGCTCAGCTCCTCCGACAACTGAGCAGCTTCCTCAACTGAACGGTTGACAACACTCCCGCCGGAGGCCTAGCTTCTTCATCAACCAAACGGTTGATGAAGAGAGGAGGCCGAGTGGCGGCAGATGCCCTGTCCCGGGTGTTCTCGGCGCTGGCCGACCCCACCCGGCGCGACATGGTGGCCCGGCTCGCCGTCGGCGACGCCACCGTGAACGAGCTCGCCGCGCCCTACGACGTGAGCCTGCAGGCGGTGTCCAAGCACCTCAAGGTGCTCGAGGACGCCGGCCTGGTCAGCCGCAGCCGGGAGGCCCAGCGCCGCCCGGTGCACCTGGAAGCGCAGGTCTTCGACCTGATGACGAAGTGGATCGAGCGCTACCGGCGCGAGGCCGAGCAGCGCTACCGCCGGCTCGACGACGTCCTGGCCGCGATGCCGGACGACGTCTCCCCCACCCCACCCCCGAAGGGCAGCCCGTCATGACCAGCACCGGCACCGCCGAGACCCAGATCGTCGCCGACCCCGACGTCCCCCTGGTCCGGATCACCCGCGAGTTCGACGCCCCGCGCGAGAAGGTCTTCCGCGCCCACACCGACCCCGAGCTGGTCGTGCAGTGGCAGGGCCCGAACGGGATGGAGGCCCGGGTCGAGCACTTCGACTGCCGCACCGGCGGCTCGTACCGCTACGTGCACACCCAGGACGGCCAGGAGTACGGCTTCCACGGCTGCTTCCACGAGGTGCGGCCGTCGGAGCTGATCGTCCAGACGTTCACCTACGAGGGCTTCCCGGACGGCGTGGCGCTGGAGCGGCTGGTGCTGGAGGAGCTGCCCGGCAACCGCACCCGGCTCACCGCCACCTCGCTGGTCGACTCCTTCGAGGGCCGCGACGCCTTCCTGGCCAGCGGCATGGACACCGGCGTCCGCGAGGGCTACCAGCGCCTCGACGCGCTGCTGGCCCGGTGAGCACCACCGCCGCACCGGTCCGTACCGGGCCGCGGCCGCAGCGGGTGCTCGGCCGGGTGCTCCGGATCGGGCTGGCCGTGGTGTTCCTCGCGGCCGGGCTGTCCAAGCTCGCCGGTGCACCCGAGCTCGTCGACCTGTTCGACGACATCGGCGCCGGCCAGTGGCTGCGCTACCTGGTCGGGGTCTGCGAGGTCGCCGGCGCCGTGGGGCTGCTCGTCCCCCGGCTCACCCGACCCGCGGCGCTCGGGCTGACCGCCCTGATGGTCGGCGCCACGGTGGTGAACGTCGCGGTGCTGCAGGTCAGCCCGCTGGTGACGGTCGTGCTCGCGCTGGCCGCGGGCACGACCGCCGCGCTCAGCCCCGGGTCACGTAGGCGCTGAGCAGCAGGGAGAACGCGCTCGCGGTGATCAGCAGGCGGGCCGGGGTGAGGCCGTTGAGCAGTCCGGCGATCGCGCCGACGTCGGCGGACCGCACCTCGGCCGCCTGCGTCCCGCGGCGCAGCAGCCGCACCTCGTCGGCCAGCAGGGTGCCGCCGGCTCCGAGCAGCGCCAGGCCCAGGACGACGAAGACCAGCGACAGCCGCTGGGCGAAGGTGTCCACCGCCGGCGCGAGCAGCAGCACCACGACCACGCCGAGCAGCAGCCCCACGGCGGCACCGGCGACCGGCGCCCACGGGCCCATCCGGGTCAGCGGGTCACGCCGGGGCAGCCGCGGCCGCGGTCGCGGCCGGGCCGCCACGTCGACCGGGGTCGTCGGGTGCGCGGTCGGGCCGGGGTCCCCGGCCGGTGCCGGAGCTGGGGCGGCCGGCGCCTCGACCTCCGGACCCGGGACCGGCGCCGCCGCGGGCACCTGGTCCGGCGGTGGCGCCGGCTCGCCCTCGGTCCGCTGCCCGGGCACCACCGCTGCCGTCGCCCCCGTCTCGCCCTGTCGTCCGCCCTGCCGCCCACCGCGTGGGTCGACCCACCCGGCAGCCACCAGGTCCTGCTCCTCGCCCACTGCGATCACCTCGGTGCGCGACGCTAGGTGGGTGCACCCACGGACCCGGTCAGGTCACCGGGTGTGGCGGACGGGACGGGTGGGACCCCGGCGCGGGCTCACCCTGCGTGCCGCGCCGGGGCCTCAGAGTCAGACCAGCCGGCGACTGTCCTCGGCGACCACCCGCAGCCAGCGGTACCCGTAGCCCTCCAGCGCCAGCTCGACCGAGCCGTCGTCGGCCAGCGCCGTGCTGCCGGTCTGCAGCAGGTCCTCCAGCCGGTGCGTGGCGCCGCAGCCGGGCAGCACCAGCGGCACGGTGCGCGGCTCGGAGCCCAGGTTGTGCAGGGCCACCAGCGCGCCGTCGTCCCAGCTGGTGAGGTGGGCGAGCACCTGCGGGTGCGGCTGCCCGAGCACCTCGAAGGTGCCCCAGCCCAGCTCCGGCGACTCCCGGTAGCGGCGGATCAGCAGCTTCATGAACGACAGCAGCGAGTCCGGGTCGCGCCGCTGGTCGGCGACGTTGACGAACTCCGGGGAGAACCCGCCCTCGACCACCGGACCGGGCAGCTTCCCCGGCGCGGCGGTGGAGAACCCACCGTTGCGCCCCGCCGTCCACTGCATCGGCGTGCGCACGGCCAGCCGCCCCTCGGCGGCCAGGCTCTCCCCCATGCCGATCTCCTCGCCGTAGAAGAGCACCGGGGTGCCGGGCAGGGAGAACATCAGGCTGTAGACCATCCGCACCCGCCGTGGGTCGCCGGACAGCATCGGCGGCAGCCGGCGGGTGAGGCCGCGGCCGTAGACCTGCATCCGCTCCTCGGGGCCGAACGCGGCGAACACCTCGGCGCGCTCGTCCTCGCTGAGCTTGTCCAGGGTCAGCTCGTCGTGGTTGCGCACGAACATCCCCCACTGGGCGTCCGGGGAGATGGCCGGCCGGCTGGTCAGCGCGTCGACCAGCGGGGTGACGTCGCACCGGGCCAGCGACAGGTACATCGCCTGCATCGCGATGAAGTCGAACTGCATGGTCAGCTCGTCGCCGTCGGTGCCGCCGAAGAACTCCGCCTGCTGGTCGTGCGGCAGGTTCACCTCACCGAGCAGCACGCCGGCTCCGGCGCGGCGGTTGAGCAGCTGGCGCAGCGCGCGCAGGTACTGGTGCGGGTCGGGGAAGCGCTCGGCCTCCTCCTCCGGGATGCCGGAGGTCTCCAGCAGGAACGGGACGGCGTCCACCCGGAAGCCGTCGAGGCCCAGCTGGAGCCAGAACCCCATGACCTTGGCGATCTCGTCCCGGACCTCGGGGTTGGCGACGTTGAGGTCGGGCTGCTCCTTGTAGAACTTGTGCAGGTACCACTCCCCCGTCTTCTCCTCCAGCTCCCAGATGCTGTCCTCCTGGTCGGGGAAGACGACGTCGGCGGAGGTGTCCGGCGGCGGGTCGGCGCGCCAGACGTACCAGTCGCGGTACGGGGAGTCCTTCGACGACCGGGCCGACCGGAACCACGGGTGCTTGGCCGAGGTGTGGTTGACCACCAGGTCGACGATGACCCGCATGCCGCGGTCCTTCGCCGTCCGGATGACCTCGACCAGGTCGCCGTGGGTGCCCAGCCGCGGGTCGACGCCGTAGAAGTCGGTGATGTCGTAGCCGTCGTCGCGCTCGGCGGTCGGGTAGAAGGGCATCAGCCACAGGCAGGTGACGCCCAGGTCGGCGAGGTGGTCCAGCCGCTGGGCGAGGCCGGCGAAGTCGCCGCACCCGTCGCCGTCCCAGTCCATGAACGTCTCGACGTCCAGGCAGTAGACGACGGCGTTCTTCCACCACAGGTCGGCGGTGTCGGTGATCCGCATGGTTGCTCCTCTGCTCGGAACGGTCGGATCAGGGCAGGACGGCGGGCTGCGGCGTCTGCTCGGGGCGCAGCGGCTCGGCCGGGCCCGGCGGGTCGATGGCGACCGCGGGAGCCGGTGAGGTGACGTCGAGCTGCGGCAGCACGTGCTCGCCGAAGGCGTCCAGGAACGGGATCTGGTCCTTGGGCACGTGGTGCAGGTAGACCTGGTCGAAGCCGAGGTCGACGTACTCCTGGATCCAGGCGGCGTGCTGGGCCAGGTCGCTGGAGATGCGCACCGCGTCGTGCATGTCCTCGGGCCGGACGTGCGTGCTGGCCTGGTCGAAGGCGCGGGTGGTGTCCAGGTCCCAGCACAGCGGCGGCGGGAAGACGTTGCTGCGCCACTGGTCGTGGGCCAGGGCGAGCGCCCGGTCCGGGTCGGGGTCCCAGGAGACGTGCACCTGGATCGTCAGCGTGCCCCGCCCGCCGGCGCCGCGGTAGGCGTCGATGACCTCGCGCAGGGTGTCGTGCGGCTGGTTGATGGTGACCAGGCCGTCGGCCCACTCGGCGTGCCGGGCCGCGGTCCTCGCCGTCACGGCCGGGGCGATCAGCGCGGGCTGCTGCTCGGGCAGCGTCCAGATCCGGGCGCGGTCGACGGTGACCAGCCCCTCGTGGCTCACCTCCTCACCGGCCAGCAGCGCGCGGATGACGTCGACGCACTCGCGCAGCCGGGCGTCGCGCAGCTCCTTGTTCGGCCAGACGTGCCCGGTGACGTGCTCGTTCATCGCCTCGCCGGAGCCCAGCGCGACCCAGAACCGGCCGGGGAACATCGAGCCGAGGGTGGCGATGGCCTGGGCGACGATCACCGGGTGGTACCGCTGACCGGGGGCGTTCACCGCGCCGAACGGCAGCCCGGTGGTGGCCAGCGCGGCGCCGAGCCAGGACCAGGCGAAGCCCGAGTGCCCCTGCCGCTCGTTCCACGGCTCGAGGTGGTCCGAGCACATGGCCGCGGTGAAGCCCACCTGCTCGGCGTGCTGGACGGCCCGCAGCAGGTCGCTGGGGTGGACCTGCTCGTGGGAGTTGTGGAAGCCGATCACGGTCATGCCCCATGCCTACCGATGATCACGATCACCTGCAGGGCGGGTGCAGCTCGCAACGAGTCGCCGGCATGACCTGGCAGGTCATCGACGCCCCGCGCGCGGCCGCCCAGGCTCGACGGCGACGGCCCGGTGCGGGCCGCTCCACCCCGATCCCGAGGAGACGCCATGAGCAGCTTCGACGACCTGGCCCGGCGCTACATCGCCGCCTGGAACGAGACCGACCCGGAGGCCCGCCGGACGGCGGTGGCCGCGCTCTACGCCGAGGACGCCCGCTACGTCGACCCGCTGGTCGACGCCGAGGGCCGGGAGGCGATCGCGGCCACCATCGGCGCGGTGCAGGAGCAGTTCCCCGGCTTCGTGTTCCGGCTGGCCGGGCCGGTCGACGCCCACCACGACCAGGCGCGGTTCCACTGGGAGCTCGGGCCGGCCGACGCCGCCGAGGCCCCCGTGGTCGGGTTCGACGTCGCGGTGCGGGACGACGCGGGGCGGCTGCGCAGCGTGTACGGCTTCCTGGACCGGGTGCCGGGCTGACCGGGCCGGTGATCACCTCCCGCTGGGCGGGGTCTCCGCGCTCGCGAGACCCCGCTCAGCCCGAGGTGATCGACGCTGCCACCCCGCCCGCCCGGGCGGCGACGTCCAGGTGGCTGCCCCGGCCGTCGCCCAGGACCGGCCAGCCGCGTGCCCGCGCCTCGGCGGCGTCGCGGTCGTAGCCGGGCGACAGCTGCACGTAGCGGACGTCGTCGTCGGGCCAGGACGCGGGCACCGGGACGGCGACGGAGTAGAAGTCGGCGGGCAGCTCGGGGGCCTCGGCGGCGACGGCGGCGCGCAGCGCCGGGTCGGGCAGCTCCGCGGCGAGCACCTCCGGCGGCCACCAGGTCGGCCAGGGGGCGAAACGGTCGCCGCGGACGAGCCCGGCCAGCTGGGCGAGCCGCTCCGGCGGCGTCACGGTGAGCCCCACGACGGCCGGCACGAGCGCATCGAGCCAGACCACCCGGTGCGCCCGCACCGCAGCGGCCACCGACGGCAGCACGACACCGGCGCCGGAGAACCCGAGGACGACGTCGGCCGGCCCGCCCGCGGCGGCCAGGGCGGTGCACCGGTCGGGCCAGCCGGCCGCCGTCCGCACCGCGTCGCGCAGGTCGGGCACCCGGACGGCGTTCCCGCGGGAACGCAGCTCGGCGGCCAGCGGCCCGAGCACCGCCGGCCCGAGCAGCGGCGGGTGCACCAGCAGCCAGGAGGTCACGCCGCCGGCCTGCTCGACGCCCGTCAGGCGGGCTGCAGGTCGGCGACGACGGCGGCCGGGGCGGGCTCGTGGCGCAGCGGGCGGCGGGTGAACCGGCCGGTGCCGTGCGACACCGAGCGCAGCGCCCCGGCGTAGCTGAGCAGCTCCCGCTCCGGCACCTCGGCCTGCACCGTGGTGGCGTCGCGGTCGGGCTCGGCGACGCTGCCGGTGACCCTCCCCCGCCGTCCGGCGAGGTCGCTGAGCACCGGGCCGACGTGCTCGGCCGGCACCGTCACCTCGACCGCGCACCACGGCTCGAGCACCTGGGTGCCGGCGGCGGCCGCCAGCTCCCGCACCCCGAGAGCGCCGGCGGCCTGGAAGGCGGCATCGGAGGAGTCGACCGAGTGCGCCTTGCCGTCGACCAGGGTGACCTCGACGTCGACCAGCGGCCGGTCGTGCGCCACGCCCCGGGCGGCCTGGGCGCGCACGCCCTTCTCCACGCTGCCGTGGAACTGCGTCGGCACCGCGCCGCCGACGACCCGCTGGCCGAAGGTGATCCCCGACCCGGGCGGCCCGGGTCGCCCCTCCAGCACGACGACGGCGTACTGCCCGTGCCCGCCGGACTGCTTGACGTGCCGGGCGGTGACCGTCGCCGGTCCGGCCAGCGTCTCGACCATCGGCACCCGCACCGGCGGGGTGTGCAGGCTCACGCCGTACCGGGTGCGCAGCCGGTCCAGCAGCACCTCGGCGTGCGCGTCGCCGACGGTCCACAGCAGCAGCTGCCCGGTGTCGACCCGCCGGTCGACCCGCACGGTCGGGTCCTCGGCGGCCAGCCGGGTGAGCGCCGCGGCCAGCCGGTCCTCGTCGCTGCGCGAGGCGGCGGCCACCGCCACCGGCTGCTGCGGCACCGGCAGCGGCCAGGGCGTGACCACCAGCGGGCGGGCCGGGTCGGAGAGCGTGTCGCCGGTCTCCGCGGTGGTCAGCCGGGCCACCGCGCAGACGTCGCCGGCCGGGCACTCGGCGACCGGCCGCAGCACGCTGCCCAGCACGCTGGAGATCGTGCCGACCCGCTCGTCGGCGTCGTGGTCGGGGTGCTGCTCGCCCCAGCCGTGGCCGGTGCCGTGCCCGCAGACGTGCACCGCGGCGTCCGGGCGCAGCGTGCCGGAGAAGACCCGGACCAGCGAGATCCGGCCCAGGTAGGGGTCGGTCGTCGTCTTCACGACCTCGGCGACCAGCGGCCCGGCGGGGTCGCAGCCGACCGCGCCGGCCGGGGTGCCGTCGGGCCGGGCGACCTCCGGGCAGGGCCGCTCCAGCGGCGAGGGGAACCCGCTGACCAGCAGGTCGAGCAGCTCGGCTACGCCCAGCCCGGTGAGCGGGGCGGTGCACAGCACCGGGTGGAACGCGCCGCGCGCCACCGCGGTCTCCAGGTCGGGCACCAGCTCGGGCACCGAGACCGGCTCGCCGGCCAGGTAGGACTCCATCAGCGCCTCGTCCTCGCTCTCGGCGATCACCGCCTCGATGAGCTCGGCGCGCAGCCGGTCGGCCTCCGGGTCGCCCTGCTCGGGCTCCAGCAGCGAGGTGACCGCGCCGGCCGTCACGACCTGCAGCGGGTGCACCCCGAGCCCCAGCTGCTCCTGGCAGGCGTGGACGACGGCCGGCACGTCGGCGCGCGGCCGGTCGACCTGGGTGACGACGACGGCGCGCGGCAGCCCGACCGCGGCGCACTCGTCCCACAGCTGCACGGTGCCGGCGTCGACGCCGGTGACCGCGGAGACCACGAACAGCGCCGCGTCGGCCGCCCGCAGCGCGGCCCGCAGCTCACCGAGGAAGTCCGGCGCCCCGGGGGTGTCCAGCAGCGTGACCCGGTGGCCGGCGTGCTCGACGGTGGCGGCGTGCAGCGTGACCGAGTGCTGCAGCCGCACCTCGACGTCGTCGGTGTCCAGGCAGGTGGTGCCGTCCTCGACCCGGCCGGCCCGGGGCAGCGCGCCGGTGGCGACCACCAGGGCCTCGGCCAGCGTCGTCTTCCCCGCCCCCGGCCGACCGACGAGGGCGACGTTGCGCACCCGTTCCGGTGACCGGGGCGCGGGCGCCCCGGAGGCCTCCCGGCCGTTGTCCTTGCTCCCGTGTGCAGCCACGCGGACCTCCGGTGAGACGTCGTCGTCCCCAGTGGTGCCAGCGTGGCCCCGCGGGGGCGCCGGGACAAGGGGCGACAGACTGGCCGGGTGCTGCCACCGACCGGGACGCCGGGCACCGACCTCCCGGTGCGGTCGGCGCTGCCCGGTCTGGCGGCCGCACTGGACCGGGCCGGGGCGGCGGTGCTGGTCGCCCCGCCGGGCACCGGCAAGACGACGCTGGTGCCGCTCGCGCTGGCCGGCCGGGTGCCCGGGCGGGTGCTGGTGGCCGAGCCCCGCCGGGTCGCCGCCCGGGCCGCGGCCCGCCGGATGGCCGCCCTGCTGGGCGAGCCGGTGGGCGGGTCGGTCGGGTACAGCGTGCGCGGCGACAGCCGGCGCAGCGCCGCCACCCGGGTCGAGGTGGTCACCACCGGCCTGCTGGTGCGCCGGCTGCAGGCCGACCCGGAGCTCCCCGGCGTCTCGGCCGTCGTGCTCGACGAGTGCCACGAGCGGCAGCTGGACACCGACCTGGCGCTCGCCTTCAGCCTCGACGTCCGGACGGCGCTGCGCCCGGAGCTGCAGCTGCTGGCGATGTCGGCGACCGCGCAGGCCGGCCGGCTGGCCGAGCTGATGGGCGGCGACGACGGGCCGGCACCGGTGGTCGAGGCGACCGGGGCGCTGCACGACGTCGAGCCGGTGTGGTGCCCGCCCAGCCCGCCGGTGGCCCCGCCGCACGGCACGAGCGTCGACCCCCGGCTGCTCGCCGCGGTGGCCGCCGCGGTCGTCCGGGCGCTGGCCGAGACCACCGGCGACGTGCTCGTCTTCCTCCCCGGCGCCGCGGAGATCGCCCGGGTCGGTGGCCTGCTGCACGGGGTGGACGCCGACGTCCGGCCGCTGCACGGGCGGCTGCCCGCCGCCCAGCAGGACGCCGCGCTCACCGCGGGCCCGCGCCGCCGCGTCGTGCTCTCCACCGACGTCGCCGAGACCAGCCTGACCGTGCCCGGCGTGCGCACCGTGGTGGACGCCGGCCTGGCGCGGGTGCCGCGCTTCGACGTGGCCCGCGGCATGGGGGCGCTCAGCACCGTCCGGGTGTCCCGGGCCTCGGCGGTGCAGCGCGCCGGGCGGGCCGGCCGCGAGGCGCCGGGCCGGGTGTACCGGCTGTGGTCGCAGGCCGAGCACGACCGGCTGCCGGCCGCGGCCGAGCCGGAGATCAGCGGCGCCGACCTCACCGGGCTGGCCCTGGAGCTGGCCTGCTGGGGCGCCCCGGACGGCGCCGGGCTGGCGCTCCCCGACCCGCCACCGGCCGCGGCGTTCACCGTTGCCCGGGAGACGCTCCGCCGGCTCGGCGCGGTCGACGACGCCGGCCGGGTCACCCCGCGCGGCCGGTCGCTGACCGCGGTGGGCGCCCACCCGCGGTTGGCCCGCGCGCTGCTCGACGGCGCTCCGCTGGTCGGCCGCCGGCGGGCCGCGGAGGTGGTGGCGCTGCTGTCCGGCGACGTCCCCGCCCGGACCGACGACCTGGTCGCCGGGTGGCGCGAGGTCCGCCGCAGCCGCGACGGCCGGTGGACCGACGAGGTCGCCCGGCTGTCCCGGGCAGCCCCGGCCGCACCGGACACCGGTGTGCCCGACGACGCCGCGGCCGGGCTGGTCGTCGGCCTGGCGCACCCGGAGTGGCTGGCCCGCCGCCGGCCGGACGCCGAGCGCACCTACCTGCTGGCCGCCGGCACCGGCGCCGAGCTGCCGCCGGGCACCGCGCTCGGCGGGGCGGACTGGCTCGCGGTCGCCGCGGCGGACCGGTCGCCGGGCCGCCGTGACGCCCGGGTCCGGTCGGCGGTCGCCATCGACCAGGCGACCGCGCTGGAGGCCGGGGCGGTCGCGCACACCGACGGGCCGGAGGTGGCCTGGCGGGACGGCGACGTCGCCGCGGCCCGGGTCGAGCGGCTCGGCGCGATCGTGCTCGCCGAGCGCCCGCTGCCCGACCCCGACCCGGCCGCGCTGGCCGCGGCGGTCGCCGAGGGGCTGCGCACCGAGGGGCTCGGCCTGCTGAGCTGGACGCCGGCCGCGGTGTCGCTGCGCGAGCGGCTGGCCGCCGCCCGGGCCGGCCTCGGCGAGCCGTGGCCGGCGGTCGACGACGACTCCCTGCTCGCCGCGCTGTCCGGGAGCCCCGCGCTCACCGGGGCCAGGCGCCGGCGCGACCTGGCCCGGGTCGACGTCGTCGCCGCGCTGCGCGCGCTGCTGCCCTGGCAGCTGGCCGGCCGGCTCGACGAGCTGGTGCCCGAGCGGGTCGAGGTGCCGACCGGCTCCCGGGTCCGCGTCGACTACGGCGACCCGGCGGTGCCGACGCTGTCGGTGCGGGTGCAGGAGGTGTTCGGCTGGGCGGCGGCGCCGGTGGTCGCCGGCCGGCCGCTGCGGCTGCAGCTGCTGTCCCCCGCGTCCCGGGTGGTCGCGACGACCGCGGACCTGGCCGGGTTCTGGGTCACCGGCTACCCCGCCGTCCGCAGCGAGCTGCGCGGCCGGTACCCGCGCCACCCGTGGCCCGAGGACCCGGCCGCCGCCGTCCCGACCCGCCGGGCGAAGCCACGCGGGAGCTGATGTGTACGGACGTACACCCGTTGTGTACGGTCGTACACATGGCCGAGGACCAGCGCTCGATGCGCGACCGCATGCTCGCCGGTGACCCCTACATCGCCGACGACCCCCAGCTGGCCGCGGAGAGCACCCGCGCCCGCCAGCTGCAGCACCGGTACAACACCATGGACCCCACCGACGGCGCCGCCCGCCGTGCCGTGCTCGAGGAGCTGCTGGGCGCCTTCGGCCCGGGCAGCGAGCTGCGCGCCCCGTTCCACTGCGACTACGGCTACCGGACGACGGTCGGCGCACGCGCCTTCGCCAACTTCGGGCTGGTCTGCCTGGACGTCGCGACGATCACCATCGGCGACGACGTGCAGATGGGGCCCAACGTCCAGCTGCTCACCGCCACCCACCCGGTCGAGCCCGGCCCGCGGCGGGACAAGTGGGAGTCCGCCGAGCCGATCGTGCTGGAGGACAACGTCTGGCTCGGTGGCGGCGTGATCGTCTGCCCCGGCGTCACGATCGGGGCGAACGCCGTGGTCGGCGCCGGCTCGGTGGTCGTCCGCGACCTGCCGGCCGACGTGGTCGCGGTGGGCAACCCGGCCCGCGTCGTCCGGTCGATCGGGTGACGGCCGCCGCCGACCGCCCGGCCCGCCGGCACGACCCCGACCGCGCCTCGCGGATCGTCGACGCGGCCATCGAGGTCATCGCCGAGCACGGCGTCGCGGGCACCACGCACCGGCTGATCGCCGCCGCCGCCGACGTCCCGCTGGGCTCGCTGACCTACCACTTCACCGGCCTCGACGACCTCCTCACCCAGGCCTTCACCCGGCACGCCGAGCGGATGGCGGCCGACTACGAGGCCCGCTTCGCCGACGTCCGGAGCACCGAGGACTTCGTCGAGGCGGTCACCGGGCTGGTCCACGCCGACGCCGACGCCGACGACCGCGACTGGGCCGTCGCCTACGAGCTGAACCTCGCCGCGGTGCGCGACCCGGCGCTGCGCGCGGTGACCGAGTCCTGGATGCGCCGCAGCCGCAGCGTGCTGGAGCGGTTCGTCGACCCCACCACCTCCCGCGGCGTCGACGCGCTCATCGAGGGCCTGGTCATGCACAAGGTCCTCTCCACCCGGCCGGTCTCCCGCGCCGAGACCCACGAGATCATCGCCCGGGCCGTGCGGCCCACGGGCTCAGGACAGGAGCACCCGTGACCACCACCGACGCCCGACGCGCACCGGGCCCGGCCCAGGTGACGGCGGCGATGCGCGCCGTCTACGTGGCCTTCATCGGTGCCGGCTTCGCCTTCGCCAGCTGGGCCTCGCGCATCCCGCAGGTCCGCGACCGGCTCGACCTCGACCCGGCCGCCCTCGGGCTGGTGCTGCTGGCGCTGGCCGCCGGGTCGGTGATCGCCCTGCCGCTGGCGGGCACGCTGATCGGCCGGATCGGCTCGCAGCGGACGGTCGTGGTCATGGCCCTCACGCTTGCCGCGGCGCTGGGCGTGATCGCGCTCGGCTCGGTCAGCACGGTCGCCGTCCTGGCGGTCGGGCTGTTCGTGATGGGGTTCGCCAACGGCGCCTGGGACGTCGCGATGAACGTGCAGGGCGCGGTGGTCGAGCGGCACCTGGGCCGGGTGGTCATGTCCCGCTTCCACGCCGGGTTCAGCTTCGGCACCGTCGCCGGCGCGCTGCTGGGCGCCGCGATGGTCGCCCTCGGCGTCCCGGTGCCCGCGCACCTGACCGGTGTCGCCGTCCTGGTCGCCGTCGCGGTGCCGCTCGCCGCCCGGGCGTTCGTCCCCGACGTGGACACCGGCACCGACGGCGAGCCCGCCCCGCAGGGCAGCGCGCTGGCCGCCTGGCGGGAGCCGCGCACCCTGCTCGTCGGCGTCGTCGTGCTCGCCTTCTCCTTCGCCGAGGGCACCGCCAACGACTGGCTCGGCGTCGCGCTCATCGACGACCACGGCACCTCGGAGACGGTGGGCACGCTCGGCTTCGCGCTGTTCCTCACCGCGATGACCCTGGCCCGCTGGTTCGGCGGCTCGCTGCTGGACCGGTACGGCCGCGTGCCGGTGGTGCGGCTGCTGGCCGGGCTCGCCGTCGTCGGACTGCTGCTGTTCGTGTTCGGCTCCCCCACCGTCGCCTTCCTCGGCGCGCTGCTCTGGGGGGCCGGTGCCTCGCTGGGGTTCCCGACCGGGATGAGCGCCGCCGCCGACGACCCGGCCCGGGCCGCCGCCCGGGTGAGCGTGGTGGCCAGCATCGGCTACTGCGCCTTCCTGGCCGGCCCGCCGCTGATCGGGCTGCTCGGGCAGCAGGTGACGGTGCTGCGCGCGCTCACCGTCGTCGCCGTCCTGCTCGGCATCGCGGTGCTGGTCGCGGGCTCGCTGCGGCCGCTCCCGGCGGAGCCGCGCGCGGAGGTGTGACCGCCCGCGCACCGGCCCCACCGGGCAGGCCGGGCGCCGACCGGAGAGGATCGGTGCGTGACGAGCACCGCCCACCCGCCGAAGCCCACCACCGACGCGTGGGGCATCGACGCCAGCTGGCTCGACGCCCTCGACGAGGAGCACACCGTCGCGCCCGCGACGATCGAGCGCCTGCGGGAGGTCATCGGCACCCCGCCGGACGACCTCGCCGAGCGGGCGCCGATCGTCGCGCGCCCCGGTGACCCGCTCGAGGTCGACGAGGCCGAGGTGGCGTGCGAGGACGGCACCACCCGGCACGTCGACGGCGAGCTGCCCGAGGACTTCCCGCTGGGCTACCACCGGCTGCGCACCCCCGACGGCCGCGACCGCCGGCTGATCGTCTCCCCGGGCCGCTGCTGGCTGCCCGAGGGCTGGCGTGCCTGGGGCTGGGCGGTGCAGCTCTACGCCAGCCGCGGGGCGGGCAGCTGGGGCATCGGCGACCTGGGCGACCTGCGCACCATCCGCGAGTTCGCCCAGCAGCAGGGCGCCGGCTACGTGCTGGTCAACCCGCTGCACGCGGTCGCCCCGACGGCGGGCCAGGAGGACAGCCCCTACCTGCCGGCCACCCGCCGCTTCCGCAACCCGGTCTACCTGCGGATCGCCGACGTGCCCGGCGCCGACTCCGTCGACACCGAGGCCGACGCCGGGCGGGCGCTCAACGACGGCGAGCTCATCGACCGGGACGCGATCTGGGCGCTCAAGCGCCGGGTGCTGCAGCGTGTCTTCGACGCCGGCTCCGCCACCCCCGAGGCCGAGCAGCCCTTCCGCGACTGGTGGTGGCACCAGGGGCAGCCGCTGATGGACTGGGCCACCTGGTGCGCGCTCGCCGACGAGCACGGCCCCGACTGGCACGAGTGGCCGGCGGAGCTGCGCGACCCCCGCGGCGCGGCCGTCGCCGCCTTCGCCGCCGCGCACGACCGCGAGGTCGCCTTCCACGCCTGGCTGCAGTGGCTGCTCGACGTCCAGCTGCGGGCGGCCACCGAGGGCATCACCGTCATCCAGGACCTGCCGATCGGGGTCGCCGGCGGCGGCGCCGACGCGTGGGCCTGGCAGGACGTGCTGGCCCAGGGCGTGAGCGTGGGCGCCCCGCCGGACGCGTTCAACAGCCTCGGCCAGGACTGGGGCTCGCCGCCGCTGGTGCCGTGGCGGCTGCAGGCCGCCGACTACGAGCCGTTCGTCCAGTCGATCCGGGCCACCATGGCCGGCGCCGGCGGGCTGCGGGTCGACCACGTGATGGGCCTGTTCCGGCTGTGGTGGGTGCCCTCGGACGGCAGCGCCGCGGACGGCGCCTACGTCCGCTACCCCTACGAGGACCTGCTGGACATCGTCGCGCTGGAGAGCCACCGGGCGCAGGCGATCGTCGTCGGCGAGGACCTGGGCACCGTCGAGGACGGCGTCCGCGAGGCGATGGCCGAGCACGGCATCCTGTCCTACAAGCTGCTGTGGTTCGAGGACGACGACCCGGCGCAGTGGCCGGCCGAGGCGATGGCCGCGGTGACCACCCACGACCTGCCCACCATCCCGGGGCTGTGGACCGGGTCGGACCTGGCCGAGCAGCGCGAGCACGGGCTGGGCACCGACGAGGAGCTCGAGCGCGGGCGCGCGTCCCTGCTGGCGCACCTGGGCAAGGTGGCCAAGCGCGCCACCCCCGCCCAGGCGGTGGAGGCGGCCTACCGGCGGCTGGCCGGGGCGCCGTGCACGCTGCTGTCGGCGACCCTGGACGACGCCTTGGCCGAGGAGCGGCGGCCGAACATGCCCGGCGCGAACGAGCGGCCCAACTGGCGCCTGCCGCTGCCGGTGCCGACCGAGGAGCTGGCCGCCCACGCCGGCGTCCAGGCCGTGGCCGGGGTGCTGGCCGAGGGGCTGCAGCCGGCCAAGACCCCGGCGAAGAAGAAGCCGTCGGCCAAGGGCCGCACCAGCAAGAAGAAGTGACCCGGTGGGGTCAGGCCGGGCGGCCGGACCCCACCGGGTGACCGTCAGGAGCGGATGAACTCCAGCAGGTCGGCGTTGATCGTCGCGGCCTCCGTGGTGGGCATGCCGTGCGGGAAGCCGGCGTAGGTCTTCAGCGTCCCGTTCGGCAGCAGCTCCGCCGAGAGCGGCCCGGAGTCGGCGTAGGGCACGACCTGGTCGTCGTCGCCGTGCATGACCAGCACCGGCACCGTGATCTTCTTCAGGTCGTCGGTGAAGTCGGTCTGGGAGAAGGCGACGACGCCGTCGTAGTGGGCCTTGGCGCCGCCCATCATCCCCTGCCGCCACCAGTTCTGGATCACGGCCTCCTGCGGCTCCACGCCGGGCCGGTTGAAGCCGTAGAACGCGGTCGCGGGCAGCTCCCGGTAGAAGTTCGACCGGTTGGTGGCGACCTGCTCCTGGATGCCGTCGAAGACGCTCTTGGGCAGCCCGCCCGGGTTGGCCTCGGTCTGCACCATGATCGGCGGCACGGCGCTGATCAGCACCGCCTTGGCGACCCGGTCCTGACCGTGCCGGGCGATGTGGTGGGCGACCTCGCCGCCGCCGGTCGAGTGGCCGACGTGCACGGCGTCGTGCAGGTCCAGGTGCGCGACGACGGCGGCGAGGTCGTCGGCGTAGTGGTCCATGTCGTGGCCGTCGCCGGTCTGGGTCGAGCGGCCGTGGCCCCGCCGGTCGTGGGCGACCACGCGGTAGCCGTGCTGGACGAAGAACATCAGCTGGGCGTCCCAGTCGTCCGAGGACAGCGGCCAGCCGTGGCTGAACACGATCGGCTGCCCGGTGCCCCAGTCCTTGTAGAAGATCTCGACGCCGTCGGTGGTGGTGACGATGGGCATGGTGCTCCTCCTGGGTTCGGAGTCGTGCGGGACGGTTCGGTCGGCGCTGACCCGGCCGCGGCCGGTCCGACCGCGGGCCGCCCCGGACGTTAGGTCGGGGGCCCGCCGCCGGGTGTGCTGTGCGTGCCGGGCTCCGGACCGTGGCTGCCACTCCGCGGCTCCGTGAGATCCTTTACACGGCCGCTCGCCGGCCAGCAGGATCCCCACCGTCAGGGCAGCGCCGCCGTGGAAACACCCCCCAGGAGCGCCCCGTGGTGACCGTGCTCGACACCGACCGGCTCGCGCCGCCCGACCGCCGGCCCGCCGAGGTCGCCGCCCGGCTCGAGGCCGCGATGGTCTCCACGGTCCGGATCAGCAGCTCCCCGCTGCCGGTGCGCGCCCGGCTGGACACCTGGGACCTCGGTGGCATCTCGGTGCTCCGCGCCGACCTCACCGGCGAGCTGGCGTTCCGGCGCTCGCCGCGCCAGGCGCGGGAGGACACCGTGCCGACCGTGTCCTTCACCGTCCAGGAGGTCGGCGAGGGGCTGCACGACCACCTGGACCGGCGGCAGGTGGTGCCGTGCGGCGGGCTGGCGCTCACCGAGGTCTCGACCGCCTACGACTACGCCTGGACCGGCCGCGGGGTGTGCCGGGCGCTGACGATCCCCGTGCACCGGCTGGGCCTGCCGGTCGACGTCGTGCGCCGCGCGGTGCCGCTGGCCCACCGCAGCCCGTTCCACCCGCTGGTCGCCGCCCACCTGGACCAGGTCACCCGGGACGTCGCCCAGCTCGCCGGCCGGCCGCTGGTCGACGCGCTCGCCGCGGCGACGATCGACCTGACCCGCACCCTGCTCGCCTCCGCCGCCGCCGGCGACCGCGCGCGGGCGGACGTGGCGGCGGAGACCCTGCTGACCCGGGTGCGCGCGTACGTGCGCCGGCACCTGGACGAGCCGGGGCTGGACGCCGAGCGGATCGCCGCCGCGCACGCCATCTCGGTCCGCCAGCTGTACCGGCTCTGCGCCGCGGGCGGGTTCAGCCTCGAGCAGTGGATCATCGAGGAACGGCTGGAGGGAGCCCGGGCCGAGCTCGCCTCCGCGCCCGGCCGCCAGGGTCCGGTCGCCGTGGTCGCCCGCCGGTGGGGCTTCTCCGACCCCTCGTACTTCAGCCGCCGCTTCCGGCGGGCCTTCGGCCTGACCCCGCGCGAGTGGCGGCAGGCGTCGGCCGCGCCGTCGGCCCCGCCTCCGCAGCTGCCCCGGCCACGCCCCCGCGACGACGGCTGACGCCGGGCAGCCGGCGCGGTACGACGCGCCGGTGTCGAACAGGTGTTCGATCCGCGTGAGAGCATCACCGGGTGGCAGGTGGGATGAGCCGGGGGCGGCACGGCGGGTCGCTGGCCGACCGGGCCGCCCGGTCCGGGGTCCCCGCCCCACCGCCGCCAGCACCCACACCCCCGGCACCCCCGCCGTCCGGCCGGCCGCCGGTGCGCCGGCCCGCCGGCGAGGGGCACGGCCGGCACTGCTGGGTGCACGACCCGCCGGACGCCCCGGGCACCTGGCCGGGCCTGCTGGTGGAGTGGCGCCAGCGGGAGGACGGCTGGCACGGCCGGGTGGCCTACACCGTCGTCGGCGACCACGGCCCGGTGCTGGTGGAGGCCTGGCTGCCCGCCGAGCAGCTCAAGCAGGGCTGATCTCCGCGCGGGCCCGCCCGGCGTCCGGAGCCGGGGGTGTGGCAGGGCCCCCGCTGAACGCTCCGGCGCGACCTAGGTTGGCGTTCGTGAGCACCCTCGGGATCATCGGCGCCGGCCAGGCGGGGAGCACGCTCGCCCGGGTGTCGATCGCGGCCGGCTACGACGTCGTGATCGCCAACTCGCGGGACCCCCGGACGCTGGCCGGGCTCGTCGGCGAGCTGGGCCCGCGGGCGCGCGCCGCCTCCGCCGCCGAGGCCGCGGCTGCGGCGGACTTCGCGTTCCTCGCGTACCCCTACGCACCCACCGACCACCTCCCGGTCGAGGAGCTCGCCGGGAAGGTGGTGATCGACAACAACAACTACATGGCCTGGCGGGACGGCCACCTCCCCGAGGTCGACTCCGGCCGGACGACCGTCCACGAGCTGCGCCAGCAGCAGCTGCCCACCTCGAAGGTGGTCAAGGCCTTCACGCACGTCCAGTTCCACGAGCGCTCGCCCGTGCGGGTGCCCAGCGACCTGCTGCCCGCCGTCGTCCGGTTGGCCCGGCCGGCCGGAGCACCGGACCGGAAGGCGCTGGTCGTCTCCAGCGACCACGCGGACGCGGTCGAGCTGGTGACCCGCTTCTACGACGACCTGGGGTTCGACGCGGTGGACAACAGCCCGCTGAGCGAGTCGTGGCGCAGCGCGCCCGGCACGCCGATGTGGCGCCACCACGTCGACGGGCAGAGCCGCGAGGAGCTGGTCCGCAACCTGCGGCTCGCCCGGCGCCCCGGCTGAGCCGGTCGGTTTGGGCGGACCCCGTCGCGGGATACCGCAGGACCAGCACGCCCGGAACCGCTGGGCGGCGAGAGCGGAGGACGAGGATGACCAGCCCGCACGACGAACCGACGCTCGACGACGTGATCCTCCCCGAGGAGCCGGTCACCCGGGACCGCACCCAGCACGCCAAGGACCCGCACCCGTCCGACGAGGTGCTCGAGCACCGCACCGAGCTGGAGCGGCAGGCCGTGGGCTCCGACGACGCCGACCCCGCGGGCGCCTACGAGCACGACGCGACCGAGGCCTGAGACCCGCGGTCCCTGGGCGCGGCGGGTCAGCCGCGCTCCAGGGACCGGGTCCGGCCCAGCAGCACGGTGAGCAGCAGCGCGGCCAGCGTGGACCCGCCGGCCAGCAGCGCCACCCCGGTCCAGCCGGCGTCGGACCAGGCACGGCCGGCCAGCGTGCCGCCCACCGAGGAACCGACGTAGTACCAGAACGAGTAGAGCGACGAGGCCTGCCCGACGGCCCGCCCGCCCAGCTGCGCGCGCACCGCCACCCAGCCGCTGGCCACCCCGTGCGCGGCGAAGAAGCCGGTGGTCAGCACGCACAGGCCCAGCACGACGCACCACAGCGGCGTGGGCAGGGTGAGGGCGATGCCGGCGCCCATCACCAGCACCGCGCCGGGCACCACCAGCCGCCGGCCGAACCGGTCGGCCAGCGCACCGGCGGTCGGCGAGCTCGCCGAGCCCAGCAGGTAGGCCAGGAACACCAGCCCGGCCAGCGCCGGCGTCAGCGAGTAGGGCTCGGACTCCAGCCGGAAGGTACCGGCGTTGTAGACGGCGACGAAGCCGCCCATCAGCAGCGCCGCGATCCCGTACAGCGCGAGCAGCGCGGGGTCGGTGAACGCCCCGGCGAGCTGGCGGAGCAGCGGCCCCTGCCGGAGCACCGGGGCGAACCGCCGGGACGGCGGCAGCAGCAGCCGGACGGCGACCGCGCAGCCGACCGCGAGCACGGCCGCGCCGCCCAGCGCCGCCCGCCAGCCGCCCAGCTCGGTGAGGAACCCGCTGAGCAGCCGGCCGGTGAGCCCACCGATCGCCGTGCCGCTGACGTACAGGCCGATCGCCCGGGAGCTGACCGCCGGGTGCAGCTCCTCCCGCAGGTAGGCGACGGCGACCGCGGGCAGCCCGGCGAGCGCGAAGCCCTGCAGCCCGCGCAGCACCAGCAGCACCCACCACGACGGGGCGAGCGCGATGAGGACGGCGAGCAGCGCGGCGGCGGCGAGGCTGGCGTGCAGGATGCCGGTGCGGCCCCGCCGGTCGGAGACGGGTCCGAGCACCAGCAGCCCGACGGCGAGCGCGCCCGTGCTGGTCGAGATGGCCAGGGTCGAGGACGCCGGGGAGACGCCGAAGGACCGGGTGAGCTCGGGCAGCAGCGCCTGCGGGGCGTAGAGCGTGGCGAAGACGGCGACCCCGGCGAGGAAGACCGCGAGCGCCGCCCGCCGGAACGCCGGTTCACCGACCTGGTGCCCCGGCCACGCCTCCGTCACCCGGTGCAGCCTGCCCCTGTGAGCGCGGGCACCCCGCGCAGGGGTCAGGAGGCCTGCTCGGCCACCAACGCCTCGGCGAGGGAGTCCAGCGCCTCGCGGGCCACCTCGGCGTCGTCGAAGGCCACCGGGGCGCCGTCGTCGGTGAGCGTCTTCTCGTGACCGCGCCCGACGACGAGCACGACGTCCCGCTCCCCGGCCGCCTGCACCGCCTCGGTGATGGCCTCCCGCCGGTCCAGCACGGTGTGCACCACGCCGCTGCCGCCGATCAGCCCGACCCGCAGCTCCTCGACGATCGCCTCGGGCCGCTCGCCGTGGCTGCCCTCGTTGGTCAGCCAGACGGCGTCGGCGGCGCGCGCCGACACCCCCAGCCCCTGCCGCTTGTAGCGGTCCCGGCGGCCCCGGGCCCCGAGCACCAGGTGCACCCGGCCGGCCGGGCCGGTGAGCCCGCGCGCGGTCTGCAGCGCCTCGGCCAGCGCGCGGGGGGTGTGCGCGTAGTCGACGACCACCAGCGGGCCGCCCGCACCGCGCAGCAGGGTGTTGCGGCCGGCCGGTGGTGCGGTCGCGGCCAGCCCGGCGGCGACGGTGTCCGGGGACAGCCCCAGCGAGCGGCCGGTGGCCCAGGCGGCAGCGAGGTTGCTGACGTGCACCCGACCCACCAGCGGTGAGCAGATCCAGTGCCGGCCGTCGGGGTCCTCGAGCACGAGGCTGGTGCCCTCGGCCCCGGTGCGCCAGCTGATGACCCGCACGTCGGCGTCGGCGTCCGCGCGGGTGGAGACCCGGGTGACCGGCACCCGGGTCTGGTCGGCCAGCCGCCGGCCCCACGGCTCGTCGACGACGACGACCGCGCTGTCGGAGCGCTCGGGGCTGAACAGCAGCGCCTTGCTGGCCCAGTACTGCTCGATGGTGCCGTGGTGGTCGAGGTGGTCCTCCTCGAAGCCGGTGAAGACCGCCACCTCGACGTGCACGCCGTCGACCCGGCCGACGTCCAGCGCGATCGAGGACGCCTCGACCACCGCGCTGGTGGCCCCGGCGTCGCGCATCCAGCGGAGCAGGCCGTGCAGCTCCGGGGCCTCGGGCGTGGTCAGCCGGGTGCCGCGCTCCTGCCCGGCGACCCGGGCACCCAGCGTGGTGACCACCCCGGCGCACTCCCCCGCGGCCTCGAGCACCCCGCGCACCAGCGTGCTCGTCGTCGTCTTGCCGTTGCTGCCGGTGACGCCGACCAGCCGGAGCTCGTCGGCGGGGTCACCGGCGAGCAGGGCGCCCAGCGGGCCGAGCAGGGCGCGCACCGAGGGCACCTGCAGCCGGGGCGCGTCCCCGGGCACCGGGCGGTCGGTGAGCAGGGCGGCCGCCCCGGCGGCCACGGCGGCCTCGGCGAAGCGGTGACCGTCGCTGCTGCCGCCGCGCACGCAGGCGAACAGCGACCCCGGCGTGACCGCGCGGGAGTCGGTGACCAGCCCGCGCAGCAGGAGGTCGTCAGCACCCCCGGAGCGGGCGACCGGGCCGGTGGCGACGGCGCGAGCCCGGTGTTCGACGGCTGACCAGGTCACGGGCGGGAGCGACACCCAGGGAACGCTAAGGCCGAACGGCCAGGTCGGCAGCGCGAGACCGGAATGCGCGGCACCGAACGGGCTCCGGCGGCGGCCCGGTGCAGCCGCTGGTTGGCTGGGGGCGTGCCGCGACTGGAGCCGGGCGACGTCGCCTGCTGGGTGGTCAAGAGCAGTTCCCCGCTGGACGTCGTGGCCCCGGGATGGGCACCGGGGACCACCCGGGAGCTGGTCCGCTGCCTGCGTCGCTCCTACCGGCTGGACCTGATGGGCCCGGGCCAGCCGTGCCTGCTGTGGGTCAGCGGCCGCGACCGGCCGGGCGTGCACGCGGTGGGCGAGCTGACCGCGGTCCCCGCGGCAGGCGGGAGCGGGCCGGAGGTCGCCGTCCGGCTGACCCGGCTGGCGGAGCCGGTCGACCGCGCCGACCTGCTGGCCGACCCGGGGGCGCGCGCGGCGGAGGTGCTGCGGATGCCGGCCGGCAGCAACCCCTCGTGGCTGTCGCCGGCCCAGTACGCGGCCGTGCTCGCCCAGCTGGCGCCGGTCAGGAGCCCCGCGGCGCGTACATGAGGATCCCCACGCCGACCAGGCAGACCAGGGCGCCGGCGGCGTCCCAGCGGTCCGGCCGGAAGCCGTCGGCGACCGCGGCCCACAGCAGCGACCCGACGATGAAGACCCCGCCGTAGGCCGCCAGCACCCGGCCGAACGCCGCGTCCGGCTGCAGGGTCGCCACCACCCCGTACAGCGCGAGGGCCACCGCGCCGGCGCCGACCCACGCCCAGCCGCGGTGCTCGCGCAGGCCCTGCCAGACCAGCCAGGCGCCGCCGATCTCCAGCAGCGCGGCGAGCACGAACAGGGCGATGGAGCGGGCGGTCACGGCGCCCACTCTGCCGCCTCCCCGGCCGGGGCTGGGACCATGGCTCCTCGTGACGGACAGCCGGTACCGCTGGGGCGGGCTCGCGTGGGCACTCACGCTGCAGTTCTTCGTCGTCGAGGCGATCGCCGCATCGCAGTTCGGCGGCTACTCCTACTCGGGGGACGTGATCAGCGACCTGGGGACGGCGGACTCGGCCGCCCGGGTGCTGATGAACGCCTCGTTCGTCGTCCAGGGGCTGCTGATCGCCGCGGGCGCGCTGCTGCTCGGCCCCGGGCTCGCCGGCACCGGCGGGCGGCTGGCCCGGGTGCTGCTGGTGGTCGCCGGCCTCGGGGTGCTGGTGGTGGGCCTCTTCCCCTCCGACGGCAACGCCACGGTGCACGGGATCGGCGCCACCGCGCACCTGCTGGGCGGTGGGCTCGGGCTCATCGCGCTGGCGTACGGGGTGCGCCCCCGGTCCGAGGAGCTCGGCACCACGCTGGCGGTGCTCGGGCTGGTCGGGGTCATCGGCACGATCTTCTTCGGCTCGGCCGTCTTCCTGCTGCTGGGCGAGGGCGGCATGGAGCGGGTGGCCGGCTACGTCATCCCGCTCGGCCTCACCGCGGCCGGCATCGCGCTGTGGCGGCAGAAGGACGACTGGCTGGCGCTGACCAACCCCGACGGCACGCCCAGCCGGCGGCAGCTGCGCGAGGACGCCCGGCTCGAGCGGCTGCAGCGCGCCGCCGAGCGCGACGCCGCCCTGGAGGCCGCGGCCCGTCGGCCGGCGGAGCGCCCGGCGCCGCCGGCCGCTGCACCGCGGGCGGCCGACGAGGACGACGACTTCGACCCCGAGGACCCCTGGGCGCCACGCCGCCGCTGAACGCGCCCGGCCCGAGAGGCGGGGACGGCCACCCCCGCCCGCTCGGTCACCGCCCTCGGGATGGCCGTCCCGGAGCGGTGTCGGCGTCACCGGTTCAGCAGCAGCCGGTGTCCGTGCACTCGCAGCCGCAGTCGCAGGTCATCGTGGGCATGCGCGGTCCCCTCCCTCCGGTTCCTCGGTCGGCGGGCACCAGGTGCCCGGGGCCGGTGGCGGGCAGTCGGCCTGCGGCAGCGCGGCGGCCATGGCGGCCATCTCCGTGCGCAGGGCGACCAGCCGGGCGATCTCCGCGTCGACCTCGGCGAGGCGGCGGCCGAGCAGCTCACCGGCGGGTTCGCAGGGGCACTCCCCGGTGTCCCGGACGGCGAGCAGGTGCCCGATGTCGACCAGCCGGAGGCCCAGCCGCTGGGCGCCCTGGATGAACCGCAGCCGGTCGACCGCGCCGGCGTCGTAGTCGCGGTAGCCGCCCGCGGTGCGCCGGGGCGGCGGGAGCAGGCCGACCCGCTCGTAGTAGCGGACGGTGTCGGTGGGCACGCCCACGGACCGGGCGAGCTCGGCGACCCGGAGCCCGCGGGCGGTCGTCGTCGTCATGCCGCCATCGTCGACCCTGGACCCGGGTCCGGGGTCAAGCCCGCTCGCCGGTCAGGAGCAGCAGGCGTCGGCGCCCTCGGGGGTGAGCGCGGCGAGGGTGGCCAGCGCCTTCACCGGGCCGGCGAGGGCCTCGCAGCACAACGCGTACACGTTGCTGCGGCCCTTGGGGGTGATGGTGACCAGCCCCTGCTCGCGCAGCGGGGCGAGGTGGTGGCTGACCAGGGTCTGGCTCATCCCGGCCGCGTCGGTGAGCTCGCGGACGGTGCGCGGGCCCTCGGCGAGCAGCAGCAGCAGGTGCAGCCGGTTCGGGTCCGACAGCGCCTTCAGCTGGGGGGCGAGCAGCCGGGCGCGGTCGGCCGGCGAGGTCTGCTCGTCGACGTCGAGGAGGCGGACGTCCAGGGCCTGCGTCATGCGGCCAGTCTGCCACATCGCCGTTGCTGTCAACAGCATCCGCTGTTAATGTCCCTCGACGTTGGTGGACGACGAGGACGGAGCACGCCATGAGCGCAGACACGACGGACGACCTGCCGGTCGTGGTGATCGGGGCGGGGCCGGTCGGCCTGGCCGCCGCCGCCCACCTGCTCGAGCGCGGCCTGGAGCCGCTCGTGCTGGAGGCCGGGCCCACGCCCGGGGCCGCGGTGCGCGCCTGGGGGCACGTCCGGCTGTTCTCGCCCTGGGAGTACGACGTCGACGCCGCGGCCGCCCGGCTGCTGGCCGCCGAGGGCTGGACGGCGCCCGACCCGGACGCGCTGCCCACCGGCGCCGAGCTGGTCGAGGGCTACCTCGCCCCGCTCGCGGCGACCGCAGCCCTGGCGCCGCGGATCCGCACCGGCGTGCGGGTGACCGCCGTGTCCCGGGCCGGGGTGGACAAGACCCGCACGGTGGGCCGCGAGGGCCGGCCCTACCTGGTGCGGACCGTCGTCGACGGCCGGGTCGAGGACCTCCCCGCGCGAGCGGTCGTCGACGCCTCGGGCACCTGGGGCCAGCGCAACCCGCTGGGCACCGCCGGGCTCCCCGCCGTCGGCGAGCCGGAGGCCGCACCGTGGCTGACCGGCCCGCTCCCCGACGTGCTCGGCGCCGACCGGGCCCGGTTCGCCGGGAAGCACACCCTGGTCATCGGCATGGGGCACTCCGCCGCCAACACGCTGCTCGCCCTGGTCGCCCTCCGGGAGACCGTGCCCGGCACGGAGATCAGCTGGGCCATCCGCGGCCGCTCCCCCGCCCGGCTCTACGGCGGCGGCGACGACGACGGCCTCCCGGCCCGCGGCCTGCTGGGCTCGCGGCTCGAGGAGGCGGTGCAGGCCGGCGCCGTCACCCTGCACCGCGAGGTGGCGGTCACCGCCCTGACGCCGTCCGCCGGCGGCCGGCTGAGGGTCACCGGCACCGCCCGCGACGGCGCGGCCCTCGCGCTCGACGTCGACGCGGTCGCCGCGGCGACCGGTTTCCGCCCCGACCTCGCGATGCTCCGCGAGGTGCGGCTGGACCTCGACCCGGCGCTGGAGGCGCCGGTTCGGCTGGCGCCGCTGATCGACCCGAACTCCCACTCCTGCGGCACCGTCCCGCCGCACGGGCACCGCGAGCTGGCCCACCCCGACGAGGGCCTCTACCTGGTCGGGATGAAGTCCTACGGCCGGGCGCCGACGTTCCTGCTGGCCACCGGCTACGAGCAGGTCCGCTCGGTCGCCGCGGCCCTCGCCGGCGACACCGCCGGCGCCGACCAGGTGCAGCTGCACCTGCCCTCCACCGGCGTCTGCAGCACCGACCTCGGCGCCCGCGAGGACGCCGAGACGTCTGCGGCGAGCTGCGCGACGCCGGTCGGCTTCAGCACCGGACGGGAGCACGGCTGGTCCGCGGAGCACGACGACGAGGTCGCCGTCGCCGGCGCGTGAGCCCGCCACGCGAGCAGATCGCTCCCCCGCTGGTGCTCTTCGCGCTCTGCGCGACGCCCGCACCACCCCGGCCGGCCGGACGGTGGCGATCGTCGCCGCCCCGGCGGCCGCCCTCGCCCTGCTGGCGGGCCGTGCCCGGACCGGGTGCCGCTGCTGATCGGACTGGCCGGGCTGGTCGCCGCCGCGGCGGGCGCGGCGGCGCTCAGCTCGTCCCGGTGACCGCCGTGCCGGTCAGTGGTGGGCGTGGACGACGGCGTGCCCCTTGCCGCGGCCCATCAGCCACCGGTTGACCGGCGTCGTGATCACGAAGGCCAGCGCCAGCGATGCCGCGAGCGCGCCCCAGAAGAAACCGCTGGCCAGGCCGGCGTCCATGGCCCCCGGGATGAGCAGCATCGCCGAGTTGTCGATGACCTCCATGACGGCGATCGAGATCGTGTCCGCGGCCAGCGCGACGCCCAGCGCCTGCCGGAGCGGGAGGCCGGCGCGCAGCACCCCGCGCATGGTCAGCGCGTAGCCGAACACGAACGCCAGCGCGATCGCGAGGGCCACGGTGGCCAGCTCGTGCAGGCCCAGCGAGGTGCCGATCACCATGCCCAGCACCTCACCGATCGCACAGCCGGTGAGGCAGTGCAGCGTGGCCTGGGCGGCCATCGCCCAGCTGACCGGGCCGCGGTGCCCGACGTGCCCCGCGGGTCGGTCGTGCAGGGACGGGGCGGGGTGCTGGTGCATCGGTCCTCCTCGGGTCGGCCGGTGCGACCTTTATACCCCCCGGGGGTATCCGTGTCACCCCCTCAGCGCCCGGCGGCGGGCACCTGCAGCTCGGCGAGCAGGCCGCGGACGCGGCCCTCGATCTCGTCGCGGATCGGGCGCACCGACTCCACGCCCTTGCCGGCCGGGTCCTCGAGCACCCAGTCCAGGTACCGCTTGCCGGGGAAGACCGGGCAGGCGTCACCGCAGCCCATGGTGATGACCACGTCGGAGGCCTCGACCGCGTCGGTGGTGAGCACCTTGGGCTGCTGGTCGGAGATGTCGATGCCGACCTCGGCCATGGCGACGACGGCCGAGGGGTTGACCTGGTCGCCCGGGACCGACCCGGCCGAGCGGACCTCGACGGCGTCGCCGGCCAGGTGGCGCAGCCACCCTGCGGCCATCTGGGACCGGCCGGCGTTGTGCACGCAGACGAACAGGACACTGGGGGTGCTCATGCGCTCCTCCGGGAGGGCTCGGTGGTGGTGGGGACGGTCGGGTCGCCGGGGAACCAGCGGCGGGCGGCCCGGAGCGAGACGTGGACGAGCGCGACGAGCACCGGCACCTCGATCAGCGGGCCGACGACGCCGGCGAGGGCCTGGCCGGAGGTGACGCCGAAGGTGCCGATCGCCACGGCGATGGCCAGCTCGAAGTTGTTGCCGGCGGCGGTGAAGGCGAGCGTGGCGGTCTTCGCGTAGCCCAGCCGCAGCCGCATGCCGAGCAGGAACGAACCGCCGAACATCAGCGCGAAGTAGGCCAGCAGCGGCAGCGCGATCCGGACGACGTCCCAGGGGTTCGACGTGATGGCGTCGCCCTGCAGGGCGAACAGCATGACGATGGTGAACAGCAGCCCGTAGAGCGCCACCGGGCCGATCCGCGGCAGGAACCGGCCCTCGTACCAGTCGCGGCCCTTGCTGCGCTCGCCGATCGTGCGGGTGAGGAACCCGGCGACCAGCGGGATGCCGAGGAAGACCAGCACCGAGACGACGATGGCCCACACGCTGAACTCCGCCGAGGTGGTCGGCAGGCCCAGCCAGCCGGGGAGCACCTGCAGGTAGAACCAGCCGAGCGCGCCGAAGGCGAGGATCTGGAACACGGAGTTGATCGCGACCAGGACGGCGGCGGCCTCCCGGTCACCGCAGGACAGGTCGTTCCAGATCAGCACCATGGCGATGCACCGGGCCAGGCCGACGATGACCAGGCCGGTGCGGTACTCGGGCAGGTCGGGCAGCAGCACCCAGGCCAGGCCGAACATCAGCGCCGGCCCGATCAGCCAGTTCAGCACCAGCGAGGCGGCCAGCAGCCTGCGGTCGCCGGTGACCCGGTCCAGCTCGGAGTACCGGACCTTGGCCAGCACCGGGTACATCATCAGCAGCAGCCCGACCGCGATCGGCAGGCTCACCTCGCCGACCCGGACGGCGTCCAGCGCGTCGTCGAGGCCCGGCACCAGCCGGCCGAGCAGCAGACCGGCGACCATCGCCACCAGGATCCACACCGGCAGGAACCGGTCCAGCGTCGACAGCCGGGCCAGCACCGGGGTCTCCACGTCGGTGGCCGGCCGGGGGGTCTCGGCGACGGTGTCGCTCATGCGGGGGCTGCTCCTCGGGTTCATCGACACCGGTCGATGTCCGTGGTGAGGATGCCCGGGGTATCGACAGCCGTCAATGTCCGGCCGATACTGGCCCGGTGGACACCGCGCGGACGCAGCTGCTGGAGCTGGTCGACGTCGGCTGCACGCCCGCGGCGCTCGCCGACGCCATGAGCGCCGAGGCCGCCACCGAGCTCGCCCGCACGCTCAAGGCGCTCGCCGACCCGGCCCGGCTGCGGGTGCTCTCCCTGGTCGCCGGCGCCGAGGGCCGCGAGGTCTGCGCCTGCGACCTGACCACCCCGCTGGGGCTCTCCCAGCCGACGGTGTCGCACCACCTGAAGGTGCTCGTCGACGCCGGCTTCCTGCAGCGCGACAAGCGCGGCGTCTGGGCGTACTACTCGCTGGTGCCCGGCGCGCTGGACCGGGTCACCGGCGCGCTGCCCGGCGCGCGCTGACCCCGCCCGCGCCTGCTCAGCCCAGCAGCACTCCCCCGCGCACCACGACCCGCGGCGCGGCGTGCCGGGCCAGCAGGTCGACGGTGCGGGTCGCGTCGTGCACCAGCAGGTCGGCCGGCCCGCCGACCCGCAGGCCGTACCCGCCCAGCCCGAGCACCCGGGCCGCCGACGTGGTCACCAGGTCGACGAGCACCTCCTGCTGCGGCCCGGTGCGCATGTCGAGCAGGTGCGCGGCGAGGAAGGCCACCTCCAGCAGGGAGTGCCGGCCGAACGGGTAGTAGGCGTCCTCGATGTCGTCCTGGCCCAGCGCCACCGCCACGCCCATCGCGACCGCCCGCTCCACCGGGAGCGCGACCGACCCGGTGTGCGGGTCGCTGACCAGCCCCAGGCCGACCTCGCGGGCCAGCGCGAGCACCGCGGCCTGCCGCTCGGCGTCGTAGTGCCCCAGCGCGCGGGCGTGGCAGGCGACCCCGCGGCCCGCCAGCCCGTGCCGGCGCATCGCCTCGGCCAGCATCCGGGTGGTGTCGTAGCCGGGGTCCGGGGCGTCGTCGGTGAGCATCGCCACCCGCCGGCCCAGCCGGGCGGCCAGCGCGCAGGCCCACTCGACGTGCGCCTCCTGGTCGGCGGCCGACTCCTCGATCCACGGGATGCCGCCCACCACGTCGGCACCGGTGGCCAGCGCCTCCTCGACCAGCTCGGCGGCGCCCGGGTCGCGCAGCACGCCGTCCTGCGGGAAGGCGACGACCGAGACGTCGACCCGGCCGCGGAACTCCTCCCGGGCGGCCAGCACCGCCTGCACCCCCACCAGCCCGGCCGCGGTGTCGACGTCGGCGAAGGCCTGGACGTGCAGCACCCCGTGCCGTTCGCCGTCGGCCAGCGCCTGCCGGACCGAGGGCAGCAGCCGCTCGAGCGTGTACTGCTCCTTGACCGCCCGGGCCAGGTCGATGCCCCGCGCGGAGTCGGCCATCCCGTCGCCGGTGTAGGCCTGCAGCGCCGCGTCGCCGATCCAGGGCAGCGTGCGCACCTTGTCCAGGTGCAGGTGCGCGTCGACGAAGGGCTCGGTGACCAGGCCGCCGTCGGCCGCGACGACCACCGCGCCCGCCGGGACCGGTTGCGCGCCGGCCGGCGGCAGGGCGGTCACCACGCCGCCGGCGCAGTGCACGTCGACGACCGCACCGCTGCGCAACCGCGCACCGGTGACGACGAGGTCAGCTGGGTCGGTGGTCACGGCAGAGTCGTAGCAGGCGCAGATGTCGGCCCTGCTACGACGGCTCAGGTGGCGGAGCCGGCCTCCTGCGGCACGGGCACCGGCGGGCGCGGCCGGTCGCGGCGGCGGGACAGCGCCACCCCGGCCAGGCAGACCGCCCCGCCGACGAAGGCCAGCCCCGGCGGCACCTCGTCCAGCAGCAGCCAGCCCAGCAGCACGACGATCGGCGGCACCAGGTAGGTGGTGGCGCCCAGCCGGCCGGCGTCCATCCGGGACAGCGCGTACGCCCAGGTGCTGAAGGCGATCGCCGTCGGGACCACGCCGAGGTAGACCATCCCGGCGATCGAGGAGCCCGGGGCGTCGGCGAGCTCGCCGGTCAGCACGCCCGCCCAGGGCAGGCAGCAGACCGCCCCCATCGCGCACGCGGTGAAGGTGACCTGCAGCGGCGGGAGCCTGCGCAGCAGCGGCTTCTGCGCCACCACGCCGCCGGCGTAGGTGACCGCGGCGACCACGCACAGCGCGACGCCGAGCAGGTCGGCCCCGGCGCTGCGGGTGGCGACCCCGATGAGCAGCACCCCGCAGAAGGCGACGCCCAGCCCGATCACCAGCCAGCGCGGGAAGCCCTCGCCCAGCAGCAGCCCCGCGAACACCGCGATCAGCACCGGGCCGATGTTCACCAGCATCGCCGTCGTCCCGGCGTCCAGGTGCTGCTCGGCGGCGTTGAGCGCGACGTTGTAGATGCCGAACCAGCCCACCCCGCAGACCACCAGCAGCCGCCACTCACCGGCGGTGGGCCGCACCCAGCCGCGCGGGGCCAGCAGCACGCCGAGCACCAGGGTGCCGACGACGAGCCGGCCCAGCGCCAGGGCCCCGGGCGACAGGTCCTCCCCCACCGCGCGGATGCCGATGAAGGCCGACGCCCAGGCCAGCACGGTGACCACCACGGCCAGCAGGGTCAGCGGAGCTCGCGTCGCGGTGGGCACGACCGAGAACCTACGGACGCCGGACGGCGGGGTCTCGCGGGTTCCGGACGCGGCATCCGGGCTGGCCGTCGACCGGCGGTCTCTGGCGGGATGGGTGCGGTCCGGTCGGTGCGGCAGGGCACGATGCGCACATGACCGAGTCCCGCCACCTCACCGTCTCGATCGACCGGCCCGCCGCAGCCGTCTACGCCTACGTCCGCGACCCCGCCCACCTGCCGGAGTGGGCCGCCGGGCTGGCCGGCGGCATCCGGCGCGAGCGCGGCGAGTGGGTGGCCGACTCCCCGATGGGCCGGGTGCTCGTGCGGTTCGTCCCGGTCAACGAGTACGGCGTGCTCGACCACGACGTGGTGCTGCCCGACGGGACTACCACCACGAACCCGCTGCGCGTGCTGGCCGACGGCCCGGATCGCAGTGACGTGGTGTTCACCGCGCGCCGGCAGCCGGCGATGACCGACGAGGAGTGGGCCGCCGACACCGACGCGATCACCGCCGACCTCGGCACCCTCAAGCGGGTGCTCGAGGCCGGCTGACTCAGCGCTCCTGGTCGGTGGGGCGCACCAGCACCTCGTTGACCGCGACGTGCGGTGGCTGGGTGACCAGGAAGAGCACGGCGCGGGCGATGTCCTCGGCCTGCAGCGGCGTCATCGCCTGCGCCATCTCCTTCGACGCGCGCTTGGCCTCGGGCTGGGTGATGTGGTCGGTCAGCTCGGTCGCCACCGCACCGGGCTCGACCAGGCCGATCCGCACCCCGCGGCCGGTCACCTCCTGGCGCAGCGACTCGCTGAAGGCGTTCACCGCCCACTTGCTGGCGTTGTAGACCCCGGCGCCCTTGCGGGCCACCCGCCCGGCCACGCTGGACACGTTGACCACGTCGCCGGAGCCCTGCTCGACCATGCCCTCGATGGCGGCGTGGGTCATGTAGAGCACGCCCATGACGTTGGTCTGCAGCATCCGGCGCCAGTCCTCGGTGTCGGCGCCGACGATCGTGCCCAGCAGCATCACCCCGGCGTTGTTGACCAGGACGTCGAGCCCGCCCAGCTCTTCCCGGGTGCGGGCCACGGCGGCGGTGCAGGCCTGCTCGTCGGTGACGTCGAGGTCCAGCTGCAGCAGCCGGGCCCCGCCGTCGCGCAGCTTGCCGGCCAGCGCGTCCAGCCGGTCCCGGCGCCGCGCGCCGATCGCGACGGCGGCACCGGCCTCGGCCAGCGCGATCGCCGTCGCCTCCCCGATGCCCGAGGACGCCCCGGTCACCAGGGCGACCTTCCCGGCCAGTGGCTGCGTGCTCCCGCTCATGCGTGCCCCTCCTCCGGGCCGCCGGTGCGACCCCTCGCCGAGGCCTGTGCCCCGCCGGGGCGGGCGCCACGCGCCCGCGGTTCAGCGGGCGAACGGCCCGGCCAGCACCGCCCACTGCAGCAGCAGGACGGTCTTGGCGTCGACGATCCCGGTGCCCACCTGCGCGAGCGCCTCGTCGAT
Organism: Modestobacter versicolor; assembly: GCF_014195485.1. Classification (NCBI taxonomy): domain Bacteria; kingdom Bacillati; phylum Actinomycetota; class Actinomycetes; order Geodermatophilales; family Geodermatophilaceae; genus Modestobacter; species Modestobacter versicolor. The sequence continues at coordinate 1,215,163 of NZ_JACIBU010000001.1, forward strand.
GCCCAGCTCGACGACCTCGATGTCCTCGCCCTCGTCGGCCAGCCCGCCGCCGTCGGTCTGCCGGGTGCCGCTGCCGTACGGGCCGGCGAAGAAGTGCAGCCGCTCGGTGACCGAGCCCGGGCTCATGAACAGGTCGAAGACGTGGGTGAGCTCGCCGACCCGGTGCCCGGTCTCCTCCTCGGCCTCCCGGCGCACCGCGGTCGCCGGGTCGTCGTCGTCCAGCAGGCCGGCGGCGGCCTCCAGCAGCAGGCCGTCGGGGTGGCCGTTGACGTAGGCGGGGAACCGGAACTGGCGGGTGAGCAGCACCGTCCGGCGGTCCGGGTCGTAGAGCAGCACGGTGGCGCCGTTCCCGCGGTCGTAGGTCTCCCGCTGCTCGGTGCTCCAGTGCCCGTCGCGGTGCCGCATGTCGAACGTCGTCCGGCGGAGCACGTACCAGTCGCTGCTCAGCAGCTCGACCTCGCGCACCCGGACGTCGTCGTTGCCGGTCAGGTCGCGGCCCACCCGGTCCAGGCCGGTGCGGCCCCGCCGGTCCGGCTCGTCGATCCCCGCGGTCATGCCAGTTCTCCCTGCTCGGTGCGGACACGGTGCGGCCCGGCTCCTCCGCGGAGGAGCCGGGCCGGTCGATCGGTGTGCTGGCGGTCAGCGCGGTGGGTTGGCCCGGTCGACGTCGGACGGGTCGGCCCCGCCGGCGCCGGCCCGGTGGCCACCGGTGGCGCCCAGCGCCGGGCCGGTGCCGCCGGCGAAACCGCCCTCGTCGTAGAGCGCCGCCTTCATCTCCGCCGGTGCCAGTGCCCGGGCGAGGTGCCAGCCGGCCACGGCCACGATCGTGCCCAGGGCGATGCCCCCGAGGGAGAAGTTGTCGGTGAACGTCAGGTTGACGTTGCCGATCCCGATGATGATCCCGGCGGCCAGCGGCACCAGGTTGATCGGGTTGGCGAAGTCGACCCGGTTCTCCTTCCAGATCTTGGCGCCCAGCAGACCGATCATCCCGTAGAGGACGACGGTGATCCCGCCGAGCACGCCGCCCGGGGTGGCGTTGACGATCGCGCCGAACTTGGGCACCAGGCCGAGCAGGATCGCCACCAGCGCCGCGACGTAGTAGGCCGCGGTCGAGTAGACCCGGGTCGCGGCCATGACGCCGATGTTCTCCGCGTAGGTGGTCGTGGGCGAGCCGCCGACGGAGCTGGCGACCACGGTGCCGACGCCGTCGGCGAAGACCGCCCGGCCGAGCACCGGGTCGAGGTTGCGCTTGGTCATCTCGCCGACCGCCTTGACGTGCCCGGCGTTCTCCGCGACCAGCGCGATCACGGCCGGCAGCACCAGCAGCGAGAAGTTGACCGAGAACGACGGCGCGGTGAGGTCGGGCAGGCCGAACCAGTCGGCCTGGCCGACCGCGTCGAGGTTGACCCGGTCGCGGGTGACCACCGCGCCGGTGCCGTCGGGGGAGGTGATCTGCCCGGCGGTGGCGTCCAGCAGCAGCGAGAGCAGGTAGCCGAACACCAGCCCGAGCAGGATCGAGATGCGGGCCCAGAAGCCGCGCAGCGCCAGCGAGACGACGATGACGAAGGTCATCGTGGCCAGCGCCGCCCACTGGTCCTGCGGCCAGTACGTGGCCGCGGCGACCGGGGCGAGGTTGAAGCCGATCAGCAGGACGACCGCGCCGGTGACGGCCGGCGGCAAAACCTTGTTGACCACGACGGTGCCGGCCCGCTGGATCAGCAGCCCGACCAGGGCCAGCACGATGCCGGAGACCAGGATCGCGCCGACGACGTCGCCGCTGTCACCGCCCTGCGCCCGCACCGCGGCGACGCCGCCGACGAACGAGGCGCTGGTGCCCAGGTAGGACGGGACCTTCCCCTGCACGATGAGCAGGAAGATGATCGTCGCGATGCCGCTCATCATGATCGCGAGGTTCGCGTCCAGCCCCATGATGAGCGGGAAGACGAACGTCGCGCCGAACATGGCGACGACGTGCTGCGCGCCGATGCCGACGGTCAGCGGCCACGACAGCCGTTCGTCGGGCGCCACCGCCTCACCCAGCGGCGGGGTCTTCCCGTCCCCGTAGAGCTTCCAGCCGAACGCCATCAGGTCCTCCTCGAGCAGCCCGCCGAGCGAAGTAGCTCAGCGCTGAGGGATCGCACAATGACAGCCGAACAGCCCGCGCACCAGAGGGCTGGAGGACACGTTCACGTCACGGCGAACGCGTGCGACGGGGCGTAACACCACCGACTCACCCGAGTGACTCGAGCCCGTCGTCGAGGACCACGGAGGCCAGGCTCTCCAGCGGCGGGCGGTGCGGCTGGTCGAGCCCGCGCATCCGGGCGGCGTGCAGCGCGAGCAGCAGGTTCAGCCGCAGCGTCGGGTCGGTGGTGAAGGGCCCGAGCAGCCGCTCCAGCTTGCCGATCCGGTACCGCATCGTGTTGTAGTGGAAGTGCAGCCGGCGGGCGGACTCGGCGACGTTGAGGTTGGTCTCCAGCAGCACCCGCAGGGTGTCGCGGAGGTCGGTGGAGTCGACGTCCGAGGAGTCGGCCAGCGGGCCGAGCACCTCGTCGACGTAGGACCGCAGCTCGTTGCTGTCCGGGATGAGCGACAGCAACCGGAAGACGCCGAGCTGGTCGAAGTGGGTGACCGCGTGCCCGCCGTGGATCTCCTGGCCGACGACGAGGGCCCGCTGCGCCTGCTGGTAGGCCTCCGACAGCGCCGACAGCGACTCGGCCGGGCGGCCGATGCCGGTGCCCAGCAGCCGGCCGACCCGCCGCAGCCGGGCGTTGACCCGGGCGGTGACGGCCGCGACCAGCGCGGAGAGCTCCTCGGGGGTGCGCCCGTCCAGCGGCAGCACGGTGACGATCTCGGTGGCGAGGCCCGCGACGGCGGCCCCGGCCACCTCGGCGTCGATCGCGGCCCGCCAGCCGTCGGCGAGCCGGTCGAGCACGTCGAGCGCGCGGGTCGGGTCGGCGCTGGCGTCGGCGACCGTCTCGGTGCCGCTCACCAGGACCACGACCGGCCCGTCGAGCCGCCAGCCGAAGGAGCGGGTGTAGGCCAGCGTCCGCTCGGTGTGGCCGACCACCCCGCCGACCAGCCGGCGCACCAGGTCGCCCTGGAACCGGAGCTCGACGGAGTGCACGGCCTGGGAGCGGATCTCCGACAGCGCGGCGATGACCGCCGCCTGCTCGAGCACCGCACCGGCGCCGAGCAGCATCGGCCCGTGCCGGTTGACCGCGACGAGCCAGCCGTGGCGCTGCTCGCCGGCCATGATCGGGGCGACGGCGTACTCGCCGACCCCGCCGGGCAGCTCGTGGTGACCGGGCACCAGCAGGATGCCGTCGGCCGGGGAGAGGTCGGCGTCGGCGAGCACCTCGGCCGGGGTGACCACGCTCTGGTCGGCGCGGTTGCCCGACAGCCGCCGGGCCGGGGTGAGGTCACCGAAGGCGTCGTCGGCCGCGGCGTCGAGCAGCCACAGCCAGTCGCGGATCTCGGTGACCTCCTCCGGCGGGCCGGCGCTGGTCGCGACCTCGCGGTCGGGACCCAGGCCCAGCACCGCGGCGCCCGCCAGGAAGGTGGACACCTGGGTGGTGACCTCCGCCAGCCCACCGCCGGAGAGCGCGACGTCGATGAACTGGTTGTGCATCCGGTTGGCGAGCGACAGCGCCTGGGTCTGCTTGTCGATGATCGCGCCGAGCACCTCGGCGACGACCTCGTCCAGCCGGGTGGAGCTGGGCAGCGCCAGCACCGGGAAGCCGCGCCGGTCGGCCTCGGCGAGCACCTCGGCGGGCATCTCCCCCGCCGCGTTGCCGACCCCGGCCTCGGACCGGTAGGCCAGCGCGCCGTTGCCGCCGCGGTGCAGCCGCTCGATCAGCGCCCGGCTCTGGGCCGGGTCGGCCTGCGGGAGCCGTGAGGCGAGGATGACCAGGACGTCGGGCCCACCGGCGAGCGGGTCGGCCGGGTCGTCGACGGCGACGTGCCGGACGATCCGCCGGGTGCCGGTGGCGCCACCGACGACGATGGTGCCCTCGAGTCCAGGGAGCTGCAGCAGCTGGTCGACGGTGAGCCCCATGCTGTCCTGCATCGCGGTGCGGTCAGCCGGCGGGAGCTGCGAGAGGACCGGTTCCAGCGAGGCCGGGACGGTACTGAACGTAGCCGCCCGATCGCTGTGTGCAGCGTATGTCACGGATGCCTCACGTTCAGTCACTGTACGTACCCCCAAAACGCCGTGCCCGAGACATCTGCCCGAGATTCTGTCAGACGTCTCTGGACGGCGACAGCAACGCTTGGCGAGAATCGCCATACAGGCCCGGGGGACGCGCCACTTAGGTTCGTGACCCGGACACCTGTGCCTGGCACGGATGGTAGGTCGCTCCCGGCTGCGGACCGGGCGCGGGCTCCCGTCCGTCCGGGGAGCAGAGCCGGGACGGCGCCACACGGGGCGGCCGCCGTCGACCGCACGGGTGGAGGGCACATGCGCACCATCGACGAGAGCGCCGGCGGCCAGACCGCTGGCACTCACCACACCACGACCCACCGCACGACGCACCCCGGGCGCGCAGCCCGCGCCGGCGTGCCCACCCTGCACCTGCCCCGCAACTCGCCGGAGAACGGCGCCGCGGGCAACCGCGCCTCCGTCCCGGCGCAGGCCAGCACCGGTGTGGCAGACCTGCTGCGCGGGCCGGTGCGCTCCGCCCGCGTGCTGCTCAGCGTCCCGGCCGCGGTGTACCTCACGGTGCAGACGCCGCAGGGCCCCGACGTCGTCGGCGTGCTCACCTCCGACGCCGCCCGGCTGCCGCTGGGCTGCGTCCTCTTCCGCCCCTCCAACGGCCGGCCGCTGGTCTCGGTCCCCAGCGGGGCGCCGGCGCGGGTGGGCGGCGGCCGGCTGGTGGTCGGCGACCTCACCGTGAGCGCCGCTGCCTGGTGGGACCCGCGGCCCAAGCTGCCCACGGCCCGCCCGGCGCTGCTCCCCGAGGGCGTCCGCCAGCTCCGCGCGGCGCTCTACGGCGAGGGTGTGCCGCACAGCGCCTTCGTCCTGCCCGGCCTGCCCAGCGGGCCCAGCGGTCCGCTCGCCGCCCTGCGCGGCGCCGTCCGCCGGGCCGACCTGGACGCCGCGCTGCGCACCGCGACCCGGCTGGTCGGGCTCGGGCCCGGCCTGACCCCCGCCGGTGACGACGTGCTCGCCGGCACCACCGCCGGACTGGTGCTGCTCGGCCACCCGGCCGCGGAGCGCTTCGGCGCCGGGGTCACCGCCCTGGCCGCGGGCCGCACCACCGAGCTCTCCCGGGCGCTGCTGCGGCACGCCGCCGCCGGGCGGGTCAGCGGTGAGTTCGCCGCCGTCCTGCGCGGTCTGGTCGGCGACGGCGCGCTGGCCCCGGCGATCCAGGCCCTGCTGGCCACCGGCTCGACCAGCGGCCGGGCGCTCGCGCTGGGCCTGTGCACCGCGATCGACCTGGTCGACCGCACCACACGGCCGCGCTGAGCCGCCGGCGGGTCAGCCGAGGTCGACGGGGAGCAGCGGGGCCAGCCGGTTCCACTGGTCGATGGTGCAGCCGTTGGTGCGGGCGAGCTCCAGGCTGACGTCCTCCCCGGCCCACCGGCCGGTGACCCGGGCGGTCTGCGGGCCGCCGTACTGCTCGGTGCACACCTGGTCGGCCGGCAGCGGCGCGAGCGGGTCGGCCGTGGCCTCGAGCTGGTCGCAGACCGCCGCCGGGTCGGGGTAGGTGCCGCTGGGCTCGGGCTGGCAGACCAGGGTGTGCGCGACGGCCGGCGTGCCGTCGCCCGGGTCGACCTCGACCTGGAGGAACGACTCGGCCGGCCCGGCGGAGGACGGCTCGGGCGGCCCGGGGAACGCCGTGTCGTCCTGCGCGGCGCAGCCGGCGAGCAGCAACGGCAGCAGGCAGAGGACGGCGCGCCGCACGGTCGTGCCCGCTACAGCCGGGACGCCGCGATGGTGGTGACCAGGATCGCCCGGGCACCGAGCTCCCAGAGCTCGTCCATCACCCGGTTGGTGTCGTCCTTGGCCACCATCGCCCGCACCGCGGACCAGTTCTCGGTCTGCAGCGGGCTGACCGTGGGGCCTTCGAGGCCGGGGGTGATCGCGGTGGCCCGGGCCAGCAGGTCGTTGGGGCAGTCGTAGTCGAGCATCACGTAGCGGCGGGCGACCAGGACGCCCTGCAGCCGGCGGCGCAGCTGCGCCACGGCGGGCACCTCCTCGGCACCGGCGCGGCCGACCAGCACCGCCTCGCTGGCCAGCACCGGGTCGCCGATGATCCGCAGCCCGGCCGCGCGCAGCGTCGTCCCGGTCTCGACCACGTCGCAGACGGCGTCGGCGACACCGAGCCGGCAGGCGGTCTCGACCGCGCCGTCGAGCTTGACGACGGATGCCTTCATGCCGGTCTCGTCGAGGAAGCGCTGCAGCAGCCCCGGGTAGGCGGTGGCGATGCGCCGCCCCTCGAGCTTGGCGACCTCGTCGACCGGTGAGTCGGCGGGGCTGGCGAAGCGGAAGGACGAGCGGCCGAAGCCCAGGGGCATGACCTCGGCGGCCACCGCGCCCTCGCCGTCGCTCGGGGTGGTCTCCAGCAGCATGTCGCGGCCGGTGATCCCGACGTCCAGCGTGCCGGCGGCGACGTAGATCGCGATGTCGCGCGGGCGGAGGTAGAAGAACTCGGTGTCGTTCTCCGGGTCGTAGACCGCCAGCTCGCTGGTGGTCCGGCGCTGCCGGTACCCGCTCTCGGCGAGCATCGCGGCCGCGGGCTCGCTCAGGACGCCCTTGTTGGGCACAGCGACGCGCAGCACGGCAGGACTCCCGGTGAGGTGATGGAACGGCCCCGTCCCCGGGCCCCGCGGCGTGCGAAGCGCGTCGTGGGGAGGGACGGGGTCCTTCTTTTAGAGGTGAGCGTAGACGTCGTCGAGCGAGAGCCCGCGCGCCAGCATGAGCACCTGGACCCGGTAGAGGAGCTGGCTGATCTCCTCCGCCGTGCGCTCGGGCCCCTCGTGCTCGGCGGCCATCCACGACTCGGCCGCCTCCTCCACGACCTTCTTGCCCGCGGCGTGCACGCCGTCGCGGACGGCGGTGACCGTGCCCGACGCGGGGTCGCCGGCGGCGACCTTCTCGGTCAGCTCGGCGAAGAGCTGGTCGAACGACTTCACGCCGGGTTCACGCCGAATCCGGTGCTCTGCTTGGGCGTGCGCAGGTCGCGCAGCACCAGGGCGGTCTGCAGGGCGGCCGCGGTGGCCTCCCAGCCCTTGTCCTCCCCGGACTCGTCCATGCCGGCGCGGTCGCGGGCCTGCTGCTCGCCCTCGGTGGTGAGCACGCCGTTGCCGACGGGCTTGCCGCTGTCCAGCGACACCCGGGTCAGGCCCGCGGTGAAGGAGTCGCAGACGTACTCGAAGTGCGGGGTGCCACCGCGGACGACCACGCCGAGCGCCACGACGGCGTCGTGGGTCTGGGCGAGGGCCTGGGCGACGACGGGCAGCTCGATGGCCCCCGGCACGCGCACCACGGTCGGCGAGGTGACGCCCGAGGCCTCGGCGCAGGCGACGGCCCGCTCCAGCAGCGAGTCGCTGATCTCCCGGTGCCAGGTGGCCGCGACGATGCCGAGGGTCAGCCCGGCGGCGTCGACCGGCTCCTGGGTGGGGGCTCCGGCGCCGCTCATGCCGGTTGCTCGTTCTGGCGCATCGGGATGTCGCTCCCCTCGGCGGCCTGCGGGCCGCCCGTGTCGTGGGTGGGCTCGATGATCTCGAGCAGGTGTCCCATCCGGTCCCGCTTGGTGCGCAGGTACCCGACGTTGTCGGCGGTGACGTGCGTGGGCAGCCCCACCCGACCGGTGATCTTGAGGCCGTAGCCCTCCAGCCCGGCGCGCTTGGCCGGGTTGTTGGTCAGCAGCCGCATGGTGTGCACGCCCAGGTCGACCAGGATCTGGGCGCCCGTACCGTAGTCGCGCGCGTCGGCCGGCAGGCCCAGGTCGAGGTTGGCGTCGACCGTGTCGACCCCGGTGTCCTGCAGCTGGTAGGCCTGCAGCTTGTGCAGCAGGCCGATGCCCCGGCCCTCGTGGCCGCGGATGTAGAGCACGACGCCACGGCCCTCCTGGGCGACGGCGGCCAGCGCTGCGTCCAGCTGCGGCCCGCAGTCGCAGCGCAGCGAGCCGAACACGTCGCCGGTGAGGCACTCGGAGTGCACCCGGACGAGCACGTCCTCGCCGTCGGCGATGTCGCCGTAGACGAAGGCCACGTGCTCGCGCTCGTCGTAGGAGCTGCGGTAGCCGACGGCGACGAACTCCCCGGCGCGCAGCGGCACCCGGGCCTCGGCGACCCGCTCGACGAGCTTGTCGAAGCGCTTGCGGTAGGCGATCAGGTCGGCGATGGAGACCATCACCAGGTCGTGCTCGTCGGCGAAGACGCGCAGCTCCTCGCCGCGGGCCATGCCGGTGGGGTCCTTCTCGCTGACGACCTCGCAGAGCGTGCCCGAGGGGCGCAGCCCGGCCAGCACGGCCAGGTCGACGGCGGCCTCGGTGTGCCCGGGGCGGCGCAGCACGCCGCCGTCCTTGGCGCGCAGCGGCACCACGTGGCCGGGCCGGGCGAGGTCGGCGGAGCCGGTGTCGGCCGCGGCCAGGGTGCGGATGGTGTGCGCCCGGTCAGCGGCGGAGATGCCGGTGGTGACGCCCTCGCGGGCGTCGACGGTGACGGTGTAGGCGGTGCCGCGGCGGTCCTGGTTCACCCGGAACATCGGGGGCAGGTCCAGCCGGTCGGCGTCCTCCTCGGTGACGGCGACGCAGATGTAGCCCGAGGTGTAGCGGACCATGAAGGCCACCAGCTCGGGGGTGGCGAGCTCCGAGGCGAAGATCAGGTCGCCCTCGTTCTCGCGGTCCTCGTCGTCGATGACCACGACGGGGCGCCCGCTCTTGACCGCCGCGATGGCGTCCTCGATCGAGTCCAGGTGCAGGGTCACCGACGTGCTCCCAACAGTCGTTCGACGTACTTGGCGATGACGTCCACCTCCAGGTTGACGGGGTCACCGGGAGCGCGGTCGCCCAGGGTGGTCTCCCGCAGGGTGGTCGGGATGAGGCTGACCTCGAACCACGGCTCCGGCTCGTCCGCCAGCGCGCTGACCGTCAGCGAGACCCCGTCGACGGTGATCGACCCCTTCTCGACCACGTAGCGCGCCAGGTCGGCCGGGACGGCGATCCGCACGACCTCCCAGTCGTCGCCGGGCGTGCGGGACACCACGGTGCCCACGCCGTCGACGTGGCCCTGCACGATGTGCCCGCCCAGCCGGGTGGTCGGGGTGACGGCGCGCTCCAGGTTCACCGGGTCGCCGGCGCCCACCTCCCCCAGGCTGCTGCGCCGCAGCGTCTCGGCCATCACGTCGGTGCTCCAGACGCCGCTGCCGTCGGCGTCGGGCTCGACGGCGGTGACGGTCAGGCACACGCCGTTGACCGAGATCGAGTCGCCCAGCGCGACGTCCTGCACGGCCTTGCGGGCACGGATGCGGAGCACGGCGCTGTCCGCGCCGTCCTCCCGCGCGACCAGGGTGCCGAGCTCTTCCACGATGCCGGTGAACACGTCAGCTCCCTCCGCCGGTCGTCCCCGGCCCACCAGTGTGCCGGGTGGGCCGCAACCGGATCTGCACGTCCCCGCCCGTGCGGGTGACGTCGGTGACGTGCAGGTGCAGCGCGTCGGTGATCGTGCTGATTCCCAGCGCCCCCACCATGGGGGTGCCGGCCCCCAGCAGCTGCGGGGCGAGGTGCACCACGGCCTCGTCGACCAGGCCGGCGGCGAGGAAGGCGGCGGCCAGCGTCGGGCCGCCCTCCAGCAGCACCCGGCGGACGTCGCGGGCGAACAGCTCGGTCAGCAGCGCGGCCGGGGTCGCGGCGGTGCTGACCAGGGTGGGGGCGGCGTCGTCGTGCACCCGGGCGCTGGCCGGCACCCGGCCGCGGCGGTCCAGCACCACCCGCAGCGGCTGCCGCTCGGCGTTGCGGCCCTCGGCGTCGCGGACGGTGAGCTGCGGGTCGTCGGCGAGCGCCGTCCCGGAGCCGACGAGCACCGCGTCGCAGCCGGCCCGCAGCCGGTGCACCTCGGCGCGGGCCTCCGGGCCGGTGATCCAGCGGCTGGTGCCGTCGGCGGCGGCCACCCGTCCGTCGAGGGTGGTGGCCACCTTCCACACCACGTGCGGGCGCTGCTCGCGGACCCCGGTGAGCCAGGCCGCGAGCGCGCCCTCAGCCGCCTCGTCCTGCTCGGCGCCGAGCTCGACGTCGACGCCGGCCGCCCGCAGCCGGGCGGCACCGCCGGTGGCCAGCCGGGTCGGCTCGGGGACGGCGACGACGACCCGGGCGACGCCCGCGGCGACCAGCGCGTCGGCGCACGGCCCGGTGCGGCCGGTGTGCGCGCACGGCTCCAGGGTGACGACGGCGGTGCCGCCGCGGGCCCGCGCACCGGCCTGGGCCAGCGCGTGCACCTCGGCGTGCGGGCCGCCGGGGGGCGAGGTCGCGCCCTCCCCCACCACCGCGCCGCCGGCGTCCAGCACCACGGCGCCGACCGGCGGGTTGGGGCTGGTCGTGCCCAGCACCCGCAGTCCGAGCTCGCGGGCCCGGGCCATCGCCGCGTGCTCGGCGGCGTTCACCGGGCGCCGGCGGCCAGGGCGCGCAGCGCGGCGATCGCCTTGGCGGGGTCGTCGGCGCCGTAGACCGCGGAGCCCGCGACGAAGACGTCGGCGCCGGCCGCGGCGGCCTGCTCGATGGTGTCGGCGTTGATGCCGCCGTCGACCTCGAGGAACAGCTGCAGGTGCCCGGTCTCCACCAGCCGTCGCGCCTCGGTGACCTTGGGCAGCACCTCGGGCATGAACGACTGACCGCCGAAGCCGGGCTCCACGGTCATCACCAGCAGCGTGTCGAACTCCGGCAGCACGTCGAGGTAGGCCTCCAGCGGCGTGCCCGGCTTGATCGCCAGCCCGGCCAGCGCACCGGCGGCCCGGAGGTCGCGGGCGACCGCGCGCGGGTCGGTGCAGGCCTCGGCGTGCACCGTGACGTTGCGGGCGCCGGCCTCGGCGTACCCGGGCGCCCAGCGCTCGGGGTCCTCGATCATCAGGTGGCAGTCCAGCGGCACCGGGCTCACCGCCTGGATCGCCTGCACGACCGGCAGGCCCAGGGTCAGGTTGGGCACGAAGTGGGCGTCCATGACGTCGACGTGCACCCAGTCGGCGTCGGCGATGCGCTGCACCTCGTCGGCGAGCCGGGCGAAGTCCGCGGACAGCAGGCTGGGCGCGATCATCGGTTCCCGGGACACGCGTAGATCGTAGGTGGGCCGGCCCGGGCCCTCGCCGGTGCTCGAACCTGCAGGTCCTGGCCATGATCACTACGGTCGACCCATGAGGTCCGACGCCCTGCTCCGAGCCGGGCTGGCGTGCGCCTGGTGGAGCTGCCTGGTCTGGGCCGGCTGGTCGGTGGTGAGCGCCTGGCTGCCCGGGGACGTCGTGGTCATCATCGTCGTCGCCAGCCTCCCGTTGAGCTGCTGGGAGGCCTGGCACGAGTGGAAGGCGGAGCCGGGCCGCCCGCCCACCGCCGACGCCCTCCGCCTGCACCGGGACCCGGGGCCCGACCTGCGCACCGCCGTCGACGAACGCGCCCGCGACCTCCTGCGCCCCTCCCCGGAGGCGTGGTGGATCGGCGGGCTCTCCGTCGCGCTGGCCGCGGGCTCCACGACTGCCGCCGTGCTGCGCGACCAGCCGGTGCTCGGCCTCCCTGCGGTGCTGCTCCTCGCCCTGGCGGCCTGGATGGCCGCCCGGGTCACCGTGATGCGCAGCCGGGCCAGGCGCTGGCTGACCGACCCGCCGTACCCGGTCGACGCAACCCCGGCGGAGAGCTGATGGCGCAGGTCGAGGCGGAGGTCGTCGTCCCGGTCGAGCCGGCGCTGGCCTTCGCGGTGTCGCAGACCACCGGCGAGGCCCGGTACCGCTGGGACCCGTTCGTGCGCGAGCAGCACTTCCTCGACGGCAGCACCCGGCCGGCCAAGGGGGTGCGCACCTCGACCCGCTCCCGGCACGGGCTGGGCATGGTCAGCGAGTACGTCTCCTTCGTGCCGCCGTCGCACGTGGGCATGCGCATGACCAGCGGGCCGTGGTTCTTCGCCGTCTTCGCCGGCAGCTGGCGGTTCACCCCGACCGCGGACGGCGGCACCCGGGCGGTGTGGCGGTACGTGTTCCGCTGCCGCCCGGGCTGGCTGGCCCCGCTGGCCGAGCGGATCGGCACGCGGGTGCTGGGCCGGGACATCGAGCGCCGGATCGCCGGGTTCGCCCGCGGCTGCAGCGACCCGGTCGTGCTCGCCGCGGCCCGCCAGGCCCTCGACCGGCCCGCCGACCGCCCCGGCCAGGAACCGCCGCACCGCGACGGATGACGTAGCCCGGCCGGGACAGCCGCCGACGTGGTGCACATCACATCTGTGTGAGGCTGCTGTGGGCGGACGCCCCGGCGTGCCGCGCGACCCGGACCACGGACGGAAGCGAGACCCGGATGCGACTCCCTGCGTTCCTGCGCACGCTCCTCACCGCGACGGCGGCCGGCGCACTGCTGGTGACCGTCGCCGTCAGCCTGCCCACCGCCGGCGCCACTCCCCCGTCGCCGGCCGGACCACCGACCGGACCACCGGCCGGCGGTCCACCGGTGGCCTCCTGCGAGAGCCTGCTCGCCCTGGACCTGCCGGACACCACCGTCGACTCCGCCGTCGAGGACCCCGGTGACGCGACCACCCCGCCGTCCTGCCGGGTGCAGCTCACCGTCACCCACCCGCCCGCCGGCGATGCCGTCACGGTCTGGGTGCACCTGCCCAGGGACTCGTGGAACGGCCGCTTCCAGGCCATGGGCGGCGGCGGGTTCAGCGGCGGCTCACCGGACTCGCTGCTCGAGCCGCTGCAGGCCGGGTACGCGACCGCGGCCACGGACGCCGGCCACGTGGGCCCGACCGCCGACTTCGCCCTGGACCCGGACGGCACGCTGAACTGGCAGCGGATCCGCGACTTCGGGCACGTCGGGGTGCACGACATGACCGTCACGGCCAAGGCGGTCATCGAGGCCTACTACGGCCGCGGCCCCGCCTACTCGTACTGGAACGGCTGCTCCACCGGCGGGCGCCAGGGCCTGATGGAGGCCCAGCGGTACCCCGACGACTACGACGGCGTCCTCGCCGGCGCACCGGTCATCAACTTCCCGCAGATGCAGACCGGCCAGATCTGGGGCCAGGTCGTCATGCTCGACCGGCAGAACCCGGTGCCGCCGTGCAAGTTCGAGGCCGCGCTGGCCGCCGTCGTCTCCGCCTGCGACCTGGTCGGTGACGGCGTCGCCGACGGGGTGATCGGCGACCCGCTCGGCTGCGACTTCGACCTGACCACGCTGATCGGCCAGCAGACCCCGTGCGGGGAGATCACCGCCGCCGACGTCGAGGTGATGCAGCGGATCGGCGAGGGTCCGCGCACCGCCGAGGGCGAGTTCCTCTGGTACGGGCTGCCCCCGGGCGCGCCGTTCGCCGGGCTCAACGACACCGTCGAGGTGGACGGCCGCTGGGAGGGCAGCCCGTTCGTGTTCGACCTCTGGTGGATCAGCCTCTTCCTGGAGCAGGACCCGAGCTGGGACTGGCGGACCCTGACGCCCGAGGCGTTCGAGGCGTACTTCGCCCAGGCCGTCGAGATGTACTCCGACGTGCTCGGCGCCGACGACCCGGACCTGTCGGCCTTCCGCGACCAGGGCGGCAAGGCGCTGCTCTGGCACGGCGCAGCCGACTTCGGCGTCCCCGTCCAGGGCACGATCGACTACTACGAGCGGGTGCGCGACCTGATGGGCCGCGGGCAGACCCAGGACTTCCTGCGGCTGTTCGTCGCCCCCGGCGTCGGGCACTGCGGCGGCGGGGCCGGGCTCCAGCCCACCGGTCAGTTCGAGGCGCTGGTGGAGTGGGTCGAGCACGGCCGGGCGCCGCAGACGCTGCAGTCCCAGCGGGTGGACGACGCGGGCACCGTGACCGCGACCCGGCCGATCTGCCAGTACCCGGAGGTCGCCCGGTGGACCGGGCGCGGTGACCCCGACGACGGGAGCACCTACCGCTGCCGCAAGGGCACCCGGCTGGAGGTGCCCGCCCGCTGAACGGTTCCCGGCGGGTCCGCCCTGCGCGGGCCCGCCGGGATCAGCGGTCCAGCTCCGGCAACGCCAGCCACTCCGCCCAGCTGAGGTCACGACCGACGAAGCGGGGCGCGGTCAACGGCCACTCGGCCGCCAGCCACCGGGGCACGAAGTCGTCGAACGCGCGCTCGACCTCGGTGCCGACCAGCCCGTCGACCACCCACCAGGAGACCTCGGCGTCCGCGCCGCCCACCCGCTCCGGCGGGTCGACGTAGAGGCAGCCGAGCAGCTCGGCCTCGTCCTCGGCGAACAGCCCGTACAGGAAGCTCTGGTGGGTGGCGATCTCCCGCGCGTGCCGGGCGAGGTCCTCCCGGTCCTGCGCCACGGTCATCGTCGCCGGCGGCCACCCCCAGGCCTGGCCGTAGACCGACCACAGCCGCTCCCGCGACCCCATCACGGCCGGGAAGTCGATCTCGGTGTCGGCGTCGCTCATCGGCCGGAGGTGGTGCCCGGTCGGCAGGTCGGCGCGGAGCGGGTGGGCGAAGTCGTCAGGCAGCCACGGCACGGAGCGGGAGGGTAGCGGCGGGGCGCCCGTCCGGTCACCGGGTTTCCGGAGCGGGTCCCGACGGGTCAGGCGTCGGCGTCGTACCTGGCCCGGGCCCGCTCGACGTCGGCCATGTTCTCCATCGACCACAGGAACAGCGCGTCGACGAGGTCCTGCAGGGTGCGGCCGAGCGGCGCGATGCGGTACTCGACGGCGATCGGCCGCGAGCTGGTGACCACCCGTTCGACCATGCCGTTGCGCTCCAGCCGCCGGAGCGCCGCGGTGAGCGACTTCTGCGTCACGACCGGGAGCGCCCGGCGCAGCTCGTTGAAGCGCAGCGGCCGCTCGCACAGCTCGTCGAGCACCTGCAACGACCACTTGTCCAGCACCTGGTCGAGCAGTTCGCGGTGGTGTGCGAGCAGCGGCAGCCGCTCGGCGTGCGCGGTGGTCTCCGTCATGACACCTGGTCTCGTTGAAGTTGCCTCTGTGTACCAGGTAGACCTGGGATACCGCAGTGACCGACCACCGAGAGGCCTCCCGTGACCGTGCAGCTGTCCAGCCCCGACGGCATGCTCCAGCCCGTCCCCTACCAGCACGTCTCGGTCGCCAGCGGCACCCGGCAGGTGCACGTGGCCGGCCAGATCGCCCGCGACGCAGCCGGCCGGCCGGTGGCGACCGGCGACCTGACCGGCCAGGTCGCCCAGGCGCTGCGCAACACCGCGCTCGGTCTCGCCGGCGCGGGCGCGACCTTCGCCGACGTCGTCCGGCTGCGGTTCTTCGTGACGCAGTGGACGCCGGACCGGATCGGGGCGTTCCTGGCCGGCGTCGAGGAGGTCGCGGACGAGCTGGGGCTGCCCCGGCCGCTGCCCCCGGCGTCGCTCATCGGCGTCGACGTCCTCTTCGAGAGCGACGTGCTGGTCGAGGTGGAGGCCGACGCCGTCCTCGACTGACCGCCCGCGTGCCGGGGGCTGCGTCCCTCAGCGGGTGCGGCGGAG
This sequence comes from Modestobacter versicolor, assembly GCF_014195485.1. Lineage (NCBI taxonomy): Bacteria > Bacillati > Actinomycetota > Actinomycetes > Geodermatophilales > Geodermatophilaceae > Modestobacter > Modestobacter versicolor. The sequence continues at coordinate 1,230,786 of NZ_JACIBU010000001.1, forward strand.
CAGCGCCATGAACATCGCGTCGGTGCCGTGCCGGTGCGGCCAGAGCTGGGCCGCGTCGCCGCGGGCGAGGTCGGGGACCTCGGGGAACAGCGGCGCCACGGGCAGCACCTCGACGTCGTCCCGCCGGGCGGCCGCGGCGACCACGTCGACGGTCTCGGCGGTGTGCGGCGAGCAGGTCACGTACGCGACCACCCCGCCCGGCCGGACCGAGGCCAGCGCGCTGTCGAGCAGCCGGCGCTGCAGGTCGGCCAGCGGCGCGACGTCCTCGGCGGTCCGCCGCCAGCGCACCTCGGGCCGGCGGCGCAGCGCCCCCAGGCCGGTGCAGGGGGCGTCCAGCAGCACCCGGTCGAACGAGCCGGCCGGCCAGCCGGGCTCGGTGCCGTCGGCGACCAGCACCTCGACGTCGTCCTCGCCGGCCAGGGCGCCGCGGACCAGCTCGGCCCGGTGCTCGCTGCGGTCGGCAGCGGTCAGCCGCACGCCGGCCGGCCGGACGGCGGCGAGCAGCCCGGCCTTGCCGCCGGGGCCGGCGCACATGTCCAGCCAGGCGGCGTCCGGGCCCTCCAGCGGTGCCCGGACCAGGGCCAGGGCGGCCAGCTGGCTGCCCTCGTCCTGCACCGCGGCGGCGCCGGAGCGGACGGCGGCCAGCTTGCCGGGGTCGCCGCTGGGCAGCCGGACGGCGAAGGGCGACCACGGCCCGGCAGCCCCGCCGCTCTCGGTGGCCAGCTCGTCGCGGTCGACGTGCCGGGCGACCAGGTGCACCTCGGGCGCGGTGTCGTCGGCCAGCAGCGCCGGCTCGACCTCGGCCTCGTCGGCCAGCGCATCCCGCCACGCCTCGACGATCCAGCGCGGGTGGTCGGTGCTCAGCGACAGCCGCTCGTCCTCGTCGGCGGGGGCCAGCGCGGCCAGCCAGGCCGCCCGGTCACCGCCGGCGGAGACCTTGCGCAGCACCGCGTTGACCAGACCGGAGGCGCCGGTACCGACGATCGCCCGGGTGAGCGCCACCGTGGTGTCGACGGCGGCGTGCGCCGGCACCCGGAGGTCGATCAGCTGGTAGGCGCCCAGCCGCAGCAGGTCCAGCACCTTGGGGTCGAGCTCGGCCAGCGGCCGGGAGACCAGGGTGGTGAGCACCGCGTCCAGCGTGCCGGTGGCGCGCAACGTGCCGTAGGCGAGCTGGGTGGCGAAGGCCGCGTCGCGGGGCTCCAGCTGCCGCTCGCGCAGCAGCTGGGGCAGCAGCAGGTTGGCGTAGGCGGCGCGGCTGGAGACGCCGTCCAGCACGTCGTAGGCGGTCAGCCGGGCGCCGTCGAGCACCGGCCGGTGCCGCCGGGACTGGGGTCGCTGGTTGCCCGTGCCCGGGTCGTTGCGCCGCTTGTGGCCGGCCCGCCGGGCCGGGCCGGTCACGCGCCCACCTGCTCGCCGAGCCGCTCGCCGGGCTCGGGCCGGGCGCCGCGCGCCCAGTCCGCCGCGGGCAGCATCTTCTTGCCGGCCGGCTGCACCTCGGTGAGCCGGACGGCGCCGCGACCGGTGCCCACGAGCACCCCGGTCGTGCCGAGCGACAGCTCGCCGGGCGCCAGGGCGAGCGACGAGCCGAGCGGCTCCACCGGGGCCAGCCGGAGCCGGTTGCCGCGCCAGGTCGTCCAGGCACCGGGGGCCGGGGTGACCCCGCGGACCCGGCGGTCGACGACGTGCGCCGGCAGCGTCCAGTCGACCTGGGCGTCGGCGGTCTCGATCCGCGGCGCGAGGCTCACGCCCTCGGCCGGCTGGGGCTCGGCGCGCAGCGAACCGTCGGCGATGCCGTCCAGGGTCGCGACGAGCAGCCCGGCGCCGCTCACCGCGAGCCGCTGCAGCAGGTCGCCGGCCGTGTCCCGCGGGCCGATCGGCTCGGTGACGACCCCGAACACCGGGCCGGTGTCCAGCCCGGCCTCGAGCTGGAAGGTCGCGGCCCCGGTGACCTCGTCACCGGCCATGACCGCGTGCTGCACCGGCGCCGCACCGCGCCAGGCGGGCAGCAGCGAGAAGTGCAGGTTGACCCAGCCGTGCCGCGGCAGCTGCAGGGCCGCCGGCGGCACCAGCGCGCCGTAGGCGACCACCGGGGCGCAGTCGACGGCGAGGTCGCGGAGGGCGTCGAGGAACTCGGGCTCGCGCGGCGACCGGGGCTGCAGCACCGGGATCCCGGCGGCGTCGGCACGCCCGGCGACCGGGGAGCGGCTGGTGCGGCGGCCCCGCCCGGACGGTGCGTCCGGGCGGGTGAGCACGGCGACGACCTCGTGCGACGACCCCAGCAGCGCGTCGAGCGCCACCACGGCCGGTGCGGGGGTGCCGGCGAACAGGAGCCTCAGTGGGGGCTCACCTTCACGATGGGCGGGACGACGGGCTCGCCGTTGGGCAGGTAGGACTGCTCGCCCTGCCACGCCGCCTCGCTGAGCACGGCCAGCGCGGCCTCGCGGGCCTCGGCGTCCAGCCGGTCGACGAACAGCACGCCGTCCAGGTGGTCGGTCTCGTGCTGGATGGCGCGGGCGAGCTTGTGCGAGCCCTCGACCCGGATCGGCTCGCCGTGCATGTCCCAGCCGGTCGCGGCCACGTACAGGTGCCGGCGGCAGTCGAAGCGGAAGCCGGGGATCGAGAGGCAGCCCTCGGCGTCCTCCTCGGTCTCCTCCCCCACCGGCGTGACGTCGGGGTTGACCAGGTGGCCCACCTCGCCGTCGACGTACCAGGTGAACACCCGCAGGCCCACGCCGATCTGCGGCGCGGCGATGCCGGCCCCGCCGGCGGCGTGCATGGTGTCGGTCAGGTCGGCGACGAGCTGCCGCAGCTCGGCGTCGAAGTCGACGACGGGGGCGGCGGGGGTGCGCAGCACCGGGTCGCCCATGATCCGGATCGGGGTGACGCTCACCGGACGATCCTAGGCGGCCGACGCGGACCGCTGCGCCGCCGGGACGGCTACGCGAGCTCCAGCGGGTCGAGCTGCACCCGCACGTGCTCGGTGACCTTCCGGGCGCTGCGCACCCCCTGCACGTCGTGCAGCGCCCGGGCCAGCGCGACGCCGTCGCTGCGCCGCACCCGCACCAGGTACCGCTCCCGCTCGCCCTCCTGGCCCGGCCGCGGCAGCTCGGGCACGGGCCCCAGGACGTCGGCGCCCTCCGGCAGCCGCAGGGCGGCCAGGAAGTCGGCGAGCGCGGCCGGGGACGCCGACAGCGACGCCATCCGGGTCACCGGGGGGAAGCCCAGCGCCCGGCGGTCGGCCAGCTCGCGCTCCGCCAGCCCGGCCGGGTCCCAGCGCACCAGCGCCTGCACCACCGGGTGCGCCGCGTCGGCGGCCACCACCACCTGGCCGCCGGGGCGCACCAGGGCCGCCGCGTTCACCCAGCGGCGCATCGTCTCCTCGCCGGCCCGCAGGTCGGCCCGGCCGAGCAGCGCCCAGGCGTCCAGCAGCAGCGCGGCCCCGTAACCACCCTCGGCCACCGGCTCGGCGCCGGGGGTGGCGACCACGATCGCCGGGTCGGCGGGGACGGTGGCCAGCACGCCGGAGGTTCGGCCGGACACCCGCACGGCCGCGCCCGGGAAGGCCCGGCCCAGCTCCTCGGCGGTGCGGGAGGCGCCGATGACGGCCGCCCGCAGCTTGGTGCCGTGGCAGTGCGGGCAGTCGAAGGTCGCCGCCGGCCGCGCGCACCACCGGCAGGCGGCGATCCGCACCCCGCCCTGACCCGGCGACGGGGCGATGCCCAGCGGCCCGGCGCAGTGCCCGCACCGTGCCGGGGCGCGGCACCGGTCGCAGACCAGCGAGGGCACGTACCCGGACCGGGGCACCTGGATGAGCACCGGCGCCCCCGCGTCCAGCGCCCGCCGGGCGGCGGCGAACCCCAGGGTGGGCAGCCGCGCGGACCGGGCGGCCGGGTCGCGGGCCAGCTCGAAGTCGCTGCCCAGCGCCTCCACCCGGGGCGCCGCGGCCCGCAGGGTGGCCCGGTCGGCGACCAGCTCGTGCGCCCAGCCGGACTCCACGAGCAGCGCGGCCTCGGCGGTGCGCGCGGTGCCGGCCACCACCGCGGCGCAGGAGGCGAGGTGGGCGCGGTGCACCAGCACGTCGCGGGCGTGCGGGTAGGGCGCCCGCGGCTCGGCGTGCAGGTCGTCGCCGTCGTCCCAGATCGCCACCAGGCCGAGGTCGCGGACCGGGGCGAACACCGCACCCCGGGTGCCGAGCACCACCTGGGCGCTGCCGCGCGCCGCGGCGAGGAAGCGGCCGTAGCGGGTGTCCGGGGAGGAGTCGGCGCGCAGCACCGCCACCGAGCCGGCGGGCAGCGACCGCTCGGCGGCGGCCGCCAGCCGGTCGAGGTCCTTGCCGTCCGGGACGACGACCAGGGCGCCGCGCCCGCCGGACAGCGCCGCCTGGCAGAGCTCCACGAGCCGGGCCGGCCAGTCCTCACCGGGCAGCGCCGTCCACACGGCGCGGGCGGGGCGGCCCTCGGCGACGGCGGCCAGCAGCTGCGGGCCGGTCGGGTACCGCGCGAAGCCGGCCGGGTCGGGCGCGGCCGGCGCCGACGGCGGGTCGAGCCGTGGCCGCTTCTCCGGTGCGCCCCGGCGGGGCGGGAGCGCCAGCCGGAGCACGTCGGTCAGCGACCCGGCGTAGCGGTCGGCGACCGACCGGGCCAGCTCGGCGACCTCCGGGGTGAGCACCGGTTCGGGTGACACGACCTTGGCCAGCGGCGCCAGCTTGCCGGTGTGGTCGGTGCTGCCGGCGAGCTCCAGGACGACGCCGTCCACCAGCTTGCCGGCGAACCGGACCCGCACCCGGCAGCCGGCCACGACCTGCTCGGCGAGCTCGTCGGGGACGGCGTAGTCGAACGGCCGGTCCAGGTGCGCCAGGGGCACGTCGACGACGACCCGGGCCACCCGTTGCGCACGGGTGCCCGGGTCGTCGAGGGCGGGGGCCGGTCCGCTCAGCGGGTTATACGGAGAGGGTCGACTTGAGCGCGTCGACCCGGTCCAGCCGCTCCCACGGCAGGTCGAGGTCGGCGCGGCCGAAGTGGCCGTAGGCGGCGGTCGGCGCGTAGATGGGCCGCAGCAGGTCCAGGTCGCGCACGATGGCGCCCGGGCGCAGGTCGAACACCGAGGCGATCGCCTTCTCCAGCGCCTCCTCGGGCACCGTGTTGGTGCCGAAGGTCTCGACGAACAGGCCGACCGGGTGCGCGGCGCCGATCGCGTAGGCGACCTGCACCTCGCAGCGGCGGGCCAGCCCGGCGGCGACGACGTTCTTGGCGACCCAGCGCATCGCGTAGGCCCCGGAGCGGTCGACCTTCGACGGGTCCTTGCCGGAGAAGGCGCCGCCACCGTGCCGGGCCATGCCGCCGTAGGTGTCCACGATGATCTTCCGGCCGGTCAGGCCGGCGTCGCCCATCGGGCCACCGATGACGAACTTGCCCGTCGGGTTGACCAGCAGCCGGTAGTCGGTGGTGGGCAGGCCCAGCGCGGCGAGCTCGGGCTCGACGACGAGCTCCTGCACGTCGGGGGCGAGCAGGGTGTCGATGGAGATGTCCTCGGCGTGCTGCGAGGAGACGACCACGGTGTCCACGGCGACCGGGCGGTCGTCCTCGTAGACCACGGTGACCTGGGTCTTCCCGTCGGGCCGCAGGTAGGGCACCGACCCGTCCTTGCGGACGGCCGCGAGCCGCCGGGAGAGCCGGTGGGCCAGCGCGATCGGCAGCGGCATCAGCTCGGGGGTCTCGTCGGTGGCGTACCCGAACATCAGGCCCTGGTCGCCGGCGCCCTGGCGCTCGATGAGGTCGTCGGCCGCGGCGGCCCGGTGCTCGGCACCGGTGCGCGCCTCGTAGGCGGTGTCGACGCCCTGCGCGATGTCCGGCGACTGGGCACCCAGCGAGACGCTCACGCCGCACGAGGCGCCGTCGAAGCCCTTGCGGGAGGAGTCGTAGCCGATGCCCAGCACCGTGCGCCGGACGATGTCGGCGATGTCGACGTAGCCGGAGGTGGTGACCTCACCGGCGATGTGCACCTGACCGGTGGTGATGAGGGTCTCGACGGCCACCCGGCTGCGGGGGTCCTGCTCCAGCATCGCGTCCAGGATCGAGTCGCTGATCTGGTCGGCGATCTTGTCGGGGTGGCCCTCGGTCACCGACTCGGAGGTGAACAGACGGCGTGGCACTCGGTACTCCCTGCGGTCGGCTGCCGCACGCGGTCGCGTCCGGTAGGCGGGTGGCCCTGGCGGCTGAGGCTACCGGGGCGCGACGACGTGCGTTCGATCCGGCGGGTGGGTGGGGACGGCGGGACGGGAGGGGCGGTCAGCCGGCCGGCAGCGCGGCGGCGACGGCGTCCCAGATCCCGGCGGCGACGGCGTCCTTGCGGCCGGACAGCAGCGGGGTCGCGCTGCCGTCGGCGGCCAGCACGGTGACCTCGTTGTCGGCCCGCCCGAACACCCGACCGGCGGAGACGTCGTTGACCACGAGCAGGTCGACGCCCTTGCGCACCAGCTTCGCCCGGGCGTGGGTGAGCACGTCGCCCTCGGCGTCCCCGGTCTCGGCGGCGAAGCCGACCACGAGCTGACCGGCCGGGCGCCGCTCGACCAGCTCGACCAGGACGTCGGCGTTGCGCACCAGCTCGACCGCGGTCGGCTCGCCGGCGCTGCCCTTCTTCAGCTTGCTGGTCGCCACCGTGCCAGGTCGGAAGTCGGCGACGGCCGCGGCCATGACCACCACGTCGGCCGGGCGGTCGGCCCCGTCGCCGGCGGACTCGGCGTGCATCGCGGCGCGCAGCTCCTCGGCGGACTCCACCGGGACGACGCGGACGCCGAACGGCGCGGGGGCCTCCACGTTCGCCGCGACCAGCACCACCTCGGCGCCGCGGGCGGCGGCGACCCGGGCCAGCGCCCAGCCCTGCATGCCCGAGGAGCGGTTGCCCAGGAAGCGCACCGGGTCCAGCGGCTCGCGGGTGCCGCCGGCGCTGACCACCACCCGACGTCCGGCGAGGTCCGGGCGCAGCGCCGCGGCACCACCGGTGAGCACCAGCTCGGCCAGCGCGGCGACGTCGGCGGGCTCGGGCAGCCGGCCGGGGCCGGAGTCCGGGCCGGTGAGCCGGCCGACCGCCGGGGGCAGCACGACCGCACCGCGGCGGCGCAGCGTGGCCACGTTGTCCTGGGTGGCCGGGTGCAGCCACATCTCGGTGTGCATCGCCGGCACGAACACCACCGGGCAGTGCGCGGTGAGCAGGGTCGCGGTGAGCAGGTCGTCGGCCCGCCCGGCAGCCGCGCGGGCCAGCAGGTCGGCGGTGGCGGGGTTGACCAGGACGAGAGCTGCGGACTGCCCGATCCGCACGTGGGCGACCTCGGGGACGTCGTCCCACACCTCGGTGGAGACGGGGTTGCCGCTCAGCGCCTCGAAGGTCGCCGCACCGACGAAGCGCAGCGCCGACGCGGTCGGCACCACCCGCACGTCGTGCCCGGCCTCGGTCAGGGCGCGCAGCAGCAGCGCCGACTTGTAGGCGGCCACGCCGCCGCCCACCCCCAGCACGATCTTGCTCATGCCGCCCATCCTCCCCCAGGCACGACGAAGCCCCCGGTACCGAGTACCGGGGGCTTCACCACAACGGGTCGTGACGGCCGGGCGGACCGCCACCAGCCGTCGGCCCCGGTCCAGAGGCTCACCCCCGAGCCTGCGAGGGGGTGAGGAGGACCGGGGTCCTTCGTCAGTTCTCGCCGGCGGTGTGGGTGAGCAGGCCCTCGTTGATCTCGCGCAGCGCGATCGAGAGCGGCTTCTCCTGGGGCGCGGTGTCGACCAGCGGGCCGACGTACTCCAGCAGGCCCTCGGAGAGCTGGCTGTAGTAGGCGTTGATCTGGCGGGCCCGCTTGGCGGCGTAGATGACCAGCCCGTACTTGCTGCTGGTGCGCTCGAGCAGCTCGTCGATGGGCGGGTTGGTGATGCCCTCAGGGGCGGGTGCGACTCCGGACACGGGCGAGCGTGCTCCTTCTTCGTTTGCGGGAGTGGACCTGGCCGGCTGGACGCAACCGGACCGCTCTCACTCGGGGGCGCTGCCGTCCGGCGGTCCCTCGAGGGGCCTGGACGGTGGCGCAGTCAGCAATCGTACCAACTCGTCCGCTGCCCGGGCCACGTCGTCGTTGACGACCACCACGTCGAACTCCCCGGCGGCGTCCAGCTCGGCCTGCGCGAGGGCCAGCCGGCGCTCCTGCACCTCGGGGTGCTCGGTGCCCCGGCCGGCCAGCCGGCTGACCAGCTCGGCCCACGACGGCGGCGCCAGGAAGACCAGCTGGGCCTCGGGAGCGCGGGCGCGCACCTGCCGGGCGCCCTGCAGCTCGATCTCCAGCAGCGCCGGGGACCCGGAGGCCAGCTGCTCCTGCACCGGGGCCACCGGCGTCCCGTAGCGGTTGCCGGCGTACTCGGCCCACTCCAGCAGGCCGTCGTTGGCGATCAGCCAGTCGAAGTACTCGCCGTCGACGAACCAGTAGTGCTCGCCGTCCACCTCGCCCGGCCGGGGCTTGCGCGTGGTGACCGACACCGACACCCACACCTCGGGGTGCCGGCGCCGGACCTCGGCCACGACGGTGCCCTTGCCCACCCCGGACGGACCCGACAGCACCGTCAGGCGAGCAGACGGTCGGGCCACTCCGGGAGTCCTCGGGGCAGGGGTCGGTCGGGAGAGCGAGGTGCTCAGGCGAGGCCCTCGGTGGGGACCTGGTCGGGCTGGACCTGCTCACCGGCGAACTCGGCCTCCAGCGCCTTGCGCTGGTTGGCACCCAGACCACGGACGCGCCGGGTCGGGGAGATCTCCAGGCGCTCCATGATCTTGGCCGCGCGGGCCTTGCCGACGCCCGGGAGGGACTCGAGGACGGCGGACACCCGCATCTTGCCGATGACCTCGTCGGTCTCGCCCTGCTTGAGGACGTCGCCGACCGTGGTGCCCTTGCTCTTCAGCCGCTCGCGGAGCTCGGCACGGGCCTTGCGGGCCGCGGCGGCCTTCTCCAGGGCTGCGGCGCGCTGTTCGGGGGACAACTCGGGAAGGGGCACGGAGCAACCCAATCGTGTTCATGCCGGCGTGGTGCCCGGCGGTGTTGTTCGGTGTGTACTTCGACTGCGGTGCGGCCCGCGTTGTGAGCCTGGCGGCGACCCTAGTCACTGCGAACCGGCTGGTCACCCGGGACCCCGGTGCGACTTCGGGCCGACCGGTGTGCTGCACCACCGGGCGACCGGACCGAACGGTGCCGTAACTGGTGCGTCACTGCTGGTCAGACCGCCGGTCACCGGCCGGCCACCTCCCGGCCACCGCACCGACGACCAGCCCACCGGCCAGCGCGGAGGCCGCGCCCGGCCAGCGCCCGTCGCCCCGCGCCGGGTCGCCCACCTGCTCGCACGCCGGCCAGCCGGGGCAGCCCAGCGGTTCGTAGCTGCCGCCGTGGGCGGTCACCCGGGTGCCGTCGGCGGCGCGGAGCAGCAGCAGCCCGGCGACGACCAGGCCCGCGGCGGCGACGCCGACCAGGCACGCGACCCGGGTCGCGTGCCGGGCTCCCCCGGTCAGCAGCCGGCCGGCCAGCGCGCCCAGCAGGGCGGCGCCGGCGACGAGCAGCAGCCGGCCGGCCGCGGCCCGCCGCCGGGCGCCCCGCAGCTGGTCGAACTGCTCGGGCGAGAGGAACTCCAGCCCGCCCCCGGCGTCCCCGCCCCGGACGACGAGCACGACGCCCAGGACCAGCAGCGCCGCGCCGACGGCGAGGAGCCAGGGCGCCGCCCGCCTCACGCGCCGAGCTCGGCCGTCCAGCGGTCGGCCGCGGCGCGCAGGGCGGCGACGTCCGGGCCGGCGTTCAGCACGTCTCGCGAGACGGTGGGGACGACGGCGCGGCCGGACCCGAACAGCCGGCGCAGGTCGGCCACCGAGCCGCCCTGCGCGCCCAGGCCCGGGGCGAGCACCGGCCCGCGCAGGCCCGCGAGGTCGACGTCCAGCTCGGGCAGCGTCGCGCCGACGACCACACCGAAGGAGCCGGTGAACGCCCCCCAGCGCCCCTGCTGGTCGGCGAAGGCGGCCGGGTCGGGCGCCGGGTCGCCCACCAGCCAGTCGGGGGTGTTCCAGCGGCCCACGGCGTCCACCACGTGCTGGGCGACGCTGCGGCCGCCGGCCGTCGCGTGCTGCACCTCGCCGCCCTCCGGGTTGGAGGTGCGGGCCAGCACGAACAGCCCGCCGCCGGAGGCCCGGGCGGTGCGCGCGGCGGGGTCGAGCGAGCCCGGGCCGAGGAACGGGCTCACGGTGAGCGCGTCGACGGCCATCGGGTGCTCGGGGCGCAGGTAGTCGGCGTAGGCGTCCATCGTGGAGCCGATGTCGCCGCGCTTGGCGTCCAGCAGCACCAGTGCCCCGGCAGCCCTGGCCCGCACGACCGCCTCCTCCAGCACGGCGATGCCGCGGGAACCGTGCCGCTCGTAGAACGCCGACTGCGGCTTGAGCAGCGCCACCCGCCCGGCCAGCGCCTCGACGACCAGGTCGGTGAACCGGCGCAGCCCGTCGACGTCGTCGGTCAGGCCCCAGTCGAGCAGCAGCGAGCGGTGCGGGTCGATGCCGACGCACAGCGGGCCGCGGTCGGCGACCGCCTCGGCCAGCCGGCGGCCGAAGGGGACGGCGTCCGGTGCGGTCACTGCAGGCCCCGCGAGTGCCGGCCGGCCGGCGGGTCGGGACGGCGGTGGGCGTAGCCGATGGCGTCGGCGAGCCGGCCGAAGCCCCGCTCCCCCAGCGCGTCGGCGAGCTCGGCGTGGATCCGGGCGGGGGCCGACGGGTCGTTGAAGACCGCCGTCCCCACCGAGACGGCGCTGGCGCCGGCGAGCACGAACTGCAGCGCGTCCAGCCCGCTGCGGATGCCGCCCATGCCGAGGATCGGCACGTTGGGCAGCGCCTGGTGCACCTGCCACACGCAGCGCAGCGCCACCGGGCGGATCGCCGGGCCGGAGAGGCCGCCGGTGACCCCGCCCAGCACCGGGCGCATGGTGTCCGGGTCGATGACCAGCCCGAGCAGGGTGTTGATCATCGACAGGCCGTTCGCCCCGGCCTCGGCGCAGGCGGCGGCCACCGAGACGATGTCGGTGACGTCCGGGCTGAGCTTGGCGTAGACCGGCTGGGCCGGGTCGGCGACCTCGCGCACCGCGGCGACGACGTCGGCCGCGGCCACCGGGTCGCAGGCGAACACCTCGCCGCGGCTCTCGACGTTCGGGCAGGAGATGTTGACCTCCAGGCCGAGCACCCCGGGCACGCCGCGCAGCCGGGCGGCGAGCTCGGCGAAGTCCTCGACCCGGGTGCCGGCGATGGAGACGAACGCGCGGACGCCGCGCTGCGCCAGCCACGGCAGGTCCTCGGCCAGCAGCCCGTCGATGCCGGGGCCCTGCAGGCCGATGGAGTTCAGCATCCCGCTGGGCGTCTCGGCCATCCGCGGCGTGGGGCGACCCGAGCGCGGCCGCAGCTGCACCGACTTGGTGACCACGGCACCGATGGAGGTGAGGTCGAAGAACGGGTCGAGCTCCTGGCCGAAGGCCGAGCAGCCCGAGGCGGTGAGCACCGGGCTGACCACCGGCACCCCGCCGATCGAGGCCTGCATGTCGACGGTGGGGACGGAGAGCGCCTCGGCCGGGGCGGGCAGCGTGGGCTCGATGCTCATCAGGGCTCCAACCGGATGACCTGGGTGCCACCGGGGCGGTCCGCGGGCGGCGGGGGCGGCGGCGGGGGCGCGCCCCCGATGTAGGCGGTGACGTCGTCGTGGTCGGGGTCGGCGGCAGCCGGCGGGGGCGGCGCGACCGGTGCAGCGGCCGGCGGGGCAGCCGGGGCCGCCATCAGCCCCATCGCGTCGGCACCGACCACGTCGGCGGGCAGGGTGCCCACGTCGGCGAAGCGCACCCGGTCGCCGCCGAACACCGGGCCCTCGACGCAGGACCGGGCGAACCGGGTGCGGCCGTCGGCGCCGACCACCGGCAGCACGCAGGTCATGCAGACCCCGATGCCGCAGGCCATCGACTCCTCGACCGCCACGTAGCCGGGGATGCCCGCGGCGACGGCCTGGTCGCTGACGGCGCGGAGCATGCCCATCGGCCCGCAGGCGTAGACCACCCCGGCGCCGCGGATCAGCTCGGCCACCGCCTGGGTGACCCAGCCCCGGCGGCCGGCGCTGCCGTCGTCGGTGGTGACGACGAAGGGTGCGGCCAGCGCGCCGAGCTCCGGCACCGAGCACAGCCGGTCGGCCGAGGCGGCGCCGGTGACCGCGGCGACCTCGTGCCCGCCGGCGCGCAGCCGGGCGGCCAGGCCGACCAGTGCCGCCGCGCCGTAGCCGCCGCCGACCAGCAGCGCGGGCGTGCCCGGCGGGGGCAGCGGGAACGGCCGGCCGAGCGGCCCGACGACGTCGACCTCGGCACCCAGCTCCAGCCCGGCCAGCCAGGTGGAGCCGACGCCCTTGGCGGAGACGACCACGTGCACCCGGCCGGCACCCACGCCGGCGATCGCGATCGACCGGCGGAGCAGGTTCGCCGAGGTCGGCCCGCCGACGGCGAAGGCGACGAACTGACCCGGCTCGGCGGCCTCGGCGATGTCCGGGGCGAAGAACCCCAGCTCCACGTAGGCGCCCATGGTGCGACGGGAGGCGACCTCGGCCATGCCCTGCACGGGCGGGTTGCGGGCGGGCGGGACGGGCGGGGTGAACACCGGCCGGCCGCCCGGCTGCTCGGTCACGCGCCGGCCTTGGCCGCCGCCTGCGCCGCGGCCAGCGCCGCGTGCAGGTCCTGCAGGCTGCGGACGCCCAGGTCGCCGCGGCGCAGCGCCTCGACGCCCTGCACGGTGGCCGCCATCCCCTGCACGGTGGTGATGCACGGGATGCCCATGCTCACCGCCGCCGCGCGGATCTCGTACCCGTCGAGCCGGGGGCCGCTGTTGCCCGGTGTGCCGAACGGGGTGTTGACGACCAGGTCGACGTCCCCGGCCAGGATCCGTTCGACCACGTTGCCCGGCCCCTCGGAGTACTTGCCGACCACCTGGCAGGCCACGCCGTTGCGGCGCAGCACCTGCGCGGTGCCGACCGTGGCCAGCACGGTGAAGCCGAGGTCGGCCAGCCGCTTGACCGGGAAGACCGCCGAGCGCTTGTCCCGGTTGGCCAGCGAGACGAACACCGTGCCGGAGGTGGGCAGGTTGCCGTAGGCGGCCGCCTGGGACTTCGCGAACGCGGTGCCGAACTCCGCGTCGATGCCCATCACCTCACCGGTGGACTTCATCTCCGGTCCGAGCACGGTGTCCACGCCCTGGCCCTCGACGGTGCGGAACCGGTGGAAGGGCAGCACGGCCTCCTTCACCGAGATCGGCCCGTCGACCGGCAGGTCGGTGCCGTCACCGGTCTCCGGCAGGACGCCGGCGGTGCGCAGCGAGGCGATGGTCTCCCCCACCGCGATCCGGGCGGCCGCCTTGGCCAGCTGGACGGCGGTCGCCTTGGACACGAACGGCACGGTGCGGCTGGCCCGCGGGTTGGCCTCGAGGACGTACAGGACGTCGTCCTTGAGCGCGTACTGGACGTTCATCAGCCCGCGCACCCCGATGCGTGCGGCCAGCGCCTCGGTGGCCGCCCGGATGGTCCGCAGGTCCGAGCCGCCCAGCGTGATCGGCGGCAGCGCGCACGCCGAGTCGCCGGAGTGGATCCCGGCCTCCTCGATGTGCTCCATGACCCCGCCCAGGTACAGGTCGGTGCCGTCGTAGAGGGCGTCGACGTCGATCTCGACGGCGTCCTCGAGGAACCGGTCGACCAGCACCGGGTGGTCGGTGCTCACGTCGGTGGCCTTGCGGATGTAGGCCTCGAGCGTGGCGTCCTCGTAGACGATCTCCATGCCGCGGCCACCGAGCACGTAGGAGGGCCGCACCAGCACCGGGTAGCCGATGGTCGCGGCGATCGCCTTCGCCTCGGCGGCCGTGGTGGCCATGCCGTGCTTGGGGGCGAGCAGCCCGGTGTCGGCGAGCACCCGGGAGAACGCGCCGCGGTCCTCGGCGGCGTCGATCGCCTCCGGGGAGGTGCCGAGCACCGGGACGCCGGCGTCCTTGAGCCGCTGCGCGAGCGCGAGCGGGGTCTGCCCGCCCAGGGTGCAGATGACCCCGGCGACCGGCCCGGCCGCGCGCTCGGCCTCGACGACCTCGAGCACGTCCTCGAAGGTGAGCGGCTCGAAGTACAGCCGGTCGGCGGTGTCGTAGTCGGTGGAGACGGTCTCCGGGTTGCAGTTGACCATCACCGCCTCGTAGCCGGCGTCCTGCAGGGCCATCACCGCGTGCACGCAGGAGTAGTCGAACTCCACGCCCTGCCCGATCCGGTTCGGGCCGGAGCCCAGGATCAGCACGGCCGGGCGCTCGCGCGGCTCGACCTCGGTCTCCTCGTCGTAGGAGGAGTAGTGGTACGGCGTGCGGGCGGCGAACTCGGCCGCGCAGGTGTCCACCGTCTTGTAGACCGGCCGGATGCCCAGCCGCCAGCGCAGCCGCCGGACGCCGTCCTCGCCGGCCAGCTCCGGCCGCAGCTCGGCGATCTGCCGGTCGGACAGCCCGTGCCGCTTGGCCAGCCGGAGCAGCTCCGGGGTCAGCGAGGGCTCGTCCCGCAGCTGCTCGCCGACCTCGGTGACCAGCGCGATCTGGTCGACGAACCAGGTGTCGAAGCCCGACGCCCGCGAGACCTGCTCGACGGTGGCGCCGGCGGCCAGCGCGCGCTGGGCGGTGTAGAGCCGGCCGTCGACCGGGGTGCGCAGCTGCTCGAGCAGCTCCTCGGCGCTGGCGCCGTCCTCGGGGGTGGTCCAGAAGCCGGACGCGGCGGTCTCGGTCGACCGCATCGCCTTGCCGAGGGCCTCGGTGAAGTTGCGGCCCATGGCCATGACCTCGCCGACGCTCTTCATCGTCGTGGTCAGCCGCGGGTCGGCGCCGGGGAACTTCTCGAAGGCGAACCGCGGGATCTTCACCACGACGTAGTCCAGCGCCGGCTCGAACGACGCCGGGGTGACCCCGGTGATGTCGTTGGTGATCTCGTCGAGGGTGTAGCCGATGGCCAGCTTCGCGGCGATCTTGGCGATCGGGAAGCCGGTGGCCTTGGACGCCAGCGCGCTGGACCGGGACACCCGCGGGTTCATCTCGATGACGACCAGCCGGCCGGTCTCGGGGTGCACGGCGAACTGGATGTTGCAGCCGCCGGTCTCGACGCCGACCTCGCGCAGCACCGCGATGCCGACGTCGCGCATCTCCTGGTACTCGCGGTCGGTGAGGGTCATGGCCGGGGCCACGGTCACCGAGTCGCCGGTGTGCACGCCCATCGCGTCGATGTTCTCGATCGAGCAGACGACCACCACGTTGTCGCTGCGGTCGCGCATCAGCTCGAGCTCGAACTCCTTCCAGCCCAGCACCGACTCCTCGATGAGGACGGTGTGCACCGGGGAGTCGGCCAGGCCGTGGCCGGCCATCCGGCGCAGCATCGGCTCGTCGGTGGCGATCCCGGAGCCGAGCCCGCCCATGGTGAAGCTGGGCCGGATGACGACCGGGTAGCCGACCTCCTCGGCGGTGGCCAGCGCCTCCTCGACGCTCGCGCAGACCGTCGAGCGGGGCGCGTCGGCGCCGATGGAGCGGACGATGTCCTTGAACAGCTGCCGGTCCTCGCCGCGGTTGATCGCGTCGACGTCGGCGCCGATGAGCTGGACGCCGTACTTCTCCAGCACGCCGTTCTCGTACAGCCCGATGGCGATGTTCAGCGCGGTCTGCCCACCGAGGGTGGCCAGCAGCGCGTCGGGGCGCTCGGCGGCGATGACCCGCTCGACGAACTCCGGGGTCAGCGGCTCGACGTAGGTGGCGTCGGCGATCTCCGGGTCGGTCATGATCGTCGCCGGGTTGCTGTTGACCAGGCTGACCCGCAGGCCCTCGGCCTTGAGCACCCGGCAGGCCTGGGTGCCCGAGTAGTCGAACTCGCTGGCCTGGCCGATCACGATCGGCCCGGAGCCGATCACCAGCACGTGCTGGAGGTCTGTCCGCTTGGGCACGACTCAGGCCTCCCCACCGTTGCGCCGGCTGGATGACGATCTGGCCGGGTCGTCCACCGTCGCCTTGGTCATTGCGGAGTTCTCCCCCGTGCTCTGCTCGACGACGGGTGCCGGTGTCACGGCGCTGCCTTCCCTCGATGCGGCCATCAGGTCGACGAACCGGCCGAACAGCGGGTTGGCGTCGTGCGGGCCGGCCGCGGCCTCGGGGTGGAACTGCACGCTGAACGCCGGGGCGTCGATCAGCCGCAGGCCCTCGACAACCTGGTCGTTGAGGCCGACGTGGCTGACCTCGACCGGGCCGAACGGGGTGTCGACGGGTGCGTCGAGCGGGGCGTCGACGGCGAAGCCGTGGTTGTGGCTGGTGACCCGGACGGTGCCGCTGACCCGGTCGAGCACCGGCTGGTTCAGGCCGCGGTGGCCGAAGCGCAGCTTGTAGGTGCCCAGGCCCAGCGCCCGGCCGAGGATCTGGTTGCCGAAGCAGATGCCGAACAGCGGCCGGCGGGCCTCCAGCACGCCCCGGACGGCGGCGACGGCGTAGTCGGCGGCCGCCGGGTCGCCCGGGCCGTTGGAGACGAACACCCCGTCGATGCCGTGCTCGAGCAGCTGCTCGGCGGTGGCCGTGGCCGGCAGCACGTGGGTCTCGACGCCGAGCGCGGCCAGGTACCGCGGGGTGGCGGTCTTGATGCCCAGGTCCAGCGCGGCGATGGTGAACCGCTTCTCCCCCACGGCCGGGACGACGTAGGGCTCGGTGGCGCTCACCGACGGCGCCAGGTCCGCCCCGCTCATGCTGGGGCTGCCGGTGACCCGGGCGAGCAGCTCGTCGGCGCCGAGCTCGGTGCTGATGCCCGCGCGCATGGCGCCCCGGTCGCGCAGGTGCCGGGTCAGCGCGCGGGTGTCGATGCCGCTGATCCCGATGACGCCCTGGGCGACCAGCTCGTCGTCCAGGCTGCCGGTCGCCCGCCAGTTCGCCGGGCGGCGGGCCGGGTCGCGGACGACGAACCCGGCCACCCACATCCGGCGGCTCTCGTCGTCCTCGCCGTTCACGCCGGTGTTGCCGATGTGCGGCGCGGTCATCGTGACGATCTGGCCGGCGTAGCTGGGGTCGGTGAGGGTCTCCTGGTAGCCGGTCATCCCGGTGGAGAACACCGCCTCGCCGACCGTCGTGCCGGTCGCGCCGTAGGTCTGGCCGCGGAACGTGCGCCCGTCCTCGAGCACGAGGAGCGCTTCCTTCACTTGACTGCCTTCCCGTCCATCACGGTCGCGACGCCCCGCAGGAACGTGGCGACCACCCGGCCGGGGAGCTCCCGGCCGGCATAGGGGCTGTTGCGGCTGCGGCTGGCCAGCGCGGCCGGGTCGACGACGGCCCGGTGCGCGGGGTCCAGCAGCAGCAGGTTGGCCGGCTCGCCGACGGCGAGCGGGCGGCCGTGGCCCTCCAGGCGGCCGATGGCCGCGGGGCGGACCGACATCCGGTCGGCGACGCCGCGCCAGTCGAGCAGGCCCGGCTCGACCATGGTCTGCACGACCACCGAGAGGGCCTGCTCGAGGCCGAGCATGCCCGGGCGGGCCGAGGCCCACTCGCTCTCCTTGTCCTCCACCGCGTGCGGGGCGTGGTCGGTGGCGACCGCGTCGATCGTCCCGTCGGCCAGGCCGGCCCGCAGCGCCTGGACGTCGGCGTCGGTGCGCAGCGGCGGGTTCACCTTGAACACCGGGTCGTAGCCCTCCGCGCACTCGTCGGTGAGCAGCAGGTGGTGCGGGGTGACCTCGGCGGTCACCTGCACGCCCCGCGACTTCGCCCAGCGCAGGATCTCCACCGAGCCGGCCGTCGAGACGTGGCAGACGTGCAGCCGGGCGCCGACGTGCCCGGCCAGCAGCACGTCGCGGGCGATGACCGCCTCCTCGGCGGCGGCCGGCCAGCCGGCCAGCCCGAGCCGGGCGGAGCGGTCGCCCTCGTTCATCTGGGCGCCCTCGGTCAGCCGGGGCTCCTCGGCGTGCTGGGCGACGACGCCGTCCAGCGCCTTGACGTACTCCAGGGCGCGGCGCATCAGCGCGGGGTCGGCGACGCAGTGCCCGTCGTCGGAGAACACCCGCACCCGGGCAGCGGAGTCGGCCATCGCGCCGAGCTCGGCCAGCCGCTCGCCGCGCAGCCCGACGGTCACCGCCCCGACCGGGACGACGTCGACCAGACCGGCCTGCTGCCCCAGCCGCCAGACCTGCTCGACCACGCCGGCGGTGTCGGCGACCGGGTCGGTGTTGGCCATCGCGTGCACCGCGGTGAACCCGCCCAGCGCCGCGGCCCGGCTGCCGGTCTCGACGGTCTCGGCGTCCTCGCGGCCCGGCTCGCGCAGGTGGGTGTGCAGGTCGACCAGGCCGGGCAGGGCGACCAGCCCGGCGGCCTCGACGACGTCGGCGCCCGGCACGGTCAGCGAGTCGCCGACGGCGGCGATCCGGCCGTCCGCCACGAGCACGTCCACGGCGTCCTTGCCGTAGGGCCTCGCGCCCTTGATCAGGATCGTCATTCGGGAGCCCCTCCCAGGAGCAGGTAGAGGACCGCCATCCGGACCGAGACGCCGTTACCGACCTGGTCGACGATCGTGGAGCGGGCGGAGTCGGCCACCTCGGCGGCGATCTCCATGCCGCGGTTCATCGGGCCGGGGTGCATGACGATCGCGTCGTCGGGCAGCACGCCCATCCGTCGTCCGTCCAGGCCGTAGCGGCGGCTGTACTCGCGGGCGCTGGGGAAGAACGAGGCGTTCATCCGCTCGGCCTGCACCCGCAGCATCATCACCACGTCGGACTTGGGCAGGACGGCGTCCAGGTCGTAGCTGACCTGCACCGGCCAGCTGCCCACGCCCACCGGCAGCAGCGTCGGCGGGGCGACCAGGGTCACCTCGGCGCCGAGCGTGCTCAGCAGCCAGACGTTGGAGCGGGCCACCCGGCTGTGCAGCACGTCGCCGACGATCGCGACCCGGACGCCGTCCAGCCGGCCCACCCGCTGCCGGATCGTGTACGCGTCGAGCAGCGCCTGGGTGGGGTGCTCGTGGGTGCCGTCGCCGGCGTTGACCACGCTGCCGGCCACCCACTGCGCCAGCCGGTGCGGGGCGCCGGAGGCACCGTGCCGGACGACGATCGCGTCGCTGCCCATCGCCTCCAGGGTCAGCGCGGTGTCCTTGAGGCTCTCGCCCTTGGAGACGCTGCTGCCCTTGGCCGAGAAGTTGATGACGTCGGCGGACAGCCGCTTGGCGGCCAGCTCGAAGCTGATCCGGGTGCGGGTGGAGTCCTCGTAGAAGAGGTTGACCACGGTGCGCCCGCGCAGCGTCGGCAGCTTCTTGACCTCGCGGCCGGCCAGCGCGGACTCGATCTGCGCGGCGGTGTCGAGGACCAGCGTGGCGTCGGCCCGGTCCAGGTCGCCGGCCTCCAGCAGGTGCCGCTTCACTGCCCACCTCCGGTCAGCAGGACCTCGTCGACCCCGTCGATCTCGGCCAGGTGCACCTTGACCGACTGGCTGCGGGACGTCGGGACGTTCTTGCCGACGTAGTCCGCGCGGATCGGCAGCTCCCGGTGGCCGCGGTCGACCAGCACGGCGAGCTGGACGGCGCGGGGCCGGCCGAGGTCGCGCAGCGCGTCCAGGGCGGCACGCACCGAGCGGCCGGAGAACAGCACGTCGTCCACCAGCACCACCAGGCGCCCGTCGATGCCGGACCCCGGCAGCCAGGTGTCCTCCAGCGCGCGCACCCCGCGCAGGCGCAGGTCGTCGCGGTAGAGGGTGATGTCGACGGTGCCGACGTCGATCGCGGTGCCGCTGAAGGCCTCGATGCGACCGGCCAGCCGGCGGGCGAGCGGGGCGCCGCGGGTGGGGATGCCGACGAGGACCAGGTCGGCGAGGTCGGGGCCGGCCTTCTCGATCAGCTGGTGGGCGACGCGGTCGACCACCCGGGCGACGTCGTCGGCGGTGAGCAGCGGTGCGACGGCGGGCTGGTCGGCGGGCGGTGTCGAGGGCGCGGCAGATGACTCGGTCATCAGGCCTCCTTCCCCGCCTCACGGGACGGGTCGTTAAAGGAGTTGGCCGTCGTCGACGCGGCTGCGCCGGCGACGGTGTGGACCGCGGACGACGGTACTGCACGGGCCGGTGTGAGCCGCACCGCGCCCGCGGGACCACCAGGTGGGACAGATCTGCCCCATCAGGGGCACCTGACTGTCGCCGAGCACGTCCGACCAGTACTCTGCGTGACCAGTACCGTCCCGATCCGACGACAGTCAGTGAGCAGAGGTCATGAGCACCGACTACTCCAGGGCGCTGGGCGCCCGCCTGCGGGCCATCCGCAACCAGCAAGGGCTGTCGTTGCAGGGCGTGGAGGACAAGTCCCACGGCCGCTGGAAGGCCGTGGTGGTCGGCTCCTACGAGCGCGGCGACCGGGCGGTCACCGTGCAGCGGCTCTCCGAGCTGGCCGTCTTCTACGGCGTCCCGGTCTCCGAGCTGCTGCCGGACCCCCGACCGAGCTCCGCGGTCACCAAGAGCACCAAGATCGTGCTGAACCTCGAGTCGCTGGGCTCGCTGCCCGCCGACGAGGCCGGCCCGCTCGCCCGCTACGCCTCGACCATCCAGGCGCAGCGGCACGACTACAACGGCAAGGTGCTCTCGATCCGCGCCGAGGACCTCAAGTCGCTGGCGATCATCTACGACATGAGCCCCGACGAGCTGACCACCCGGCTGATCGAGTGGGGCGTGCTCTCCCCCGGCGCCGACGGCAGCATCTACGCCACCGAGGACGACGACGACTCGGCGTCCTGGGGCGGCGACCGGCGGCGCACCCCGCGCTGACGCACGGCTGCCCGCGGACGGCCCACCCCGGCTCCCGGGGTGGGCCGTCCGCGTTCCCGGCCACCCGGTGCAGCTCGTCCAGCCGCCGGCGACGACGGGCACCTCACCCCGGCCGGTCAGCCCAGCAGGTCGGCCAGCTGACGACGACCGCTGATCCCGAGCTTGGCGTAGACGTGCGCCAGGTGCGTCTCCACCGTCCGCACCGACACCACCAGCCGGTCGGCGATCTCCTGGTTGCTGGCGCCCTGCGCCGCCTGGCGGGCCACCTCCTCCTCCCGGCTGGTCAGCGGGCCGACCGCGGTCTCGTGCAGCACCGTCTCCCCGCCGACCTCGCACCGGCGGGCCAGCGCGGCCGCTGAGGCCCGGGCCGCGGCGGCCGCTCCCCGGTCCCCGGCGCGGGCGTGCGCCGTGGCCGCGTCCGACGCCGCGTCGGCGGCGAGCAGCACCGCGCCCATCGCCTCGAACCGGGCGCTGACCGCGGTGAGCGCGAGGCCGTCGCCGTCCACCGCGGCCCGCACGTGGGTGGCGCAGGCCGCGACCAGCCCCGACTCGGTCGCGCAGCCCAGCGCGGTGATCCGGTCCACCACGTCGGCGCCCCGGCCGAAGCGCGCGGCGGTGTGCAGCAGCAGCGCCTCGACGGCCCACTGGTCGGTGGCCGCCGCCTCGGCCGCGGCGTCCAGGGCACGCGCCCCCGCCTCGGTCAGCCGCCCCGTGCTCGCCGCCAGCCACGCCTCGGCGGAGCGCACGGTCGGCCGGAACGCCGCCGGCACCCGGTGGGCCACCCCGTGCCCGCTCTCGAGCATCCGGCGGGCACCCGCGGCGTCGCCGGTCACCACCTTGGCGATGGCCAGCTCCGCCACGCACAGCGGCAGCACCCCGGTGGGGTCGCGCTCGTCGAGCCCGGCGAGCGCCTCGACCAGCCAGCGCACCGCCTGGCGGGCGCGGCCGGCGGCCAGCGCGGCGCAGCCCCGGTAGAGCGCGATGACGGCGTCCCCCGCCCAGCGCGGGGCCTCCAGGTTGTGCCGCTGCAGCTCGGCGGCCCGCCGTTCCAGCTGGTCGATCCGGCCGCCGTAGCGCAGCGCGAGCACCTCGGCCTGCGCCAGCGCCAGCCGACCCAGGCCCACCTGCGGGCCGGCCGGCGCCTCCCCCAGCGCCGCCCACCCCTCGGTGACCGTGGCCAGCGCCGCGTCGGTGCGGCCCGACACCGCGAGCCCGGCCCCCGCGGCGGCGGCCGCCAGGGGCCGGGCACTGCCCCGCCGCGGGGCGTCCGCCATCGCCCGGGTCGCCAGGTCCACCGCGCGCCGCGGCCGCCCGGACAAGAACTCCAGCACCGCCTCGGTCGCGGTCAGCAGGGCGGTGCCGTCGGTGGTCCGCACCGCCGGGCGGGCGTCGGCGAGCACCGCGAACGCGTCCTCCGTGCGCCCCAGCCCGCAGGCGAGGCCGATCGACCGCAGCGCGGTGAGCTGGCTGAGGTCCTCCTGCGACGCGGTGGTGGTCAGCGCCTCGGCGGCCAGCCGGTCACCCCGGGCCGGGTCGCCCTGCCACTGGGTCGCCTCCACCAGCGCCACGCAGGCGGCCGCACCGCCACCCGCGGCGATCCCGGCCTCGGCGAGGCGCTCGGCGAGCGGGTGGTCCAGCAGGGCGTTGGCCCGCCGGGCGGCCTCGGTGAGCCGCTGCCCGTCGGGCTCACCGGACTCCCGGTCCAGGATCAGCGCGGTGTGCCGGCGGAGCGCGGCGTTGGTGGTGGGCAGCGGCTGCCCCTCGCCCAGCTGCCGTCGGACGTCCCGCAGGGCGGCCCAGGGCGCCCGGCGGCGCACCACCTCGGTGAGCAGCGGGTGGGCGGCCCGCACCTCCCCCGACCCGCCCGTCACCAGGTCGACGAGGACGCCCCGGCGGGCCAGCTCGGTGACCGCGCCGGCGCTGCTGAGCTCGACCAGGCGGTCGGCCGGCAACGGCTCGCAGGTGGCCAGCACCTCCAGCACCCGCCACTCCTCGGCGCTCAGCTCACCGAGGTGGTTGAGCACGATCTCGGACAACCGCTGGGACGGCGTCATCGCCCCCTCCCAGCGCCACACCCCGTCGTGGTCGCGGAGCTGACCGGACCGCCGGCCGTCCTCCAGGAGCTCGCGCAGGTACAGCGGGTTGCCGCCACCCAGCCGCCACAGCTGCTCGCCGGTCCGGCTGTCCACCGCCCCGCCCAGGAGGGCCGCGGCCAGCTCGTCGGCGTGCGCGCGCGACAGCGGGTCGAGCTGCACCCGGCTGACCAGCCCGTCCTTCCACAGCGCCGCGACCGGGTCCGGCGTCGCCGGCGACGTGCGGACCGTGAGCACCAGCGACACCTGGCCCCCGGCGCCCAGCTGGTGCAGCAGCGTCAGGGAGAGCCGGTCGAGCAGGTGCACGTCGTCGACGACCAGCACCGGTCGCTGGCCCGACGGGTCGGTGACGACCGCCTGCGCCGCGCGCTGCAGCAGCACCAGCGCGTCGGTGGCGCCGTCGACCGGCGGCAGCAGGTGGGCCAGCGCGCCCAGCGGCACCGCGGCGGCCGCCGGGCTCGCTCCCGCCCACCGGGTCGGTCGGCCCAGCCCCTCGGCGATGGCCACGGCCTCGCGGGCCAAGCGGGTCCGCCCGACCCCCGACGGGCCGGCCACGACGACCCCGCGGGACTCGACGTCGGCCAGCGCGGCGGTGACCGTCGCGCACTGCGCCTCCCGCCCGACCAGCGGCGGTCCGAGCTCGGACATCAGCGCGAGTGCCCGGTGCCGGGTACGCGGCGTGCGGCCGGCTGCCACCTCCTCGGCTCCGGTGTCCAGCGACGATCACGCTCGGTGAGTCCCCTGATGGCCACGATGCCCCCCGCACTCCAGCCCGAGGTCACGGTAGGGCTCGGCAGCAGCGGCACACCAGCCGGATCGGACCGCAGGGGCCGCCGGGACGGCGGCACGGTCCCGGCACGCCGGGCGCACTCACCGTCGGTGACCGGGTCCGTGGGTGCGTGCACACCCGCGGAGGGTCAGCCCCCCAGCAACGGCACCGGGGCGGGCAGCGACCACTGCACCAGGAGGCCGCCGGGCTCCGTCGCCACCGACGCCGGGGCCAGCGGTGCCCGTTGGGCGTCCAGCCACCGTCGGAGCAGGGCGGCGACGGCCGGCTCGCCGGCGGGCCGGCCGTCCAGCCCGGTGACCAGCAGGGCGTGCGGCGGCGCGGCCGCCGGGTCCTCGCCCGGCACCGGCGGCAGGGCACCGACGGAGACCGTGCGCTCCCCCATGAGCCCGGCCAGCACCAGGAGCAGCCGGGAGTCGACCTCGCCGGTGCGGACCGCCTCCCGCACGATCGCCGGGGCGTCCAGCCGGGGGTTGGCCGCGAGCAGCGCGCCCAGCGTCTGGCGGCGGGCCGCCTCCTGCGCTGCGGCCGCCGGGTCGGCGCTCGCCGCGGCGGGCGCCAGCACGGTGAGCGCCCCCTCGCCCGCACCGAACCTCGCCACGACCCGAGGGCCCGGCGGCACCTCGCCCTGGACGACGGCCCAGCCGGGGCCGGCGGTCCCCTGCCCCGCCAGGGCGCTGAGCCGCTCGTCGGGCACCCCGTCCCGCACGAGGTCGGCCCACAGCCGGTCGGGCACCTCCACCGGCACCGTCGGCGCGGTGGGCTGCGCCAGCCAGCCGGCGAGCTCCGCGTGCGCGACCGGCGCGGCGGCGGCCGGGGCGAAGAGCCCGCCCACCACGACCACCAGCAGCAGCGGGACGGCGAGCGCGGACGACACCAGCGGGTGCGGGCGCTCGGCCACCGGTCCCCCGGCCAGCGCCTGGACGAGGAGCACCCCCAGCGGGACGACGGTCACCACGACCAGCGGGAGCGCCGCGGCCGCGACCGCCCAGGGCAGGGCCCCGGCGAGGACAGCGGCACCGGCCGCGGCCGCCCACGGGCGGAGGTGCCCGACCGCGGCCCCGCCGACCACGACCAGCGCGGCCACCAGCAGCAGCACCGCCCGGTCGGCTGCCGCCATCGGGGGCGGCTCCCCGGGCATCGCCCCGAGCAGCGCGCCGCCGAGCCCGAGGGCCAGCAGCCCGGCCACGGCGGTCCACCGGGCCGACCGCGGCAGCCCGGCGCCGACCCTCCCCTGACCGACGGCGACCGCCGCGGCGGCGGCCACCGGGAGGACGACGACCGGGCAGGTGGCCACCCCGACGAGCAGCGCGGCCAGCCCGACCGCCGGCGCCGCCGGACGCCGCGCCACCTGGTGGCGCGGGCGGGCGTGCGGGCGCAGCAGCAGGAGCAGGCCGACCGCCGCCCACGCCGCACCCACCAGGGCGGCGCTGACCCCGGCCAGCAGCCCGACCACCGGGCCCATCACCAGCACGCCGGCGGTCGGCAACCCCACGGCCAGCGGCCGCACCCGCCGGCGGGCGGCCAGCACGAGCAGGCAGCCCAGGAGCACCGCGGTGGCCAGCAGCGCCACCTCGCGCCCGCCGGTCAGCACGTCGGCGTGCCGGTCGAACGCGCCGGTCAGGCCGGCGTACCCGGCGACCAGCTGGCGCACGAGCAGATCGGCCCCGGGCACGGCCACCGGGGCCGATCTGGGGTCGACGGCGGCGAACGCGCCGCTGGTGACGCCGACCTCGCGGGCGGAGGCGGGCAGCGACGCCGCGACCTGCCACACCCGGGCAAGCACCAGCAGCAGCAGCGCGGCGCACGCCGAGCGCGCGAGACCGCGGGTGACCCGGCTCCAGGTGCCCGCCGGCACGCGGCCGCGCCCCCAGCGCGCGACGGCCGCGCGGCGCAGCATCCCGCCGATCATCACGGTGATCAGCACCGTGCCGATCCAGGGCAGCAGCAGCAGCGAGAACTGGCCGACCCCCAGCACGACGGTCAGCACGTCGCCGTCCCGGACGGCGCGCTGCAGCCCGCGCCCGTAGTCGACGACCGCGGCCGCTGCGGCGGGCAGGGCGCGCGGCAGCAGGAGCAGGAATACCACGAGGAGGCCGCCGAGCGTCGGGACGACCGCGAGCACCCAGCCCACGATCACCCGGCGCGACCAGGGCTTGAGCCGGCTCACTGCCGGGTCGGCCGGCCGGCCGGGCAGCAGGCTGCGCAGCACCGGGCGGAGGTAGCCGAACAGCTCGGGGACGCCCACCAGGTCGGCGAGCACGTAGTACCCGTCGAGCCGGATCGACGGCAGGAACTGCCACAGGGCGCCGCTCAGCAGGCCGAGCACGAGGAGCAGCAGCCACGGCTGGCCGGTGGCCAGGTACACCGCGGTGAGGCCTGCGATGAACAGCGCGTTGAAGTACACCCCACCCAGGTCGGTGCGCAGCCGGCCGACACGGCCCAGCCGGTAGGAGTCGGTGACCGTGCTGTAGAGGGCGGGCCAGACGATGTAGAGCCCGATCCCCATGTCGCCCGGCCGGGCCCCGCCGTAGCGGCAGGCGGCCACGTGACCGCACTCGTGGAACACGGCCGACGCGAGGGACAGCCCGAGCATCGCCAGGGTCAGGGTCGGGTGCTGGACGACCTGCGTGACGCCGCCGACCGCGGCGTCGACCAGCCCGCCCCGCAGGACGGCGGCGACGAGCAGCGCCACGAACGCGCTCAGGCCGGCGGCCCACACCGGGCGGCGGAAGAACAGCTGGAAGAGCCCGGCGACCCGCCAGACCACGCCCGCGGGCACGATCCCGATCCGGAACCGCAGCGCGAGGAGGGGGTCGGGGCGGACGAGCACCACCTCGGGGCCGGCGGTGGCGCCGTCCGCGGCGACGATGCCGACCGGGCGGAGCCGCTCCTCGACCAGGAAGCCGACGTCGTCGGCGGTGAGCTCCTGCCCGAGCTGGCGGGAGAGGTCGGCGGCCAGCGCGGCGTCGTCGCGGCCGTTGAGCGAGGCGGCCACCCGGTACAGCAGGTGCGGCAGCTGCATCACCTGCCCGTCGACCCGGCGGATCAGGTACGTGGGGACGTCGAGGCCGGAACCCTGGTACTCGCCGAGCAGTTCGGTCCCCTCGGCGAGCCGGTGCACCGCGGGCGCGCCCGGGGCCGGTGGCGGGGTGAGCGTGCTGTCGAGCACGGTGCGTCCTCCTTCCGGGGCGGCCGGGACGGCACGGAGGGACGGCCTCGCGGCCGCCCCTCCGGTCACCACGGCGGCGCGGGGACGGGGACCCCGCGCCGCGGCAGCTGTCAGCCCGCGGAACCGCCGGCGCCGCCGGCCCCACCGGCGCCGCCGTTGGCGCTGCCTCCGGTCGCGTCACCGAAGACGCTCACGGCCGGCGAGATGGCGATGCCGCCGTTGCCCCCGGCGCCCCCGGCGCCACCGGCGCCGCCGACCAGGACCTGGTAGAAGAAGCCGCCGCGCGACTTCCGTCCTCCGTAGCTGCTCATGACGGTGCGGGCGGGGAGCAGCTCGACCTTCTGGTCCTCGAACATGACATCTCCTGTCTGCTGGACTTCCCTGGAGCCGAGCCGCATGCCACGGATCTCGGCTCCCCCATGCTCGGCGCGGCGTGAGGGCGGTCACAATCGTGGTCACCACGTATCTCCCGCCCGGCGACGCCGGTCCCGTGCTCGACCGGTACGTAGCCGGTGGGGCGGCACCACGGAGGCCGGCGGGCCGACCACGTACGTCGTGCGGCCGCAGGGACGCCGAGAGCCCACCCCGTGGTCGGGGTGGGCTCTCGGCGTGCGGCGTTCGGCGCCCCGGCTGCAGCAGCAGCGGGGCCCGTGCTCAGGTGGGGATCTCGGCCCGGACGATGCCGCCCAGCACGCCGTTGACGTAGGCCGGGGAGTCGTCGGTGGACAGCGCCTTGGCCAGCTCCACCGCCTCGTCGATGACCACGGCGTCCGGGACGTCGTCGACCCACAGCAGCTCGTAGACCGCCATCCGCAGGATGGCGCGGTCGACGTCGGGCAGCCGGTCCAGCGACCAGCCCGAGGCGTGCTCCTCGATCAGCGCGTCGATGCGCTCGCGCTGCTCGACCGCGCCCTCGACCAGCCGGACGGCGTGGTCGGGCACCGGCGGGTTGGCGTCGGCGAGCCGGTCGCGGAGCACCGCGAGCGGGTCGGAGCTGCGCAGGTCGGCCTCGTAGAGGACGTCGACCGCGCGCTTGCGCGCCTTGGAACGGGCGGCCACCGGGTCAGCTGACCCGGCCGAGGTAGCGGCCGTCGCGGGTGTCGACCTTCAGCTTCTCGCCGGTGGTGATGAACAGCGGGACCTGGATCTCCGCGCCGGTCTCCAGCGTCGCCGGCTTGGTGCCGCCGGTGGACCGGTCGCCCTGCAGGCCCGGGTCGGTGTGCTGCACGACCAGCTCCATGCTCACCGGGAGCTCGACGTACAGCGGGGTGCCGTCGTGCACCGCCACGGTGACCTCGGTGTTCTCCAGCAGGTAGTCCTTGCCGCTGCCGAGGGTGGCGGCCGGGACGTAGATCTGCTCGAAGGTGTCGCCGTCCATGAAGACGTAGTCGGTGCCGTCGGCGTAGAGGTAGGTCATCGACCGCTTGTCCACGTTCGCCGTCTCGACCTTCGTGCCGGCGTTGAACGTGCGGTCGACGACCTTGCCCGACAGCACGTTCTTCAGCGTCGTGCGGACGAAGGCGCCGCCCTTGCCCGGCTTCACGTGCTGGAAGTCGGTGACGGTCCACAGCTGACCGTCCAGGTTCAGGACGGTGCCGTTCTTGAGGTCGTTGGTGGTAGCCATCTAGAGGACCAGGAGTTCCTTGCTCGTGAGGGTCAACAACTCGGGCTCGTCGTCCGTGACGACCAGGGTGTCCTCGATCCGGACACCGCCGTGGCCGGGCAGGTAGACGCCTGGCTCCACGGTGACGGCCATGCCAGCGCTCAGGGTACCTGCGCCGAGGGCGGAGATGCCCGGAGCCTCGTGGATCTCCAGCCCCACGCCGTGCCCCAGGCCGTGGGTGAAGTGCTCGCCGTGGCCGGCGGCGACGATGACGTCGCGGGCCGCGGCGTCCACCGCGGTCACGTCGGCGCCCACCGCCAGGGCCGCGCGGCCGGCCGCCTGCGCGGCCGCGACCAGCTCGTAGACCTCGCGCTGCCAGTCCGCCGGGTGCCCCAGCACCAGGGTGCGGGTCATGTCGGAGTGGTAGCCGGCGACGGTGGCGCCGAAGTCGAGCTTGAGCAGGTCGCCGTCGCGCAGCACCGTCGCGTCGGGGCGGTGGTGCGGGATCGCGGAGTTGGCCCCGGTGGCCACGATCGTCTCGAAGCTCGGCGCCTCGGCACCCAGCGTGAGCATCCGGGCGTCCAGGTCCCGGCCGACCTCCAGCTCGGTGCGCCCCGGCCGGAGCGCGCCCTCGGCGGCCAGCTCGGCCAGCGCCCGGTCGGCGACGGCGCAGGCCTGGCGCAGCGCGTCGACCTCGGCGTCGTCCTTGACCGCGCGCAGCGCCTCGACGGCCCGGTGGACGCTGACCAGCTCGACGGCCCCGGCACCCTCGCCGGTCGCGCGCTCCAGCCCGCGCAGCCCGTCGACGGTCACCACGTGCGACTCGAAGCCGAGCCGGGTCGCGCCGGCCGCCACGGCGGCGCGGGCCAGCGCCAGCTCGGTGCCCCGGTCGACCAGCAGCTCGACGTCGGGCACCTGGGTGCCGGCCTGGGTGGTGTACCGGCCGTCGGTGCCGAAGAGGTCGGCGCCGTCGGTGCGCAGCAGCAGCGCGCCGTTGGACCCGGTGAACCCGGTCAGGTAGCGGACGTTGAGCAGGTTCGTGACCAGGACGGCGTCCAGGCCCGCCTCGGCCGCTGTCGCTCGCAGCCGCTCCCGGCGCTCGGCCGTCGCCGTCATCGCACGCCCTTCCCGGCCAGGTAGCGCAGCGCCAGCTCGTAGCCGATCACGCCCAGCCCGGCGATGACGCCGTCGGCGACCCCGGAGACGTAGGAGTGGTGCCGGAACGGCTCGCGGGCGTGCACGTTCGTCAGGTGCACCTCAACCAGCGGGCCGGTCAGCCCGGCCAGCGCGTCGCGGAGCACGACCGAGGTGTGCGACCAGCCGCCCGGGTTGATCACCACCGCTTCGCCGGCGTCGGCCGCGTCGAACACCCAGCGGAGCAGCTCGGCCTCGGAGTCGGTCTGCCGGACGACGACGTCCTGGCCGAGCCCGGCGGCGGCGGCCTGGACCAGCTCCACGAGCTCGGCGTACGTCGTCGTCCCGTACTTCTCCGGCTCCCGCTTGCCGAGCCGGCCCAGGTTGGCCCCGTTGAGCACCTGTATGGTCATCGCGTTCCTCCACTCACGGCCGCCCAGGCGGCGTCGAGCCAGGCCTGGTCGGGGTCGGTCAGGATGGTCGGGTTGCCCAGGCCGTCGAGGACGACGAAGCGCAGCGAGGCGCCGCGGGCCTTCTTGTCGATCCGCATGACCGCCTGCAGCGCGGCCCAGTCGCCGCGGTAGCTGGTGGGCAGGCCCATCGCCGCGACGAGCTCGCGGTGCCGGTCGGCGTCGGCGCGGCTGAGCCGGCCGGCCGCGGCGGCGAGCTCGGCGGCGAAGACCAGCCCGACCGCGACCGCCTCGCCGTGCCGCCAGCCGAAGTCCTCGACCCGCTCGATCGCGTGGGCCAGCGTGTGGCCGTAGTTGAGGAACTCGCGGCGGCCGGTGTCGTAGAGGTCCTCGCCGACCGCGTCGGCCTTCACCTGGACGGCGCGGGCGATCAGCTCGGTGGTCTCCGCGCGCCCGGACGGGTCGGCCGCCAGCAGCTCCAGCACCCGGCCGTCGGCGATGAACCCGCACTTGACGACCTCGGCCAGGCCGGAGCGGAACTCCGCCTCGGGCAGCCCGGCCAGCGCGTCGGTGTCGGCGAGCACGGCGGCCGGCGGGTGGAACGCGCCGACCAGGTTCTTGCCCGCGGCGGTGTTGATGCCGGTCTTGCCGCCGACCGCGGCGTCGACCATGCCCAGCAGGCTGGTGGGCACCTGCACCACCCGCACCCCGCGCAGCCAGGTGGCGGCCAGGAACCCGGCCAGGTCGGTGACCGCTCCCCCGCCGACGCCGACGACCGCGTCGGAGCGGGTCAGCCCGAGCCGGCCGAACTCCTCCCAGGCGCCCGCGGCGACCTCGGCGGTCTTGGCGGCCTCGCCGTCGGGCACGACGACGGCCTCGGCGGCCACCCCGGACTGCTGCAGGGTCTCCACGGCCGCGCCGGCCGCGGCGGCCAGCGACCGGCTGTGCACGACGGCGGCGCGGGGCGTGCCGTCGAGCACCAGGCCCAGCTGCGCCTGCACGCCCGGGCCGATGAGCACGTCGTAGGGCCGCTCACCGGCGACGGTGATCCGCCTCATCGCGCGGTGCCGGCCGCGGCGACCAGGGCGGCCACGTCGGCGACGACGTCGGCGGGCTCGCGGCCGCCGGTGGGCACGGTGGCGCTGGACACCTCGGCGTACAGCGGGGCCCGGGTCTCCAGCATCTGCCGGAGCATCGCGCGCGGGTTCACGCCGAGCACCGGCCGGTCGCGGGAGAGCCCGACCCGTTTGGCGGCCGACGGCAGGTCGACGTCCAGCCAGACGACGACGCCCCCGGCCCGCCCGTGGGCGACCAGCAGCTCGCGGGTGGCCGTGCTGGTGACGGCACCGCCGCCGAGGGCGAGCACCCCGGTGTGCTCGGCCAGCGCGCGGGCGACGGCCTGCTCCTCCAGCGCCCGGAAGTGCGGCTCGCCCTGCTGGACGAACAGGTCGGCGACCGTCGTCCCGGTCTGCTGCTCGACGTCGGCGTCGGTGTCCCGGAACGGCACGCCGAGCTGCCCGGCGACCCGGGTGCCCACCGTGGTCTTGCCCGCGGCGGGCGGCCCCACCAGCACCAGCACCGGCCCGCTCATCGCAGGGTCAGCGCGTCGAGGTAGCCCTGCACGTTGCGGCGGGTCTCGGTGACCGAGTCGCCACCGAACTTCTCCAGCACGGCGTCGGCGAGCACCAGGGCGACCATCGCCTCCATCACCACGCTGCCGCGGGGCACGGCGCAGGCGTCGCTGCGCTGGTTGATCGCGACCGCCGGCTCGCCGGTGGTGGTGTCGATGGTGGCCAGCGCGCGGGGCACGGTGCTGATCGGCTTCATCGCGGCGCGGACCCGCAGCACCTCGCCGTTGGTCATGCCGCCCTCGATGCCGCCGGCCCGGTCGGTGCGCCGGGCCAGCTGGCCGTCGACCAGGTCGATCTCGTCGTGGGCCACCGACCCGCGCCGGCGGGCGGTCTCCAGGCCGTCGCCGACCTCCACCGCCTTGACCGACTGGACGCCCATCAGGGCCCCGGCCAGCCGGGAGTCCAGCCGGCGGTCCCAGTGCACGTGGCTGCCCAGGCCGGGGGGCAGGCCGTGCACGACGACCTCGATCACGCCGCCCAGGGTGTCGCCGGACTTCCGGGCGTCGTCGATCTCGGCGACCATCTGCTCGCTGGTGGCCGGGTCGGCGCAGCGCACCGGGTCCTCGTCGATCCGCGGGTTGTCGTCGGGGCCGGGCAGCACGCCGGCGGGGACGACGACCGGGCCGATGCCCACCACGTGGCTCACCACCCGCACGCCGAGCACCTGCTGCAGGAACGCCTGCGCCACGGTGCCCAGCGCGACCCGAGCTGCGGTCTCCCGCGCGCTGGCCCGCTCGAGCACCGGGCGGGCGTCGTCGAAGCCGTACTTCTGCATGCCGGCCAGGTCGGCGTGGCCGGGCCGGGGTCGGGTGAGCGGCGCGTTGCGGGCCTGCCCGGCCAGCACCTCGGCGTCGACCGGGTCGGCCGACATCACGCTCTCCCACTTGGGCCACTCGGTGTTGCCGATCTGGACGGCGATCGGCCCGCCCTGGGTGACCCCGTGCCGGACGCCACCGCTGAGGGTGACGACGTCCTCCTCGAAGCTCATCCGGGCGCTGCGGCCGTGGCCCAGCCGGCGCCGGGCCAGCTGGGTGTCGAGGTCGGAGGTCTGCACCTGCACCCCGGCCGGGAGACCCTCCAGCACGGCGGTGAGCTGCTGACCGTGCGACTCACCTGCGGTCAGCCAGCGCAACATGCCGGCGATTCTGCCAGTAGCCCGCCGGGGGCCCGCATCAGCCGACGGGCAGCGGCGCCGCGAGGCACAGCGCGACGTACGCACCGGCGAGCAGGGGCGGGCCGAGCGGCACCCGGGTGCGCCAGCTCGCCCACCCGGCGGCGATGAGCAGCAGCGACCCCGTGGCGCCGAGCAGGAGGCCGGCCAGCACGCCGCCGGCCAGCACGCCCCAGCCGGCCCAGCCGAGCACCAGGCCGAGCAACCCGAGCAGCGGCACGTCACCGCGGCCCAGCGCGTCGGGCCGGACCAGCCGGGCGGCCGTGGCCAGCCCGTACGCCGCGGCGGCGCCGGCGGCGGCCCGCACCAGCGCCGGCCACCCACCGGTGGCCACCGCGTCGGCGGTCAGCGCGACGGCGCACCCCGCCAGCGCCGGGACGACGACCCGGGTCGGCAGCCGGTGCACGGCCAGGTCGACCCCGGCCAGGACGACGGCGGCCAGGCCGAACCAGGCCAGCGCGACGGCGGCCGGGCGGTCGCCGGTCAGCGCCGGCGCTGCGCCGACCGCGGCGGCGGCGACCACCGCGGTGACCGCGACCCGGCGGCGGGAGGGCCGGGCGGTGTCGTCGCGGCGGGCCAGCCGCACCGTGGTCGCGGCCAGCCACGGGCCGAGCAGCAGCCCCAGGACGCCGCCGGCGACGGTCAGCGCGCTGCGCACGGACCGGTCAGGCGTCCAGGGCGGCGCGCATCGCCGCGATCGGCGCCGACCGGCCGGTCATCAGCTCGACCTGGACCGTGGCCTGCCAGAACAGCACCTCGATGCCGCTGATCGAGTGCCCGCCGGCCCACTCGACCCGCTGCGCCAGCGGCGTCGGCCAGCCGGCGTACAGCACGTCCAGCACGGTCTGCTTCGCCCGCCACCCCAGCTCCGCGACCACCGGCTGGCCCTCGGCAGGGACCGTGCTCACCACGACCGGGGCCTCGACGGTGCGGACGTCGTCCAGCCGCTGCACGTGGCTGACCACGCCCAGCACCTCCAGCACCCGGACCACCTCGGTGGCCCGCGCCGGCTCCCGGACGACGACGTCGACCTGCCGGGCGCCGAGCGAGGCCAGGGCGACGGCGGCGGCCACCGCCGTCCCGCCGGCGCCCAGGATCGCGGCGTGCTGGACCTCGTCGATCCCACCGGCCCGCAGCGCGGTGCCGAGCCCGGCGACGTCGGTGTTGTCGGCCCGCCAGCCCCCGCTGTCGAGCCGGGTGAGGGTGTTGGCCGCACCCAGCAGCCGCGGCAGCGCGTCGACCTCGTCGGCGACCTGCACGGCGGCCCGCTTGCAGGGCATGGTGACCGAGAAGCCGCGCCACTCCGGCCCGAGGCCGGCCAGCAGCACCGGCAGGTCCTCGGCGCCGATGTCCAGCGCGTCGTAGGTCCAGTCGGTGAGGCCCAGGGCGGTGTAGGCCGCCCGGTGCAGCAGCGGGGACAGGGAATGGCCGACGGGCCGGCCGAGGACCGCTGCCCTCATGCCGGCCCGCCTGCGGGTCCGTTGCTCAACCGCGCGACCTCAGTTGCCCGGGTTGTCCCGCAGCCACTGCTGGAACAGCAGCACGTTCGCGTCGTGCTCTTCCTTGGTGGCCGCGAACCGGGTCTCGCCGGTGTCGGGGTCGACGACCACGAAGAACAGCCAGTCACCCGGGGTCGGGTTCTGCACGGCGCGCAGCGCGTCCTCGCCGGGGTTGCTGATCGCGCCCGGCGGGAGCCCGGGGTTCGCGTAGGTGTTGTACGGCGAGGGGTTGGCCCGGTCCTCCGCGGTCGTGGTCACCCCGCTCTTGCCGTTGGCGTAGTTCACCGTGGTGTCCAGCTGCAGCGGCATGCCGATCGCCAGCCGGTTGTCCAGCACCCGGGCGACCATGCCCATGTCCTCGACCGAGCCGGCCTCGGCCTGCACGATGCTCGCCTCGGTGAGCACGGCGAGCCGCTCGGCCTCGGGCACCTGGAGCTCGTCGAGCACCCGGACGGCGCCGGCCACCATCTCCGACAGCACGGTGGCCGGGGTGTCGCCGGGCTCGATGTCGTAGGTGGCCGGGAACAGCCAGCCCTCGAGCACGCCGTTGGCGTAGGGCGGCAGGCCCAGCGCGGCGGTGTCGGCGGCCGCGGCCTGCAGGTCGGCCAGCGGCATCCCGGTCTGCTCGGCCAGCCGGTCCAGGATCTGCACCTGCGTCAGGCCCTCGGGGATGGTGACCTTGGAGACCTGCCGGGACGCGGGGTCCAGCAGCAGGTCCAGCGCGGCCTGGCCGGACATCTGCGACCGCAGCCGGTAGACGCCGGGCTGGATCCCGGTGGCCGCGGGGTTGGCGTCGGCCGCCTCCTCGAACGGGTCGCTGGAGGCGATGACGTCGGCGTCGACCAGCGTCGCGGCGATGGCGCGGAGGGAGTCGCCCTCCTCCACCCGGACGTCGACCTCCCCGGTCCCGGTGCCGGTGTAGTCCTCGGCGACCGGGTTCAGCTGGTCCCACAGCGCCTTGCCGCCGATGCCGATGCCGGCCACCAGGCCGACCAGCACGAGCAGCGAGAGCACGATGGTGATCGGGCCACGGCGCTTGCGGCGCCGGCCGGAGCCGCCGCCCCGGCCACCGCGGCCACCGCGCCGGCCGCGACCGCCGCCGCCACCGGAGCCGCCGTCGTGGCCGTCGTGGTCGTCGTGGTCGTCGATGACGACGACCTCGAGCCCACCGGTCTCGTCGAAGACCATCGACCCGGCGGCGTGGTCGTCGTGCAGGTGGTCGTCGTGCAGGTGGTCGTCGTGCTCCTCGTGCGGGTGGGCGTCGACGTGCTCGTGGTGCTCGGGCTCGTCGTCGAACTCGCCCCGGTGCCGGGCGGAGGCCGCCTGCCAGCCGTGGTCGTCCTCCACGTCGTCGAACCGGTCGGCACCGACGGCGGCGTGCACCTCGGTGGCCAGCTCGGGCAGCGGCTCGGACGGGTGCCCGGCGGGCAGCCCGGTGACCGGCGGAGCGGTGAAGAGCGAGGCGAGCGTGCCCGCGGCAGCGGCCTGCGGCTCCGCGGCTGGCGGGGCCACCGGCGGGGCGACCGGCCGGGCGACGGGCTGAGCCACCGGCGAGGCGGCACGCGGGGGCACCGGCACGGCGGCCTGGTGCACGGGCCGTCCGGTCGCGGAGAGCCAGCCGGGGTCGGTGTCGGCGTCGGCGAACCGGTCGGCCACCACCCGGTCGGCGACGCTCGGCTGGGCGGTTACGCGGGGTGCCGGCGCGAGGCGCCGGTCGATCTGCGGCGCGTGCCCGGCCGCGGCGTCGTCGGTCAGGTGCGGCACCGCCGGCGGGACGGCGAGCATCTCGGTGGTGCGGGGGGCCGGGTCGGCGGCCTGACCGGTCCACGACGAGCGCGCGGGCCGGGAGTCGGTGCTGCGCCGGGGCGCCTCGGCCCGGTCGATGCCGTACGCGCTGAGGTCCAGGCCGGCGGCGGCCAGGCCGACG
Source organism: Modestobacter versicolor (assembly GCF_014195485.1). Taxonomy (NCBI): domain Bacteria; kingdom Bacillati; phylum Actinomycetota; class Actinomycetes; order Geodermatophilales; family Geodermatophilaceae; genus Modestobacter; species Modestobacter versicolor. The sequence goes on from NZ_JACIBU010000001.1 coordinate 1,267,048, forward strand.
TCGGCGATGCCCGTGGCGGCCAGTCCGGTGATCCCCACGTCGGCGACGTCGGCGGCGGGGCGGGGCGGGAGCACCTGCACGCCGGCCGCGTCGGTCTCCGGGGCGTGGCGCCGGCGGCGGCGCGGGCGCATGGTGTCGTCGTCGGCGAGCTGCAGGGTGTCCGCTCCGGCCCAGGAGGCCAGCAGCTCGGACGCCGGGCGCCCCGCGTCGGCACCGTCGGGTTGGGAGTGGCGGCCGCGCGAGCGCGGCGGGGTCGGGTCCGTCACGAGTGGCGCCCCCCGGTCTCGGGGCCAGTGCGTGGACGCCCGTCGAGATGGCTCTGCAGGATGACCACGGCCGCTGCCTGGTCGATCACCGGGCGCTGGCGACGGGCAGGGATGCCCCCGGCGCGCAGATGAGTCGCAGCGGTCACGGTGGAGAGCCTTTCGTCGACGAGGTGCACCGGGACGTCCCCGATGCGACTGGCCAGGGCTTCAGCGTAGGCACTGGCATCTCTTGCCGACGCGCCCGACGCACCGGACAGGTGCCTCGGCAACCCCACAACCACCTCGACCACCTCGTGTGTCACAACCAGCCCAGCGAGGCGGTCCAGATCGCTCTGGTCCTTGGCGCGGCGGAGCGTCTCCAGCGGGCTGGCGAGGGTGCCGGTCGCGTCGGAGAGGGCGACGCCGACCCGTACGGTGCCGACGTCCACGCCCAGTCTCCGCCCAGGGACCCAGGTCGCGCTCGTCCGGTCATCGGGCACGGTGCGCGCCGCCGTCCGGGGCCGGGTCGTCGGGTGGGTCCTCGTCACGGGCGACGGACCGGTCGTCCCCGGCGGGGCGGTGCCGCCCGGGCACGCGGGGTGGGTAGCCCCCGAGGTCCAGCTGCCCGGTGGCCGGGGCCGCCGCCGGCGGGGCACCGGGCGCGTCGTCGGCCGTGGGCTGCGCCGGGAGCGGCGGCAGCGGGAAGGGCACCCGCTCGGTGCGGCGCTGGCCGCCCGTCCCGGGGGCAGGTCGGTCCGACGGCGGCGCGGGGGGCACGGGCGGTCGTCCGGCCTGGGTGACCGGCTCCTCCCCCTGCGTGCCGTCGGGCCGCTCGGTCACGACGCGGCCGCCCCGATCGCCTGCTCGACGGCCGCCAGGGCCGCCGGGATCCCCGCCGGGTCGGTGCCGCCGCCCTGCGCGACGTCCGGCTTGCCGCCACCGCGTCCGCCCACCGGGCCGGCCGCGGCCTTGAGCAGGTCGTTGGCCGAGAGCCCGCGCTGCTGGGCGGGCGGGTTGACCGCGGCGATGAGCGCCACCTTGCCGTCGGCCGCCGACGCCAGCACCACCGCGGCCGGCTTGTCGCCCAGCCGCCCGCGGACGTCCAGCGCCAGGCTGCGCAGGTCGCCGCCGGACAGGCCGGCCGGCGCAGCGGTCACGACCGCGACGCCGCCCAGGTCGCGGGCCGAGGCGGCCAGGTCACCGGCGGCGGCCAGCGTCTGCTGGGCGCGCAGGTCGGCGAGCTCCTTGTCGGCGTCGCGGAGCCGGCCGAGCATCCCGTTCACCCGGTCGACGATGCCGTCCTGCGGCGTCTTGAGCAGGTCGGCGAGCTGGCGGACGAGGTCGCGCTCGCGGGCCAGGTAGCGGAATCCCTCGAGCCCGACGGCGGCCTCGACCCGGCGGGCTCCCGAGCCCACCGAGCTCTCCCCGGTCAGCGCGAGCGTGCCGATCTGCGCGCTGCCGCGCACGTGGGTGCCACCGCAGAGCTCGCGCGACCACTCGCCGCCGATCTCCACGACCCGGACCTGCTCGCCGTAGGTCTCGCCGAACAGCGCGAGCGCACCGAACTCGCGGGCCTCGGGCAGCGTCATGTACAGCGCCCGCACCCCGTGGTCCGCGCGGACGGCGGCGTTCGCGACGTCCTCGATGTCGATCCGCTGCTGCGGGGAGAGCGCGCCCTGCCAGGCGAAGTCCAGCCGCAGGTAGCCGGGCCGGTTGTACGAGCCGGACTGCAGCGCCTGCGGGCCGAGCACCTGGCGCAGCGCGGCGTGCAGCACGTGCGTGCCGGAGTGCGCCTGGCACGCCGAGAGCCGCCACTCGCGGTCGACCTGGGCGCGCAGCTCGGTGCCGGCGCGCAGCTCGCCCTCGAGCACCCGCACCTGGTGGGCGACCAGGCCCTTGACCGGCCGCTGGACGTCGATGACCTCGGCACGGCCGCCGTCCCAGGTCAGCTCGCCGGCGTCGGCGACCTGCCCACCGGACTCGGCGTAGAACGGCGTCCGGTCCAGCACGACCCGGGTGATCCCGCCGGGGCCGACCACCGGCTCGCCCTCGTCGTCGGACTCGTCGACCACGCCCAGCACCCGCGACTCGGTGTGCAGGGTGTCGTAGGCCCGCCAGTCGGTGGGGCCGAACTCCTGCAGCAGCCGGCGGTAGGCCAGCACGTCGACCGACCCGGTGCGCTTGGCCCGGGCGTCGGCGCGGGCCCGCTCGCGCTGCTCGGTCATCAGCGCGCGGAACCCGGCCTCGTCGACGGTGACGCCCTGCTCGGCCGCCATCTCCAGGGTGACGTCGATCGGGAAGCCGTAGGTGTCGTGCAGCGAGAACGCCTGGGTGCCCGACAGCGCCGGGGTACCGGCCGCCTTGGCCTGGGCGACGGCGGTGTCGAACAGCGCCGTCCCGGCGGTGAGGGTGCGCCGGAACGCCTCCTCCTCGGCGTAGGCGATGCCGGAGATGCGCGCGAAGTCGGTGCCGACCTCCGGGTAGCTGGCCTGCATCGCGTCCCGGGAGACCGGCAGCAGCACGGGCAAGGTCGCCTCGTCGACGCCGAGCAGCTTCATCGACCGGACGGCGCGGCGGAGCAGCCGGCGCAGGATGTAGCCGCGGCCCTCGTTGCCCGGGGTCACGCCGTCGCTGATCAGCATCAGCCCGCTGCGCACGTGGTCAGCGACCACCCGCAGCCGGACGTCGGCCTCGTGGTCGGCGCCGTAGCGGATGCCGGCCAGCTCGGCGGCCCGGTGCAGGACCGGGGCCACCTCGTCGATCTCGTACATGTTGTCGACGCCCTGCAGCAGGAAGGCCACCCGCTCCAGGCCCATGCCGGTGTCGATGTTCTTCTTCGGCAGGTCGCCGAGGATCGGGAACTCCTTGCCCTCCCCCGGCCCCCGCTCGTACTGCATGAAGACGAGGTTCCAGATCTCCAGGAACCGGTCACCGGCCGGGTCGGCCTCCGGACCGCCGTCGGGGCCGTACTCCGCACCCCGGTCGTAGTGGATCTCCGAGCACGGCCCGGCCGGGCCGGCCGCGCCGGTCGACCAGTAGTTGTCGTCCTTGCCGCGCCGCTGGATGCGCTCGGCCGGCACGTAGGCCTGCCACGCGTCGAAGGCCTCGTCGTCGTCCAGGTAGACCGTCGGCCAGATCCGCTCGGGGTCCAGGCCCAGGCCACCGTCGGCGACCGGGCCGGTGACGAGCTCCCAGGCGAACTGGATCGCCTCGGCCTTGAAGTAGTCCCCGAAGGAGAAGTTGCCGTTCATCTGGAAGAACGTGCCGTGCCGGGTGGTCTTGCCCACCTCCTCGATGTCGAGGGTGCGCACGCACTTCTGCACGCTGGTGGCCCGCGGGTAGGGCGCGGGCTCCCGGCCGGTGAGGTACGGGATGAACGGCACCATCCCGGCCACGGTGAACAGCAGCGAGGGGTCGGGCGACACCAGCGAGGCGCTGGGCACCACGGTGTGGCCGCGCTTCTCGAAGTGCTCGAGGAAGCGGCGGCGGATCTCGGCGGTCTGCATGCGGGAGGTCTCGGTCCTTCAGCGAACGTGGTGGCCGGTCGGCCGGGAGGAGGTCAGTTGTCCGCGGCGTGGGCGCCGCGGCGCGGGAGCGCCGACGGGAGCTCGACGCTGCCGCGGTCGGGCAGCGGGGCGTCCAGCCCGGTGCCGGCGCGCAGCTCGTCCTCGCGGACGGCGGCGGCGGCCCGGACGTCGGCGCCGAAGTCACCGATCGCCTCGGCCAGCTCGCGCAGACCGTCGGCCAGCGAGCCGGCGATGCCCTGCGGGGTCAGCTTCTCCGCGGCCCGGGACAGCCGGCGGACGACGAGGGCGCCGATGGTGATGCCCATGGCGAGCCAGAACAGCCGGCGCATCAGGAGGACCGCCGGTTCGCACGCCGGGCCCGGCGCTCGTCCTTGGCCGACTGCTGCGCCGAGGCGAGCGCTGCGCCCTCGCGCTTCTTCTTGGCGGCGCTGCGCACGCCGTAGCTGAAGGCGGCGACCTTGATCAGCGGGCTGCCGAGGGTGGCGGCGAAGACGCTGGTCAGCGCGGCGACGTTGCTCGACACGTTGGCCGCGTTGCCGGTGATGTCGTCGACCCGCTCGAGGTTGGCGTTGACGTGGGTGACCGTCGTCGACGCCTGGCTCAGGATCGGCTGGCTCTGCTCCCGGACCTGGCGGATGGTGAGCGTGGTCTCGTCCAGGGTGCGCCCGAGCTTGAGCAGCGGCACCGCCACGATGACGACGAGCAACGCCACGGCGATGGCCGCGACCAGCCCCGCGATCTCTCCTACGGACACGTGGTGGGTCCCCTTCATCGTCTCGAGTGCGCCGGTGGAGCGACCACCGGTCGAGCAACACTAGCCGCGGCGGACGACGGTCGTCGTCGCGCTTCCTCAGCTGCGGCGGCGGATGATCGCCCGGAGCTTGGCCAGCCGGGCACCGATCTGGGCCTCGACGCCCCGGCCGGTGGGCCGGTAGTAGTCGCGGCCGACCAGCGCGTCGGGCGGGTACTGCTGCGGCACGACGCCGTCGGGGTGGGCGTGCGGGTACACGTAGGTCTTGCCGTGGCCGAGCTTCTTGGCCCCGGCGTAGTGGGCGTCGCGCAGCCCCGGGGGCACCGGGCCGGCCAGCCCCGCGCGGACGTCGGCGACCGACTCGCCCATGGCGGTGGTGATCGCGTTCGACTTCGGCGCGGTGGCCAGGTGGACGACGGCGTGCGCGAGCGGGAAGTGCCCCTCGGGCATCCCGATGAAGGCGACGGCGTCCGCGGCGGCGACGGCGGTGAGCAGCGCGGTCGGGTCGGCCATCCCGATGTCCTCGCTGGCGGAGATGACCAGCCGGCGGGCGATGAACCGCGGGTCCTCCCCCGCCTCCACCATCCGCGCCAGGTAGTGCAGCGCCGCGTCGACGTCGCTGCCCCGGATGCTCTTGATCAGCGCGCTGGCGATGTCGTAGTGCTGGTCGCCGGAGCGGTCGTAGCGCACCGCGGCCTGGGCGACCGCCGTCTCCAGGGTGGCCAGGTCCAGCACGTCGGAGCCGACCGCGCGGGCCGCACCGGCGCCGCTCTCCAGGGCGGTGAGCGCCTTGCGGGCGTCGCCGCCGGCCACCCGCAGCAGGTGCTCCTCGGCCTCTTCGGTGAGCGTGACCGCGCCGTCCAGCCCGCGGTCGCTGGTGAGCGCCCGGCGCAGCACGGTGCGGACGTCCTCGTCGGCCAGCGGCTGCAGGGCGAGCACCAGGCTGCGGGACAGCAGCGGGCTCACCACGGAGAAGAACGGGTTCTCGGTGGTCGCCGCGATCAGGCTGACGATCCGGTCCTCCACGGCCGACAGCAGGGAGTCCTGCTGGGTCTTGGAGAACCGGTGCACCTCGTCGATGAACAGCACGGTGCGCCGGCCGGCGTGGGTGAGCTCGCGCTTGGCGTCGGCGATGACCGCGCGCACCTCCTTGACCCCGGCGTCCAGCGCGGACAGCTGGACGAAGGAGCGCTGGGTGGCCAGCGAGATGACGTGCGCGAGCGTGGTCTTGCCGGTGCCGGGCGGGCCGTAGAGCACCAGGGACATCGGCTCGTCGGCCTCGACCAGGCGGCGCAGCGGCGCGCGGGGGCCGAGCAGGTGCTGCTGGCCGACCACCTCGTCCAGCGACCGCGGGCGCATCCGGACCGCGAGGGGCGCGCCGGGGTCGACCGGCGGCGGCCCCTCGTCGGGTGCGGGGTCGAACAGCGAGCTCACTGCTCCCCCTGCTCGCTGCCGCGGCGCGCTCCGCTCTTCGGTCGCTGGCGCTCCCTGCGATGCTCACCCGCCTGTCCGCTCACGGTTGCGAAGTTACCCGCGGGCCACGACGGTCTGGTCCATGCAGCAGCGACGCATCGGCACCGCCACGGTCAGCGCCATCGGGCTCGGGGCGATGCCCCTGTCCACCAAGGAGCACCGGCCCTCGCCGGAGGAGGCGGAGTCCGTCGTCCACGCGGCGCTGGACGCCGGGGTCACCCTGGTCGACACCGCCGACGCCTACGCGGCCGACGAGGCCGAGTTCGGGCACAACGAGGAGCTCGTCGCCCGGGCGCTGGCCTCCTACGGCGGCGACACCTCCGAGGTCCTGGTGGCCACCAAGGGCGGGCACACCCGACGCGGCCAGGACTGGGAGCTGGACGGCACGCCGCAGTACCTGCGCCGGGCGTGCGAGGGGTCGCTGCGCCGGCTGGGCGTCGAGGCGATCGGGCTCTACCAGCTGCACCGACCCGACCCGGCCACGCCGTGGGAGGAGTCGATGGGCGCGCTGCGGTCGCTGGTGGACGACGGCCTGGTGCGGATGGCCGGCATCTCCAACGCCGACCTGGCCCAGATCGACGCCGCCCGGGCGATCGTCGGCGACGCGCTGGTGAGCGTGCAGAACCAGTTCTCGCCGGCCTACCGGTCCTCGGCCGGCGAGCTCGCGCACTGCGCCGCGACCGGGCTGGCCTTCATTCCGTGGAGCCCGTTCGGCGGGGTGTCGGCGGCGAAGTCGCTGGGCTCGACGGCCGACGAGTTCGCCGCCGTCGCCACCGAGCTCGGGGTGTCGGTGTACCAGGTGACGCTGGCCTGGCACCTCGCCCAGGCCGACGTCGTGGTGCCCATCCCCGGGGCGTCCCGGCCGCAGTCGATCGTCGACTCCGCGGCGGCGGTGCACGTGCAGCTGAGCGCGGAGCAGCTCGCCCGCCTGAACGCCGCCTGACGCGGCCGGCCTCACTGCCCCCTCTGCGTTGATCATGGGCGTCTGGCCTCGGACACGCCGCGGCTGCGCGTGTCGACGTGCCAGACGCCCATGATCAACCGGACGGACGGCTGACTACAGCCACTGCATCCACAGGCGTCCGCCTCGTCCACAGATCGCCGTCGCCCGTGGGCCTGCCGCGCCGCGACGGCCACCGTCGACCACGTGGACGGCATCCCGCTCGGCAGCAGCTACACCTGGGCGTCGGCGCGAGCGGCCGGTGTGACCCGTCGGCAGATCGAGCGGGACGGACATCGCATCGGCCAGGGGCTCTACCTGTCGCAGGCCGTCGAGCCGACCTTGCTGGAGCGCTGCCGGGCATGGAGCCGGCTGCTCCCCGCCGAGGCGTCGTTCGGTGGAGCGACCGCGGCCGTGCTGCGGGGCGCACCGCTCGCCGAGCCGTCGCGGCCGACCGTCGTCCTGCCCCCGCACCTCGTCGTACCGGCCCGCCGGGAGCTGGTGCGGCTGGTCCGCACGCTGGGGCCCGAGGACGTCGGCGACCACGCCGGAATCCGGGTGACCTCCGGGCCGCAGACCTTCCTCGACCTGGCCGCAGCGCTGCCGCCGCACGAGCTGGTCGCGGTCGGCGATGCCCTGATGCGGGGCGGTCACCTGGACGCCGTCGGGCTGGTGCGGAGGCTGGTCCGGGCCGACCGGGTGCGCGGCGTGGTCCGGGCGCGGGCGTGCGCGCCGTTGCTCAACGGGCTCGCGCAGTCCCGCCCGGAGAGCCACCTGCGCTACTGGCTGAGCACCAGCACGCTGCCTCCACCCGAGGTGCAGGTGCCCGTGCGCGACCGGCGCGGGCGGGTGGTGGCGCACGGCGACCTCGGTTACAGCCGCTGGAAGGTCCTGCTCGAGTACGAGGGCCGGCAGCACGCCGAACGGGACCAGTTCCGCCGGGACGTCGACCGGTACTCGCTCATGGCGATCGACGGGTGGCTGCTGCTGAGGTTCGCCGACCACCACCTCGGCGGACCGTTCGCCGTGGTCGAGCGGACCCGCCGTGCGCTGCTCAGCCGCGGCTGGCGCCCGGACCCCTGTTGATCATGGGCGCCTTGCCGACGACACGCCGAGACACGGCCGGTCACCGGACACGACGCCCATGATCAACGACAGACAGACCTCAGGCGGTGGGCTCCGCGGCTGCGGCGGGGGCGTCGTCCGGCTCGGGCACGAAGTCGATGCCGGCCTCCGCGCGCTGGGCGTCGGAGATCGGCGTCGGCGCACCGGTCAGCGGGTCGTAGCCCGCGCCGGTCTTCGGGAAGGCGATGACCTCGCGGATCGAGTCGACCCCGGCCAGCAGCGCGGTGAGCCGGTCCCAGCCCAGCGCGGCACCGGCGTGCGGCGGCGGGCCGTAGGCGAAGGCCTCGAGGAAGAAGCCGAACCGCTCGCGGGCCTCCTCCCGCGACATGCCCAGGGTCTCGAACACCCGCTCCTGCAGGTCGGCGTCGTGGATGCGGACCGACCCGCTCATCAGCTCGTTGCCGTTGACGACCAGGTCGTAGGCGTCCGAGAGCGCCGCGCCCTTGTCCTCGGCGAACCGCTCCCGCCACTCGGGGGTGGGCGAGGTGAAGGGGTGGTGCATGAAGGTCCAGTCGCCGTCCTCGGTCTCCTCGAACATCGGGAAGTCGACGACGAACAGGAACGACCACGACCCCGGCTCGATGAGCTCCAGCCGCTTGGCCACCTCGTTGCGGGCGGCGCCGAGCAGCTCCTGCGAGGAGCGGCGAGCGCCGGCGGCGAAGAAGACGCAGTCGCCGGGCTTCGCGCCGACCGCCTCGACCAGCCCGGCCCGCTCGGACTCGGAGATGTTCTTGGCCACCGGCCCGCCGAGGGTGCCGTCCTCGGCGATCGTCACGTACGCCAGGCCCTTGGACCCGCGGGAGCGCGCCCAGTCCTGCCAGGCGTCGAACGCGCGCCGCGGCTGCGAGCCGCCGCCGGGCATCACGATCGCGCCGACGTAGGGCGACTGGAACACCCGGAACGGCGTCTCGGCGAAGTACTCGGTGAGCTCGGTCAGCTCGATGCCGAAGCGCAGGTCGGGCTTGTCGGAGCCGAACCGGTCCATCGCCTCGCGGTAGCTCATCCGCGGGATCTCCGGCACCTCGTAGGAGGCCAGCTCCCGCCACAGCTGCCGGACGACGTCCTCGGCCACGGCCAGCACGTCATCCCGGTCGACGAAGCTCATCTCGAAGTCCAGCTGGGTGAACTCCGGCTGCCGGTCGGCGCGGAAGTCCTCGTCCCGGAACGCGCGGGCGATCTGGTAGTACCGCTCCAGCCCACCGATCATCAGCAGCTGCTTGAACAGCTGCGGCGACTGCGGCAGCGCGTACCAGGAGCCGGGCTGCAGCCGCACCGGGACGACGAAGTCGCGGGCGCCCTCGGGGGTGGACCGGGTCAGCGTCGGGGTCTCGACCTCGACGAACCCGTGCCCGGCCATGACGGTGCGGGCGATCCGGTTGATCTCCGAGCGCAGCCGCAGCACCGAGGCCGGGCCCTGGCGGCGCAGGTCGAGGTAGCGGTACTTGTAGCGGACGTCGTCCCCGGCGGCCTGCGCGGTCTCGATCGGGAACGGCAGCGGCGCGGACGACGAGAGAACGGTCAGCTCGCTGGCGACGACCTCGATGTCACCGGTCGGCAGGTCCGGGTTCTCGTTGCCGGCCGGGCGGGCCTGCACCTGCCCGGTGACCAGCACGCAGTACTCGTTGCGCAGCGCGTGCGCCTCCTCCTCGCGGACGACGACCTGGGCGTAACCCGAGGCGTCGCGCAGGTCGAGGAAGACGACCCCGCCGTGGTCGCGCCGGCGGGCGACCCAGCCGGCGAGGGTGACCGTGGAACCGGCGTCGGTCGCGCGCAGCGTGCCGGCGTCGTGGGTGCGGAGCACTTCAGGGCCTTTCGAGAGAGGGCTTCACCAGCGGTCGTGCACGTGGGCGCGGATGCGCTCGTCGTACACGCGCTCGAGGTCGGAGAGCTGGCTGTCGGACAGCGGCGGGAGCGCCGCGGCGGCGACGTTGCCCAGCGCCTGCTGGACGTTGCGCGCGCCGGGGATGACGGTGGTGACGCCGGGCTGGTCGATGACCCAGCGCAGCGCGAACGCGGACGTGGCGACGTCCGGGCCGGCGATCTCGGCGACCTCGCGGGCCGCGGCGACACCGACCTCGAAGGGCACCCCGGAGAACGTCTCGCCGACGTCGAAGGCCTCGCCGTTGCGGTTGTAGGTGCGGTGGTCGTCCGCGGCGAAGGTGGTGTCGGTGGAGTACTTGCCGGTCAGCAGCCCGCTGGCCAGCGGGACCCGGGCCAGGATGCCGACCTCGGCGCGCTGCGCGGCCGGCAGCAGCTGCTCCAGCGGCTTGCGCCGGAAGATGTTGAGGATGACCTGGATCGACTGCACGCCGGGGTGCTGCAGCGCGGTGAGCCCCTCGGCGACGGTCTCCACCGAGACGCCGTAGCCGGCGATGGCCTGCTCCGCGACGAGCGCGTCGAGGGTCTCGTACACCCGCTCGTCGGAGTAGACGGCCGGCGGCGGGCAGTGCAGCTGCACCAGGTCCAGGGTCTCGACGCCGAGGTTGCGCCGCGAGCGGTCGATCCAGGCCCGCAGGTTCTCCGGGGTGTACTGCTCGGCGGTGAACGGGTCGGCGCGGCGGCCGGCCTTGGTCGCGACGAACGGCCGCTCGCCGCGGGCGGCCAGCGCCTGGCGGATGCGCACCTCGGAGCGGCCGTCGCCGTAGACGTCCGCGGTGTCCAGCAGGGTGACCCCGGCGTCCAGCGCGGCGTCGAGCACGGCGGCGGCGTCGTCCTCCGAGACGTCGCCCCAGTCGCCGCCCAGCTGCCAGGTGCCCAGACCGACCACCGACACGTCGGCGCCGGTGCGGCCCAGCGGGCGGGTCTCCATCGGGGTGTTCGCGGCCTCTGCGATGCCGTCAGTCACTGTCACGGGCCAACCGTGCCACGCACCCGGTCGAACAGCTCACCCAGGGGGACGGCGACCTGCTCGTGCGTGCGCAGGTCGCGCAGCTGGGCCACGCCCTCGGCGAGGTCCCGGTCACCGACGACCACCGCGTGGGTGGCCCCGGAGCGGTCGGCGGCCTTCATCGCGCCCTTGAGCCCGCGGTCGCCGTAGACGGTGTCGGCGGAGACCCCGGCCTCGCGCAGCTGGCCGACGAGCTTCACGGCGTACCGCTTCGCCTCCGCCCCCAGCGGGACGACGAAGGCCTGCACGCCCGAGGACGCGGCGATGTCCAGCCCCTCGGCGTGCACCGCGAGCAGCGTCCGGTCGACGCCGACGGCGTAGCCGATGCCGGAGAGGTTCGGGCCGCCGAGCGCCGCGGACAGCCCGTCGTACCGGCCGCCGCCCCCGATCGCCGACTGCGAGCCGAGGCCGGAGTGCACGAACTCGAACGTCGTCTTCGTGTAGTAGTCGAGCCCGCGCACCAGCTTGGGCGCCTCGGTCCAGCTCACCCCGAGGTCGGCCAGGTGCTCGCGGACGGCGTCGTAGTGCGCCTTCGTGGAGTCCGACAGGTGGTCGACCATCAGCGGGGCGTCGTCGAGCTGGGCCTGCACCTCCGGGCGCTTGTCGTCGAGCACCCGCAGCGGGTTGATCTCCGCGCGGCGCCGGGTCTCCTCGTCCAGGTCCAGCTTCTCCAGGTACTCGACCAGCAGCTCGCGGTACTGCGGCCGGCAGGTCGCGTCGCCCAGCGAGGTGAGCAGCAGCTCGAACCCGGTCAGCCCGAGGTCGCGGAAACCCTGCACCGCCAGCGCGATCACCTCGGCGTCCAGCGCCGGGTCGTCGACGCCGAGCGCCTCGCAGTCGACCTGGGTGAAGTGCCGGTAGCGGCCGGCCTGCGGGCGCTCGTAGCGGAACGCCGACCCGACGGCCCACAGCTTCACCGGCAGCGCGCCGGAGTACAGCCGGTGCTCGATGAAGGACCGCATCAGGCCGGCGGTGAGCTCCGGGCGCAGCGTCAGCGAGCGGCCGCCGCGGTCGGTGAACGTGTACATCTCCTTGGAGACGACGTCGGTCGACTCCCCGACCCCGCGGGAGAACACCGCGGTGTCCTCGAACGTCGGCGTCTCGATGTAGCCGTAGCCGGCCCGGCGCAGCGGGGCGGTCAGGGTGTCCCGGACGGCGAGGAACTGCGCCGACGCGGGGGGCAGCGTGTCGAACGTGCCCTTCGGGGCGGTCAGCCCGCTCACAGTGTCATCACTCGCTTCGCTCGTGGGTTCGTTCCGCTCCTCGCTCGCTGGCGCTCGCTGCGATGCTCACTCACAGGGAACGTCCCTTCGGTGCCGAGGCGGCCTCGGCGAGGTAGGGGTTGGTGGCGCGCTCGCGCCCGATCGTGGTGGCCGGGCCGTGGCCGGGCAGCACGACGGTCTCGTCGTCCAGCGGCAGGACGACGTCGCGCAGCGAGCCGAGCATCGACTCCCACGAGCCGCCGGGCAGGTCGACCCGGCCCACCGAACCGGCGAACAGCACGTCGCCGGCGAGCAGGCCCGGGGAGTCGTCGAGGTCCACGGAGAACACCACCGAGCCCTGGGTGTGGCCCGGCGCGTGCCGCACGGTGAGCTCGACCCCGGCCAGCGACAGCACGGCGCCGTCGTCCAGCGGGAGGACCCCGGCCGGGTCCGGCAGCCGCACGCCGGTGATCAGCGGCGCCAGCTGCGGGCCGTGCCAGCGCGCGGGGTCCGACAGCATGCCGGAGTCGGCCGGGTGCAGGTAGGCCGGGATGCCGTAGCCGTCGCAGACCGGCAGCACCGAGAAGGTGTGGTCCAGGTGCCCGTGGGTGAGCACGACCGCGACCGGCTTCAGCCCGTCCGCGGCGAGCATCGCGGCCAGCGGCTCGACGGCGTCCATCCCCGGGTCGACGACGACGCACTCGGCGCCGGGTCCGCTGGCCACCGCGTAGCAGTTGGTGCCGAAGGCGCCGGCGGGGAAGGAGCGGATGAGCACCCGTGCAGGTTACGCGGGGCGACGGGGCGCTCCGCGGCGCTGCCAGGGAGCCGACAGGTGCCCGCCCTACACTGCGCACTCGACACCGCGGGGTGGATGGCGTCGGCTCGACGAGCGGGGCCGCCCCCGCGTCCGTGCAGATGCCCGAGGAGCCCGAGAAGAGTGCCGACCAACAAGCAGCGCCGTCAGGCCGCGCAGCGACGGCTGCAGCGCCAGCTCGAGCGGCGCGAGGAGCTCGCCCGCAAGCGCCGCACCCGCCTGCTGATCGGCGTCACGGTGGTGGCCGTCCTCGCGGTGGTCGGCGCCGCGCTGATCATCACCAACCTCGGTGACGACGACAGCAGCACGACGGCCTCCCCCACCACCTCCTCCGCCCCGGCCGGGGACCCCGCGTCGTCCGCGGCCGCGACGGCGACCAACGCCGACGGCACGGTGGCCTGCAACTTCGTCCCCGACGACTCCGGCAACACGAACCTCACCGACGTCGGCACCCCGCCGGACGCCGCGAACACCCCGACCACCGGCACCTCGACGCTGCGGATGAGCACCGGCCAGGGCGACCTCACCCTCACGCTGGACCGCGCGGGCGCCCCCTGCGCCGCCTCGAGCTTCACCTACCTGGCCTCGCAGGGCTTCTTCGACGGCAGCCCCTGCCACCGCGAGGTGAACCAGGCGACCTTCGGCGTCCTGCAGTGCGGCGACCCGACGGGCACCGGCCAGGGCGGCCCCTCCTACAAGTTCGGCCAGGAGGTCAGCGCGGAGACGACCTACCCGCGCGGCACGATCGCGATGGCCAACAGCGGCCAGCCCAACTCCACCGGCAGCCAGTTCTTCCTCTGCTTCACCGACACCCAGCTGTCGCCGGACTACACGGCCGTGGGCACTGTCGACGAGGCCGGGCTGGCCGTGCTGGACCAGATCGCGGCCGCGGGCAACGACGGCTCCTTCGAGCCCAGCCCCGGTGGCGGTGCCCCGAACACCCCGGTGACCATCACCTCGATGACCGTCGTCGGCTGACGGGCGGGCGGGGACGCGTCCCCGCCCGCACACTGGGCGCGATGGACGCCGATCCGTACGCGGGCTTCCCCCCGGGCTTCTTCGACCGCGGTGACGAGAGCCCGGACGCCGTCTTCTACGACGTCCCCCGGCTGGTGACCCACATCGACGAGGGGGCCGTCGCCGCGGTCGGGCGGCTGTACGCCGAGCTGGGGATCGACGGCGACGCACCCCGGCCGGTCCGGGTGCTGGACCTGATGTCGTCCTGGGTGTCGCACTTCCGCACGCCCCCGGCCGAGCTCGTGGTGCTCGGCATGAACGGCGCGGAGCTGGCGGCCAACCCGGCGGCGACGGAGCGGCTGGTGCACGACCTCAACGCCGACCCGCGCGTCCCGCTGCCCGACGGCGACGTGGACGCGGTGGTGTGCTGCGTGTCGATCGACTACCTCACCCGGCCCGTCGAGGTGCTCGCCGAGGCCGGCCGGGTGCTGCGGCCGGGCGGGCAGCTGGCGGTCACGTACTCGAACCGGTGCTTCCCGACCAAGGCGGTCCGCGGCTGGTTGGCCACCGACGACGAGCAGCACGGCGCCGTCATCTCCGAGCTGGTGCGGCGCAGCGGTCGGTTCACCGAGCCGGCGGTCCAGTTGCGCACGCGACCGGGCGCCGGCGACCCGCTGTACGCCGTCACCGCCACCCGGCTCCCCTGACGAGGGAGCCGGCACCGGCTAGGCCGTCACGCGCTCCACGTCGAAGACGCCGTCGACGTTGCGGACCGTCTGCAGCACCGAGCCCAGGTGGGCGGGGTCGGCGAGCTCGAAGGTGAACCGGCTGATGGCCACCCGGTCGCGGCTGGTCTGCACCGAGGCGGACAGGATGTTCACCCGCTCGTCGGCCAGCGCCCGGGTGACGTCGGAGAGCAGCCGGTGCCGGTCCAGCGCCTCGACCTGGATCGCGACGAGGAACACCGCCCCCGGCTGCGACGCCCAGTCGACCTCGACCAGCCGCTCGGGCTTGCGCTGCAGGTCCGCGGCGTTGGTGCAGTCGGTGCGGTGCACGCTGACCCCGCCACCGCGGGTGACGAACCCGAGGATGTCGTCGCCGGGCACCGGGGTGCAGCACTTGGCGAGCTTGGCCCACACGTCGTGCATGCCGTGGACGACGACGCCCGGGTCGCCGCTGGCGGTGCGGGCGACCGACCGCTTGGTCGGGATCGCGGTCTCCGCGATGTCCTCGGTGGCGCCCTCGGAGCCGCCGAGCGCGGTGAGCAGCTTCTCGACCAGCGAGTGCGCCGAGACCTGGTTCTCCCCCACCGCGGCGTACAGCGCGCTGACGTCGGGGTAGTGCAGGTCGGCGGCGAGGGTGGCCAGCGACTCGCCGCCCAGCAGGCGCTGCAGCGGCAGGCCCGCCTTGCGCATCGCCTTGGTCAGCGCGTCCTTGCCGGCCTCGACGGCGTCCTCGCGGCGCTCCTTGGTGAACCACTGGCGGATCTTGGTCCGCGCCCGGGAGGAGCCGACGAAGGCCAGCCAGTCCTGCGAGGGAGCGGCCGTGGGCGAGCGGGAGGTGAAGACCTCCACCACGTCGCCGTTGGACAGCTTGCTGTCCAGGGAGACCAGGTTCCCGTTCACCCGGGCGCCGATGCAGCGGTGGCCGACCTCGGTGTGCACCGCGTAGGCGAAGTCGACCGGCGTCGACTCGCCGGGCAGGCTGATCACGTCGCCCTTGGGCGTGAAGACGAAGACCTCCTGCGGACCGAGGTCGTAGCGCAGCGTCTCCAGGAACTCTCCGGGCTCCTGCGCCTCGCGCTGCCAGTCCAGCAGCTGGCGCAGCCACAGCATGTCGTCGCCGGCGGAGCCCGGGGGCGGCCCGGCCTCGCTGGTCTTGCCCCCGCTGCGGGCGTTCTCCTTGTACTTCCAGTGCGCGGCGATGCCGTAGTCGGCGATCCGGTGCATGTCGTGCGTGCGGATCTGCAGCTCGACCGGCTTGCCCTGCGGGCCGATCACCGTGGTGTGCAGCGACTGGTACATGTTGAACTTCGGCATCGCGACGAAGTCCTTGAAGCGCCCGGGCACCGGCTGCCAGTGGGCGTGCATGATGCCCAGCGCCGCGTACACGTCGCGCACCGAGTCGACCAGGATCCGGATGCCGACCAGGTCCCAGATGTCGGTGAAGTCGCGGCCGCGCACGATCATCTTCTGGTAGATCGAGTAGTAGTGCTTGGGCCGGCCGGTGACGACCGCCTCGATCTTGGCGGCCTTGAGCTGCTCGGTCACCGCCGAGGCGACCTCGGCCAGGTAGGTGTCCCGGGACGGCGCACGCTCGGCGACCAGCCGGACGATCTCGTCGTAGCGCTTGGGGTACAGCGTCGCGAACGCGAGGTCCTCGAGCTCCCACTTGATGGTGTTCATGCCCAGCCGGTGGGCCAGCGGGGCGAGGATCTCCAGCGTCTCGCGCGCCTTCTTCTCCTGCTTCTCCGGCGGGAGGAAGCGCAGCGTGCGCATGTTGTGCAGCCGGTCGGCGAGCTTGATGACCAGCACCCGGGGGTCGCGGGACATCGCGACGATCATCTTGCGGATGGTCTCGGCCTGCGCCGCGTCGCCGAACTTGACCTTGTCGATCTTGGTGACGCCGTCGACCAGGTGGGCGACCTCGGGACCGAACTCGGTGCGGATCGTCTCCAGCGTGACGCCGGTGTCCTCGACCGTGTCGTGCAGCAGCGCGGCGACCAGCGTGGTGGTGTCCATGCCCAGCCCGGCCAGCACGGTGGCGACCGCCAGCGGGTGGGTGATGTAGGGGTCACCGCTCTTGCGCTTCTGCTGGGCGTGCGCCTCCTCGGCGACGTCGTAGGCGCGCTGCAGCAGCACCAGGTCGGCCTTGGGGTGGCTCTGCCGGTGCAGGGCGGCGAGCGGCTCGAGCACCGGGCGGATGCCGGTGGACCGCTGGCCGGCGACGATCCGGCGGGCCAGCCGGTCGCGCACCCGGCGGCGGGGTACCGCCTCGTTCTCCCCGCCGGGTTCCGGTGCGACGTCGTCGGGACGGCGGACGGCGGGGCGCTCGGGCAGCGCGGGCCTCGGCGCTGCCTCCTCCGTGGGGGGCGCGCCGGACGTCCGGGGTGCGACGACGTCAGAGGCCACAGGTGCTCCTGCTCTGTTGAGGAGGCGGTCCCTCCCCATGCTAGCCGCGGTACGGCGCGGGCCGCCGCCCGTGCTCACCCGTGGTGGTCAGGTGGTCCAGAGGGCGTGCACGGGGTGCGGGGCGATGCGCTGGCGACCCCCCAGGGCCGCCAGCTCGATGACCACCGCGACCGCGGTGACCACCCCGCCCAGCTGCTCGATCAGCGCGATCGCGGCCTGGAGTGTTCCCCCGGTGGCGAGCACGTCGTCGACGAGCAGCACCCGCTGCCCGGGCCGGATGGAGTCGGTGTGCAGCTCCAGCGTGGCGGTGCCGTACTCCAGGGCGTACTCGGCCGACACGGTCTCGCGCGGCAGCTTGCCGGCCTTGCGCACCGGCACCACCCCGGTGCCGGCGTCCAGCGCGACGGCGGCGGCCAGCAGGAAGCCGCGCGCCTCGACCCCGGCGACGACGTCGAAGCCGGGCCCCCCACCGCTGAGCGCCGCCGCCCGCGGGTCGACGTCGGCGGGCTCGGTGAGCGCGTCGACCACCCGGCGGAACGCCCCGGCGTCGGCGAACACCGGTGTCAGGTCGCGGAAGACCACCCCGGGCTCGGGGAAGTCGGGGACGTCGACCGCGATCGAGGCGATCAGCTCGTCGACCGGCAGGTCGGCGACCTCGCTCACCGGCGCTTCTTGCCCGCCGGGCGCTGGGCCGGCTTCTGCCCCGGCCGCTGCGGGCGCTGCCCCGGCTTGGGCGTCGTCGTCCCGCCCCGGCCGGTCGGCTGCACCGACTCCGGCGACTCGACCTGCACGTCGGCGTCGGGCCGGTCCGGCAGCACCTCGGGCCGCTCGGCCACGGCCACCGCGGACCGCCGGGCGGTGCTGGTGGCCCCGCCCGCGCGGCGGGCGCTGGCCACCGGCCCGCGCGGCGTGCCGGACGCGCTCGCCCGCGCCTCGGCCGCGCGGCGGGCGAGCACCCGCTTGCGCAGCGCCTGCTGCTCGGGCTCGCGCTCCTTGAGCTCGGCGAGCACCGGGGTGGCCAGGAAGATCGAGCTGTAGGCACCGGCGGCCAGGCCGACGAACAGCACCAGGGCCAGGTCCTTGAGCGTGCCGGCACCCAGCAGCCCCGCGCCGACGAAGAGCAGGCCGGCCACCGGGAGCAGCGCGATGACCGAGGTGTTGATCGACCGCATGAGGGTCTGGTTGACCGCCAGGTTCGCGGCCTCGCCGTAGGTCGACCGGGCGCTCTTGGCCAGGTCCTTGGTGTTCTCGTCGACCTTGTCGAAGACCACGACGGTGTCGTAGAGCGAGAAGCCGAGGATGGTCAGCAGCCCGACCACCGTGGACGGGGAGACCTCGAAGCCGATCAGCGCGTAGACGCCGGCGGTCACCACGAGGTCGTGCAGCAGCGCGACGATCGCGCCGACCGCCATCTTGGGCTCGAACCGGACGGCGAGGAACGCGATGACCGCGACCAGGAACACCAGCAGGGCGATCAGCGCCTGGTTGGTGACGTCGCCGCCCCAGTCGGCGCTCACCGACTGCGGGCTCACCTCGGAGGGGGCCACGCCGGCGGCCTCGGCCACCGCGGCCACGACGGCCTCCTCGGCGTCGGGGTCCAGTGCCTCGGTGCGCAGCAGGACCGAGTTGCCGCCGACGACCTGGGCGCTGGAGACCTCGGCGCCGGCCTCCTCGGCCGCGTCGCGGATGTCGCCCAGCTGCGAGCTCTCCGCCGGCACCCGCACGCTGTTGCCGCCGGCGAACTCGATGCCGAAGTTGAAGCCCCGGAACACCATCGCGGCGACGCAGAGCAGCACCACGACCGCCGTGACCCGGAACCAGAAGCGCCGCTTGCCCACGACGTCCAGGCCGGCCTCGCCGTTGTAGAGCCGGTGGGCCAGCGAGCTGCGGGCCGGGGCCCGGCGAGCCGCCTGGGCGGCGGACTCCCCCTCCGCGGGCAGCCCCGCGTCGGCCAGCGCCTGGTCGCCAGTGCTGTCGCCGGCGGCGTCGGCCAGGACCGCGCCGTCGTCGACCGTCTCGTCGGCGTCGGTGCCCAGCGGCACGTCGGCCTGGTCGCGGGGGGTCATCGGTTGCTCCCGTTCGTGCTGCTCGCGCCGACCAGGTCGCGGTCGGTCCGGGCCGGTGGGGCCGGCCGCCGGCTGTGGTCGACCTGGCCGAGGCCGGAGAAGCGGTTGCTGCCGAAGGACCTGACCCGGCTCAGCACCGCCATCAGCGGGTGGGTGAAGAGGAAGACGACGACCAGGTCCAGCACCGTCGACATGCCCAGGGTGAACGCGAAGCCCTTCACGTCGCCGATGGCCAGCCAGTACAGGATGGCCGCGGCCAGGAAGCTGACCGCGTCGGCGGAGAGGATCGTGCGCCGCGCGCGGACCCAGGCCCGCGGGGTGGCGCTGCGCAGGCTGCGCCCCTCGCGCACCTCGTCCTTGAGCCGTTCGAAGTAGACGACGAAGGAGTCGGCGGTGATGCCGATCGAGACGATGAACCCGGCGATGCCGGCGAGGCTGAGCGCGAACCCGATCTGCCGGCCCAGCAGCACCAGGGTCGCGTAGACCACCACCGCCGACAGCACCAGGCTGGCGATCATCACCAGCCCCAGCAGCCGGTAGTAGACCAGCGCGTACAGGAACACCAGGGCGACGCCGATGCCGCCGGCGATCAGCCCGGCCCGCAGCTGCTCGCTGCCCAGCTCGGTGGAGATCGACTGCGCGGTCGCCTGGGTGAAGGTCAGCGGCAGCGCGCCGTACTTCAGCTGGTTGGCCAGGTCGGTGGCGGTCTCCTGGTCGAAGGAGCCGCTGATCTCGGTGGTGCCGCCGTTGATGGCGCCGTTGATGGTCGGCGCGGAGACGACCCGGCCGTCGAGGGTGATGCCCACCGCGTTGCCGACGTTGGCGGCGGTGTAGGTGGCCCAGGCCTCGGAGCCGGAGTTGTTCAGGTCCAGGGTGACGATCCACTCGCCGGTGGCCGCCTGGGTGCCGGCGGCGGCGTCGGTGACGTCGGTGCCCTCGAGGACGGCGGGGCCCAGCAGGTACTTCGCCGTGCCGTCGTCGGAGCAGGCTGCGATGAAGTCGCCGGGCCGGTCGACCTCGGTGGTGGTCGTGTCGCAGGTGAGCGTCGCGTACTCCGCGGCCGCCACCTCCTGCGTCACGGCCGGGGCGTCGGGGTCGGGGGCGTTGGTGTCGGTGGCCGCACCGCTCCCGGTCGTCGCCGGGTCCGCGGTCGGCGCAGCCGAGTCCGTGGGCGCAGCGGAGTCGGTCGGCGCAGCGGAGTCGGTCGGCGCAGCGGAGTCCGTCGGCGCAGCCGAGTCGGTGGGCGTCGCGGGGTCCGTGGCCGGCGTGGCGGCCTCCGGGCCCTGCACCACCGGCCGGAACCGCAGCTGCGCGGTGGCGCCCAGCTCGCGCGCCTGCTCGCCGTCGTCCCCGGGGACGGAGATGACGATGTTGCTGTCGCCCTCGGTGACGACGTCGGCCTCGGCGACGCCGAGCCCGTTGACCCGCTGCTCGATGATCTGGCGGGCCAGCTCGAGGTCGTCGGGGTCGGGGGCGTTCCCGTCGGGCGTGCGGGCGGTCAGCGTCACCGTCGTCCCGCCCTGGAGGTCCAGGCCCAGCTGGGGCGTGCGGGTGTCGCCGGTGAGGTAGATCAGCGCGTACATGCCCGCGACGATCAGGACGAAGACGGCGAAGTAGCGCCGTGCGGGGAGCTGGCGGGCGGCCATGCGGGGTACCCGGCTCAGCGGGTGGGGTCGGTGGGGTCGCCGTCGCCGTCGACGAACCCGGTCGCGCCCGAGGCGGACCCCGGGGCGGCGGCGTCGCCGGCCGGCGTGCGGATCTCCATGATCGCCGGGCGGGCGACGGTCATCACGACGCCGGGCGCGATCTGCAGGTCGACCGTCGTGTCACCGAGCGCAGCGACCGTGCCGTGGATGCCGCTGGTGAGCATCACCGGCGTCCCGATGGTGAGCGAGTCCTGCATCGCCTGGGCGTTCGCCTGGATCTTCTTGCGCTGCCGGGAGGGCAGGACGAAGAGGACGACGAACGCGAGCGCGACCAGGATGAGCAACGGCAAGGATTCCACGACAGGTGAGCCTCTCTACCGCGGCGTCATCGCGCGGTGGGTGCGGCCCAGGGCGGGCCGCTCGGGTACATCGGCGCCGGCGCTCCCCTGCGGGCAGGGCGACCGGGGCGCGGTCGGCCCGGGACGTCCCGGGTT
The DNA here is from genome assembly GCF_014195485.1 of Modestobacter versicolor. NCBI lineage: Bacteria > Bacillati > Actinomycetota > Actinomycetes > Geodermatophilales > Geodermatophilaceae > Modestobacter > Modestobacter versicolor. Next base: position 1,288,306 of record NZ_JACIBU010000001.1, read on the forward strand.
GCGCGCCAGCGCGGTGGAGTCTAGGCGTCGAACAGCGTCTGTGACGAAGCCCCGTCCGACGGCGGGTCGGCTGTGCCCCCGCTGAGCGGGAGACCGCCGCGCGGGACAGGGTGCCCCAGGTGCCGGAAGGCGGCCTCGGTCGCCACCCGGCCACGCGGCGTGCGGGCCAGCAACCCGGCGCGCACCAGGAAGGGCTCGCACACCTCCTCGACCGTGTGCGGCTCCTCCCCCACCGCCACCGCGAGGGTCGCGACGCCGACCGGGCCGCCGCCGAACCGGCTGACCAGCGCCTCCAGCACCGACCGGTCGAGCCGGTCGAGCCCGAGGTCGTCGACGTCGTAGAGGGCCAGCGCTGCCCGGGCCACCTCCAGGGTCACCCGGCCGTCGGCGCGCACCTCCGCGTAGTCGCGGACCCGGCGCAGCAGCCGGTTGGCGATCCGGGGGGTGCCGCGCGACCGGCCGGCGATCTCCGCGGACCCGTCGGCGGTGAGCTCGACGCCCAGCAGGTCGGCGCTGCGGGCCAGCACCCGCTCCAGGTCGGCGGTCTCGTAGAACTCCATCTGGCCCACGAAGCCGAACCGGTCGCGCAGCGGGCCGGTCAGCAGCCCGGCCCGGGTGGTGGCGCCGACCAGGGTGAACGGGTTGATCTCCAGCGGGATGGCGGTGGCGCCCGGGCCCTTGCCGACCACGACGTCGACCCGGAAGTCCTCCATCGCCATGTAGAGCAGTTCCTCGGCCGGCCGGGCGATCCGGTGGATCTCGTCGATGAACAGCACGTCGCCGGGCGACAGGTTGGACAGCATCGCGGCGAGGTCGCCGGAGCGCTCGATCGCCGGGCCGCTGGTGATCTTCACCGAGGTGCCCAGCTCCGAGCCGATGATCAGGGCCAGGCTGGTCTTGCCCAGCCCGGGCGGGCCGGACAGCAGCACGTGGTCCGGCGGCCGGCCGCGCCGCTTGGCGCCCTCCAGCACGAGGTCCAGCTGGCGGGCGACCTTGGGCTGGCCGATGAAGTCCGCGAGGGAGTGGGGGCGCAGGGCCGACTCGACGACCCGCTCCTCGTCGCCGGCCCGCGGGTCGACGGCGTCGTCGGGCAGCCGCCCGGGGCCCGCGTCGGCGGCGGGCAGCCGGCGGTCGAAGGGCGAGCTCATGCCCGGCCCAGCAGCCGCAGCGCCTGCCGCAGCAGGACGGCGATCTCCACCCCACCGGTGGCGGCGACCTGCTCGTCGGCGACCGGGGCGAGCTGGGACACCGCGCCCTCGGCCTCCTTGCCGGTCCAGCCCAGGCTGACCAGCGCGGCGGTCAGCTGGTCACGCCACGGGGCCACCGGGGTGACCGAGCCCAGCCCGGCCGGGGCCGGCCCGTCGAGCGAGGTGTCGGAGCTGGTGGTGCCCAGCCGGTCGCGCAGCTCGAGCACCAGCCGCTCGGCGCCCTTCTTGCCGATCCCGGGCACCTGCATCAGCGCCTTGAGGTCGCCCATGGACACCGCGCGGCGCACCTCGCGGGGCGGGTGGATCGCCAGCACCGCCTGGGCCAGCCGCGGCCCCACGCCGTTGGCGGTCTGCAGCAGCTCGAACAACTGGCGCTCGTCGTCGTCGGCGAAGCCGTAGAGGGTCAAGGAGTCCTCGCGCACGACCAGGCTGGTGGCCAGCCGGGCCTGCTCGCCCACCGCCAGCCGGGCGATCGTGCCCGGGGTGCACTGCACCGACAGGCCGACCCCACCGACCTCGACGACCGCGCCGTCCGGGGAGACCGCGGCCACCCGGCCGCTCACGCTGGCGATCACCGGGAGATCCCGGTCCACCGGGGCAGCGTCGTGGCCCGCACCGGGGCGCCGATGCCGCCGGCGATTGCGGCCACCCGGAGCCGGTCCTGGGCCGGGCCGCGCCACACGTGGCAGACGGCGAGCGCCAGGGCGTCGGCGGCGTCGGCCGGCTTGGGCGCGGTGGCCAGCCCGAGCACCCGGGTCACCATCAGGGTCACCTGGTCCTTGTCGGCCCGGCCGTTGCCGGAGATGGCCGCCTTGACCTCGCTGGGGGTGTGCCAGGCGACCGGGACGTCGGCCTGCGCAGCAGCCAGGGCGGCGACGCCGGCGGCCTGCGCGGTGCCGGTCGCCGTCCCCTTGTTGTTCTGGTGGAACACCCGCTCGATCGCCATCGCGGTGGGGCGGTGCTCGCGCAGCAGCGCGGTCACGGCGGTGTGCACCTCCAGCAGGCGGAGCTCCAGGTCCAGCTCGGGGTTGGTGCGGACGACGCCGACCCCCAGCGCCGTGGGCCGCGACCCCGGCCGCCCCTCGACGACACCCCAGCCGCACCGGGTCAGGCCCGGGTCGATGCCGAGCACCCGCATGGCCACTCCCCCAACGATCGCACGAACACGTGTTCGACCAAAGCTAACCGGGGATGCGGTCAGGAGGTGCTCACGACGCGCCGGGGGCGTCAGGCGTCGGCGCTGACCTGCTCCATGACCTCGTCGGAGACGTCGTAGTTCGCGTAGACGTTCTGCACGTCGTCGAGGTCCTCGAGCGCGTCGATCAGCCGGAAGACCTTGACCGCGCCGTCGGCGTCCAGCTCGACCTGCACGCTGGGCACGAAGCCCATGTCGGCCGAGTCGTACTCGATGCCGGCGTCCTGCAGGGCGGTGCGGACCGCGACCAGGTCGGAGGGGTCGCACACGACCTCGAAGGTGTCGCCGAGGTCGCGGACCTCCTCGGCACCCGCGTCGAGCACGGCCATCAGGACGTCGTCCTCGGTGTGGCCGGCGGACGGCACCACCACGACGCCCTTGCGGGAGAACAGGTAGGACACCGAGCCGGGGTCGGCCATGTTCCCGCCGTTGCGGGACATCGCCGTGCGCACCTCCATCGCCGACCGGTTCTTGTTGTCGGTGAGGCACTCGATGAGCACCGCCACACCGCCGGGGCCGTAGCCCTCGTAGGTGATGCCCTGGTAGTCGACGCCGCCGGCCTCGAGGCCACCCCCGCGCTTGACCGCGCGGTCGATGTTGTCGTTGGGCACCGAGCTCTTCTTCGCCTTCTGGACGGCGTCGTAGAGCGTCGGGTTGCCCGAGAGGTCAGCGCCGCCGGTGCGCGCCGCGACCTCGATGTTCTTGATCAGCTTGGCGAAGAGCTTGCCGCGCTTGGCGTCGATCCCGGCCTTCTTGTGCTTGGTCGTCGCCCACTTGGAATGCCCGCTCACGGCCGTCTCCCCTCACTGGCTGCGCCGGCTCCGGCGCCACCGCCTGCTGCATGGTCTCGTGCCCGCCCGGCCGCCGCCTCCCGCACCAGCTCCACGAAGAGCGCGTGCACCCGGAGGTCCCCGGTCAGCTCGGGGTGGAAGCTGGTCGCCACCAGCCGGCCCTGGCGGACGGCGACGATCTTACCGTCGGCCGGGCCGCCCTCGACCCGGCCGAGCACCTCGACGCCGGGACCCACCCGCTCCACCCACGGCGCGCGGATGAAGACGGCGTGCACCGGCGGCCCGGGCACCCCGTCCAGCCGCACCGGGCTCTCGAAGGAGTCGACCTGGCGGCCGAAGGCGTTGCGGCGGACCGTGACGTCCAGCCCGCCGATCGTCGCCTGGCCGTCGACCGCGTCGAGCACGGTGTCGGCCAGCATGATCATCCCGGCGCAGGAGCCGTAGGCCGGCAGGCCGGCGCGCACCGCGGCCCGCAGCGGCTCGAGCATCCCGAACCGGCCGGCCAGGTTGGCCATCGTGGTCGACTCGCCACCGGGCACCACGAGCCCGTCGAGCTCGGCGAGCTCCTGGGGGCGGCGCACCGGCCGGGCCTCGGCGCCGACCGCGCGCAGCGCGGCGAGGTGCTCGCGCACGTCGCCCTGGAGGGCCAGCACCCCGACGACCGGGGTGCCGGCGACGGCGGTGGTCACCACCCGCGGGTGGCGTAGCGCTCGCTCTCCGGGAGCGTGGAGACGTTGATGCCCACCATCGGCTCGCCCAGGCCGCGGGAGACCTTGGCGATGACCTGCGGGTCGTCGTAGAACGTGGTGGCCTGCACGATCGCGGCCGCGCGCTGCGCCGGGTCGCCGGACTTGAAGATGCCCGAGCCGACGAAGACGCCCTGGGCGCCCAGCTGCATCATCATCGCCGCGTCGGCCGGGGTGGCGATGCCGCCGGCGGTGAACAGGACGACGGGCAGCGCACCGAGCCGGGCCACCTCGACGACCAGGTCGTGCGGCGCGCGCAGCTCCTTGGCGGCGACGAACAGCTCGGTCTCGTCGAGGGTGGACAGCCGCTTGATCCCGGCCCGGATCGAGCGCATGTGCCGGGTGGCCTCCACGACGTTGCCGGTGCCGGCCTCGCCCTTGGAGCGGATCATCGCCGCGCCCTCGGAGATCCGGCGCAGCGCCTCGCCCAGGTCGGTGGCCCCGCAGACGAACGGCACGGTGAACTCGCCCTTGGCGATGTGGTGCGCCTCGTCGGCGGGGGTCAGTACCTCGGACTCGTCGATGTAGTCGACCCCGAGGGCCTGCAGCACCTGCGCCTCGACGAAGTGGCCGATCCGGGCCTTGGCCATCACCGGGATGGAGACCGCGCCGATGATCCCCTCGATCATGTCCGGGTCGCTCATCCGCGCGATGCCGCCCTGGGCCCGGATGTCGGCGGGCACCCGCTCCAGCGCCATGACCGCGACCGCGCCGGCGTCCTCGGCGATCTTCGCCTGCTCGGCGTTGACGACGTCCATGATCACGCCGCCCTTGAGCTGCTCGGCCATGCCGCGCTTGACCCGCTCGGTGCCGGTGGCAGCAGGGGTGGCGGGGGCCGGGCTGTCGTTCAGGGACACGGGACTGCCTTCGGTCGGTCGGTCGTCGGGAGGGACGACCCAGCCTACGGCCGGTCAGCCACGGCCCTGCGGGCCGCTGCTGCGGGGCGCCGGCCCGGTGAGCACGGCGTCCAGGCCGTCGTCGATGTCGAAGTACCGCGGGAGGGGCCGGCGGCCGTGCAGCCGCAGCACCCGGGCCAGCCGGCCGCGGCGCAGCGCGCGGGTGTCGCGGACGGCGTCGTTGTAGAACCGCCGGGCCAGCGCGACCCGCATCCCGGCGTCGGCGAGCTCGGGGGTCAGCGCGCTGCCCGGGACCCGGCGGAGCAGCCGGCCCAGCCGGTTCTCGGCGGCCTCGCGGTCACCGGCGCTCGGCGCCCGGGCCCCCGCGGCCGCCTCCCCCAGCGGGACGGCGAGCTCGGCCCCCAGCTCCCCGGCCTGCTCGCGGGCCAGCGCCGCGGCCAGCTCGGCCCGGCGCAGCAGGGCGGCGTCGAGCACCTCGCGCGCCCGGCGGACCCGGCCGGCCAGCCGGCGTAACCGGGTCAGCGTGAACGCCGTCGAGGCCAGCAGCAGGGCGAGCAGGACCCCGGCGGCGAGCAGCAGCCAGGCTCCGGAGGTCACAGAGCGTCAGGCTAGCGCCGTACCCGCCGCCGGAACGGTCCTGCCGTCGCCGCACCTGCCTCGCCCGGGGGAGGCGGGCCCCCGAGCAGCGCGGCGTCGTCGTCCGAGGACGCGGTGACGCCGATGCCACCGGTGGGGGCGACGGTCTCGTAGACGGCGAGGATCCGCCGGGCCACCACCGACCAGTCGTAGGCGGCGACCTCCCGCCGGCCGGCCGCGGCCAGCTCCGCGCGCCGGGCCGGCTCGGCGAGCAGCCCGGACAGCGCGGTCGCCAGCGCGGCGACGTCGCCCCGGGGCACCAGCACGCCCGCGGTGCCGTCGGCGAGCACCCGGCCGAAGGCGTCCAGGTCGCTGGCCACGACGGGGGCGCCGGCGGCCATCGCCTCCAGCAGGATCACCCCGAAGGACTCCCCCATCAGGTTGGGCGCGCAGTAGACGTCGACCGAGCGGAGGAACGCGGCCTTCTCGGGCTCGGCGAGCTCGCCGAGCAGCGTCACGTGCGGGGCGAGGTCCTCGCCCACCAGCTCGGCGAACTCCTCGGGGTCACCGCGGCCGGCCACCAGCAGCCGGGCGCGCGGGTGCGCGCGGACCACCTCGCGCATCGCGTCCAGCAGCACCGGCAGGCCCTTGCGGGGCTCGTCGTAGCGGCCGAGGAAGCCGATGGTCGGGACGTCGGAGCCGCGGGCGTGCCCGGGCAGCGGCGGGCCCTCGGCGAAGGCCGGGACGTGCACGCCGTTGGGGATGACCACCGCGTCGCCGCCCAGGTGCTCGACCTGCACCCGGCGGGCGAAGTCCGAGACGGCGATCCGGCCGCTGATCTTCTCCAGCCACGGCCGCACCCACGGGCCCCAGGCGGCCAGGAACTTCGACCGGGTGGTCGCGGCGTGGAAGGTGGCGACGATCGGCCCCTTGGCGATGATGCAGACCAGCAGCGACGCCGAGGGCGGGGCCGGCTCGTGCACGTGCACGACGTCGAAGGCGCCCTCGCGCAGCCAGCGGCGGACCCGGGCCGCGGAGACCAGGCCGAACTGGAAGCTGGCCATCGACCCGTTGTACGGGACCGGCACCGCCCGCCCCGCCCAGGTGACGTGCTCGGCGGGCAGGTTCTCCTCGTGCTCGGCCGGGGTGAGCACCTCGACGTGGTGCCCCATCCCGCGGAGGGTCTCGGCGAGGTCGCGCACGTGGTACTGGACGCCGCCGGGGACGTCCCACTGGTACGGGCAGACCAGGCCGATCCGCATCAGCCCGCCTCCGCCCGGTCGGCCTCGGGGACGGCGAGCGGTGCCGGCCGCCCCTCCGGGCCCACCTCGGGCCAGATCCGGCCCAGCACGTGCCAGTCCTCGGGCTGCTCGGTGATGGTCGCGGCGAACGCGTCGGCGACCTGCTGCATCGCGGCGGTCACCCGGTCGCGGAGGCGGCCCGGCCCGTCGACCGGCACCGGCGGGTGGACGACGAACCGCCAGCCGGCGCCGTCGAACTGGCAGACCGCCGGCAGCAGCGCCGCACCGGTCTGCGCGGCCAGCAGCGCGGGGCCGCCGGGCATCGTGGTCCGCCGGCCGAAGAAGGTGACCGGGATGCCGGCCCCGGAGAGGTCGCGGTCGACCAGCAGGCAGGCCGTGCCGCCGCCGGCGAGCCACTCCCGCACCACCGTCGAGCTCGGCCGCTCGCCGCCGGTCAGCGGGACGACCCGCATGCCCAGGCCCTCGCGGAACTCCACGAACCGCCGGTACAGCGACTCCGGCTCCAGCCGCTCGGCGACGGTGACGAAGGGCCCGCCCAGCCAGTCGACCAGCCACACCCCGGCGGCGTCCCAGTTGCCGCTGTGCGGCAGCGCCAGCACCACGCCGCGGCCCTCGGCGCGGGCCCGCTCCAGGTGCTCCTGGCCGGGCATCCGCGAGCCGGCGACGACCCGCTCGCGGCTCAGCGCCGGCAGCCGGAACGCCTCCTCCCAGTACCGGGCGTAGGACGTCATCCCCCGCCGGGTCAGGTCGTCCAGCGCCGCGTCGTCGAGCCGGCCGCCGGTGACGACGTCGAGGTTCGCGCGCAGCTGCCGGACCCGCCGGCCGCGGCGCCGGGCGGCGAGGGCTCCCCCGCCGGCGAACAGGCCGCGGGCCACCGGCTCGGGCAGCAGCCGGACGGCCCGCCACCCGGCGGCGTACCCCGCGTCGGTCAGCCGGTCGCGCAGCTGCGCACCGCGGCTCACGGCGTGGGCGGGCCGGCCGGCTCGTCGGCCGGTGCGGCGGGGCCGGGCAGCCGCATGCCCCGGGAGCCGGTGCGGACGGCGGCGAACCGCTGCCCGACGGTGATCGCGCTGCCGACGGCCAGCACCCAGAGGCAGACGTGCAGGGCGTAGGGGATGCCCAGCCCGGTGAAGCCGGTGCCGACCAGCACCAGGATCAGCCGCTCGGTGCGCTCGACGATCCCGACCTCGACCCGCAGCCCCATCCCCTCGGCGCGCGCCTTGACGTAGGAGGTCAGCACGCCGAGCACCAGGCAGACCAGGCTCAGCAGCACGATCAGCCGGTTGTCGCCCTCGCCGCCGTACCACCAGACCAGGCCGGCGAAGATCGCCGCGTCCGCCGCCCGGTCGCCGGTGGAGTCCAGCACCGCGCCGAACACCGACCCGCCACCGCGGGCCCGGGCCAGGGCGCCGTCCAGCATGTCCAGCAGCACGAAGAGGGTGACCGCGAAGGCACCCCAGAACAGCTCGCCGTTGCCGATGAGGAAGACCGCGGCCGCGACCGCGCCGAGCGTGCCGGTGAGGGTGACCGCGTCGGCGGTCACCCCGGCGCGCACCAGACCGCGCACCACCGGGGCCCAGAACCGGCCGACGGCGGGCCGGAGATTGACGCCGAGCACCTACGCCACACCCGCCCCGGGCCGGTCCACCGGCGGGGCCGGCGCGACCGGCCACTGCGCCGCGAGCAGCGCCCGGGTCTCCGCGAGCACCTGCGGCAGCACCCGGGTCAGCCCGACCACCGGCATGAAGTTGGTGTCCCCGCCCCAGCGGGGCACGGCGTGCTGGTGCAGGTGGTCGGCGATGCCGGCACCGGCCACCGAGCCCTGGTTCATCCCGATGTTGAACCCGTGCGCGCCGCTCACCGAGCGGACGACCCGCATCGCCGTCTGGGTGAAGGCGCCCAGCTCGGCGACCTCGGCCAGGGTCAGGTCGGTGTAGTCGGGCACGTGCCGGTATGGGACCACCATGAGGTGGCCGGCGTTGTACGGGTACAGGTTGAGCACGGCGAACACCGTCTCGCCGCGGGCCACGATGAGCCCGTCCTCGTCGCTCATCCGCGGGATGAGGCAGAACGGGCAGTCGTGGTCGCCGGTCGGCTTGCCCTCACCGCGGATGTAGGCCATCCGGTAGGGCGTCCACAGGTGCTCGAAGACCGCCGTCGGGCCGCCGTCGTCGTTGACGACGGGGACCCGGAGGGCGTCGGGACCCTCGGTCATCCCAGCGGGACCTCGGCGGTCGGGTCGGCGTTGTGCCGCGCGGCGACCCAGGCGACCACCTGGGCGACGGCCTCGGCCACCGGCACCCCGTTGCGCTGGGAGCCGTCGCGGTAGCGGAAGGAGACCGCCCCGGCCTCGGCGTCGGTGGCCCCGGCGATGAGCACGAAGGGCACCTTCTGCTTGCTGGCGGTGCGGATCTTCTTCTGCATCCGGTCGTCGGAGTCGTCGACCTCGACCCGGATGCCCTTCTCCCGCAGCAGCAGCGCGACGTCGGTCAGGTAGGGCACCTGCTCGTCGGTGATCGGGATGCCGACCACCTGGACCGGGGCCAGCCAGGCCGGGAAGGCACCGGCGTAGTGCTCGGTGAGGACGCCGAAGAACCGCTCGATCGAGCCGAACAGCGCGCGGTGGATCATCACCGGCCGCTGCCGGGAGCCGTCGGCCGCGGTGTACTCCAGGTCGAACCGCTCGGGCAGGTTGAAGTCGACCTGGATGGTCGACATCTGCCACGACCGGCCGATGGCGTCGCGGGCCTGCACGGAGATCTTGGGGCCGTAGAAGGCCGCACCGCCCGGGTCGGGCACCAGCTCGAGGCCGGACTGCACGGCCGCCTGGCGCAGCGCCTCGGTGGCGACCTCCCAGCTCTCGTCGGTGCCCACCGACTTGTCCGGGTTGCGGGTCGACAGCTCCAGGAAGAAGTCGTCGAGCCCGTAGTCGGCGAGCAGCCCGAGCACGAAGTCCAGCAGGCCGCGGAGCTCGCCGGCCATTTGCTCGGGGGTGCAGTAGATGTGCGCGTCGTCCTGGGTGAAGCCGCGCTCCCGGGTCAGCCCGTGGATGACGCCGGACTTCTCGTACCGGTAGACGGTGCCGAACTCGAACAGCCGCAGCGGGAGCTCCTTGTAGGAGCGGCCACGGGACCCGAACACCAGGTTGTGCATCGGGCAGTTCATCGGCTTGAGGTAGTAGTCCTGCCCCTGCTTGCGGACGTTGCCCTCGTCGTCGCGCTCCTCGTCCAGGTGCATGGGCGGGAACATGCCCTCGGCGTACCAGTCCAGGTGCCCGGAGGTCTGGAACAGCTGCGCCTTGGTGATGTGCGGGGTGTTGACGAAGGAGTAGCCGCCGTCCTCGTGGCGCTGCCGGCTGTAGTTCTCCAGCTCCCGGCGGATGATGCCGCCCTTGGGGTGGAACACGGCCAGCCCCGACCCGATCTCGTCGGGGAAGCTGAACAGGTCCAGCTCGGCGCCGAGCTTGCGGTGGTCGCGGCGCTCGGCCTCGGCCACCTGCTCCAGGTACGCCTTGTGCGCGTCCTTGCTCTCCCACGCGGTGCCGTAGACCCGCTGCAGCTGCGGGTTCTGCTCGCTCCCCCGCCAGTAGGCGGCCGCGCTGCGGGTGAGCGAGAACGCCGGGATGCCGGAGGTGCGCGGCAGGTGCGGGCCACGGCACAGGTCGGTCCAGACCCGGTCGCCGGTGCGGGCGTCGAGGTTGTCGTACATGGTCAGCTGCGAGCCGCCGACCTCGACGTCGGCGCCCTCGGCGGCGTCCGCGCCGCCCTTGAGCCCGATGAGCTCCAGCTTGAACGGCTCGTGCGCGAGCTCGGCCCGGGCGTCGTCGTCGCTGATCTCCCGGCGGCTGAAGTGCTGGCCGGCCCGGACGATCTCGGTCATCTTCTTCTCGAGGGCCTGCAGGTCCTCGGGGGTGAAGGGCCGCTCGGGGTCGAAGTCGTAGTAGAAGCCGTTGTCCACCGGCGGGCCGATGCCCAGCCGGGTGCCGGGGAACAGCTCCTGCACGGCCTGGGCGAGCACGTGGGCGGTGGAGTGGCGGATGACCGCGCGGCCGTCGGCGCTGGCGGCCGGGACCGGCTCCACCTCGGCGTCGGCGTCGGGGGTCCAGGCGAGGTCCTTGAGCTCGCCGGAGGGCAGCTCCCGGACGACGACCGCACCGTCGGGGCCCTTGAGCGGCACCCCGGCGTCCTTGAGCGCCTGCGAGGCCGTCGTCCCCGCCGGCACCCTGATCGGGCCGGCAGCGGTGGGCGAAGGCGCGGTGGACACGGCAGAGCTCCTCGGGGTGTGCGGGTGCCGCTGAGCGGCGGGCCGACCGTCAGGGTAGTGCCCGGCGGCGAGCGGTCAGCCCAGTTCGTCGGTGAGGACGACGGCGTCGCCCTCGGCCACCCGGCCCGGGTGCCGCACCTCGGCGTAGACGCCCAGGCAGTGCTTGGGGGTGCGGACGACCTCGAGCAGCGCCTCCCCCACCCGCAGCCGGCGGCCGACCCAGGAGCGCTCGTCGCCGTCGCCGGTCAGCTCGAGCACCAGGTTGGCCCGCGGGTCGTCGGCCGAGCAGCCCTCGGGGACGTCGCCCTCGGCGGCCCGGGCGATCGCGCCGCGGGAGACCAGGTGCACGGCCGCGGCGTCGACCTGCGGGCCGGCCGCCGAGCGGGCCAGCCGCACCGGGCGGCCCAGCACCTCGGTGAGGGTGATCGTGTCCGCCTCGGTGTCCCCGGTGGCGACGACCTCGCGCATCCGCGGCGTCGTCTTGACGGTGACCCGCTCACCCGTGCCGGCGTCGACCACCGACCAGGCCCGGTCACCGCGCAGCCCGGCCTCGTCGACCTCCGCCGCGGGGACCGTCCGCCCGCCCAGGGACTTGACCGGGTAGACCGAGATCGAGGCCACCTGGCCCACCGTGCTGTCGCTCACCCGCCCGACGCTACGCGACGGTCGTCCCCGCCCCGGCGGCGCAACCGGCGCAGCTGGGCGTCCAGGTAGGGCCGGGCCCGGCGCTGCCCGCCGCGCTCGGCGATCGCCGCGGCCAGCGCGGTGAGCACCCGGGTCAGCCGCTGCTCGTCGGGCTGCCAGCCGCGGCGCTGGCACTCCTCCAGCCACTCCACCGGCGCGGTGTGCCCGCGGTCGGCGTTGCACCGGCGGCAGGCGGCGACCTCGTTCTCCAGCCAGGAGGGGCCGCCCTTGACCCGCGGGACGACGTGCTCGGTGGACGGGAGGACCTGGTCGGTGAACGTGCGGCCGCACCAGATGCAGGTGGGGCCGTCGCGCTGCACGGCCGCGTGCAGGCGGGCCACGCGGTCCAGTGCCATCGCCGGCCATGGTGCGCCGGTTGCCCGGCCGGCGCCGGGGACGACGAAGGCCCCAGGTCAGCGACCTGGGGCCTTGCGTCCGGTGGGCGATACTGGGATCGAACCAGTGACCTCTTCGGTGTGAACGAAGCGCTCTACCGCTGAGCCAATCGCCCGGACTCGGTCAATTCTGCCAGATGCTCAGTGCCACAGCGGCACCCACCCCGGGACCCACCCCGGCACGCCCGTGACGTGCAGCGTCACCACCAGCACGCCGTAGACGAACGCCGCGGTCAGCAGCGCCACCCCGACCCGGACCCACAGCGCCTGCCGGCCCAGCCACTCGGTCCACTGGGCCACCCGGCGCCGGGTGTACTCCAGCAGCCGCTCGGCCCAGGCGAACTCGGTCGCGAGCACGAACAGCCCGGCGATGACCGTCAGCCAGCCGGGGCCGGGCAGCGGGATGGTGACGATGCCGAAGGCGACGACGACCGCGCCCACCAGGCCGACCAGCACCCGGTAGGGGGTGTCCAGGCTGCGGCGGGCGCTGATCCGGCGCCGCCAGCGGGACTCGGCGACCCGCTCGCGGAGGCTGCGCGACTCCTCGGCCTCGACCGGCGGGAGGTGCTCGCCGGGTGCCGGGACGGTGTCCCCGCCGGCCGGTCTGCCGTTCAGCTCGCCACCTCACCTTGCCCGATGATCTCCGTGGGGAACGACGGAGCCTGACGACCCGGCTCGATGCTGATGGCGTACACGGGGTACTCGTCGAGCCCGGTCGCGGTCGAGCCTACGGTCCGCAGGTCCATCTGTGGAGTGACCACGTCGAACACCCCGAGCGCCTGCGGCAGGCCGCCGTCGGCCAGACCCCAGACGACGTAGGTCTGGGCGTTGTCGTCGTTGACCGGCAGGCCGTCGCTGACCACCCGCAGCTCGTCCTCCCGGGCGACCACGGTGGCGACCGTGCGGCCGTCCTCGACGACCGGGGCGACGGCCGCACGCCCGGGCTCGAGCAGGGCGTCCAGCATCTCCGACTGCTCGGCGGCGGTCGCCTGCGCGGCGTCCCGGTCGCTGGTGAGGGCGACGTTCCAGGCACCCAGCGAGAGCACCGCGGCGACGGCGGCGGCGACCAGCGCGGTGGGCAGCACCCGGCGCCAGGACGGGCGGTGGTCGGCGGTGCGCACCGGCCGCGGCGGGCGCAGGTCGCCGAACCCGCCGCCCGCGGGCACGGGCACCGGCACCGGCGCGGGCCGCAGGACCGGCGGTGCGGCGGGCTGCTCCACCGGGCGCGCGGCCGGCGGCAGCTGCTCGGTCTCCTCGACGGCGGCGCGCAGCCGCTCCCGCAGCCCGTCGGAGGGCTCGGCCTGCGGCAGGTCGCCGGCCATGGCGGCCATGACCTCGACGGTCTCGGCGACGGTCTCCGCGCAGCGGTCGCAGCCGGCCAGGTGGTCGGTGAACCGGGTCTCGTCCTCCGGCTCCAGCGCGTGCAGCGCGAAGCCCACGGCGAGCTCGTCCCAGCCGCGGTGCTCCTCGTCCCGGTGCTCCGGGCCCATCGCGTGGCTCATCGTGCGGTCCCGTCGGCGGGGGTGGAGCCGGGCAGACCGGTGCCCAGCGTGTCCTTCAGCCGGCGCATCCCGGCCAGCATGCGGGTCTTCACGGTGCCCAGCGGGGTGTCGGTGAGGGCGGCCACCTCCCGCTGGGTGTAGCCGCCGTAGTAGGCGAGCGTCAACGCCTCCCGCTGCGGGGCCGGCAGGGCGTGCAGCGCGCTGCGCACCCGCTCGGCGACGATGCGCTCCCAGGCGGTGTCCTCGACGTCGGTCGTCTGGGTCGGCGCGGAGAGCACGAGGTCCTCCTCGGCCCGGGCCTGCCGGCGGCGGTGCGACTCCTCGCGGCGGACGGCGTCGACGGCCTTGTGGTGCACCATCGCCAGGAGCCAGGAGGCCACGCTGCCGCGGGTGCCGTCGAAGGCGCCCGGGTCGCGCCAGATGCCCAGGAACACGTCCTGCAGCACGTCCTCGGCCAGCACGTCGTCGCCGAGCACCCGGCGGGCGAGCGCGAAGGCCGGCCGGCGGAAGCGCTGGTAGAGGTCGTCGACCGCGCCGCGGTCGCCGGCGGCGACGCGGCGGACCAGCTCGAGGTCAGCCGCGCTGTCCTCGGGGCTGCGGGGAGGTCGGCTCACGAGGCCCATGGTCACATGCGGCGTTCGCTGCGTCCCCCCTCTCCGGTTCAGCGCGCCCGGGCGTTCCTCCCGACGGGTCGGGTGCGTGGCGGGTGGGGCAGGACGGGACTGCTGGGACTCCAGAGGCGCGACACGCCGAGGACATGCGTGACCAAGGGCCGTTCTGGGTCGTTAAGGGGACATGGCGCGCTACCCGAGGTCCGGCTGCACTGCTCGCACCACCTTCCACCTGGTCGGCCCCCAGACCTGGACGGCCGTCCCGGCCGCCCTGGTCTACGACTCGGCCGACCCCTTCGCGGTCCGGGTGCGCTTCGGCGACGACGGCCCCGACGACGTCGACGGCACGACCTACGACGCCCCGGACGACGACGGCGGCGTGGAGTGGCTGCTGAGCCGCGACCTGCTGCGCACCGGCCTCACCGCCCCGGTCGGCGAGGGCGACGTGCGCCTCTGGCCGGCCCGCGGCGGCCTCGACGTGGTCTTCCTGCAGCTGCGCGCCCCCTCGGGCGAGGCGCTGTTCGAGCTGTCCGGTGCCGTGGTCGGCGACTTCCTCCGGGAGACCGAGCTGCTCGTCCCGGCCGGCACGGAGAGTGACGCGCTCGGCGTCGACGACGAGCTGTCGGCGCTGCTGCGCGGCGGCACGGACAACCCCACGGGGCGCTGACCTGCAGGGAAACCCCGGACGGACCTTCCGGGACCCCCCCTGTTCGCACCCCGGAAACGGGGTTGTTAGAGTTCTTCCCGTAACGCGGACTTGATCCGCAGCGCGGATGTGGCTCAGTGGTAGAGCATCACCTTGCCAAGGTGAGGGTCGCGGGTTCGAATCCCGTCATCCGCTCGGAACTACCCCGGGCGCTGGTCGCGAGACCGGCGCCCGAGTGCGGTGGAGTGGCCGAGAGGCGAGGCAACGGCCTGCAAAGCCGTCTACACGGGTTCAAATCCCGTCTCCACCTCGTCCTCCTCGGAGCACGAGCGCGGAGGTGGTCCGGCCGTCAGGCCGGGAGGGGCGATTGGCGCAGCGGTAGCGCGCTTCCCTGACACGGAAGAGGTCACTGGTTCGATCCCAGTATCGCCCACAGCAAGGCAAGGCCCCGGGTCACCGACCCGGGGCCTTCGTCGTCCCCGGGGTCCCCCGCGGGCACCGCCGGCTCAGCCGACCGGCACGCCGTCCGCGGCGGCCCGCAGCGCGGCCACGTCGAGCTTCGTCATCTGCAGCATCGCCTGCACCGCGCGCTGGGCGCGGGCAGGGTCCGGGTCGGCGAACAGCTCCTCCATCCCCCGCGGCACGACCTGCCAGGACAGCCCGTACCGGTCCTTGAGCCAGCCGCACTGGCTCGCCTCGCCGCCGTCGGCGAGGAAGCGGTCCCAGAACCGGTCGACCTCGGCCTGGTCGGCGCAGTCGATCTGGAAGGACACGGCCTCGGTGAACGGGAACAGCGGCCCGCCGTTGATGCCGACGAAGCGCATGCCGCCGGCCTCGAAGTCCACCGACATCACCGTGCCGGCGGGGCCGGGCGCGCCCTCCGGGTAGTGCGTGAGGCCGATGACGCGGCCGGAGCCGAGGACGTCGATGTAGTAGTGCGCCGCCTCCTCGGCCTGGCTGTCGAACCACAGGTTCGGGATGATCTTCTGCTCGGGCATGACAGGTCCTCTCCCTGACGGTGCCCCGGTCCGGGGCCCTACGGGGAAGACCGGCGCCGCCCGGCGGACTCATCGCTCACCGGCGGCGCTCAGCGCAGGGCCGGCTCGACCCGCTCGGTCCAGAACCGCGCCACCTGCTCCGCCAGGGCGGCCCGGTCGCCGTCGTTGCGCAGCACCACGTCGGCCACCGCGCGGCGCTCCTCGTCGCTGGCCTGGCTGGCGATCCGGGCCCGGGCGTCCTCGGCGGGCAGCCCGCGCTCGACCAGCCGGGCCACCCGGGTCTCCAGGTCGGTCTCCACGACGAGCACGAGGTCGTAGGAGCCCGCCTGCCCGGTCTCCACCAGCAGCGGGACGTCCTGGACCACCACGCCGTCCGGCGGGGCGGCAGCGACCAGCTCGGCGGCCCGCGCGCGCACCAGCGGGTGGACGACGGCGTCCAGACGAGCCCGGGCGGCGGGGTCGGCGAACACCACGGCGGCCAGCGCCGGGCGGTCCAGGGCGCCGTCGGCGGTCAGCACGCCCTCGCCGAACTCCGCGACGACCGCGGCCAGCCCCGGCGTGCCCGGCGCCACGACCTCCCGCGCGATCCGGTCGGCGTCGACCATCCGGGCGCCGCGCTCGGCCAGCAACGCGGCCACGGTGCTCTTGCCCGATCCGATCCCGCCGGTCAGCCCGATCCTCAGCACGCCGCGGACCCTAGAAGGACCCTCCTGCCCCCCGCCACTCGCACGCTCGCAGCGGGCCCCTGCAGGAGGGCCGAAGGTCTCGGGCAGGTCACGGCGCGCCGACACCCGGCGCGTCGCACGAGTCCCACCAGTCACACGAATTAGCTTTCGTCCCGGTGGACTTCCCCCGCCACAGCAGCAGAGAGGCAGCGATCATGTCCCGTTCCACACTCGAAGGCGCTCCGTCGGCCACCGGCACCCCCCGCCGCGGCCGGCACCGGATCGACAACCCCGCCGGGGTCCGTTGCTCCGAGCTGCCCGGCGTGCGCGAGCGGCTGCCGCAGACCCGCCGGGGAGCCGCCTTCCTGCGCGCGCTGATGCCCAGCGTCCCGTCCGGCCGGCACACCTGGGACTTCCTCGCCAACGCCGGTGGCCGTCCCCGCACCGCGTTCGCCATCATCCTGAGCCTCTGATCGCGGCCTGAGCGGTCCCGGCCGGCCTCAGCCGGCCCGAGCGCGACCCCGTCCTGCGTCGGTACGCGAGGGGAAGACCACCGACGACGTGGACGACGCCCGCGCTCCTGCTCCGGCCCCCCGGACGGCTCACGGACGAGCCGGTACGACCGTCCACGACTCACGGATGAGTGGGACGCCCCGACGACCCCGTCGACCACCGCGGTCGGCGGGGTCGTCGTCGTGCTGGCCCGGTCGGCGGTCGGACTCCCGGCCCGAACGACAGTGCGCCGCCCACCGCGAACGGTGGACGGCGCACTGCCAGGTGCTGCGGCTCAGCTGAGCCGCGGGGTCACTCGCCGCCGGCGAGCTTCGCCCGCAGCGCGGCCAGCGCCTCGTCGGAGGCCAGGGTGCCACCGCCCGTGGACGGGACGTCACCCTCGGGCTCGGCGGCGCTGGAGTAGCTGCCACCGGCAGCGGCCTCCGCGTCGGCCGCCTTGGCCTCGGCGATCTGCTTGCGGTGCGCCTCGAAGCGGGCCTGGGCCTCGGCGTACTGCCGCTCCCACTCCTCGCGGGCCGAGTCGTAGCCCTCGAGCCACTCGCCGGTGTCGGAGTCGAAGCCCTCGGGGTAGACGTAGTTGCCCTGGTCGTCGTACTGGGCAGCCATGCCGTAGGCGGCGGGGTCGAACTGCTCCTCGTCGCCGATGACGCCCTCGTTGGCCTGCTTGAGGGACAGCGAGATGCGGCGGCGGTCCAGGTCGATGTCGATGACCTTGACCAGGATCTCGTCGCCGACCTGCACGACCTGCTCCGGGATCTCCACGTGACGCTCGGCCAGCTCGGAGATGTGCACCAGGCCCTCGATGCCCTCGTCGACGCGCACGAACGCACCGAAGGGGACCAGCTTGGTGACCTTGCCGGGGACGACCTGCCCGATCTGGTGCGTGCGGGCGAACTGGCGCCACGGGTCCTCCTGCGTCGCCTTCAGCGACAGGGAGACCCGCTCGCGGTCCAGGTCGACGTCGAGGACCTCGACGGTGACCTCCTGGCCCACCTCGACGACCTCGGACGGGTGGTCGATGTGCTTCCAGGACAGCTCGGAGACGTGCACCAGGCCGTCGACGCCACCCAGGTCCACGAAGGCACCGAAGTTGACGATCGAGGAGACGACGCCCGTGCGGACCTGGCCCTTGGCGAGCTTGTTGAGGAACTCGCTGCGGACCTCGGACTGGGTCTGCTCCAGCCACTGGCGACGGGACAGGACGACGTTGTTGCGGTTCTTGTCGAGCTCGATGATCTTCGCCTCGAGCTCGCGGCCCACGTAGGGCTGCAGGTCGCGGACGCGGCGCATCTCGACCAGCGAGGCGGGGAGGAACCCGCGCAGGCCGATGTCGAGGATCAGGCCGCCCTTGACGACCTCGATGACGGTGCCGGTGACGACCTCGTCGGCTTCCTTCTTGGCCTCGATCGTGCCCCAGGCGCGCTCGTACTGAGCCCGCTTCTTGGACAGGATGAGCCGGCCTTCCTTGTCCTCCTTCTGGAGGACGAGGGCTTCCACCTCGTCGCCGACCTTGACGACCTCGGTCGGGTCGACGTCGTGCTTGATGGACAGCTCACGCGAGGGGATGACGCCCTCGGTCTTGTAGCCGATGTCCAGCAGCACCTCGTCCCGGTCGACCTTGACGATCACGCCTTCGACGATGTCGCCGTCGTTGAAGTACTTGATGGTCTGGTCGATCGCGGCGAGGAAGTCCTCGGCGGTGCCGATGTCGTTCACCGCGATCTGGGGGGTGCTGTCAGGACGGACCTGGGTGGAGGTCATGTGGTCGAGTGCTCCGGACGGGGGATGCGTAGGGACAGGATCACCCGAGGCCCAGGCGGACCGCGGGGAGGTTCACGGGAGACGGCGATGTCGACCCCCGTACAGGGAGGTCAACGCCACAGACCTCTGGCGTGATTCCCCATCGTACGGACCTGGCGGGGGCCGGTCCACCAGGGGTCCGGGCCGCCCGGGGCCGGGAGCCGCGGTGACGGCGTGTCACCATCGGCGCGTCATGGACGGCACCTCCGCGGGACCCCTCCCCGCCCCTCTCCCCCTGGCCGCCGACGGCTACCCGGCGGCCGGTGGCGTGACCCGGCGCCCGGCCGGCCAGGCCGAGTCCGCGCGGGCCAACCGCGGCTGGTGGGACGCCGCCGCGCCGGCCTACCTGGCCGAGCACGGCCGCGACCTCGGCGACGCGGACTTCCTCTGGTGCCCCGAGGGCCTGCGGGAGGCCGACGCCCACCTGCTCGGCGACGTGACCGGCCGCCGGGTGCTCGAGCTCGGCTGCGGGTCGGCGCCGTGCTCGCGCTGGCTCCGCCGCGCCGGTGCCGAACCGGTCGCCCTCGACGTCTCCGGCGGCATGCTGGCCCGGGCCGCGGAGCTCAACCGGGAGACCGGCCTGCCCGTGGCGCTGCTGCAGGCCGACGCGGGGGCGCTGCCGCTCGCCGACGACAGCGTCGACCTGGCCTGCTCGGCGTTCGGCGGCCTGCCGTTCGTCGCCGACGCCCGCGCGGTGCTCGCCGAGGTGGCCCGCGTGCTGCGCCCCGGTGGCCGGTTCGTCGCCTCGGTGAACCACCCGATGCGCTGGCCGATGCCCGACTCCCCCGACCCCGACGACCTGCGCGTCGTCTCCTCCTACTTCGACCGCACCCCGTACGTGGAGACCGACGACCGCGGCCGCACGGTCTACGTGGAGCACCACCGCACGGTCGGCGACTGGGTGCGCGCGGTCGTCGGCGCGGGGTTCACCCTCACCGACCTGGTCGAGCCCGAGTGGACGCCGGGCCGCACCGAGACCTGGGGCCAGTGGTCGCCGGAGCGCGGCGCCCTGGTGCCCGGCACGCTCGTGCTGGTCTGCGACCTGCCTGGCTGACCCGCGGCCACCGGGCACGGCCGACCTCGTCTTCCCCGTGGCGGAACCGGGGCCGCCCCGACGGCCGGGACGGCTAGCGTCGGCGGCCACCGGAGCCGGGCCGGCGCGGTCGACCCGTCCGACGTCGCAGAGGAGCGATCGAGATGAGGGCCGTCGTCTGCGTGCCGGGGGGCACCGAGCTCACCGAGCTGCCCGACCCGCGACCCGCTCCGGACGGCGTGGTCGTCGAGGTCGCCGCCTGCGGGCTGTGCGGCAGCGACGTGCACGCCGTCGAGCGCGGCCACACCACCGAGGGGCAGGTGCTCGGCCACGAGTTCGGCGGCACCGTCGTCGAGGTGGGCCGGGACGTCGAGGGCTGGCGGGTCGGGCAGGCGGTGGCGGTCGACCCGCTCGGGTCGTGCGGCCGGTGCCGCGAGTGCCGGCGCCGGCTGCCGTTCCGCTGTGCCGCGCTGCCCAACCTGGGGCTCACCGCGCCCGGCGGCTACGCGGAGTACGCCGCGGTGCCGGCCGCGCAGCTGGTCGCCCTCCCCGACCAGGTGCCGCCGGAGTGGGGAGCCCACGCCGAGCCGCTCGCGGTCGCCACCCGGGCGGTCGCGCTGGCCGGGGTCGGGCCCGGTGACACGGTGCTCGTGCTCGGGGTGGGCACCATCGGGCTCAACGCGGTGATCGCGCTCCGGGCCGCCGGCGTCGAGACGGTCGTCGGTGCCGGGCGCTCGGCCGGACGGCGCCGCGCAGCGGCCCGCGCCGGGGCCGACATCGTCATCGACACCCGCGCGGTGTCGCTGGCCCAGCACGTCGAGGAGACGGGCCGGCCGTTCGACGCCGTCCTGGAGTGCTCCGGCTCGCCCGGCACGGTCGCCGAGTCGATGGCGGTGCTCGCGCCGGGCGGCACCTGCGTGGAGGTCGCGCTCTCCGGCGAGGCGGCGGCGGTGCCGCTGGGCCCGCTGGTCGGCGCCGGGCTCACCCTCACCGGCAGCTGCGCGTTCACCCGCGCCGACTTCACCGCGGCCGTCGCGCACGTGACCACCGGCGACCCCCGGGTCACCGGACTGGTCAGCGAACGGGTCGCGCTCGCCGACGTGCCCGACGCGCTGGTCCGGCTGCGGCAGCCGGAGGACCTGGTGCGCGTGCTGGCCGTGCCCGGCGCCTGACCCACCCGGCACCGGCGCCCGCCCGACAGGTCCCTCCGGCCACCCTGCAGGGGCCCGCCGCGAGCGTGCGAGTGGTGGGGGGCAGGGTGGTCCTTCTTCAGTGCGCGGCGGCGTCCCAGCTCGCGCCGAAGCCGACCGAGACCTCCAGCGGCACCGAGAGCTGGGCCGCACCGGCCATCTCTCGGCGCACCAGCGCCTCGAGCACGTCGTGCTCACCGGCGGCGACCTCCAGCACGAGCTCGTCGTGCACCTGCAGCAGCATCCGCGAGCGCAGCCCCTCGGTCTGGATCGCCCGCTCCACGTTGAGCATCGCGACCTTGATGACGTCGGCGGCCGAGCCCTGGATCGGTGCGTTGAGCGCCATCCGCTCGGCCATCTGCCGCCGCTGCCCGTTGTCGCTGGTCAGGTCGGGCAGGTAGCGCCGCCGCCCCAGCGTCGTCTCGGTGTAGCCGGTCTGCCGGGCGTCGTCGACCACGCCGTCCAGGTAGTCACGGATGCCGCCGAAGCGCTCGAAGTAGGCGTGCATCTGCTCCCGGGCCTCCTCGACGGAGATGTTCAGCTGCCCCGACAGCCCGTAGGCGCTGAGCCCGTAGGCCAGCCCGTAGCTCATCGCCTTGATCCGGCGGCGCATCTCCGGGTCGACCTGCTCGATCGGGATGCCGAACGCGCGGGAGGCGACGAAGGAGTGCAGGTCCTCCCCCGAGGTGAAGGCCTCGATCAGCCCGGCGTCCTCGGAGAGGTGGGCCATGATCCGCATCTCGATCTGGCTGTAGTCGGCGGTCATCAACGACTCGTAGCCGGCGCCGACGACGAACGCCTGCCGGATCCGGCGGCCCTCGGCGCTGCGGATCGGGATGTTCTGGAGGTTCGGGTCGGTCGAGCTCAGCCGCCCGGTGGCCGCGATCGTCTGCTGGTAGGTGGTGTGGATGCGCCCGCCGTCGTCGACCATCGGGATCAGGCCGTCGATGACCGTGCGCAGCCGGGTGACGTCGCGGTGCCGCAGCAGGTGCTCGAGGAACGGGTGCCCGGTCGAGGCCAGCAGCGAGGTCAGGGCGTCGGCGTCGGTGGTGTAGCCGCTCTTGATCTTCTTCGTCTTGGGCAGCCCGAGCTCGTCGAAGAGCACCGCCTGCAGCTGCTTGGGCGACCCGAGGTTGATCTCCTTGCCGATGACGGCGTAGGCCTCCTGGGCGGCGTCGGCGACCGCGGCGGCGAACTCGGTCTGCAGCTCGTGCAGGGAGTCCAGGTCGGCGGCGATCCCGCGGAACTCCATGCTGGCCAGCACCCGGGTCAGCGGCAGCTCGATGTCGCCGAGCAGGTGGTCGCCGCCGCGCTGGCCCAGCACCTGCTCGAGGGCGTCGGACAGGTCGTTGACCGCCACGGCCTTGAGCACGTCGGCCTTGGCGGCCTCGCGGGCGACGTCGTCCTCGCTGGGGCCGAGCCCGTCGAGGGTGAGCTGCCCGTCGGTCTCCGCGGCGTCCTTGAGCTCGCGGCGCAGGTACCGCACGGCGAGGTCGCCGAGGTCGAAGCTGCGCTGCCCCGGGGTGGCCAGGTAGGCGGCGAGCGCGGTGTCGCTGGCCACGCCTGCGAGGTCCCAGCCGCGGGCCCAGACCGCCAGCAGCGGGCCCTTGACGTCGTGCACGACCTTGGTGGTCGCCGGGTCGGCGAGCCACGCGGCCAGCGCCTGCTCGTCGGCGGTGTCCAGGGCCGGCCCGAGGTCGACGAAGGTGGCGTGGTCGTTGGCCGCGGCCAGCGCGACGCCGGTCAGCTCGCCGGTGCCCCTCCCCCAGGTGCCGCGGAACACGACGCCGGTGGCCCCGGTGGCGGCGTTGGCCTGCAGCCACCCGCCCAGCCCACCGGCCGGCACCTCGTCGACGGCGACGTCGAAGCCGCCGTCCACCTCGGGCTCCGGCGCGGAGAGCGTGGCGAACAGCCGGTCGCGGAGCACCCGGAACTGCAGGTTGTCGAAGAGGGTGTGCACCTCGTTGCGGTCCCAGGACTGGACGCCGAGGTCGGCCGGCCCGACCTCCAGCGGCACGGCCCGGTCCAGCTCGGTGAGCCGGCGGTTCTGCAGCACCGAGGACAGGTGCTCGCGCAGCTTCTCCCCGACCTTGCCCTTGACGGTGTCGACCTGGTCGACCAGCGCGTCGAGCGAGCCGTACTCGCGCACCCACTTGGCGGCGGTCTTCTCCCCGACGCTGGGGATGCTCGGCAGGTTGTCGCTGGGGTCGCCGCGCAGCGCCGCGAAGTCCGGGTACTGCGTCGGGGTCAGGCCGTACTTGGTCTCGACCTCCGCCGGGGTGAACCGGGTGAGGTCGGAGACGCCCTTGCGCGGGTAGAGCACGGTGACGTGGTCGTTGACCAGCTGCAGCGCGTCGCGGTCACCGGTGCAGATCAGCACGTCCATGCCCTGCTCGACCGCCTGCACGGTGAGCGTGGCGATGACGTCGTCGGCCTCGTAGTTCTCCGCGGTGATCACCGGCACGTGCAGCGCGCCGAGCACCTCCTGGATCAGGCTGACCTGCCCGCGGAAGTCCGTGGGGCTCTCCGAGCGGTTCGCCTTGTACTCGGCGTAGATCTCGCTGCGGAAGGTCTTCCGGCTGACGTCGAACGCCACCGCGAGGTGGCTGGGCTGCTCGTCGCGCAGCACGTTGATCAGCATCGACGTGAAGCCGTAGACGGCGTTCGTCGGCTGCCCGGTCGTGGTGGAGAAGTTCTCCACGGGCAGGGCGAAGAAGGCCCGGTAGGCCAGCGAGTGGCCGTCGAGCAGCAGCAGCCGCGGACGGGCGCCCGAGGGCACGGTGGCGGGAGCGGGCGCGGAGGTGCTGACCGGTGCGGACATCGCCTCAGATCCTAGGTGCGGGCACCGACGGTCCCGACGG
Source organism: Modestobacter versicolor (assembly GCF_014195485.1). NCBI lineage: Bacteria > Bacillati > Actinomycetota > Actinomycetes > Geodermatophilales > Geodermatophilaceae > Modestobacter > Modestobacter versicolor. Next base: position 1,312,102 of record NZ_JACIBU010000001.1, read on the forward strand.
TGGAACCGGCCCCCTGGTTAACGTGCGGGCATGACCACGCCCCGCCCCGACTGGCTCCCGCAGCACACCCAGGGCCCGCTGGACGACAAGCTCGGCATCCAGATCACCGACTTCGACCCCGAGCGGCTGGTCGCGACGATGCCGGTGGCCGGCAACGAGCAGCCCTTCGGCCTGCTGCACGGCGGGGCGACCTGCGCGCTGGCCGAGAGCATCGGCTCCTGGGCCGGGATGTTGCACGCCGGCCCGGGCGGGAACGTCGTCGGCATCGAGCTCAACGTCAGCTACCTGCGGGGCGCGACGTCCGGGCTGGTGACGGCGGTCTGCACGCCGGTGCGCCGCGGGCGCACGCTGGCCACCTTCCTCATCCAGGTCAGCGACGACGCCGGCCGGCCCACCGCCAGCGCCCGGCTCACCGTGATGGTCCGCCCGGCCCGCCGGGCCGACGGCTGAACAGCCTCGCCGTCCGCCGACCCGGTGAGCGGCCTGCCGGGGAGACGGCACGGAGCGTGCCCGGGCCCTGACCGAACGTGTGGTGGCCCTGCCGGTCGTGTGCAACCGGTCCGAGCACATCGGCGTGTCGCAGAAGGGTCACAGTGCGTCCCAGCAGGTCGATCCGCGTAACACGGGTGGGTTACTGTCCCCGCTCAACCAACGGCTGGGAGGTCGAGTGACGCACGCGCCGCACCGCGCCCGAGGGCACGGTGAACGCAGCTCCACCGGTGAGGTACCGGTGGGGCGACCAACGACCGGCGGGCGCCTGGAACGGTGGCGCACAGGGCGCCGACCGCTGGTCCTCGCGCTGCTCGTCGCTGCGTTCGCCATGGCCCTCGCCACGCTGATCCCGGGTGTGGCCAGCGCCGAGGGCGAACGCCTGGTCGGCACCCTGCAGACGAGCCGCAGCGGTCCCATCGAGGGCGTCGAGGTCACCGTCGAGTCGGCGGCCGGCGAGGAGGTCGACTCGGTCGAGACCGACGAGGACGGCCGCTTCGCCATCGACCTGCCCGGCCCGGGCCAGTACACGATCAGCCTGGACGAGGAGGCGCTGCCCGACGGCGTCGACCTGGGCACCGGGGGTGCCAGCCGCGACGTCACGGTCGACACCGGCCGCGCGCAGCCGGTCAACTTCGGCCTCGTCGACGGCAGCTCCAACGCCGGCGGCGGGTCGATCGAGGCCGTCCAGCTGCTGGTCGACGGCATCCGGTTCGGCCTGCTCATCGCCGTCTGCGCCGTCGGTCTCTCGCTGATCTTCGGCACCACCGGGCTCACCAACTTCGCCCACGGCGAGCTGGTCACCATCGGTGCGGTCATCGCCTGGTACGTCAACGTGCGCGGCGGCGTCCCGCTCATCCCGGCCACGATCATCGCGATGGTCGCCGGCGCCGCGGTCGGAGCGCTGAACGAGCTGGCGATCTGGCGGCCGCTGCGCCGCCGGGGCACCGGCCTGGTCGCCGCGCTGGTGGTCTCCATCGGCCTGTCGATGCTGCTGCGCTACCTGGTCCAGATCGTCTACGGCGGGTTCTCCAACCCCTACGGCGACTACCAGAGCCAGCGGGCCGTCGACTACGGCGTCTTCACCATGACCAACCGGTCGCTGGCCTCGATCGTCATCTCGGTCGTCGTGCTGGTGCTGGTCGCGCTGATGCTGCAGAAGACCTCGATCGGCAAGGCGATGCGGGCGGTCTCGGACAACCGCGACCTGGCCGCCTCGTCGGGCATCGACGTCAACCGGGTCATCCTGGTCGTCTGGATGATGGGCGGGGCGCTGGCCACCCTCGGCGGTGTGCTGCTCGGCCTGTCCGACCAGGTGCAGTGGGACATGGGCTTCCGCCTGCTGCTGCTGATGTTCGCCGGGGTCACCCTGGGCGGGCTCGGCACGGCGTACGGCGCCCTCATCGGCAGCCTCATCGTCGGTGTGTTCGTGCAGATGTCCACCCTCGTCATCCCCAGTGACGTGAAGTACGTCGGAGGGCTGCTCCTCTTGATCGTCATCCTCGTCGTGAAGCCCCAGGGGATCCTGGGCTCCCGGGCTCGGATCGGCTGACGCCATGTCCGAACTCCTCGACGCGTTCCAGGTCGCCGGCAAGGCCTTCTTCGGCTTCCAGGCGATCTTCTTCGCCCTGCTCGCCATCGGCATCAACGTGCACTTCGGCTACACCGGTCTGCTGAACTTCGGGCAGATCGCGTTCGCCATGCTCGGTGGCTTCGGCATCGCCATCTCGGTGAGCCAGTGGGGCCTGCCGTTCTGGGTCGGCGTGCTCGTCGGCATCGGCGCGGCCGTGGTGCTGGCCCTGCTGCTCGGTCTGCCCACCCTGCGGCTGCGGGCCGACTACCTGGCCATCGTCACCATCGCGATGGCCGAGGGGCTGCGGTTGCTCTTCCGGTCGGTGGGCGCCACGCCCGTCACCGGTGGCACCCGCGGCCTGTCCGCCTTCAACGTCGACTTCATCTCCCTCGCCCCGTGGGACACCCAGCGGCGCTACAACATCCTGGGCACCTCGTGGAGCGGTGGCGAGCTGTGGGTCGCCCTCATCGGGTGGCTCGTGGTGACGCTGTTCAGCTTGCTGGTCTGGCAGCTCATGCGCAGCCCGTGGGGCCGCGTGGTCAAGGCCATCCGGGAGGACGAGGACGCCGTCCGCGCGCTGGGCAAGAACGTCTACGCCTACAAGATGCAGGCGCTGGTGCTCGGTGGCGTGATCGGCTCGTTCGGCGGCATGGTCTACGCGATCGGCACCGGCTCGGCGATCCCCGACCAGTACCAGAACGCCAACACGTTCCTGGCCTACGCCGCGCTCATCCTGGGCGGGGCGGCCCGGGTGCTCGGACCGGTCATCGGGTCGATGCTGCTGTTGTTCATCCTGCAGTTCGCCGACACCGGGCTCCGGGCGCTGATCTCCAACGGCGTCATCCCCGACACCCTGCTGACCTCCACCGACGTGGCGCAGATCCGCTTCGTCCTGGTCGGCATCGGGCTCATGCTGTTGCTGGTGTTCCGACCCCAGGGCATCTTCGGTGACCGACGAGAGGTGATGCTCGATGCCCGCTGACCCCGGCTCGCACGGCGCCCACGCCGCACGCCCCGACGAGGTCCCCGCGGCCGCGAACGCCCCGACCCGCGAGTCCGCTGCCGGGCGCGTCCCGCAGCGGCTCGCCCAGGCCGCGCTCAAGGACCTCCCCTGGGAGGTCGGCGTCGCCAAGCCCGACCCGGCGATCGTGGTCGACAAGGTCACCCGCACCTTCGGTGGCCTGACCGCGGTCTCGGTCGACCACCTGGAGGTCCAGCGCGGTGGCATCACCGGGCTGATCGGCCCCAACGGTGCCGGCAAGACGACGCTGTTCAACCTGCTCACCGGGTTCGACCAGCCCAACACCGGCACCTGGTCCTTCGACGGGCGCGACCTCGGCCGGCTGTCGCCGCACCAGGTGGCCCGGCTCGGCGTGGTGCGCACCTTCCAGCTCACCAAGGCGCTGTCCCGGCTCACCGTGCTGCAGAACATGCTGCTCGGTGCCCAGGGGCAGCGCGGCGAGAGCTTCCTCCGGGCCCTGGTGCCCGGCGGGTGGCGGGCGCAGGAGAAGGAGAACACCGAGCGGGCGATGGACCTGCTGCGGCGGTTCAAGCTGGACGCCAAGAAGGACGACTTCGCCGGGATCCTCTCCGGTGGTCAGCGCAAGCTGCTGGAGATGGCACGCGCGCTGATGAGCGACCCCAAGGTGGTCATGCTCGACGAGCCGATGGCCGGGGTGAACCCCGCGCTGACCCAGAGCCTGCTGGGCCACGTCAAGGACCTCCGCGAGGAGGGCATGACGGTGATCTTCGTCGAGCACGACATGGACGTCGTCCGGGACATCAGCGACTGGGTGGTCGTCATGGCCGCCGGCAAGATCATCGCCGAGGGCCCGCCGGAGTCCATCTCGCAGAACAAGGCCGTCGTCGACGCCTACCTGGGCGCCCACCACGACGCCCCGCTGACGGTCGAGGAGGAGGACCGGGTGCTCGCCGAGGCCGAGGCCGAGGTCGCCCGCGAGCTCCACGGCGGTCAGCCGGGCACAGACGTGATCAGCGACGGTCCGGGAGGACGGCGATGAGTGATCCCCTGTTCGAGGTCGACGAGACCGGGGAGGACGTCACCCGCGCGCAGACGGTGAGCACCGGGGAGCTGTCCCCCGCCGAGAAGGCGGCCACCCGCGAGGAGCACGTCAAGCTCGCCGAGGGTGCGCTGGTGCGCGCCGACGACCTGGTCGCCGGCTACGTGCCGGGGGTCAACATCCTGCGGGGCTGCGACTTCTACCTTCAGGACGGCGAGCTCGTCGGCATCATCGGGCCCAACGGCGCCGGCAAGTCGACGCTGCTGAAGAGCCTGTTCGGGCTCATCCCGGTCCGCTCGGGCGCGGTCACCCTGCGCGGCGAGGACATCACCGGCGCCCCCGCGCACCGGCTGGTGTCGATGGGCGTCGGGTACGTCCCGCAGAACAACAACGTGTTCCCCTCGCTCACCATCGAGGAGAACATGCAGATGGGCGTGTACCTGCGGCCCAAGACGTTCAAGGACCGCTTCGACTACGTCATCGACCTGTTCCCGCTGCTCGGTGAGCGGCGCAAGGGCAAGGCCGGGGCGCTGTCCGGCGGCGAGCGGCAGATGGTCGCGATGGGCCGGGCGCTGATGATGGACCCGTCGGTGCTGCTGCTCGACGAGCCCTCGGCCGGTCTCTCCCCCGCCCTGCAGGACGAGGTGTTCATCCGCTGCCGGCGGATCAACGCCACCGGCGTCTCGATCATCATGGTCGAGCAGAACGCCCGCCGGTGCCTGCAGATCTGCGACCGCGGCTACGTGCTCGACCAGGGCCGCAACGCCTACACCGACACCGGCCAGTCGCTGATGAACGACCCGAAGGTCATCGAGCTCTACCTCGGGACGCTCGCCAAGGCGCAGTAGACGAAGGACCTCGCTGCCCCCCGAACCTCACGAGTTCGGCCCGGGCCCCTGCACCGAGGCCGCGGACGGCGCCGCTCCCCCACCCGGGGGCGGCGCCGTTCGCCGTTCCGGGCCGGTCAGCCCAGCACGGCCCAGGCGCTGGCCGCCACGTTGGCGGCGGCCGCGACCAGCCGCACCGTGTCGACGCGCAGCAGCGCCGCGTACGCGGCGGGGTCGAACCCCGCACCGAGCCGCCGGTGCTGCGGCACCGCCCCCCACGCCGTCACCGCCAGCACGACCGCCAGGCAGGCGGCGCTGCCCAGCACCGCGGCCGGGACGACGCCCGCCGGCCGGGCGAGGAGCAGCCAGCCGGTGGTGACCAGCTGACCGGCGAACAGCGGGCCCACGACGACGCTGATCCGCCTCGAGTGGCTCTGCTCGTAGCCGGCGAAGGCACTGGCCGGGACGGCGGTGAACTGCGGGTAGACCAGCGCCCGGACGGTGCCCTGGAAGCCCGCGTACCCGCCGACGAGCAGCAGGTGGGCCACCGCCACCGCGCTCACGCGGAGGCGCTCTTCGGCCGCCTGCCGCGCCAGGCGAGGCTCTGCGCGTCGAGCCGGCGCAGCAGCGGGTCGCCCTCGGCCGCGATCTGCTCGGCGAGGGCCACCGCCGCGGCCAGCCGCTCGTCGTCCAGCTGGGCGAAGGCCGGCGAGCGCCGCCGGTCCAGCACGTCGTACCAGCGGCCCTGCACGGCGTGGTCGAGCACGATCCGGCCGAAGCAGTGGTCGGCGGTCACGACCCAGCGCTCGGCCCGCGCCCGGCGCGGCAGCTCGTCGAGCACCAGCTGCCGGTACCGGCTCAGCAGTCGTCCGCGGTCGTCCACCCGACGAGTGTCTCCCCCGCGCAGCACTGCGGCCCGGCACCCTGGTGGGTGCCGGGCCGCAGCCTGGTGCTGGTGTCACATGCCGATCAGCCGATCAGCGGGAGGTGTCAGCGCTGGGGGCCGACACCATTCGTGTTCAGGCCCTGGATGATCCGCGAGGACTCCTCGAACCCGATGACCACGATGGCGTCCGGGCTGAACTCGGTCATCTGCTGCACCTCGGCGTCGTAGTTCGCCGCCTGCGGGTCGTAGATGACGGTCTGGATCGAGTCCTCCGGCAGGCCGTCGGCGATCAGGTTGTTCTTGGTGTTCTCCGCCAGCCCGGTGCCGTAGGGGTCGTTGGTGGCGAGGATGCCGACGGTGTTGTTGCCGTCGGCGCCGATCAGGTCGGCCAGCGCCCGAGCCTGCAGCAGGTCCGGGGGCGCGGTGCGGAAGTACAGCCCCTGGTCGTTGTAGTTCGTGAACTGGTCGGACGTGTTGGCGGGCGAGATCTGCATGACGCCGGCCTGGGTGATCGTGTCGATCACGGTCAGGCTCACGCCGGAGGACGCCGCACCGATGATCGCGTTGACGCCGGACTGCAGGAGGCGGTCCACGGTCTGGGTGGCGGTGTCGGTCGAGGCGTCGCCCGAGTCACCGGTCACCAGGGTGACCGGCTGGCCGAGCACACCACCGGCGGCGTTGATGTCGTTGATCGCCAGCTGCACGCCGGCGACCTCCGGCGGGCCGAGGAAGGCCAGGTTGCCGGTCTCGGGCAGCAGGGTGCCGATGGTCAGCGGCGTCGGGCTGGTGGCACCGGCGGCGACCGGCGCGGGGCCGGGCTCGCTGGTGGCGTTGGCCTCGTCGCCGGCGACCTGGAACTCGGTCTTCGAGTCGTCGAGGGCGTTGTCGTCGCCGAACTGCAGCAGACCGAAGCTCGCCTGGGCCGGCTCGCCGGCGTCGGTGAAGCTCAGCGGGCCGGAGAAGCCGTCGAAGTCGACGTCGCCACCGGCGTTGATGATCTCGAGGCACGCGGCAAAGTCGGAGCACTTGTCGCCACCCACGGTGAGGGCGTTGACGTAGGGGCCGAAGACCGTCGCCTGGGTGCTGCCGGCGGACTGGGCAGCGAGCGCGATCAGCATCGCGGCGTCGTAGGACTCAGCGCTGTAGTTGTAGTCCTGCAGGTCGGGGTCGACCTCGAGCAGCCGGTCGGTGAAGTCCGAGGAGAGCTCCGTCAGCGGCGTGGTGCCCTTCATGCCGGCCAGCGCGCCGTCCTCGTCGAAGTCCTCGCCGAGGGCGTTGCCCATGTTGCCGTCAGTGCCGTAGACGTTGACCTGCTTCTCGCTGCTCGCGCCGCTGTCGCCACCGCTGTCGCCGCTGTCGTCGCTGCTGCCGCCACAGGCGGTCAGCGCGAGCAGGGCAGCACCGGAGAGCGCGGTCGCGCGGGCGAAGGTGCCTGTGCGCATCAAGGAACTCCCAGAGATCTGAATACATGTCCACCGGCGCTCGCAGGCAACATCGCCTGTCGGGGTGCCGATCAGTGCGGAGAACCTAACCGGCCGGTGAACGGCCGGAGCCGCCTCTGGTCGCACCGTGACGGTGTTGTGACCTGCCCGTCGCGCCGCCGCCACATGCGCCACCGGCGCGTCACACGGCTGCAACCAGCCGTGCGACGCGCCGGTGGGCGACGTGAGGTGGGTCTCAGGAGCCGGCGGTCCCGCCGGTCGGGGTGGCCTCGTCGGCGACCTCGGTGGTGAGGATCGCCTGCGCCAACGCCTTCATCGAGGTGCGCTCGTTCATCGCCGTGCGCTGGATCCAGCGGAATGCCTCGGCCTCGGTCATGCCGCGCTCGGCCATCAGCCGGCCCTTGGCCTGCTCGACGACCTTGCGCGCCTCGAGCCGCTCCTTGAGGTCGGTGACCTCGGCGTCCAGGGCGTGCATCTCCTGGAACCGGCCGACCGCGACCTCGATCGCAGGGACCAGGTCGTTCTTGGAGAACGGCTTGACCAGGTAGGCCATGGCGCCGGCGTCGCGGGCCCGCTCGACCAGCTCGCGCTGGCTGAAGGCGGTCAGCACGATCACCGGCGCGATGCGGGCCGCCGCGATCTGCTCGGCGGCGGCGATGCCGTCGAGGACGGGCATCTGGACGTCGAGGACGACGAGGTCGGGCCGCAGCTCCTTGGCCTGGTCGACGGCCGCCTGGCCGTCGCCGACCTCGCCGACGACGACGTACCCCTCCTCCTCCAGCATCTCCTTGAGGTCGAGGCGGATGAGTGCCTCGTCCTCAGCGATGAGGACCCGGGTCGGTGCGTTGCTCACCGGGTGATCCTATCGACCGCGGCCAGCCCCCGACCGCCCGATACGCTGCGGGTCACCCGGTTGTGCTGGCCCCCGTACCCCAATCGGCAGAGGGAGCGGATTCAAAACCCGCGCAGTGTGCGTTCGAGTCGCACCGGGGGCACCATCGCGCAAGGACGAACTGCAGCGATCCACAACCCGCGCAGTGTGCGTTCGAGTCGCACCGGGGGCACCCGAGGGAACGGCCCGCTCGCCGCCTAAGTTGGCTCCGTGACCGGCCACATGACCCCCGAGCAGTTCCGCCAGCACGGCCACGAGGTGGTCGACTGGATCGCCGACTACTGGACCCGCATCGGGTCGTTCCCGGTCCGCTCGCAGGTCTCCCCCGGCGACGTCCGCGCCTCGCTGCCGGCCAGCGCCCCCGAGCAGGGCGAGCCGTTCTCCGCCGTCCTCGCCGACCTGGACCGCGTCGTCCTGCCCGGGGTGACCCACTGGCAGCACCCGGGCTTCTTCGGCTACTTCCCGGCCAACACCTCCGGCCCCTCGGTGCTCGGCGACCTGGTGTCCGCGGGGCTGGGCGTGCAGGGCATGTCCTGGGTGACCAGCCCGGCCGCGACCGAGCTCGAGCAGCACGTGCTCGACTGGTTCGCCGAGCTGATGGGTCTGCCCGAGTCGTTCCGCTCCACCGGCACCGGCGGGGGCGTCGTCCAGGACTCCAGCTCCGGCGCCAACCTGGTCGCGCTGCTCGCCGCGCTGCACCGGGCCAGCAAGGGCGCCACGGTGCGGCACGGCGTGCGGCCCGAGGACCACACCGTCTACGTCTCCGCCGAGACGCACAGCTCGATGGAGAAGGCGGCCCGCATCGCCGGGCTCGGCACCGACGCCATCCGGGTCGTGGAGGTGGACGGCGACCTGGCGATGAGCCCCGGTGCGCTGCGCCAGCGGCTCGCCCGCGACGTCGCCCGCGGCTACACGCCGGTGCTGGTCTGCGCGACGGTCGGCACCACCTCGACCACCGCGGTCGACCCGCTCGCCGAGCTCGGCCCGATCTGCCAGGAGTACGGCGTCTGGCTGCACGTGGACGCCGCCTACGCCGGTGTGAGCGCCGTCGTCCCGGAGCTGCGCGCCCTGCAGGCCGGCGTCGAGTGGGCCGACAGCTACACCACCGACGCGCACAAGTGGCTGCTCACCGGGTTCGACGCGACGCTGTTCTGGGTCGCCGACCGGGCCGCCCTCACCGGCGCGCTGGCGATCCTGCCCGAGTACCTGCGCAACGCCGCCACCGACACCGGCGCGGTCGTCGACTACCGCGACTGGCAGATCGAGCTGGGCCGCCGGTTCCGCGCGCTGAAGCTGTGGTTCGTCGTCCGCTGGTACGGCGCCGAGGGGCTGCGCGAGCACATCCGCAGCCACGTGGCGTGGGCCCAGGAGCTGGCCGGCTGGGCCGACGCCGACGACCGGTTCGACGTCGCCGCGCCGCACCCGCTGTCGCTGGTCTGCCTGCAGCCGCGCTGGGCGGCCGACGTGGACGCCGACGTCGCCACGATGACCCTGCTGGACCGGCTCAACGACGGCGGCGAGGTGTTCCTGACCCACACCACCGTCGGCGGCGCGGCGGTGCTGCGGGTGGCCATCGGCGCCCCCACCACCACCCGCGAGCACGTGCAGCGGGTGTGGACCCTGCTGGGCGAGGCGCACGACTGGCTGGCCAACGACTTCGCCGAGCAGGCCCGGGAGCGCCGCGAGGCCGAGCGCCGGGAGAAGGCCGCCGCCGAGGAGCAGTTCCGGGCCAACCGCGCGGCCCAGCTCGAGGCGGAGGCGGCCGCAGCCGCCGAGGCCGCAGCCGCCGAGGCAGCAACCGTCGAGGCGGCAGCCGCAGCACCCGAGGTGGAGACCCCCGCCGCCTGGGACGAGAGCGCGAGCCAGGCCGCCGCGCAGGCCGACCTCGCCGAGGCCGACCCCGAGCCGCAGGCCGACCCCGAGCCGCAGGCCGACCCCGAGCCGCAGGCCGACCCCGAGCCGCAGGGCGACCCCGCGGCGGAGGCCGGCACCGACTGACCGCAGGAGGGGCTCAGCCGAGCGAGCGGATGAGCCCCTCCTGGGCCACGGTGGCCACGTGGGTGCCGTCGGCCGCCCAGATCTGGCCGAAGCACAGCGCCCGGCCGCTGGCCGCCGCCGGGCTGTCGGTCTCGTACAGGAACCACTCGTCGGCGCGCACGGGCCGGTGGAACCAGACGGCGTGGTCCAGGCTCGCGCCGACCGTCGAGCCGCCCCAGCCGCCGCCGGTGCGGGCCAGGCCGGCCGACAGCAGGGTCAGGTCGCTGACGAAGGTGAGCGCCGCGGCGTGCACCGCCTCGTCGTCGGGGAGCGTGCCGGTCACCCGGAACCAGATCCGGGTGGCGGTGTCCGGGGGCAGCCGCGGTTCGGGGTCGAACGGGTCGGCGAGGTAGCGCTGCTCCACCGCCCGGCCGATCGCCCGGGACGCCGCGGCCTGCTCGGGGTGCGCCTTGGCGACCTCGTCCAGCCCGGGCAGGGACTCCGGGCCGGGGACCTCGGGCATCGGCAGCGAGTGCTCCACCACCGCCCGCTCCCCCGCGGTGAAGTCCGCGGTCAGCGCGAAGATGGCGACGTCGGCGCCCTTGCGGGTCTGCCGGGCCACCACCCGCCGGGTGCTGAACGTCCGGCCCTCGCGGATCCGGTCGACCTCGTAGCGGATCTCCTCGTGCGGGTCACCGGGCCGCAGGAAGTACGAGTGCAGCGAGTGCACCGGGCGGTCGGTGGAGACGGTGGCCTGCGCAGCCGTGAGCGCCTGCGCGGCCACCTGCCCGCCGAAGATCCGCTGCAGCGGCGTCGTCGGGGTGGTGCCGACGTACAGGTCCGGACCCCGCTCCTCCAGGTCCAGCACCTGCATCAGGTCCGAGGCCGGGCCCGAGGACACCCCCGACGACGACGTCACGCCTCGGTACCCACCTCGTGCACCCGGACGAGGTTCGTCGAGCCGGCGGTGTTCGGCGGCGAGCCGGCCACCACGACGACCTTGTCGCCCTCCTTGAGCCGGCCGATGGACAGCAGCGAGAAGTCGACCTGGCCGACCATGTCGTCGGTGTGCGTCACCTCGGGCACCAGGAAGGTCTCCACGCCCCAGGACAGCGCCAGCCGGCTGCGGACCGCGGGGTCGGTGGTGAAGGCCAGGATCGGCAGCCGGGTGTGCAGCGCGGCCAGCAGCTGCGCGGTCTTGCCGGTGAGGGTGAAGGCGGCCAGCGCGGCCACGTCGAGCGCCTCGCCGATGTCCTTGGCGGCCCGCACGATCGCGCCGGAGCGGTTCTTCGCCGGGCGGAGCAGGTCGGGCACCCGGACGGCGTCGGACTCGACGGCGTCGATGATCCGCTCCATCGTCTTGACCGCGACGATGGGGAACTTCCCGACCGAGGTCTCGCCGGACAGCATCACCGCGTCGGCACCGTCGAGGACGGCGTTGGCGACGTCGGAGGCCTCGGCGCGGGTGGGCCGGGAGTTCTCGATCATCGACTCGAGCATCTGGGTGGCCACGATGACCGGCTTGTTGCGCTCGCGGGCCACCTGCACGGCGCGCTTCTGCACCAGCGGCACCTGCTCCAGCGGCAGCTCGACGCCCAGGTCGCCGCGGGCGACCATGATGCCGTCGAAGGCCTTGACGATCGCCTCGAGGTTCTCGACCGCCTCGGGCTTCTCCAGCTTGGCGATGACCGGGACCTCGACGTCCTCCTGGCGCATGATCTCGCGCACCAGCTCGACGTCGCGGGCGTGCCGGACGAAGGACAGCGCGATGAAGTCGACGCCCAGCGAGAGGGCGAAGCGCAGGTCCTCGGCGTCCTTGTCGGACATGGCCGGGACGCTGACGGCGACACCGGGCAGGGACAGGCCCTTGTTGTTGGAGACCGGGCCGCCCTCGAGCACCAGGCAGAACACGTCGGGGCCCTTGACGTCGACCACGGTCAGCGCGAGCTTGCCGTCGTCGACCAGCAGGCGGTCACCGACGCGGGCGTCGTTGGCGAGGTCCTTGTAGGTGGTGGAGACGCGGTCGGCGGTGCCCTCCACGTCGTCCACGGTGATGCAGACCCGGCTGCCGGTCTCCCACTGCACCGGGCCGTCGGCGAACGTGCCGAGGCGGATCTTGGGGCCCTGCAGGTCGGCCAGCACGGCCACGGCGCGGCCGACCGTGTCCGACGCCGTCCGGACGTGCCGGTAGGCGGTCTCGTGGTCGGCGTGCTTGCCGTGGCTGAAGTTGAGGCGGGCGACGTCCATACCGGCCTCGACGAGGGCGGTGATCTGCTCCAGGGAGCCGGTGGCCGGGCCCAGGGTGCAGACGATCTTGGCGCGACGAGACATGGGGCAAAACTAGCCGCTGCCGCAGGGGGCACGGCCGACCGGGTCGGCCGTGTCCCCCCGAGGTGGCGCAGTCGTCCTGGACGTCCTGACGTGCTGGAACGGCCCCTCCGCAGGGGCCCGCGGCGCGCGGAGCGCGGCGTGGGGAGCGGAGGGGTCCTTACTCATCGCAGCGGGACGGCGTCCGGGGTGACCGGCCGGGGCAGCATCGAGTTCCCGGTCAGCCAGTTGTCGACCGCGCCCGCGGCGGCCCGGCCCTCGGCGATCGCCCAGACGATCAGCGACTGCCCGCGACCCATGTCACCGGCGACGAACACGCCCGGGACGCTGGACATGTACTCGGCGTCCCGGGTGACCCGGCCGCGGTCGTCGACGCCGCAGCCCAGCTCCTCGACCAGCCCGGTGGTCTCCGGGCCGGTGTAGCCCAGCGCCAGCAGCACCAGGTCGGCGGGGAGCTCGCGGGTGCTGCCCGGCTTGGGCTGGCGCGTGCCGTCGACGATCTCGATCTCCACGACCTCGATGGCCCGCACCCGGCCCTGGTCGTCGCCCAGGAAGGCCTCGGTGTTGACGGCGAACAACCGCTCGCCGCCCTCCTCGTGGGCCGGGGAGACCCGCAGGATCATCTCGTAGGTCGGCCACGGGTTGTCCTGCGGCCGGGAGCCCGCCGGCGCCGGCTTGTAGTCCAGCTGGGCGACCGAGGCCGCACCCTGCCGGTGCGCGGTGCCCAGGCAGTCCGCGCCGGTGTCACCGCCGCCGATGATCACCACGTGCTTGCCCTCGGCCGACAGCGGCGGGTCGTCGAGCTCGCCGAGCGCCTCGCGGTTGCCGAAGGGCAGGTACTCCATCGCGAAGTGCACGCCGTCGAGCTCGCGGCCCGGCAGCGGCAGGTCGCGGGCGACCGGCGTCCCGATGGCCAGGACGACGGCGTCGTACTCGGCCCGCAGCGCCTCGGTGGTGATCGCGCCCTCGCCGGTGCCGCCGACGTGGGTGTCGGTGACGAACCGGGTGCCCTCGGCGCGCATCTGGTCCAACCGCCGGTCCAGGTGGCGCTTCTCCATCTTGAACTCGGGGATGCCGTAGCGGAGCAGGCCGCCGATCCGGTCGTCGCGCTCGTAGACGGTGACCTGGTGCCCGGCCCGGGTGAGCTGCTGGGCGGCGGCCAGGCCGGCCGGCCCGGAGCCGACGACGGCGACCTTCCGGCCGGTCAGCTCCGCCGGCGGCTGCGGGGTGACCCAGCCGTTGAGGAACGCCTGGTCGATGATCTCCCACTCGATCTGCTTGATGGTGACCGGCGCGTTCTCCAGGTTGAGCACGCAGGCGGACTCGCACGGCGCCGGGCAGAGCTTCCCGGTGAACTCCGGGAAGTTGTTCGTCGCGTGCAGCCGCTCGATCGCCTCCTGCCAGTCGTCCCGGCGGGCGAGGTCGTTCCACTCCGGGATCAGGTTGCCCAGCGGGCAGCCGTGGTGGCAGAACGGGATGCCGCAGTCCATGCAGCGCGCCGCCTGCTCGCGGACGGCCTGCACCGGGAAGACGGCGTCCTCACCCGTCTCGCGGGTCAGGTACACCTCCTTCCAGTCCAGCAGGCGCAGCTCGACCGGCCGCCGGGGCGGCATCTGGCGGTCGAACTTCAGGAACCCGGTGCTGTCAACCACGTGCCGCCTCCATGACAGCTCGGTCCACGTCGTACCCCGCGGCCTCGGCGGCCCGCTTGGCCTCCAACGCCCGGCGGTAGTCCCGCGGCATGATCACGCTGAACCGCTCCGACCAGCGGCCCCAGTCGGCCAGCAGGCTGGTCGCCACGGCCGATCCGGTCGCCTCGCGGTAACGCTCGAGGACGTCGCGGAGCCACTGCGAGGCCTGCCCGTCCAGCGCCTCGACGTCCACCATCTCGCTGTTGACCCGGTGCCGGGCCAGGTCCAGCACGTAGCCGATCCCGCCGGACATGCCCGCGGCGATGTTGCGCCCGGTCGGCCCGAGGACGATCGCCGTCCCGCCGGTCATGTACTCCAGCGCGTGGTCACCGACGCCCTCGACGACGGCCAGCGCACCGGAGTTGCGCACGCAGAACCGCTCGCCGACCCGGCCGCGCAGGAACAGCTCGCCGCTGGTCGCGCCGTAGCCGATGACGTTGCCGGCGATGACGTTGTCCTCGGCCGGGAACGTCGCCTCCGGCGCGGGGCGGACGACGATGCGGCCACCGGACAGGCCCTTGCCGACGTAGTCGTTGGCGTCGCCGACCAGGGTCATGGTGATCCCGCGGGGCAGGAAGGCCCCGAAGGACTGCCCTGCCGACCCGGTGAAGGTCAGGTCGATGGTGCCGTCGGGCAGGCCCTCGCCACCGAAGCGGCGGGTGACCATCGAGCCCAGCATCGTGCCGACGGTGCGGTTGACGTTGCGCACCGGCAGCTCCAGGTGCACCGGGCGGGCGTCGAGCAGCGCGCCCTCGCAGAGCTGGATGAGGGTCTGGTCCAGCGCGACGTCCAGGCCGTGGTCCTGGTCGCGCACCTTGCGCCGCGGGGTGCCCTCGGGCAGGTCGGGCACCGCGAGGACCGGTGTGAGGTCCAGGCCGGCGGCCTTCCAGTGCGAGATCGCGGGCTTCACGTCCAGCAGCTCGGCGTGGCCGACGGCCTCGTCGATGGAGCGGAAGCCGAGCTCGGCCAGGAACTCGCGCACCTGCTGGGCGATGAACTCGAAGAAGGTCACCACGAACTCGGGCTTGCCGGTGAACCGCTTGCGCAGCTCCGGGTTCTGGGTGGCCACACCGACCGGGCAGGTGTCCAGGTGGCAGACGCGCATCATCACGCAGCCCTCGACCACCAGCGGGGCGGTCGCGAAGCCGAACTCCTCGGCCCCCAGCAGCGCCGCGACGATCACGTCCCGGCCGGTCTTCATCTGCCCGTCGACCTGGACCACGATCCGGTCGCGCAGCCCGTTGGCCAGCAGCGTCTGCTGGGTCTCGGCCAGGCCGATCTCCCACGGGGTGCCGGCGTGCTTGAGCGAGGTCAGCGGCGCCGCACCGGTGCCACCGTCGAAGCCGGACACCAGGACGACGTCGGCCTTGGCCTTGCTGACGCCGGCCGCGACCGTGCCGATCCCGGACTCCGAGACCAGCTTGACGTGCACCCGCGCCTCGTTGTTCGCGTTCTTGAGGTCGTGGATGAGCTGCTTGAGGTCCTCGATCGAGTAGATGTCGTGGTGCGGCGGCGGGCTGATCAGGCCGACGCCGGGCGTGGAGTGCCGGGTGCGGGCCACCCACGGGTAGACCTTGCTGCCCGGCAGCTGGCCGCCTTCGCCGGGCTTGGCGCCCTGGGCCATCTTGATCTGGATGTCGTCGGCGTTGACCAGGTACTCGCTGGTGACACCGAACCGGCCGCTGGCCACCTGCTTGATCGACGAGCGGCGCAGGTCGCCGTTGGGGTCGGCGGTGAACCGGTCGGGGTCCTCGCCGCCCTCGCCGGTGTTCGAGCGCCCACCGAGCCGGTTCATCGCGATGGCCAGGGTCTCGTGCGCCTCGGCGGAGATCGATCCGTAGCTCATCGCCCCGGTCTGGAAGCGCTTGACGATCTCGCTGACCGGCTCCACCTCGTCCAGCGGGACGGCGGGCCGGGCACCGGTGCGCAGGTTGAACAGGCCGCGCAGCGTCGCCGCCTCGGCCGAGAGGCCGTCGACGGTCTCGGTGTAGCGCTGGAAGACGTCGTACTGCCGGGACCGGGTGGCGTGCTGGAGCAGGAACACCGTCTCGGGGTTGAACAGGTGCACCTCGCCCTCGCGGCGCCACTGGTACTCGCCGCCGGTCTCCAGCCGCCGGTGCGCGGTCTCGGTGGGGTTGGTCGGGTAGGCCCGGCGGTGGCGCATGACCACCTCTTCGGCGAGCACGTCCAGCCCGACGCCGTCCAGGGTGGCCGACGTCCCGGTGAAGTACTCGTCGACGACGGCCTTGCTCAGCCCGACCGTCTCGAAGATCTGCGCCATCGTGTACGAGCCGACGGTGCTGATGCCCATCTTGCTCATCACCTTCAGCACGCCCTTGCCCATGGCCTTGACCACGTTGCGGACGGCCTGGGCGGGCTGGACACCGGTGAGCGTGCCGGTGCGGATCAGGTCCTCGACGCTCTCGAACGCCAGGTACGGGTTGACCGCGGCCGCGCCGTAGCCCAGCAGCAGCGCGACGTGGTGCACCTCGCGGCAGTCGCCGGTCTCGACGACCAGGCCGACCTCCATCCGGGTGCGCTCGCGCACCAGGTGGTGGTGGACGGCGGCGGTCATCAGCAGCGACGGGATCGGGGCGCGCTTCTCGTCGCAGTCGCGGTCGGACAGCACGATGACCCGCGCGCCGGCGGCGATGGCCTTGCTGACCTTGGTGCGCAGCTCGGTGATCGCCTGGGCGAGCGCCGGCCCGCCACCGGTGACGTCGAAGTGGCCGGTGATCCGGACGGCGGCGAAACCGGGCAGGTCGCCGTCGTCGTCGATGTGCAGGATCTTGGCCAGCTCGTCGTTGTCGATGACCGGGTAGGGCAGGAAGACCTGCCGGCAGGAGGCCGGGGTGGCCTTGAGCAGGTTCTGCTCCGGCCCGAAGGTGCGGCCCAGGCTGGTCACCAGCTCCTCGCGGATGGCGTCCAGCGGCGGGTTCGTGACCTGGGCGAACAGCTGGGTGAAGTAGTCGAACAGCTGGCGCGACCGGTCCGACAGCGAGGCGATCGGGGTGTCGGTGCCCATCGAGCCGATCGGCTCGGCGCCGCTGGCCGCCATCGGCTGCACCAGCACGCGCAGCTCCTCCTCGGTGTAGCCGAAGAGCTGCTGGCGGCGGACGACGGACTCGTGGCTGGGCCGCGACCGGCGCCGCTCGGGCAGGGCGGGCAGGTGCACGAGGCCGGCGTGCAGCCAGTCGTCGTAGGGCTCGGCGGTGGCCAGGGCGCCCTTGACCTCCTCGTCCTCGACGATCCGCCCGGCGGCGGTGTCGACGAGGAACATCCGGCCCGGCTGCAGCCGGCCCTTGGCGACCACGTCGGCGGCCGGGATGTCCAGCACGCCGGCCTCGCTGGCCAGCACGACCAGGTCGTCCTTGGTGTGCCACCAGCGACCGGGGCGCAGGCCGTTGCGGTCCAGCACGGCGCCGATCAGGGTGCCGTCGGTGAACGCCACGCAGGCCGGGCCGTCCCAGGCCTCGATGATCGAGGAGTGGTACCGGTAGAAGGCCCGGCGGGCCGGGTCCATCTCGTCGTGGTTCTCCCACGCCTCCGGGATCATCATCAGCACCGCGTGCGGCAGCGAGCGGCCGGACAGGTGCAGCAGCTCGAGCACCTCGTCGAAGGTGGCCGAGTCGCTGAAGTCGCTGGCGGTGACCGGGAAGATCCGCTCCAGCCCGAGCTCGCTGGCCGGGCCGGCGGGGCCGTCGAACAGCTCGGTCTCCAGCTTGGCCTCGCGGGCCCGCATCCGGTTGCGGTTGCCCTTGATCGTGTTGATCTCGCCGTTGTGCGCGATGAAGCGGAACGGGTGGGCCAGCGGCCAGCTCGGGAAGGTGTTGGTGGAGAACCGGCTGTGGACCAGCGCGATCGCCGACTCGTAGCGCTCGTCGCGCAGGTCGGGGAAGAACGCGGGCAGCTGGTCGGTGGTCAGCATGCCCTTGTAGGTGATGGTGCGGGAGGACAGCGAGGCGATGTAGCAGCTGCTGCCGGCGTCCCGGGCCGCCCGCTCCACCCGCTTGCGCAGCACGAACGAGCGGCGCTCCAGGCGGGTCACCCCGTGCGGGGCCACGGTGCCGCCGAAGGCAGCGGCGTCGGCGCGGGCACCGATGGTCTCGGCGACGAAGAGCTGGGCGAAGTGCGGCATGACCCGGCGGGCGGTCGGCCCGAGGTCGGCGCCGTCGGGGTCGACGGGCAGCTCGCGCCAGCCCAGGACGGTCAGCCCCTCCTCCGCGGCCAGGCCGGCGACGGCGTCGACGACGCCGGCCCGCTCGGTCTCGTCGGCGGGCAGGAAGGCGATGCCGACGGCGTACTCACCGCTGGGCGGCAGGTCGAAGTCCACGCTCTCCCGGAGCAGCGCGTCGGGGACCTGGGTGAGAATCCCGGCGCCGTCCCCCGAGTTGGGCTCGGAGCCGGCGGCGCCGCGGTGGTCGAGGTTGTGCAGGGCGGTCAGCCCGGCGGCCACGATCGACCGCGAGCGGCGGCCCCGGGCGTCGGCGACGAAGGCGACACCGCAGGCGTCGTGCTCCCGGGCCGGGTCGTAGAGACCGGCGGCGGCCGGGAGGGCGGAGAACGGCACGGCGGTGCCCGGGGCGGTCGAGAAGGACGGGCCCGGGGTGGGGGCGGCGAGGTCGGACATGTCACTCCCGTCGTCGGCTGGCCGCGGCGGCCCTCCACCGGTGACCCCGCGAGCGGAGCCGGGAGGGGAGGCGCTGGTGCGGGGGGTCACGAGGACCCCGCCGGGTGGTCAGAGCGGTGGGGCGGTGCGGTGGAGCGGCGGTCAGTGGGGCCGGTCGGAGGACCGGGGGCCCGACGAGTGGGGCAGCAGCGGCCGGCGGGACGGTGCGTCCGAGCCTGCCCGAGGACCGCGCACCCGCGGGGGCGGGTGGCCGCGGGGTGGTCGTGCTCGGGGCAACGCTGGCCCGGTTCCGACATCGCCGGCCTGCCCAGGATCACTGGTCGGCCGACGATGAGCGTACACAGAGCTGTCACCTCGGCGACATGTCCGAACGGTGTCACACATGTCTCGTCGGGACGTCGGCGGACCGGTGCGGGACGGGGCGTCCGCGGCCCCTCCGGCCGGTGGCTCAGCCGGGTGTCGGGCGCCCACCCTCGTCGGTGGACGTCGTCCGCCGCTCCCCTACCCCGTCGGCCGCGGTCTCCACCGCGTCCGCGGCGGGTCGCCCGGCGTCGGCGGTGGCGGCCGTCGAGCCGGCCGGCGCGTCGTCCGCGTCCTCGCGCTCGCCGGCGTCCTTGCCCGCGCTCTCGGCCCGGTCCTTGCCGCGGGTGATGACCTCGCGGGGCCGGCCGCGCTGCAGCCAGAGGTACACGACGGCGGCCAGCCCGACGACGATCGAGGTGAAGACGTTGAGCCGGACGCCGAAGAACTGCTCGGCGGTGTCGATCCGGAGCGCCTCGATCCACACCCGGCCGGCGCAGTAGGCGGCGACGTAGAGGGCGAAGGCCCGGCCGTGCGAGAGCTGGAAGCGGCGGTCGGCCCAGATGACCAGCAGCGCGACGCCGACGTTCCAGAGCAGCTCGTAGAGGAACGTGGGGTGGAAGGTGCCCAGCACCTCCGGCTGCCCGTTGGCCCCGGTGATCGCCTGCCCGGCCGAGGAGTCCCAGCGGTAGATGGTCAGGCCCCAGGGCAGGTCGGTCGCCTTGCCGTACAGCTCGTTGTTGAACCAGTTGCCCAGCCGGCCGACCGCCTGCGCCAGCACGATGCCCGGCGCGAGCGCGTCGGCCCAGGCCGGCAGCGGGATGCCGCGGCGGCGGCAGCCGATCCACGCGCCGACCCCGCCCAGGGCGATGGCGCCCCAGATGCCCAGGCCGCCCTCCCAGATGGCCAGCGCGCGCACCGGGTCGCCGCCCTCGCCGAAGTAGGGCTCGGGGGTGGTGAGCACGTGGTAGATGCGCCCGCCGACGATGCCGAAGGGCACCGCCCACACGGCGATGTCGAGCACGTCACCGGGGGCGCCACCGCGGGCGACCCAGCGGCGTTCACCCAGCCAGCAGGCCACCACGATGCCGGCGATGATGCACAGCGCGTAGCCGCGCAGCGGGAACGGGCCGAGTTCCCAGACCCCCTGGGTCGGGCTCGGGATCGCGGCGAGCACGGTCATGCCCGCACCTTCGCACGTCGGACGCCCGCGGCGAGCTCCTGGGACAGGACACGCACGCCGTCGGCGCCCCGCCCCTCGAGCAGCGTGCGGACGTAGGCCGAGCCCACGATCACCCCGTCGGCGAAGGCGGCGACCTCGGCGGCCTGGTCGGCGTTCGAGACCCCCAGCCCGACGCAGACCGCGGTGTCGCTGACCTCGCGGGTGCGGGCGACCAGCCGCTCGGCGGCGTCGCCGACGGTCGCCCGGGTGCCGGTGACGCCCATCGTGGAGGCGGCGTAGACGAAGCCGCGGGAGGCCTCGGCGGTGGCGGCCAGCCGGGCGTCGGTCGAGCTGGGTGCCACCAGGAACACCCGGTCCAGCCCGGTGCGCTCGCTGGCGGCCAGCCAGGCGCCGGCCTCGTCCGGGATGAGGTCGGGGGTGATCGCCCCCGCTCCCCCGGCGGCGGCCAGGTCGTCGGCGAACCGGTCGACGCCGTAGCGCTCGATCGGGTTCCAGTAGCTCATCACCACGGGGACGGCGCCGGCCGCGGCCACGGCCTCGACGGCTCGCAGCACGTCGCGCAGCCCCACGCCGGCCCGGACGGCGACCTCGACCGCCTCCTGGATCACCGGCCCGTCCATCCCCGGGTCGGAGTACGGGACGCCGACCTCGATGACGTCGGCCCCGCCCTCGACCGCCGCGACCATCGCCGCGATGGAGCTGTCGACGTCGGGGTAGCCCACCGGCAGGTAGGCGATCAGCGCCGCCCGACCCTCGGCCTTCGCCCCGGCGATGACGTCGGAGAGGGCGCTCATGCCTGCTCCCCCGCGTCCTGCCCGGAGACGGCCCGGTGGTTGCTGACGGCGCCCTCGGTGGCCTGCTGGTCGTCGTCCAGCCCGGGGCCGGGTTCCGCGCCGCGGCCGGCCTCGACGGCGCGCTCGTCACCGTCGGTCGGCGCGGTCTCCTCGCCCAGGCGGAACCACGCGCTGGCGGTCTCGACGTCCTTGTCGCCGCGGCCGGAGAGGTTCACCAGCAGCAGGGCGTCCGGGCCGAGCTCCGTGCCCACCTTCATGGCGCCGGCCAGCGCGTGCGCGGACTCGATCGCCGGGATGATCCCCTCGGTGCGGCAGAGCAGCGCGAAGGCCTCCATCGCCTCCGCGTCGGTGATCGGGCGGTACTCGGCGCGGCCGATGTCGTGCAGGAAGGCGTGCTCCGGGCCGACGCCGGGGTAGTCGAGCCCGGCCGAGATCGAGTGCGACTCGATGGTCTGGCCGTTGTCGTCCTGCAGCAGGTAGGACCGCGCGCCGTGCAGCACGCCCGGGTCGCCGCCGGTGATGGTGGCCGCGTGCCGGCCGGTCTCGACGCCGTCGCCGCCGGCCTCCAGGCCGACCAGCCGGACCGCCGTGTCGGGCACGAACGCGGTGAAGATGCCGATGGCGTTCGAGCCGCCGCCCACGCAGGCCAGGACGACGTCGGGCAGCCGGCCCTCGCGGTCGAGCACCTGCTCGCGGGCCTCGTCGCCGATGACCCGCTGGAAGTCGCGGACCATGGTCGGGAACGGGTGCGGGCCGGCGACGGTGCCGAACACGTAGTTCGTCGTCTCGACGTTGGTCACCCAGTCGCGGAACGCCTCGTTGATCGCGTCCTTGAGGGTGCGCGAGCCGGTGGTGACCGGGATGACCTCGGCGCCGAGCAGCCGCATCCGGGCGACGTTCAGCGCCTGGCGCCGGGTGTCCTCCTCGCCCATGTAGACGGTGCAGGACAGCCCCATCAGCGCCGCCGCGGTCGCGGTGGCCACGCCGTGCTGGCCGGCGCCGGTCTCGGCGATCACCCGGGTCTTGCCGATGCGCTTGGTCAGCAGCGCCTGGCCCAGCACGTTGTTGATCTTGTGCGAGCCGGTGTGGTTGAGGTCCTCGCGCTTGAGCAGCACCCGGGCGCCGCCGCAGTGCTCGGCGAACTTCGGCACCTCGGTGACCGGGCTGGGCCGGCCGGTGTAGTCGCGCTGCAGCCGGGCGAACTCCTCGATGAAGGCCGGGTCGACCCGCATCGCCTCGTAGGCGGCGGTGAGCTCGTCGAGGGCGGCGATCAGCGCCTCGGGGACGAACCGGCCCCCGTAGGGACCGAAGTGACCGGTCGCGTCCGGCCACTCGGACGGCGCCGTGGCGTCGGGGACGTCAGGGGCCGGAGCGTGCGCGGAGAGGGTCATGCCCCCAGAGTAGGGACCTCCCTGCCCCCCATCGCTCGCAGGCTCGCGGCGGGACCCTGCAGGGAGGCCGCGGCTAGCGGGCGGCGCGCGGAGTGGCCGGGTGCGATCCGGCCGTGACCAGGTCGGCCACCGCCTGGCGCGGGTCACCGGCGGTGACCAGGCCCTCGCCGACCAGCACCGCGTCGGCACCGGCCCCGGCGTAGCTGATCAGGTCGTGCGGCCCCCGCACACCGGACTCGGCGACCTTGACCACCCCGCTGGGCAGGCCCGGCGCGATCCGCTCGAAGGTGCCGCGGTCGACCGAGAGGGTGGTGAGGTCGCGGGCGTTGACCCCGATGACGGCGGCGCCTGCGTCCAGCGCGCGGTCGGCCTCGCCCTCGGTGTGCACCTCGACCAGCGCCGTCATGCCGAGGGACTCGACCCGCTCGAGCAGGCCGGTGAGCACGTTCTGCTCGAGCGCGGCGACGATCAGCAGGACGAGGTCGGCGCCGTGCGCCCGCGCCTCGTGCACCTGGTAGCTGCTGACCACGAAGTCCTTGCAGAGCACCGGGACGCCGACGGCCGCGCGGACGGCGGCGAGGTCGGCGTGCGAGCCACCGAAGCGGCGGCCCTCGGTGAGCACGCTGATCACCCGGGCACCGCCGGCGGCGTACTGGGCGGCGAGCGCGGCCGGGTCGGTGATCTCGGCGAGCGCGCCCTTGCTCGGGCTGCGCCGCTTGACCTCGGCGATCACGCCGACCCCCGGTGCCCGCAGCGCGGCGAGGGCGTCCAGCGCGGGCCGGGCGTCGCGGGCTGCGGCCTGCACCTCGGTCAGCGGGGTGGCGGCCTGCCGTGCCGCGACGTCCTCACGGACGCCGGCGACGATGTCGTCGAGGACGCTCATGACCCCTCCTCGGACCGCTCAGGATGAACCACCGGACCGGCCCTCACCACCTGGACCGTGGCGATCACTGTAGTGAAGTGCCTCTCGCGTCCCTGCCGGGGGCCTGTCGCCCCACGGGCACGGCCCTGCTGTAGGGGCCCGCCGCGAGCTCGCGAGCGGTGGGGGGCAGCAGGGTCCTCACTCCGTCGGGTCGTCGCCGCGGTCGAGGGCCTTCCAGGCCGCCTGGTGGCGGTCCTCGTCGGTCTCCGGGCGGGCGGGCCGGGCCGGCCGGGCGCCCTCGGCGGGCGCGGCCGCCGTCCCGGTGCGCTCGTAGCGGCGGCCCATGCCCGGCCAGCGCCGTCCGCGCAGCACCACCAGCAGCCCGGCGAGCACGGCGAGCACCCCGGCGACCAGGGCCAGCACCGGCCAGCCGGCCACCGGGTCGGTGGTCACCTCGGCCCGGCCCAGCCCCACCGCGTCGGTGACGTCGGCGACGTCGAGGTCCAGCCCGCCGGTGACGCCGCGCAGCCCGGACCACGCCAGCACACCGCCGGCGACGGCGACCAGCAGGCCGACCAGCACCCGGCCCACGCCGCGGACGGCGATCACCGCGACGGCGGCGGCGAGCAGCAGCAGGCCGCAGGCGCCGACCAGCGGTGCTGCCTGGCCGCCGGTGAGCACGTCCGACGTCGGCGGCAGCGGCGCCCGCCGGGTCACGGTGACGTCGGCCCACGGCTGCGACGACGAGGAGAGCGCCAGCGCACCGGCCAGCGCGCACAGCAGCAGCGCGACGGTCAGCTCCCGCCGCGACGACGACTCAGCCACCGAGCTCCCGGAGCCCCTCCGCCGTCGCGATCGCCGACAGCACGGCGCGGGCCTTGTGCCGGGTCTCGGCCTCCTCGGTCGCCGGGTCGCTGTCGGCGACCACCCCGGCGCCGGCCTGCACGTAGGCCCGCCCGTCGTGCAGCACGGCGGTGCGGATGGCGATCGCCATGTCCATGTCGCCGCTGGCGTCGACGTAGCCCACGGTGCCGGCGTACAGCGCCCGCCGGGTCGGCTCCAGCGACTCGATGACCTCCATCGCCCGCGGCTTGGGTGCCCCGGAGACGGTGCCGGCCGGGAACGTGGCGTCGAAGACGTCCAGCGCGTCGCGACCGGCCTGCACCTGGCCGGCCACGGTGGAGACCAGGTGCATGACGTGGCTGTACCGCTCGATCCGCATGAAGTCCGCGACCTCCACGGTGCCCGGCACGCAGACCCGGCCCAGGTCGTTGCGGGCCAGGTCGACCAGCATCACGTGCTCGGCCCGCTCCTTGGGGTCGGCGAGCAGCTCCTCGGTGAGCCGGACGTCGTCCTCCGGGGTCGCGCCGCGCGGCCGGGTGCCCGCCGGCGGGTGCACGATCGCCCGATCGCCGGTCACGGTGACCAGCGCCTCCGGCGAGGAGCCGACGACGTCGAACGGCGACTCGCGCCCGGCGAAGCGCAGCAGGTACATGTACGGCGAGGGGTTGGTGGCCCGCAGCACCCGGTAGAGGTCGAGCGCGTCGACGTCGGTGGCCAGCTCGAAGCGCTGGCTGAGCACGGTCTGGAACACGTCGCCGGCGCGGACGTGCTCGCGGACCCGCTCCACGCCGTCCTCGAACACCCCGGGCGCCATGTTGCTGGTGACCGGCGGCGCGTCGGCGGTGGCGAGCGTGGCCACGCCCGGGGGCACCGCCTTGGTGAGGTCGGCGGCCATCGCGTCGAGCCGGGTCACCGCGTCGTCGTAGGCGCCGGGCTCGTCGCCCTGCCGCCCGGCGCCGCGCACCACGTTGGCGATGAGCAGCACGGTGCCGTCGGTGTGATCGAGCACCGCCAGGTCGGTGACCAGCGACAGCGCCAGCTCGGGCATGCCCAGGTCGTCGGTCGCGGTCTCCGGCAGCCGCTCCAGCCGGCGGACGACGTCGTAGCCCAGGTAGCCGACCAGGCCGCCGGTCAGCGGCGGCAGGCCGGGCGTGCGGGACGAGCGGAAGCGGCGCGCCAGCGTGCGGACCGCGGCGAGCGGGTCCGCGGGCAGGTCGTCGGTCAGCCCGGGCAGCGGGTCGCCCAGCCAGGTCGTCGCGCCGTCGCGCTCGGTGAGCACGCCGGCGCTGCGGACGCCCACGAAGCTGTACCGCGAC
This sequence comes from Modestobacter versicolor, assembly GCF_014195485.1. Taxonomy (NCBI): domain Bacteria; kingdom Bacillati; phylum Actinomycetota; class Actinomycetes; order Geodermatophilales; family Geodermatophilaceae; genus Modestobacter; species Modestobacter versicolor. Next base: position 1,337,547 of record NZ_JACIBU010000001.1, read on the forward strand.
CACTGCTTGCCCTGCTCGGCGGACTCCAGCAGCACCGTGCCCGGCCGGTTGCCGGCCAGCTTGCGGTAGATGCCGACGGCGGTCTCGCTGTCGGCGAGCAGCCGCCGGGTGACCGGCACGACCGGGGCGGTGGCGGCGAGGAACTCCGTGCGCGAGGGCGTCGTCTCACCCAGCCGCACGCTGCACCTCCAGGTCGCGGTGGAAGCAGCTGCGCTCGCCGGTGTGGCAGGCCGGCCCCTCCTGGTCGACGAGCAGCAGCAGCGCGTCGCCGTCGCAGTCCAGCCGGACGTCGCGCACCCACTGCCGGTGCCCCGACGTCTCGCCCTTGACCCAGTACTCCTCGCGGCTGCGCGACCAGTAGGTGGCCCGGCCGGTGGTCAGCGTGCGGTGCAGCGCCTCGTCGTCCATCCAGGCGACCATCAGCACCTCACCGGTGTCGTGCTGCTGGACGACGGCGGCGACCAGGCCGGCCGGGTCGCGGCGCAGCAGCGCGGCGACCGCCGGGTCCAGCTGGGTGTCGGGGGCGGGGGCGGACATGGCCTGATCGTCCCACCCCCGGGTCCACCCCGGTCAGCCGCCCGCGGCGGGCGACGGCGCCGGGCGCGCGGGCCGGCGGCGCGCGTCGGGCAGCAGGGTCAGGCCCCCGGCGAGCAGCGCCAGCGCGACGTAGAGCAGCGGGAGCACCCGGACGGTGTCCTGGAAGACCGAGGACGCGATGTCGCCGAGCACCAGGAACCAGTACCCGCACAGCGCCAGCTGCAGGACGGCCGCCCCCCACAGCCAGCGCGGGTCACCGGCCAGCGCCCGGACCCCGCCCACCACGAGCAGCGCGGCGAGGGCGACCTGGAGCAGCGCGAACCAGCCGCTCATCCCCTCGTCGGGGCCGCGGGCCAGGCTGACCAGCGCACCGAAGGCCGCGGCGTACAGCGTGCCGATCAGCACCAGGACGGCGGAGACGAAGCCGACCACCGCGGCGGCGATGAGCGACCCGGGCCGCTGCGGCGCCCGGGGCGGCCAGCCGGGCTGGGGGTACCCGTACGGCGGCGGCGCCCACTGCGGCTGCGGGGGCTGGCCGTACGGCGGGGGTGCGTACTGCGGGGGCGCGTACTGCTGCGGCACGTACGGCTGGGTCGGGTACTGCTCCGGCGCGTACTGCGGCGGGCCGGCGTACGGGCTGGTCGCCTCCCAGTCCGGTGAGGTCACAGCGCGGCCGCCAGGGCCCGGCCGGCGACCCGGCCGGAGAAGATGCAGCCGCCGAGGAAGGTGCCCTCCAGCGAGCGGTAGCCGTGCATGCCGCCACCGCCGAAGCCGGCGACCTCGCCGGCCGCGTACAGCCCGGGGAACGGGTCGCCGCCGGCGCGCAGCACCCGGCCGGAGAGGTCGGTCTCCAGCCCGCCGAGGGTCTTGCGGGTGAGCAGGTTGAGCCGGACGGCGATCAGCGGCCCGGCCTCGGGGTCGAGGATGCGGTGCGGCTGGGCGACCCGGATCAGCTTGTCGCCGAGGAAGGTGCGGGCCTGGCGGATCGCGGTGATCTGCAGGTCCTTGGTGAAGGTGTTGGCGATCTCCCGGTCCCGGGCGACGACCTCGCGCTCGACGGTGGCGAGGTCCAGGTGCGGGGTGTCGCCGGTGACCCGGTTCATCCCGGCGACCAGCTCGGGCAGCGTGGCCGCGACGACGAAGTCCTCGCCCTTGTCCAGGAACGCCTGCACCGGGGCAGCCGCACCCGACCGCACCCGGGTGAGCAGCAGCTTGAGGTCCTTGTTCGTGAGGTCGGGGTTCTGCTCGGAGCCGGAGAGGGTGAACTCCTTCTCGACGATCTTCTGGGTGAGCAGGAACCAGGTGTGCTCGTGGCCGGTCGTCCCGATGTGCGCCAGCGTGCCCAGGGTGTCGAAGCCGGGGAACAGCGGGACCGGCAGCCGGGCGCCGGTCGCGTCGAGCCACAGCGACGACGGGCCGGGCAGGATCCGGATGCCGTGCCGGGCCCAGATCGGCGAGTGGTTGGCGATGCCCTCGGTGTAGTGCCACATCCGGTCGGGGTTGATCACCCGGCCACCGGCCTCCTCGGTGATCTGCAGCATCCGGCCGTCGACGTGGGCGGGCACCCCGGACAGCAGCCGCTGCGGCACCGGCCCCAGCCGGGCCGGCCAGTTCTTGCGCACCAGGTCGTGGTTGCCGCCGATGCCGCCGGAGGTGACGACGACGGCCTGCGCGGCCAGCTCGAACTGCCCCGCCTCGACCCGCGAGGTCGCCGTCCCCCGCTCGGCGTCGCTGGGCTCGAGCACCGCGCCGCGGACCCCGGTGACAGCGCCGTCGGTGACCACCAGGCCGTCGACGCGGTGCCGCGGGCGGAAGTCGACGAGCCCGCGCTCGACCGCCTCGGTGACCCGGCGGGCGAAGGGGGCGACGACGCCGGGGCCGGTGCCCCAGGTGATGTGGAAGCGGGGCACCGAGTTGCCGTGACCGGTGGCGGTGTAGCCGCCGCGCTCGGCCCAGCCGACGACGGGGAAGAACCGCATGCCCTGCTCGCGCAGCCAGGCGCGCTTCTCGCCGGCGGCGAACTGCAGGTAGGCCTCGGCCCACTGGCGCGGCCAGTGGTCCTCCGCGCGGTCGAAGCCCGCGGTGCCGAACCAGTCCTGCCGGGCGAGCTCCAGGGAGTCCTTGACCCGCAGCCGGCGCTGCTCGGGGGTGTCGACGAGGAAGAGCCCGCCGAAGGACCAGTGCGCCTGACCGCCCAGCGAGCCGGCCGGCTCCTGGTCGAGCAGGAGCACCCGCTTCCCGGCGTCGGCCAGCTCCGCGGTGGCGACCAGTCCGGCCAGCCCCGCTCCCACCACGATGACGTCAGCGTCGGTGCTCACGGCCAGACGCTAGCGGGAACCGCGCCCCGGTCGCCCCGGCGACGCGACCCGGCTGCCGCGCGTCCACCGCCGCACCGGCCGCTGCAGCGCCAGGGCCAGGCCGCCGATCGGGCCGACGAGCAGCAGCAGCGCCCACCACACCGCCTGGCCGCCGCCGAGCAGCGCGAAGAACACGGCCAGGCCGAGCAGACCGAGCAGCGGGACCAGGCAGGCGAGGGCGAGCACCGCCGAGCCGCTGACCCGCCGGCTCAGCGACCGCCCGCGCAGCACCAGCAGCGCGCCGGCCAGCGCGGCGACGGCGGGCAGCGCGGGCAGCAGCAGGTACCAGCCCCAGCCCGGGTCGGCGTCCCAGAGGAGCCAGCCGAGGTAGGCGTCCTCCGCGGCGACGAGCACGCCGAACGCGGCGGCGAACGGGGCGGCGAGCGGGCGCACCGGGGCGGTGGGCGCGGCGGTGAAGCCGCGGCCGAGGGTGCGGGAGCGGGTGGTCGCCGAGGTCGCGGGGGCGGCCGGGGCGGCGCGCCGGGGTGACCTCCGGGTCGGCGGGGTGGGCATGCCGGGCAGCGTAGGGACGCCGGCTGGGGGCCCGCTGCGGGTCAGCGGGTGAGGCGCTCCAGCTTCCGGGCGGCGACCCAGCGGCGCACCGGGCGGAGGGCGGCGAGCAGCGCGGTGAGGGTGGGCAGCGCCCAGACCAGCACGGCGAGGCCCCCGCTGTCCTCGATCAGGCTCTCGGCCAGGATCAACCAGACCAGCACCAGGGCCAGCGCGGCGGCGGGCAGGAAGACGGCCAGCCAGGAGCGGCCCACCAGCAGGAGCAGCGCGCCGGCCAGCAGCCACAGCGCCAGCACCGCGGGGACGGTGACGACCAGCCAGCCGCCGTCGGCGAACTGGCCGTTGGAGAAGGCCAGCGCGACCAGCCCGAAGAAGGCCAGGAACAGCGCGCTGAGCACCGCCAGGGGCACGACGGCGAGGACCGCCAGCGGCGGACGGCGGCGGACGGGGGCTTCGACGGCGGCGTGCACGCGAGGAACGTAGAGGTCAGCGGCCCGTCGCGGACCCCGCCCCGCCGCGGTGTGACGGCTGGGGTCAGCCGGTGGGTCGGGAGGCGCCGGGCGAGGTCCAGCGGCGGACGGCGGGACCGGACCACCACCCCGCGAGGCCGGCGCACACGGCGGCGGGGACGGCCACCGCCAGCCAGGACCGCCCGGTCCAGAGCCGCACTGCCCCGACCAGCAGCAGCAGCGCGAGCACCGTCCGGCCGGCCGGGTGGACCAGGACCTCGGGCTCGCCGCTGCCGAGCAGCCACCAGGTGCAGGAGACGAGCACGGCCAGGGCGGCCACCGTCGCCGCGGGGGCTGCGACCAGGACCGGCAGCGGCCGTCGCCGGCGGACCAGGGTTGCGGTCGCGGTCATGAGGCCGACCTGGGCCCGCCGCGCCGCTGGTCCGGGCTGCCGCGCGGGGTCAGACCGCGGGCTGGGTCTGCCGTCCCGAGCTGCGCCGCCAGGAGGCGTGCAGCCGGGCGTAGGGGCCGTCGGCGTCCACCAGCTGGGCGTGCGTGCCGCGCTGCGCGACCCGGCCGGCGTCGACGACCAGCACCTCGTCGGCCCGCTCGGCGGTGGAGAGCCGGTGGGCGATGGTCAGCGTGGTGCGCCCGGTGGTGAGCGCGTCGAGCGCCCGGGTCAGCCGCATCTCGGTGGCCGGGTCGACGGCGCTGGTGGCCTCGTCGAGCACCAGCAGGTCGGGGTCGGCGACGTAGGCGCGGGCGACCGCCACCAGCTGCCGCTCCCCCGCCGACAGCGACTCGCCGCGCTGGCCGACGGCGGTGCCGACGCCCTCGCCGAGGCCCTGCACCCAGTCGCCGAGGCCGAGCTCGTCGAAGGCGGTGGCGATCTGCGCGTCGGTCATCCCGGGCCGGCCGTAGCGGACGTTGTCGGCGACCGTGGCGTCGAAGAGGAACCCGTCCTGGGGCACCATCACGACCCGCTCGCGCAGCGAGGAGAAGGCGACCTCGGTCAGCGGCACGCCGCCGACGAGCACCCGGCCCTCGGTGGGGTCCATCAGCCGGGTGACCAGCTTGGCGAAGGTGGTCTTGCCCGAGCCGGTCTCCCCCACGATCGCCACCCGGGTGCGCGGGGCGATGGTCAGGTCGACGTCGTCCAGGGCCTTGCGGCCGCCGGCGGTGTAGGCGAACCCGACGTGGTCGAAGGTGACGTCGAGCGGGCCGGGCGGCAGCGTGCGGGCGTGCGCCGGGTCGGCGACCGCGGGGTCCTGCACGTCGGGGTCGGTGTCGAGCACGTCGAGCACGCGGCGGAAGCCGGCCACGGCGTTCTGCGCCTCGTTGAGCACCTCGCTCGCGGTCTGCACCGGCGCGACGAAGAGGGTGACCAGGAAGAGGAAGGCGACCAGCGTGCCGGCGGAGATCTCCCCCGCGACGCCGAGCAGCACGCCGACGACCACGACGGCGGCGTTGGCCACCGCGGCGACGAACTCGCCGCTGACGTAGACGGCCGCGGTGGTCCGCTGCGCGTCGACCGAGGCCCGGTAGTGCCGGTCGATGGCTCGGTCGATGCGCGCCGCCGTCCGGGCCCGGATGCCGTACGCGCGCACCGTCGGGGCGCCGACCACCGACTCCCCCACGGCGGCGAGCACGTCGCCGACCCGCTCGCGGACGATGCCGTACACGTGGGCCAGCCGGCGGGCGAAGAACTTGACCGCGAACGCCAGCGGGATGAAGCAGACCAGCACCAGCAGGGTCAGCTGCCAGGAGTAGACGGCCATGACGACGACCGCGACCACCAGCTGGCCCAGGCTGACCAGCCCGAGCACGCCGCCCCACTGCATGAAGACCGACAGCTGGTCGACGTCGCTGGTGACCCGGGAGACCAGCGAGCCGCGGCGCTGGCCCTGCTGGTGGAGCACCGACAGGTCGTGGACGTGCCGGAACGCGCGCACCCGCAGCCCGGCCAGCGCGGTCTCGGTCGTGCGGAACAGCCGCACGTTCATCCGGTAGACCGCGAACGCGGTGACCAGGACGACGACCGCGCAGATCGCGACCAGCTCGCGGACCAGCCCGATGTCCGGGCCGCCCGGCGCGTTCAGCCCGCGGTCGAGGGTCTGCTGGACGGCGATCGGCACGACGACCCGACCGGCGGTGGCGATCAGCGCGAGCAGGAAGGTGACCGGCAGACCGCGGCGGAACTCCGGCATCATCCGCAGGCCCCGGCGGAGCGTGGCGGTGGCGCTCTCGTCGGGCCTGTCCATCGGCAGCACGACCTCGGCGGCGGCGGTCATGCCTGCGCCCCGGCGGTCTCGGGCTCGGCCGCGTCGGGCTCGGGCGGCTGGTAGGCGCGCACCAGCCGGGCGTAGCCGGGCACCTGGGCGAGCAGCTCGTCGTGCGAGCCACGGGCGACCAGCCGGCCGTTCTCGATCCAGACCACCTCGTCGGCCAGCGAGATCGTGGCCTGCCGGTAGGCGACGACCACCACGGTCACCGGGCGGTCGGCGGCGCGCAGGGCGTCGAGGATGCGGGCCTCCACCGAGGGGTCGACGGCGCTGGTGGCGTCGTCCAGGACGAGCAGCCGGGGACGGCGGATGACGGCCCGGGCCAGCGCGAGCCGCTGCCGCTGGCCGCCGGACAGGCTGGCGCCGCGCTCGCCGACGTGGGTGTCCAGGCCCTCGGGCAGCCGGGCGACGAAGTCGTCGGCGGCCGCGACGCGGAGCGCCTCGTGCACCTGCTCGTCGGTGAAGTCGCCGCCGAGGGTGACGTTGTCGCGGACGGTGTCGTCGAAGAGGAAGGCCGACTGGGACACGAACGCGACCTGGCTGCTGACCTCGCCCTCGCGCATGGTGCGCAGGTCGACGCCGTCGAGCAGCACCGCGCCGCTGTGCGGGTCGACGAGCCGGACCAGCAGGCCGGCCATCGTGGACTTCCCCGAGCCGGTGGGGCCGACGACGGCGAGGGTGCGGCCGGCGGCCACGTCGAAGGTGACGCCCTGCAGCGTGGGTCGGGCGGCGCCGTCGTAGCGGAAGGCGACGTCGCGCAGGCCGAGGGGCGCGCCGCCCTCGCCGGCCGGGGCGCCGTCCGGGCCGAACGGGATCTCCCCGGTGGCCTCGAGCACCGGGGTGACCCGGTCGAAGCCGGCCATCGCGCGCGGCAGGTCGGCGAGCACCCAGCCGATCGCCCGGATGGGCAGCGCGAGGAGGGTGAAGAGGTAGGCGATGGAGACCAGGTCGCCGGCCCCGGTGGCGCCGGCGGCGACCCGCTCGGCGCCGACCAGCAGGACGGCGAGGGTGCCGAGGTTGGGCAGCGCCTCCATCAGCGGGTCGAACAGGCCGCGCACCCGGCCGACGGCGACCAGCCCGTCGCGCAGCTCGTCGGCCTTGACCGCGAACCGCCGGGCCTCGTCGTCCTCCCGGCCGAGGGTCTTGACGACCAGGGCGGCGTCGAAGCTCTCGTGGGCGATCTCGCTGACCTCGGCGCGCAGCTGCTGGGCGCGCTCCATCCGCGGCGACATCACCTGGCTGTAGACGGCGTTGGCCGCGAAGACCAGCGGGAAGACGACCAGGCCGACGACCGCCAGCAGCGGGTCGGTGAGCACCAGCGCAGCCACGGTGATGGCGACCATGACCAGGGCGCCCACGGCGAAGGGCAGCGGGGCGACGAAGAACCAGCTGGACTCGACGTCGGAGTTCGCGTTGGACAGCAGCTGGCCGGTGGGGTGGCGCTGATGCCAGGACAGCGGGAGCCGCAGGTACTGCCCGGTGACGCGGCGGCGGTAGTCGGCCATCAGCCGGTAGCTCATGATCCCGGCGAACAGCCGGCGGCCGATGATGCCGATGATCTTCAGGACGGCGACGACGAGGATCGCCAGCGCGGCCAGCGAGAGCGCCCGGGCGGTGGTGGAGCCCTCGTCGAAGGCCGGCAGCAGGACCCGGTCGGTGATGCCGCCGATGACGTAGGCGCTGGCCACCGTCATGCCGCCGTAGAGGCTGCTCCCCAGCACGGCGAGGACGAAGATCCGCGGCTGCTCGGACACGGCGCGGCCGACGTGGCGGAGCCCGCGCCGGACGACGGCGTCTCTGCGGCGCGGCACAGGTGTCCTCCTCGGCTGGTGGTGCGGGCGGTGGGGCCAGCCTACGCGCGCTCGTTACCCGGTCTAACTGGTTGAGCTGGAGCCGTCGTCGCGGCCCGCCGCGGCCCGGCCCCCGGGCGCTAGCCTCGGGTGGTGCCGACCTCCGCCGTCCCCGTGTCCCGGTCGGAGCGTGCCGCGCTGGCCGATCTGCTCGAGCAGCTCGGGCCCGACCAGCCGACCTGCTGCGAGGGCTGGACGACGCAGGACATGGCCACCCACCTGGTGCTCCGCGACCGGCGGCCGGACGCGATGCCCGGGCTGGCCCTGGGCGGCCCGTTCGCCGCCTGGACGGAGCGGGCGCACGCGCACGCCCGGTCGGCCCGGCCCTACGGCGTGCTGGTGGCCGAGGTGCGGTCCGGCCCGCCGCGGTGGCTGCCGACCTCCTGGCCGGTGCTGGACCGGCTGCTGAACACCGCCGAGCTGGTCATCCACCACGAGGACGTGCGGCGCGCGCAGCCCGGCTGGGCGCCGCGGGAGCTGCCCCGGGCCGTGCAGGACCAGCTCTGGCGCACGGTGCCGTTCCTGGCCCGCGGCCGGGCGGCGGCGCGGCCCGAGGGCGGGCTGGTGGTGTGCCGGAGCGACGTGCCCGACGGTGCGCCGGGCAGCGCGCGGCGGCTCTGCAAGGGCGCGCCGACCACGACCGTGACCGGCGCGCCGCTGGAGGTGCTGCTCTGGCTGAGCGGCCGCCCCGAGGTCGCCTGCGTGGACCTGACCGTCGAGTAGCGGCGGCGCGGCCGGTCGCCGATGAGTTCGGCGGACCGGTGGGGTCCTCATCGACGTGGACACCAGGAACCTCGCCGAGCTCTACGGCTCCCCGTTGATCGACTGGGCGCGGGTGGAGCAGCGGCTCTCCCGCGGCCTCGAGCAGGCGCCCGGCAGTGCCGGACCCGGCCGGCACACCTGCTGGCTCGCGACGACGAACGCCGACGGCACCCCGCACCTGACCGGCATCGGCGCGCTGTGGGTCTCCGGGGCGTTCTTCTTCGAGACCGGCGAGACGACCCGCAAGGGCCGCAACCTGGCCCGCGACCCGCGGTGCTCGCTGAGCGTCGCGACGCAGGAGTTCGACCTGTTCGTGGACGGGGCGGCGACGATCGTGGACGACCCGGCGGTGGTCGCGGACCTGGCCGCCCGCTGGGCCGCGGACGGCTGGCCGGCCAGCGTCGACGCGTCGGGCACCGCGCTGACCGCGGAGTTCAGCGCACCCTCGGCCGGTCTGCCGCCGTGGCGGGTCTACCGGCTCGAGGTCCGGCAGGCCACCGCGCTGCTCACCGTGGACCCCGGCGGGGCCACCCGCTGGCGGTTCTGAGGCGGCGGGACGTGGCCGCGGTGCGGCGACTGCCGCGCACCCGCCGCCGGGCACCGGTGACGTGCGTCCGGCCGGGTGGTGGCCCGTGCACCGCCGTGCCCCGGCCGGCCGAGCGCGATGCCCGGTCCCCCTGCCCGACGTGCGGCTGCGTGCGCTGACCGTCGGCCGGCACAGGCGATCGGCAGGTCTCTCTCGCTCGGGTGGACGCCTCACACCGACGTGGTGCGAGGCTGCGGTCCGTGGCGATCGACGTCGAATCCGTTCCCACCCGGTGTGGACCGTCACCCTCGACGGCCGCGAGTGGGAACTCGGCCGCCGGTGGAGCCGCCCCCACCCTCCCGACTGAACGCTCACCGACGGCAGCCACTGCAGTCGGCTACAAGTCGTACCGGGTCAGAAGGGCGGCGGCTCGTCCACCACGACGTCGGCTGGTGGCCGATCGGGTGGACCGTCACCGTCGCGGGGCAGGTCGTCGTCGGCTCCGAACCTCGGCGGGTGGGTGGTCGCGACGATCCCGCCGGGCGTCGTCCACTGCAGCCCGCCGTCGGCGAGACCACGCAGCCGCCAGCCCGGCGCCTGGTGGCTCAGCCGGTGGTGGTGCCGGCACAGGCAGCACAGGTTGTCGGAGCTGGTCGACCCTCGCGGCCAGGGGATCCGGTGATCGAGGTCGCAGCGCGTCGCCCGGGCCCGGCAGCCGGGGAACCGGCACCGCCGGTCGCGCAGCCGGACGAAGCGGTCGAGCTCGCGTCCCGGTCGGTAGCCCGGCGAGTCGCCTGGCGGACCGAGGGCGCCGCCGTGGCGGAGCCCGGTCGCGTCGGTCAGCGCGACCAGCTGACCGCTGAGCTCGTCGACCAGCGCCACGTGCGGACGGTGGCCGAGCGACGAGCCGGCGACGGTGCGCGAGCGGAGCAGTGCGGCGACGGCCTCGACCGTCCCCGGGTCGGCCGGCTCCCCGTGGACCACGCGGTCGACGTCCGACCGCGCCTCAGCTGTCCCGTCCGCCGGGAGCAGGCCGAGGGCGATCGCCAGCTGCCGCACCATCTCGGCAGGCACCACGTTCCCGTCGACCTCGCCCGGCTCGTCGGAGCCGAGCAGCGTCTCCACCGCGGCCACCAGGGTCAGCCGCGCCTGCACGGGTGGCATCCCGTGCTCACCCGGCCGGAGCACCAGGTCGACCAGGCAGTCGACCATCCGCTGGGCCGTGGTGCGCTCGTCGCCATCGCTGGCGGCGGCGTCGGCGTACTGCCGGAGGGCGTCCTGCACGGCGCGCGCGACCGGGACCGGCAGCACCGCGGAGAGGGTCGCCATGCCGTCCTCGCCCGGGTACACGGTGACCCGGCGCTCGCGGACGGCCTGCGCCGCGCGGGCGAGCAGGGCCGCGGCGTCCAGCCGCTGCACCACCCGGCGGGCGGCGACCCGCAGCTGGCTGTGCGTCTTGCCGTCGACCCGGGCGAGCAGCCGCTCCTCGGCGACCGGCCGCAGCGCCTCGGGCAGGCGGGCCACCACGTCGGTCATCACCCGGGCGTGCCGCCAGCTGATCCGCCCTGCCCGGAGCGCTGCCAGCGTCGCCGGCAGCCGCTCGACCAGGAGGACGGAGTCGGCGAGCAGCTCGGACGCGGCGGCCGACGTCAGGCTCAGCGCCACGGCCACCTCGTCGACGGCCCACTCGCTCACCGCAGTCAGCGCCGCCGGCCGGGCCGCCCGGCTCTGGGCCGCTGCTGCACCGACCTCCGTGTCGGGCCGGTCCATCGAGACCGGCCGGGAGCGGGCGAACCCGGCCAACGCCTCCGCCCGGTCCGCTGCGGCCCGGGCCGCGAGCCGGTCGGCGGCCACGGCGCGGTCGAGCAGCCCGCCGCCCTCGACCAGCAGCCGCTCCAGCTCGGCCGCCCCCGGGAGCAGCGGCTCGGCAGGCGCCGCCCGGTGGTCGGCGTACTGGTCGGAGAGCTCGAGGACCAGCTCGTCGACCAGCACGCGCAGCTGCTCCTCCAGGACCGACTCACGGTCCCGGGTCAGCTCCGCAACCCGCCCGAACACGTGTTCGATCATACCGACCGGACACCGCGCTGACCAGTGGGAACGGGACCTGTGGACGACTCGCGAAGCCGCTGGAGACCCGTGCCGGGGCGGCCACCGGCTCCACCCGGAGGCCGGCGCACGGGCGCGCGCCCTGCGCCTGGCAACCGACCGGAGCGGCCGACCGTGGACGGTCACCGGCGGGCACGCGGTCCAAGGGGTCGAAGGCGCCCCGGAGCGGCCGCCCGGTCAGGTCAGTCGGCGACCGGCTGCACCGCGCTGTAGCCCACCCGGTACACCAGCAGCTGCAGCCCGGGCGACGGCGAGTAGGCGGCTGTCTGCTCGAAGTTGCCGGCGAAGTACTGGTAGACCGTGTCCTCGTAGCCCTGGTCGTAGCTGAGCAGCAGGTAGACGTACTGGTGGCCCGCAGCGAGGCCGGCGACGTCCTCCGGCAGCGTGTCCGGGTCGAAGGTGGGCTGCGTCAGCTGCCGGTTCCACACCGGCAACGTGGTCACCCGCGCGGCGCCGTCGTAGTAGTACTCGAACGGGTAGACGGTGAACGGCGAGCTGATCACGACCAGGTCCGAGGGGCTCGCCTGCTCGGCCAGCTCCGCCGCCGTCCGGTAGTCCTCCTGGACCGGCGTGTCCGGGTTGGCCGCCTGCACGACCGTCCCGGCGATGGTGATCGCCAGCAGGCCGACGGCCAGCACCCGGGCCACCGGCTTCGTCAGGCCGCTGATGAAGACCACCACGATGACCAGCAGCGCCGGGAGCGCGGGGGCCATGTACCGGCTGAGGAAGAACGGCGTGATCGCGTGGCTGACCACGAACGCCAGCAGCACCGGCACGAAGGCGGCGACGATCAGGTACCCCGTCGTCCGGTCGAGCTTGCCGCCGATCCGCACCCCGGCGAGGGCGGCCAGCACCAGCAGCGGCCAGGCCGAGACGACGGTGGTGTTGATCGCGTCGCTCTGGAAGCCGAAGAGGAACTGCGAGTAGACGTTGGAGAAGTCCACCGACGACGGCGACGGCAGGCTCGGCCGGGTCCCGGACGCCGACCCCTTCGCCCGGAAGTACAGGTACCAGGGCGCGATGGCGGCGGCCACGAAGACCGCGACCCCGGCCATCCGGAGCACGGCGCCACGCCCCAGCCGGCGGTGCAGCGCCAGCACGTACAGGCCCTGCGCCACCAGCACGAAGCCGAAGAAGTAGTGCACGTACAGCCCGGCGGCGGCCGCGACGGCGTACCCGACCCAGGCCGACGTCCGCCCGGCGCCGATCACCTTGAGGAAGGCGTACTGGCTGACCAGGGTGAGGAACAGCAGCATCGAGTACATCCGCGCCTCGTTGCCGTACCACTGCGCGAAGGGCGAGCAGCTGAACACGACGACGGCGAACAGCGCCCACGGCCGGGTCAGGCAGCTGCGCGCGACCAGGTACACCATCGGCACCGACGCGAGCAGGAAGACCAGCGACAGCGCCCGGGCGGTCTCGACGTCCGGGCCGAGCACGAGCCGCCAGGTGCGCAGCAGCACGTGGTAGAGCGGCGGGTGCACGTCCTCGGCGACCAGCTCCAGCAGGTAGCCGTAGCTGTGGTTGGTCTGCCAGAGGCTCTGCGCCTCGTCCAGCCGGATGCTGTTGTGCACGAACGACAGCCGGGACCCCAGCACGATGACGCCGAGGCACAGCAGGTGGACGGCGAGCACCGGGGCGGCGCGGAAGCGGCCGCCGCGGGACGGCCGGGCCACGGCGACGGCACCGGTGCCCGGGCGCGCCGGGACGGGCGGGGACACCCGGGGGCGGACGACGGGCTGCAGGTCGGTCGGCACGGCTCCCCCGCTCAGTCGTGCGCCGGCTGCAGCGCCGGTGCGGTCGTCGGGGCGAGGGGCTGGGTGCCGGTGCGGGCCGGCCGGGGCAGCGACGCCGGGGCGGCGTGCCGCGGCCCCCGCTTCCGCGACGGCGAGGCAGCGACGATGAACGGCACGGAGATCGCGACGTGCACCGTGAGCCAGGCGACGTTCGCCATCAACGAGGGGCTGAACCCCTCCCGGCCGGCGCCCACGCCCAGGGCGGCGGCACCGACGGCGGCGAAGACCAGCTGCGGCACCACCAGGCGGAGGAAGTTGGGCCGGGCGCCGTCGTGCGTGGTCTTGCTGGTCACGGCGAACGACGTCTTCCGGTTGGTGAGCACGGCGGCCAGGGCGGTCAGCTGCAGCCACCACGCGCTCAGCGAGAACGCGATGGCCTGGAAGCTGTAGGTGAAGTTGCTGGTCCGCTGCAGCACGTAGAGGTTGATCCACATGTAGGGCACGAAGACCAGCGCCAGGGTCATCGTCGAGGTGACGATCGGCGTCTGACCGGTCAGCAGGAAGACCACCGGCAGCATCGCGTCCAGGATGATCACCGAGCCGGACAGGTAGTAGCTCGCCGAGATGAGGTACTGCAGCCGCTGGCTCCAGGTCAGGCCCCGGCGCAGCAGCGGGTTGTACTTGAAGATCACCTCGAGGCTGCCGCGGGTCCAGCGGAACTGCTGCTTGTAGTAGTTCAGGAAGTCGTCCGGCGCGAGCCCCTCGGCGAGGACCTTCGGCACGTAGACGCTCTGCCAGCCCTTCTCGTGCATGAACAGCGAGGTGAGGAAGTCCTCGGCGATGTTCTCCTCGCACATGCCCCCGGCCTCGAGGACGGCGCTGCGCCGCACGGCCATGTTCGTGCCGCACATGAACGCCGAGCCCAGCCGGCTCTTGCCCGCCATGATCGGCCCGAAGAACAGCGTCTGCTGGTCCCAGGCGACCCGGGTGATCCGGTTCTGGTCCTGGTTGGCGTAGTACTGCGGCGTCTGGACGAAGCCCATCCGGTCGTCGACGAACCAGCCCATGACCTCGGCGAGGAAGCTGGGCGCCGGCACGTGGTCGGCGTCGAAGACGACGAAGAACTCGCTGTGCGTGCGGGCGAGCGCGTGGTTGATGTTCCCGGCCTTGGCGCCGCCCGGGGTGACCCGGGTCAGGCAGGTGACGCCGAGCTCGTCGGCGAGCTCCTCGATCTCGCGCCAGTCCGCCTTGCCGGCGACCAGCCCGTCGTTGAGGAGGTACACCTGCACCGGCCCCGGGTAGCGCATCGCCAGCGCGGCCTGCGCCGTCCGGCGCACGATGTCGACCGGCTCGCCGCAGACGGTGATCAGGACGTCGACCGGTGCGCTGAACGACGGGTCGAAGGCCCGTTCGCGGTCCCGGCCCCACACCGTCCAGCAGTAGCCGACGATCTGCACCAGGTGGAACAGCTCGGTGGCGATCAGGGCGGCGAACAGCACCGGGTTGCCGTGCTCGAAGGCGAAGGTGATCACCAGCGTGTAGACGACGGCGAGCACCACGTTGCCCACCAGGAAGCCCCGGTTGGGCAGGTGGGTGAGGAAGGCGTGGGCGTCCGGGGCGGACGCCTGTGCCTGGGTCTGGGTCGGGGTCAGGTCCACGGCGTCTACCGCTCCGTCACGGTCAGGTCGGGCAGGGCGTCGAGGTGCAGGGCCATGCCGAACCACACCCAGTTGGAGTCGTAGTAGCCGAGCTGCTCGGCCAGGTTGCCGGTGTCCGCGTCGTACACCGGGAGCAGCTCCTCGGTGTAGACCTCCTCGGCCAGGTCGGGCTCGACGACGGTGAAGTAGCCCATCGCCCCGCCGTACATCGCCGGCGCCTCGTAGTCGACGACCGGCGTCCCGTCGCGGCCGTAGACCGCGGCCAGCTCGCCCCGCGACGTCCACTCCTCGGCGAGCAGCGACTGCCGCTCGAGCAGCGCCACGGCGCGCTCCTCGTCGTGCCAGCGGGCGTCCAGCGCCAACCGCCACGGCAGCCGCAGCGCGTCGTAGCTGAACCGGGTGGTCAGGGTGTCGCTGACCGGGCTGAACGCACCGGTCTCCCGGTCCATGAACACCCAGTCCGGCGGCAGCCCGGCGGAGCGGGCGGCGTCCAGCGGCTGGTCCTCGAGCGCCTCGAGGACCTCGTAGGTGTTGTCGACCAGGCCCGGCCAGTCGTGCTCCAGGTCCACCGCGGCGAACACCCGGTAGGCGTAGGGCGCGAAGTAGGAGGGGTTGACCAGCACCCGCTCGGTGTCGAACTGCTCGAGGTCGTTGGCCGCCAGCACCGGTTCCCCGGCGACGGCGACGACCTCCTCGGTCCAGATGCTGTCGATGATCGGGAGGGCGTCGTAGAGGAAGACGTCCTGCTTCCACCGCGAGTACGCCATCAGCAGCGCGAGGGCGATGTCGGCGTCGGCGTCGGAGGCGGTGTTGTCGCCGCCCAGCTCCTCCTGCACGCCGTAGCTGCCGTCGGACCGCGGGCCGAACCGCCAGGACATCAGGGAGTCCGCGCGCTGGAGGTTGTCCTTGGTCCACTGCCAGCTGTCGGTGAAGGTCTGCAGGTCGTCGGACCACACGGCGCGCAGCATCGTGTAGCTCTGGCCCTCGGACGTGGTGATCCCGCCGCTCTGCGGGTCGAGCGTCCGGTTGGTGCCCTCTTCCAGGTAGTTCTCCGTGTAGACCCGCCACAGGTCGTCCAGCACCGTGCGGTCGGAGACCGCCCGGGGCTCGTCGGCGGCGACGGTCGCCACGGCGTCGGTGATGTCGTCGGCGTAGACCGTCCCGGCCACGCCGAGCACGACCGCGAGGACCAGCGCGACGAGGGCGGCCAGCCGGCCGCGCCGCCGGGGCCCGGGCTGCGGCCCGTCGGCCGGGACGGCCTCCTGCTCACGCAGCATGCCGGTCACCACCCTGGTCGTCGCTGCGGACCTCGACCGGACGACCGACGGCCTCGGCCAGGTCGATCGCGTCCTCCGGGTCCGACCACTGGCCGAGCAGGTCGGCGTGCCGGGCGACCAGCACGCTGACGGCGGGGTCGGTCCGGTCGACGTCGAGCCGGTCCAGGATCCCCTGGACGTCGCCCTCGTCTGCGCCGGCGAGCAGCCCGCGGACGACGGTGCCGTCGGACACCCAGACGTCACCCGCCCGCCGGGAGGTCTGCCACTCCCCGCGGATCGCGGACTCCGGGACGCTCAGCACGACCACCAGGTCGTTGCCGGCTCGCCGCTCGGCGAAGCCGTGCCGCCGGCGCTCCAGGCGCGCGTCCTCCAGACCGACCGCCGTCAGCAGACCGGCAGCCGTGCCCGTCCAGGTGAAGCGGGCGGCCCACGAGCGGGCGCGCCCGGCCATCGTGGCGGCCACGACAGGGTCGGCGAGGACGGTGAGCGCCCGGGAGACGGCCGCACCGAGCTCGGCGGAGGTGCCGTCGACCAGCCAGCCGGTGCGGCCGTGCCGTACGGCGTCGGTCATGCCGCTGACCCGCCGGGCCAGCGCCGGGACACCGGCGCCGTTGGCCTCGATCAGCGACGGCGCCCAGTCACCGCCGTCGGAGGCGCTGACGGTCAGCCAGGCCGCGCCGAGCACCGCGTCGCGCTCGGCGTCGGGGAGCCGGCCGTGGAAGACGACCCGCGCACCGACCGCGCGCGCCCGCTCCTCCAGGCCGGTGCGGGCGGGCCCGCCACCGACCAGGTGCAGCTCGGCCTCCGGGTGCCGCGCCTGTACCTCCGGCATGGCGTCGACGAGCGCGTCCAGCCGCTTGAGCGCCGTCAGCCGCCCGACGACGACGACGCGGGGCGTGGCCGACCGCCGGCGCTCGACGCCGAGGCTGTCGGCGCCGCAGGGCACCACGACGACCGGGCCGTCGAAGCGCAGCCGCCGCCGCACCGCGGCCCTGGCCGACGGGGACAGCACCACGACGGTGCGCCGCCGGTACACCCGGCGGCTGGCCGGGCCCTCGAGCCAGCGGGCCAGCCGGGCCGCCGCCGGGCGCAGCGCCCGGGCGAAGAGGTCCTGGTGGACGTGGTGCACCAGCAGCACGACCGGGACGTCGCGGCGGGTGACCAGCGGGCTGAAGAACGGGATGCCGTTCTGCGAGTCGACGACCGCGCCGACCTCGGCGCGGTGCCTGAGCAGCCACAGCAGGGCGAGCGGGTAGACGCTCCACCAGCTGCCGAGCCGTCGGATCTGGTAGCCGTCGAGCTCTTCCCGGGCCGGCGTGCCGGCCGGGCGGCTGGTCACCAGCACGACCGACCGCCCCTGGCGGGTCAGCTCGCGGGCAGCGCGCTCGCAGTACAGCTCCGCGCCGCCGGCAGCAGGGTGCCGGCGGTCGCGCCAGTTGAGGACGATCAGGCGGGACCCCCGTGCCGCCGTCATCAGGCCATCCGTCCCAGCGCTGCGTGCACCGCACGCACCTCGGAGAGGACCCGTCGGCCGTGCGTCCACACGTGGAAGGACGAGCCCTCCTGGTCGGTCCAGCGGACCGGCACCTCGGTGACCGGCAGCCCCAGCCGGGCGGCGACGGCGAGGACCTCGACGTCGAAGGCGAAGCCGTTGGCGGTCACCCGGCTGAAGATCTGCTCGGCGGCCTCGGCGGAGAAGAACTTGAAGCCGCACTGGGTGTCCGCCACGTCGCCCACGAGGGGCCGGGTCATCATCCGGAACGTGCTCGACCCGAGCCGCCGGAGCAGCGGCTGCGCGACCTCGTAGCCGGCGCCGGTGATCCGCCGCGAGCCGATGACGACCGGGTCGCCCTCCTGCAGGTGGCCGACGACGTCGGTCAGGACCTGCGGCGGGGTGGAGAGGTCGGCGTCGCAGAAGCCGCGCCAGCGGGCGGTGCCGGCCAGCAGACCGCGGCGCACCGCGGCGCCCTTGCCCTGGCGGGAGCAGCCGATCAGGCGCACGGAGGTGTTCTCCGGGGAGCGCGCGGCGACGTCGTCGACCACCTCGGCGGTCCGGTCGACGGAGCCGTTGTCCACCACGGTGAACCGGACGCTCAGCGGGAGCGTGGCGGCGTGGGCGGTCAGGGCGCGGAGCGTCGGGCCGAGCCGCTGCTCCTCGTTGAAGACGGGGACGACGACGTCGAGGTCGATCACTGGCTGGCTCACGCGGTGGTCACCTTTCACGGGGAGGGGCGGCGGGCGCCGTGGGACGAGCGGTCATGGGCGGGACCGGTCACCGCCGGGGACCAGCTGGGGCTGCGGCAGTGCGAGGGGCAGGACCGGGGCCACGTCGGCGGTCAGCGCGGGGCGCCGGAACACCAGGCGGGAGCTGAGCAGGAACGACGCCCCGGCGCTGGCCACGGTCCCGACGAGGGCGCTGGTCATCGCGGTGGTGCCGATGACCCGGTAGGCCAGCGAGAAGACCGCGGCGTTGACGCCGAACCCGGCGGCGGCGGAGCCGTTGAAGAGGGCGGCCCGGCGCAGGACCGAGCCGACCGTCTCCCGGCCGGGGGTGCGGCGCGAGGACCAGGTCCAGTAGTAGCTGACCGCGAAGTTCACCTGGGTGGCCACCAGGAAGGCGACGACGTTGGCCGCCTCGGCGACGACCCAACCCGACGCCAGCCGGAAGACGGCCAGGTGGAGGACGGTCATGGCCACGCCGACGACGGCGAACCGGACGACGGTGGCACTGCGGAGCGCACGCAGCATCCAGGCTCCTGACTCGCACGACGGGTGGGCGGCACACAGGCGCACTTCGTCGTGGAGCCCCGTGAGAACGCCTCGGAAGTTACGCGCTTCGTTGAGGCTTCACGCTCTGTCCGTGACCGAGGCGATCACGAACGGTGACGGTCACACAGCGGTCGTGGCGCGACGCGCGCGTGGCCGACGGCTCGTTCGTGAACATCGCGTTACCCGCGATTAGGTTGCCCGCGACCCAGATGGATCAAGGAACGTGCAGGTCACGGCGGCGCGCCGTCTGCCCGGCCGGCGAGGGTGAGCGCGTGCGTATAACGATCCGGTCACGATGGAGGATCTGGCACGGAACCGTCCCTGACGGCTGCGTGGCCGAGCCGCTCAGCCGAGCGGGTGGTCGGACTCCTGCCGGATCGGCACGCCCGCCGCGGCCAGACCGCGCTTCACGTCACCCACCCGCAGCTGGCCGAAGTGGAAGACGCTGGCCGCCAGGACGGCGTCCGCCCCGGCCTCGACCGCCGGTGGGAAGTGGTCGACGGCGCCCGCTCCCCCACTGGCGATCAGCGGCACGCTGACCTCCCGGCGCACGGCGCGGATCAGGTCGGTGTCGAAGCCGGCCCGGGTGCCGTCGGCGTCCATCGAGTTCAGCAGCACCTCGCCGACCCCGAGCCCAGCCGCCTGCACGACCCACTCCACGGCGTCCCGGCCGGTGCCGCGCCGCCCGCCGTGCGTGGTGATCTCGAAGCCGGAGTCGGTGACCGCGCCGTCCTGCACCCGGCGGGCGTCCAGGGACAGCACCAGCACCTGGTTGCCGAACCGGTCGGCGATCTCGGCGATCAGCTCCGGCCGGGCGACGGCGGCGGTGTTCACCGCGACCTTGTCCGCCCCGGCCCGCAGCAGCTTGTCGACGTCGGCGACGCTGCGCACCCCACCGCCGACGGTCAGCGGGATGAACACGCTCTCCGCGGTGCGCCGGACGACGTCGTAGGTGGTCTCCCGGTCACCGGAGCTCGCGGTGATGTCGAGGAAGGTGAGCTCGTCGGCGCCCTCGGCGTCGTAGACCCGGGCCATCTCCACCGGGTCGCCGGCATCGACCAGGTCGACGAAGTTCACGCCCTTGACCACCCGGCCGGCGTCGACGTCCAGGCACGGGATCACGCGGACGGCGAGACTCACGACCCCGCCCCCCGGACCGCGTCGGCCTCGACCTCCACCAGCATCGCCGGGTCGATCAGCGCCGCCACCTGCACCATCGAGGTGGCCGGCCGGACGTCGCCGAAGAACTCCCCGTGCACCCGCCCG
Source organism: Modestobacter versicolor (assembly GCF_014195485.1). Taxonomy (NCBI): domain Bacteria; kingdom Bacillati; phylum Actinomycetota; class Actinomycetes; order Geodermatophilales; family Geodermatophilaceae; genus Modestobacter; species Modestobacter versicolor. Next base: position 1,357,632 of record NZ_JACIBU010000001.1, read on the forward strand.
ACCTCCTCCCAGCGGCTGATGTCGGTCACGTACACCCGGGTGCGGACGACGTCGCCAGGCACGAAGCCGGCCTCGGTCAGCGCCCGGACGACGCCCTGCAGCGCCACCCGGGTCTGCCCCGCGGTGTCACCGGCGTGCACCACGGCGCCGTCGACGGTGGCGGTCGTGCCGCTCACCCACGCGGTGTCCCCGACGACGACGACCCGGCTGTAGCCGACGACCGCCTCGTACGGGCCGCCGGACCCCAGCCGCAGCGCCGTCACGCCAGCTCCTCGGTCAGCCGCAGCGCCTCGGGCAGGGTGAACTGGCCGGCGTAGAGCGCCTTGCCCACGATCGAGCCCTCGACGCCGATCCCGGTCAGCCCGGCCAGCGCGCGGATGTCGTCCAGCGAGCTCACGCCCCCGGAGGCGATGACCGGGCGCGGGGTCGCGGCGCACACCTCGCGCAGCAGGTCCAGGTTGGGGCCGCGCAGCGTGCCGTCCTTGGTGATGTCGGTGACCACGTACCGGGCGCACCCCTCGGCGTCCAGCCGGGCGAGGGTCTCGTAGAGCTCGCCGCCCTCCTGGGTCCAGCCGCGGGCGGCCAGCCGGGTCCCGCGCACGTCGAGGCCGACGGCGACCCGGTCACCGTGCTCGGCGATCGCCCGGGCGCACCACTCCGGCGACTCCAGCGCGGCGGTGCCCAGGTTGACCCGCCGGCAGCCGGTGGCCAGCGCCGCGGCCAGCGACTCGTCGTCCCGGATGCCGCCGGACAGCTCCACGTCGACGTCCAGGGCGCCGACCACCGAGGCGAGCAGCTCGCGGTTGGACCCGCGGCCGAACGCGGCGTCGAGGTCGACCAGGTGCACCCACTCGGCGCCGTCGCGCTGCCAGGCCAGCGCGGCCTCCAGCGGGTCACCGTAGGAGGTCTCGCTGCCGGCCTCGCCCTGCACCAGGCGGACGGCGAGACCGTCGGCGACGTCGACGGCGGGGAGCAGCTGCAGCTTCGTCACGGGTCAAGCCTAGGGAAGCCCTGCGCGCCCGCTGTCGGAGCGGTGCGGCAGGGTGCTGGCCATGGAGTTCCGCGACGTCGTCCGCAGGCGGCGCATGGTGCGCGACTACGACCCCGACCGGCCCGTCCCGGCCGACGTCCGCGAGCGGCTGCTCGAGCACGCCGTCCGCGCCCCCTCGGCCGGGTTCAGCCAGGGCTGGGCGTTCCTGGTGCTGGAGACCGCCGAGGACCGCGACCGGTTCTGGGCCGCGACCACCGGCGAGGGCGCGCCCGACGGCTGGCTGACCCGGATGCGGCGGGCTCCGCTGCTGGTCGTGCCGCTGTCGCACAAGGACGCCTACCTGGACCGCTACGCCGAACCGGACAAGGGCTGGACCGACCGCGACGAGCGCCGCTGGCCGGTGCCCTACTGGCACGTCGACACCGGGATGGCCTCGCTGCTGGTGCTGCTCACCGCGGTCGACGAGGGGCTGGCCGCGTGCTTCTTCGGCATCCCGCCGGAGCGCATCGACGCCTTCCGCGACGCGTTCGGCGTGCCGGCGGCCTACACCCCGATCGGCTGCCTCTCGGTCGGCTACCCGGGCAGCGAGGACAAGCGCTCCCCGTCCCTGCGGCGCGGCCGCCGGGCCACCGAGGAGGTCGTGCACCGCGGCCGGTGGTGACTGGTTGACTCCTCCCGTGCCGAACGAGCCCGAGCAGACCTCCCGCGCCGTCCTGGTCACCGGCGCCTCCCGGGGCATCGGCCGCGCCATCGCGCTGGCCTTCGCCGCGCAGGGCGACCGGGTCGCGGTGCACGCCAACACCTCGCGCGCGCAGGCCGAGGAGGTGCTGGCCGAGCTGCCGGGCGAGGGGCACACCGTCGTGCAGGCCGACGTCGCCGACCCCGAGGCGATCGGCCGGGCGGTCGACGAGGCGGCCGCGGCGCTGGGCGGGCTGCACGTGCTGGTCAACAACGCCGCGGTCTTCACCGCGCACCCGCCGCTGGAGACCAGCTACGCCGAGTGGCAGGCCGCCTGGTCGCGCACGCTCGCGGTCAACCTGCTCGGCCCGGCCAACGCGACGTTCCGGGCGCTGCCGCACCTGATCGCCTCCGGCGGCGGCGCGGTGGTCAACGTCTCCAGCCGGGGCGCCTTCCGCGGCGAGCCGAACACTCCCGCCTACGGCGCCTCCAAGGCCGGGCTCAACGCCTTCGGCCAGTCGATGGCGCTCGCGCTGGCCCCGCACGGCATCTCGGTGGGCACGGTGGCCCCCGGGTTCGTGCAGACCGAGATGGCCCGCGAGGTGCTCGACGGCCCGGGTGGCGACGCGGTGCGCGCGCAGTCGCCCTACGGACGGGTGGCCCGGCCGGAGGAGGTCGCCGCGGCGGTGCTGTGGCTGGCCTCGCCGCAGGCCAGCTTCTCCACCGGCACGATCATCGACGTCAACGGCGCGAGCTACCTGCGCAGCTGACGAAGGACCCTCCTCAGGCCAGCGAGTCCAGCCAGTTGGTGAGCAGCTGGGCGCCGGCGTCGCCGCTCTTCTCCGGGTGGAACTGGGTCGCCGAGAGCGGCCCGTTCTCCACCCCGGCGACGAACCGGTCGCCGTGCTCGGCCCAGGTGACCGACGGCGGGGTCAGCCGCCCGGTCACGCCCGGCTCGGCCAGCGGGAACTCGCGGACGCCGTAGGAGTGCACGAAGTAGAAGCGCTGGTCGGCCAGGCCGGCGAACAGCGTGCTGCCCTCCGGCGCCTGCACGGTGTTCCAGCCCATGTGCGGCAGCACCGGGGCCTTCAGCTGCTCGACCACACCGGGCCACTCACCGCAGCCCGCGGTGTCCTGGCCGTGCTCGACCCCGCGCTCGAAGAGCACCTGCATGCCCACGCAGATGCCCAGCACCGGGCGGCCACCGGCCAGCCGGCGGCCGATCACCTGGGGCCCGTCGACGGCGCGCAGACCGTCCATGCAGGCGGCGTAGGCGCCCACGCCCGGGACGACGAGGCCGTCGGCCTCCAGCGCCGCATGCGGGTCGGCGGTCACCGTGACGTCAGCGCCCACGCGGGCCAGCGCCCGCTCGGCCGAGCGCAGGTTGCCCGACCCGTAGTCCAGCACGACGACCTTCTTCACAGCTGCCACGCTACCCATCAGCCGAGAAGGGGGCCGTCGTGTTCCCGTCCCGGCAGGACGAGCTCCCCGACCACCTCGCCGAAGAGCTCCTCCCCCGTCGGCCGGAAGCCCAGGCGCAGGTAGAACTCCTCGGGCCCGTGCTCGTGCCGCTCCCAGAGCACGGTGATCCGGTCGTTCCCGCGCCGGCGCGCCTCGTCGGCGACGGCCTGGACGGCGAACCGGCCCACCCCCTGCCCCTGCGCGTGCGCCGCGACGTTGAGCCGCCAGATGCCGCAGCGGAACGCGGGGACCTCGTTGCCCGGGTCGAAGCTGCCCATCACGAAGCCGACGACCGGCCCGCCCTCGCCGTCGGTGACCAGCCGTGGCCAGGCGACGTCCGGGCTGGCGTAGGCCTCGGCGAGGGAGGAGGCGACCGGGGCGACGACGCCCTCCTGCTCCGGCCGGATGGCCAGCCGGCAGGCGTCGGCCACGTTGTCGGGGGTCACGGGTACCAGCCGCAGGTCCATGCCGGGAGACTGCCGGACCCGTACGACAGCCTCCGGACCAACCCTCCTCTCACGTGAGGGTAGGGTGCCGGCGAGCCCGCAGTGCCGCGGTCGAACCACTCCCGATCGCGAACGGTGCCATGACCGCTGCCCTCTCCCTGCCCCGCCCTGCCTGGCTCAGCCCCCGCGTCGCCCGCACCGAGGTGCTGGCCGGCCTGGTCGTGGCGCTGGCGTTGATCCCCGAGGCGATCTCGTTCTCGATCATCGCCGGCGTCGACCCGCGGGTGGGCCTGTTCGCCTCCTTCACCATGGCCGTCACCATCGCGTTCACCGGCGGGCGGCCGGCGATGATCTCGGCGGCCACCGGGGCGATCGCGCTGGTGATCGCCCCGCTGGTGGAGAGCCACGGCCTGCCGTACCTCGTCGCCGCCGTCCTGCTCGGCGGGGTGTTCCAGGTGGCCCTCGGGCTGCTCGGCGTCGCGAAGGTCATGCGGTTCGTGCCGCGCAGCGTGATGGTCGGCTTCGTCAACGCGCTGGCGATCCTGATCTTCACCGCGCAGCTGCCGCAGCTGGTCGACGTCCCGTGGGCGGTCTACCCGCTCGCCGCCGTCGGCCTGGTCGTGGTCTTCGGCCTCCCCCGGCTGACCACCGCGGTGCCGGCCCCGCTGGTGGCCATCGTGCTGCTCACGGTGTTCACCGTGACCGTCGGCGTCTCGGTGCCGACCGTCGGCGACGAGGGCGAGCTGCCCGACAGCCTGCCCGGCCTGGGCCTGCCCGACGTCCCGTTCACCCTGGACACCCTGCGGGTCATCGCCCCCTACGCGCTGGCCATCGCGCTGGTCGGGCTGATGGAGTCGCTGATGACCGCCAAGCTGGTCGACGAGCTCACCGACACGACCTCCAGCAAGACCCGCGAGTCGATCGGCCAGGGCATCGCGAACCTGGTCACCGGCGCCTTCGGCGGCATGGGCGGCTGCGCGATGATCGGCCAGACGATGATCAACGTGCGCTCCGGCGCCCGCACCCGGCTGTCGACCCTCCTCGCCGGGGTCTTCCTGCTGGTCCTGGTCATGGCGCTGAGCCCGGTCGTCGCGGTGATCCCGATGGCGGCGCTGGTGGCGGTGATGGTCTTCGTCTCGATCGCCACCTTCGACTGGCACAGCCTGCGCACGCTTCGGCGGATGCCGCGCAGCGAGACCGCGGTCATGCTCGTCACCGTCGCCGTGGTCCTGGCGACGTCCAACCTGGCGATCGGCGTCGGGGTCGGCGTCCTGGTGGCCTGCGTGCTCTTCGCCCGGCGGGTGGCGCACCTGGTCACCGTCACCCCGGTCGACGAGCCCGACGGCGGCCGGCGCTACGTCGTCCGCGGTGCGCTGTTCTTCGCCTCCACCAACGACATGGTCGGCCGGTTCGACTACGCCGGGGACCCCGACCGGGTGGTGGTCGAGCTGTCCGGCGCGCACGTCTGGGACGCCTCGTCGGTCGCCGTCCTGGACGCCGTCGCGCACAAGTACGCGCTGCGCGGGAAGACCGTGCAGCTCACCGGGCTGACCGAGGTCACCGGCCACTACCACGACCGGCTGGCCGGGCGCCTGGGCGGCGGCGAGTGACCGCCGAGCGCCGGATGCAGATCGGCGAGGTCGCCGAGCAGATCGGCCTGTCGCTGCGCACCATCCGGTACTACGAGGAGGTCGGCCTGGCGGTGCCCTCGGCGCGGTCCGAGGGCGGCTTCCGGCTGTACGTGGCCGCCGACGTCGAGCGGCTCCGGGTGATCATGCAGATGAAGCCGCTGGGGTTCAGCCTCGAGGAGATGCGCGAGCTGCTGGAGCTGCTGGACGCCGGCGGGGCCGCCGACCCCGCCCGGCTCACCGCGTTCCGCGCGCAGGCGGCCGAGCGGGTGGCCACGCTCCGCCGCCAGCTGCGGACGGCGGAGGAGTTCGCCGCCCGCCTCGATCAGCCGACGAGGTAGAGGACCCCGGCGACGCTGGCCAGCAGGGCGGCCACCAGCAGGACGACGGCGAACCCGACCTGCGGGCCGGTGCGCCCCTCGGTGTCCGAGTCGGCCTTCCAGATGCTCCAGGAACCGCCGAGGAGGAAGCCGCCCACGAGGAGCAGCGCCACCCCGAAGGTCACAGAGCGCCCTTCGTGGAGGGGACGTCGGTGACCCGCGGGTCCAGTGCCACGGCGGTGCGCAGCGCCCGGGCGAGCGCCTTGAACTGGCCCTCGACGATGTGGTGGGCGTCGCGGCCGGCGTAGAGCACCCGCACGTGCAGGCTGATCTTCGCGTTGAAGGCGAAGGACTCCAGCACGTGCTTGGTGAGCGACGTCGGGTAGTCCGGCCCGATCATCGGCGTCATGTTCTCCGGCTCGGCGTGCACGAAGTACGGCCGGCCGGAGAGGTCGACGGCGGCCTGCACCAGCACCTCGTCCATCGGGATGGTGGCGTCGCCGTAGCGGGTGATGCCGCGCTTGTCGCCCAGCGCCTCGGCGAAGGCCTGGCCCAGCGCGATGGCGACGTCCTCGACGGTGTGGTGGGCGTCGATGTGCAGGTCGCCGTCGGCGCGCACCGTCAGGTCGATCCCGCTGTGCTTGGACAGCGCGGTGAGCATGTGGTCGTAGAACCCGACCCCGGTGGCGACGTCGGCCGTGCCGGTGCCGTCGAGGTCGACCTCGACGACGAGCTTGGTCTCGTTGGTCGCCCGCTCGACGCGTGCAGTGCGAGTCATGGTGGTCATCCTCCCAGAGCGGTGCGGTGCCCCGGCGCGATCTCACCCAGGGCGGTGAGGAAGGCGTCGGTCTCCTCGGTGGTGCCCGCGGTGACCCGCAGCCAGCCGGGCAGCCCGACGTCGCGCACCAGCACCCCGCGGTCCAGCAGCGCCTGCCAGGCCGCCGCGGCGTCGGCGAAGTGCCCGAACAGCACGAAGTTCGCGTCGCTGGGCACGCTGGTCAGGCCGAGGCCGGGGAGCGCCTCGACGATCCGGTCCCGCTCGGCCTTGACCGCGTCGACGGTGTCCAGCAGCTGCTCGGTGTGCGCCAGCGCGGTCCGCGCCGCGGCCTGGGTGAGCGAGCTCAGGTGGTAGGGCAGCCGCACCAGCTGCAGCGCGTCGACCACCGCGGGGTCGGCGGCCAGGTAGCCCAGCCGCAGCCCCGCCATGCCGAACGCCTTGCTCATCGTGCGGCTCACGATGAGCCGGGGCCGCCCGGGCAGCAGGGACAGCGCGGAGACGGTGCCCTTCCGGGCGAACTCGGTGTACGCCTCGTCGACGACGAGGACGCCCTCGGTCGCCTCGTACAGCGCGGCGACGGTGTCCAGGTCGACCGCGGTGCCGGTCGGGTTGTTCGGGCTGGTGACGAAGACGACGTCCGGGCGGACCTCGCGCAGCTGCGCGGTGGCGGCCGCCGGGTCGATGGTGAAGTCGGCGCGCCGGTGCCCGTCGACCCACGCCGCCCCGGTGGCCGCGGTGATGATCGGGTGCATCGAGTACGACGGGGTGAACCCCAGCGCCGTCCGCCCGGCGCCGCCGAAGGCCTGCAGCACCTGCTGCAGCACCTCGTTGGACCCGTTGGCCGCCCACACCATCGCCGGGGTGACCGGCTCGCCGCTGGTGCGGGTCAGGTAGCCCGCGAGGTCGGCGCGCAGCGCCGTCGCGTCCCGGTCCGGGTAGCGGTTGAGGCCCTGCGCGGCCTCGGCCAGCGCCACCTGCAGGTCGGCGAGCAGCGCCGCCGGCAGCGGGTGCGGGTTCTCGTTGGTGTTCAGCGCGTACCGGACGGCGAGCTGCGGGGCCCCGTAGGGCGTGCGGCCCCGCAGCTCCGGCCGCAGCGGGAGCTCCTCCATCGCCGTCATGCGCGCTGGCGGGCCCGGACGGCGGCGGCGTGCGCCGGCAGGTCCTCGGCGTTCGCCAGGGCGTCGATGTGCCCGGCGACCTCGGCGAGCGCCTGCTCGTCGTACTCGACGACGTGGATGCCGCGCAGGAACGACTGCACGCTCAGCCCGCTGGAGTGCCGGGCGCAGCCGCCGGTGGGCAGCACGTGGTTGGACCCGGCGGCGTAGTCGCCGAGGGAGACCGGCGCCCACGGGCCGACGAAGACCGCACCGGCGTTGCGCACCCGCATCGCCACGGCGCGGGCGTCCCGGGTCTGGATCTCCAGGTGCTCGGCGGCGTAGGCGTCGACGACGGCCAGCCCGGCGTCCAGGTCGTCGACCAGCACGATGCCGGACTGGCTGCCGGACAGCGCGGTGCTGATCCGGTCGCTGTGCTTGGTGGCCGCGACCTGACCGGGCACCTGGTCCAGCACGGCGTCGGCGAGCTCCTCGCTGGTGGTGACCAGCACCGCGCCGGCCAGCGGGTCGTGCTCGGCCTGGCTGATCAGGTCGGCGGCCACGTGCACCGGGTCGGCGGTGTCGTCGGCCAGCACGGCGACCTCGGTGGGGCCGGCCTCGGAGTCGATGCCGACCAGCCCGCGCAGCAGCCGCTTGGCCGCGGTCGTGTAGACGTTGCCCGGCCCGGTGACCATGTCGACCGGCGCGCAGGACCCGGCGCCGTAGCCGAACATCGCGATCGCCTGGGCCCCGCCGACGGCGTAGACCTCGGTGACGCCCAGCAGCGCGCAGGCAGCCAGCACGCCGGGGTCGGGCAGCCCGCCGTTGTCGCGCTGCGGGGGGCTGGTGACCGCGATCGACTCGACGCCGGCGATCTGCGCGGGGACGACGTTCATCACCACGGAGCTCAGCAGCGGGGCGAGCCCGCCGGGCACGTAGAGCCCGACCCGGCGCACCGGCACCCAGCGCTCGGTCACGGTGCCGCCGCGGACGACGTCGGTGGTCACGTCGGTGCGGCGCTGGTCGGCGTGCACCGTGCGGACCCGGCGGACGGCCTCCTCGAGCGCGGCGCGCAGCGTGGGGTCGACCGTGGCGAGCGCCTCGTCGAGGGCGGCCTGCGGGACGGCGATGTCCGGGACGTCGACGCCGTCGAGCCGGGCGGTGATCTCGCGGACCGCCTGGGCGCCGCGGAGCCGGACGTCCTCGCAGATCGGGCGGACCACGGCGAGCACCGAGTCGATGTCGGTGGCGGCCCGGGGCAGCAGCTGCGCGAGCTCCCGGGGCCCGGGCAGGGCGGACCCTCGCAGGTCGATGCGGGACAGCACGGAGCACCTCCGGGTACGAACGGGAGAACACCCCACGGTAGACGCCCGGGTGAGCGGCCCCTGCTGCCCGTAGGCTCCCGCCGTGAGTTCCGCGGGCGGGTCAGGCAGCTCCAGCAGCCGGGAGGTCATCCCGCTGTTCCCGCTGGAGACCCCGTTGTTCCCCGGCGTGGTGCTGCCGCTGCAGATCTTCGAGCCGCGCTACCGGCGGCTGGTCGTCGACCTCACCTCGCTGCCCGAGGGCACCGAGCGCCGGTTCGGCGTGGTCGCCATCCGGCAGGGCTGGGAGGTGGAGCGGGTCGCGCCCGCCGAGGCGCTGTTCGACGTCGGCTGCACCGCGGTGCTGCGGATGGTCGCCCCGCAGCGCGACGGCGGGTACCGGGTCGCCGCCGTCGGCGGTGAGCGCTTCCGGCTGCTCGACGTGCTGGTGCCCTCGGAGAGCAGCGGGGAGCACAGCGACGAGCCGCCGTACCTGCAGGCGCTGGTCGAGTGGCTGGCCGAGGAGGAGGCCGCCGAGGAGGCGGCCGGCGACGCCGGCGAGCTGGTCGGCGCGGACGCCGCGGCCGGGATCGTCCCGGACGACGTGGTCACCGAGGTGGCCCGCGGTTCGCTGGACCTGCTGGCCCGCAACGTCCGCGACCTGTTCGCCCGCTACGTCGCCGACGTCGCGGTGCGCCAGGGCGGGGCACCGGAGGGCCTGCCCGACGACGTGCTCGACGCGCTCGGCCCCGACGACCTGCCCGACGACGAGGCGGCCGGCGACGTGGCGGCCACCGCGGCGCTGCTGCGCGAGGTGAGCGACGACGCCCGCGGGCTGTCCTACCTGGTGGCCTCCTCGGCGCTGCTCACCACCGA